>NZ_JMPJ01000065.1 GCF_000735345.1 Ewingella americana ATCC 33852 | reverse complement strand
GAAAAAGCCCGTACGAAAGTAACGGGGCTTTTTCTTTTGTATTTCCCCCCAATTAACAACTAGTCTCCCTGTCCTCACATCCCCCATAGAACAAAATTAGCTAAACATATTACTTAAAGCTGAAGATTTCTCACCTTGAAGATACCTCACTCGACTTTATGGGTGAAAACCGCTATTGTCGGGCATCTAGAAGTCTAAACGTATATACGGATGCAGTGAGGAAGTTGTTATGCCAATTCGGGTTCCTGATGAATTACCTGCAGTGAATTTTTTACGAAATGAGAACGTCTTTGTTATGACCTCATCTCGTGCAAAAACTCAGGAGATTCGACCGCTTAAGGTGTTGATCTTAAACCTGATGCCAAAGAAAATTGAGACTGAAAATCAATTTTTGCGCCTTCTCTCGAACTCACCCCTGCAAATCGACGTTCAGCTTCTACGCATTGATAGCCGTGAGTCAAAAAACACGCCTGCTGAGCACTTGAACAACTTCTACTGTGATTTTGAAGACATTCAGCACGAGAATTACGACGGCCTGATCGTCACCGGCGCGCCGCTTGGCTTAGTCGACTTCTGTGATGTGGCCTATTGGCCGCAAATTGAGCGAGTGGTTCACTGGGCGAAAGAGCACGTGACCTCAACGCTATTCGTGTGTTGGGCGGTGCAGGCTGCTTTGAATGTGCTCTATGGCACGCCGAAAATGACTCGCGAAACCAAATTGTCCGGCGTTTACCATCATCAGACCTTACAGCCGCTGGCTTTACTCACTCGTGGGTTCGATGAGAGCTTTTTAGCGCCCCATTCCCGATATGCTGACTTCCCAATCGATGAGCTGCGTAAATACACCGATCTTGATATTCTGGCTGAATCCGAAGAAGCCGGTGCTTACCTGTTTGCCACCAAAGATAAGCGTATGGCTTTTGTCACTGGTCACCCTGAATATGATGCGGGCACGTTAGCCGGTGAGTATCTGCGCGACAGAGACGCAGGCCTATCTCCCGATATGCCATTTAACTACTTCCCGCAGAATGATCCTGCTTTATCGCCGAAAGCGACATGGCGCAGCCACGGCCACCTGCTGTTTACTAACTGGCTGAATTATTACGTTTATCAGATCACGCCGTTCGATCTGCGCCAGATGAATCCCACCCTCGAATAGTCAGTCGTTTCTCAGGCGAGCTCGCTGCTCGCCTCAATCCCTAGACTCAATTCCTTGCCTTAAATCCTTCTACTGCGCTGCAATTCCTCCACTCAATCCAATATCTCTTTTTATGAAAGCTAATTCCTTTTTAAAGAAAATATTTTTTCTCTTAACTTAATGATTAAAAACGATAAAAAATTAAATTGAAAATAAAATGGAAATCGTTTTTGATTTTATTAATTTCCTGATTACGCTTAGATCTTACTGAGGCTGCGTTTCGGTTGTGATTATTGAGGTCAAATGATCCTGATGTCCGAGCCCTAGATCCTCTGAAATTAGCCGGCCGGACTTGAGTATTCCTGGCTGAAAGAGAAGAGATAAGTCAGGAGAATGCCGATGAATCAGCAGATAACCCATGCTCCATTGCAATTTACCCGTCAATTAAGCAGTAACGACGCATTAATCCTGACAGACGAAGCGATCGACTTTCTGACAGAACTGGTGACGCGTTTTAGCGCTCCTCGGCACCAGCTTTTGCAAAGTCGTCTTGAGCAACAGCGTAGAATCGATCAGGGTCAACTTCCGGATTTTATTTCGGAAACTCATTCCATTCGTGAAGGTGAATGGAAGATTAAAAATATCCCTGCGGATTTGCAGGATAGAAGAGTTGAGATCACCGGGCCAGTTGAGCGGAAAATGGTGATTAATGCTCTGAATGCCAACGTAAAAGTCTTTATGGCGGACTTTGAAGACTCATTAGCCCCTGACTGGAATAAAGTGATCGAAGGTCAGATCAATTTGCGCGATGCCGTTAACGGAACCATCAGTTACACCAATGAAGCAGGGAAGATTTACCAGTTAAAACCCGATCCGGCAGTGTTGGTGTGCCGCGTGCGCGGGCTGCACCTGCCAGAAAAGCACGTTCATTGGGAAGGCGAACCGATCCCCGGCGGCTTGTTTGATTTCGCAATGTACTTTTTCCATAACTACCGTGCATTACTGGCTAAAGGTAGCGGACCGTACTTTTACCTGCCTAAAACCCAGACTTATCAGGAAGCTGCTTGGTGGAGCGACATCTTTAGCTTTGCGGAAGATTACGTCGACCTGCCGCGTGGGACCATTAAGGCCACGGTGCTGATTGAAACACTGCCTGCGGTCTTCCAAATGGATGAAATTCTCTACCACCTGCGAAGCCATATTGTGGGGCTGAACTGCGGGCGTTGGGACTATATCTTCAGCTATATCAAAACATTGAAGAACCATCCTGAACGTGTTTTGCCCGATCGCCAAGCAGTCACCATGACCCAGCCATTCCTCAGTGCCTACTCGCGGCTGTTAATCAAAACCTGTCATCGCCGAGGTGCTTTTGCTATGGGAGGCATGGCGGCCTTTATCCCGAGCAAAGATGCTCAGCGTAACGAATGGGTGCTGAATAAAGTGAAGAGTGACAAAGAGTTAGAAGCTCAAAATGGTCATGACGGCACCTGGATTGCTCATCCGGGCCTCGCCGACACGGTAATGGCTATTTTTGACCGGGCACTGGGCGAGCGCAAAAACCAACTGGATATTTCCCGTGACCAAGATGCCCCTATCACTGCCAGCGAGCTCTTAGAGCCTTGCGCGGGAGAGCGAACCGAAGAGGGGATGCGCGCCAATATTCGCGTTGCCGTGCAATACATTGAAGCTTGGATTTCGGGTAACGGCTGCGTGCCGATTTACGGGCTGATGGAGGATGCCGCGACAGCCGAGATCTCCCGCACCTCCATTTGGCAGTGGATACACCATGGCAAAACCCTGAGTGACGGGCAGCCAGTGACCAAGGCGCTGTTCCGCAAAATGCTTTGCGAAGAGATGCAGGTCATCCAGCAAGAGTTAGGTGAGCAGCGTTTCAGCGCCGGGCGATTTAGCGAAGCGGCGGCGCTGATGGAGCGCATCACCACTCAAGAGGAACTGGTCGACTTCCTCACCTTGCCGGGCTATGCCCTGCTGGCTTAATGCACTTATCTCCCTACAAACCCATAAAATAAAGAACAGGAAACCTTGCCATGAAAAACTCACGTACTCAGCAAATTCAGCAGCTTGAAGAAAATTGGTCCCAATCGCGCTGGGAGGGGATCACGCGCCCATACAGCGCCGCTGAGGTGATAAGCCTGCGCGGTTCAGTGAATCCAGAATGCACGCTGGCGCAAAATGGCGCAAAACGCCTGTGGGGCTTATTGCACGGCGAGTCTCGCAAAGGTTACGTCAATTGCCTCGGTGCATTGACCGGCGGGCAGGCGTTGCAACAGGCGAAGGCCGGTCTTGAAGCCATTTATCTCTCTGGTTGGCAGGTCGCCGCCGACGCCAATACCGCGTCGAGCATGTATCCGGACCAGTCACTCTACCCGGTTAACTCTGTCCCCGAAGTGGTAAATCGCATTAACAACACGTTCCGCCGTGCGGATCAAATCCAGTGGGCGAATAATATTGAGCCGGGCCAAGCGGGCTACACCGATTATTTCTTACCTATTGTTGCCGACGCTGAGGCCGGTTTTGGCGGCGTGCTTAACGCGTTTGAGCTGATGAAAGCGATGATTGAGGCGGGTGCGGCGGCGGTTCACTTTGAAGACCAACTGGCGGCGGTGAAGAAATGCGGTCACATGGGCGGCAAAGTGTTGGTGCCGACTCAGGAAGCCGTGCAGAAGCTGATTTCTGCCCGTTTAGCTGCCGACGTCCTCGGCGTTCCTACGCTCTTGGTTGCACGAACTGATGCTGACGCGGCTGACTTGTTAACTTCGGATTGCGACCCTTACGACAGCGAATTCATCACCGGCGAACGCACGCCGGAAGGCTTCTACCGCACCCACGCTGGGATTGAACAAGCCATCAGTCGTGGCCTGGCCTATGCGCCTTATGCCGACATTGTCTGGTGTGAGACGTCCACCCCGGATTTGGAGCTGGCCCAGCGTTTTGCCGATGCTATCCATGCGCGCTTCCCCGGCAAATTATTGGCCTACAACTGCTCGCCTTCCTTCAACTGGAAGAAGAATCTGGATGACAAAACCATCGCCAGCTTCCAGCAGCGCCTCGCCGACATGGGCTACCAGTACCAATTCATCACGCTGGCTGGCATCCATAGCATGTGGTTCAACATGTTCGATTTAGCCCATGCCTACGCGCAAGGCGAGGGCATGAAGCACTATGTGGAGAAGGTGCAAGAGCCTGAATTTGCTGCTGTAAATCGCGGATACACCTTCGCGTCTCACCAGCAAGAGGTTGGCACCGGCTATTTCGACAAGGTGACCACCATCATTCAGGGCGGCCGCTCGTCAGTCACGGCGCTGACCGGCTCGACCGAAGAACAACAGTTTGGTACCTGATTTTCTATCGGCCCGGCTTGTCCGGGCCTGCTGACGTATGGCGGCAGGGGAGCAGATTATGCGTATAGAGTTGCTGATAGCACAGACGATATTGCAGGGTTTTGATGCTCAATATGGCCGCTTTCTTGAGGTCACTTCTGGTGCCCAGCAGCGCTTTGAGCAGGCTGACTGGCGAGCCGTGCAGGCGGCAATGAAACAGCGAATTCACCTTTATGATCATCACGTAGGACTGGTGGTTGCACAGCTTAAATGCATCACCGGCGCGCATTTCTACGACGCCTCTTTCCTGAAAACCGTAAAGCAGTTTTATAGCCAGCTTTTACCCGACTACCCGCGCGCCGAGATAGCAGAAAGCTTCTTTAACTCAGTCTATTGCCGGATTTTCAAACATCGCGATTTAACCGAAGAAAGGCTGTTTGTCTTCACCGAGCAGTCCGAATGTTATCGGCGAGTCTGCGCTCGCCCTCTGTTTCGCCGCTATGAGTCGCAAAGCCATGCTCGCCAGATGCTGACGGCGATTCTGGCCGATTTGCCCTTGCGTCTTGAGTGGGAAGATAGAGAGCGGGATGTCGATTACATCTTGGCAAGTTTGCAGAAAACCTTCTCTCAGCAGGCATTGTCTCTGGCGGTTATCGATGTCGCCACTGAGCTGTTTTACCGGAATAAGGCCGCATGGCTAATTGGCAAAATGCACATTGCCGGACAGACCCTGCCTTTCCTTTTACCGATTCACCGCAGCCTCAATGGCCAACTCTTTGTTGATACTTGCCTGACCAAGAGTGACGACGCCAGTATCGTGTTTGGGTTCGCTCGCTCCTACTTCATGGTGTATGCGCCGCAGCCTGCGGCATTGGTCGAATGGCTGCGAGAAATCCTACCGAGCAAAACCACCGCCGAGCTGTATAGCGCCATCGGCTGTCAGAAGCATGCTAAAACCGAGTGCTATCGCGAGCATCTGCGCTTTATGGCGCAGACTGAGCAGCCGTTTATTATCGCGCCGGGCGTCAAAGGTATGGTGATGCTGGTCTTCACGCTAGCGGACAGTGACCGCGTTTTCAAAGTGATTAAAGACAATTTTGCTCCGCAGAAAGAAGTGACCGAGGCGCAGGTGAAGGCCTGTTATCAACTGGTCAAAGAGCACGACCGCGTGGGGCGCATGGCGGATACGCAGGAGTTTGAGCATTTTGCCTTAGCTAAGAAAGACATCAGCCCTGAACTGCTGGATGAGCTGCTGCGAGAAGTGCCGAGCAAAATCGAGGATCTCGGCGACAGCATTTTGGTGCGCCATTTGTATATTGAACGCCGCATGACGCCGCTGAATCTTTATCTCGAAACAGCCACTGATCAGCAGTTGCACGACGTGATTGAAGAGTATGGCAACGCCATTAAGCAGCTGGCCGCGGCCAATATCTTCCCCGGCGACATGCTGTTTAAAAACTTTGGCGTCACCCGTCATGGTCGGGTGGTGTTTTATGATTACGACGAAATCTGCTACATGACGGATGTTAATTTCCGCGCCATTCCCGCCGCGCGCTACCCGGAAGATGAGCTTTCCAGTGAGCCTTGGTACAGCACTTCGCCACAAGACGTGTTTCCCGAAGAATTCCGCCATTTCCTCTGTAGCGACAAAAGAATCAAGCCGCTGTTTGAGATGCTACATGGCGACCTTTTTGAGGTGGAATACTGGCAGAGAGTGCAGCAACGCATTCTTGCTGGCGAAGTTGACGACGTCTACGCCTACCGTCGCCAACAACGCTTTAGTCAGCGCAGAGATGAAAAAGTCTGGGCTGAAATTCCGGCCATTATCTCCCTATAACTTCTCCCCTCTATAAAAGCAGGTTGCGAATTAATGCTTCCCGCCGCCGTAAGCCTGAGTGATCTCTTTGGCGGCGTGAATTACCAGCGCCCCCAGCTCAGTCACGCGGTCGTCAGTAATACGCGATATCGGCCCTGAAATCGAAATGGCGGCATAGGCGTCGTTATGCTCGTCATAAATGCAGGTCGCTACACAGCGCAGCCCGAGCGCATGTTCTTCATCATCAAAGGCATAGCCGCGTTTTCGGGTATCGGCTAGCTCCTGTTTTAAATTGGCAGGAGAAGTGCGAGTCAGTGGCGTATAGCTGTGCAGGCCGATTTTATGCAGCAGCTTAACCAGTCTGTCCTCAGGCAAGGTCGAGAGGAAAGCTTTACCCGCCCCCGAGGCGTGCATTGGCAGTTTACCGCCGATAGGCGCCGACATCCTCATCAGCGCGTTGCACTGCACCTGATCGATAATAATCGCCTGATAGTCGCTGTGATCCAGCACCGCCAGATTCACCGTCTCGCCTGACTCCTCCATTAACCGACGCAGCATCGGATGGACCATGGCCAGGAAATTGCGGCTTTGCAGGAAGCTGCTGCCGACCACAAACGCGTGGGAGCCAATCGTCCACAGCCCTAAATCGCCCACCTGACGAACAAAGCCCTGCTGCTGCATGGTGGTCAGCAATCGGTGGGTCGTTGAGTTAGGTAACCCTGCCTGCTGGGCTAAATCTGTCAGCGCCACGCTGCCCTGAGCTTCAGCGATATATTCCAATAATTTTAGGCCACGGGTTAGCGACTGCACTTGTCCGGTGGCGGCGCTGCCCGATGCGGCAGCGGCTTTGGTTTTTTTCACTCGTTTGGCCGAGGTGGTCACTGGCGTTGCCATGGGCCTTTTCCTTGTAAGATGCGCTAATTAGCGAGGAATAAAAGTTATTTTGGAATTCATTTTCGTTTTTACAGTATGGATCGCAACCTGCATTTCCGCTCATCCGATGTGTTGCATTGGGCTTGCGAGATGCATTCCTAAATTGAAAAAGTCTCACCAACTCCTGAGCTTTGGCCCTTGGAAGGTATGCTAGGATGCTTTTCATGATTTCCGGCGATTGCTAAGGGTTTGGCCGGTGGTGAACGACAGGTGATTGAGGTGAGAGTGGCGAATCAAGTTGAGGCACTACGCAACCAGTTAGCGCAGCGGATTATGGTACTGGACGGCGGCATGGGGACGATGATCCAAAGTTATCGTCTGGAAGAAGCGGATTATCGCGGCGAGCGTTTTGCCAATTGGGAAAGCGATCTCAAAGGGAATAACGATCTGCTGGTGCTGACCAAACCTGAGGTGATCACGGCCATTCATTACGCCTATCTTGAGGCTGGCGCTGACATTCTCGAAACCAACACCTTCAACTCGACTACCATCGCTATGGCCGACTACCACATGGAGTCGCTATCTGCTGAAATTAACTATGAAGCTGCCCGTTTAGCGCGAATCTGTGCCGATGAATGGACGGCGCGCACGCCTGAAAAGCCGCGATACGTCGCTGGCGTACTCGGACCGACCAACCGAACGGCGTCAATCTCACCTGATGTTAACGATCCCGCTTTTCGTAATGTCACCTTTGATCAGCTGGTGGCCGCCTACCGCGAGTCGACTCGTGCCTTGATCGAAGGCGGTGCCGACCTGATCATGATCGAAACCGTGTTCGATACCTTGAACGCCAAAGCCGCGACCTTTGCCGTGGAAACGGAGTTCGAAGCGATGGGCGTGATGCTGCCGGTGATGATCTCCGGCACCATTACCGATGCTTCGGGCCGCACGCTCTCTGGGCAAACCACCGAAGCTTTCTATAACTCTCTGCGTCACGTTAAACCGCTGACCTTTGGCCTGAACTGCGCCCTTGGCCCTGATGAGTTACGCCAGTATGTGGCCGAGTTGTCCAGAATTTCAGAGTGTTATGTCACGGCTCACCCTAATGCCGGCTTGCCCAATGCTTTTGGTGAATACGATCTCGGCGCCAAAGAGATGGCGGAGCATATCGGCGAATGGGCGCGTTCTGGCTTCTTGAATATCGTCGGCGGTTGCTGCGGTACCACCCCTGAGCACATTGCGGCGATAGCCAAAGTAGTGGAAGGCGTGCCGCCGCGTCAGTTGCCTGACATTCCGGTCGCTTGCCGTCTTGCCGGGCTTGAGCCACTGACCATTGATGCTCAAACCCTGTTTGTGAACGTTGGGGAAAGAACCAACGTTACCGGCTCGGCACGTTTTAAGCGACTGATTAAAGAAGAGAAATATAACGAAGCTCTGGAGGTTGCTCTCCAGCAGGTGGAAAGCGGCGCGCAGATCATTGATATCAACATGGACGAAGGCATGTTGGATGCCGAAGCCGCCATGGTGTGTTTCCTCAATCTGATTGCCGGTGAGCCAGACATTGCCCGCGTGCCAATCATGATTGACTCTTCCAAGTGGGACGTCATTGAAAAGGGACTGAAATGTATTCAGGGTAAGGGCATCGTTAACTCCATTTCGATGAAAGAGGGCGAAGAAGCCTTCCTGAATCATGCGCGTAAAGTGCGCCGCTATGGTGCCGCGATGGTGGTGATGGCCTTTGACGAAGTGGGGCAGGCTGATACCCGCGCACGCAAGATCGAGATCTGTCGCCGCGCCTATAAGCTGTTGACCGAAGAAGTCGGTTTTCCGCCGGAAGACATTATTTTCGACCCGAATATCTTCGCCGTGGCGACAGGTATTGAAGAGCATAACAACTACGCCGTGGACTTCATCGAAGCCTGCGCGGACATCAAAGAGCAGCTGCCTCATGCCATGATCTCCGGCGGCGTGTCCAACGTCTCCTTCTCATTCCGAGGCAATGAGCCAGTGCGTGAAGCGATCCACGCGGTGTTCCTGTATCACGCGATCCGCAACGGTATGGACATGGGGATCGTCAACGCCGGGCAGTTGGCGATCTACGACGATCTTTCCGCCGAATTACGTGATGCGGTTGAAGATGTGATCCTCAATCGCCTCGATGACGGCACAGAGCGCCTGCTGGATCTGGCGGAAAAATACCGTGGCAATAAAGACGACGGCGAAGTCAATAAGCAACAGGCCGAGTGGCGCAGTTGGGAAGTGCGTAAACGTCTGGAATACTCGCTGGTAAAAGGCATTACGGAATTTATCGAAGTCGATACCGAAGAGGCGCGCCAGCTGTCAGCCCGCCCAATAGAAGTGATCGAAGGCCCGCTGATGGACGGCATGAACGTGGTCGGCGACCTGTTTGGCGAGGGCAAGATGTTCCTGCCGCAGGTGGTGAAATCTGCCCGCGTCATGAAGCAGGCGGTGGCCTATCTTGAGCCTTATATTGAAGCCAGCAAAGAGAAGGGCCAGACCAACGGGAAAATCCTGCTGGCGACGGTGAAGGGTGACGTCCATGACATTGGTAAAAACATCGTTGGCGTGGTTTTACAGTGTAATAACTATGAAATCATCGACTTGGGCGTGATGGTGCCGACCGACAAAATCCTCAAAACGGCCATTGAAGAGAATGTCGATATCATCGGGTTGTCAGGGCTTATCACTCCTTCGCTGGATGAGATGGTCAACGTTGCCAAAGAGATGGAGCGCCGTGGTTTTACCATTCCTCTGCTAATTGGCGGCGCAACGACCTCGAAAGCCCATACTGCGGTGAAAATTGAGCAGAACTACAGCGGTCCGACGACGTATGTACAGAATGCCTCGCGCTCGGTGGGGGTCGTCTCAGCGCTGCTTTCCAACTCGCAGCGTGATGAGTTTGTTGCCCGTACCCGTAAAGAGTATGAAACCGTGCGTATTCAGCACGGTCGTAAAAAGCCGCGTACTCCGCCTGTCAGCCTTGAAACTGCGCGTGAAAACGCCACGGTCATTGATTGGGAAAGCTATACCCCGCCAGTTGCCCATCGTCTTGGTGTGCAGAAGGTGGAAGCCAGCATCGAAACGCTGCGCAACTACATCGACTGGACACCTTTCTTCATGACGTGGGCGCTGGCGGGTAAGTATCCGCGCATTCTGGAAGATGAAGTGGTGGGCGAAGAGGCCAAGCGCCTATTCAAAGACGCCAATGACCTGCTCGATAAGCTCTCGAACGAGAAGTTGCTGAATCCGCGTGGCGTGGTTGGGCTGTTCCCGGCTAACCGCGTGGGCGACGATATCGAAATCTACAGCGATGAGCGCCGCCAAGAGGTGCTGGTGGTCAGCCACCATCTGCGCCAGCAAACGGAGAAAACCGATTTTGCCAACTACTGCTTGGCCGACTTTGTAGCACCAAAATCCAGTGGCAAAAAAGACTATATGGGAGCCTTTGCCGTGACCGGCGGCCTTGAAGAGGATGCATTGGCCGAGGCTTATGACAACCAGCACGATGACTACAACAAAATCATGGTGAAGGCTTTAGCAGACCGTCTGGCAGAGGCTTTTGCCGAGTATCTGCATGAGCGGGTGCGTAAAGTCTATTGGGGCTTTGCGCCGAGCGAGAGCTTGAGCAACGAAGAGCTGATTCGTGAAAACTACCAAGGCATTCGCCCTGCGCCGGGATACCCGGCTTGCCCTGAGCACACCGAGAAAGGTGAGATCTGGAAACTGCTGGATGTGGAAACCAACACCGGCATGCAACTGACAGAGTCCTTCGCTATGTGGCCGGGGGCGGCGGTTTCAGGTTGGTACTTCAGCCATCCTGAAAGTAAGTATTTCGCCGTAGCCCAGATACAGCGGGATCAGGTGGAAGACTACGCGGCGCGCAAAAACATGCCGATTGCCGAAGTTGAGCGTTGGTTAGCACCAAACCTTGGCTACGACGCCGACTGATTTCTTGCTTTAAGCACCCGCCAACCTTTGAACTGACTCTGGTTGGCTGCCGAAATCCGCCCTAGTCGCTTACTTGAGTAAGCTTCTGGAGCGGATTTTGCTTCTGCCTTAATTCACTTCCACATCAATATGTAACGCGTCATACCGCCAATACTCCAAGTCACAATCAATCACCCGGTCGTGCTGATCGCGGTTGGTTCGGGTGATAAACAGCGCCGGGCTACCGGGGGCGACTTTTAAGGCTGAAGAAGCATCTTCCGGCAGGCGAGTGGGGAGCATATCGAAGCGTACTCGCCCATAGCTCATCCCATACTTTGATGAATAAAGGTCAGTCAGCGACTGGGTTAAGTCGACACTTAAAATCTGCGGGAAATACTTCGGATTAAGGTAGTGCTCGACATACAGCACCGGGCGACCATCAATGTAGCGCAGGCGGCGAATGCAATACACCGCGCTATCCTTCGGCAATGACAGCTTCGCGCATACCGCGTCGCAGGCAATTAACTCTTTGGCATCAATCACTTCGGTTTTCGCACTGCGCCCTTGCTCTCTTGCCATGGCGTGGAAATGGCTGCGCTGCAACGGGTTATAAACAATCCGTGGCGGAGAAACAAACCAGCCGCGCCGTACCTGACGGTAGATCAAACCCTGACCTTCGAGCTGGCTCAGTGCCTCGCGTAGGGTGATGCGGGTCGTTGCAAATTGTTCACTTAACTGGCGTTCCGAGGGCAGGCGGCCCTCCGCCGCGAATAGGCCGGACGCGATGTTTTCACTCAATCTCAGACAGATCGCAGCCACGGTGGTAAGCGGTTCACTCATTGCAACAGGCCTCATTTAAGTGCGTTTTTGCACCAGCACGGCGAATCAGTGCTGAATTATTGTGCGCTTGTTAACAGCTTGCGCCTTAAAAATGCTGGTTTTTCGCACTGTAATATAATTATCACAATTGATCGTTAGATTGGCTTGGTTCTTGCTGGACTAGACCAGCACTCACACACACTACCATCCGGAGCATCCGTTATGAAACAGTTGTTCGCTTCAGTGTTAACCAGCGCCTTGGTTCTTTCTACTTCATCGGCGTTTGCCGCTGAACCTCCAGCAGAACTGGTCAAAGCCGCACAGGCCGAGGGTACGGTCAACAGCGTCGGGATGCCTGACTCTTGGGCAAACTGGAAAGATACTTGGGCCGCGTTGAGCAGCCAATATGGGTTGAAGCATAGCGATACCGATATGAGTTCGGCACAAGAAATCGCGAAATTCGCCGCTGAAAAAGATAACGCCAGCGCGGACATCGGCGACGTAGGTGCAGCATTCGGCCCGGTTGCAGTGCAAAAGGGTGTGACTCAGCCTTACAAACCAACGACTTGGAATGATGTTCCAGCGTGGGCGAAAGACAAAGACGGTATGTGGGCACTCGCTTACACCGGCACCATCGCTTTTATTATCGATAAGTCACAGGTGAAAGATGAGCCGCACAGCTGGGCTGACCTGCTGAAAGGCAACTACAAAGTGACTATCGGTGACGTCGGTACCGCCGCTCAGGCAGCCAACGGCGTGCTGGCAGCGACTTACGCCATGGGCGGTAACGAGAAGAACCTCAAACCGGGTCTGGAGTTCTTCGGCAAATTGGCCAAAGCGGGCCGTCTGGGCCTGAGCGACCCAAGCATTGCCTCGTTGGAAAAAGGCGAAGTGCAGGTTGGCGTGGTGTGGGACTTCAACGGCCTGAACTACCGCGACCAGATCGACAAAACTCGTTTTGACGTGCTGATCCCATCTGATGGCACCATCACTTCTGGCTACACCACCATCATCAACAAATTCGCTAAACACCCGAACGCCGCAAAACTGGCGCGCGAATACATCTTCTCTGATGCTGGTCAAATCAATCTGGCTCGTGGTTATGCGCGTCCAATCCGTGCTGACAAAATCACTCTGCCAGACGACGTGAAAGCCAAACTGTTACCTGCCAGCGAATACAAAAATGCTCACCCAATTGCTGATCCAGAAGCTTGGGATAAGAGCGCGAAAACTCTGCCGCGCCTGTGGCAAGAGAACGTGATGATCAACATGCAGCAATAATAAAAGCTCATCACTTCAAACGGTTAACTTTTTAAAACATCAGCAACAAGGCAACGATTCAATGAAAAGCATTCTAGTGGTACTTGACGGTCTGAATTATCAGGTCGCTCGCGATGCAATGGGATATTTACAGGCACAGTGCGCTGCTGGACGCGGCCGCTTGTATCAACTGGAATGCGAATTGCCTTCATTGTCACGGCCTTTGTACGAGTGCATTCTCACCGGCGTGACGCCGGTTGAGAGCGGCATCGTGCATAACCATGTTGATAGACTTTCGACACAGCGCAGTATTTTCCATTATGCCCGTGACGCCGGTTTAACTACCGCGGCGGCGGCCTACCACTGGGTCAGCGAACTCTATAACCAGACGCCGTTTGACCCACCGCGTGACCGCCACACCAGCGACGAAAAACTGACTATCCAGCACGGGCATTTTTATTACGACGATGCTTACCCAGACTCCCATCTTTTCGACGACGCAGAAAGCCTGCGCCGCCGCTATGATCCTGATTTCCTGCTGATTCACCCGATGAATATCGACGATGCGGGACACAAATTTGGCCTCTCCACGCCGCAATATCGCAACAAGGCGCGCAACGCTGACGGCATTCTCTCCCGCTTCTTGGGTGACTGGCTGGCGGCTGGGTACCAGGTAATTGTCACTGCCGACCACGGCATGAATGACGACCGCAGCCACGGCGGTATCTTGCCGGAAGAGCGTCAGGTGCCGCTGTTTGTCTTCGGCTCAGCCTTTAGCTTGCAGGATGCCGCGCCGCTGCAAACTGAACTCTGTGGAACGGTGTGCCAGCTACTGAATATTGCCCACGACAAACCGCATTGCGCGGACTTGTTGGCTTAAACCCGTCACTGCTTGAGGAGTGCCGATGAAAGCCAAGTGGATAGCTGCGTTATTCATGTTGCCGTTTGCCGTGTTTTTTATCGCGTTTCAACTGGCCCCGCTGGTTTGGGTGGCGGTCAGTAGTTTTTACAGCGACACCTATGAGGCGTGGGGGTTCGGCAACTACTCCGATATCCTCACCTCGCCTTTCTACTTGCAGGCCATGCGCTTCTCGCTGGATATCTCTATCTGGTCGAGCGTGTTCGGTTTGTTGATTGCGTTGGTGAGCAGTTACTCACTCCGCCAGCTAGGCCGCACTAAGCTGCATGACTTTGTTATGTCGTTTACCAATATGACCAGCAACTTTGCCGGCGTGCCGCTGGCCTTTGCTTTTGTCATTTTGCTGGGTCTGAACGGCTGCCTGACTTTGCTGCTGAAGAAATACGGTTTGATGGAGAGCTTCAACCTCTATTCGCGCGACGGCCTGATTGTTCTTTATACCTATTTCCAAATCCCGCTCGGCGTTCTGCTGCTCTATCCGGCCTTTGACGCCCTGCGCGAAGACTGGCGCGAGTCCGCCGCGCTGCTCGGCGCGGGGCGCTGGCGCTACTGGCGTCATATCGGCTTGCCGGTGATGTTCCCGGCGCTGATGGGCACTTTCGTCATTCTGCTGGCTAACGCGCTGGGGGCTTATGCCACGGTCTACGCGCTGACCAACGGCAACTTCAACGTGGTGCCGGTGCGCATTGCCGCGCTGGTGTCAGGTGATATCTCCCTCGACCCGAATATGGGCAGTGCTCTGGCGATGTTGCTGGTGGTGCTGATGGTGTTTATCACGTTGATTCATCAATGGTTATTGCGCAGGAGCTATCTGAATGTGCGCTAAAAATGGGGTTGATTGCCGGGAGGGACGCCATGTCTCGCATTGAAGGGGCTTACCACCGCCTGATTGTTTGGATTTTGATGGTGATCCTGCTGTTGCCGCTGGCCGCGACGCTGATTTACGCCTTAGTTAGCGAGTGGGGCGCGACTATTTTGCCGAGCGGTTTCACCTTGAAATGGATGGTGGCGCTGTGGAGCGACCCGCGTTTCCTGATTGCACTGGGCCATTCGCTGCTGATCTGCTTTGGCACGCTGCTGCTGTCGCTGGTGCTGATCCTGCCACTGATGTTTGTGATTGCTTACTATTTCCCTAAGCTCGACACGCTAATGAACATCTTGATCCTGCTACCGTTTGCGGTGCCGCCGGTGGTCTCGTCCGTCGGCCTGATGTCGCTCTACTCGTCGGGGCCATTGGCCATGACCGGCACGCCGTGGATCCTGATTGGCTGCTACTTCACTATTGCCTTGCCGTTCATCTATCGGGCGATTTCCAACAACATGCAGGCGATAAACCTGCGTGACCTGATGGACGCCGCGCACCTGCTGGGCGCCAGCACGTGGAAAGCCGCGCTGCTGGTGGTTTTGCCCAACCTGCGCAAAGGCGGAATGATCGCCGTGCTGCTGTCGTTCTCCTTCTTAATCGGCGAGTTCGTCTTCGCCAACCTGTTGGCCGGAAGCCGCTACGAAACGCTACAAGTTTATCTGTTCAACATGCGCAATGGCAGCGGCCACTTCACCAGCGCATTGGTCATCTCCTATTTCGTGGTAGTCCTGATTTTCACTTGGATTGCTAACGTGCTGAACAAGGAAAAGAGCTGAAAATGTCCTATTTACAGGTCACTAAACTCAACAAGCATTACGGCCAAACGCAGATTTTCAACGACATTGATTTCAGCGCGAAAGAGGGCGAATTCGTCACTTTACTTGGGCCTAGCGGCTGCGGGAAATCCACCCTGCTGCGCTGCCTCGCGGGGCTGACCTCGGTAGACAGCGGGCAGATTATTTTGCAAGGGCAGGACATTGTGCCGCTCAGCCCGCAAGAGCGCGGTATCGGCATGGTTTTCCAGAGCTACGCGCTATTCCCGAATATGACTGTCGAAGGCAATGTGGCTTTCGGCCTCAAGATGCAGAAATTGTCGGCGAATGAGATTCACCGCCGGGTTGGCGACGTGCTGGCGCTGGTGGAAATGAACGATTACGCCAAGCGTTATCCGCACCAGCTGTCGGGCGGGCAGTGCCAGCGCGTGGCCTTGGCGCGCTCTTTGGTGACACAGCCGCGCCTGCTGCTGCTCGACGAACCTCTCTCCGCGCTTGATGCCCGTATTCGTAAACACCTGCGCGAGCAGATCCGCCGTATTCAGCGCGAAATGAACCTGACGGCCATTTTTGTGACCCATGATCAGGAAGAAGCCCTGACCATGTCCGACAGAATCGTGCTGATGAACAAAGGTCAGATTGTGCAAAACGCTGACGCCGAAACTCTATATACCGAGCCGGTTAACGCCTTCGCCGCCGGTTTCATCGGCAGTTATAACTTGCTGACAGCCGAACAGGCGCACGCTTTGACCGGCCAGCAGTACGGCGGTCAGGTGGCAATTCGCCCTGAATCGATTGTATTATGTGCACCTGAACAGGGCATTTCGGCCCGAATTTTAAATCACAGCCTGTTGGGAAGCGTGGTGCGTTATCGCGTTTTGGCGAACAATGTCGAGCTTTCCGTGGATGTGTTGAACCGTTCTGTAGCCTCTCTCCTCGCCGATGGCAGTGAAATTGGTCTACAGTTAGATCTTGTTACGTTACGGGAAGTTGCATGAGTCTGGCGCTGTTTGATCTCGATGAAACTCTGATTAGCGGCGACTGTTCCAGCCTGTGGTCAGCCTTTATGGTGAAGCAGGGATGGGTGGCGAATGAGCAGGCATTCCTGCAACGCGACGCCTACCTGATGCAGCAATACGCCGTGGGTCAGATGGATATGCAAGAGTACATGAACTGTACCCTTGAGCCGCTGCAAGGCCGCACTCAGCAAGATGTGGCGCAGATGGTACAACTTTATATTCATGAAGTGATTGCCCCACGCGTATACAATGACGCTCGTGAATGTTTGGCCCGTCACCGTGAGAAAGGTGATCGCACGGTGGTGATTTCCGCCTCGGGTGAACATTTGGTTGCGCCAATCGCCCGCTTCCTTGGCGTTGACGAAACCTTGGCGATTGGTGTCGGCATTGAAAATGGGATTTTCACCGGCACGACGCAAGGCGTGATGACCTACCGCGAAGGCAAGGTCACGCGGCTGATGGCGCTGATTAATCAGGATGCTTCCCAGCTGCAACACGCCAGTTTTTACTCGGATTCCCACAATGACTTGCCGCTGCTCACTAAGGTAGGTCACCCGAATGTGGTGAACCCGGACGCTATCCTGCACCAACACGCCCGGCAGGCAGGATGGCCTGTTTTTGCCTGGCGTTAACGGAGCTGTTCTTTAGTGTTAACTCTTCTGCATTTGTTGTCTGCTGTTTCACTTTTAGTTTGGGGTACGCACATTGTGCGTACTGGCATCATGCGCGTTTTTGGTGCCAATCTGCGGCGAGTTCTCAGCAATAGCGTGGAAAAAAAACCTCTGGCCTTTGTGGCAGGGATTGGGGTTACCGCGCTGGTTCAAAGCAGCAATGCTACAGCATTGCTGGTGACCTCCTTCGTTTCACAGGGGCTGGTGGCCCTTTCTCCGGCGCTGGTGATTATCCTCGGCGCGGATGTCGGTACCGCGCTGATGGCGCGCGTACTGACCTTTGACCTGTCGTGGCTCTCGCCGTTGCTGATTTTTGTCGGCGTCTCCTTCTTCCTCAGCCGTAAACAGACCCGCGCCGGGCAGATGGGCCGCGTGGGGATTGGCCTTGGGCTGATCTTGCTGGCGCTGGAGCTGATTGTCTCGGCCGCGACGCCTATCACGCAGGCATCGGGCGTCAAAGTGCTGTTCTCGTCGTTGACCGGCGATGTGATCCTCGATGCCCTGACCGGCGCAGTTTTCGCCATTGTCAGTTACTCCAGTTTGGCGGCGGTGCTGCTGACGGCCACGCTGGCGGCGACCGGGGTGATTTCGCTGAAAGTCGCGCTCTGTCTGGTGATTGGTGCCAACCTCGGCAGTGGCTTGCTGGCGATGATCAACGCCAGCAAACAGAATGCCGCTGGCCGCCGCGTGGCGCTGGGCAGCGTGCTGTTTAAGCTAATTGGCTGCGTCATCGTGCTGCCTTTTATCGGGCCGCTCTCGGGGCAACTGGCGCGTTTGGGCATTCCGGACGAAGAGCTGGTTATCTATTTCCACATGTTCTACAACCTGATCCGCTGTCTGGCGATGGTGCCGCTTTCTGGCCCAATGGCTCGGGTGTGCGAACTGATGATAGCCGACGCGCCGGAAGAAGATCCGCGCCTGCGCCCTCGCCATCTGGATGTCAGCGCGCTGGATACCCCGGCGCTGGCGCTGGCTAATGCCGCGCGTGAGACGCTGCGCATGGGCGACGTGGTGGAGCATATGCTGATCCTCAACCACGAGGTGATGCACGGCAAACTGGCACAGGACCGTGAAGTGCGCCGTCTGGATGATGACGTTGATGTGCTTTACACCGCCATCAAGCTCTATCTGGCGCAGATCCACAAAGAGGATTTGGGCGAAGATGATTCGCGCCGCTGGGCGGAAATCATCGAAATGGCGATGAACCTCGAACAGGCTGGCGACATCATTGAACGCATGACGGCGGACATTGCGGCGAAATCTCACGCGGCGCGCCGGGCGTTCTCGCCTGAAGGTCTGACCGAGTTGGATTCTCTGCATGAGAAGCTGGTGGACAACCTGCGTCTGAGCCTGTCGGTATTCCTGTCTAATGATTTGACCAGCGCCCGCCGCCTGCGTCGTTCTAAGCATCGCTTCCGCTTGCTGGACCGCCGCTACGCTCACGCCCACGTCGACCGTTTGCATCAGCATAACGTGCAAAGCATCGAAACCAGCTCGTTGCATTTAGGTTTGCTGGGCGACATGAAGCGCCTTAACTCGCTGTTCTGCGCCGTGGCTTATAACGTGTTGGACAAAGATGCGCAGGAAGACGACGACCGCGACGCCGATGATGCCGTAACCCTGATGAAATAAGCCCTGAAGCCACGCGAAGCTTAACTTTCGCGTGGCTTTCTTCTTGTTTTCCCCTCTGTATTTCCTTTTGAAACCCGAGCTGCTTTTTATCCTATTGCGCGATAATTGTGCGAATGATCGCTGTTATGGAAAATATTTCCAATAATATGTTTATGCACGCTCACACGCGTTGAAGCGCAGGTTCTGGCCCGTGGAAAATCCCAAAGGATGGACCCCCTATCGCAAAAGGAAATGTATGGAACTGAAAGTCAGCAGGCTCACAAGCGAAGCGTTTTCGCCTTACGGTGAGGTTATCAAAGTGGAGGGAAATGATTTCTTTCACATCAATGATGGCCAGACCGAGCGGTATCACGACCTGATAGATATTGAAATTATTGATGGCAAGCCGGTGCTGATGAGTATCAATCGCTCCCAGCCCGCGCCGCTGCCAATCCAGATTTCTGTGCTCGAGAAGCACCCGCTGGGCAGTCAGGCCTTTATGCCGCTGAAGGGGGAGGCTTTTGTGGTGATTGTGGCGGAGGCCGGAGAGCACATTCGAACGGAGACGCTAAAAGCCTTTATCACTAACGGCTCGGAGGGGGTGAACTATCGCCGGGGAGTGTGGCACCATCCGCTGTTTGCTTACCAAACCGTGACCGACTTCCTGACCATAGATCGCGGCGGTACGGACAATTGCTTGGTGGAAGAGTTACCGGAGCTTTGTACGTTAGTTTTTGAATAGCTTTTGATACTCACGAGCAGCCCGCCTGAAACTCAGCGGCGGGCTGCTCGGCCCTTCTTACTTACTCACTTTATGAGTTCGCTTCGCGTCATCCACCGGCTTTCCTGACCAGTAGCCCGCCAGCAGCGAGCCAGACAGGTTGTGCCAAACCGAGAACAGCGCGCCCGGCAAGGCGGCCAGCGGGGTGAAGTAGATTTTACCCAGCGTGGCGGCCAGACCTGAGTTCTGCATGCCGACTTCCATCGCCAGCGTGCGGCAGGTGGTTTCGTCGAAGCCAAACAGCTTGCCGCCCCAGTAGCCGCTCAGCAGGCCAATGGCGTTATGCAGGATAACCGCCACGATCACCACCAAACCGACCGAGCCGATAAAGCCCTGACTGCCCGCCACCACGGCGCTGATGATGGCGACGATGCACACCATAGAGAAGATAGGCAGCAGCGGTTCGATGCGTTTGACGGTTTTGGTAAACAGGTGATGAATAATCAAACCGGCGAAAATAGGGATAACCACGATCTGCAAGATGCTCAGCAGCATGCCGACCACGTCCACTTTGATGTGGGTATCCACATACAGGCGGGTGAGCAGCGGGGTGGCAAACACGCCAACCAACGTTGAGACGGCGGAGATGGTCACGGACAGTGCGACGTCACCTTTCGCCAGATAAATCATCACGTTGGATGCAGTGCCCGAGGCAACGCTTCCCACCAAAATCATCCCTGCCGACAGATCAGCGGGCATATGGAATAGCTTGGCCAGAACCCAGGCCGCCAGAGGCATGATCAGGTAATGCAGGAAGGTTGCGGCGGCTACCGGCGCAGGGCGGGACAGCACGCGCTTAAAGTCGCCAAATTCTAGCGTTACGCCCATGGCAAACATAATCAGCATCAGGAGGGTGGTGACGTGCGGCCCGATGGGCGTGAAGGTGCTGGGCGAGTAGTAGGCGGCGACGGACAGCAGCACTGCCCACAGAGGGAACAGGCGAGTTATTTTGGCTAACATGTGGAGGATCCTTGTTTTCTAGTTATGTGATGTTGTGGGTCAAAATTTGCCATAGCGATTTGGTTGTAGCACAGAACGATGTGCATAAAAAAGCCGGGCGCAGGGCCCGGCTGAACAGCACACCGCGCCGAAGATTATTCGAATAGGTTGCGGTGTAGAGTAGTAATGACTTGGTCGGCGTCGTTGCCCGGCACCAGGAAGCACAGGTTGTAGCTGCTTGCGCCGTAGCAAATCATGCGGATGTTGAACGGGTCGAGCACCCCAAACACCTCTTTACCCACGCCGCTTGCCTGAGACAATTTATTGCCAATCAGGGCGATCAGCGCCAAGTTTTCTTCCACTTCCACGCGGCACAATGAAGACAGCTCAGTCAGCAGCGAGGTGGTCAGCAGGCTGGCACCGGATGACGTTGAACCCGTGGTGTCCAACGTCAAGGCCACGCTAACTTCAGAGGTGGTGATCAGGTCTACTGACACATTGTGACGCGCCAGAATGCCAAACACTTCGGCGAGGAAACCGTGTGAATGCAGCATGCTCAGGCTGTGCAGAGTGACCAGAGTCTGTTTGCGGCGCAGAGCCAGCGCGCGGAACAGCGGCGGGTTAACCGTGGTGTTACACACTAATGTGCCGCCCGCAGCCGGGTCTTTGCTCGAACCGACAAATACCGGAATACCGCGACGTACGGCGGGAAGCAGGGTCGCCGGGTGCAATACTTTCGCTCCGAAGGTGGCCATTTCAGCCGCTTCTTCGAAAGTAATGCGATCAATGCGTTTAGCCGCTGGCACTACGCGCGGGTCAGTGGTGTAGATGCCCGGCACGTCTGTCCAGATATCCACGCGAGCGACGCTCAACGCTTCACCCAGCAGAGCAGCGGTATAGTCGCTGCCGCCACGGCCTAGCGTGGTGGTGCGTCCTTTGGCTTCCGCGCCGATAAAGCCCTGAGTTACCACTAAGGCTTCCTGAATGCGCGGTTGCAGCTGTTGCAGCGCCAGCTCAGACAGGGCGGTGGTGTCCGGCTCGGCTTTGCCGAAATGTTCATTGGTACGCATGACTTTACGCACGTCGAACCATTCTGCGGCGACATTGCGCTCACGCAGAATTTCCACAAACAGCAGAGTGGACATCAGTTCGCCGTGGCTGACCAGTTCATCGGTCAGCGCGGTCGAGGTGGCGAGGCTTGCGGCTTCAGACAGCATGCTAATGTTTTCCAGCATGCGGCCAATCTCTTCGCGGATCACGTCAGGTTTATTCAGGCAGTCGATGATAGCGGATTGGATCCGGCGAATTTCATCAAGCAGGAATACCCGGCGCTCGGCGTCTTTGCCCTGCGCGAGTTCAACCAACAGGTTAGTGATCCCAGCCGATGCTGACAGCACGACAAGACGGACATTCGGGTTGGAGAGAACCACATCGGCGCTGCGATTCATGGCGTCGTAATCCGCTACGCTGGTGCCGCCGAATTTGGCGACAACGGTGCTGCCCAAAGGCTGGGGATTCGCGTTGCGGGATACTGCGTAATTCATGGTAAACCTCGTGTCACGGATGTTGGAGCTTCAACATCCACTTAATTCCATAAGAATTGGCACAAGAGGGAGAGCGGGAGAGGGGGCAGACGTAGAAATGCTACGATACACCCAGAAGCGCCCCACCTTGCCAATACCCTTGTTACGGGTATATCTCGGTGACAACCCAGAGGATTCAGCCCCTGTGGTCGATCCGCAGCTTGCCGCAAGCTTTAGACCTCGGCGTCGCACCCCCTGATGTATCCTCTTCGGATTTCGGCTCCTCCGATACACTTCCTGGGCGACGCGCCTCTTCTGGCTCAAATGGCGCAATTAACGCGCGCATGTGAGTTAGGCGCTTAGGAATAACGGGTTATTGCCTCTCTGTCAACGATAAGCAGCCTTACCTAGGTACATTTTGACCAATTGCCATCTAATATTGTTTTCTGTCATGGTTAAGCGACAGTTATCACCTATCGCAAGAAAAGGCATCTCATCTCAGGTATAACGGGATACAATCATGTTAGTTACGTCACATTTATTCTCAGCCTAAGAGCATTGCTATGAAAAATATCAATCCAACTCAAACCGCTGCATGGCAAGCGTTGCAGCAGCATTTCGATACGATGAAAGATGTGCAGATTAGTCATCTGTTTGCTGAAGATAGCGACCGTTTCACTAAATTCTCTGCGACCTTTGAAGACCAAATGCTGGTCGATTTCTCTAAAAACCGCATTACCGCCGAGACGCTGGACAAACTGCAAGCACTGGCGAAAGAGACCCAGTTGCAGGATGCCATCAAATCGATGTTCTCCGGCGAGAAGATCAACCGCACTGAAGACCGCGCCGTGCTGCACGTCGCTCTGCGTAACCGCAGCAACACCCCAATCGTGGTGGATGGCAAAGACGTTATGCCTGAAGTCAACGCGGTGCTGGCGAAAATCAAAGGTTTCACCGAGCGCGTCATTGGCGGCGAGTGGAAGGGTTACACCGGTAAAGCCATTACTGACGTCGTTAACATTGGTATCGGCGGTTCTGACCTCGGCCCATTCATGGTGACCGAAGCGCTGCGCCCGTACAAAAACCACCTGAACATGCATTTCGTCTCCAACGTTGATGGCACCCACATCGCCGAAGCGCTGAAAGACCTCTCTCCAGAAACCACCCTGTTCTTGGTTGCTTCAAAAACCTTCACCACGCAAGAAACCATGACCAACGCCCACAGCGCGCGCGACTGGTTCCTGAAAACTGCCGGTGATGACAAGCACGTTGCGAAACACTTCGCGGCCCTGTCTACCAATGGCAAAGCGGTGAGCGAGTTTGGTATCGACACTGACAACATGTTCGAGTTCTGGGACTGGGTTGGCGGTCGTTACTCCCTGTGGTCTGCTATCGGCCTGTCGATTGCTCTGTCGGTTGGTTTCGAAAACTTCGAACAACTGCTCAGCGGCGCGCACGCGATGGACAAACACTTCGCAGAAACCCCAGCCGAGAAAAACTTGCCGGTTCTGCTGGCGCTGATTGGTATCTGGTATAACGATTTCTACGGCACCGAAACCGAAGCTATCCTGCCATACGACCAGTACATGCATCGCTTTGCGGCTTACTTCCAGCAGGGCAACATGGAATCCAACGGTAAGTACGTTGACCGTAACGGCAATCCGGTGGACTACCAGACTGGCCCAATCATCTGGGGTGAGCCGGGCACTAACGGCCAGCACGCCTTCTACCAGCTGATTCACCAAGGGACCAAAATTGTTCCTTGTGACTTCATCGCGCCAGCCATCAGCCATAACCCGCTGAGCGACCACCATGCCAAATTGCTGTCTAACTTCTTCGCACAGACTGAAGCGCTGGCATTTGGTAAATCACTGGACGTGGTAGAGCAAGAGTTCGCGGAACAAGGCAAAAAGCCGGAAGACGTGAAACACGTTGCGCCATTCAAAGTGTTTGAAGGTAACCGCCCAACGAACTCCATCCTGTTGCGCGAAATCACGCCATACAGCTTGGGTGCGTTGATCGCCATGTACGAGCACAAAATCTTCACTCAGGGCGCAATCCTCAATATCTACACCTTCGACCAATGGGGCGTGGAATTGGGCAAACAGCTGGCAAACCGTATCCTGCCAGAACTGAGCGGCAATGAAGAAGTGAAAGGCCACGATAGCTCCACCAATGGTCTGATTAATCGCTTCAAAAACTGGCGTTAATAATTCGTCATCTTTCGCATTTTCTTGGCGGAAGCTGCATTAAATTAAAAGGGTCGGCCATGAGTGGCTGGCCCTTTTTTTATCGCGCTTTGCTATGGCTGGCGCTGTGGTATTCTGCTCGAACAATTAACAAAAGTGGGACATAGATCACATGGCTGGCTCAAAACGCGCGATGATGATATCCGTCATTATGCAACGAATTATGAACGTCTTTTTATTGGGGCTGGCAGCGATTTTGACGCTGTTCCTTGGCCGCGAAACCTATCATTTAGCGCTGGTGCTGTTCGTCAACAATGACGAATCTTCCTCCTATTTGCTGATCGAAGGTATCGTCATTTACTTCCTGTACTTCGAGTTTATCGCCTTGATTGTGAAGTACTTCTCCTCGGGATATCACTTCCCGCTGCGCTATTTTATTTATATCGGCATCACGGCCATTATTCGCCTGATCATTGTGGACCACAAAAGTCCTTACGATACGCTGGTCTATGCCTGCGCCATCTTGGTTCTGGTGGTCACGCTGTTCTTGGCAAACAGCGAACGGCTGCGTCGCGAGTAGTTGAGAGTAAAGGATTCGCCCGCAAGTCGATTACTGTCGGAACATTCTGCGTTAGAATGCGAGGCTGATGATTAATAGGGGCGCTTAATGCGTCCCTGCTACGGAGTCTATTCATGTCTGAGTCCCATTCCCCTGCACAACCCCCAATTCACTGGTTAGAAGACGCGAAAAGCGTCCCCGCCGACGTTGCCGACTGGCTGATGGAAATGGGCTCGATGACCCGTCGCTTTGAGAAGCAGGGCGTTACCGTGACGGTACAGCCCAAGCGCGAATGCTTTGTCACTCGTGAAGAGCTGGGTGAAAGCGAAGCCGAACAGCTGCCGGTGAGCGCGCGTTACTGGATCCGTGAAATCGTGCTGTTTGGTGATGATGAGGCGTGGCTGCTGGGGCGCACCGTGATCCCTGAGGAAACCCTGACCGGCCCTGATTTGGCGCTGGTGGACTTAGGCACCGTGCCGCTGGGCCGCTATCTTTTTGGCGGCAACAATATGACCCGTGATTACATTCATCTCGGCCAACTGCCGCTGGAAGAGGGTGACCTGTGGGCTCGGCGTTCTCGCCTACGCCTCTCGGATAAGCCGCTGTTGCTGACCGAAATTTTCCTGCCGGATTCGCCTGTTCACCGTCCTGAAAACAAGGTGCAGGGCTAATGGCTCAGTTAAATCAACAAGAGGGAACCAAGGTGTCTGCAAGCCTGCCACAGGGCACTTGGCGCGACTACTGCCGCCTGATGCGCATTGATAAACCTATTGGCTCGCTGCTGCTGCTCTGGCCGACGCTGTGGGCGTTATGGCTGGCGGGCGGCGGTATGCCGTCGATGAAAATCCTGCTGGTCTTCGTGCTGGGCGTGTTCTTTATGCGCGCCGCGGGTTGCGTGGTGAATGACTATGCTGACCGCAAGTTCGACGGCCACGTGAAGCGCACGGCTCACCGCCCGCTGCCGAGTGGCGCTATCAGCGGCAAACAGGCCAAAATACTGTTTGCCGGGCTGGTGCTGGCTTCTTTCCTGCTGGTGCTGACGCTTAATCGCATGACGATTCTGCTGTCACTCGCCGGGCTGGCGCTGGCGTGGATCTACCCCTTTGTTAAGCGTGTGAGCAATTTGCCGCAGGTGGTTTTAGGCGCGGCGTTTGGCTGGTCTATCCCGATGGCCTATGCCGCAGTGAGTGAAGCCGTTCCACTGAGCTGCTGGCTGCTGTTTGCCGCCAATATTTGCTGGACCGTGGCTTATGACACCCAGTACGCGATGGTTGATAGAGACGATGACTTGAAGATTGGCGTGAAGTCCACTGCGATACTTTTTGGTCGTTTCGACAACCTGATCAACGGCATTCTGCAACTCGTCATGCTGGCACTGCTGGCGGTAGTTGGGCATTTAACCCAGTTGGGCGCGCCATTCTATTGGTCTTTGCTGCTGGCCGCCGCGCTGTTCGCCCATCAGCACAAGCTGACTGCGAAACGCGACCGCGACGCCTGCTTCTTGGCTTTCCGCCAAAACAACTATGTCGGCTTGGTGCTGTTCCTCGGCATTCTGATGAGCTTATCCCAGTTTAGCTTCTAAGCCTTCGCGCTTCGGAAAGTGCCATAAAAAACGCCCGGTTCTTGTTAAGAGAACCGGGCGTTTTGTTTGTGATTTACTGCACTTGGCGAGACTTAGTGGTCAGTTTCTCGCACGTCGACCTTCGGCTCCGCCGGTGGCTCGGAAGGCTGCGGAAGCTCGGACGGCATGCCCGCGCTTTCGATAGTCAGCTTGATTTCCGGCGTCATTAAATCACTCAGAATGGTGTAAATCTCACGCGTGTGTTCCGGGATAGCATCGCCGATATCGTTGATGAAGCCCTCGGCACGCAACGTGCCAACCAATGTGGTAAAGACGGCTTTGTCGAAGAACTCTGGCGCATTGATACCGTGCAGAACGGACAGGCGCTGGGCCATGATCCGGCTCTCTTTCTCCAACGCCCCACGGCTGATGCTCGGGTTGTTGGTTAACAGAGAGAGGGTGATGGCGTAGCGTTGCAGCGTTTCACGCACACCGGCTGCCAGCAGTTGCAGCGGGCGAATACGCGCCGGGTTCAGCGACAGCGTCTCGCCGTCGAGCTTAATCAAGCCCTGACGAGCCAGTTCGGCGCTCAGCACTTCCAGCAGCGCTGGCAACTGTTCTTTGCTGTAGTGCATGAACAGTTCGGCTTTCATCATTGGGAAAATCAGCTCAACCTGACGCAGCAGTTCTTGGCTGCTCACCGAGCGGTGATGCATGACAATACTGGCAATCAGCGATGGCAATACCAGCATATGGTGAATGTTGTTGCGGTAGTAAGTCATCAGCACGGCCTGCTCGCGCGGCAGTACAATGATGTCACCAATATTGTCTTTCTCGACTTCGAACTTGTTCATGTTCAAAGCGTGGTCGAGCAACTGCGCCGCGGTTAAATCTGGCACGGTTGAATCTTCAGCGTAAGGCACGTTGCGCAGCAATTGCAGGTAGCAATCGAGCTGCTCGGTTAACTGCTCACGGGTGAGTGAACGTTGACGCGACGCCAGCAGCGCGGTACAGCACAAGTTCATGGCATTGGCTGCCGCTGAATTGTTGATACGTACCATGATTTTGTCCGCCAAATCCTGCACCGTTGGGGTCAGCCAGCTTGGGCGTTGTGCTTCGATTGGGTCGATAGCGTCACGCCAAGTTGGGACATTTTGGTTCAGGTAGGTGGTGAGATGCAGCGGCTCGCCGAAGTTAACGTAGCCCTGACCCAAGTTACGCAGTTTGCGCAACCCGTTGATCATCTGCATAAAGCTTTCTTTCTCTTTGGTCGCGCCGCGCAGCTCTTTGGCGTAAGTCCCCACTTCCATCACGTGCTCGTAACCGATGTAAATCGGCACCAACGTGATAGGGCGAGAACCACCGCGCAGCATGGCCTGTATGGTCATCGCCAGCGTGCCGGTCTTCGGCTCAAGCAGTCGCCCGGTGCGCGAACGGCCACCTTCGACGAAATACTCAACCGAATAGCCACGGGTAAACAGCTCGCCCAGATACTCGCGGAAGACCGTGGAGTAGAGCTTGTTACCCTTGAAGGTACGGCGAATAAAGAAGGCACCCAGACGGCGGAAAATCGGGCCAGCGGGCCAGAAATTCAGGTTGATACCGGCAGCGATGTGCGGCGGCACCAGACCTTGATGGTAAAGCACGTAAGAGAGCAGCAGGTAGTCCATGTGGCTGCGGTGGCAGGGAACATAAACAATCTCCTGACCATCTTGCGCCAGCTGACGAACGCGCTCGGCGTTGTGTACGTTGATGCCTTTATAGAGGCGGTTCCACGTCCAACTCAGTACGCGGTCGGACAAACGCACGGCTTCATAAGAGAAGTTCGCCGCAATCTCTTCCATCAGTTCGATGGCGTTCTGTTGGGCTTTCTCGTGAGAAATCTTCTTGCTACGCGCTTCGTCTTCAACCGCTTTTTCGATGGCTTTCGAGGCCAACAGCTTGTTGAACAGCTCCTGACGCACTGGCAGACGCGGACCAACGGCGGCCAGACGCTGGCGTGAGAAGTGCATACGCGCCACGCGAGCCAGCTTCTGAGCAATGGTCTTGTCAGTGCCGTGTTCTGTGGCCATGTAGCGCAGAGAAACGGTGTTGGAAAAACGCACAAAGCTATCGCGACCCAGCCACAGCACGGCGAAGAACTTCTGCACGCCGTTCAACACGCGAAGATGCGGTGTCTGCTGCCCTTCACGCCCCGGCGCACGGCCAAACATCACTGATACTGGCAACATTTGAATGTCGAGATCAGGATTATTGCGGTGCAAATCGAGGTAGTCGTGGAACAGCTTTATCGACTCAATTTTCGGCGTGTAATAAGTGAATACACGCGGGCCTTCAGCGATAAACACGTGGCTCGGCAGCTGTACGCCGTCGATTTCCAAAGGAATAAGGGGATCAGGCAGATTCTGCGCCAAGCACTGGGTGCGCAACGTCAGTAAATCCGCTTTCGAATGGTAAGGTAAAACATACAAGATCGGGCGAGTCGGATCTAAACGCAACTCGGTAACGGGATCTGTAGGGATGACCTTGCTCTTTACCAGCAATTTTAGTGGTAAATTCAATAAGGTATAATAAAGTCTACGCCAACCTGACATAAAAAATGTGAAGCCTCTTGTTAGCAAATCGCCGCAAGGATACCAGAAACTAGGATCGAGTTCTGTTTGTTGCACTAGTGGCGATATTTGTCACCCTGAATGGTTTTGAGTATAAAATGCTGCCAATACTCTGTCCGCCAAAACTCTGTTAAGACGCATAACACATGAAAAATGAATCAACGGGCCTTATTCGTATCGTTAAAGCCGCGGGCTATTCCCTCAAAGGGTTTAGGGCTGCCTGGAAAAACGAGGCGGCCTTCCGTCAGGAAGTCATAGCCGTTCTGCCCTTCATCATACTGTCATTTTTCCTCGATGTGACTAGCGTCGAGCGTATTTTGTTAGTGGGCGTCTTGGTTCTGGTGGTGATCATCGAATTACTGAATAGTGCTGTTGAAAGCGCCATTGACCGCATCGGTCCTGAATTCCATGTCCTGTCCGGGCGAGCCAAAGATTTTGGATCGGCGGCGGTACTTTTGACCATCATACTGGCGATTTTCACTTGGGTCAGCGTGTTTTGGCCGCGCTGGTTCTAAAGCGGAATACAGATTCCAGATTTCAACTTAGCATTGGTTTTTATGCACTCTTAGGTTTTCATTCCCTAGTTACCTGTATATACTCACAGCAATACTGTATAAACAATCAGGGGGCGGCATGAAAGCTTTAACAGCCAGACAACAAGAGGTTTACGACCTCATTCGCGAGCATATATCCACCACGGGTATGCCGCCGACTCGTGCAGAAATTGCCACTCGTCTGGGGTTCCGCTCACCAAACGCTGCGGAAGAACACCTCAAAGCCCTGCAACGCAAAGGCGTGATTGAAATCGTCTCTGGCGCGTCGCGCGGCATTCGCTTGCTAATGGAAGAAGAAGAAGGTTTACCACTGATTGGCCGCGTCGCCGCCGGTGAGCCTCTGTTAGCTCAGCAACATATCGAAGGCCACTATCAGGTCGATCCTGCCATGTTCAAGCCAAGCGCTGACTTCTTGCTGCGCGTTAGCGGGATGTCGATGCGTGATATCGGTATTCTCGACGGCGACCTGCTGGCAGTCCACAAAACTCAGGATGTGCGCAATGGTCAGGTTGTGGTTGCGCGCATTGATGATGAAGTCACGGTTAAGCGCTTGAAAAAGCAGGGTAGCGTGGTGCAACTGCTGCCAGAGAACAGCGACTTCGAACCCATCGTAGTTGACCTGCGCGAGCAGAGTTTCAGCATTGAAGGCTTGGCGGTAGGCGTTATCCGCAACGGCGACTGGATCTAATCCTTTCTGCTGGTGACGGCTCGGCATTCGCCCTTCCTGAATGTACTGCCGGGCTCTCGCTATAGGCATTTGCCACTAAGCTCGCTGTCGCCTTACGGTGATCCCTCGCCGTGTCACTGCGCCCCTTGATTGGGGCGTTGTTGTTTCAATAGAACGCGATCCTTTACATAAAGCCAGATGGTGTAAACCCAGCGTTGATATCGAAGCACCCGTTACGCCGAATTGAAATCGTGTTCAGCATCCTCAGCATGGGACTTCTATGCCTCACCACCCCTTTCGACAAGCATTGAGCCGTACCTTCCTCAGTCGCGAGGACAAAGCCTTATGGAAACTGGCTTTGCCGATGATTTTCTCCAATATCACCGTCCCGCTTTTAGGCTTGGTGGATACCGCCGTGATAGGTCATCTCGACAGCGCGGATTATCTCGGCGGCGTAGCCGTCGGCGCGATGGTCACCACCTTCCTGTTCATGATGTTGCTGTTCTTGCGCATGAGCACCACCGGCCTGACGGCTCAGGCATTTGGTGCCAAAGATAAGCTGCTGCTGGCTCGCGCCTTTATGCAGCCTTTCCTGTTGGCGCTGCTGGCGGGCATTTTCATCATGCTGTTCCGCACGCCGCTGATGAATCTGGCCTTTCAGGTGGTCGGCGGCAGTCAGGCCGTGCTGGATCAGGCGCGGATGTTTATTGAAATACGCTGGCTGAGCGCGCCGGCTTCTCTGGCGAATCTGGTGATCCTCGGCTGGCTGCTGGGCATCCAGTATGTGCGTGGCCCGGTGCTGCTACTAATAGTCGGCAACGTGCTGAATATCGCGCTGGATATCTGGCTGGTGATGGGGCTGGGCCTGAACGTGCGCGGCGCGGCCATTGCTACTGCCTGCTCAGAGTACGTCACGTTGGCCTTAGGGCTGTGGCTGGTATGGCGGATGATGGCGCAAAAAGGCATTGATTTGGCCCTGCTCAAACAGGCGTGGCGCGGCAACCTGCGGCGCTTGCTGAGCCTCAATCGTGACATCATGCTGCGTTCGCTGCTGCTACAAGTCTGTTTTGCCTCTTTGACGGTGATCGGTGCCCGGCTGGGTGGGCATATTGTGGCGGTAAACGCCGTGTTGATGAACCTGCTGACCTTCACCGCTTTCGCCCTCGATGGCTTCGCCTATGCCGTGGAAGCCCACTCGGGAGAAGCCTTTGGCGAACGTAATCGTGAGAAGTTGTTACGTGTATGGCACGCGGCGTGTCGCCAAGCAGGGGCCGTGGCGGTGGGGTTTGCACTGTTCTACGGTCTGGCCGGGCAGCAGATTGTCAGCATGCTGACCTCTTTACCTGACATCCGCCAGTTGGCTGACCAATATCTCGGTTGGCAGGTGGTTCTGCCGCTGATTGGCGTCTGGTGCTATCTGCTGGATGGCATGTTTGTCGGCGCAACGCGAGGCCGCGAGATGCGCAATAGCATGGCCGTCGCTGCAGCAGGCTATGCCCTGACGCTGTTCACTCTGCCGTGGCTCGGCAACCATGCTTTGTGGTTGGCTTTGGCCGTGTTCCTCGCGCTGCGAGGTTTGTCGCTAGGCTGGGTGTGGCGCAGATATTGGCAAGGGGATCGCTGGTTTACCAAGGCGGAGTAAAAATAAATAGCTGATAAATTCACTAGAGTTTATCGCTATTTAACACTTTGGATTAATCCTAATATTGTGATTTATGCCTGTCATTGGACCTAAATGCCAAATTCTCTACTACTCTTATTTATGTGATAAGCACTTCGTGTGTTGAACAAAACACAGAAACCTAAACCACGGTAGTAGGAGAATTGATTATGAATAAGGACCAAACCGAAGGTAACTGGAAGCAGTTCAAAGGCAAAGTGAAAGAGAAATGGGGCAAGCTGACGGACGATGATCTTACCGTTGTAGAAGGTAAGCGCGATCAGCTGGTCGGCAAGATCCAAGAGCGCTACGGTTATAAGAAAGAAGAAGCTGAAAAAGAGCTGAAAGCGTGGGAAACGGATAACAAGTATCACTGGTAAATCGCAACTTCCCCGTGCGTAACAGTGATATTGCATCCTGAAAAAACGCTGCTCCTACCCGGATAGCCTTCAGGATGCATGGTACAAGGACGTACCGCCTTTGCTCTATTTATCTGATTTAAATAATTATCTGATGAAACGCATTAACGCTTTTTCGTCACAATACTGTGGTCATGCTCGCAATGTTCATGGCTGTCGCAAAGCTCCACCACTTTACAATCCCCGCACAAACCATGCGCTTCCACCACGGAATGCCGCAATTCAAACCCAGATTCAATCGCCAGTTTCGCCAATCTCTCTTCAATGCCGTCGGTAGTCTTCTCGGTGACCAATCCGCAACGATCGCAGATGAACAGCGCAGAGGTGTGGCTCGGCTCTTCGAAATGATGGCACAGCACGTAGCTGTTGGCAGATTCCACGCGGTGAATAAAGCCTTGTTCGAGCAGGAAATCCAGCGCGCGATAAACCGTCGGTGGCTTGGCCTGCGGCTCGCTAAGCCTCAGTAAATCCAGCAGATCGTAAGCACTAATGGCACCGGGTTGCTGCGTCATCAGGCGCAAAACTTCCAGACGCTGTGGCGTTAAACGCACATTACGCTTCTGGCAAAGTTTTTCGGCCTGTGAAAGAAGTTGATCCGGATTGTTCAGGGTCATAAGAAGTTTCTCTGAGTACGATGCTGGGTTGAACGCTTACGAGCAAGCGAACGATGATTTTACCATGCTTCGCGTAAATCGCCGAATTATGCGCCATTACGGTTAACATCCTGCACCTATTCAGACGCGATTTTCTAGCGCTTGTTCCACATACAAGTAACCAATTCCCATGATTTGCTGCTCGCGGCTCAGCGTTCCGAGGCCGATATGTGTCGCCTGAGTCTTCACGCTGTCAGTCTTATCGAAGGGATTTAAGCCACTCTGTTCCAACACCGTGCTCAGCCACGCCTCGCCAAAACCACAGCTGCGGCCATAAAGGTAAATCTGGTTGATGTTGAGAATATTCAAGAAGTTATACAGGCTCAGCCCCAAGGCGCGCGCCGCCGAAAACACCATCACGCGCAGGTTTTCATCTCCCTGATGGTAGCCTTCGATAATTTCCTGAGTGGTCGGGGTGCGCAGGGCGGATTTATCTGCCGCCGCCGCGCCATTTTTCAGCAGCATGCGGGCCTTTTTCTTCATGGCGGAGAGCGAGGCGATAGTCTCCAGACAGCCATACCGCCCGCAAGAGCAGAGGCTGCCGTCGGGGTCGATAATGGTGTGGCCGATTTGGCCGCTGCCAAACAGATTACCGCGATAAATCTGCTGATTGATAACGAATGAAGAGCCAATGCCGTAATCTACATTGATAACGCAAAAATCACGCTGAATTTCAGTATGTTGCCATTTCTCGGCCAGCGCCAGCATGATGCAGTCGTTATCCATCAGAATTTCTGTATTTAGCTTCTCTTCCAGCAAATATTTAATCTCTATCGCGCTGTCCCACGGCGCCTGTGGCATGTTCTGCGAGACGCCGGTGGTGGGATTCACCTGCCCGTGAACGGACAGCGCGAGGCTGAGATTTCTTCCTCGATATTGTTTGCGATAGTCGTGAAACAGACGTTCTATCTCATTAAGTAGCTCATTGGGCGTTTTCACTGAGATTTCGCTCAGCCGGAATTCGCTTTTGGCGGTGATAAGCCGATCAACCAGAATACTTTCAATGCGATAGGGCGAGACATTCATACACAGAATATCGCTGTCTTCGACCGCCACCTGATAGCTGCCACCACCCAGTCCACGGGAGTGCAGATTCACCTCGCTGTGAACCACGCGCCCCTCCTGCTGCAATTCATTGAGAATTTTGCCGACCGCCGGAATCGACAGGTTAGACAATCGCGCCAGCGTCGATTTACTTGCCGTTTTCTCACGATACAGCAGGGTCATCAGCACCTTTTTATTGAATTCCCTGACCCGCAGATTGTTCAGACCCTTAAGTTGCATTCACTAAACTCCGCTTACTGAATTGCGTGACCGTAGCGCATTAATTAGCCGCTTTCGCTGCGTAGACTCACGAAATTGAATTTTTCAGTATTCATTAGTGAGAGGAAAGCATGAGCGGAAATGTAAAAGTCTGGCAGGAGCAGGTCGAATTACCGACTTATCTCACGGGAAAACAAGATACCCACCCGATGTTTTTGGCCCATCGCGTCTACCAAGGCTCTTCGGGCAACGTCTATCCGTACGGCGTGACTGACCAACTGACGGGTGAGAAGCAGATGCAGTGCTATCAGGCGCTCTATCTGGAAAATGATTATATAAAAATCATGCTGTTACCCGAGCTTGGCGGGCGCGTACATCGCGCATGGGACAAGATTAAGCAGCGTGATTTTGTCTACCACAATGAAGTGATTAAACCGGCCTTAGTGGGCCTGCTGGGGCCATGGATCTCCGGCGGAATTGAATTCAACTGGCCGCAGCACCACCGCCCAACCACCTTTATGCCAGTGGATTTCACCTTGCAGCAGCATGAAAACGGCGCGCAAACCGTCTGGATGGGGGAAGTGGAGCCGATGCGCGGCTTACAGGTGATGACCGGCTTCACGCTCTATCCGCACAAAGCGCTACTGGAAATCAGCGCCAAAATTTATAACGCCAACCCAACGCCGCGCCACTTCCTGTGGTGGGCCAACCCGGCGGTGAAGGGCGGGGATGACCACCAGAGCGTTTTCCCGCCGGATGTCACGGCGGTGTTTGACCACGGCAAGCGCGATGTTTCCTCCTTCCCGATTGCCACCGGCACCTATTACAAAGTCGACTACTCGCGCGGCGTGGACATCTCGCGCTACAAAAATATCCCGGTGCCGACCTCCTACATGGCGGACAAATCAGAATATGACTTCGTTGGCGCTTACAGCCATGACGATCGCGGCGGCTTGCTGCACGTTGCGGACCACCATGTCTCGCCGGGCAAAAAGCAGTGGACTTGGGGCAACTGCGCCTTCGGTCTGGCTTGGGATCGCAATCTTACCGACCGCAACGGCCCTTACATCGAGCTGATGACCGGCGTTTTCACTGACAACCAGCCTGACTTCACTTGGCTTGATGCCTACGAAGAGAAGTGCTTTGTGCAGAATTTCATGCCCTACAGCGAGCTGGGCATGGTGCAGAACGCCAATACCGAAGCCGTGCTCAAATTGCAGCGCGACGGGCAGAAGGTGGAGTGGGGTATCTATGCCGTAGCACCGCTGAACCAAGCGCGGGTACTGATCACCACAGGTAATGATGAGCAGGTTCTGGTGGATAAAGTCGTGACTTTGCAACCGGGCGAAGTGCTGCATGCCAGCCTACAAGGGGAGTTCAGCGGGCGGCTTAAAATCAGCCTGTTGGCGGAAAACGGCAGCGAAATTCTGCATTATCTTGAGCATCAGCCGAAGGAAACGCCGCTGCCGGAAGCGGCTAAAGCGCCACTGCCCGCTGACCAAATTCAGACTGCGGAAGAGGCTTGGTTTATTGGTCAGCATCTTGAGCAATACAACCATGCCAGCCACGGCGCGCCAAACTACTATCAGCGCGGGCTGGAACTTGACCCATTGGACTACCGCTGCAACTTGGCGCTGGCGACGCGCGAATATAACCGTACCAACTTCGCCAGCAGCATTGCTTTTGCCGACAATGCCCTGAGCCGCGCTCATCGCTGGAATAAGAACCCGCAGTGCGGCCTCGCCAGCCTGATCCGCGCCTGTGCTTATGAGCAAACCGAGGATCTGGATGCCGCCTACGAGGACTTTTTCCGTGCCATCTGGAGCGGCGACGCCAAGTCCGGCGGCTACTTTGGTTTAGCTCGCATTGCCACTCGCCGTGGGAAATTTGCCGATGCGCTGCAATTCTGCGATCAGGGTCTGGAAAGCCACGCCAGCCATTACGGCCTGATTGGCCTAAAAGCGCTGCTACTGCAACTGAGCGGCGACGCGGCCTCTGCCGGGCGCTATCGCCAGCAGCAGTTGCAACGCTACCCGCTGCACTATCTGCTGCATTTCCTCAACTACCAGCAGCAGCCGAACAGCGAATCACACCACGCTCTGCGCAAGGTGACCGGGCAGCGCGGCGAAAGTGCGCTGAATATCGCCACCCAACTGCTCTCTTTCGGCTTGAAAAAGCTGGCGCTTGAGGCGCTGGAGTCCATCGACAGTCGCGAAACTCTGCCGCTCTGTGTGCAGGCAAGTCTTGATCCGCACAACCGCCAGTCGCTGGTGAGTCAGGCCCGTCAGGCTTTCCCCGACAATGTTCGCTTCCCGAACAGCGTTGCCGAAGTGCAGATACTTAACAGCTTCACCGATGACGCCTTTGCTCACCACTTGCTGGCCTGTTTCCACTACAGCAAGGGCAATCTACAGCCTGCGGTTGCCCACTGGCAGCGCTGCCTTGAGCTTGAGCCAGACTTCACCGATGCATGGCGCGGATTGGGGATCCACGCGTGGAATATCGACCATGATGCCGACGCGGCGGCCCGCTATTTCGATAAAGCTTACGCGCTGGCTCCGCACGATGCCCGTCTGCTGTTCGAGCAGGATTTGTTGAAGAAACTCACCTCGACGACGCCGCAAACCCGCCTTGCGCTGCTCGAAAAGCACCTCGACGTGGCGACCCAGCGCGATGACCTGACGGCCGAGCTGCTGGGGCTTTATCACCAAACCGGCAAGTTGCAGCAGGCTGCAACGCTACTGTCAGAACGCCAGTTCCATCCGTGGGAAGGGGGCGAAGGGCGCGTCACCGGGCAGTTCTTGTTGAATGCGCAACTGCGGGCGTTTGAGTTGCTCAACAGCGGTAAACCGGCAGAGGCGCAGGAGATTTTACTGGCGGCTCAAACCTATCCGCTGAACCTTGCCGAAGGGCGGCTGGTCGGGCAAACCGACAACGACCTTTACTACTGGCTCGGCGTCACTGCCAAACAGCTGGGGCAGCACGGGCAGGCAAAACAGTGGTTCGAGCGCGCCGCGCAGGGCGATAAGGGCATCAGCGAGCGCCGTTATTACAACGACCAGCCGGTGGATTATCTGTTCTATCAGGGCATGGCATTGCGCCAGTTGGATCAGCAAGCCGAGGCTAATCAGCTATTTAGCCAAATGCGCGACTGGGCCGAACAGGCTAGCGGCGATGTCGTAAGCGCTGACTTCTTCGCCGTCTCCTTGCCGGATCTGCTGGTGCTCAACGGCGATCGTCAGCTTCAACACAAGGAACATCTGTTATTGGTCAAAGGCTTAGCCGAGTTGGGGGCAAGGGATAACGGCGCAGCGGCCAGCAGTTTGCAACAGGCGCTGGCACTCAATCCGGCCAACAACAAAGCACAGCTTTTCCTACGCCTTGCTGAGCAACAGGAGGGTTTACTAAACGCTGTTTAGTTTAATCCGTGATCGTGATGAATAACTGCACAGCGGGGATGATTTACTTTATCCCCACTGTGTTAACTCATCGAAAACATTTACTTCACAACTAAAACAATAAATTAGCCACCAACCTTACCAGAACATCACGCCAACCCAGGAATACCGGAGGAATCATGCCGTTCAACTGTAAAAGAATTGCTCTGACTACCGCCCTACTGACCGGTTTATTCACCCTCACTCATGCGCAGGCCGAATCGGCGAAAGCGCTGACCGTCGGGGCCATCTATCTCGATACCCAAGGCTATTACGCCGGAGTAAAAGCCGGGGTGCAGCAAAGTGCCAACGCCTCGGGCGACAAAGTGAATTTGATTGAAACCAACGCGCAGGGCGATATCTCGAAAGAGAGCACGTTCATCGACACGCTGATTGCCCGCAAGGTCGACGCCATCGTGCTCTCCGCCGTGTCTGAGCAGGGCAGCCGCCGGGCTATCCAGCGGGCCAGCGAGGCTGGGATCCCCGTGGTTTGCTACAACACCTGCATCAGCGACAAAGGCGTGCAGAAGTATGTCGCGGCCTATCTGGTGGGCGACCCCGTGGAGTTTGGCCGCAAAGCGGGTGATGCTGCCGCCGACTACTTTATCGCTAACAAAATTACTGCGCCGAAAATCGCGGTGATTAACTGCGAAGCCTTCGAAGTGTGCGTCCAGCGCCGTAAAGGCTTCGAAGCCGCGTTGAAGCAGCGAGTGCCGGGCATGAGTATCGTGGCAAATCAGGAAGGAACCGCCATCGACAAAGCCATTTCAGTGGGTGAAAAACTGCTGATTTCCCAGCCTGACTTGGACGCCATTTTTGGTGAATCCGGCGGGGCGAGCCTTGGCGCCGTGAAGGCCGTGCGCAATCAGAATCGCGTGGGGAAAACCGTGGTGTTTGGCTCCGACATGACCACCGAAATCGCCCAAGAGCTGAATAAAAATCAGGTGCTTAAGGCAGTCGTGGATATCTCAGGTAAGAAAATGGGCGAGCAGGTGTTTGCCAAAACGCTGCAAGCCATCAACAAAACCCTGCCAGCGGACAAAGTCATTCAAGTACCGATTGACCTCTACACCACCTCAGCTCAGGGACAGGGCTGGCTGGACACCCATCAGGATGGCTTACCTTAATCTGGGGTTCGACTATGTCAGCACTTGCAATGGCAACAGACACCATGACCACGCCTGACGATGATAAGGATTGTGTCGCAGCGGTCCGTGGCGGCTACAAAGAGTATCCGGGCGTTATTGCGCTGGAGAATGTGGATTTCACCCTGAAACGCGGCGAGATCCGCGCCCTGTTGGGGAAAAACGGTGCCGGGAAATCGACATTAATTCGCCTGCTTACCGGCAGTGAAAAGCCGGATCGGGGAACCGTGATGCTGGGCGGGCAGACCCTTTCAGGCAGCGATGCCCAGCTTACCCGCCGCGCGGCGGAACTAGGCGTGCGCGCGGTGTATCAGGAGCTGAGTCTGGTGGACGGCCTCAGCGTGGCGGAAAACCTCTATCTCGGCGAGTGGCCGCGCAGCGGCGGCATGCTCGACGCCAAGAAGATGTTGGAACAAGCGCGGCACTGCCTTGGGCATCTCGGCGTGGATATCGACCCACTGCAGCGCGTTGAAAACCTCAGCCCGGCACAGAAGCAACTGGTTGAAATCGCCCGCGTTATGAAGGGCCATCCGCAGGTAGTTATCCTCGACGAGCCCACCAGTTCTCTGGCTTCCAACGAAGTCGAACTGGTGATCGCCGCCGTTCAGGCAATGGCTGAGGTCGGCATCGCGGTTATCTATGTCAGTCACCGAATGAATGAAATCCGCCGACTGGCCTCCAGCGCCACCATTATGCGTGACGGTAAAGTGGCGGGGAATGTCCGTTTGGCTGAGGCCTCCACCGAAGAGATTGTCGCGCTGATGCTGGGTCACAGCGGGCATCGCGACAACCAAGTCACTCAACCGCAAGGCGGCAAACCCGTGTTGTCGGTTCGCGGGATGAATCTGCCCCCCAAACTTCACGACATCAATTTCGACCTGCTGCAAGGCGAAGTGCTGGGCATTGCCGGGCTGCTGGGGTCCGGCAGAACAGAACTGCTCAAAGCCTTGGCGGGTCTGGACAGTTACAGCGAAGGCGAAGTGGAAATCGACGGTGCACGGATACACAAACCGACCTATGCCCGCATGCTGGCCCACGGATTGGGGTACACGCCGGAAAACCGCAAAGAGGCGGGCATCATGCCGCTGCTCGGCGTGGATGAAAATACCGTGATGACCAACCGCCATCGCGTCAGCCGACTGGGCGTTTTGCAGTGGGCCGACATTCGCCAATACACGCAGGACATTATCGCCAGGATGCGGGTGAAGGCCGCCAGCACCACGACGCCAATCGGCACGCTCTCCGGCGGCAACCAGCAGAAGGTGGTGATTGGCCGCTGGGTCTATGCCGAAAGCCGCGTGCTACTGCTCGATGAGCCGACGCGCGGGGTGGATGTCGAAGCTAAAAACCAGATTTATCAGATAGTTCGCCAACTGGCCACCGAAGGCAAAAGCATCATCTTTGTCTCAAGCGAAGTGGAAGAGCTGCCACTGGTTTGCGACCGAATTCTGCTGTTGCAGCAGGGCACGCTGACCCGAACGCTGACCTCACCAGTGAGTACCGAAGAGTTAATGGCGGAAATATTAGCGTCACATTAAATAGCCGCGGAGTGAATAAAGTCTGCGGCTTAAAAATATAAATCAGGGTGATAGCGATGGGCTCAAATAAACGCTGGCGTGCAGAGCCTCTCCGTTGCCGGTAAATGATGGCTTTCGTTTCCGGGCTTTTATTTCGATGCCGGGAAATAGTGTGGAGTAATGAAATGACCATGACGACATTATCTTATCAACAAGAAAAAGGTGAATCCCGCCGCGCCTTTATTTCGGCGAATATTAATGCCATTGGCCTATTAGTGGTTATTGCTCTGCTTTATCTGGTGTTTTCAATTTACGCGCCGGGCTTTATTTCACTCAGTAACCAGATGAACGTGCTGCGCGATGCCGCGACTATTGGCATTGCGGCGTGGGCCATGACGCTGGTGATCATCGCCGGTGAAATCGATGTCAGCGTCGGGCCGATGGTGGCTTTTGTCTCAGTCTGTCTGGCCTATCTGATGCAGGCGCAGGTGCCGCTGGCGGCGTCGCTGGTTCTGGTGCTGATCCTTGGTGCGGCCTTTGGCACTCTGGCGGGCTTCTTGCGTGGATGGTTTAACGTGCCGAGCTTTGTGGCAACGCTGGGCCTGTGGAGCGCACTGCGCGGACTTGGCCTGTTTATGACCGACGCCCTGCCAGTGCCGATTGACGAAAATGACGTGCTCGACTGGCTGGGCGGGCAGGTGGCAGGCATTCCCGTCTCGGCGCTTATCATGCTGATTTTATTCGCCGTATTCCTGTTTGTCAGCCGCAAAACGGCCTTTGGACGCTCGGTGTATGCCGTGGGCGGTAACGCCTCGGCGGCGCAGCTGTGCGGCATCAATGTCAAACGCGTGCGGGTGCTCATCTTCACACTCTCCGGCCTGCTGGCCGCCGTCACCGGGATCTTACTCGCGGCGCGTCTGGGTTCAGGCAACGCCGGGGCGGCCAACGGCTTGGAATTTGACGTTATCGCGGCAGTAGTGGTTGGCGGCACGGCGCTGTCCGGCGGCCGAGGCTCGCTGCTCGGCACCCTGCTCGGGGTTCTGGTTATCACGCTGATTGGCAATGGATTGGTGCTGCTGGGGATTAACTCTTTCTTCCAGCAAGTGGTGCGCGGCGTAATTATCGTCGTCGCCGTGCTGGCAAACATTCTTCTGACTCAGCGAAATAGTCGAGTTCGCTCGAAAAAATAATCTGCACCTTTGCGCCTTGCAAACAATCTTCGCGAGGCGTGATGGCAAAAAGAAAATGAACAATTTTCAAATTTATGGAGAGGAATAATATGAAAACCATGTTGGCGGCTTATTTACCGGGAAACTCTACTGCTGAATTAAGAGAAGTGGCGATCCCAACGCCGGGGATCGGACAGGTCTTAATTAAAATGAAATCGTCGGGAATTTGCGGCAGCGACGTTCATTATATTTATCACCAGCATCGGGCGACCGCCGCCGCGCCGGATAAACCTCTTTATCAGGGCTTTATTAATGGCCACGAACCTTGCGGCCAAATTGTCAGTCTGGGGGCCGGGTGCCGCCACTTCAAAGAGGCTGACCGCGTGCTGGTGTACCACATTTCCGGCTGTGGCTTCTGCCCCAACTGCCGCAAGGGTTTCCCTATCTCCTGCACCGGCGAGGGCAAGGCGGCCTACGGCTGGCAGCGCGATGGCGGGCATGCCGAATATCTGCTGGCGGAAGAGAAAGACCTGATTCACCTGCCGGACTCCCTGAGCTACGAGGATGGCGCATTCATCTCCTGCGGCGTCGGGACGGCCTATGAAGGCATCCTGCGCGGCAATGTCTCGGGTAGTGACAACGTGCTGGTCGTCGGGCTTGGCCCGGTGGGCATGATGGCGATGATGCTGGCGAAAGGCCGGGGGGCGAAGCGCGTCATTGGCGTTGATGTTCAGCCTGAGCGTCTGGCGACCGCCAAAAAGCTCGGCTTGATGGATCACGGCTTTTTAGCCAGCGGCGAAAGCCTGATCCCTTCCATCGTTGAGCTGACGCGCGGCGGCGCAGATGTCGCGCTCGACTGCTCCGGCAATGCCCAAGGTCGCCTGCTGGCCTTGCAAGCCACCGCCGACTGGGGCCGCGTGGTGTACATCGGCGAAACCGGAAAAGTCGAATTTGAAGTCAGCGCGGACCTGATGCATCACCAACGGCAGATCATCGGCTCGTGGGTCACCAGCCTCTACAACATGGAGAAATGCTGTGGTGATTTGCATGACTGGAAAATGCGGCCGCAAAGCGCCATCACTCACCGCTTCACGCTGGAACAGGCGGGAGAGGCTTATGCGCTAATGGCCAGCGGTAAATGCGGCAAAGTCGTCATCAACTTTGCCGACTAACCCTTCAAGGAGTGCGCTATGTCTGTGTTTACGCTAACCAATCCGCTGCTGTCTCTTAAGGTTTCTACTCATGGCGGCAGCATTCTGCAGCTGGTGGCGCATCGCGACGGGCACGACCTGCCTCTGCTGCGCCCGGCGAAAGTCTCGCCGGATACGCCGCCGCTGCAATCGGGCTGTTTCCCGCTGGTGCCTTTTGGTAACCGGGTTAACGGCAACCAGTTTGAGTTTAACGGCACGCGCTATCCGTTGAAGCCTAACACCGACTGGGATGACCACTATCTGCACGGCGACGGTTGGTTACAGGAATGGCGCTGCGCCGAGCATGATGATTGGCATCTGCTGTTGGAGTTTAGCCATCATCACGGGGCTTATCAGTACCGCGCTTTGCAGCGATTTGAGCTGGTGGATAATCAGCTCGAAGTGACACTCAGCGTTACCAATCTAAGCAAAGTGGCGATGCCCTTTGGGTTGGGCTGGCACCCCTATTTCCCTCTCGAAGAGGACACCCAGCTTCAGGCCAATGCCGCAGGATATTGGCTGGAAGAGGCGCAGTGGCTGGCGGGTGAACACCAGACTGACTTGCCCGAAGAGTTGAATTTTGCAGCGGCAAAAAAACCGCCGCGCCGCTGGGTGAATAATGGTTTTTCCGGGTGGGATGGGCAGGCGAAAGTGATTTGGCCGAGCCGTCACCAGCAGCTAAGCCTGTCCACTGAGCCTGCCTGCCCGGTTTATTTCGTTTTTGTCTCAGACCCTAAATTCGACCGCGGCTACGACTTTGATTTCTTCTGTTTCGAGCCGATGAGCCACGCCGCCAATGGTCACAACATGGCTGATTTAGGGGGCTTAAAGGTGTTGGAGCCGCATGAAACTCTTAGCCAAAGCATGACGCTCACTTCTGAAACGGCGACGGGCGAGGAGAAGCAATGATGAAAAATCCTACAACATTGAACATGCCTTATGTCTGGATGATCTGTCTGGTTGCCGCCTGTGGCGGGCTGCTGTTTGGCTACGACTGGGTGGTGATTGGCGGGGCGAAGCCTTTCTACGAGGCATATTTCCACATTACCGATCCCGCTACCTCTGGCTGGGCCATGAGCTCGGCGCTGGTGGGCTGTATCGTTGGGGCCATGGTATCAGGCTGGCTGTCAGACCGTTTTGGCCGCCGACTGCCGCTGATCATTGCGGCAATCGCCTTTACGCTTTCAGCCGTGGGAACGGCACTGGCCAACGACTTCGGCTGGTTTGTGTTTTGGCGCATTGTCGGCGGGGTCGGTATTGGTTTGGCTTCGGCCCTCGCGCCGGTCTATATCGCGGAGATAAGCCCTGCGGAGAAGCGCGGGCGCTTTGTGGCAATCAATCAGCTCACCATTGTTATCGGCGTGCTCGCCGCGCAACTGGTCAATCTGATGATTGCTGAACCCGTGGCTTCGGCGGCGACACAGGCTGAAATCCTGCAAACTTGGAATGCACAAATTGGCTGGCGTTATATGTTCGGCGCGGAAGGGGTTCCGGCGGTTCTGTTCCTGCTGCTGATGTTTGTGGTGCCGGAGTCCCCGCGCTGGTTGGCAAAAGCCAATCGCTATCCGCAGGCTGAAAAGGTGCTGCGCCGCATTGGCTCGGTGGAGTACGCGCAGCACACGTTGTCTGACATTCGCCACTCGCTGGGGTCGGAAAACCAGCAAGTGCCGCTGTCCGCCTTATGGCAGCCGAAAGTCAGACCCATTGTGGTGATGGGCGTGGTGTTGGCGGTCTTCCAGCAGTGGTGCGGGATTAACGTCATCTTTAACTATGCGCAGGAGATCTTCGCCTCGGCGGGCTTCGACATCAACGATACCCTGAAATCCATTGTCGCCACCGGGCTGATTAACCTTATCTTCACGCTTTTGGCGCTGCCGCTGGTGGACCGCATTGGGCGTCGCCGCCTGATGCAGTACGGTGCGGCGGGTTTGACCATCATTTACGTGCTGATTGGCATGGCCTATTCCTTCGGCATTATGGGGCTGCCGGTCCTGCTGTTGGTGCTGGTCGCTATCGCCATTTACGCGGTGACGCTGGCTCCGGTGACTTGGGTTTTGCTGTCAGAAATCTTCCCCAATCGGGTACGCGGCACGGCGATGGCAACCTGCACGCTGGCGCTGTGGGTGGCCTGCTTTGTGCTGACTTACACCTTCCCGCTGCTCAACGTGGCGCTGGGCGCGGCGGGGAGTTTCTTCCTGTATGGCGCGATTTGCCTCGCGGGATGGGCCTTCGTGCAGCTCAAGGTGCCTGAAACCAAAGGCGTTTCTTTGGAAGTATTGGAGCAACAGCTGGGGCAGAGTAAAGCCGAACGCGAGGCGGCCAAGGCAGCGGTCTGAACATCCTAGCTGTAAAAGCCGTTGGCGTAATGGCTCACGCGGTGCTTGGCCTCTGTTGGCAGAGCACCGCGTGAGATGCCGAATCTCTGTTCTGTGGTATAATCTGCGATTCCATTCCTTCGGCTGGTTAGGTCCGAAGGAGCGCCCGAACACCTTCAGCGAATCTCAGGTCGATGTCAGAAACTCAAAACGCCACATCTCAAACCAGCGCCAAGCCTTACTCCGCTCAACGTTTTTCCGTCGCGCCGATGCTCGACTGGACAGATCGTCATTGCCGCCATTTCCATCGCTTAATGACTGGGCAGACGTTGCTGTACACCGAAATGGTTACCACGGGCGCGATTATTCACGGCAAGGGCGACTATCTCGGGTTTGGTGACGCGGAGCATCCTGTGGCGTTGCAACTGGGCGGCAGTAATCCTGCGGATTTGGCGACCTGCGCCAAGCTTGCCGAACAGCGCGGCTATGACGAAATTAACCTGAACGTCGGCTGTCCGTCTGACCGCGTGCAAAACGGCATGTTCGGTGCCTGCCTGATGGCGCAAGCCTCGCTGGTAGCGGACTGCATCAAAGCCATGCGCGACGTGGTGTCCATTCCCGTGACGGTGAAAACGCGTATTGGTATCGACGAACAAGACAGCTACGAATTCCTTTGCGACTTCGTGCAGCAAGTCTCCGAGAAGGGCGGCTGCGACACCTTTATCATCCATGCCCGCAAAGCCTGGTTGTCCGGCCTCAGCCCGAAAGAAAACCGCGAGATCCCACCACTGGATTACCCGCGCGTGTATCAGCTGAAAAAAGACTTCTCGCACCTGACGATGGCAATCAACGGCGGGATAAAAACGCTGGAAGAAGCCAAGGCGCATTTACAGCATATGGATGGTGTGATGGTGGGGCGCGAAGCCTATCAAAACCCAGGCATGTTGCTGAACGTGGATCGCGAGCTGTTCGGCTCCGAAGCCCCGCTGCGCACGGCACCCGAGGTGATTCGCAGCATGTATCCGTACATTGAAGCTGAGCTGGCGAAAGGCACTTATCTGGGGCACATGACGCGGCACATTCTGGGGATTTTCCAGAGTGTTCCCGGCGCTCGCCAATGGCGTCGCCATCTGAGCGAAAACGCCCACAAGCCGGGTTCAGGTATTGAAGTGGTCGAGCAGGCGCTACAACTGGTCACTCAGCCGCACGCTGCCCTCAGCCAAGCTTAAATCTGTTAGTTAAATCCGCTAAAAGTTAGCCTTTCTTACTATTACGCCATTAGCTCTAATAGCCGGTGGCGTAAATTCTTCTTAAAAATCAAATCAATAAATTATCCGCCGTTCTGGCATGTTTCTTGTAATAGCTAGGAGAGTCAGATGACATTCGTCAGGCTGTTCCGTGTTTTCGCTGTTTATTAAGGAGCATGCGATGTTGGAAATTCTCTTTGTGCTTGGCTTTTTCTTTATGTTGATGCTGACCGGTATTTCGCTGCTGGGCATGATTGCTGCGCTGGTGGTGGCCTTTGCGGTGATGATGCTGGGAGGCTTTGTGGCTATTGTTATAAAAATGTTGCCTTGGCTGCTGCTCGCCGTTGCCGTGGTGTGGGTCTATCGTGCCTTTAAGAAGCCCGACACGCCGCGCTACCGTTCGCGCCGCCTGCCATAACTGTTGAAGATGATGAATTCTTCGAATTATCAGCTATCTGAGCTTTGACCTGCTCGGATTGACTGCAACATTTGTCGAGATAACTTTTACTTATGTGGCACCGATCACAGCTTGCACTTTTAAGTCGGCAGATTTTTTATTAACCATACTTTTTAACATTAAGGGCTGCTAGGATGCATTTCTCGCGCTGCAAATATCAGCTCGAACGAAATTCATCAAATCCGTGAGATATAAAATAGAGGCTTAAGCCTCATCGTCCGCGGATTTACCTTGCAGTACCCCTACAAGCAGTACCCGTCTCAATCAGAGGTCGTCTGAGCGAGACAGTAAAAGGGCTTCCACACGGAAGCCCTTTTGCATTTCAGGAAAAGCAGATTATTTGCCGGGAATCAGCAGGCTTGAGCCTTGTGTCGCACGGCTTTCCAGCGTCTCGTGGGCGCGCTTGGCTTCGGACAGCGGGAATTTCTGCGCGTCGCTGACGTCCACTTTGATAGCACCGCTGGCGATCAGTGAGAATAGCTCGTCGCTGGCGGTTTTCAGCTCTTCACGGTTGGTGATGTAACTGCCGAGACTCGGGCGAGTGACGAACAGTGAGCCTTTCTGCGACAGAATCCCCAAATTAACGCCAGACACCGGGCCGGAGGCATTGCCGAAGCTGACCAGCAGGCCGCGCGGCTTCAGGCTGTCGAGTGAGCGCTCAAAGGTATCTTTGCCCACGGAGTCATACACCACATCGACTTTTTGGTTATTGGTCAGCTCTTTAACACGAGCAACGATGTCTTCGGTCTGGTAGTTAATGGTCGCCCATGCCCCAGCTTCTTTCGCACGCTGGGCTTTTTCTTCTGAGCCGACGGTGCCAATCAGGTTGGCACCCAGCGCTTTCGCCCATTGGCAGGCAATCAGGCCCACACCACCTGCGGCGGCGTGGAACAGGAAGGTTTCACCGGCCTGAATTTTATGGGTTTGGCGCAGCAGATACTGGACGGTCAACCCCTTGAGGAAAGAGGCGGCAGCCACTTCAAAGCTAATGGCGTCCGGCAGCAGGGCGATTTTTTCTTGCGAAACGTTATGCACTTCGCTGTAGGCACCCAAAGCGGCCTGCGCGTACACCACGCGGTCGCCGACCTTAATGCCCGTCACGTCGCTGCCCACTTTGCTCACCACGCCCGCCGCTTCGGTACCCAGCCCGGAAGGGAGGGGAGCAGGATACAAACCGCCGCGAATATAAGTATCAATGTAGTTGATCCCTATCGCTTTATTCTCAACCTGAACTTCGTATGCGGCCGGGTCTTTCGGTTGGAAATCGACATATTGCAGAACATCGGGGCCGCCTGTTGCGGCAAATTGAATGCGCTTAGCCATGTTTTAATCTCGTGTTGGGGTCTGTTTTCAACCCTAGGCTAAATGCTTGTGACAATCCAGATTTTAGGCACAGCGGGTTAATACCCTTTTGAAATGAGACAGCACAACCTATACTAAGCAGCGAAAAAACTTCCTTAATTACGGGGAAGTCGATGCTCACAAAACAGGCGCTTACCGCAGGAATTTCCCACACATGGCAGCAAAAAAACCGACCAATCAACAGAACGAAAACCGCGATCGTCAGATGGAAGGATTGAAGCTTCCTCCGCACTCGCTGGAAGCTGAACAATCCGTTCTGGGCGGGCTAATGCTGGATAACGAACGTTGGGACAACGTGGCTGAACGCGTGGTCAGCAATGACTTCTTCAGTCGCCCGCATCGCCTGATTTTTACCGAAATGCAGCGCTTGCTGGAAATGAGCAAGCCTATCGACTTGATAACCCTGTCTGAATCGCTGGAGCAAAAAGGCGATTTGGACTCGGTGGGCGGCTTTGCTTATTTAGCCGAGCTGTCGAAAAACACCCCAAGTGCGGCCAACATCGGCGCTTATGCTGATATCGTCCGCGAACGTGCAGTCGTGCGTGAAATGATCTCCGTGGCCAATGAAATTGCCGACGCCGGTTATGACCCGCAGGGCCGCAGCAGTGAAGACCTGCTGGATCTGGCCGAATCACGCGTATTCCAAATTGCCGAAAGCCGCGCCAACAAAGACGAAGGCCCGAAAAGCATCGACCGTATTTTGGAAAGCACGGTGTCGCGCATTGAAGAGCTTTTCCAGCGCCCGCACGACGGGGTGACCGGGGTGTCCACCGGCTATACCGACTTAGACAAGAAAACCGCCGGTTTGCAGAAGTCAGATTTGATCATCGTGGCGGCGCGTCCTTCGATGGGTAAAACCACCTTTGCGATGAACCTCGCAGAAAACGCCGCGATGATGCAGGAAAAGCCGGTACTTATCTTCAGTCTGGAGATGCCCGGCGACCAGATCATGATGCGTATGTTGGCGTCGCTCTCGCGCGTCGACCAAACCAAAATTCGTACCGGCCAGCTCGACGACGAGGATTGGGCGCGCATTTCCAGCACCATGGGTATCCTGCTGGAAAAACGCAACATGTACATCGATGACTCCTCCGGCCTGACGCCAACTGAAGTGCGCTCCCGCGCGCGGCGTATTTTCCGCGAACACGGCGGCCTGAGCCTGATCATGATTGACTACTTACAGCTGATGCGCGTTCCTTCGCTGTCCGACAACCGTACGCTGGAAATCGCCGAAATCTCCCGCTCGCTCAAAGCTTTAGCCAAAGAACTGCAAGTGCCAGTAGTGGCGCTATCGCAGCTGAACCGAAGCTTGGAGCAGCGTGCCGACAAACGCCCGGTTAACTCCGACTTGCGTGAATCCGGCTCCATCGAGCAGGACGCTGACTTGATCATGTTCATCTATCGTGACGAGGTTTATCACGACAACAGTGAAGAGAAAGGCATCGCCCAGATCATCCTCGGTAAGCAGCGTAACGGCCCAATCGGTACGGTTCGACTGACCTTTAATGGGCAGTTTTCGCGGTTTGATAACTATGGTGGTCCTCAATACGACGAGGACTAGTGTGCGGGGCTATTTTGCTTGCCATTTTGCGTCCGGGCAGTGCTCAAAATCCTCGTGTACTACGTGTACACTCCGGTTTTTCCGCGCTGGCCGAACGCAAACTGACTGCGCCAATAACGCCCCTTAGCTTTCGTGTTAATTCCCTATGAAGCTAGGGGTGTCATTTTTAAATTAAGAATTTATAAAGGAATCAAGATGAAAGCGGCTACGGCTGTCATTGATTGCCGCGCTCTGCGACATAATCTGCAACGGGTGCGGCATTTGGCGCCGCAAAATCGTGTGGTGGCGGTGGTGAAGGCTAACGCTTACGGACACGGTTTGCTGGAAGCTGCGCAGGCTTTGCAGGATGCAGATTGCTATGGCGTGGCCCGCCTGAGCGAAGCATTAACGCTGCGGGCTGGCGGGATCATTAAACCTATTTTGCTGCTGGAAGGTTTCTTCAGCGCCGATGAGCTGCCTGTTGTGGCCGCGCATGGGCTGGAAACCGCGGTTCACAGCCTTGAGCAGCTGCAAGCTCTGGAGCAGGCGAAGCTCGAACGGCCGCTCACGGTATGGATGAAGCTCGACACCGGCATGCACCGTCTTGGTGTTCACCCAGCCGAAGCCGAGGCGTTTTATCAGCGGCTCAGCGCCTGCCCGAATGTCCGTCAACCGGTCAATATCATGAGCCACTTCGCCCGTGCCGACGAGCCGGACGCTGAAGCCACCCCTGACCAGATTCGCTGCTTCCAGCAATTTATTCAGGACAAGCCGGGGCTGAAATCTCTTGCCGCCTCAAGCGGAATTCTCCAATGGCCCGAAGCCCATCACGACTTGGTGCGCGCCGGTCTGATCCTCTACGGCGTCTCGCCGATGAGCTTTGCCGACGCCGCCCATTTTGGCTTAAAACCTGCGATGACCCTGACCTCCAGCCTGATCGCCGTGCGCGACCACGCCTCTGGTGAACCCGTGGGTTACGGCGGAATTTGGCGCAGCACGCGGAACACAAGACTTGGCGTCGTGGCGATGGGCTATGGCGACGGCTACCCGAGAAGCGCGCCGAGCGGCACGCCGGTGCTGGTCAATGGCCGCATCTTGCCTATCGTCGGGCGCGTTTCTATGGACATGATTTCTGTCGATCTCGGCCCGGACGCCACCGACCGCGTGGGTGATGAAGTGATTTTCTGGGGAGAGGGGCTGCCGGTCGAACAGATCGCCGCCGCGACCGGCATCAGCCAGTACGAGCTGGTCACTCAGTTGACCGCCCGCACTGCCCGCGTTTATGTCGGTAATGACGCCTGAGTGGTATCAGGCGCCGAAACCACCGTCGATAGTCAGGCTGGCTCCGCTGATATAACCCGCCTCGGGGCCAGAAAGGAAAGCCACAAAGGCAGCGATTTCGCTGTCTTTGCCATAACGGTTTACCGCAATCAGCTTAGTTAACTCATCGGCCATTTCACCTGCTGCCGGGTTCATATCGGTATCGACCGGGCCGGGCTGAACGTTATTTACAGTTATCCCACGAGTGCCTAAATCCCGCGCCAAACCCTTAGTGAGGCCCACAATCGCTGATTTACTCATGGCATACACCGCGCCACCGGCGAAAGGCATGCGATCTGCGTTGGTGCTGCCGATATTGATGATACGCCCGCCTTCCGGCATGTGGCGCGCCGCTTCCTGACTGGCAACAAACACGCTGCGCACATTGATGGCCAGCGTGCGGTCAAAGTCTTCCATGCTGAATTCGTCGAGCGGCGCGACGGCCAAAACTCCGGCGTTATTGACCAAAATATCTAAGTGACCGAAATGCTTGGCCGCCTGTGTGACAGCCAGACGAACGGCCTGCTCACTGGCGCTGTCGGCCTGAATCGCTAAGGCTTTGCCGCCCGCTTTTTCAACGTCTTCCGCCAGCGCCTTGGCTTTGTCTGCCGAAGAGACGTAGGTGAAGGCCACGCTCGCGCCTTCCTCAGCTAAACGGCGCACGATAGCCGCGCCGATACCCCGTGCGCCGCCTTGGACGAAAGCGACTTTGCCAGCCAGTGAAGCAGAATGTGTTGTGGTGTTCATGGTATATCTCCAAATCATTAGGAAGAGGTGTTGATGGAGACAAGTATTGACCTGAAATTAGGTTAGGAATAGCCAGTAATCGCTATAATCATTTCAAACCAAAAGTTTGAAATGGGCTAAGAGCATGATTAATCATCTGGAATGCTTTGTTGAGAGTGCCGATACCGGCAGTTTTTCGGCGGCGGGGCGGCGTTTGGCATTGACCTCAGCCGCGGTGGGCAAAAATGTGACCACGCTGGAAGCCCAGCTTGGGGTGCGGCTCTTCCAGCGCAGCACGCGAAAACTTACGCTAACCGAAGCGGGCGAGCGCTTTTTGCTTGAGGTTCGTGGTGGCTTGGCATCGATTCAGAGGGCGATGAACAGTCTGGACAGCAGCGGGCAGCATCCTTCAGGGTCATTGAAGGTGAGCGTCGGCACGCACTTTGGTATTCACTATTTACTGCCTTTGCTGGACGAGTTTTTGGGCCGCTACCCTCTTATTCGCCCGGATTGGGAATTTGATAATCGTAAAATCGACCTGATTGGCGAGCGGTTTGATGCCGCAATTGGCGGGGGATTTGAACTGCCGCAGGGGATTGTCGCCCGTGAACTCGCGCCCGCGCATACCGTTTTGGCCGCGTCGCCCGCTTACCTTGCCCGTAAGCCTGCTTTTGTCGAACCCGAAGATTTAGCCTTTGGCGAGGGGATCCGCATTCGTTCGCCGCAGACCGGGCGAGTGCGTAATTTTATCCTGCGCGACAGCCAAGACCGTCAGGCCGCTATTTCGCTGCCGGAACGAATGACCTTCAACGAGCCAGAGGCTTGCTGCGAGGCGGCGGTGATGGGATTGGGCATCGTGGTCGCCAGCTTACCCAATTTACTGCCCTATCTGGAGAGTGGTCGGCTGGTTCGCGTGCTGCCCAATTGGTATGCCGAAAACGGCTCGCTGTCGCTCTATTTTCCGACCCATAAAATGCTGCCCGCAAAGACCCGAGTTTTTGTGGATTTCGTGATTGAAAAGTTCCGTGAACAGCAGCTCTCACGCAGATTTGACGCACGAATAATGTTCGTAAATTGACACCATATAGTAGTCATTTTTTTTAACAAACTTTGTTAGTCTGTGAAGCAAGCTGAATCATGTGATCGACCCTAATCGCACCGCCGCCGCGACTGCGCGGCGCTGGATAGAGATTCGCTGAAGTCGATCATCTGAAAATAAACCACCGAGGAGATGTATACCGTGTTCCAACATGTCGATGCCTATGCGGGTGACCCGATCCTGTCACTGATGGACAGTTTCAAAAATGATCCAAGAGAGAAGAAGGTTAACCTGAGCATCGGTTTGTATTACGACGAGCAAGGTATTATCCCTCAATTGCCTTCGGTGGCGGCCGCGGAGGAATGGCTGAACGCCCAGCCTCAGGCGGCGTCAGTCTACTTGCCGATGGACGGCTTGCCGGCCTACCGCAGCGCGATTCAGACGCTGTTATTTGGGGCTGAACACCCGGCGCTGAAAGAGGGGCGCATTGCGACTATTCAGACCGTTGGCGGCTCAGGCGCGCTGAAAGTTGGTGCTGATTTCCTGAAAACCTACTTCCCGAATTCAGAAGTCTGGGTGAGCGACCCAACCTGGGATAACCACGTGGCTATCTTTAGCGGCGCGGGTTTCAAGGTTCACACTTACCCGTACTTTGATCCAACAAGCCTCGGCGTGAACTTCGCCGGTATGCTCGAGACGCTGAAAACCCTGCCAGCGCAGAGCATCGTCTTGCTGCACCCGTGCTGCCACAACCCAACGGGTTCTGACCTGACCCCAGCGCAGTGGGACCAAGTGATTGAAATCGCGAAACAGCGCGACCTGATCCCCTTCCTCGACATCGCTTATCAGGGCTACGGCGCGGGTATCGACGAAGACGTTTATGCCATTCGTGAAATGGCGGCGGCGGGCGTGACGTGCTTCGTCAGCAACTCCTTTTCCAAGATTTTCTCGCTGTACGGCGAGCGCGTTGGCGGCCTGTCCGTGGTGTGTGAAAATGCTGAATCAGCCGGTCGCGTGCTCGGCCAGTTGAAAGCCACCGTGCGCCGTAACTACTCCAGCCCGCCAAACTTTGGTGCGCAGGTAGTAGCGAAAGTGCTGAATGACACCCAACTGAAAGCCCAATGGCTGAGCGAAGTGGAAAACATGCGTTCGCGTATTCTCGAAATGCGCCAGACGCTGGTCAACAGCCTGAAAGTCTCGCTGCCGAACCGTAACTTTGATTACCTGCTGCAACAGCGCGGCATGTTCAGCTACACCGGCTTCAGCGTGGCGCAGGTTGACCGCCTGCGTGAAGAGTTCGGCGTATACCTGATTGCCAGCGGCCGCGTCTGCATGGCGGGCCTGAATCACCATAACGTGAAGCAGGTTGCTGAGGCATTCGCCGCCGTTCAGTAATTCTCGCCATCCTTCCTGCACTCTGATTTTTCTGCGGGAAGCGTTTTTAAGGGCCGACAGCAATGTCGGCCTTTTTTATTGGCTGCTATCCTTAACGAGCAACCGTTTTGGCAGGAGAGATTATGTGGCATCAGCAGACCTTCACCCTTAGTGCGAAATCGCGCGGTTTTCATCTGGTGACTGACGAAGTGGTCAGTCAAATCCAGCGTCTGCACGAGGTGCAAATTGGCTTGTTGCATCTGTTTATCCAGCACACCTCGGCGTCGCTGACGCTGAATGAAAACTGCGATCCGACGGTTCGCGTGGACATGGAGCAGCATTTCATGCGCAGCGTGCCGGAAAACGCGCCCTATGAGCACGATTACGAAGGGCGAGACGATATGCCGGGTCACATTAAATCGTCACTTTTGGGGGCATCATTAATGCTGCCCGTTTCGAAGGGCAAACTGGTGTTAGGCACCTGGCAAGGCATCTGGCTGGGCGAACACCGGATCGACGGCGGACAGCGCCGGATCGTCGCTACCTTGCAAGGGGAATGAACAAAATGACCAATGAGGAATTACTCGATTATTGTCTGGGGAAGCCGGGCGCGGAGGCCACGCAGAATACCCAGCGCGGCGCTAACCAAATTAAAGTGGCGGACGTGATGTTTGCCATGTTTTGCGAATGCAACGGGCGGCAGGCGATTTCGCTCAAAACCAGTGCCGAATTGGCCGACGACCTGCGGGCCAAGCACGAATGCGTGATCCCCGGCGATAAGCTGAACAAGGCGCACTGGAACACTATTTATATCGATGGCGACTTGCCGGATTCGCAGTTTTACTACCTGATAGACAGCTCTTATCAGCTGGTGGTAGCTGCTCTGCCGGAAGAGACGCGCCACGGTTTAGGCGCGTAGCGCTACCACTGGCCGGTGCCTAACGAGGCGGGTGAATACTCCACGTTGCGCCCGCGCCAAGGCAGTGCCTGACGAAAGCGCCACGCCCGCTGGACATCGACACACCAATAACGCTGGGCTCCTTCGGGGCCTTTAATCGTTTCTGGCTGCCAGACAATCTCCGTGGTGCCCTGCAAATGCAGAATATCGCCAGTGTCGAAGTCGGGGAACAGCAGGGCAGCCTTCGGCTTAGCCAGAAGATTTCCCAACGTATTCATAAACTTGTTGCCGACGAAATCCGGGATCCACAGGCGATTTCCGTCTATCTTCACAAAGCCCGCTTGCCCGCCGCGATGCGAGACATCCGCGCCGCCCTGCGCTTTTTCGCTGTAGGCGTGAGAGGCGACAAACAGAGTGTCGGCGCGGCTAATCAGCGCCCGCGCTTGGTCGTCCATCTGGGCCAGATCCTCTCTGGCAGCAGGCGGCGTCGTGCTGTCCACGGGGTAGATCTCGCGGATCTGAATGTATTTCGGGCAGTTGCCGAAGCTTTGATCTATCGCGATCTCAATACGGTTCTTATCCATCCGGCCGATCCGCCCGTTGGCTCGGTTACGGCGGCGGTTGGAGAAGTCGATCCCTAAAATGCCAATCTCTTTACCGGAGAACATGGCGTTCAGCGCCGGGTCATCCTGCCGACGCGGGGCATTAATGCGTAGATGCGTATCGTCCGGCGAGCTGACAAAGCCCGGCGGGCCGGTGAAAAGTGTCGTCAGCGGCCAGCCTTCATCATCAATGGTGGAAGCCAGCAAATAGGGTAAACCGGCGAAAAACGTCCGGTGCTGCTCCGGCATGGCGGGGCGGATTGGCGCGCTTTTGATATCAAACTGCGCCAGTGCCTGCGCCCGTCGTTCGTCAGGATGGAAAACATCATTCACCACTAAGGATTCGCTCATTATCCACCCCGACTTACTGGCTTAATATGGCTGTTAGATCACTTCGGCAGGTCGCGTCAGCTCTGGCTGCGGCTGGTAGCCGGGCAGTTTTTCAATGTGCGCGAGCCAGCGACGAATCGACGGATAATTGGCGAGAGAAATGCCGCCCTCTGGCGCAGTTTTGACATAGCAAGAGCAGGCCAGATCGGCGATGGTTGCTTTATCGGTCGCCAGAAACTCGTGCTGGCTCAAATGGGCTTCCAGATGAGGCAAGAACTTGCGTGCAACGGCAATCGCCGCGTCGTAGTTTTCCGGTGCTTTGAACTGAGTCACCATGCGGGCAGATGCCACGCCGTAGCGGATCTCACCGGCGGCTTTTGACAACCACTGCTGCACCTGAGCGGCTTCAACCGCGTCTTCCGGCAGCCAGTGGCTGTCTGGCGCGTAGCGTTTCACCAGATAAACCATGATGGCGTTGCTGTCGGTCAGCACCAGCTCACCATCAACCAGCACTGGAACTTGCGCCAGCGGGCTCAGTTTTTTGAATTCGTCGGTTTGGCGCAGCGTCGCAGGCGCATCGATATATTCGAACGGCAGGCTGAGCATGTTGAGCAGTAAAACCACGCGGTGGCAGTGACCAGACAGCGGGGTGGCGTAAAGTTTAATGTGCGGCATCAGTGATTCTCCTTGTTCGGGTTATCTACAGATTACTCTTGCAACAAACAAAGTGAATCCGCCAATATTGAAATATACCGTTGCAGTTTGTGGAAGAATCTATGGACCGTTTAGACGAGCTGGAAATTTTCGTGGCCGTGCTGCAATACGGCAGTCTGGCCGAGGCGGCGCGTAAAACCCGGCGCTCGGCTCCGGCCATCACTCGCGCGATTGCCTCTCTGGAGCAGCGCTTTGGCGCCCGGCTGGTTGAGCGCACTACGCGACGGCTCGCGCCGACCGAGGCCGGAGCGCGGCTGGCGGAGAAGGCGCAACGCTTGATTGGCCACTATCAAGAAGCCCTGCTCGACACCGCCGAAACCCAGCTCAGCGGCCTGTTACGCATCACCGCGCCGGTGCAGTTTGGCCGCAAGCACATCGCCCCGCTGGTGATGGAGTTCCTCACGTTACACCCTGATATGCAAATAGAAATGCTGCTGAATGACCGCAATGTAGACCTGATTGACGAAGGTCTGGATTTGGCGATCCGCATCGGCCATCTGGAGGATTCGAGCAAGGTGGCGCGCAAGGTCGGAGAGGTGACTCGCATGCTGGTGGCGAGCCGCGAATATGTGGCGAAGCATGGCCAGCCGCGTGAACCCGCCGAGTTAACCGAACACCAAATCATTCTCAGTACCTTAAAAGCGCCGCGCCGGGAGTGGCGTTTCGGGCCGAGGGAGGACGGGCTGCGCGTTAAGCTTTCGCCCCGTTTGATGTTTAACGAAGTCGAGTCCCAACTGCTGGCGGTGCGCGCCGGACACGGTATTGCGCGCCTGCTGAGTTATCAGGTGGCGGATGATTTGGCCGCAGGGACGATGGTTCGGCTATTGCCCGACGAAGAACCACTGCCGATGCCGGTGCAATTGGTGGCGCAAAAGGTGGAAAGAATGCCGCGTAAGGTGAGAACGTTTTGGGATTTTGCCTGTGACAGGCTGGGGCAGTTGCCGCAGATCCACAGCGAATAGGCGAGGAGATCACCCCTTCTCCCAAGGCAGGAGAAGGAGTGAGAAGCATTAGGCCGACTTCTTGGCTTTCTGCTTATGGTGCTCAAGGATAGGCTTGAGGAAGCGCGCGGTGTGCGACTCTTTGCACTCCGCCACGGTTTCTGGCGTGCCGGAGACCAGAATCTCACCGCCGCCGCTGCCGCCTTCCGGGCCTAAATCGACAATCCAGTCCGCCGTTTTAATTACGTCCAGATTATGCTCGATAACCACGATGGTGTTGCCTTGGTCGCGCAGCTGGTGCAATACCGCCAGCAGCTGCTGAATATCCGCAAAGTGCAGACCGGTGGTCGGCTCATCCAGAATATACAGCGTCTGGCCGGTGCCGCGTTTCGACAGCTCACGCGCCAGTTTCACACGCTGGGCTTCACCGCCGGACAGCGTGGTCGCTGACTGGCCGAGGCAGATGTAAGTCAGGCCAACGTCCATCAGGGTTTGCAGCTTACGCGCCAGCGCAGGAACGGCGTCGAAGAAATCACGCGCTTCTTCGATAGTCATTTCCAGCACTTCGTGAATGCTCTTGCCCTTGTATTTGATTTCCAGCGTTTCACGGTTATAGCGTTTACCTTTGCACTGGTCGCACGGCACATAAATGTCCGGCAAGAAGTGCATTTCGACCTTGATCACGCCGTCGCCCTGACAGGCTTCGCAGCGCCCGCCCTTGACGTTAAAGCTGAAACGCCCTGGGTTGTAGCCTCGCGCGCGTGACTCAGGCACACCGGCAAACAGCTCGCGAACCGGGGTAAAAATGCCGGTGTAGGTCGCCGGGTTAGAGCGCGGGGTACGGCCGATTGGGCTCTGGTCGATGTCGATCACTTTGTCGAAGTGCGCCAGACCGTCGATTTCACGATAAGGTGCCGCTTCGGCGATGGTCGCGCCGTTCAGCTCGCGCTGGGCCAGCGGGAACAGAGTGTCGTTAATCAGCGTCGATTTACCCGAGCCGGACACGCCGGTGATACAGGTAAACAGGCCCACCGGCAGCGTCAGGGTGACATCTTTCAAGTTGTTGCCCTTAGCGCCAGACAGCTTCAGCACTTTGGTTGGGTCGGCCGGAACGCGTTTCTCCGGCAGCGCGATTTCACGCTTGCCGCTGAGGAACTGGCCGGTCAGCGACTCTTCCACCGCCATGATTTGATCCACCGAACCTTCAGCCACCACTTCACCGCCGTGGACGCCAGCGCCCGGACCGATGTCGATGACATAATCTGCGGCGCGGATCGCATCTTCGTCGTGCTCGACCACAATCACCGTGTTTCCGAGGTCACGCAGGTGGATCAGGGTTTCCAGCAGGCGTTCGTTATCGCGCTGATGCAGGCCGATTGACGGTTCATCCAGCACGTACATTACGCCTACCAAACCCGCACCAATCTGGCTAGCCAGACGGATGCGCTGCGCCTCGCCGCCGGACAGGGTTTCTGCCGAGCGGGAGAGGGAGAGGTAGTTCAGCCCGACGTTGACCAAGAACTTCAGGCGGTCGCCAATCTCCTTCAACACTTTCTCAGCAATCTTGGCGCGCTGGCCGCTGAGTTTCATGTTTTGGAAGAATTCCATCGCATGACCAATGCTGAAATCAGAAATCTGCGGCAGCGTGGTCTCCTGCACAAACACGTGGCGCGCTTCTTCACGCAGGCGGGTGCCTTTACAGGACGCACATGGGCGATTGCTGATGTATTTGGCTAACTCTTCGCGCACCGCGCTGGATTCCGTCTCTTTATAGCGGCGCTCCATGTTGTGCAGCACGCCTTCGAACGGATGGCGACGAATCGAGGTATCACCGCGATCGTTAATGTATTTGAACTCGATGGTGTCCTTGCCGGAGCCGTGCAGGATGGCGTGTTTCACGTCGCTGCTCAGTTCGCTATAAGGCGCTTCCACGTCGAATTTATAGTGCTCGCCCAAGGAGCGCAGCATCTGGAAGTAGTAGAAGTTGCGGCGATCCCAACCACGAATTGCGCCACCCGCCAGCGAAAGCTCAGGGTTTTGCACCACGCGTTCAGGGTCGAAGAACTGCTGTACGCCCAAGCCGTCACAGGTCTGGCAGGCACCGGCCGGGTTGTTGAACGAGAACATGCGCGGTTCCAGCTCACTCATGCTGTAGCCACAAATCGGGCAAGCAAAGTTGGCGGAGAACAGCATCTCGTCGGCTTTCGGGTCATCCATATCAGCGACCACGGCGGTGCCGCCGGAGAGCTCTAGCGCAGTTTCAAAAGACTCCGCAAGACGCTGGGCGATGTCTTCGCGCACTTTAAAGCGATCCACTACCACTTCAATGGTGTGCTTTTTCTGCAACTCCAGCTTCGGGGGATCAGACAGGTCACAGACTTCGCCATCAATACGCGCGCGGATATAACCCTGCGCCGCCAGATTCTCCAGCGTCTTGGTGTGCTCGCCTTTGCGATCTTTAATGATGGTCGCCAGTAACATCAGGCGCTGGCCTTCCGGCTGCGCAAGCACATTGTCGACCATCTGGCTGACGGTCTGGGCTGACAGCGGCACGTTGTGGTCCGGGCAGCGTGGCTCACCCACGCGGGCAAACAGCAGGCGCAGGTAGTCGTGAATTTCAGTGATGGTACCGACCGTCGAACGCGGGTTGTGCGACGTGGATTTCTGCTCAATCGAAATCGCCGGAGAGAGACCTTCGATGTGGTCAACGTCCGGTTTTTCCATTAAGGATAAAAATTGGCGAGCATAGGCTGACAGCGACTCAACGTAACGACGCTGGCCTTCCGCATAGAGGGTATCAAACGCCAGTGAGGACTTGCCTGAACCCGATAAGCCGGTGACAACAATCAGTTTGTCGCGCGGGATAATCAGGTTGATATTCTTGAGATTATGGGTGCGTGCGCCCCGAACTTCGATCTTATCCATTCATCATTCCCGGATTAACGTGATAGCTCACCGTGCCGGTGGCCGTCGCTCAATCTGTATCGCGGCGGTCAACGAATCGGGCACAGAGAAAGAACATAACGGGCAATTATGACACAAAACAAATCTCCTCGCACAAGAAAACCTGAATGTATATCCAGTATCCCATGCAACGATAGTGGGTTTCATAAACAATCTGGAATGAATCTTCCAACGAATGACATCCTTGGTACGGACGCTGCGTTTTATGGTTATAATGGCACAAAGTGAATTCCTCACCTTCAAACTGTGGTTTCAACCACGACATACATCATCAGGAGAATCCACATGGCCAGCAGAGGCGTAAACAAAGTCATTCTCGTCGGTAACTTGGGTCAAGACCCAGAAGTTCGCTACATGCCTAACGGCGGCGCCGTAGCCAATATCACTCTGGCGACATCTGAAAGCTGGCGTGACAAAGCGACCGGCGAGCAGAAAGAAAAAACTGAATGGCACCGCGTGGTGTTGTTCGGCAAGCTGGCTGAAGTGGCAGGCGAATACCTGAAAAAAGGCTCTCAGGTTTACATCGAAGGTGCACTGCAAACCCGTAAATGGACCGATCAGGCTGGCGTTGAAAAATACACCACCGAAGTGGTTGTTAACGTGGGCGGCACCATGCAGATGCTTGGCGGTCGTGCCGGCGGCGGCGCACCAGCAGGCGGCGGTCAGGCTTCTGGCGGCCAGAGCGGTTGGGGCCAGCCGCAGCAGCCACAAGGCGGCAACCAGTTCAGCGGCGGTCAGCAATCTCGCCCAGCTGCGCAAAACAACGCGCCAGCACAGAGCAACGAACCACCAATGGATTTCGACGACGATATCCCGTTCTGAATGACATAAAGTGATTGTTGTTAAGTAATTCTTAATCTGGTTTATTTAACAGATTGATTTTACTAATGACAAATGAAAAATTAAGCCCTTTAAGTGTGTAAACATTTGAAGGGCTTTTTTGTACTACATAGTTCTGTGTTTTTGTGAAATCGTATAATTAAATATATTGTAAAAATGGGTTTTGCAGCTATCCTTGTTTTGTTAACAATGGTGGTGTAATGAAAATAGAGTTGGTCACGCACAACACCGGTGAGCAAATACCAATGATGCTGGATGCTTCTGGTATGCCAGTTGTTTTACCCAATGAATTTATCCTGGCCCGACGCTCCCTTAGTACCAATACGTTGGTTCGGAATTTGAGAGAGCTGTCAGTGCTCTATCGTTGGCTGGATAAATCAAATTGTGATCTATCTGCGAAATTACTGGCTCAAAACTCATTCAACGAAGCGGAATTAAAAGGTGGTTTGGTCGAAGCGTTAAGAATCGATCAGTCCAATGGACGTATAAGTGCAGTAGCGCCTAACACCTTTAATCAACGGTTAACCACTATCCGACAATTTATCAGTTGGTGCATGGTTGTGCTGATTAGTCAGTTGCCCCTATCTTCCTTGGACTATGAGCGTTTAAGGGAGAGAAAGTCATTTTTGCTCAAAACGTTGGATGGTAGCTTTATGTCTGCCACGCCAATGAGAAAGAGCCTTCGAAAGGGCCTAAATGAGGCTGAAGTTGATTTCTTGCTTGAGGTATTGCACCCCGAATCTGATCAGGGTTTTGGACGAGATTCTGCTGTAAAGTTTAGAAATTATATATCTGTTGGGCTGATGCTATTTTGTGGTTTAAGGCCAGGTGAGTTGCTTAGCCTCAGGGTAGAAGATATTCAATTTGGTGCGATTTCGGCGATAAAGGTTGAGCGTAGACCAGCAGACCCGCTAGATGTTAGGCGACCCAGGCCTCAAATAAAGCGAAATGGTCGAATCATTCCGATTGAAAATAAGCAATTTGCATTTACTTTGAATGAGTACATTGTTACTTGGCGTGAAGTCCTTGAAAGTAAAAACCAAGACGAATCAGATTATTTAATCTTGAGTGATGAGGGGAGGCCTTTGTCGCAATCCTCAATTACACAATTTTTTCAGTTGTTGCGATCGCAATATGCTGATCATCTTCCTGACAACTTAACGGCCAAGTCTCTTAGGCATACATTTTCATCCCGGCTTGAGCGGGTGTTGCGTGCTTCAGGAATGGATGAACAGCGCAGACGAGAAGCGCTGGCCTTGCTGCGTGGCGATAGTAGTTTGGATTCACAAGATACTTACATAGCCCAAGAAGTAGAAGAGCAGGCAATCAAGTCGTTGAAGCGGTACCAGGCTGAAATAATGTCAGAGAGGTAGCCGGAGTGAACACAAGATCATCGAAAATACAGGCTGCCGGGCAATTTTGGCCTGAGATAGAGATGCTAATTACTCGTGAAGGAAAGGAAGTTGATATATCAGATGATATTTGGAGATTGCCATATTCAGCGCGGGATAATTCAACCCTGAATTTCAAAAAGATTATTAACTCCAACATTAGAGAATCGTTCAAAGGTCATGTTGCCGACCGACTTAAACGAATATCGACCCATGCGGGCTATGCAGTGTATCAGGATGTCTGGAGAGAGGTGCTGAGACATTGGGGTAACCCAACACCTCAAGTTGATACAGAGTCGCACCTAATAGATCTGTTTGAAATCGCTATCAATCGTGCTCGTTCACAAAAAAATTATGGGCAATGTACAGGCCCATACAATGGTACATCTGGAGCGCGGACAACAATCCAGAATATGGCTTTTCGGAAATTTATGCGCAGGAACTCGAGGCCCTAGAACTACCAGGGAACCCGAAAGGTGAAGCTGTTCGGATGGAAGATCCTGAAGGTGGTCCTCTGAACAAGTCTATTGAGCTACCTCTCTTAGTCAATGCACTTAAATCGGATGAGGGGCGATCATTAGAGCATTTGCATCAGAGGGTTGTGGTTGCCCTTTCCATAGCATTTGGTCGTAACCCAGCTAACCTAACATTTCTACGTGAGTCTGATTTTGAAAGGCTTGCTCCCGGAGGTGAGGACCCGTGTTACATCATTCGCATGCCGAGAATTAAAAAGCGATTTGTGAATCCAAGAGACGATCTTTTGGATGAATATCTCGATCCACATTTTGGTGCAATGATCGAGCAGTTGATTGAACTTAGTAAGTTGGTGCCGTTGAGCTTTGCAGATAGGGCCTTTGTTAATCCGGAAGAGCGACCATTGCTAATTAACAGGAATGGAAATAAAGCGGCCATTTTATCCAAAGATCTTGATAATGCATTTAATCTGACAAGCAGCGATATATCACGTTTACTCAGTGCATTCGTAAAGCGTCACAATATTATCTCACCTCTCACTGGTGAATTAATGCGCGTTACTCCAAGGCGACTGCGCTACACCTTGGCAACAGGCTTGGCTGCCGAAGGGATCAGTAAGCGTGAGCTTGCCAGAATACTGGATCATACTGATACCCAGCACGTGAATGTCTATTTTGAGATGGCAGGAAGAATAGTTAAACACCTTGACAAGGCGACAGCGAAAGGATTCTCGACGTACCTCAATTTTTTCAGAGGCAGACTAATCAATAGTGATGAAAATGCTGTCAATGGTGAGCGAGATGACAAGCATCTAGAGTTCTTCGATGAGCAAAACCCTACTATTCAGGCTGGTATTGGTGTGTGCGGTGAATCCAGTGTTTGCCACCTTGATCCACCTTACTCATGTTATCTATGTCCAAAATTTCAGCCTTATCGGCACGCTAACCATGAACATATACTGGAATGCTTGCTGGCTGGTCGTGAAGAGCGTTTAAAAAAGTACGAGAATGCGCGACTGGGCATACAGCTTGATGAGGTGATCGCAGCGGTTGCACAAGTAGCCAAACTCTGTGAGGAAGGGGGAGACAGTGTCTGATGGTCGCTCTAATCGCAAGGCTAAGATCGTCCCTTTCGTCGATCGTCTTGAGCGTGACAGGAATAAAAACCTCAAATCTTTAGTCAGCAAAGCAAAGCTAATGAAACTAGTAGGGTTTGAGTCGGCTGTTTGGGATGACCCCGAGTGGCAAGTCGATGCAGGGCGCCTGGTCAAGTTAACTGGCAAAAACACGAAATCAGCCTCTTTTGGTTTTTCGCTATCTCCGAAGCTGGGCTCTGAGCCACTAGATGGTTGCTGGGAGGTGGTTGCCAAGGCGCTATTCGTTCTCAGGTTCCACAGAAAGCATCAATCAACATCCAATCAGCGTAATTTCATTACCGCTATTGGATATGTCTCATTTGCTGCGAAACAGATCGGTCAAGAGTTGGCCATACTGACGCCAGAGTCGCTGGATAATGCGTGCACGCTAATTTCGAAACACTACAGTGATACAACCGCCTATAACCTTCACAAGCATGTTGCAGAGTTCTCGGCACACTGTGATGCCAATGGTTTATGCAGAGTTTTATTGCAGTACAAGTACGCTAAAATGAAGCGTCCAACTAGCACGGGAGGGATAAATTATAAAAGGTTAGATGATCCTGATGTTCTGGAGACGAAGTCGGACAAACTAGTCGATCCCTCTGTGTTTCGAGTCATCGGCGAACTCTACTTAAACGTTCCCAACGATCATAAGTATCGCTTCTATATTCTGATGTTAACGTTACTTGCTTGCACAGGTAGGAGATTCAGTGAGATTTCACTATTACCCAATCAGCAATTGTCTTTTGATGATGAAGGTAACCGCTATATCGAATACTTCCCGCGAAAAGCAAGTCGTGGTGATGCTTTCACCCCAAAGCGCAGGCTTTACTTACCATCCGAAGTGACTCTTATCGTCAATGATGTGCTCGTCGAATTAGCGGAAATTACATTTAAAGCGCGTTCAATAGCGGAAGAAATGCATAAAATTGGTGGGCCTGATATTAGGTTTTTAGACGCCATACAGGAAGATAAGAAGCTATTTGCTGCTGATTTAGCTGAATTGGGGATCAGTCATACTGTTTTAGGCACAACTGGCTGGCTCAGGAAGCAAAACTTCGCGTGGCCAGATCATAGCGCATTAACCAAGCAGGGAGTTAAGCTTGTAAACCCCTTTTTTTACACTTACAAAAATGGATTGGTTGAATACTGTTTTCGTGATTTCTCGGAAGCATATTTATCGGCCTTCCATACGGATCAATTTGGTAAAGAATACTACCTAAAAGATCTTTTATTCATTCGCCCTCTGGGACTTTCTAGTGGGAGGTACGCTCATTGGCTGGCCATAAGCTGTAGCCAGTGCATGTTTTCTACCTTCCTCCGTTATTTCCCTGCGCTTGCTGCCGAATACGCTTCCAGTAGTATCGAGGTAGGCTTCACCAGTCACCACTTCCGCCATACGCTCAATACCCTGCTTGATGAAGGCGGGTTAAGTGATCTGCTGCAGACCGAATGGTTTGGTAGAACTAATCCAAGAGACACCAAAGCTTATCAGCATACATCCCGTGAAAAGCGAGCACTGACGCTCCGTGAAGACATCAAAAAAGGCTTGGTTGGAGGCCTGGTAGCTGAACAAATTAAAGTTGTTCCTATAGAAATCCAGGATGCCATTCTGAGAGCGCGAATTCAGGCTGTGCATGATGTCGGTACGGGTATCTGTATCCACAACTTCTCTCAAACACCCTGTGAGCGCCATTTGCAATGTTCTGCCAATTGTAAGGACTACGTGTGGATCAAAGATGATAAAGAACGGCTTGATGAGCAAAAACGGCAATATGCGCTTACGGTTCTAGCTCGACACAATGCAGAAAATCACTTGAACAGTAAGAACCCGAAAAAGAGCGCTGATTGGCTAGCGTACAATGAAAAAAAAATTAAAACCCTCGGCGCACAGTTGGCTGACAATGGGGTTGAGCACTTCGACCCCGAACAATATTTTAATGAGGTAGGGCATGGTTAAACGTTTTAGACGAATGTCCGATAGTGACATAAATATGATCGTTTCCGATCTTGAGCGATGGGCAATGGGCGAGGTTGGCTCTAAGCTCACTTGGGCAATGCTGGAGAAGCGTTTTAGTTTTAGCCGCCAATCGCTTCAGTCGAAGTCCGAAATCAAAGCTGCTTATGATATTGCCAAGAGAGTGCTGTCAAAGGGGTTGGTCAAGACTAGGGGGCAAGCAACAAAAGAAGCTAAAGAGTTGCAAGTTGAGATTGAACGTCTTAAAACTGAGTTAGAAGCTTATAAACTTAAAGAGGAGCGATGGTTGCGCCGCTGGCAGCAAATTGCTTTTCATATTCGTCAAATGGGAATACAAATGATCAATGTTGATAAAACACCGCAGGAAAGAGCTGTGTTGCCATCACATACCGTAACTGCCCAGATTCTGAAACCTTTTGAGAAAGAGATTCCTCCATCTGGACGTTTATAAGATTAAGCAAATACAACAATGATTCACGCTCTAAAAACGGTTAGAATCCTCTTAAAAGGAAAAATATATATTTTTTAATTGTTCCTGTTAATTCTGAGTGAGGGAGTATGGAGATTAAAAACAAGATTGGTTTTATATCCTCTGATGTGAAAAGAAACCCGGAGTCAAATCGGATTGAACCAATTGAATTAAACTTGGATAGTGATGATTTTGATGAGGAGTTTACTCCATATTATCGATTCGTAAACAAAATATTGGATGCTGAAAATCTTGTTGTATTAGCAGGTTCAGGGACTTCATTAACTTTCAATAAGGCGGGGCTACATCCAATAGCTCCAAGTATGTGGCATCTGTGGGATTACTGCCAAAAAGATGATGAAAATTTATTTGGATTGGTATTAGCAGCAACGAAATATAATGTGCTTCAAAGCGTAAAAGACGAGCATGGTAATGCTAAGCCAGATATTGAATTATTGTTGTCACTTTGTGATTCATCATTATCTGTCGGGAATCTCTCTGCTCAAAGGAAAAATCAAGTTAAACGTTTCCTTGAGCGAGCAAAAAAGTTAATACTGGAAAAGACAAACTTTGCTGATAAAATACAGGATGTTGCTGGCTGGATTAGCCATGATAAATTTATCCGAGCAGTAGCTAGAAGGAGTGCTCAGCAACAAAGATTGAAAATATTTACTACAAATTATGATTTGGCTTTCGAGCAATCAGCATCTAACGTTGGTTTCGTTGTGATCGATGGTTTCGAATTTACCAATCCTTCATTTTTTAACCCAATGTGGTTTAATTATGACATCGTCAATAGGCGGCATTCCAGGAATAGTGAAGGTGCTTATATTCCTAATGTAATGCATCTGTATAAGATGCATGGTTCTGTTGACTGGAGAAGAGTTAATGGACGAGTTCAGAAATTAGGAGTCGAGAGTAATAAGGGAGAACCGGTTTTTATCTATCCAAGTAGTAGTAAGTACCAAACTTCCTACGATTCGCCGTATTTAGATATGATGACGTCTTTTTTAGAAATGTTAAAGCAACCAAGAACTGCTGTTCTATGTCTTGGATTTGGGTTTAATGATAAACATATAAATAACGCTTTAACTATGGCTCTTCGAACAAATCCTGAATTTATGTTAATGGTATCTACAAAAGATCCATTTAATGAAAATGCTTCTTTTAATCGTGATATTAGACAGTTATTACTGGCTGCAGTAAATCAAGGTGATGGAAGAATAGCTATTGTCGATTCGACATTTGAACAGTTTTCAAAACTTCTTCCTGAGCGTAGGTCTACGACACCAGAAGATGAGCTTTTTAAAGCATTTGAGAAGATAACGGCAAACTTAAAATAAAAAGGTGTGCTTATGGGACAAAACAAATGGTTTTCTCCATACGATCCAATCAGGCGTATAGGAAGCGTAATCAATGTTTCTGCAACAGAATTAATTGCAAACCTTTCGAAAGCGGGTTCTGGTGAACCTGGTTGGTCTTTTGGTAATAGAATTGCTGCAGGAGAAGTTAATGAGTTTGTCTTTATTGATGTCGGTGAGACTGCGATACTAGGTCGTCTAGTAAAAGTATGGATAGAGGGTGGGGAAAGATTAAGTGTCGATGGTTTAGCAGATAAACCGTTAGAGAATCACCCAATTGGTCTTATTCAACTATTGGTAAGTTTAAACCCTGTTAATGGGAAAAATCACAAAGGAATTAAACAACATCCACGATTAGGTAGTCAAATATACTCGGCTCATTCTGAGCTTGTATCTATAATTGCAGAGGGCAAACAGGATGATACCAGCGAAAAAATATATTTGCCCCTTGCAACTTTTCCTCATGATTCATCCGTAACAATACATGTCACTCCTGAGAAGTTATTTTCCAGACATTGTGCGATTTTAGGTGCTACTGGTGGTGGGAAAAGTTACTCAATGACAAATATCATTGAGCAAGTGCGTGATGCTGGAGGGAAAGCTATAGTAATAGATCCTACTGGTGAATATGATTCATTAAATTGTGAAAGTTATTATGTTGGCAATCATATTAGAGCTAACAAGAATAATAAATTAACATTTCCGCATTGGCAGTTTACCGACTCAGATATTCGTGCCTTTCTAAGACCTTCAGCTCAGAGTCAGTCACCAAAATTGGATGCTGCAATTGAGAGTCAGAAAATAGTATGGCAATACCATGCGCAAGCAGGGCATAACCTTAATATAACCAATCAGTTTCTGCTAAACAAATCCGGACAGCAAAAGCTTCCGTATGAGACTGCGCTTCTAGCTATGAATTCTTATATTCAATTAGCTCCTTGGGTTTTTAAGAATATTGCTGATCAAATTGTGAATGAGTGTGTTTGGCCAAACGGCGGAACTTCGACAAATCCTAACTCAACAATATGGGGGGGAAGAGCCGATAATGACGTTGGACATTGCTTAAACCTCATCTCTCGTATTAAATCGTACTCTGGTAACAAAAATTTAGAATGGATGATCGATGTCGACCATACACTCAAAACTATACCTAATTTAATCGACGAATTTTGTGGAGTCGACTGTAAGTCAAAAATTATCAGATTGGATTTATCTGAAGTCCCATTTGAAGCAAATTCACGTGAAATCCTTGTTAATGCGATCGGAAGAAAACTACTTTCTGTTGCAAGAAAAGGATTTATTAGCCATGAAAGACCTCTTTTGATATTTATTGATGAAGCACATCAGTTTTTAAATAAAAAAGTAGGTGAGGATTCAAACAAATTTGAGCTAGATGCATTTGGGAATATAGCAAAAGAAGGTAGGAAATATGGTTTAAATACCATTATTGCAACTCAGCGCCCACGTGACATTCCCGAAGATGTTTTGAGCCAGATCGGTACTCTTATAGTGCACAGACTAACTAATCAGCTTGACCAAGATATTGTTAAAAAGGCGGTAGGTGCAATTGATCAGCGTTCAGCTTCATTTCTTCCTGTTTTGGGACAAGGTGAAGCCTTGATGTTGGGTGTGGATTTCCCATTCCCCATGACAGTAAAAATGAAAAAGCCTCTCAATGTTCCAAACTCTAAAAATGCAAATTTTTCAGGTAGTTGGAAGGTGGATTAGTTTTATATTTTCACTTTATGATGATATACACGGTGCTGTATCTGAGCTTAATATCTATTACTTAGCCAGCACCGTGTCATTTTATTTTAAAATAGCCTTAGACGAACAACAGGCGTGCTCGTTGCTCTTGGATATTCTGGCCATGATGTGTTCGTTGATGTCCGCAAAGGTAACAAGAGCATTGGCAGGGAGTAGAATACATTTTTCCCAGCGCATGATCTGTTTGGTGTGTTGATAAGAGGCATTTTCTCCGTTTAGCTTTTAAGCGAAAAGTTTGATGGCGTCGCCATGATCTGGTTCTAACCAATTGAATTTACTCCAATGAATGAGTGCGGCGTTATGCCGCGCCCGTATCATTTTATGAATTCTCGAAATGGAGTAATTGTTCATGATCTTTCTATAGTGGTTAATAACTGTGCTCATTATATAAGTTTAGGCCAGCATGAAAAGAAATTAATCATTTCAATAACGTTGACCTGCTCCCCGTTGATTAATACACCTCGATGTTAGTAATGTCTTCATAAGCCACATGAAGACATCCCCATGAAGAAGCGTTTTTCCAACGAACAGATCATCAGTATTCTCCGCGAAGTGGAAGGCGGTGTTTCTGCCCGCAAGCACGCCATTTCCGATGCCACTTTCTACACCTGGCGCAAGAAGTTTGGTGGCATGGAAGTTCCTGAGGTGAAGCGGCTTAAATCTATATGCAGGCATTGAAGCTTGAGTCGGTCATTTGATTAACTGTGTCTAAAAGCAACTTTTTCCATCTAAAATTATTTGCCTTTTCCCCTAATTGAATTTTTAGATGTAGGTAAAATCTATTAAAATCATTTAATGTCTCATTGAGAGTTCCGGAGTCCCTTAAGAATTCAATTCTTTCCATTATCCAAGCAACTTCTTGCTTAGTATCTGGTTTGTTATAAACATCATATAGGCCAAATATTTCGGTGTTAACTTTGAATTTTTCGCTTATATTTAAAATATCAATTGATATATTGTTTGTAGAGACCTTGACATCTGGGATGTAGTTAATTAAAAAAACTGCCTGATGTGGGATCTGATCTGTAATTAAATTAGGATTAGAAGCAGTTCTTGTGTCTCTCATAAGCTTAAATGAGTTGTTACATCTGGTTCCTGAAGGTATTAGATTATATATTGATACTGCTAAAAAAGGGTAAAGAGCTTTAGGTAAAAAATGGTCAAGAGGTGGTCTAAAGGTCTTTCGTGTAGACTGGATTGAGTGTATCGGTTCATCATTGCAATATGGACAATAGCCAATGTTATAGAAACCATTTATTTCATGACCAAATTTTTTACTAACATGTTCGTAATCAAATGCTTTTTCGAGCATATTAACCCAAATGGGAAATTTTGTAGGGTATATTTCATTCAATACGCCAGGTTTGCCATTTAGGAATCCTTTCACTTTTTCAAGGTTTTTTCTAATGTCACCCGGTAATGTAGGATTGTTAATGTAAGAGATTAACTCATCAACGATTATTTCATTCTTTACACATTTTATTCTGTTAAGCTCAGCAATTGTAAGTTGTAAACAATCGATTACTTTAAGCTTATCAGCCTTGTTCCTCGTTGATTCAGGAAGCATGGATAGCTTACTAATATCAAAATCAGTAAGCAATATGGTGGGGTTATATCTTTGGATTATTATTGGTAAGTTTATTTCCAGTTCTTTTACATACCATTTTAAATAATTTGCCGGGAGCAATGTTAATTTCATTATATTGTTTAAGCTAAAATAATATTCAAATATTCTCTTGCTTTCATATGGTACAAATTGATTAATTTCACATATTTCTTTGAAAACTTTTTTAACAGATACTTCATTTCTATAGCGAACCATGAAATCCTTCGTGAATCGCGGGGTGGTTTTAATCATTGGGACGCTCCGAGCATTAATCTGATATTTTTACTTTTAATTTTCTCGATGAGTTTTTTCTGGAATTCGTCAAGGTTGTCACGACTTTCAATTATGTCATCAATATATCTTTTTGAGCGAGATCCAAAAGTTGATGATAAATGCATTCCATCAATGTAGAGCTCAGATATCGGTGTTCCAAATCCTCTGGAACTAACTTTTTCCACTTGACCAGAATTGTTTTTATTAAGTGCTACTATATTCTCAGATAGAAAGTCGCTTATGATGATGGGGGAGTGAGTAGTTAATATCACTTGTGACTTCATGTTTATTCGAAGAGATGCTAAATGTTCAATTAGCTCATCAATGAACTCTCTTTGCCACTCAGGATGAAGATATAAATCTACCTCATCAATTATAAATATAAAACTTTTGGTTTTTTTTTGTAACTTTAATACTGCTGCTTCAAGTTCGCAAAAGAATTTTATTAATGCATACTCTCCACTACTGAAACCTTTCCATCCATATGAAATATTATGCTTAATCACTCTTGGTATTGCGTCGAGGTGTTTGACACCACGATAGGCTTCTTCTGCACTTTCAGTTTTTACCGTGATTCTTTCATCTTCAATTACTATACTTTCTATGTTATTATTTTTTAAAATAATCTCGTTTTCTAATAAGTATGAAAGTGACCTAAAACCATTAATATAATTGTCTAATAATTTTTCTGAGATTGAATTTTTGTTAAGCACTTTAAGGCATAACTCAAAGGATTGATTCGCATTTCCCACGCCGTAACTTCTGTTATTCAGGTAGGATGAGATTAACTCAATTAAATACATGTTGAGTTCACTGGATTCATATTTGAGTCCTGATACTAATGATTTTAGCGTAGATAAACATGTAGCATCTAATATCTGGTCAATTATTTCATCTATGGTGTTAGTTGACTCGTATTTATAACTAAATATTTTATCAATTTTGTTGACGACGTAACTATTTGAGTTGCCCCGCTTGATTTTATATTTATTATTCAACTCAATTATATCGTTAAGGTTGTGGTGGTTAAATATAAATTCAAAGCTTGCTTGAGAACCCTTGAGTTTATTCCCTCTTGGATTATGTAGGAGATAGGTGTACGTCCGTAAAAAACGGTCTTTAGTATTTATTTCTATCTTTGATAGCGGTATGTTTTTGACATGTCTTGATTTTTTATTTTTCGATTCTCCGGTAGGGCTCGGCAGATTATTTATCTTTATTACTTTTACGTTTTCCTTGAATAACGTAGTTTCATAAAGGTAATATATTTCATGTGAGAATTGAGATGTGTTATTAACTTGTTTAACATCCATGTTGTATACATGTATTAGGTATCCGCTATCGGGATCGTGCCAAACAATTATTCCGGAGCCGTTAATATAACTAAAGGAGGCTTCTATGAATTCAAGTAACGTGCTTTTACCTACGCCATTTTCACCGATTACAGCTGAGAGAGAGATTTCATCATAATATTTTTCGGGAACTAAATCTTTTTCTTTTTTATTTATTTCTATGCAGCCATGATTGAAGTTACAATCGTGCTCTGCGTTTATAGGTATATTTATTTCGTTAAGGATTTTGTACTTTTTTATATATATGTGTGCAATTTTCATTTGATTTATTAACCAGTAATATTTTTTTGATATTTATCTACCATAAACTCTCGAAACTTTGCAACCTTTTCCATCTCCATGTTCCAAATCCATCGAAACCATGGCCTCAGCTTCTTTCCTGCTAAGGCAATTTTTCCTATGCTACTCTGTAGTCTCTCGTATATCTGCATATCTCAGCCTGTGCGGCGCTTTTTCCCAGAAAAACTCGCATCCTTAAACACATTTACGTAGCGATCGCGCTCCTCAGCCCAAGTTTATCGGCCAACTTACCACCGTGCTCGACCGAATATGCTACCGCAGCATTTAAGCCGTGCACCAACTCATTGCACCTAGCGACCGTTGTATTTCTCGGTCTGCCGCCTTTGGCGCCGGATACAACACGCAACAGTACATCCCCACGCGCCAGCGACTGTTGCCACGTCTTAAGTGATTTCGCCGACTGAACCGTTTCTTCTGTTCTCAGCCCCTAAATAGCGCGTAATCACCATCGACAATGCGATGCCTTTGCCTTTACTACATACGAGGGCGAGCACATCATGAATCAAATTCTTATGCTTTGGATCAGACGGTTTGGTTTTGCCTGCAGTGGCCTCAGCCGCTCGCAGCAGGCACTGTGGCGATGCCACCGATTGCAATCACACTCTATGTAGTTGAACACTGCAGCCCGCATTATCTTACGGCTGGTAAAGCCGTTCCCCCCCGATGGCAGACAATTAATATTCTCTGCGAAGTTAAGGCAGGCATTTATGCCTGCGAGTATTGCTGTAAGCACGCTATTGTAAATATCTAATGATGGGTGCAGGTCAAAGTTTTAAAGTGATATAATAACCTGTTGATAAATACAATTAACAGATGATCCTTTCATCTAAAGGATTTTAGATGGATAAAAAACTCTTTGAAAGTCCTGTATGTAGTATGGAAGAAATGCTCTTAATTGAGAAAGGCGAGTTTTTCCTATTGTCTGAAAATGTTCATTTGCACGTCGTTCCTGTTTCTGAAGAAGCCTATGAAGCAACAGGTTTAGAAGATACTCTTCATACGCCAAACGACGAGTGAATGTGTAAATTGTAAACTTTCTATCTTTACATTTGGTCCCATTTTTTACAAAACGCAAAGACTGATGTACTGAAATGCATGTGTTAACTTAACATATGTAGCGTTTTTTATTTTAAAGATAACTTAATCAATGGGTTGTCCTTCTTTATCGGTTTTATATGTGAACTACCGTTCTGATTATTTGCCCTCAGCGGCAATATGACTCAGAAACTATGGTTCCTCAGCATTAAGGACCATAAGCAAAGAAGCCCCGAGAGGGGCTTTTTTGTTTTTTCTGCCATCCCCTCTATCCTTACCCTTCCACTCTTTAGCCTAGGAACTGCCCATGATTTCTACTCCTCGATGGATTAATCCGCCGCAGCAGTGGTCGGAGCAAGATGGCGTGTTGCGCGCTGTGACGGACGACACCACCGATTTTTGGAGCAATACCTGGTATGGCTTCAACCGATTTAGCGGACATGTTTATGGCTGGGACGTGGCGGAAGACTTCACCTTACAGGTCCGGGTGCGCAGCGATTTCACCACGCTGTACGATCAGGCGGGTATCATGGTCACTGCCGATGAGAGCCACTGGTTGAAGGCTGGAATTGAGTTGAATGACGGCCAGCCGATGATTGGCAGCGTGCTGACCAATGAAAATTCAGACTGGGCGACGGGGATTTTTTCCGGCGATCCGCGAGATTTTTCGATGCGCGTCACCCTGACCGAAGGCTGCTTGCGGGTGCAATACTCAACGGATGGCCAAGTCTGGCCGCTGCTGCGTCTGTGCCCATTCCCCGCCGCGAAAAGTATTCACGTTGGCCTGATGTGCTGTACGCCGCAGCGCGCTGGACTGGCGGTGGAGTTCAGCGACATCAGCCTTGGCAAAGCGTTGAAGAAAGAGCTGCACGACTTGTCGTGAAAGGCGATTTCCGGCTTAAAGCTCGAACTTCGCGCCTTGCACCACTATCTCTTCGAACTGCAAATGGTGCATGAATTCGCGCAGGATCAGCAGCGTAGCGGCGAAGTCATTGCCCTCGGGGATGCCTTCGAAGCTGGCCGGGCGGCCATTAATCACTAAAGCCAGACGATCGAAAGTGCATTCCACGGCGTCCACCGACAGCGGCATCTGTTCATTTTCGGCCACCCCGGCCAGCCGTGCGATAGCACGAATGTCGTTATCGCTGCTGCTCACTCGCGCTCCTGGTGGGATATCGTGACGCACGCGCATCAGCTCGTCTTCGACCACCATAATGGCATTTTCCAGCTCGGCAGGTGTGGGCGGCGTATGGCGAAAATAGGCCAGCGATGTCAGCTGGGAACCCAGCGTCAGCAGCAAGTGTAGGTCTTCTCGCCCGGCGGTGCGGACAGTTATCTCAGTCTGTTCAGGGCCAATATGCAGTAATACGCTAGATGTGGTCATCGCTCTTCATACTCCAATTATTGATGATTCAACTTACTCCCGAACAGCAGGATTAGGCAATCCTTCCACAGTATCGGTCTATCGCTGATTTCCCTTCGCCACCTAACATGATTGTTCATTCACTGAGCGGCTTGGCCGCAGCGGAGTCATTCATGTCATCCCCAACGATAAAGCAGATCAATCAGATTTATATCAACGGCCAGTTTGTCACCCCGCACGGCAGCGAGGTGATGGACCTGATAAACCCGGTGACCGAGCAGGTGGTCACGCAGGTGCGTCTGGCGGATGAAGTTGATACCCAACGGGCGATTGCCGCCGCCAAAGCGGCTTATGTCAGCTACTCGCAGACCAGCAAAGCCCAGCGTATCCAGTATTTGCAACAGTTGCATGACGCCGTGCTGGCGCGGGCCGATGAGCTGGAAGCCGTGATGCTCGCCGAATACGGCGGCGCAGGTTGGATGGTAAAAGGCACGGTGGCACGCGCCTCGGGCGCTTTCCTGCAAACCATCAAGCTGCTACAAGAGTATGATTTTGTTCGCTATGTCGGGCAGGCCAAAGTGGTGATGGAACCTATGGGCGTCGTCGGTCTGATCACGCCGTGGAACGCCAACTATGGCTTTATTACCAACAAGATGGCGACGGCCTTGGCGGCGGGGAGCACGGTGGTGATTAAGCCGAGCGAACTGAGCGCGGCGCAGACGCAAATCATCACTGAATGCCTGCACGACGCCGGTTTGCCGCCGGGCGTGTTTAATATCGTCACTGGCCGTGGCGACGTGGTTGGCGCGGAAATCACTCGTCACCCGGACATTGCTAAAATCTCCTTTACCGGCTCGACGCTGGTGGGCAAAACCATTGCACGCGGCGCGGTAGACACCATGAAGCGCGTCACGCTGGAGCTGGGCGGCAAGTCGCCAAACGTGATTCTGCAAGATGCTGATTTGGAAAAAGCCATTCCTCTGGCGCTGACCATTGGCACCATCAATAACGGGCAGGCCTGTCTGGCCGGGACTCGCCTGCTGGTGCCGCAGAGCCGTTTAGAAGAGGTGAAAGCGCAGATTAAACGCTCCATTGGTCAGCTTACCGTCGGCGACCCGGCCAAGAGCGATGTTTTCATCGGCCCGTTGGTTACCGCCAAGCAGTATCAGCGCGTGCAGAACTATATTCGTCAAGGGATTGCCGAAGGCGCTGAGTTGCTGTGTGGGGGAGAAGGTCGCCCTGAAGGGCTGGAGAGCGGCTATTTCGTCAAACCGACGGTATTTGTCAACGTCACCCCTGAAATGACCATTGCCCGCGAAGAGATCTTCGGGCCGGTTATCTCGGTGCTGACCTACAAGGATGTTGAAGAAGCTATCGCCATGGCTAACGACACGGTCTACGGCCTGCACGGCTACGTGAGCGGCCAAGACCTTGAGAAAGCGCGCTACGTGGCGTCGAAAATCGTCGCCGGGCGAGTCTTCATCAACGGCATGTATGACGTGCCCGATGCGCCGTTTGGCGGCTTCAAACAGTCGGGAATTGGCCGCGAACTTGGCACCTATGGGCTAGAAGCGTATCTTGAGCCAAAGAGCATTGTTGATGACCAACCGGTGAAAACGAGCCACCCATAATGAATCGACAGCCAGAGAGTTCGCCAATGAGCAATTCACACCTCGAGGATTCGCCGACGCTGCATAAGCTGCGCCAGCGAGTGACGGCCTGCTATGCCGGTCTCGACGCCAGTGAAGTGACGTTGAAAACCGCGCTGCCCTGGCTGTCTTTCATTCGCTACGCCGAGCCGACCGACATGAAGAAAGGCATGCTGGAGCCTGCCGTTTGCATCGTATTGCAGGGCAGAAAGCGGGTGCTGATTGGGCAGGAAGTGACGGACTATGGCGCAGGCAGCTACGTGCTGGCCGCCATTGATATGCTGATCGCCGGGCAAGTGACCCATGCCACTGGCGACGAACCTTATCTTGGCGTGCGCATTGACCTGAATATCCCGGAAATGGCCGACTTATTGATCGACATGAAAGTTGCACCCCCCACTGGGCAAGGCAGCAGTGTGGCGGCCTATGTGGCCCATTCTGACGAGCAGTTGCAGGACGCCTTTTTACGGCTGATCAGCATGCTGGACAACCCTCAGGAGCTTCAGGCACTGGGCGGGCTGGTGAAGAAAGAGATTTTTTACCGGCTGATCACTAACCCGAAATGCGATGCGTTTTATCATCACTTGCTTACCTATTATCAGGGCAAAGGGGTGAGTGACGCGGTGATATGGATTAAGCAGAACTTCACCAAACCGCTGCGCATGGACGAGTTGGCGAAGCAGGTCGGCATGAGCGTATCCAACCTGCACCATCGCTTTAAGGCGCTGACCGCCATGAGTCCGCTGCAATATCAAAAGCAAATTCGCCTGTTGGAAGCACGCCGTTTATTGATGGCGGGCGACCTCGATGCCGCCACGGCCGCCTTTCAGGTCGGCTATGAAAGCCCTTCGCAGTTTAACCGCGAATATCGCCGCTCTTTTGGCGCGCCGCCTTTGCAGGACATCGAACAGCTCAGGCTAGTCGGCATGGTGGTGTAAGGCTTACTGATTTCGGGCTGCGAACTCTTTCACTATCCAATCGATAAATACCCTGACTCGCGGCGACAGCTGGCGGTTGCGCGGATAGAGCAGGGAAACTTGCATCGAACCCGGCGAAAACTGCGGTAAAAGCTGCACCAGCGCGCCGCTTTGTAAATCCTCGGTTAAACCATATTTCGGCACCTGAATAATGCCCAGTCCGCGTCTGGCGGCTTCTTTCATGCTCTCTGCGCCGGTCACCGAAAGCGTGGTGGGCAGCGTCACAGAACGCACTTTCCCCTCGACGTTGAACACCAGTGGCAACAAGCCGCCGGTGGCGGTTGAGCGATAGCCAATCATCTGATGCCCTTGAAGATCTTCCAGCATTTTTGGCGTACCGACGCGCTGCAAATAGTCCGGGCTGGCGCAGGTTATCTCTTCAAGCTGCCCCAGCGAGCGTGCCACCATGTCGCTGTCTTTCAGCTCTCCGGCGCGGATCACGCAGTCGATACCTTCGCGCACCAAATCCACCAAGCGATCCCCTTCGCTCAGCACCATCTCTATGTCGGGATAGCGCGCCAGAAAATCCGGCAAGCCCGGCAGAACAAAGTAACGCGCCATGGTGCCGTGAACGTCTACCCGCAAAATCCCCTTGGGTTGTGCTCCGGCAAAGGCCATCTCGGCCTCTTCGACGTCGGCCAAAATCCGCAAACAGCGCTGATAATAAGCTTCGCCATCCAGCGTCGCGCTGACGTGCCGTGTGGTGCGCTGCAACAGGCGGACATTCAGCCGCTGCTCCAACTGTTTAATGGCGTCGGTGACGGTGGAACGCTTTAAATCCAGATCCTGCGCGGCCTGAGTAAAACTGCGCAGTTCTACCACGCGGGTGAACAGCCGCATGCTGTCGAGTTTATCCACCTTTGGCTCTCTTTATTGTTCGAATTATTCGGATAGTGTTAACGAATATTAGGTAATTATTCGAAAAGTTCAATGGACTATTCTTTGTTCAACGGTGAGCAACGCTGCTGACTAATTAATCAATGACGAGGAACAGAACATGACCAACACGACTCAAAACAAAGTTGCATTAGTGACTGGCGCGTCACGCGGTATCGGCGCGGCGATTGCAGAACGTCTGGCGAAAGAGGGTTTCACCGTAATTGTTAACTACTCCCGTGGCGCTGAAGCCGCTGACGCGCTGGTGCAGAAAATCGAACAGGCAGGTGGCCGCGCGGTGAGTGCGCAGGCCGACGTCAGCGACTCCGCGGCCGTGGCAAAAATGTTTGCCAGCGCCGAGCAGGCTTTTGGCGGCATCGACGTGTTGGTCAATAACGCGGGCGTGATGCCGCTGTCGAGCATTGCCGATACTGACGATGCTACTTTCGATAGCCTGATTGATATTAACCTGAAAGGCACCTTCAACACCCTGCGTGAAGCGGCGAAAGGCATGCGCAACGGCGGCCGAATCATTAACTTCTCTTCAAGCGTGGTGGGCCTCTACCAGCCAACTTACGGCGTCTATGCTGCCACCAAGGCGGCGGTCGAAGCCATGAGCCGGGTGTTAACCAAAGAGCTGCGCGGCCGCCAAATCACCGTCAACTCAGTAGCCCCGGGCCCAACGGCAACGGACCTGTTCTTCAACGGCAAGTCAGAGCAACTGATTGAAACCATTTCAAAAGTAGCTCCACTGGAACGCCTCGGTCAGCCAGAAGATATCGCCGCCGTGGTGGCCTTCTTGGCTGGCCCTGATGGTGCATGGATCAATGGCCAGACGCTGCGCGCCAATGGCGGCATCATCTAAATCCCCTTAATCCCCGTCATAATTCGTGCTGTGGGGGTGTTGGCTGCGCTCGTTCACCCCGGTCACATGGTTGGCCATGCTCCCGGGGATTCTCTCGCTTGCCGCCTACCCACAACTCGAATTATTTAGGGGATCCCTCTGCTACACCTGAAAACCTAAAAATAAGAAAGGAACAAAAAATGGCGAAGTCTCAAAGCAAACAAGTCATTGTTATCACCGGGGCATCTAGCGGATTTGGCGCGTTGACCGCCCGCACGCTGGCGAATGCCGGGCATATCGTTTACGCCAGTATGCGCGAAACCACCGGGCGCAATGCGCCGCAGGTCGAAGCTGTTTCGCGCTATGCCAGTGAGAATAAGGTCGATCTGCGCGCCGTCGAGCTGGACGTGGCCTCCGACAGCTCGGTTGAAGCCGGTATCGCGCAGATTATTGCCGAAGCCGGGCGTCTGGACGTGATCATCCACAATGCCGGACATATGTCCTTCGGCCCGGCAGAAGCTTTTACGCCGGAGCAGTTCGCCCAGCTGTTTGATATCAACGTCTTGAGCACCCAGCGTGTCAACCGCGCCGCTTTGCCGCACTTGCGCAAGCAGGGGCGCGGGCTGGTGGTGTGGGTGTCGTCGAGCAGCGCCCGTGGCGGTACGCCGCCTTACCTTTCGCCGTACTTTGCAGCTAAGGCAGCAATGGACTCGCTGGCGGTCTCTTACGCCTCCGAACTCACGCGCTGGGGCATTGAAACGTCAATCATCGTGCCGGGCGCCTTTACCAAGGGCACCAACCACTTTGTCCACGCAGGCTCTCCGGCGGATAAAGCCCGCGCGGCAGAATATGACAACGGCCCGTACGCCGGTCTGCCAGAGCAGAGCCTGAAAGGGCTGGCGGCGCTAGAACCCGAAGACGCCGACGTTGGCGAAGTGGCGCAGGCGATAGTCGACGTGGTGCGTATGCCGTTCGGCACCCGCCCATTCCGCGTACATATCGATCCATCCGAAGATGGCTGTGAAATCGTCAACGGCGTGGCAGACCGCGTCCGCACCGAGCTGTTCCGCCGTATTGGGTTGGAAGATTTATTGAAGCCTGCGATGTAATTGACTAGAAAATGGCTGGCCTGATCCCTCAGGCCAACCCGATTTAACTCACCGCTTTATCCGTTTTACGCAACCCGCTGAACCAATTAGGTTTGGCGAACATCACGAAATTCCCCAGCAGGATCATGCACAGCCCAATCACCGCGTTGATGTGCCACTGATAGCCTTCACCGAACGTGGAGACGGTAAGTGCCACCAGTGGGAACAGCAGGGTGCTGTAGGCCGCTTGGCTGGCACCGATGCGCCCGACCAGGCTGAAATAGATGCCGAACGCCACCACCGAGCCGAACACGGCGAGGTAAACCAATGAGCCGATATACTGCGGCGTCAGGTCGATGGCGAAGGATTCCCCTTGCGACAGGGCCAGTGCGCCAATCACCGCGGTGCCGTAAAACATGGCGTAGGTATTGGTGGAGAACACGTCCAGACCGCGATTTTTGTGGCGAGTGCTGATCATATTGCCCAGCGAGAAGCCGTAAGTGCCGAGCAGGCTCAGGCCGATGCCTTTGAGCAATTCTGGCGCGATATGCGAGGCTGAAAGGTCGTGCCAGAAAAGGGTTACGATGCCCGCCAAGCCGAGGATGGAAGCTGGGATCAGCGTCGGCGCGAGCTTCTGGCGGAAGAACAGCATGCCGTTAAAGGCATTGAACAGTACTGACATGGAGAAAATCACTGACTCCAGCCCGGTGCTGATATAGGCCGCAGCATGGTAGAAGCAGTAGAAGTTGAAGCTGAAAACGCAGCAGCCCTGCACGATGCAAAACAAATGGTCACGCAGCGGCAGGCGGCGCAGGCGACGGGTTGCCAGCATGACAATCAGCATCAGGATGGCGGCCAGCAGGAAGCGGTAAAAAATAGAAACGGACGCAGGAACATCACCTTGCTGAAGATAAATAGCAAACCACGTCGTGCCCCAGACCAAAATAATCGAAATATATAACAGCGCGTTCATGTTCAATCCCCGGTATAGAAAGGCGGAAGTCTGAGGCTTTTGCTGCGACCGTGCTTGCACCAGGCTGCTGGGGTTTGCATATTCTTGCGCTTTTTTTCAGAGCGAAAGCTCAAAAACTGGCCTCCACACCCGTCAAACCGTTACACTTAGCGCTCTCATTCATTCCGACGGTGCGCACCATGGCCAAGGTTTATCAGGCGTTCGAAACGCTCAGGAAGCATCATGCTGTCCTGCACGACAGCGTGGAGTTAGGCTCTGGGATTAAACTCGCCGCGTGGTCGAACAAGAATGACTGTGTCACTCAGGAGAATCCTGACCACCATACGCTGAGCCTTTACGTGGCGGATGGTTATGAAACCTATCATAAAACCCGCTCCGGCTGGCGTAACGGCGGCGGCCCGGATCGCTTCTGCATCATGCCCAAAAACAATGTCTCCAGCTGGGACGTGCGCGACGATCTCTCCTTCGTGCATTTGTATTGCAGCGATGAGCACTTGCTGCACTTGGTCGAGCAGACGTGGGAACGCACCCCGGCGAGCATTCAGCTGGAAGAGCGAACCTTTGCCGAAGACCCGCAAATTACCCTGCTTTATCGCCAGTTTTTGCTCAGCAGCCAGTGGCAGGAGCGCAGCAATCACCTGATGCTGAGCAGCGCGTCCACGCTGCTGATGGCCCATCTGGTGAAGAACTACACCCAGCTGCAATGGGCCTTGCCGACGGTGCGCGGCGGGCTGGCGCCTGCGGTGCTTAACCGGGTGAAAGAGTATATTCACGCCAATCTCTCCCAGCCGCTACTGCTGGCCGAGCTGGCGGCCTTGGCGGAGCTGAGCGAATTCCACTTTGCTCGCATGTTCAAACAGAGCATGGGCATGGCGCCGCATCAGTATGTGATGAATGCGCGGCTGATTCAGGGCGAAAACTTACTGCGCAGCAGCGCGCTGGACGTCACGGCGATTGCGCTGGAGTGCGGCTTCAGCTCGACCAGCCATTTTAGTAATCGTTTCAAAGCCATGCGTGGCATCACGCCGACCGAACTTCGCCAGCAAAGCTTGCGCTAAAAAGTCCATTCCCTCCTCGTGTATTTCAGTGTTAGCTTATGATTTAGTGAAATTTAATGAGCCAACGCCATGCTGACTTCTGCTCCCGTTTTAGAAACTGAACGCCTTGTCCTGCGCGGCCACCGCGTGGAAGATTTTGACGCCATTGCCGAGCAGTGGGCCAACCCCGACGTGGTGAAATATATCGGCGGTACGCCGTCCAGCCGCGAGACTAGCTGGAGCCGCTTATTGCGTTATCCGGGGCACTGGCAGATGCTGGGCTTTGGCTATTGGGCCGTTTGTCTGCACGACGGCACCTTTGTGGGTGAGGTCGGTATTGCGGATTATCAGCGCGATATCACCCCTTCGCTGGAAGGTTTGGCCGAGATGGGCTGGGTTATCTCTCCGGCTTTCCACGGCAAAGGCTATGCGCTGGAAGCTGCGCAGAAAGTGCTGGAGTGGGCCGACACCCATCTCGACCGCCAGCTCTGCTGCATCATCGATCCTGAACATATTGCTTCGATTCGCCTCGCCGAGAAGTGCGGCTTTGTGGCGGAAACCGACACCGAGTATTACGGCAGCCCGACCCGTATTTTTAAACGCAGCGGGCCGCGTTTTTAAGATCACCAGATCCACGTTGATGTTCACATTGTCTGCTGTCTATCAGGAGGTATCGTGTTGAAATTATTGGGTAAGGCGTCATCTATCAATGTCCGCAAAGTGTTGTGGACCTGTCATGAGCTAGGGCTGGATTATTTACGCGAGGATTTCGGCATTGGATTTCAGTCCACCGAAACTCCTGAATTCAAAGCATTAAATCCCAATGCCATGGTGCCGGTGCTGATCGACGGCGACTTCGTGCTGTGGGAATCCAACGTGATTTGCCGCTATCTGGCGGCGCGAGAAGGGCGTGAAGACCTACTTTCGGCAGATATTAAAAAACGCGCGCTAACCGAACAGTGGATTGACTGGCAGGCGGGCGAGCTGAATAACTCTTGGCGCTACGCCTTCCCGGCGCTGGCGCGTAATAGCGCGCAGCACACTGACCCCGTGCTGATTGAAGCTGGCGTCAGTAACTGGAATCGCCACATGCAGATTTTGGAAGCGCAGCTGCAAAAAAGCGGCGACTACGTGCTGGGCGACAGCTTCACGCTGGCGGATATTCCGCTGGGCTTGTCGGTCAATCGCTGGGCGATGACCCCGATGTCGCGCCCGGCGCTGCCTGCGGTCGAGGCTTACTACGAAAGGTTGAACCAGCGCGAAGGTTTCCGGCTGTTTGGCCGCAATGGCATGCCGTAAGCTGAAAAGCACGCTATACGAGTTATCTCAATCAGTGAACAATAAAAAAATCCCGCGCCAAAATAGGCCGCGGGATTTTTTATTTTCAGCCGATTTTCTGACCGGTTATTTAAAATCAACCATCATCAGTTCGGAGATGGTTTGACCATGCGTAGAGATAACGCACTTATCGATATAGTTTTTAAATGGCATTGGCTTTGGCAAACCCATGTCCATTACGCGGCGGTTATCGAATTTAACGTTTAACTCCGCGAAGCTGCCGTATAATTTGATGGCACGTAAAATAACCTTATCATTGCACGGGCCAAGAATATCTTTGAATTGTTTGCGAATACCAATGAAGTCTTGGTAAGTCGTTTGTTTATACTCGCCGACGGCCGCTGGCGTATTGCTGGCTTTTGCCACGCAAATATCAATTTCATGGAAAGGCGTAGACATATCGCCGGATGAAATATGATAGAAATCGTGCTGAATTTCTTTATTCAGGCAGAGATTAACCAGCACCATGGCGCAATAATCTACCGGAATAACGTCAATTCTGTCGTCGAGCGTGCAAGGGAATTTCTTGAGTTTCAGTGCCATCAGGAACACCCAGAAAATGCTGCTAGATGGGCGGCAGCCAAACTGAGTGTGGCCAACGATAATCGACGGGCGCGCCACGACGAAGGGCATATCCGGGCACTCTTGGCGGATCAGATTTTCAATCGCGCGCTTAGAAGCCGTGTACTGCACCAGATCTTCGTTATGGGCGTTATCCGGCATGTCTTCATAGAAAACGCTGTCTTTGTCCGGCATTGAGGCCATCGCTGTGCCCACGTGGACAAAGCGTTGCAGGCTTTTCACCTGTGCCATGCGTTTAGCAAAAGCCAGTGACCCATCAACGTTCACTTTCCACAGCACCGGGTTATTACCGAATGACGCGATAGCGGCACAGTTGATCACGTGAGTAACGTCATCAAGACGCGGATCGTTAATAAAACCTTCAGGTTCGCCGAGGTCACCAATTAAAATAGATTCTTCAGTGATAACGGAAAGCTGTTGCTCGGTTAAATCGAATTTTTCCAAATTACTAATAATACGGTTACGGCCAGCCAGATTGTCGTCAGCCCTGACTAATAAAAGTAATTGAAGGTTATCCATAGCGACGTGACGAATAATATGTTCAACCACTGCGCCACCAACGAAACCTGATGCGCCGGTAATTAAAATATTTGGCATGACTGTTACCTGTAACGAGAAAGTTCCGGCACAGTACCACCGTGATACTAAACGATATGTATACCAACGCAGGTGATAAATAAACGATAGCTAAACGAAATGTGGTGATAAATAACCAAATTTATAATCAGTCAGTTAGGTTTGATATTAATTTAAATGGATTTTTACAGGTGGAAATATTAAATGTTTATCTCTGCTTAATAAATAGCAGGCTGGGGTAAAAAAATAAACCCCGTGAGCTTATCCTTTTTGCCGAATTGTACTGATTTTGAACTGGCATAAGCATCAGTTTGTGCAGGAAGTAGTCACTAAGATAAACTGACGCAAAACCCGCCTCGTAGTCAGGTGTTGTCTGCGGCGGAGTGTTACAGTAAGCATTAAGAAATGGGGAAGCGAGCAACAGGCTACTCCCTCATCAAGGTTCACGAAGGGAATATTGCGCTGGTGATTCCCTCGCGCGAGTAAATAAGGTACAAGGCTGCATGAAAATCCCAAATAGAATCCAACCTCTGGTGGATGACGGCCTGATAGACGATGTGGTCCGTCGACTGAAAAGCGGCAAAGAAGCCGACGTTTACACTGTACTTTGCGGTGAAGAGATCCGTTGCGCCAAGGTTTACAAGGAAGCCACCCAGCGCAGTTTTAAGCAGGCGGTGCAGTATCAGGAAGGGCGTAAAGTTCGCAACAGCCGCAGTGCGCGTGCGATGCAAAAAGGCTCCAAGTTTGGTCGTAAGCAGCAGGAAGAAACCTGGCAGACGGCCGAAGTGGACGCGCTTTTCCGCCTCGCCAACGCCGGAGTGCGCGTGCCGCAACCTTACATCTGCCTCGACGGCGTGCTGCTGATGGAGCTGATAACCGATGCCGAAGGGCTGGTCGCGCCGCGCCTGAGTGACGTGATCCTGACGCCAGAAGAGGCGGTGGCTGACCACGACACCATGATCCGCAATATCGTGCGCATGCTCTGTGCCGGTATCGTTCATGGCGACTTGTCAGAGTTCAACGTGCTGATGGACGCCAACGGGCCGGTGATTATCGACTTACCGCAGGCTGTCGACGCCTCGGCCAACAACCATGCCGAATCCATGTTCGAGCGCGACGTGAATAACATGCGCAGCTACTACGGGCAGTTCGCGCCGCAGTTGCTGGAGACGCGTTTCGCTAAAGAGATTTGGGCGCTGTATGAGGACGGCAAACTGACGCCGGAAAGCGTGCTGACCGGTCACTTTGTGGAAGACACCTCGAAAGCCGATGTCGATTCGCTGCTGGATGAAATTATTGCCGCAGAAGATGAATATTACGATCGCCAGCGTGCGCTGAAGGAACGTGATTTCAACGACTGACCGCTCTAGATTTCAATAAGAAGGGCGCAAGGAGAGAACCCACTTTGCGCCCGACTACATCGCTTTTACTCCGCTTTATGCCATTTCTCGGCTATTCCCGCATCACCGAGTCCCGCCCGCAAAAACCGGCATTCTGTAACAGGTGCTGGCCTTGGTCAGACAGAATAAACTCCGCCAGCGGTTTGGCCTTTTCAGTACAGGTCGCCAGCGCGTAGTTGGCCCGCACGTTGTAATCCGCCGGAATGTTAAACACCCGCAGTTTATCGTTTTCACGCAGCAGTCGAGCATAGCTGGTATAGCCGATAAACAGGTCAGTCTGCCCGCTGCAAATCAGCCATTCTGAGGCCAATTTCCCTGCGGGCACGGCGGCGCTGTTTGGCCCGCCGACCAGTCTCAGGGCTTTATTACGCAGCCCTTCACCCGAACCCGGATGGCGGCGCTCAATCTCTTCAAACATCTGCAAGGTGTAGTCACCCGACGGGTCGCTCTGCGGCGTCGAGGTGGCGAGGCGAAAACGGGAGTCGAGAAGCACGGACAGCCAGTTCAGCCCGTCCAGTTCTGGCGTATCACGCGCCACCAGACAGAGGCTGTTGCCGCAGAAGGTATTCACCTCCAGCGCGCGGCCCTGCTGCTGGATTGCCAGCGGATGGGCGGTATTAGCGGAGGCGAAGAGATCGGTTTTCTCCCCCTGCTCAATGCGCTGGCGCAATAGCCCGGCGGGTCCAAATTCGGTTTTCACTTTCGTGCCGGTGGCTTCGGTAAAGGCTTGCGTCAGCTGCTCCCACACCAGACGCAGACTGCCCGCCGCCAACACGTTGATTGAATTTGCCATCTCTTCTTCTCCTTTATTATTTTATCGCCTCACCGTGACGGCATCAGGGGCGAGGCTGGCTCCCTTTCTGCTCGGCTTGACTGACATAGCTCGTACGGTAGAAACGTTGATAATAGTCATCTGCCTGTTTCTGCATATTGATGTCGGTAAACTTTTGTGGATAAAGCTTTTTCGCCATCCACAGCTCACCAATGGCCAGCGCCTCGGGCATCGGGTAACCCCAGGCTTTGGCGTACTCCGGCATCAAATACACGCGATGGTTCTTCACGGCGTCGATGGCCTGCCATTTCGGATCGTTATTAATTTGATCCACCACTTCCGGATAGCGATCTTGCACGAAGATCACCTGCGGATCCCATGCGATCACCTGTTCCAGCGCCACTTGTTTGAAGCCTTTCACCGTCGCTGCGGCGACATTCATCGCCCCGGCATGCGCCATCATCAGCCCGGTATATTTGCCCGAGCCGTAGGTGGTTAATTCAGGGTTGGCCATGTAAGTGCGTATACGCTGATCGGCAGGAATGTCTTTCAAACGCTGGCTAACAATCTGACGCTGAGCAAAAGTATAGTCGATCAATGCCGCGGCCTGTTTTTGGCGGTTCACAACTTCGCCAATCAGTCGAATACCTTGCTTGAGGCCGTTGTCGTAAGCCTGATCTTCATTGTCGAGGGTCGGGTTGAGTTTCCCCGCCTGATCCTTGGCATCTTCGCGCAGGGAGATCGCCACCACCGCGATACCGGTATGGCTTATCTGGTCAATCATCTCCTGCGGCGCGTAGTTGGTGACGAACACCACCTGCGGATGCAGCGCCACTAGGCTTTCTAGATTCACACTGGTCAGGTCGCCGACCTGCGCCTTGCTATCAAGAGAAGGGGCCAGGCGCTCATAGCCATCGCCCAGCTGCTTCTTCCAGTTATTGAGCACGCCGACGATGTCGTCAGTGGCATCAAGCTGCACCAGCAGGTTGAGCGTCTGGTGTTGCAGCACGACGACGCGATCGACTTTATCGGGAATCGTCACCTGACGGCCTAACTGATCGGTAACTTGGCGGGAAGCCCATGATGAAAGTGGAGCAAAGCTCAGCGCGAGGCCAAGCAGCAAAACGGAACGGAAAGCGCGCACGGTATAATCCTCTGATTCGTTGTGAAAAAGATTATATAACGGAGTGCCTTAACAAAATATGACCAAAAGGGGGGAGATGATGCAGAAAGGGCGGGGCAACAAAGAGTAATAAAATCCACCAACGCAGAGAGGGCCAGAAGCGTTATATTGGCAAGCCTTTCGACACTCATCGGAGAACCTATGTATGTTAATCATTGCGGCGGTTGACCCTTCTACGGCGGGATTCGATGCGCTCTGCGCGGAAAGCCAGCGCGAGGGGCAGCGAATGCTGGTGCGCCTGCGCGACAACTGGCAGTCGGGCGCGAATCGTTTTGCTCTAACCGGGGAAATGCTCAATGGGGCATTTTTATTGCAGCAGGGCAGCGATGAGCGCCAACTGGTGGGTATCTGCGGGCGCAATATCGACCCCTTTGCCAACTCGCCGCGCATTGGCCGGGTACGCCATCTGTTTGTAACTCGTGAGCTACGGCGGCAGGGCGTTGGGCAGCTGCTGATGTCACACCTGCTGGCCGATGCGCCAGACTATTTCGACCTGCTCAATACCCACGCCCCGGAGAGCGCCCACGCCTTCTACCGCAGTTTGGGATTTGTGCCGGTGATAGATGACCCCAATGTGACCCATCGTTTGACGCTCTAACGGCGGATTGTCATATTTTGTTCATCAATCAGAGGGCATGCTGTGGCCAATTTTTATTTTTGCTGAAGCAAAACGGCACGAAATTCAGGGACAACGATGATTAACCATGACATGTCACCACGTCTGGCGAAGGCCAGTCAGATTGCCGCACAGGCCGCCGAGCTGGCGTTAAACTACTTCAACCGCCGGGATGAGATTCAGGTCAGCAGCAAAAAAGTGCAGGATTTTGTCTCACAGGCCGACGTCGCGGTGGAGCAGTTTATCCGCGCTCAGCTCGCCGAGCATTTCCCGCAAGATGCCATTATTGGCGAAGAGCTTGGCGGCACGCTGACTGACGCGGCCTGCTGGGTTATCGACCCTATCGACGGCACCTCGAACTTCTTGCGCGGTTCGCCGCTGTGGGGCGTGTCGCTGGGGCTGGTGGAAGGCAAGAAGCCGGTGATTGGCGTGGTGGCGCTGCCGGTGCTCAATGAACAGTTTGCGGCACAAAGCGGCAAAGGCATCTTCCTCAACGGCGAGCCTTTTACCCGCGACAACCGTTTTGGCGACGTGCAGATCCTCTCCCTCGGCGACAGCTCCGACGACCGTCTCGATGACGCCGCCAGCTTCTACCAAGGGCTGCGTGCCGCCGATTGGTCGGTGCAGTGCTATCGCTGTACCACCGTCGGTATGGTGTTTGCCGCCAAAGGCGTGATTGACGGCCATCTTCAACGCCGCACCACCCTGTGGGATATCGCCGGAGGCGCGGTGCTGTGCCAAGAGGCCGGGCTAGAAACCGTGGTGAGCTTTGGCGATGAAGGTATTCGCGGGTTGTCGGTTGCCAGCGGCACGGCCAGCTTGATGAGCACGGTCAGAGGCCTGTGGGATTTAAAACCTCGTGATTGACATATTGACTGCATCAATAGATATTGAATTTCCATTCAAATAATAAGAATTTTTATTCAATACCGGAGTTAATATGTCTTCACCTTTATTGCCTGTTGAACAGCAGTTTTATGCCTATAACGAGCATAACTTAGAAAAATTCGTCGCCTGTTTCAGTGAAACTTTCAAAGGCTTCCGTATGCCTGCCACCGAGCCTTCGACCATCGGCAAGCGGCAGTTACGCGAGTTTTATGCTAATCACCGCTTTAATAACCCGAAGCTACGGGCTGAATTAATATCCCGCTCGGTGCTGGGCAATAAGGTGTTTGACCACGAACGTATTCACGGCATTAATGAGCAGCCCATCGAAAGCGTCGCAGTGTTTGAAATTGAAAATGGCCTGATTGAAACCGCGTGGTTCTACTTCGCGTAACGCCTTCTAAACCAGATGAAAAAAGGCGACTTTCGCAAGTCGCCAATAGTTCAGACACAGAGGTTGTTGAGAAGTAAAACCAAATAACACCAAGCGCATTGCAGTAAACTAGCCCTTCACCCCGCCAGCCGTTAACCCGCCCACCAGCCAGCGTTGTGCAATCAGGAACACCGCCGTGATAGGTATCGCAGACAGAATTGCCGCTGCGGCAAAGTCTCCCCACAGGTAGTTTTGCGGGTTGAGATATTGCTGCATGCCGACCGCCAGCGTGTAGCTATTGACGTCGCGCAGCAGCAGAGAAGCCACCGGCACTTCGGTGATCGCGGCGATAAACGAAAGAATAAACACCACCGCCAGAATCGGCACTGATAAAGGCAACAGCACCAGTCGGAAGGCCTGCCACGGCGTCGCGCCGTCGAGCGAGGCGGCTTCTTCCAGTGAATTATCAATGGTTTCGAAGTAGCCCTTAATGGTCCAGACGTGCAGCGCGATGCCGCCCATATAGGCGAAAATCACCCCGCCGTGGGTATTCAACCCGAGGAAAGGCACATACTGCCCGAGGCGGTCGAACAGGGCGTAGAGCGCCACCAGAGAGAGCACCGCCGGGAACATTTGGAAAATCAGCATGCCTTTCAGCAGCGTACTTTTGCCGCGAAAGCGCATGCGCGCAAAGGCGTAGGCGCAGGTGGTGGAGAGCGCCACAATACCAATCGCGGTGATCACCGCAATCTTAATCGAGTTCCACAACCACAGCATTACCGGGAAGGGCGGCGGCGTGACGCTGCCGTCGCTGTTGGTCACCGCCATACCCAGCGCCAGCTTCCAGTGGTCCCAAGATATTTGCTCAGGAATGATGCTGCCGGTGGCGAAGTTACCGGGGCGCAGCGAAATAGCAAACACCATCAGCAGCGGGAATAAAATCAGCGCCACAAAGCACAGCAGCAACACGTGAGTGACCAGCAGCCGGAGTTTTTGCGACTTAGGTTTAACCATTGGCATCTGTCTCTCTCCTTGTCGACTAGTCGAATTTCATGCGGGAAGCTTTCAGGTTGATCAAAGCCAGCGCGCCCACTAACAGGAAAATCAGCGTGGCAATCGCCGCCGCCAGCCCGAAATCTTGTCCTCCGCCGCCTTCAAAGGCGATGCGATAGGTGTAGCTGACCAGCAGGTCGGTATGCCCGGCCGGGGTGGTGGTGCCAATCATGTTCGGGCCGCCGTTGGTCAACAGCTGGATCAGCACGAAGTTGTTAAAGTTAAAGGCAAAGCTCGCCAACATCAGCGGTGCCAGTGGCTTGATAAGCAAAGGGAAAGTGATGCGGAAGAAGTTCTGCATCGGCGTCGCGCCGTCCATCGCCGAGGCTTCATACAGGTCATCAGGAATCGCCTTCAGCAGCCCCATGCACAAAATCATAATGTAGGGATAACCCAGCCACGTATTGACGATAATAATCATGGTCTTGGCGGTCAGTGGGTCGCTAAACCACGCCGGTTTGATACCAAACAGGCTGCTGAGCATCAGGTTGATTTCGCCGAAGCTTTGGTTGAATAACCCTTTGAAGATCAAGATAGAAATAAAGGCTGGCACGGCATAAGGCAGGATAAACAGCAGCCGATAAATGGCTTTGCCTTTCAGCTCCTCCCACTGCACCACGCAGGCCAGCACCATGCCCACGGCGGTAGTGAAAATCACCGTCAGCAGCGAGAAAATAATGGTCCAGACGAAGATAGACAGGAACGGCTTCTGGATACCGTCGTCATGCAGCACCCGCAGGAAGTTGGCCCAGCCGATGTTTACCGTAAAGCCGGGGCTGAGTTTCTCCGCCTGCCACTCGCCTTGGGCATTCACCGCCTGATAGAAGCCGGTTTGCATATTTGGCCGATACACCAGGCCGCTCTGCACATTGGTCAGCTGTTCGCCATCTTCGGCGCGCTGGTACAGCGGCTGGCTGCCGGAAAACTGGCGCAGCGAGCTCATCTTCAGGCTTTCGCCACTCGGCAGTTTGGCGGTCAATTGCCCCAGCGCCTGACGGTTTTGCGTCACCACGCGCAGCCCGGCTTTCTCACCCTCGGGCATGGTCTGCGGGGAGAGCGTCAAGGTTTGCGGCGTGGTTGGGTTGAAAGCAAAGGGGGCGGAAACCAAGGTTTCGCCACTGTCTGGCGAGGTCAGGGCCAAGCGCCACTGGTTGGCGTCGGCGGGGAACAGGGCGAACGCGTAGGCTTTGTCAGCCTGAAACTGGCGGTCCATTAATACTGACTGCGCGCGTTCAAAGGTCAGCTGGTTGGTGCTGCTGTAGTTGGTGAAGGCGATGAAAATGGTACAGACCAGCGGGAACAGCACGAACAGCGACATACCGGCGAGGCCGGGATAAATATAGCGCCACGAGTAGGCGCGGCGGTTGGCATAAATATATAAACCTACGCTGGAAAGCAGCAGCGTTAGCATGGCGAATAGCATCTCGCCCTGCGCATACATCAGGACAATCAGGTAGCCGGTAAACAAGGCCAGCAGGCTGACCACCAGCCATTTTACGCCATTGCCGATGCGCCCTTTTTTTCTGGCTGACATTCCGCTTTCTCGCATAGCACATCCCTTGTTACGCCGGGGCGAAGCTTCACCCCGGCGGATTACGACTCATTTTTAGCTCAGGCGTCAGGTTACTTGGTGACGCGGGTTTCAGCTTCTTTCAGTGCCTGCTCGACGGTTTGGCGACCATTAATAGCATTGATGATCGCGCTGCGTTCGGCATACCAGAAGTTACTCATCTGCGGGATATTCGGCATGATTTCGCCGGTTTTCGAGTTCGCCATGGTGGCGGCAATGCGCGGATCTTGCTCGAGTTTTTCCTGATAAGACTTCAGCGCCACGGCACCCAGCGGCTTGTCTTTGTTCACCGCCGCCAAGCCGTCATCGGTCAGCAGGTAGTTTTCCAGAAACTCTTTGGCCAGCTCTTTATTCGGGCTAGCGGCGTTGATCCCGGCAGTTAATACCCCGACGAACGGCTTCGACGGTTTGCCATGGAAGGTTGGCAGCAGGGTTACGCCGTAGTTAATTTTGCTTTTATCGATGTTTGACCACGCCCAAGGGCCATCAATGGTCATCGCGGTTTGGCCCTTGTTAAATGCGGCTTCGGCGATGGAGTAGTCGGTGTCGGCGTTGATATTTTTGTTTTTCACCATGTCGATGATGAATTGCAGGCCAGCCTGCGAACCCGCGTTATTCACGCCGGTGTCTTTGATGTTGTATTTGCCGTTTTCGTATTTGTACGCGTAACCGCCGTCGGCGGCGATAATTGGCCATGTGAAGTAGGGTTCTTGCAGGTTCCACATGATGGCGCTTTTGCCTTTGGCGCGCAGCTCTTTGTCGAGGGCAGGGATCTCCTCCCACGTCTTCGGCGCTTGCTTGATGATGTCTTTATTGTAAATAAGTGACAGCGCTTCGACCGAAACCGGATAGCCAATCAGCTTGCCGTTGAAGGTCACCGCGTCCCAGGTAAACGGGAAGAGTTTATCTTTGAACGCCTGATCTGGGCTGATTTCCGCCAGCAAGCCGGACTGGGCGTAGCCGCCAAAACGGTCATGAGCCCAGAAGATAATGTCCGGGCCGTCGCCGGTGGAGGCCACCTGCGGATACTTCTCTTCCAGTTTGTCCGGGTGCTCAACCAGCACTTTGATGCCGGTGTCTTTCTCAAACTTCTTACCCACTTCGGCCAGGCCGTTGTAGCCCTTGTCTCCGTTGATCCAAATGACCAACTTGCCTTCTTCGATTTTGGCAAACGCGGAGGACGACATGAAAAGCGTTGCCAGGGCAGATACTGCGAGAGTTCGTGTGACTGTCTTCTTCATAATCTAATCCTTTAACGAGCGTAGAGAGGCGATTTTTATTCCGTCTGAAGGCGATGTTTGTGCCGTAAAAGTCTGTTTGAGGTAGCCAGATAAGCTTGCCGGACCAGTGTCGGTGATAACTCAACCCAGCTTCATCATCCCCCTCTCTACGCCCCCCTCTCTGGTTGTGTGATCCACTTAACACTGCCGCGCATTCTGTGGGGTATAACTCAAAATTATGGGTGGCAATTTGCCGCCGAGATCACGAATTTGATCTTTAGTGTGAACTTTCAGCCGTTTGCGCAATAGCCTCATCCTCCTTCCTCCTCCCCCACGAAAATCTTTGTTACGGATGATTACGAAAAGGTATCGTTCCCGCACTCTGCCTGACATTCAGTTTCCTTGCTTACGCGGCAAATAAATGATTGGTCGCGCGGTGAGCGGGAGACTCCAGCAAGTCTGTTCAGGAGTCGGCTATGGCGGGCGTATCACTTCGTAACCTCTACAAAGCCTTTGGCGACACGGTCATCTCAAAAGACGTGAATATTGAGATTGCCGAAGGTGAGTTCGTGGTTTTTGTCGGGCCGTCTGGCTGTGGCAAATCCACGCTGTTACGCATGATTGCGGGTCTGGAAGACATCACCTCGGGCGACTTGCTGATTGGCGAAAAACGCATGAATGACGTGCCGCCCGCCGAGCGCGGCATCGGCATGGTGTTCCAGTCCTACGCGCTTTACCCGCACCTCTCCGTAGCCGAAAACATGTCCTTCGGCCTGAAGCTGGCGGGCACCAAGAAAGCCGAAATTACCCAGCGCGTGAATCAAGTTTCAGAAGTGCTGCAACTGGCTCACTTGCTGGACCGACGCCCTAAAGCGCTCTCTGGCGGCCAGCGCCAGCGCGTCGCCATTGGCCGCACGCTGGTGGCCGAGCCGACGGTTTTCCTGCTCGACGAACCGCTGTCGAACCTCGACGCCGCGCTGCGCGTGCAGATGCGCATTGAGATTTCCCGTCTACATAAGCGTTTGAAACGCACCATGATTTACGTCACCCACGATCAGGTCGAAGCCATGACATTGGCCGACAAAATCGTGGTGCTTGACGCCGGTCGTGTGGCGCAAATCGGTAAACCTCTCGCCCTTTACCACTACCCGGCGAATCGCTTTGTGGCCGGGTTTATTGGTTCGCCAAAAATGAATTTCCTGCCGGTGAAAGTCACCGGCGTTGAAGCCGAACGTGTGCAGATTGAACTGCCAGACCGCCAGCGCGTATGGCTGCCGGTCGAGGGCAAAGAGGTCACGGTCGGCAGCAATCTGTCTCTGGGGATCCGTCCTGAACACCTCTTACCGAGCGATATCGCAGAAGTGACGCTGTCCGGCGTGGTGCAGGTGGTCGAGCAGCTCGGCAACGAAACCCAGATTCACATCCAGATCCCGGCTATCCGTCAAAACCTGGTGTACCGCCAGAACGACGTGGTGTTGGTAGAAGAAGGTGCAACATTCGCAATAGGCTTGCCGCCTCATCGCTGTCACTTGTTCCGCGAGGACGGGACTGCGTGCCGACGGCTACACCCAGAGCCCGGCGTTTAAAGCACGCGATCCCCCTACAGGAGAACAATGATGATGACTTTGCGTAAATACTCTCTGCCGCTGGCAGTCGCGGCGGGTATTTTTTCTACACAAGCGATGGCAGTAGACTTCACCGGTTATGCGCGTTCGGGCATTGGCTGGACTGGCAGCGGCGGCGAACAACAATGTTTTAAAGCGACCGGTGCTGACAGCAAATATCGTCTGGGTAACGAATGTGAAACCTATGCCGAGTTACGTCTTGGACAGGAAGTGTGGAAGGAAGGGGATAAGAGCTTCTACTTCAACAGCAACATCGGTTACGCCGTAGACCAGAGAAATGACTCCGAATCTACCAGCCCTGCCGTTCGTGAAGCTAACGTGCTGGGTAAAAACCTGATTGACTGGCTGCCGGGTTCTACCATCTGGGCCGGTAAGCGTTTCTACCAACGTCATGACGTCCACATGATTGACTTCTACTACTGGGATATCTCTGGTCCTGGTGCAGGTATCGAAGACATCGACTTGGGCTTTGGTAAGTTGTCTCTGGCAGCCACCCGTAACACCGAAAGCGGTGGTTCTTACGGCTACATCGCTGACCAGCGTAACGAAGTTCCAACTTCAAACGACGTGTTCGACGTGCGCGTAGCTGGCCTGAACACCAACCCAGGCGGCGTGTTAGAGCTGGGTGTTGACTATGGCCGTGCTAACCCACGTGACGGTTTCTCTCTGGCTGACGACGCTACGAAAGACGGCGTAATGCTGACTGCTGAACACACGCAGAGCATCTACAACGGCTACAACAAATTCGTCCTGCAATACGCCACTGACTCCATGACCGATCCGGGCACTAACGGCGCGAGCGGCCACTCAAGCGGCGGCAGCGTAAACAACAACGGCAACATGTGGCGCGTGCTCGACCACGGTGCCATCGACTTCAACGATACTTGGGGTCTGATGTACGTCGCGATGTACCAAGATGTTGATCGCGATAACAATAACGGTACAACCTGGTACACCGTGGGTGTTCGCCCGATGTATAAATGGACGCCAATCATGAGTACCTTGCTGGAAGTGGGCTACGACAACGTCAAATCCCAACGCACCAGCCAGAACAACGGCCAATACAAAGTCACCCTGGCGCAACAATGGCAGGCTGGCGACAGCATCTGGTCACGTCCGGCAATCCGTATCTTCGCCACCTACGCCGACTGGAACGAAAAATGGGGCTACGACACCGACCGCGGTCTGAACAACGGTCTGGCCATGAGCGATACCAGCACCAATACTTTCAGTCGTGGTAAGGACAGTGAAGTTACGTTCGGGGCTCAAATGGAAATCTGGTGGTAATTTTTTCCGTCATCCTTCGCGTTGCTGAGGCGTTGGCTGCCCGCGCTCACCCCAGTCACGTAGTTGTCTACGATCCTGGGGATGAGCTTGGTTGCCGCCTTCCAGCAACACGAATGATTTAGGAAAAAAGCAGTGGATGTCCTTAAAAGCTAAAAGACCAAGATGTGCTGGCTGGCGATCCTTTCGCCAGCCTTCATGGTGATTCAAAAGGAAATAACGATGAAAAAGAATCTGCTGTCACTGTGTCTGTCATTGAGCCTGTTGGCGATGACCCCCGCAGGTGTTTATGCTGCGCAAACTGACACAGCGGTTGCGCCGGTGATCTCCGCTCAGACCTTACAGAAATTGTCGTGGACGCCACTGGTTCCTCCGGTGACGCAGGATGTGACGCTGTCGGCTTCTGGCGCACAAATCAATCAGGGAAATATTCAGGGCGCGGTGGGGGCATTTGCTGTTCCAGCTGACCGTGGATCTCTGGAAATTACCGTCACCAGCATCGCGACCGGCAAAACGGTGTATGTGCCGAACGTCTTAGTGCTGGACGAACAAATGCGCCCGGCGGCCTATTACCCGTCGAGCTACTTCCCGTATGAGAAACCGGGCATTGTCTCCAGCGACCGTCTGGAAGGCACTTTGAAACTGACACCAGCGCTGGGTCAGAAACAGATTTACCTGCTGGTTTACACCACTAAGCAAGACTTGGCGACCACTACCCAGATGACCAACCCGGCCAAGGCGTATGCTGCTGGCGTGGGTAACGCTATCCCGGATATTCCAGACCCGATTGCTCGCCACACGCCAACCGGCACGCTGAGCATTAAAGTTCGCGCCGAGCAGAAGTCGGGCAACATCATGATTGGTCAGATTCTGGATAACGTGAATACCAGCACCAGCAGCACGACGCCGGCTCCAACGCCTGTGATCGTCGGTCAGCAGGCCGCGCCAACACCAGTTCGCACTGAGCCTGCCGCGCCAGCTAAACCGGCGGAGCCAATGCTTTCTGATTCAGAAGCCTACTTCAACAGCGCAATTAAGAAAGCGGTGAAAGCGGGTGATGTGGATAAGGCACTGAAACTGCTGGACGAAGCTGAGCGTTTGGGTTCGAAAACTGCCCGTAAAACCTTTATCGACAGCGTTAAGCATTAATCCCCGCTGACGGCTTCAGCTCCTCCGTTTTGGGGGAGCTGAACATCCTTTCTCTTCCTCCTGCCATTTTGTTACTCTGTTGTTAATTTAGACAGCGGAGCAGGGCCATGGCGCCAAAAAACTGGGTCGATTTATCGAAAGATAAAGAGAGCGGCATCGAGACCATTCAGGCGCATTTCGAAGGCCACGCCTATGATCCGCACTGGCACGACAGCTATTTGATTGGCGTAACCCGTCAGGGCGTGCAGCAGTTCAGCTGCCGTCGGCAAAAACACCAAAGCCTGCCCGGCAAAGTCTTTATGCTCGAACCCGGCGAGATCCACGACGGCGACGCCGTGGCACCCGACGGTTTCACCTACCACATGCTCTATCTTGACCCGCAGTGGCTCAGCCGCGAATTGGCTTCGCGTCGGGAGGATTTCATCCCCGGCGGCGACCCTAGTTTTGAGCGTACTCTGGCGCAGGATGTGCACCTGGCTCAGGCGGTTTCCAGCGCCTTCGACGCTTTGCACGGCAATGACCTGCGTATTGTTCGCGAGTCCGCATTAGACGGCATGCTCAATGCGCTGGGTGGCCACCTGACGTGGCGACTGAAGGCCGACGGTGAGGGAACCGATGCCTCACTGGCCTATCGCGCGCGGGACTACCTGCACGCCCATATGCAGGAAGATATCGGGCTGGATCAATTGGCCGCCGCCCTCGGCGAAAGCCGTTTCATCGTCACCCGAGCCTTCAAAGCCGCTTTCGGCTTGCCGCCTCACGCCTACCTGATTCAACTTAAACTGACCCGCGCCCGCCACTGGCTCGCCGCCGGACACTCGCCGGTGCGTGTCGCCACTGACCTCGGTTTCGCCGACCAAAGCCACCTCGGCCGCTGGTTCCGCCGCGCCTATCAGCTGACGCCAGCACGTTATAGGCGGCTGTGTGGCAAAGAGGGCAATATTTAACGGGGGAGATATAAATGGATGAGATTTGCTTGCGAAGGAGTGCCAAATAGTAGCCATAAAAAAGACTCCCGAAGGAGCCTTTTCTATCTGGTATTAACCTAATTTCACCATCTTTTGGCTTTTAGGCTGACCGACTAAATCCATATCTTTTTCTTTCAGACCGACTTTAGCGAGTTTGCTGCCATCAATTTTCGCCCAAAAATCCACAGAACGTTGCGCGGCGGCATTGGCTTTCTCGGCGCTGATTTTTGTCGCTTGCTGAGTCATAACGCCTCCTAATCATATTGTGGCTAATGCTGCTGATTCTAACGCAGCCCTGCTCATTTAACAATCAACTATGGATTGCACTAAGACGGCCTTTTATTGCTCAAAACGACTTATCTTTTCGATGAGGCGTTGCTTAATGTCGTCTAAACCTGCCGAAATTTTATTAAGGTCGTCCCATACGGCGGCAAAGCCATAAGACCTATAACGCGGTCTTGCTTCATCGGTCGGATCTTGAATAACAATGTCCTCGATGCCAGTCATATCACAAAAGGTTGTCGAGTAAATCAGCGCAATAATGAACACGTTGCCTGTTAGCGGAGTCCGCTGCTTGGCTAAGAAATTTTCTAGCATGCAAATAGCAAATTCACCTCTTAGCGGATCATATTTGCAAAGTATTACGGCATGAAGAGAGTCAGGATCATTATGGTCGATGACCTTAAGTGAGATATCCAGAATGCCGTCCTCTACGCTGCCTTGGTATCGCTCCATCGCCCACTGCCAATCTAAGGTGCCGCTGTATTCATCGCTTTTAAGGCGTTGTTTATCTGTATCACTCAATGTACCTACAGAAATATTATTCCACCCGAAACCGGAAATGACCTCTGAGGTGGCCCCCAAACATTTATCGTGAATATCCTTATTTGATAACTCGTTCACTAGGCATCCTTCCTTAGCTTGTTTTTTGTGCGACAGATAATACCCCCGTTACCGTTGGCTGTGCACAAATCTTCCAGATTGAGTTTTTCTTGCGGGCTATGCTCCGGTTTTCACTGTGTAAATCGGAGTTTGTTTTTATGAATGCGCCTGTATCTCCTTCATCCCCCTCTTCTTCACTGCCGGAACGCTGCGTGGTGGTCATCAATAGCGAACTGAGTGCCGGACATGCCGCCAATGCCGCGGCGGTGCTGGCGTTGACTCTCGGCCAGCGCCATCCGGGGCTGGTGGGTGAGCCGCTGATTGATGCCGATGCGCGAGTGCATCCGGGGCTCATTCCGATTGGGATTAGCGTGCTGGTGGCGGACAGCCAAACCCTCTCGCAACTGCACCAAACGCTGCTCAACGATGATGAGATGGACGGGGTGATTTTTCCGGTCGAAGGCCAGCAAACCACCGACTACGCGGCGTTTCGTCAGGCCGTGACTCAGGTGCCGACGGATTCGCTGCAACTGCTGGGCATTGCGCTGGCGGGTAATAAGAAAGTGGTGAGAAAACTCACCGGCAAGCTCGGCTTACTGGGCTGATTCTGTGAAACCAGTCACGGCAAGGGTCATTTTTTCAAGCATAAAACCATTTTTTCATTAAAATGAAATGACGGTTCAATAATTGAATGGGATGAAGAAATGAAAATTGCACTGATGATGGAAAACAGTCAGGCCGCGAAAAATGCGTCGGTCCTGAAAGAGCTGAAAACCGTGGCGGACGAGAAGTCTTACTCGGTTTACAACGTCGGCATGAGTGACGAGCAGGACCACCACCTGACCTATATTCATCTCGGTATCATGGCCAGCATTCTGTTGAATGCCAAGGCGGTGGACTTCGTGGTCACCGGCTGCGGCACCGGGCAGGGCGCGCTGATGTCACTGAATATCCATCCGGGCGTGGCCTGTGGTTACTGTATCGACCCGGCGGATGCCTACCTGTTTGCCCAGATCAACAACGGCAACGCGCTCTCCCTGCCTTTCGCCAAAGGTTACGGCTGGGGCGCAGAGCTGAACGTGCGCTTCATCTTTGAGAAAGCCTTCTCGGGTGAAAGGGGTCAGGGCTATCCGGCGGATCGCAAAGAGCCTCAGGTGCGCAACGCTGGAATTCTTAATCAGGTCAAAGCCGCCGTGGTGAAGGAGAACTACCTCGACACCCTGCGCGCCATTGATAAAGACTTGGTGAAGACGGCGGTCAGTGGCCCGCGCTTCCAGAAATGCCTGTTTGAAAACGGTCAGAACAAAGAGATCGAAGATTTCGTCAGAACCCTGCTGGCGTAATTCCCCGGCAATGCTCCGCCACTCGCGCGGGGCATGGCTGTCATATTGCTGTCATATCCGCTCTTTACTCTCCTGCTATTCGAAAAAAAACTCAGGAGCTCTCCCTTGCGTAAGTCCCTCGTCGCGTTACTGTTTTTAACCCTCACCGGTGCAGCATTCACTTCTCAGGCCGCTGAAGAAGCCAAGCCGTTTGTCACCAGCAAAGAGGTTGATCTGAGTAAGTATCTGCCAGCGCCACCGGCGGATGACTCGGCGCAAACCAAAGCTGAAATCAAAGAGCTGTTGGCGATTCAGGCTAGCCGTACGCCGGAGCAGGAGAAGGAGGCGATTGCCGACGCGCAGGAAAACGTTTGGCGCTTTGCCGATGTGATGGGCCCTGAATTCACTGCTGAAAAATTGCCAAAAGTGGCCGCGCTGTTTGACCGTATCGTCGCGACGGAAGACGTGGTAGATGACTCCGCCAAGAAGTTCTTCAACCGTTCACGCCCGTACATGGTCGATGAGCAGATCCACCCGCTGCTGAAAAAATCCAAGTCTGGCTCATGGCCTTCCGGCCACTCAACCGTCGGTTACCTGATGGCGACCGTGCTGGCCGATATGGTGCCGGAAAAACGCAACGAGCTGTTCACCCGCGCCGCAGGCTATGCCGAGAACCGTCTGGTGGCAGGTTTCCACTACCGTTCTGACACTGTCATGAGCCGTACCGGTGCCGCGCTGATCGCCCAGAAAATGGCCGAGCAGCCAGAATTCCAGACCGAATTCGACGCCGCCAAAACTGAACTTCGCGCGAGCATGGGGTTGAAGTAATTTCCCCAGTTCGCCAGTAAAAAAGCCGCTCCGCTGCCTCGAAAACAGCCGAGCGGCTTTTTTATTATCTCGTTTCTCCTCTCTTTATCTCTCGCCATGTATCCCCAGCCCGTCCAGATACACTGTGGTACAAAGCCGACTTTTTAGGCCGAAATAATAGGATACAATCTGTTCATCCCTCCTGATGCTAATGGACGTTTACGTGGATCATATTGACCATATTCTGATCGTGGATGATGACCGCGATATTCGTGACCTTATCGCCGATTACCTGCAAAAGGCCGGGCTGCGCACCAGCGTGGCGGCCAATGGCAAGCAGATGCGCGCCTTGCTGGAAACCCAGCCGGTGGACCTGATTGTGTTGGATATCATGATGCCGGGCGATGACGGTCTGGTGCTGTGCCGCGAGTTGAGCAGCGGCAAGCATCGCACTATTCCGGTCCTGATGCTGACCGCCCGCCATGAGGAAACTGACCGGATTTTGGGATTGGAAATGGGCGCGGACGACTATCTGGTGAAGCCTTTTGTCGCCCGTGAACTGCTGGCGCGCATCAAGGCGATTTTGCGCCGTGCGCGCATGATGCCACCAAACCTGCAAGTGACCGAAGCAGGGCGTTTACTCTCCTTTGGCGTGTGGGATCTGGACACGTCGGCGCGCCATCTGGTGGCTGCCGACGGCACTATCGTGGCGCTCAGCGGCGCGGAATATCGGCTGCTGCGGGTGTTTCTCGACCATCCCCAGCGCGTGCTAAACCGCGACCAACTGCTCAATCTGACCCAAGGCCGCGACGCCGAGTTGTTCGAGCGCTCAATCGATTTGCTGGTCAGCCGCCTGCGTCTGCGACTTAACGATGACGCTCGCGAACCGGCCTACATCAAAACCATGCGCAGCGAAGGCTACGTTTTCTCCATGCCGGTGGTGATTAAAGAGGCACGCGAATGACGTGGTGGCCGCGCTCTCTGCTTTCCCGCCTGCTGATTATCGTGCTGCTCGGCCTGCTGCTGGCTAACGCCCTGACGCTGAGCTTATTGATGTATGAACGCATTAGCAGTGCGCGCTCGGTGATGCTGGGTAACCTCGAATATGACGTGGCGACCAGCGTGGCGATCCTCGACCGGCTGCCCGCCGCCGAGCGCCCGGCCTGGTTGAGCATGCTCGGGCGCGGGAACTACCATTATTTGCTTAGCGCCGGTCAGTCCGGCGAGTACCCGACGACGTGGCGTTCACAGGATACCGCCAAGTCGCTGGAGCAGGCGCTGGGTGCCAATTATCACCTGTCGATCAATGCTATTGCGGGCAAGCAGGAGCAGCTACAGGCGCACCTCACCTTGAAAGACGGCCAGCCGCTGACCATTGATGTCATGCCGCGCCCGACGCCTATCGCCAACTGGCTGCCCTTCGTGCTCTGCGTGCAGCTGGTCCTGCTGCTGATTTGTTCGTGGTTCGCCGTGCGTCAGGCGGTGCGGCCTTTGACCGTTTTTACCAAGGCGATTGAGTCACTCGACCCGACCTCGCTGTCTGCTAGCACCATGGTGGAGAGCGGACCCGCCGAGGTGCGCTACGCCGCGCGGGCTTTTAACGCCATGCAGGCCAGAATTAAAGGTTATTTGAAGGAGCGGGCGCAGATTCTGGCGGCCATCTCCCACGACTTGCAGACGCCAATCACGCGGATGAAATTACGTGCCGAAATGGCCGACCAGCCCGAGCTGCGCGACAAGCTGCTGTTGGATCTCGAGGAGATGACTCATCTGGTGCGCGAGGGGATCGCCTATGCCCGCGCGTCAGAAAATCTTGAAGAGAAGTTGAGTCGAATCGACCTCAATGCCTTTATCGACAGTCTGGTGTGCGACTATCTCGACGTGGGGAAAAACGTCACTTTCACCCCCGCCGGGCAGGCCGTGGCGCTGGTCACTCACCCACAGGCGCTGCGGCGTATTCTGACCAACCTGATTGATAACGCGCTGAAGTTTGCCGGTAGTGCCGAGCTGCGGCTTAGCCTCGGCGAGAGTGGAGCGGTGGAGATTGTGATTGCTGACAACGGGCCGGGCATTCCGCCAGAAGAGCTGGAGTCCGTGCTGCAACCTTTCTATCGGGTCGAAAGCTCGCGCAATCGCGATACTGGCGGCACAGGTTTAGGCTTGGCTATCGCCCAGCAGTTGGTCAATCAGCTGAAGGGTAAACTGCAATTAGCCAACCGCCAGCCACAGGGTTTGCAGGTCAAGATCCATTTCCCTCTCACTGAATAATTGTTTTCTTATGTATCAGCGCCGCCCGGCGCTATACAGGAAAACAAATCTACCGTTAATTGAAACAGCCCACATACATTTATACGTTTAAATAAGTCATCCGCCGAGACAGGGTCCGGCGGAAATAAACTTAACCTAACCGATATATTGTGAGGCTTATTATGAAACTCTTCCGCACCGTTATTCTGCCACTCTCTTTGCTTATTGCCGCCGCTGCCGCTACACCTGCCTTTGCCGCCAAAGAAGTCAACAACGCACAGGGCTTGGTGAAAATTGGCACCGTTTCTGACAGCAGCAGTAATGCACTTTCATTATCTGAATTAAATGACAATCTTTCGATGAAAGCGGACAAAGCCGGGGCCAGCGCGTATCGCATTATCGCCGCCGGTGGCAATAACAGTTATTACGGCGTCGCTGAAATATACCGTTAATTGTGTATCTCATTATTTATTACGTCATCCAGATACATAGACATAAGAATCCGCTACCAGACCGAAACATGCCAGATACATAACAACTTTAGTCTTGTTATGTCGGGAAGCTCATCCCGCCCACGTCACTTGGTCTGGTATTTCAGGAGAAAATGATGAAGCCGCTACACAAAACGTTTTTGGCAATGACCGTCGCCGGTCTGATGACCGGCTTTTCCGCCCACGCGGAGCAGGTTCACACCATTGTTCTGGTCCACGGCGCTTTCGCCGACGGCACTGCCAGCTGGGAGCAGGTGATCCCCGCGCTACAGTCGCGCCATTACGAAATTATCACCGCGCAAATCCCGCTGACCTCGCTGAAAGATGATGTCGAAGTGACTGAACGCGCCATTGCCCGCGCCAAAGGCGACGTGATTCTGGTCGGCCACTCGTGGGGCGGCACGGTCATCACCCAGGCTGGCAACAACCCGCGCGTCAAAGGGCTGGTGTACATCAACGCCTTCGCGCCGTCTGCCGGGCAGTCCACCGCCGACTTGGTGAAAAGCTTCCCAGCACCTCCGGGCAGCGCAAAAATTGTGAAAGGGGCTGACGGCTTCCTCAGCCTGCCAACCAGCGCCATCGCCAGCGACTTTGCACAGGACGCCACGCCAGAGGCGCAGAACATAGTGGGCATTACTCAGGTGCCAATCCGCGCCTCAAGTTTTGATGAAAAAGTCACTAAAGCCGCGTGGGAAACCAAGCCCAGCTGGTTCTTGGTCGGCAGCAAGGATCGGATGATCAATCCCGACTTGGAGCGCGCGATGGCGAAGAAAATCCACGCCCACGTGACCGAATTGCCGGTGAGCCACGTTCCGATGCTGTATGACCCAAAAAACGTCGCCCGCACAATTTTCAAAGCGGTGAATATCACTTCGGGTAACTAGCCCGTGGTCAGGGAGTTCTCATGCCAATTCTGATTGCTTATCTGGGCGGAATGCTCACTTTGTTAAGCCCGTGCACGCTGCCGGTGATCCCGCTGTTATTCGCCGGAGCGGGCAGCAATAAACGCCATTTCGCGGCCTTGCTCGTCGGCATGGTACTGACCTTCACGCTGGTGGCTCTGCTGGCAACGGCGAGCAGCGAGTGGGTGGTTCATGCCAGCAAATATGGCCGCTGGCTGGCGCTGGGGTTATTGGCTATCACCGCGCTGTCGCTTATCTCTGAACGTTTTGCTCAGAAGATTGCGCAGCCCGCGGTGCGCCTTGGCTCACTGCTGGATAGCCGCAGCCGCCAGCAGCGGGGTATCACCAGCGCGCTGCTGGCCGGGGGAGCAGTCGGGCTGTTATGGGCACCCTGCGCGGGGCCGATTCTGGGGGCGATCCTCAGTACCACCATGCTTAACGGAGCATCAGGGCAGAGTGGGTTACTGCTGCTGGCCTATGGCAGCGGCTGCGCGACCATGCTGGCCTTACTGTGGTTTTGCGGTGACAAGCTGCTCACCAGACTGCGAGCCAAAATGGCACTCACTCTGCGTTTTCGCCAGATGGCCGGGGTGATGATGCTGGCCTCGGTGGTGTTTATCGCCTCGGGAGCTACCAGTTTGCTGGATACCAATAGCGCCGTTGGACAGCAGTTGGAGCAGCATCTGCTGACCCTCAAGCCTTCACCGGCCAAGAGAGTGATTCTACAACCCGTTGATATTCAGGCACCTTCCAGCCAAATGCCGTCTCTCAATGGCGCCATAACGTGGCTGAACTCCCCGGCACTCACGCCGGAGCAGTTAAAAGGCAAAGTGGTGTTAATCGACTTCTGGACCTTCGACTGCATTAACTGCCAGCACAGTATTCCTTACGTCCGCGAGTGGGCTGAGAAATATCAGTCGCAGGGGCTGGTGGTGATTGGTATTCACACCCCGGAATATCCGTGGGAGAAGAATATCGATGCCGTAAAACAAGCGCTGAATAAATGGAATATTAAGTACCCGGTCGCGGTTGATAATAATTACGCCATCTGGAATGCCTTCGGTAACCAATATTGGCCCGCGCATTATTATTTCGATGCCAAAGGACAATTACGTTATCAGAACTTCGGAGAAGGTAATTATCAGCAGCAAGAGAAAGTCATCAACGCATTATTAGCCGAAGCTAAGGCTTAATTTAATAAGGAGGTAATGTCACATTAGATAATCTCACTGTGTTAATGCTGTGTCTGACATCATTTATTTAATTTAACTTTCAACTTTCTGGAGCTTTATATGAAACGTATTGCTATGTCCGCTATTGCCTTATCTCTGATCTCTTTCAGCGCCGCGTCTTTAGCTGCTGAAGCCACTGGCCCTAATTTAGAGCGCTGTTTTGGTGTGGCAAAAGCGGCGGATAACGACTGCAAGGCCGGGGCGGGCACCACCTGCGCCGGGACTTCCAAAATCGATTACCAGAAAGACGCCTACAAGATGGTTCCGCAAGGCACCTGCACCTCCATCCAGACACCAAAAGGCCACGGTTCACTGACCGAAGGCTAAGCCAAGAGGGCCACCACCATGACGACAATAACTCAACTGGGTGCCGGGCTGGGGCTGAAGCCGGAACATTACCAGCAGGCGCTTAAAAGTCCGGCGGACGTTTGGTTTGAAGTCCACAGTGAAAATTATCTCATGGCCGGTGGCCCACGCAGGGAGTGGCTGGAGGCGATTCGCCAGCAGCACGCAATTTCTCTGCACGGCGTTTCGCTCTCTCTGGCCGCCGATGCTCCGCCGGACGCCGCGCTGCTCTCTCGCCTAAAAATGCTGGTGGACGAGGTTAAACCGGCCTTGGTTTCCGAGCATTTGGCGTGGTCGCAGTGGGACGGCGCTTACTACCCGGATCTGCTGCCGGTGCCGCGCACCTCGCAGGTGATGCGCCGGTTAATCGACAATATTGACCGGGTGCAGGACGCGCTGGGCAGGCAGATTTCGCTGGAGAACCCGACACACTATCTGCATATGCCGGAGCACGAGTGGGATGACATCGCGTTTCTGCACGAAGTGAGCTGTGCCACGGGCTGCGGGCTGCTGCTGGATATCAACAATGTCTGGCTGAGTGCCCACAACTTGGGGTTTGACGCCGCCGCGTGGCTCGACGGTTTTCCGGCAGACCACGTTACCGAGATCCATCTGGCCGGGTTTAGTAGCGACGAAGGCGGCAGCAGTTTGCTGATCGACAGCCACGACAACCCGGTTTCCGACGATGTTTGGGCGCTTTATCAACGGCTTATTCAGCGCATCGGTGCGCGCCCAACGCTGATTGAACGCGACGACAAACTACCGGAGTTCGCGGTGTTATTACAGGAGCAGCAGCGAGCACAGGGCATCCTTCACACCTACGGAGGTCTGCGATGAGCGGCGAACTGGCTCGGTATCATCAGGCTTTTATCCGCGCCCTGTATGACGAGAACAGCAATGAACTGGCGCATTTACAGCAACAGCCGGGGTTTATGGTCTATCGCAACAGCGTGCTAAAAGGCTGCATCGACGCGCTTCAGGCCAATTTCCCCAGCGTTGCCAGCCTGACCGGAGAGGACTTCTTCCGCGAGATGGCGCGGCAATACGCGCTGGTGGAGCCGCCGAGGGAGGGGATGCTGATTCGCTACGGCGAGTTCTTCCCGGCTTTTATCGCCACCTATCTGCCCGCCGCCGACCTGGGCTATCTGGCTGACGTGGCGCGACTCGACTGGCTGTGGTTGGAGATGTTTTGCGCCGAATCGGCAGCCTGTTTGGCGGTGCAGGCACTGGCTGAGTTGCCACCAGAGTCGGTTGGCGAGCTGGTTTTATCCTTGCGCGACGCGGTGCGCTGGCATTGGCACCCGAGCCTGCCGGTCTTCACGCTGTGGCATTTCAACCGTTACCACACTGCGCCGCCGGAGAATATTCAGTGGCAAGGAGAGGGCGCGCTACTGGTGATGCGCCAACAGGGTATTGAGGCCGAGCCGATAAGCCGTGGCGGCGCGGCATTTCTCGCTGCCTGCCGCGATGGCGCGAACCTGAACGCGGCGAGCGAACGGGCATTACACGCCGAACCGACATTCGATATTGGTCCATTTTTCACGCGCTTACTGCATCTCGGCGTGTTCGCCGCGACGGCGCATTAATTCTTAGAGGTAAAAATGAAAACGACAGATAACTCTTTAAATAATCAGGCTTCTTCTGAGCAAGGTCTGCGCGGGTTGTGGAATGGGACCTGGCGCGGCGTGCAGCGTGTGGTCAGTGGCAACGTGCTGCTGCTGGTCGCCCGAGTGGGCATTGCGGCGGTGTTTTTCCTCTCGGGGCGCACCAAAGTGACGGGCTTCATGACCCTCAAACCTTCGACTTATGAGCTGTTTAAAACCGAATACGCCTTGCCGCTGATCCCCTATGACATCGCCGCGCATCTGGCGACCTTTGCCGAACACACCTTCCCAGTGCTGCTGGTCCTCGGCCTGCTCTCCCGCTTCGCTGCCAGCGGCCTGCTGTTTATGACGCTGATTATTGAGATCTTTGTCTATCCCGACGCATGGCCAACTCACCTGATTTGGGGCGGATTGCTGCTGATGGTCATCTCACGCGGAGCCGGGAAGTGGTCGCTGGATCGGGTGCTGGGGTTGGTTTGATAAGGTGCTAAGTGAAAGTGGATCCGTTATAAACAGTAGAAGTAAATAGTTTAGGGCGGATTTGAGATCCGCCCTACCGCATTTCAACATAAGACATTAATTCTCCAACTCCACCCAATAATTTACGCCAGCTAGGGTCCATGCCTAAAATGCCTTCTAATTGTATGGGTATTCAATATTCAGAAAATTTTTTTTGTGCTGCTACAATTACAGCTATCTTTTCAGAACAGGACGTTTACTCATGCAATCCCTCGTTGAGATATATGACTTACAACAGCAAGTGAAGGAAAAAATAAGCCAAAAAAAATATCAAGATATTGAGGCCCTGTTTGCGCCACTCTCCAGAAAGGACTTACAAAATGTACTTCAATTTCCATTTATTTTTAATTCTCAGGTGGAAGGGCTGGATTCAATATTGTCACAGCTTCAGGAGTGGCAGCAGGAAACCCCACATAGCTATTACCCTTATGTCTTTTTTGCTAGTTTCTGGTTTATTACTGCCGCCAACCAGCGTGGTAAACAAACTATAGATCGAGTTACTCCGGCACAGCGTCAGAATTGTAGTGCGGCAAATGATCAATTTTTTTATTGGGCTTTGAAAACTCTAGAGTTTAATCCTCAGTGTGAAACAGCATATACAATGCTGTTAGAGGCTTCAGGATATTTCGGTATGCCGGAGTGGCTTGATTTTCTAGTCACTAAGCCTATTCGTTATTCTTGTGAAAGCTATAATGAAGAAGCTGTGAAGTTTGTATCTTCATTCACAACCTATAGTATTCCACATGGTTCAATTAATATAAATCTTCCATCACCTAGTGAAGAAGAAGAGAGGTTTATTCCGCTCTACTGGTTGAGGAGAATTCTGGCTATTGCTCCTGACCATATGATTTCAAGAAAAGTAGTGATAAAACTCTTGTCGCCAAGATGGTATGGGGGAGAAAAATATGAAGATATTGATTATTTTTTAGCGAGTGATTACTGTTCCAGTTTATCCGAGTTAGATATAAAAATACTTAAGCGTGAAAAAGAGTACGACCAACTAACCTCATATAATACTCTTCCTTTGCTTAATTACAGAAAAGAGTTAAAGAGGAGAGCAAGTAATTTTATAGATTTAATTAATTCTCCGCTCACCAAGGATGAGACTTCTCGGACATTGCTTGAGTATGTTTACTTTTGTAACCATGTCTTAGAGACAGATCCAAAGGCTAAACAAAGTGCAAAAGATGACATGGTAGAAAGTGTTTATCAATCGTTACATCATATTGTAAAGCTAGCGTCGCCTTGGTTCCTCTTTTATCAATCAGAAGAGATTTTTAATCAACTCATTTCATTTATGAAAATTTATGAATTCGATGATAAATCCCATGTCTTTGACGACATAGCTAGACAGACACAGTTCCGAAATTTAACTTCACCGATAGATGTTCTTTATAGTACTTTCGCGGCAAACTTCACATTAGCTAATATTTCGCTTTTCACTCAACGTGAAAGCCTCGAACGTTATTATATGCTCGCTGAGAAGAACTTCGATTACTACATTTTCAGACTGCACATTTTCATGCTTTGCAAAATGGGATATGCCTCTTCAATAAAACCAGTGTTGGAAAGGTTTGCAATCGAAAATATGACTACCAGTGCCTCGTTGCTGTTCTATGAAATTTATCACGGTAACGTCCCTGGGATGGCAGGCATGCTTTCAATTCATCCTGACGAGAATAAAGAAAGAGAATTTTTAGATATTGCAGTTAAGCAGGGTTCAACACACGCCATTTTAATTAAATCTCGCGATTTAGAGAGTTTAATTGAGCGTAGTACTAAGCCATCCGTGAAGTCCGAGCTTGCTCTCGAAAGAGAGAGATTACTTAAACAGAACATTCAGTTGGGAGATGCTGTATCTCAGTACGATTATGCATGCAGCTTAATTTCCTCAAGCGAAGAACAGCAGATTATAAAAGGTCTATTCATTGAGGCCCCCAAAGTTCTGGCCGAATCCCGAGTCAGATTAGATCAGTTAGCTTATATCGCTTATCTATATGCTTTCTGTGCTTTTAATGGGCGCGGGATGAGAAAAAATATATTCGTTATGGATTTTTGGATGAATATGGCACTTGCATGGTATCCTGACCTTGAATATCAAGATTTTTACACCACGGCAAAACATGCTGTTGGTATAAAACCCTTTTACAATAGTGCCCTAAAAAAGGGTAGAGGTAAGATACCCGAGGAAATGAAAAAAATAATGAATAGTGTGGCCCAATAAAGGAGTTTTTGCGATGACAACACTTCCCATTGTTATCTTTATCGTGTTGGTTTATATGATCATCAGAATTAGGAGTTTTAGGGCAAAAAAGCGCATCACGTCGATTATGTTGCCAAGAAGGAAGTAATTTTGAGGAGACTGGCACGCCGAATTTAAAACTGATCTAACGAGATGTGCCTAGTTTCCGTAGGTGTGTTTTTACATCAGCTATCCTGTTGGGAAAACGACTATTTTTCTCAGCTAAGATATTTAACACATGGCTGCGAGTCATCTTACGGGGAGTAGGGCAGTGGTTGCGGGATCGGCTGTTGGGGTTGGTTTGACTTAAACAATGACCAAGCTTATCAGGCGAGTTTCTCTTTGCTGGCTTTGTTGCGAATGCAAAAAGTCCGCTATCTGCCACAAACAAAAAATATCAACCTCACGACATCTCAAGCAGCGAATCTTTGAGATAACCCTCCAGCAGAGAGGCACAAATTCGTGTTTCATATGACATCATGACTGTTGGTGGATGAAGCAAATAGGCGTTAAAAGAGGGGAGCTGAAAGTGGCTTAAAAGAGGTATTAACTCACTCTTTTCAATTTCGTTTCTACAAACCGGGTATTGCAGAACACCAATAGCATGCCCAGCTAATAAGTATGTGAAGACGCTTCGCCAGTGCGTGGCCCGAAATCTAACGTCGATCGGAACATTCATTAGTTGGTTTTCAGAGCTGAGTAATTGAATCCGGTTGTTGGCAAATATGCCCGAAACAGCAGCAAATGGATAACCTGCCAGCTCATCAGGAGACTGCGGATCGCCCATTTTAGCCAGCAAAGCGGGAGAAGCCAGTAACACTCTGCGCACAATGCCAAGTGGACGTGCGACAAAAAAACCTTCCGAGAGATCTCCCAGCCTCAATGATAAATCCACACCTTCAGTGACAGGATCGATGACATTATCGTTAAAAATCACATCAACCTGTAGGCTAGGGTGTTGGTCCTGAAGTCGAAGTATCGCGGGCATCAGCAGGCTTTCGCCAGCAGAATAGGGCGCGGCAATGCGGATTTTGCCTTGCAGACTCTGATTCTCTTCATTCACTAAAAGAGCGTGTTCTGCCGCCTGAATGGCCGTTTTGCTCCGCTCATAAAATAAATTGCCGCTATGCGTCAGAGACATGTTGCGCGTGTTGCGCCTCAGCAAACGAGTGCCGAGATGGGCTTCCAGTTTTTCTATTCTTTCACTGACTGCGGGTTGCCCAATGCCAAGATCGCGGGCCGCAGCTGACATGCTGCCCCGCTCGACCACCCTGATAAAAATACGCATTGCTGAGAAGAGATCCATTTAGCGATTATATTGGTTTTACAGATAAATGTAAGTGGATATAGGTATCTACTGTTTTTCTGTGAAATGATAAAAAATCCACATTCGGCAATATATTCCATTGCGCTGGAATATATTCAATTGATTTAAATGTGGAAATTAATTATGTCAGATATCAGACTTTTTATGTTCCAGTCAGGAACTCAACATTGTAAGTATCAGGATATTTGGATGAATCAGGGCATGGGAGAGAGTTATGAAATCCCCGTCCCTTGGTTCTTACTGACACATCCGGATGGATATACCCTCATCGACGGTGGTCTGGCTGTTGAAGGTTTGCCAGACCCCTATGCATATTGGGGGAATGCTGTAGAGCAGTTTAAGCCGGTGATGTCAGAAAAACAGGGATGCTTAGCGCAGCTTAAAAGCGTTGGCATTGCGCCGGAGGATATCCGCTATGTGCTGCTGTCCCATTTGCATTCCGATCATACTGGCGCGATTGGTCGCTTCCCGCATGCCACTTATGTAGTGCAAAGGCGAGAGTATGAATATGCCTTTACGCCGGATTGGTTTACAGCTGGAGCCTATTGTCGAAAAGATTACGATCGCCCTGAACTTAATTGGTTTTTTCTTAACGGGCCTTCAGATGATAGCTATGACCTTTATGGCGATGGCACGTTAGAGTGTATTTTCACGCCGGGGCATTCACCGGGGCATCAATCTTTTCTTATCAGATTACCGAGTGGTAAGAACTTTATGCTCGCCATTGATGCAGCTTACACCTTGGATCATTACCACGAGAGGGCGCTCCCCGGCCTGATGACGTCAGCCACTGATGTGGCTCAGTCTGTCCGCAAGCTACGCCAGCTCACCGAGCAACATAACGCGGTATTTATACCCGGCCACGATCCGCAAGAATGGAGCAAAAACAGGCTTGCTCCAGCCTATTACAGCTGAATTTTTTCTCGCTCAAACTATGAAAGCTGCCCTCTTGCGGAAAATCGGCAGAAAAGCCGTCTCGTTTTATTCGAAACTAAATGTATGTGATGGCCCAACGGGAGGCAGGGATTTTCTATCGCCATTTCATCGCCACTGATATTTAGCCAACAAAAAAGCCACTTCCTAAGAAGTGGCTCAATATGCTGATTTCACAGCAAAAATTTGGTGGCCCCTACTGGACTTGAACCAGTGACCAAGCGATTATGAGTCGCGTGCTCTAACCAACTGAGCTAAGGGGCCGTGGGGCGGGATTATACGGTAAGTTACTGTTACAGGTCTACTGGTGTTCCGTTTGTATGCGCGTTTTATGTGCAATTGTAGACTGTTGTCATTGCTGCGGTTTTTTGCGATAACTCGGGTAAATACGTCTTAGGGATACATCATGATAACCGATATTATTGCCGAGGATTTACGCGTGGTTTTCTGTGGGATCAACCCCGGCCTTTCGACTGCGCATCACGGTTTCCATTTCGTTAATTCTAATAATCGCTTTTGGAAAGTTATCCATCAGGCAGGTTTTACCGAACGCTTGTTGAAGCCGGAAGAGGAGCAGCACCTGCTGGATACCCGGTGTGGCATTACCATGCTGGTTGAGCGTCCGACGGTGGAGGCCACCGAGCTGGTGCGCGATGAGCTGCGCGAGGGCGGGGCGGCGCTGACGGCTAAGATTGAGCGCTATCAGCCGCGTGCTCTGGCCGTGTTGGGTAAGCAGGCGTTCAGTAAGGCGTTTGGGATCAGCAAAGTGAGCTGGGGACGTCAGGCGTTAAAAATCGGTAGGACGGAAGTCTGGGTGTTGCCGAACCCAAGCGGATTGAATCGCGCGACGCTGGACGAGCTGACGGCATCCTACCGCGAGCTGTATGACGCGCTGAACGCGCAATAATCTGCGGCTGGCTGAAAAGCAAAAGCCCCGCGACGGCATCACCATCGCGGGGCTTTTTAATGACGCTTTACTCTAACGATTAGTCGTCGAGGAAGCTACGCAGCACTTCAGAACGGCTTGGGTGGCGCAGTTTGCGCAGAGCCTTAGCTTCGATCTGACGGATACGTTCGCGGGTAACGTCGAACTGTTTACCCACTTCTTCCAGCGTGTGGTCGGTGTTCATATCGATACCGAAACGCATACGCAGGACTTTAGCTTCACGCGCGGTCAGACCGGCCAGAACGTCGTGCGTTGCAGAACGCAGGCTCTCAGAAGTAGCAGAATCCAGTGGCAGCTCGAGGGTGGTATCCTCGATGAAATCACCCAGATGCGAATCTTCATCGTCGCCGATTGGCGTTTCCATGGAGATAGGTTCTTTAGCGATTTTCAGCACTTTACGGATTTTGTCTTCCGGCATCAGCATGCGTTCAGCCAACTCTTCCGGCGTCGGCTCGCGGCCCATCTCTTGCAGCATCTGGCGTGAAATACGGTTGAGTTTGTTGATAGTCTCAATCATATGCACCGGAATACGGATGGTACGCGCCTGGTCGGCGATGGAGCGGGTGATAGCCTGACGGATCCACCAAGTCGCATAAGTTGAGAACTTATAACCACGGCGATATTCAAACTTATCAACGGCTTTCATCAGGCCGATGTTACCTTCCTGAATCAGGTCAAGGAATTGCAGACCGCGGTTGGTGTATTTCTTGGCGATAGAAATAACCAAACGTAAGTTTGCTTCAACCATCTCTTTCTTCGCACGGCGCGCTTTTGCTTCGCCGATGGACATGCGACGGTTGATATCTTTAACCTGCTCGATAGTCAGGCCGGTTTCTTCTTCGATTTGACGCAGTTTCATCAGGCCGCGTTGAACTTCTTCAGTCACTTCTTTCAGCTTCTCAGACCATGGTTTACCCATAGCCAGAGCGGCATCAAACCAAGTTTGGCTGGTTTCGTTGCCGGCGAACAGGTTGACGAAGTTTTTCTTCGGCATTTTGCACTGTTCAACACAGACTTTCATGATGAAACGTTCCTGAGCACGGACGCGATCCATCATGGAACGCATGCTGTTAACCAGGAAGTCGAACTGTTTTGGTACTAAACGGAACTGTTTGAAGACGTCGGACAGTTTCAGAATTTCTTCTGCGGCGCTTTTGTGGTTACGGCCGTTTTTCTTGATGACGTCACGAGTGGCTTCGTGCTGCTCACGCAGCTCGGTGAACTTCTGGCGCGCCAGCTCTGGGTCGATGCTGTTGTCGTCTTCAGCGTCGTCGTCTTCATCTTCGTCTTCGTCGTCGTCGTTTTGCTCTTCAGTCGTCAGTTCAGAACCAACGTGAGTGGCAGTCGGCGCGATCTCTTCTTCTGCGTTCGGATCAACAAAACCGGTGATCAGATCAGACAGACGCGCTTCGCCCGCTTCAACGCGATCGTACTGCTCGAGCAGGTAAGTGATGGCTTCTGGGTATTCTGCAACGGAGCACTGGACCTGGTTGATACCGTCTTCGATACGCTTAGCGATGTCGATTTCGCCTTCACGGGTCAACAGCTCAACGGTACCCATTTCACGCATGTACATGCGCACTGGGTCAGTGGTACGTCCAATTTCAGATTCAACGCTGGAAAGCACCTGAGCAGCAGCTTCGGCTGCATCTTCGTCAGTATCAGGACGGTTTTCGGCCAGCATTAAGTCATCGGCGTCAGGAGCTTCTTCAAGAACCTGGATGCCCATGTCGTTAATCATCTGGATGATGTCTTCGATCTGGTCGGAGTCGACGATATCTTCCGGCAGATGGTCATTGACCTCAGCATAGGTCAGATAGCCTTGCTCCTTACCACGGGTGACAAGTAGCTTAAGCTGTGACTGCGGGTTTTGCTCCATAAGACGGTATCCACACTTCAGAGTATTTGGGTTGGTGTTGGTCAGCGAAACCGCCAACAATAACGTTTACCCGTTAGGGTATCGGGGCGTTTACTTGTTGCCGCGGCCCGCGATGGCGGCATCGTGCGGGACTCTGTCCCACTATATATCGGCACTTAAGCCGTTCAATTTTTCTTCGCTAAAACCTGATTTAACGAGCTAACTTCGGCGCGTTCTTCCGGGCTGAGCCCGTGGGTTCTGGCTTTAGCGATTAATTCTTCAAGCCGCTGCTCTAAGATCGAGTCATAGAGGCTGGCCAGCGTGGCGCGAAACTCTTCTTCGACCATATCCTCAACGATCATATGGTTCCATGTAGCCAGAGTTTCAAGCTGCTGGTAGAACTTATTGTCTCGGTACAACTCAAGCAACTGGCCGGTAGTCAGGCCCGGCTGGGCTAAGCAAGTGGTTACTAACTCGCTAAACAGATCCAGTCCCGGTTGCTTCGCTCGCTCCAATCCTTGTAACGAGGGTATAAGTGTAGCCAGTTGTGGATTTTGTACCAGTAACCCTATAAGTATACGCATGGTTGTGCGTTTTAGCTGGGGCGCCTGATAGGTATTGCCACTGTCGACCTGCTTAGGAACCAGTTTTTCGAGCTGGCTGTCGTCCAAAATACCGAGCTTATTGCCTAGCTGCTGGCGCAAATACATGCGCAGCGTCTCGCCGGGGACTTGGCGAATCAAAGGCAGCGCCAGCATGCTCAATTTGGTGCGCCCGTCGGGGCTGCTCAAATCGACCTGCGGCATCAGCGATTCAAACAAGAAGGTTGAGAGCGGCAGCGCCTGCTCCATCCGTTGTTCGAAGGCTTCTTTACCTTCTTTACGTACCAGCGTGTCTGGATCTTCGCCGTCGGGTAAAAACATAAAGCGTAACTGGCGGCCGTCGCTCAAATAGGGCAGCGCCGTTTCTAGCGCGCGCCATGCTGCTTCGCGACCGGCTCTGTCGCCGTCATAGCAACACACCACGTTATCCGTGGCGCGGAACATCAGCTGAATGTGGTCGGCGGTGGTCGAGGTGCCCAGTGATGCAACGGCATAATCGATGCCAAACTGCGCCAGTGCCACGACGTCCATATAGCCTTCGACAACCAATAAGCGTAAAGGTGTCGGATGTTTCAGCTGCGCTTCATAAAGGCCATACAGCTGGCGGCCTTTATGGAAAATCTCGGTTTCGGGGGAGTTAAGATATTTCGGCGTACCCTCACCCAATACCCTGCCACCAAACGCAATAACCCGGCCGCGCTTATCGCGGATGGGAAACATGACGCGTTCGCGAAAACGGTCATAACTGCGTCCGTTGTCATTGGTGACCAACATACCCGCATCAATTAATGAGGCTTTGTCATCGGCATTTTTGCCAAAACGCTTGAAGGCGTTGTCCCAGCCAGGAGGCGCGAAACCTATGGCAAAGTGTGCGATAACATCTTCACTTAATCCGCGCTGAGAAAGGTATTCTCTGGCAGGTGCGCCAACGGGTTGTTTAAGTGATTGCTGATAGAAGTCGGCGAGCGGCTCCATCAACTGGTAGAGGCTTTGACGCTGATGGCGCTCCATCTGGCTTGGACCGGTGCCCGCTTCATACGGCACTTCCAAACCCTGCATTGTCGCCAATTCCTCGATACTTTCGACAAACTCAAGCCTGTCGTAGTTCATCAGGAAGTCGACGGCATTGCCGTGGGCTCCACAGCCGAAACAGTGATAAAACTGCTTATCGCCGTTTACGGTAAATGAGGGTGTTTTCTCATGGTGGAAAGGGCAGCACGCGTGGTAATTCTTACCCTGTTTCTTCAGCTTTACGCGAGCATCGATAAGGTCCACGATGTCGACACGAGCCAGTAAGTCATTGATAAATACGCGTGGAATTCTCCCAGCCATAAGCCCCTTACTCACTAGCCTATAAACGAGAACAAGCCGCGCATTCCTTTCGGAAAGCACGGCATGCGTATGCAACTACTCATCGATCTGTGTGCTTTTGCGAGAGCAAATACACGGTGGGGTTGCCCCCGAAGATTAATACAGACGAGTGCGGCGTGCGTTTTCGCGAGCCAGTTTCTTGGCGTGGCGTTTTACTGCAGATGCTTTAGCGCGTTTACGTTCGGTAGTCGGTTTTTCATAGAACTCACGACGACGAACTTCTGCCAGAACACCCGCTTTTTCGCAGGAACGTTTGAAGCGACGCAGAGCTACGTCGAACGGCTCGTTTTCACGTACTTTAATTACAGGCATGTGCCTCTCACCTCGATAAAATCGGTTTGTTTGCTGGTTTGTACCAGCACATTTCAAAATGGTGCGGAATTTTACTCCAACTTGCGCTGCGTTGTAAAGCATAACGGCAAATTGAAGCAGCGCCTTCCAACCCATCTATTTCCAAAAGTGCGCTCGCTTTTGCGTCGGCCGGCGATTATATACCAATCAACTCAAATTGCTCGACATTAATTGGCAAAAGCAGCGGATTTGCTTCTGAGAAGCAGCGCTGACGCGGTGTTGTGTGCTAAACTGCGCGCCGCGAGTTAGCGCGAGAATGAGATGGAAAAGGTGATGCGAGTACTTGGTATAGAAACGTCCTGCGATGAAACCGGCATCGCTATCTATGACAGCGAAGCGGGCTTATTAGCCAACCAATTGTATAGTCAGGTAAAACTGCATGCCGACTACGGCGGCGTGGTGCCTGAACTGGCGTCGCGTGACCACGTGCGCAAAACTATTCCTCTTATTCAGGAAGCCCTGAAAGAAGCCGGGCTGACCGCCAAAGACATCGACGGCGTGGCTTATACCGCCGGTCCGGGTCTGGTTGGCGCGCTATTAGTGGGCGCAACCATCGGTCGCTCTCTGGCCTTCGCCTGGGATGTGCCCGCCGTGCCGGTCCATCATATGGAAGGCCACCTTCTGGCGCCTATGCTAGAAGACAATCCGCCAGATTTCCCCTTTGTTGCCTTGCTGGTTTCCGGCGGCCACACCCAATTAATTAGCGTCACCGGCATCGGTAAATATGAGCTGCTGGGTGAGTCTATCGATGACGCCGCTGGCGAAGCATTCGACAAGACAGCGAAATTGCTGGGTCTGGACTATCCCGGCGGCCCGATGCTGTCGAAGATGGCGCAGCAGGGGACAGAGGGGCGCTTTACCTTCCCGCGCCCGATGACTGACCGTCCGGGGCTGGATTTTAGTTTCTCAGGTTTGAAGACCTTTGCAGCAAACACCGTCCGCGCTAATGATGATTCGCCACAAACTCACGCCGACATCGCCCGAGCCTTTGAAGATGCCGTGGTGGATACGCTAGCTATTAAATGTAAGCGCGCGCTGGAGCAGACCGGCTTCAAACGTTTGGTTATGGCTGGAGGGGTGAGTGCCAACCGCACGCTGCGCGCCAAGCTAGGTGAGATGATGACCAAGCGCGGTGGTGAAGTGTTTTACGCGCGCCCTGAATTCTGCACCGATAACGGTGCGATGATTGCCTATGCGGGCATGGTGCGTTTGCAGACCGGTGCGACGCAGGATCTGAGCGTGTCTGTGCGTCCGCGCTGGCCTTTGGCTGAGTTGCCGCCAGTCTGAATGGGGCTGCGGCTGTGTTGCTGCGGCGGCTCGAAATGCTCACATACTTATGTATGCTGCGCTTTCTCCCCTTCTTGCGCCTTGCCTCGCAGCCATTCAGTCAGGCTATGATTTGAATGGCTGCGGCAATAAAAAAACGACCCTTGAGGTCGTTTTTTTGTGTCCGAAATCTGAGTTTATTGGTCTTTTTCAGCTTGCTTGGCGGCTTCTTGCGCGGCTTTTTTAGCTGCGCGTTTCTGCTTCAGCTTATCCCAGATTTTACTCTCTTGCCCTCGCCACAGGCGTTGGATGTTGTCGTGGTGACGCAACAGAATCAGGCACGAAAGCATGGCGACCGGGAAGGTGAACTGGGGCTTGAACCACCAGACATAGAAAGGAGCAATCAGCGCGCTGACGATAGCGCCTAATGACGAATAGCCGCTCAGTAGCACGGTGAGCAGCCAAGTGCCCGCCATCAAGCCCGTCAGGTCAAAGCCGATGGGCGCGATAGCACCAAAGGCGGTCGCGACCCCTTTGCCACCTTGGAAACGGAAAAACACCGGGTAGATGTGGCCGAGGCAGGCGGCGATGGCGGTAAGGCCAAGATAAACCGGGGAGACGTCGAAACGGTAAGCCAGCCAGACCGGCAGCATGCCTTTTAATACATCGAAAATCAGCACTGACGCGGCGGCGGCGCGACCACCAATTCGCAGAACGTTAGTGGCACCCGGATTGCCGGAACCCTGTGTGCGTGGATCGGGTAATCCCGCTACCCGACAGACCAGAATTGCACTGGAAATCGAGCCGCAGAGATAGGCGAAAATAATCATGCCAAGCGCGGTAGCACTCATAACGCAGTTCCGTCTAATAGGGGTCGTTTTAATCGCAACATCCATGGATAATACGCATTTTCCGCCGGAAGTGGTATCCGGCTGACCCAAAAACAGAGAAACGCGTGATGGATATCGTATTTATTGAGCAACTAAATGTAATCACCACCATTGGCGCTTATGACTGGGAACAGACCATAAAGCAGAAGCTAGTGTTCGATATCGAAATGGCGTGGGACAACCGCCAAGCCGCTGCCAGCGACGATGTTAATGACTGCCTGAGCTACGCCGATGTCAGCGAAGTGGTCATTCAGCACGTCTCAACGCAGAATTTCGCGCTGGTCGAGCGCGTCGCGGAAGAGGTCGCCAGCCTATTATTATCTCGCTTCAACTCGCCGTGGGTACGCATCAAGCTAAGCAAGCCGGGCGCTGTGGCAGAAGCCACCAACGTCGGGGTTATCATTGAACGCGGCGTGCGTGGCTAAATTTCCGAATTAAATATCAACGCCTGCAACTCATCGCGCGAATTTTTGTCATAAAAAAGCGCTAGAAATAAGGCGTTTAAAGGCATTCTTATTTCAGCGATATTTATTCCGATATCGCTATTCCACCCTCTGTAATAAGTTGGATATTAAATGGTCGTTGAAAGTCATTCATTGCTGGTCGCAGCAATTTTGGGTGTTGTCGAAGGGTTAACAGAATTTTTACCGGTCTCTTCAACCGGACATATGATCATCGTCGGCAACCTATTAGGTTTTACCGGCGATACAGCAAAATCATTTGAAGTCATTATCCAGCTGGGTTCAATCATGGCGGTGGTGGTGATGTTCTGGCGTCGACTGTTTGGCATGATTGGCATCCATTTTGGCAAGCCGCCGGTTCACGAAGGGACGGGTACCGGGCGACTGAATCTGGGCCACATCATACTGGGCATGCTGCCCGCCACGGTGATTGGCTTGATTTTCCACTCGCAGATCAAAGCCCTGTTTGAGCCGAAAAACGTCATTTATGCGTTGGTGGTTGGTGGTGTGTGGCTGATAGCCGCAGAGCTGCTCAAGCCGAAGAAGCCGCGTGCCGAAGGCGTGGATGATATGACTTACCGTCAGGCGCTGATGATTGGTGTCTGCCAGTGTTTAGCGCTGTGGCCGGGGTTCTCGCGCTCGGGGGCGACCATTGGTGGCGGCATGCTGAGTGGAGTGAGCCGGTACGCAGCCTCTGAATTCTCTTTCCTGCTGGCCGTGCCGATGATGCTGGGCGCTACCGTACTGGACCTCTATAAGAGCTACACTTTCCTGAGCATGGCAGATTTGCCGATGTTCGCGACCGGGTTTGTGGTGGCCTTCTTGGTGGCGCTAATCGCGATTAAAACCTTCCTGTCGGTTATCAAACGCTTCTCGTTTATTCCTTTCGCCATCTACCGCTTTGTGGTGGCTTTCGTCGCCTACACGATATTTATAGCGTAAAAATGCAAACAGCAGGTGCCATTGCGCCTGCTGTTTGATGTTTGAACGCGGGAAGTTATTCGGCAGGATCTTGCAGCGCTTTCCAGTCGGCGATGGCGCGAATACGCTGTTTCTTCAGCTCTTCTTTGATTTCCAACCCCTGCAAACCTGAATCTACAATGTCTTTAATCGACACGGTGAGCGCCGCAGCATAGGCCCCGCGCAGGTAATCGCCCTGAGGATAAGGGTTCTGCTCAAAGCCGGTTCGCCCGCGAGCATCAGCCTCGCTGGTGAAAATCATCTGTTCGAGCCGCTGCGGCTTGCGCCAAACATCAATAGTGTCGAACAGCTTAACAAGGGTTTCCGGACGCAGTTTATTGACCGTGTGGATCAGGTCATGGAATTCCGCGACCAGCTTCGCCAGATCGCGAATATGGGTTGGCACTCTTAGCCGCTGGCAGACATTTTCCACCAGTTTGACGCCCGCCGGGCCGTGGCCGTGGTGATGCGGCCAATATTCCGGATTGGTCAGCCCTTTACCCAAGTCATGGCAGAGTGCGGAGAAGCGAATATCCACATCCGGCGTCAGCTCTGCGGCAATTTTCAGGGTCATCAGGGTGTGAATGCCGGTATCGATTTCTGGATGCCATTTCTCCGGCGCGGGCACGCCAAACAGCGCGTCAACCTCTGGGAACAGCACCTTCAGCGCGCCACAGTCACGCAGCACTTGGAAGAAGACCTGCGGGTCCTGCGTTTGCAGCGCCTTTTCGGTCTCTTTCCACACGCGCTCGGCCGTCAGGGCTTCAAGCTCGCCGGAACTGGCCATTTGCTGCATGAGTTGCTGAGTTTCTGGCGCGACGCTAAAACCGAGATGGGCGAAGCGCGCGGCAAATCTCGCCACGCGCAGCACGCGCAGCGGGTCTTCACCAAAGGCATCAGAAACGTGGCGCAGCAGGCGATTTTCGATATCGCGCTGGCCGTGGTAAGGGTCGAACAGTTCACCTTCGGCGCTCTTGGCGATGGCGTTGATGGTCAGGTCGCGACGCATCAAATCCTGCTCTAAGGTGACATCCGGCGCGGCGTAACAGGTAAAACCGTTGTAGCCGCTGCCAGATTTTCTTTCAGTACGAGCTAGCGCATATTCGTCGTGAGTCACCGGATGCAAGAACACGGGGAAGTCCTTGCCAACCTGCTGATATCCTTCAGCAAGCATATATTCTGGCGTGGCGCCAACCACTACCCAGTCGTGCTCGGTAACCGGCAGATTTAATAAACTGTCTCGGACTGCGCCGCCGACCAGATAGATTTCCATTATGTGACTCAGCTCATCCAGCGATCATTTTTCTTACGGCGAGGCACCAGATGCGGCAGGATTAAGCCCAACAGCAGGCCAACACCGGCGACGCCGCCGCCATACATGAACCATTGTAAAATGATAGTACGCTGCTTGTCGTCAAGCTGAACATTCACTGCGCTCACTTTCTTCTGCGCCACAATCAGCTGATTTTTCAGGTCCTGATTCTCTTTCTTCAGGCCATTGATGATGCCGTCGCTCGAAGAGACTTTCTGCTGCATTTCAGCCGTGCGCTGGTTCCAGCTGGAATCAATGTTGGTCAGCTTGTCAGTCAGCGTTTTCACCTGCTGTTCCAAGTCAGGAACGCGGGTGCGGATGCTTGGCACATTGCTCAACTGGTCCAGCGGGATCCAGGCGGTTTTACCTTTAGAGTCAATGATTTCGCCGTATTTAGTGCTGTCGTTGACGCTGCGCAGGGTGACTTCATCACCGGCATTCAGGGTGCCAACGATACGATATTGATTACCCGGACCACTGTGGATATAAGTGATCAGATCGTCGGAAATGTAGCGCTTTTCATCGGCGTGAGCGCCCCAAGTGATGCTTAAACTAAGCACAGCGAGACCAATTAGGCGGAGTTTCTGCATTATTTCATCGTTTCTTTGTGAATTTATGGAACGCGATGTAGGAACCGACGTTATGAGGGTTTGATACTAAGGGCAACAGTTTGACTACGCAACGTATAAACAGGAATGGGAACTATCTTACTATCCCGTTGCATGCGGCTTGCGGCCAGACCCTGTGTTAGAATTGCGACTTATCGCTAACTCCTTTTGTCGGCTTTATGACAGCCTTTTGACATCCAGAACTCGGTGTGAAGATCACTATGACCGTAGAAATAGAATTAAAGTTTATCGCCACTGCCGCGGCTATCGCCGAATTACCGGAGCAATTGGCGCAATTTTCCAGCGAACATTCTGCTCCACAGAAGCTGACCAACATCTATTACGAAACCGCTGATAACTGGATGCGCAGCCACGATATGGGCCTGCGTATTCGCGGTTTTGACGACCAATATGAGATGACCATCAAAACCGCCGGTAGCGTGGTAGGGGGCTTGCATCAGCGCCCGGAATACAATGTTGAGCTGAAGAAGCCGACCTTGAAACTCAGCGCTTTCCCGAAAGAAATCTGGCCGGAAGGCTGCAAAGTCGCCGCGCTGCAGAAGGCGCTGCTGCCGCTGTTTTCCACCAATTTCATGCGTGAGAAGTGGGTGATCACTTACCAGCAAAGCGAGATTGAGCTTGGTCTGGATCAGGGTGAAGTGGTGGCTGGCGAGCTGTCCGAACCTTTGGCTGAAATTGAGCTGGAGCTGAAAAGCGGCAACACCGCGGACCTGCTGGCTCTCGCGGCGTTGATTGGTCAAAACGGCGGCCTGCGTCAGGGCGGGTTGAGTAAAGCTGCCCGGGGTTACCACTTGGCGAAAGGCAATCCGGTGCGCGAATCGCGCCCGCTGCCAGTATTTAAAGCCGCGCCGAAAGCCACGGTAGAGCAGGCGATGGAGGGCATTTTGGCTCTCGCGCTGGACCAGTGGCAGTACCACGAAGAGCTGTGGGTGCGCGGTGACAAGGCCGTGCGCCTGAGCGTGCTGCAAGCGGTTGAAGCCGTGCGCCAGACGCTGGTGCTGTTCGGCGGCCTGATCCCACGTAAAGCCTCGACTGAACTGCGTGCCTTGCTGACTGACTTACTGCCCGCGCTAGAGCAGAAGGGCGCAGACGCGCAGGCTGTGTGTTACAGCCCAGCCTATCTGAAATGTAAGTTAGCACTTACTTCATGGTTGGCAACTCAGCAGTGGAAACCTTTCATTGATGAGAAAGCACAGAAAAAGCTCGATGGCTCCTTCAAACGTTTCGCAGATATCATGCTGGGCCGCACCGCCGCAGATTTAAAAGAGGCATTCGGCCAGCCGCTGGACGAAGATGGCTTCCGCGACCAACTGGCTCGCCTGAAACGCCAGATTATCTCTTTCCATATGTTAGCGGGCGCTTACTCTCACGAAGAGTACAGCCCATACATCAATGGCTGGCTTGAATTGCAGCAGGCGATCATCCAGCAACAGCATGCGTGGGAAGATTCCGCCCGCCAGCACGCCGTGATGATGGACGCCTTCTGGCTCAACGGCAAAGTCAAATAAGAACCCGCGTTTTGGTTATGGTGAAGTTTAATTGAACAAGTGGCCTGAGTCTGACTCAGGCTTTTTTGCGAAAGGAACCTGATCTCATGTTGCCACTCCCTTCTGTTTTGCAAAGTCAGGCTGACAACTTCGTTATTCGTTGTCAGGAGCACGCCGCGTCCTTACCAGAGCTTGATGAAAGCACGCTGGCGGTGGCCGCGAGCAGTGATTTTATCAGTGAAAACCTGCTGGCATTTCCAGACTGGTGGCATGAGATTGTGCAACATCCGCCGCACGCGCAGGAGTGGCAAAGCTATCGCGGCTGGCTAGCCGAGGCGCTGGCGCAGGTCAGTGATGAAGCCGGGCTGATGAAAGCGCTGCGCCTGTTCCGCAAGCGAATGTTGACTCGCATCGCGTGGTCACAGGCCATGCTCACCAGCCAGTGCGAAGAGACACTGCTTCAGCTTAGCGAGTTAGCGGAAACCCTGATTGTCAGCGCCCGCGAATGGCTCTACGACGCCTGCTGCCGCGAATTTGGAACCCCGATGAATGCCGAAGGAGTGCCGCAAAAGCTGTTAATTCTCGGCATGGGCAAGCTGGGCGGCGGCGAGCTGAACTTCTCCTCGGATATCGACCTGATTTTTGCTTACCCCGAGAATGGTCAAACCAAAGGCGGACGCCGCGAGCTGGATAACGCGCAGTTCTTCACCCGCCTCGGCCAGCGGCTGATTAAAGCCTTGGATCAGCCAACCATTGATGGTTTTGTCTATCGCGTGGATATGCGCCTGCGGCCGTTTGGCGACAGCGGCCCGCTGGTGATGAGCTTCCCGGCGTTGGAAGACTATTATCAGGAGCAGGGGCGCGACTGGGAACGCTACGCGATGGTCAAAGCGCGACTGATGGGCGGCGCCGAGGACAGCAGCAGTCAGGAACTGCGTAAGATGCTGATGCCGTTCGTTTTCCGCCGCTATATCGACTTCAGCGTGATTCAGTCCCTGCGCAATATGAAAGGCATGATTGCCCGCGAAGTGCGTCGCCGTGGCCTGAAGGACAACATCAAGCTGGGCGCGGGCGGCATTCGCGAAATCGAGTTTATCGCGCAAGTTTTCCAGCTGATCCGCGGCGGCCGCGAGCCCTCTTTACAGCAGCGCTCTCTATTGCCGACCTTGCAGGCGGTGCAAGAGCTGGAGCTGCTGCCCGCCGTGCAGGTGTCGCAGCTGCGTGAAAGCTATCTGTTCCTGCGTCGCCTCGAAAACCTGTTGCAGGCGATTGCTGACGAACAGACTCAAACTCTGCCATCCGACGACCTCAATCAGGCGCGTCTGGCATGGGGGATGGACTTCCCTAACTGGCCAACGCTGCTCGACGCCCTGAATGCCCACATGCTGGCAGTGCGCGCCGTGTTTGATGATTTGATTGGTGATGACACGCCGGACATCGGCGAAGATCCGCAGCACGCCGAGTTCAGCAGCCTGTGGATTGATGCGCTTGAGCACGATGATATCGCTCATTTGGTGCCGCAACTCGCGCCGGAAGCCCAAGGGCAGCTGCTGCGGCAAATCGCCGAATTCCGCCGTGACGTGGATAAACGCACCATCGGGCCACGCGGCCGTGACCAGTTGGATCAGCTGATGCCGAACCTGCTGGCGCAGGTGTGTGGCTACAAAAATGCCGATATTACCCTGCAACGCTTAACCCTGCTGCTGCTCAATATCGTCACGCGAACCACTTACATAGAACTGCTGGTGGAGTATCCGGGCGCGCTAAAGCAGCTGGTGCGCCTGTGCGCGGCATCGCCGATGGTCGCCAACCAGCTGGCTCGCCACCCGATTTTGCTCGACGAGCTGCTCGACCCGCGCACCCTTTACCAGCCGATTGCGCCAGATGCTTATCGCGACGAGCTGCGCCAATATCTGCTGCGCGTGCCTGCCGATGACGAAGAGCAGCAGCTGGAAGCACTGCGCCAGTTTAAGCAGGCCCAGCACCTGCGCATCGCCGCCGGGGATATCTCGGGCGCGCTGCCGGTGATGAAGGTTAGCGACCATTTGACCTATCTGGCCGAAGCCATTCTTGAAGCGGTGATCCAGCAAGCTTGGGAGCAGATGGTGACGCGCTATGGCGAACCTTCGCACCTGCGTAGCCGCGAAGGGCGCGGTTTTGCCGTGGTGGGTTATGGCAAGCTGGGCGGTTGGGAGCTGGGTTATAGCTCGGATCTGGATTTGGTTTTCCTGCTCGACTGCGCGCCGGACGTCATGACCGAAGGCGAGCGCAGCATTGACGGCCGCCAGTTCTACCTGCGGCTGGCCCAGCGCATTATGCACCTGTTCAGCACCCGCACTTCGTCCGGCATTCTGTATGAAGTGGATGCACGCCTGCGCCCATCCGGCGCGGCGGGAATGCTGGTCAGCACCATTGAAGCCTTTGCTGATTATCAGCAAAACGAAGCCTGGACTTGGGAGCATCAGGCGCTGGTTCGCGCCCGCGTGGTCTACGGCGACCCGCAGCTGACACGCCAGTTTAATACCACGCGCCGTGAGATTTTGTGCCGCCAGCGTGATGCCGACACCTTGCGCAAAGAAGTGCGCGAGATGCGCGAGAAGATGCATGCTCATCTTGGCAGCAAAAAAGGCAATACCTTCGACCTGAAAGCTGATCCGGGTGGTATCACGGACATTGAATTCATCGCACAATATCTGGTACTGCGCTATGCCCACGATGAGCCGGGCCTGACCAAGTGGTCTGATAACGTGCGAATTTTCGAACTGATGGCGCAATACGACATCATGTCAGAGGATGAGTCGCGGCGGCTAAAACACGCCTATGTCACGCTGCGTGATGAAATCCATCATCTGGCTTTACAGGAACATAGTGGCAAAGTTGCTGTCGATAGCTTTACGACTGAACGCGAGCAAATTTTGGCGAGCTGGCAAGGCTGGCTCAGTTAATCGCCGCGTCCAAGCTTTTTTTCGCGGTATGAGCGCTTGTGATATTATCCGGCGCACTATTTTTATGTCAGGTTGTATCTGTTTTTGGAGCAAGGGATGAAAGTGACTTTACCTGATTTTCACCGTGCCGGCGTACTGGTCGTGGGCGACGTCATGTTGGACCGCTATTGGTATGGTCCGACTAACCGTATTTCACCAGAAGCGCCGGTGCCGGTCGTGAAAGTCACCACCATCGAGGAGCGCCCTGGCGGTGCTGCTAACGTGGCGATGAACATTGCGTCACTCGGCGCGGGATCTCGTTTGATAGGTCTGACGGGGATCGATGATGCTGCTCGTGCTCTGAATCAGCACTTGGACAATGTTAACGTTCATTGTGATTTCGTGGCGTTAGCAACCCACCCGACGATCACCAAACTGCGAGTGCTGTCTCGCAACCAGCAGCTTATCCGCCTCGATTTCGAAGAAGGTTTTGACGGTGTTGATCTCAATCCGATGCTGGAGAAGATCGAACAAGCGCTGCCAAAAACTGGCGCGCTGGTGCTGTCAGATTACGCCAAAGGCGCACTGAAAGACGTGCAGCCGATGATCCAGTTGGCGAAGAAGGCCGGCGTTCCGGTGCTTATCGATCCAAAAGGATCGGATTTCGAGCGTTATCGCGGCGCGACCCTGCTGACGCCTAACCTGTCTGAATTCGAAGCCGTGGTTGGTCGCTGCAAAGACGAAGCTGAAATCGTCGAGCGCGGCATGAAGCTGGTATCTGACTTCGAGCTGTCAGCCCTGCTGGTAACCCGCTCCGAGCACGGCATGACCCTGCTGCAACCGGGCAAAGAGCCGCTGCACCTGCCGACTCAGGCTCAAGAAGTCTACGACGTGACCGGTGCCGGTGACACGGTGATCGGCGTTCTGGCCGCCGCTTTGGCTGCCGGGAACTCGCTGGAAGAGTCCTGCTTCTTAGCTAACGCCGCCGCAGGCGTAGTTGTTGGTAAGCTGGGGACTTCAACCGTTTCTCCGGTCGAGTTGGAAGATGCGATTGGCGGGCGTTCAGAAGTGGGCTTTGGCGTGATGACCGAAGCTGGGCTGAAAGAGGCCGTAGCGCTGGCGCGTCAGCGCGGCGAGAAAGTGGTGATGACCAACGGCATTTTCGACATCTTGCACGCGGGCCACGTTTCTTACTTAGCCAATGCGCGTAAGCTCGGCGATCGTCTGATTGTAGCGGTGAACAGCGATGCTTCTACCAAGCGTTTGAAAGGCGAAACTCGCCCGGTCAATGCTCTGCAAAATCGCATGATTGTGCTTGGCGCGCTGGGTGCGGTTGACTGGGTGGTGGCCTTCGAAGAAGACACGCCGCAGCGCCTGATCGCCGGAATTCTGCCAGACCTGCTGGTGAAAGGCGGCGATTACAAGCCAGAGCAGATCGCGGGCAGCAAAGAAGTTTGGGCTAACGGCGGCGAAGTTCGCGTGTTGAACTTCGAAGATGGCTTGTCCACCACGGGCATCATCAACCAGATTAAAAGCCAAGACTGACTGTCGCTAACCTCTGCCGACAGATAATAAAAAACCACGCTCATGAGCGTGGTTTTTTTATGCAAGGCCGGTCGCCGGGAATTAGGCTTCTGGCTTCTGCTCGGTCGCTAATTTCGCTTCCAACTCGGTCAGGCGCTGCTCCAGAGCAACCAGCTTCTCGCGGGTGCGCAGCAGAACCTGAGTCTGCACGTCGAACTCTTCGCGATTGACCAGATCCATGCGGCTAAACTGCGCCTGCAATACTTGGCGAATTTTCTTTTCTGCATCTTCACCAAACTCACGGATACCTTTCGGCATTGACTCGTGAACCTGACGAGCGATTTGTTCAATTTTTTTCGGGTCGATCATGGTTTTTCCCTTGTCTCGAATTAGCAGCTTTCTCCTAGTGTAATCCTAGATACCCTTTCTATAAACCTTCGCGATGGCATTATTCGGCTATTCGACACGTTGCCGAGACCTTTTATTGGCGTTATAGTTGAACTGCTTATTCTCAGGGCGGGGTGAAAGTCCCCACCGGCGGTAAACCACATCTTCTTTGGCGGAACGCATTTCTGCCATAGTGGGAGCCCGCGAGCGCTCAAACTTTGCAGTTTGAGGTCAGCAGATCCGGTTAGATCCCGGAGCCGACGGTTATAGTCCGGATGGGAGAGAGTAACGGTTCAAGCCAGGCAAAAAATTGCCTGCTGCGTTATTTTTTCACACTGTTGCACGGCATCGCTGGGCTACAGTGAACTCCTCAAGACGCCCTGATTCTGGTAATCCATGTATATTACATACAGTTTATGAGGTTATTTTTACCATGAATCAGACCCTACTTTCCGAATTTGGTACACCGACTCAGCGCGTTGAGCAGGCTCTAGAAGCACTGCGCAATGGCCGTGGTGTGATGGTGCTGGATGACGAAGATCGTGAAAACGAAGGCGATTTAATTTTTGCAGCTGAAAACATGACCGTTGAGCAGATGGCGCTGACTATTCGCCACGGCAGCGGAATTGTCTGCCTCACCATGACCGAAGAGAGCCGCAAAAAGCTCGATTTGCCAATGATGGTTGAGACCAACTCCAGCGCGTACCAAACGCCATTCACCGTGACAATTGAAGCGGCCGAAGGCGTCACCACCGGTGTTTCTGCCGCTGACCGCATCACCACCATTCGCACTGCTATCAAAGAGGGCGCTAAGCCTTCTGACCTGAACCGCCCGGGGCATATCTTCCCTCTGCGCGCGCAGGCGGGTGGCGTGCTGACTCGCGGCGGCCACACTGAAGCTTCTATTGATTTGGTCAAACTGGCCGGTCTGAAGCCATTCGGCGTGCTGTGCGAACTGACCAATGATGATGGCAGCATGGCGCACGCGCCAGAAGCGATTGTCTTCGCCAAGAAACACAATATGCCGGTACTGACCATTGAAGATTTAGTGGCGTACCGTCAGTCGCAGACGCAGAAAGCCAGCTAACGGGGTTTTTGTTTGTGCATCGAAAAAGGCCGCTTATGCGGCCTTTTTTGTGCCTAAAGCATAATTTCGGTAATACAAAGACGAAATTGATAGATAGCTGGCTAAGTGTATTAGAAAGCCCGTCCCGAAGGTCAAAAAGGTGCGAAATATTAATTCAACTTTTTTGAACAACTTCATCATAGTTATCCGGCTGTGTGGGTGAAAGAAAAAGAGTAACGTATTTTCATCGTGCAGAACTGTTTCTGCTCCTCATTCACTCAGAGCCAAGGAAAACGTTATGACTTCCCCTCGTATGCCAGCACTGTTTTTAGGTCACGGTAGCCCGATGAACGTGCTTGAAGACAACGAATTTACCCGCGCATGGCAAACGCTGGGCGAGACATTGCCGCGCCCGAAAGCCATTGTTGCCGTCTCCGCCCACTGGTTTACCCGTGGTACGGCGGTGACCGCGATGGAGCACCCGCGCACCATTCACGACTTCGGCAACTTCCCGCAGGCGCTGTTTGACCAGCGTTACCCGGCACCCGGCTCGCCTGAACTGGCGAAAAAGCTGCAAGAGCTGCTCAAGCCGATTGACGTGATTGCGGACACCAGCGAGTGGGGCTTCGACCACGGAACCTGGGGCGTGCTGATCAAAGTCTATCCTGAGGCCGATATCCCCGTGGTGCAGTTGAGCATCGACGGCACCAAGCCTGCTGAATATCACTATCAGATTGGTAGAAAGCTGGCGGCGCTGCGCGATGAAGGCATCATGATTGTGGCGAGCGGCAACGTGGTTCACAACCTGCGCCTGATGCAGCGGGACGGGGACGGCGCGCACTACCCGTGGGCGACTTCGTTCAATGAGTATGTGAAAGAGAACCTGCGCTGGAAAGGCGAAGACAGCCAGCACCCGCTGGTGAACTTCTCCCAGCATGAGGGCGCTGCGCTCTCTAACCCGTCTATCGAGCACTATCTGCCGCTGCTGTATGTGCTGGGAAGCTGGGATGGCGTGGAGCCTATTTCCACCCCGACGGACGGCATCGTGCTGAGCTCGCTGAGTATGCTCTCCGTGCAGGTTGGCTAACCTTCAAAGATAAAAAAGCGGGGAGTGAATTGAATTCGCTCCCCGCTTAATATGTCTTGTCGATCCTGAAAATTAGCCGACGATTACGTGCGGATAGAAACGGGAGAGATCCTGAGTGATCAGCTCCTTATCTTCACGCAGACCAATGCCGCAAGGCTGATCGTTCACCAACCAGCTGCCAATCAGCGTATAGCTGTCGCCAAATTTAGGCAGATGGTGGAACTGCTGGTGGATCATCCCTTCCTGACCATAGGGGCCATCGACGCTCGCCACTTCTTGCCCCTTTTCGATGATGCGGATATTGGCACCTTCGCGGGAGAACAGCGGCTTAATCACGTAATGATCCATCTCTGCATGCTCTTCTTCAGCGAAGTAGGCTGGCAGCAGGTTAGGGTGATTCGGGAACATCTTCCACAGCATTGGCAGCAAGGCTTTATTGGACAGAATGGCTTTCCATGCTGGTTCTAACCAACGCACGCCCGCATCTTCCAACTTGGTGGAGAAGATCTCGCGGAACATAAATTCCCACGGATAGAGCTTGAACAGGTTACTGATCACCTGATCCTGCGGATCGGTAAACTGGCCGCGTTCGCCCAAACCGATCTCTTCGATAAACAGAAAATCGCTGGCTAACTCAGCTTCTAACGCGCAATCCTGAAGATACTGCACGGTGCCGCGATCTTCCTCGGTATCCTGACAGCAGGCGAAATGCAGCAAAGAGAAACCGTGCTGGCTTTTCAGCTCAGCAAAACGCTCAATCAGCTTTTCCTGCATGCTGTTGTACTGGTCGGCATCCTGCGGCAGCTTACTTGCGGCAATTTGCTCTTCGAGCCACAGCCACTGGAAGAAGGCAGCTTCGTACAGCGAAGTTGGCGTATCCGCGTTGTTTTCCAATAGCTTAGGCGGGTTAACCCCGTCGTAAGCCAGATCCAGACGCGAATAGAGCGAAGGCTGTTGGGTGCGCCACGAGCTTCTGACGAATTCCCAGCAGTGCTTGGGGATCTGGAATTGCGCCATCAGCGCGTCGTCGGCGACCACTTTCTCCACCACCTTCAAACACATCTGGTGAATGTCGGCGGTGGCGTCTTCGATCTCTTCAATCTGCGCTAAGGTGAATTCGTAATAGGCGTCTTCACACCAGTACGGCTCGCCATACATGGTGTGAAAACTGAAGCCAAATTCTGTGGCTTTTTCTCGCCAGTCTGGACGCTCGGCAATCGGTAAACGTTTCATCTGGGACTCTTAGCCGCCCATGCTGCGTGATGGTGAACGCGTGGTTGACGCGGAGCTACGCTGCATAGTGTTCTGCTTAGCGACGCTTTCGCCGAAGCCGCCACGGGTCACGGTTGTGGTGGTCGCAGGCTTAGGTGCCATGGCGGTTTTCGGCACATTCATGGTGCGCCCGCCCGCAGTCGCTGGGCCATAGCTCTTGCCCGTTGCATCAACGAACTTGCCGCCCGCCGGACTGGCAGGGTTTTTCGAGGTGAACAGAGGCTGTTGAGCAAAGCCCGCGCCGCCGCCCATCATACGGCCCATCATGTAACCGGCCATCAGAGGCATCCAGAAGCTGCCGCTCTGCTGTGGCTGAGCCGCCATGCCAGCCTGCGCTGGGGTTTGGGTACATTGGCCTTCGCCGAACTCTGCCACGCACTCTTCACGGCTGGCGTATTTAGGCGCGGTTTTTTCAGCTTCTTTCTTGGCCGCGTCATAGGCCGCAGTACATTGCGCGCTGTTTGACGGGTTGGCTTTTGAGCAATCGTCCGCATTTTGGTAAAGCGAGACGGTTTCATCGGTTTTTTCGCAGGCGGAAAGCATAAAGACGGCGCTGACTGCTAATGCGACAGGTGCGATACGGTAGCTACGCCAGGATTTCCGGAAGGTAGCCAGATTGATGTTTTGTGTCCGTTTCATCGAATTATCCCATGTATAGGGCTTTTTCGCCCCTTTCCCAGTAGTGCGTAAGAATAGGGTAAAGACGGTTAATGTTAAAGCAGTCAGGGGCAATTGTTACGAGACTTTACGAAAGGCTGTGACATAGGCAAAAAAAAGCGGCCTTTTCAGGCCGCTTATCGCAAAAATGGGGTATTCCCTTTAAAACCAGATTAATTCTGGAAAGGATTGCCACTTTTCTTGGTGGTGGAAGTGCTGCTGCCTGAGTTAGCCGGCGTGCGGTTTACCACAGGGGAGCTGACTTTCTCTGCCTGAACGCGTTTCGCGGCCGGAGCTGCGGCGGTCTGGCTGCCGTTATAACCGTCAGCGGAAGCATCTTGCTGTGGGTTCTCTGGAGCTACGGCTTCTGGCGTGGTTGGGATAGCTTTACCCAAGGTGCCGTTCAGTGCCAGCAGGTCATTCTCGTTCAACGTACCTAACGCAGACTTAATGTTCAGCTGGTTAATCAGGTAAGTGTAACGCGCAGAAGAGAGCTGTTGCTTGGCGTTGTACAGGGTCGTGGTGGCATCCAACACGTCAACGATAGTACGGGTACCCACCTGATAACCGGCTTCCATCGCGTCTAAAGAACTTTGTGCAGAAACAACGGCTTGTTTGTAAGCGTTGATGCTGCTGATTGACGCAGAAATGTTGTTGAAGGAAGAACGCACGGTCTGAACCACTGAACGATGCGCGCTTTCCAACTGCTCACTAGCGCCAACGAAGTTGTATTGCGCTTGTTTCACCTGAGAGGTCACCGAGCCGCCGCTGTACAGTGGCAGAGAGAAGCTCAGACCAATTTTGTTCTGACCAGCATCGGAATCACGGGTGCTGGCTGACTCGCCGGTGTTAGAACCGTTGTATTTGGTGTTGCTAACGCCAGTTGACGCGGTCAAATCGATAGTTGGCATGTGACCGGTTTGGGCGGAACGAATTTGCTCACGCGCCAAGTCTTGAGACAGGCGGGCAGACAGCAGGCTCAAGTTGCGGTTTTCAGCTTCTTTCAACAGGCCAGCAACCGGTTGTGGGCGCTGAGTGTTGAAGTTATCGATATTCAGAGAAGAGAGCTGCGGATAATAAACACCGGTAACCTGACGCAGGGATTCCAGCGCGTTATCGAGGTTATTTCGGGCAGTCACTTCGTTCGCCAACACGGTGTCGTATTGTGAACGGGCGTTTTGCACGTCGGTGATCGCCACCAGACCTACATTAAAACGTTGCGAAGTTTGGTCTAACTGACGGTAAATCGCTTGTTTCTGTGCTTCGGTATAGGACAGGGAATCAATCGCGCTCAGCACGTTGAAATAGGCTGTCGCCGAGTCCAGGATCAGTTTCTGCTGATCAACCTGGAAAGAAACGTCCTGAATACCGGCTGCTTTTTCTTGCAGGGTCAGGGCACGCCATTTTGACATGTCAAAAATGGTCTGGGTCAATTGCAGAGACGCGCTGGTCTGGTTGCTGTTAACACCATTCGCATCACGGTAGCCGTTGGTATAGTTATAATCCGCACCCAATCCGAGTTGCGGTAATAAAGGACTGCGAGCTTCGTTAATTTTTTCGAATGCAGCATCACGATCGGCTGCGGACTTGCGCAGATCCGGGTTACTTTCCCTGGCTTGCTGGTAGACCTGCATCAGGTTTTCAGCCTGGCTCATCGCGCTGAAGCCGCCCAGGCTCAGTCCGATTAGAAGGGGGAGCAGTTTCTTCATTTGCATTCCTTGTTGTGCAGCAATGTTGTTATGGTGACGCTGTCAAAATACCAATAGACGCGGATTCTAGCAGAGACTGGCAGAAGGACTGAGTGGCTTTACGTGCCTTCTCAGCCAAAGTGGTACAAATCTACCACAAACGTGCCTGATTATTATTAGCGCAATTTCATCAAATTGACCTCAAATGACGATAATTTGTCAGCAAAAGGTAATAAGGAAACAGCATTATGTCCCAAACGAAGGGTTCACCCGTTACTTTCGGCAAAGATGATGTAGAAATTATTGCACGTGAGACGCGATATAAAGGTTTTTTTTCAATCATTGCATATCGCTTCCGCCACCGCTTATTTAGCGGTGAAATGAGTCATGAAGTGGTTCGCGAAGTTTTTGAGCGTGGGCACGCCGCCGTCTTATTGCCCTATGATCCACAACGTGATGAAGTGGTGCTGATTGAACAGATTCGTATCCCAGCCATTGATTCCAGTGATACCCCTTGGCTTCTGGAGATGGTCGCCGGTATTATTGAGCCCGGCGAAACGGTCGAAGATGTCGCCCGGCGCGAAGCGCTGGAAGAAGCTAATATTGTTGTCGGTCGCTGCAAACCCGCGCTGAGTTACCTCGCGAGCCCGGGTGGAACCAGCGAACGTTTGTCGATTTTGGTCGGCGAAGTTGATGCGACAACAGCACAGGGAATTCACGGCCTTGCTGCCGAAAATGAGGACATCCGCGTGCATGTGGTAAGTCGTGAACAGGCTTATCGCTGGGTGGAGGAAGGAGTAATCGACAATGCGGCGTCAGTTATTGCACTTCAATGGCTGGCCCTGCACCATGAATCCCTGCGAAAAGAGTGGTCCAACTAATGATGAAGCGCTATACCCCTGATTTCCCTGAAATGATGAGATTGTGTGAAACCAATTTCGCACAACTACGTCGTTTGATGCCGCGTAACGATGAAGTGGGCGAAACGGCGACTTATCAGGTGAGTAGCGCAACCTACCGTCTGACCATCACCGAGTCTACGCGTTACACCACGCTGGTTGAAATCGAACAGACTGCCCCTGCGGTGAGCTATTGGAGCTTGCCTTCGCTCACCGTGCGTCTTTACCATGACGCCATGGTTGCGGAAGTGTGTTCGACCCAGCAGATCTTTCGCTTCAAAGCACGCTATGATTATCCTAATAAAAAGTTGCATCAGCGTGACGAAAAGCATCAAATTAACCAGTTCCTTGCGGACTGGTTGCGTTATTGCCTTGCGCATGGAGCGATGGCCGTTCCGGTTTGTTAGACAGACTTCAATTACAAAGGATACGACTTGGAAAGCCTGTTTACACTGCCTTTGGTTAATGGGGCCAAAGTCAGAATTCTGCAAATTACCGATACCCATCTTTTCGCCGGTGAGAACGAAACGTTGCTGGGAGTGAATACTTTCCGCAGCTATCGCGCCGTGCTGGACGCCATCAAGGCGCAGAACCGTGGCATCGACATCATTGCCGCCACGGGCGATTTGGCACAGGACCAATCCCTGGATGCCTATCATCACTTTGCGCGCGGCATTAATGAGCTGTCCACCCCCTGCGTTTGGCTGCCGGGAAACCATGATTTCCAGCCAGCCATGGTCGATGCGTTGCTTGAAGAAGGCATTCATCCGTCGAAGCAGCTTCTTTTAGGGGATCATTGGCAGGTCGTTTTGCTCGACACCCAAGTGTTCGGCGTTCCCCATGGTCATCTTAGCGATCACCAGTTGGAATGGATGGAGCGCTGCTTGCAGCAGAATCCAGACCGTTTCACGCTGATTATGCTGCACCATCACCCTCTGCCGTCGGGCTGCACGTGGCTGGATCAACACAGCCTGCGCAATGCCCATATGCTGGCCGAGGTGCTGGCGCGCTATCCGAAAGCGAATACCTTGCTGTGCGGCCATATCCACCAAGAGTTGGATCTCGATTGGCACGGCAAACGCCTGTACGCCACGCCTTCGACCTGCGTACAGTTCAAGCCTCACTGCACTAATTTCGCCATTGATACCGCGGCACCGGGCTGGCGCTATCTCGATCTCTATCCAGACGGCCGTGTGGAAACACAGGTTATGCGCATTGAAAGCGATGAGTTCCGACCGGATAGCGATTCGGAAGGCTACGAATGAGTACCTTACTCTACCTGCACGGTTTCAATAGCTCTCCCAACTCGGCAAAAGCGACCTTATTGAAAGATTGGCTGGCGGTACAACATCCTCATATTGAGATGGTGGTGCCGCAGTTATCTCCTTTTCCGGCAGAAGCGGCGGAAGAGCTTGAGTCGCTGGTGATGCAAAAAGCCGGGCGCAAGTTAGGTATCGTGGGCTCTTCTCTCGGCGGTTATTACGCCACGTGGCTTTCGCAGTGTTTCACCGTCCCTGCGGTGGTGGTGAACCCCGCCGTGCGGCCCTATGAGCTGCTTGTCGACTACCTTGGGCAGAATCAGAACCCCTACACCGGGCAGCAATATGTGTTAGAGTCACGCCACGTTTACGACCTGAAAGTCATGCAGGTTGAACCGCTGGAGTCCCCGGATTTACTCTGGCTGCTCCAGCAAATGGGTGATGAAACCCTCGATTACCGTCAGGCCGTGGCCTATTACACTGCGTGTCGGCAAACGGTCGAACCTGAGGGAAATCATAGCTTTGTCGGCTTCGAACGCTATTTTTCGCCGATTGTTGATTTCCTGGGGCTGGCGTCAGACTAACCTTTCAGAGCGAAGCATCTTCTGGTTTTTGCTGACTCGCCGCCCGTGGGCATCGGCCCAACACACGCTTTTAGACTTATTTATACTATCGTTAGCCCACGTTAGCCCACCAACCTATGAGCCACGAATATTCAACGATGAGCCAATCAACTTATAACGCGGATTCCATAGAGGTCCTCAGCGGTCTTGAACCGGTGCGTCGTCGTCCCGGCATGTACACCGACACCACCCGACCAAACCATCTGGGTCAGGAAGTCATCGATAACAGCGTCGATGAAGCTTTAGCCGGCCACGCGCGCCGTATTGAAGTGATCCTCCATGCGGATCAATCCCTTGAAGTTATCGACGACGGGCGCGGTATGCCTGTGGACATTCATCCGGAAGAGGGTGTGCCCGCAGTTGAACTGATTTTCTGTCGCTTGCACGCAGGCGGCAAATTCTCCAACAAAAACTACCAGTTCTCCGGCGGCCTGCACGGCGTGGGGATCTCCGTGGTCAACGCCTTGTCGACGCGCGTCGAAGTGGCGGTGAAACGCGGCGGTGAAGTCTATGAAATGGCGTTTGAGAACGGCGACAAAGTGCAGGATCTGCACGTCACCGGCACCTGCGGTAAGCGCAACACCGGCACCAGCGTCCATTTCTGGCCGGACGTCAGCTTCTTCGACAGCCCGCGCTTTTCTGTCAGCCGCCTTAGCCATTTATTAAAAGCCAAAGCCGTACTCTGTCCGGGCGTTGAGATTTTGTTCAAAGATAAAGTGAACAATACCGAGCAGCGCTGGTGCTACGAAGATGGTTTGACTGACTACCTGATGGAAGCGGTAAACGGCCTGATCACCTTGCCTGAAAAAGCTTTCGTAGGGGCTTTCGCCGGTGATGTGGAAGCCGTTGACTGGGCGCTGCTGTGGCTGCCGGAAGGTGGCGAACTGCTGGCAGAAAGCTACGTCAACCTGATCCCAACCATGCAGGGCGGTACCCACGTCAATGGTCTGCGTCAGGGCTTGCTCGACGCCATGCGCGAGTTCTGTGAATTCCGCAATATTCTGCCGCGCGGCGTGAAGCTGTCGGCGGAAGATATCTGGGAACGCTGTGCCTACGTGCTCTCGGTGAAAATGCAGGATCCGCAGTTTGCCGGTCAGACCAAAGAGCGCCTCTCTTCTCGCCAGTGCGCGGCTTTCGTGTCAGGCGTGGTGAAAGATGCCTTTAGCCTGTGGCTGAACCAGAACGTGCAGGCCGCCGAGCAGCTAGCTGAACTCTGTATTTCCAGCGCCCAGCGCCGTCTTCGCGCCGCCAAGAAAGTGGTGCGTAAGAAGCTGACCAGCGGCCCCGCGCTGCCGGGCAAGCTGGCCGACTGTACGTCGCAGGATCTGAACATGACCGAACTCTTCCTGGTGGAAGGGGACTCGGCAGGCGGATCCGCCAAACAGGCGCGCGATCGCGAATATCAGGCGATCATGCCGCTGAAAGGTAAGATCCTGAACACGTGGGAAGTCTCTTCCGACGAAGTGCTGGCTTCGCAAGAAGTTCATGATATTTCGGTGGCGATCGGCATCGATCCGGACAGTGAAGACTTGACCCAGCTGCGCTACGGCAAAATCTGTATCCTCGCGGATGCGGACTCCGACGGCTTACACATCGCCACGCTGCTGTGCGCGCTGTTTGTCCGACACTTCCGCTCGCTGGTGCGCGGCGGCCACGTCTATGTGGCAATGCCGCCTCTCTACCGTATCGACTTGGGCAAAGAAGTGTTCTACGCCCTCGACGAGCAGGAGAAAGAGGGCGTGCTGGAGCAGCTGAAGCGTAAGAAGGGCAAGCCTAACGTCCAGCGCTTTAAAGGTCTGGGTGAGATGAACCCGCTGCAACTGCGCGAAACCACGCTCGACCCTAACACGCGCCGTCTGGTGCAGTTGACCATCGACGAAGAAAACGTCGATCAAACCCTGCGCATGATGGACATGCTGCTCGCCAAGAAGCGTTCTGAAGACCGTCGCAACTGGCTGCAGGAGAAAGGCGATACCGCCGAGTTAGACGTGTAATCTGCGCCTTAAGTCATCTTTTCCTCACGTTAGCCTGTGAACCGATCGCAGGCTAACGTACTTAACATTTCCCCAAAACTCCCCCAAATCTTCCGATCATTTATTGCTAATTATTCACACAATTTAATTTGACCGACTAGTAGGTCAAATTGTAGATTGAAGACATAAACTCATCCTCAAAGTATCAGCGCGATCGTTTGATCTGTGATCAGGAGATAGAAAATGCCGTTTGTGACTTTCACCGTTCAACGTGGTCTTAGTGCTAGTGATAAAGCCGGTTTGTCTCAGGCCATGATAGAGGCGCAGGTGGCTGCGGGTTATCCTCCTGAAGATCTTTTTCACCGTTTTTATGAGGTAGGCGCTGAGGATTTGTATATCGATCCTCGCTTCCCTGATTACAGCAACAACAGATCCGCGCGCTTCATGATAGTGGACGTTATCATCTCCAGAGGTAAACCTGCGGACACCGCAGACATTATTGCCAGAGAGTCCACCCGGCTGTTTGCGGAGCGATTCCAGCTCGCCCCTCAGGATATTCTTTATATCTTCCAAGAGGTTGAGCCGCATTTTCCGCGCTTTCCACCTCAATCCAATGCATCAGGAATAACTCAGCATGCCTAAAGCTTCCAAACGCGATCAACTGGTCGAGGCCACCAAGGAGCTACTGTGGGAAGTAGGGTACGAGGCCATGTCGCCACGCAGCATTCAAGAGCGCAGCGCGGCAAGGCCGGGGAGCCTCTATCACCATTTCCCTTCCAAACTGGCTATTGCCGAGGAGGCGCTGCAAGCCTCGGCGGCAGAAGAGGTCGCGCGCCTTGAAGAGGTTTTTGCTGTTGCAAAATCGCCTCTGCAAGCTGTTCGGGATTATCTGCTGTTCAAACGTAATGTCTTTCAGGGATGCAGGCTGGGGCGTCTGGTCAGTGAGGCTTCCATTGAGCAGGAAGAGCTGCGCCAGCCCGTCGCCGCTTATTTCACCGCGGTGCGGGGACATATCGAGCGATGCCTGAAACAGGCCCAGCGGGAAGGCACCTTTAAAGCAGGGCTGGACGCCGCGACGCTCGCTGTTTCTTTAACCGCGCTGATACAGGGCGGATACGTGCTGGCGCGAAGTTTTCAAGATGAGTCCTTGATGGCGAGTGCCGCAGAGGGCGCGCTGGCGCTACTGAACGAAGCCACATTGGTGCAATGAGCCAATAAAAAACGCCGGGGCTTTGCCGCTCCGGCGTTTCTGTTTCAATCTTCAGCGATGCTTCTAAAAGCTGCAGCTAGCGCCAGCCCTTGATCAGGCTTTTTCGATGATGTTGATCACCACATCCTGTACGTCAGCTTTGATGTTTTCGCGGTGTTTGTTCATGTGCGCAGCCTGCTGGTGGGCTTCCAGATGCGCCAAGCTTTCCCACTCTTCAACCATGAAAACAGAATCTGGTGCGCTTTTGCGCCACGGGATCTGGCCGTTGAAATCAGTGAAAGGATCGTAGCGGTGACAACCCTCTTCGGCCAGCACGCTTGGCAGCAGGGCGTTGATCTTCTCCAGCACCGCGTCGCGGCGGCCCGGTTTCATGATGATTTCGGCAATAACAGTGATCATAACAACCTCTTGTTTGAAACCTGACAGGCTTCTCAATGAACCTCTAAACTATGCGCGACCAAACACATTTTCAAGGTGTGCGCGGTAAGCAGCAAAATAACCGTCGATATCAGGCTGTTTGATCACGTCATTACAGATAAAGGTCGGCAGGCCGTGCATCCCCAAGAACTGGTTAGCTTTGTGCTGCGCCAGATACACGCCGTCAACGCCCACGCCGTGGAAGAACTGCTCTTTATCTTCGAAAGCTTCCAGCGGAGCATTCCAGGTCAGGGAAAGCATGTAGCTTTTACCTTGCAGCAGGCCGCCTGAACCGTATTTCTGCGATGCATCTGAGCGAGTACGACCATCGCTGGCGTAGAGCTTGCCGTGGCCTTCGGTGAAGATTTCATCGACGTATTTTTTCAGCGTCCACGGCATACCCATCCACCAGCCCGGCTGCTGATAAATCACGGTATCGGCCCACAGGTAGCTTTCGATCTCGGTCTGGATGTCATAACCATCTTCAAGGGTAGTCACGCGCACGTCGTGTCCGGCTTCGGTCAGGACGGAGTGGGCGAGTTTGGTCAGGCTAATGTTCAATGCGCCTTTTGAGTGGGCAAAGGTTTTACCTGCGTTAATAATCAAAATGTTGCTCATAAGTACTGCCTCATTGGTAAACTGTTGTCCAACAGTTTACTGAAGCATTGGCCTGAGAAAAATGTGCGCTACAGCACAAGACTATGGACTAAAATGCAATAAACCAGCGCGAACCTGCCTGTTTTTATCATTTAATGCCCTTTTATCGCTCGGCCAGCCGTGCAGCCTTCGGCGCGCAGGTTTTGTAATTCTGTCTATAAAGAGAGTGGCTGTGACAGCCATGCGCCGGATGATGTACTATCGCCAACATTATTGCCTCGTGGCACGCCCGCGAGCGTAAGCTTTCTAAATATAGAAACCATCACGCCACGGTTTTGAGGATGAAACATAATGAGCGAAATAACTCATGACGGGACAGAGCGCCTAGCTCTGCACACGTTTACTGAGAACGCCTATCTCAACTATTCCATGTACGTGATCATGGACCGCGCGCTGCCGTTTATCGGTGACGGCCTTAAGCCGGTTCAGCGCCGAATCATTTATGCGATGTCCGAACTTGGCCTGAATAACAACGCTAAATTCAAGAAATCGGCCCGTACCGTCGGTGACGTATTAGGTAAATATCACCCGCACGGTGACAGCGCTTGTTATGAAGCGATGGTGCTGATGGCGCAGCCGTTCTCTTACCGCTACCCGCTGGTGGATGGTCAGGGGAACTGGGGGGCACCGGATGATCCGAAGTCCTTCGCCGCCATGCGTTATACCGAATCTCGTCTGTCGAAATACGCCGATGTTCTGCTGCGCGAGCTGGGTCAGGGCACCGTGGATTACGTGCCGAACTTCGACGGCACCATGCAAGAGCCAAAAACCTTGCCTGCGCGTCTGCCGAATATCCTGCTCAACGGCACCACGGGGATTGCCGTGGGTATGGCGACGGACATTCCTCCGCACAACATCCGTGAAGTGGCTGCTGCCGCCGTTGCGCTGCTGGAAAAACCGGGCAGCTCGCTGGAAGATTTGCTGGAATTTGTGCAGGGTCCGGACTTCCCAACCGAAGCCGAAATCATTACCCCGCGTAACGAAATTCGTAAAATTTACGAGTCCGGCAAAGGCTCGGTGCGGATGCGCGCCGTGTGGAATAAAGAAGATGGCAGCGCGGTGATCACCGCCTTGCCGCATCAGGTTTCTGGCGCGAAAGTGCTGGAGCAGATCGCCAGCCAAATGCGCAACAAAAAGCTGCCAATGGTTGAAGATTTGCGTGACGAATCTGACCACGAGAACCCGACGCGTCTGGTTATCGTGCCGCGCTCCAACCGTGTGGATCTGGATCAGGTGATGAACCACCTGTTCGCCACCACCGATTTGGAACGCAGCTATCGCATCAACATGAACATGATTGGTCTGGATAACCGTCCGTCGGTGAAAGGGCTGGTCGAGATCTTGCGCGAATGGCTGGACTACCGCCGCGAAACGGTGCGTCGCCGTCTGAACTTCCGCCTCGATAAAGTGCTGAAGCGTCTGCATATCCTTGAAGGCTTGCTGATTGCCTTCCTCAACATCGACGAAGTCATTCATATCATTCGTACCGAAGATGAGCCGAAGCCGGTGCTGATGGCGCGCTACGAGCTGAGTGAGACGCAGGCCGAAGCCATCCTTGAGTTGAAATTGCGCCACTTGGCAAAACTCGAAGAGATGAAGATCCGCGGCGAGCAGGATGAACTGGCGAAAGAGCGCGACCAACTGCAAGCGCTGCTGGGTTCCGAGCGCAAGCTGAGCACCTTGATTCGCAAAGAGATTCAGGCCGATGCCGAAGCTTATGGCGACGACCGCCGCTCGCCAATTACCGAGCGCGAAGAAGCCAAAGCCATGAGCGAGCACGACTTCGTGCCTTCCGAACCTGTGACCATCGTCCTGTCCGAAATGGGCTGGGTGCGCAGTGCGAAAGGCCATGATATCGACGCCAGCGGGCTAAGCTACAAAGCGGGGGACAGCTTCCGCGCCGCCGCCAAAGGTAAGAGTAACCAGCCGGTGGTGTTCATCGACTCCACCGGGCGCAGCTATGCGCTGGACCCAACCACGCTGCCATCGGCGCGCGGGCAGGGCGAGCCATTAACCGGCAAGCTGACACCGCCGCCGGGTGCTACTATTGAACAAGTGTTGATGGCCGCTGACGACCAGAAACTGTTGATGGCGTCGGACGCGGGCTACGGCTTCGTCTGTACCTTCAACGATTTGGTGGCGCGTAACCGCGCGGGTAAAGCGATGATCACCTTGCCGGACAACGCCAAGGCGCTGCCACCAATCGAGCTGCACGGCGAAGACGACATGCTGCTGTCTATCACCGCGGCGGGTCGTATGCTGCTGTTCCCGGTTGCTGACTTGCCACAGCTGTCGAAGGGTAAAGGTAATAAAATTGTTTCAATTCCTTCGGCACAGGCCGCGTCGGGCGAAGACAAGCTGGTGTGGTTGCTGGTGTTAGCACCTCAAACCTCGCTGACCTTGTACGTCGGTAAGCGTAAACTGACCCTGCGTCCGGAAGAGTTGCAGAAATTCCGCGCAGAACGTGGCCGTAAAGGAACCCTGTTACCGCGCGGCTTGCAGCGCATCGACCGCGTTGAAGTGGATTCCCCGGTAGTAAAATCAGCAGGTAACAGCGAAGAGTAACTCGCTTAAGCCGTCAGTGAATGCTGAATTATTCAGGGCACCTTTGTGCCCTGAATGCTTTGTAAAACTCCGCGATTTTGAAGTTGTTGCCTAGCGCAAAAATTTTACAAATGTATCAACAAAACCGTTGTGTCATGCTGGCTGAGGCCTGAGAATAGCCCGGCGCAGAGGGAAGGGAGCCGCAAGACGTCTTGCCTGCTTCGGCTGTATGCTTAAGAGGATGTTATGTTATTTATTTTGCGTCTGATCATCGTTGTTCTTTATTCGATTCTGCTGAGTATTCTGGGTTGTGTCTATTGCCTGTTTAGCCCGCGAAATCCAAAACACGTGGCGACATTTGGCCATATGTTCGGGCGCCTCGCCCCGGTGCTGGGTATTACCGTTGAAAAACGTATTCCAGACGAAGCGGCGCACTACGGAAAGTGCATCTATATTGCTAACCACCAGAACAACTACGACATGGTGACCGCCTCCAACGTGGTGCAGCCGCGTACGGTGACCGTGGGTAAAAAGAGTCTGGTGTGGATCCCGTTCTTTGGCCAACTGTACTGGCTGACCGGCAACCTGCTGATTGACCGTGATAACCGCGCCAAAGCGCACGGCACCATCTCGCAGGTGGTTGATCACATCAACAAGAAAGATATTTCGATTTGGATGTTCCCGGAAGGCACGCGTAGCCGCGGTCGTGGCCTGATGCCGTTCAAAACCGGTGCGTTTCACGCGGCCATTTCAGCCGGTGTGCCGATCGTGCCGATTTGCGTTTCCAACACCAGCAATAAAATTAAATTAAACCGTTGGTCAAACGGTCTGGTGATTGTCGAAATGCTGCCGCCGGTGGATACCTCCCAGTACGGCAAAGAGCGCCTGCGCGAGCTGTCAAACCACTGCCATCAGATCATGGCGGATAAAATTGCCGAGCTGGATGCTGAAGTTGCCCAGCGCGAAGCCGCCGCAAAAGCCAAAAAATAAACCTTTCCGCCTGCCGCCAATGAAGGCAGCAGGCGATTTACACAGCTTTGATTTTGTTTTCATGGAGAAGATATGTCACTCAGTCGTCGCTCATTCCTGCAAGCAACCGGCGTGGCTTTGGCCGCGGGCGCGTTGCCACTGAGGGCAAATGCGAATGGACCGCAGCCTGTTTTACCCGTTCCTCCGCTTATCGAATCCCGTCGCGGTCAGCCGCTGTTTCTGACCATGCAAGCTGCGCACTGGTCCTTCCTCGGCGGCAATAAAGCGCCGGTTTGGGGCTTTAACGGCATGTACCTCGGGCCGACGGTGCGAGTCTACAGCGGCGACGACGTCAAGCTTATCTACAGCAACCGCCTGTCGGAATCTGTCTCGATGACGGTCAGCGGCTTGCAGGTGCCCGGCACCCTGACCGGCGGCGCGGCGCGCATGATTTCGCCCAACGTCGACTGGTCCCCGGTACTGCCAATCCGTCAGGCCGCTGCGACCTGCTGGTATCACGCCAACACGCCAAATCGCATGGCGCCGCACGTCTATAACGGGCTGGCGGGCATGTGGCTGGTGGAAGACGAATTCAGTAAAAACCTGCCGTTACCGAACCACTACGGCGTGGATGACTTCCCGATTATCATTCAAGACAAGCGTCTGGATAACTTCGGCGTGCCGCAGTACGACATGCCATCTTCCGGCGGTTTTATTGGCGACACCATGCTGGTAAATGGCGTGCAAAGCCCGTATGTCGAAGTATCACGCGGCTGGGTGCGCCTGCGCCTGCTCAACGCCTCCAATGCCCGTCGCTATGAACTGAGCATGACCGACAACCGCGCGTTCCACGTGATTGGCTCTGACCTCGGCTTCCTGCCTGCGCCGGTCACCGTGCAGCGCCTGTCGCTGGCACCGGGCGAGCGCCGCGAAGTGCTGATTGATATGTCACAAGGCGATGAAGTGTCGATCACCGCCGGTGAAGCGGCGAGCGTGATGCAGCGTATTCGCGGCCTGTTCGAGCCGTCGAGCATTCTGGTTTCCACGCTGGTGCTGACATTAAAACCGACCGGCCTGCTGCCGCTGGTGACCGACAACCTGCCGATGCGCTTGCTGGCTGACCAGATCCTTGGCGGCAGCGTGGCGCGCACCCGCGAGTTCCGTCTGGGCGATAGCCAGCCGGGCATTAACGGCTCCATCTGGGACATCAATCGCATTGATACCACGGTGCAGCAAGGCTCGTGGGAGCGCTGGAATATCCACGCCGACCTGCCGCAGTCCTTCACCGTGCAGGGCGTCTCCTTCTTGGTGAAAAGCGTCAACGGCGCCGCGCCGCTGGTGGAAGATGCCGGTTTTAAAGACACGGTGTGGGTGGATGGCGACGTGGAGCTGCTGGTGTACTTCAATCAGGCGTCGTTCGAGCACTTCCCGTTCCTCTACCAGAGCGGCACGCTGGAGATGGCCGATCGCGGCTCAACCGGCCAAATGCTCTCAACCCCGTCGATGTAACCTGCGGGCTGATTCGAGATAACAAAAAACCCGCCTCGGCGGGTTTTTGCTTTTGAGCTTGGCTAAGTTACATGGTGTCGGGATCTGGGCCTAAGCGTTTATTCAGATCCAGCTTGGCGATCTCCGCCAGTTCTTCTCTTTCCAGTTTGAAATCAAACACGTCGAAGTTTTCATGAATACGTTTTGGCGTCACTGACTTAGGAATAACAATCAAACCATTGTCGAGGTGCCAGCGAATAACCACCTGCGCCGGGGTTTTCTCATATTTCTCGGCCAGTTTCTGGATCAATGCCTGATCGAACACCCCTTCGCCACCCTGAGCCAGCGGGCTCCAAGATTCGGTCGCGATATTATGGGTGGCATTCCACGCGTGAAGCTGGCGCTGTTGCAGCATGGGGTGCAGCTCAATCTGGTTCACCACCGGGAAGATGCCGGTTTCGTCTTTCAGCTTTTGCAGATGCGGAATGTTGAAGTTACACACGCCGACGCTCTTCGCCAGACCTTGCTCTTTCAGCTTAAGGATCTGCTTCCAGGCTTCGACATAGTTGCCTTCGTCCGGCTTCGGCCAGTGGATCAAATAGAGATCCACGTAGTCGAGGCGCAGCTTCTTCAGGCTCTCCTCGAGGGCTTTCTCGGCGTGCAGCTGATCGTCATTCCACAGTTTGGTGGTGATAAACAGCTCTTCGCGCGGCACCTTGATGCCACTCAGTGCTTCGCCGACGCCTTCCTCGTTTTTATAAATAGCGGCTGTATCAATGTGGCGGTAGCCGGTATTGATGGCCGTCGTCACAGCATTGCTTGCCTCTTCGTTACTGGCTTTCCATACGCCGAGTCCGAGCTGCGGCATCTTGTTGCCATCGTGAAGCTTGATGTTGGGTTGCGTTGCCATGAGTTTCTCCTTACGGGTTTAACTAAGTTAGCTACTACTTTGACTTCAGTATTTATCATGCGTTCATAAAGCCTAGCAGCTAACCTTGGTTCTGCTGGTTTCAGATGTCACTAAGTGATGCCCATTTCTGCCTAAGGCTTGCCTGTTTCTACTGGCGGCTGTAGAAAGCTGTGCGCGCGTGGCAGAATCAATGCCGGATCATTGAAAATGAGGAAGGTCAGAATGGAATATGTTGAAAGTCTTTGCTCGAATCTGGCGGCACAGGTTGCGCGGATGAGTAACGATAAGTTTCTCCACCATTCGACAGTGCCGCAGGTCACGTTGATGTATGCCGAGAAGCACCACCCGCGCACGCCCGTGCTCTACAACCCCGGAATAGTGATTCTGTTTCAGGGCAGCAAGGTGGGGTATCTGGGTAAGCGCACTTTCTCTTATGACCCGAAAAATTACCTGATGCTCACAGTGCCTCTGCCGTTTGAGTGTGAAACCTTCGCCAGCGCCGAGCAGCCAATGGCCGGGATCCAGATCAGTATTAACACCGTGATGCTGCAAGATTTACTGATGGATATGGAAGAAGCCGGTTTTTCCGGCCAGAAGGATCAATCTTCGGGCATCAGCTCTGGCGTGCTGGATGAAGACATTCTTTGCGCCGCCGAACGCCTGCTGGATTCAATGGAAAAGCCGCTGCGCGCTAAAGTGCTCGGCCCGCAGATCATTCGCGAAATCCTGTTCATGGTGCTGACTAGCGACAACGGCGGGGCGCTACAGGCGCTGGTGAATCGCCACACCCACTTCAGCCAGATCTCCAAAGCGCTGCGCCGCATTGAGGCGCAATATGCCGAGAACCTGAGCGTGGAGCTGCTGGCCAGCGAAGTGAATATGAGCGTGTCGGCCTTCCACCATAACTTCAAAGCCGTCACCAGCACCTCGCCGCTGCAATATCTGAAAACCTACAGATTGCACAAGGCGCGGATGATGATGATGTATGACGGTTTGAAAGCCAGCGCCGCCGCACTGCGCGTGGGGTATGAGAGCGCGTCGCAGTTCAGCCGTGAGTTTAAACGCTACTTTGGCGTGACGCCGAGTGATGAAATTGCTCGCGCGCGGGAGAATAACGCGCTGCCGCTGGCCGAGACGCTTGCTGGTTAAAGCAGGCGATTTGCCACAGATGACTGGCGATAAATAAAAAGAAACCCGCTACTCGGCGGGTTTTGTTTTTGCGGAGCAGGCGGCACTCCGGCATTTGCGTTTTTTCCAAATCACCAGCAGCCCGCCGACCAAGCCAATCACCAGCAACAGCACCGGGAGAATCATCAGCCCGGCCATTACCTGATCCTCGTGGCGCTTAACCAGCGGGATTTGGCTCAGGGCGTATCCCAAAGTGACTAAAGCGCCGACCCACAGCAGCGCGCTCAGCCAGTTGAACAGCTGGAAGCGGGTGTTACCCAGACCTGAAATACCGGCCATGGTCGGCAGCAGGGTGCGGACAAACGCCAGAAAGCGTCCCACCAGCAGCGCGGTTAAACCATGCTGGATAAACATCTGATGCGCCCGCTGGTGGTAGTGCGTGGGGAGTTGCAGCAGCCAGCCGCGCACCACTTTGGTGTGGCCCAGCCAGCGCCCTTGCAGGTAACTCAGCCAGCAGCCGAGGCTTGCCGCCACCACCAGAATAATCAGCGTTGGCACAAAGCTCATCACGCCACGCGCCACCAGCGCGCCGGTCAGCAGCAGCAGGCTGTCACCCGGCAGGAAAGAAGCAGGGAGCAGGCCATTTTCCAGAAACAGAGTAATAAATAAGACGGCGTACACCACCCAAAGAACCTTCGGATCGGCGAGAACGCTAAAGTCATGCTGCCAAAGTGCATGAAGGATATCGATAAGTACTGCCATAGTCTGTCCTGTCAGAGTGCTGAAAAACGACAACGTGGCTAGTGTAACGCAGATCCGCACCCGGTGGGTTGATCTGAAATAGACAGAAAGCACACAAAACTGCGCCTTCTGTCGCAATCCTTACGCTGAAGTGGCAATACGTGCGAAACCCGCGTCCAGATCTTCAATCAGGTCTTCAACGTTTTCCAGCCCGATGTGCAGACGCACTAAGGTGCCGGTGAAATCCACGGTTTCCGCCGGGCGAATGGCCTGAATCTCTTCCGGCTGATTAGCCAAAATCAGTGATTCAAAGCCGCCCCACGAATAGGCCATGCTGAAATGCTCAAAGTTATCGAGGTATTCAGCCAGCTGTTGGTCGTTCAGGCGATCTTTCAGCACAAAGGAGAACAGGCCGCAGCTGCCGGTAAAATCACGCTTCCAGAACTCATGGCCCTTGCTGCCCGGCAGCGCAGGGTGATTGACCACCGCCACTTCCGGGCGCTGGCTGAGCCACTGGGCCACGCGAATGCTGTTCTCTTCGTGTTGGCGCAGGCGGATGCCCAAGGTACGCAGGCCACGGCTGGCGACGTAAGCAGTGTCGGCATCAACCATTTGGCCCATCAGGTAAGAGTGCTCGCGAAGCTGCTCCCAGCAGCGATCGTTGGCCACGGCGGTGCCAATCATCGCGTCGGAGTGGCCGATGATGTACTTGGTGCCCGCCTGAATGGAAATATCAATGTCGAAATCCAGCGCTTTAAACAGAATGCCCGCCGCCCAAGTATTGTCGATCATGATGATGACTTCTGGCGACACGGCGCGAACCGCACGCACCATCGCAGGCAGGTCCGGCATCTCCATGGTGATCGAACCCGGTGCTTCGAGGAACACCACTTTGGTGTTTGGCTGCATCAGGGAGCCAAGGTTTTCGCCGATATCTGCCGGGAAATAAGTGGTGCTGACGCCAAGCTTGCGCAGCACTTTTTCGGCGAAGTCTTGCGTCGGCTCATAGGCCGAGCTGGCAACCAGAATGTGGTCGCCGGTGGAGACAAACGACAAGATAGCGTTGCTGACCGCCGCCGCGCCGCAAGGGTAGAGCACGCAGCCCGCGCCGCCTTCTAGCTCGACCATGGCTTGCTGGAATGAGAAGTGGGTCAGGGTGCCGCGACGGCCATAAAACAGCTCGCCGTTGGCGCGATTCTTGGTGGCAAATTTCTTCTCTTCTACCGAGTTAAACACCAGAGAAGAGGCGCGCTGGATAACCGCATTGACCGAGCCCAGCGTGTATTTTTTGTCGCGCCCGGCGCTGACCAACGTGGTTTCAATTTTTTTGGAAGAGATGGCTTTCTTGGAAGACATGATGCCTGTTCACCCTGTTAGTGTTTTTGAGCTCGTGCCTTGCGGCACGAGCCTTTTTCTTTAACTTAACATGATGATTAGGCTGGATCAGGTTTTGCCTGCATGTATGAGAAAATTTCAGCCTCTTTGCAACGCGGGTTAGCCGGTGTAGACCCCAAACAGCTTCGGCAGCGTCAGGGAAATAGCCGGAATATAGGTCACCATCATCAACACGGCGAACAGCACCAGATAGAACGGCAGCATGGCTTTGACCACTTTCTCAATGCTCTGCTTACTCACCGCGCTGGCGACAAACAGCACCGAGCCCACCGGCGGTGTGATAAGCCCGATCCCCAGATTCACCAGCATGATCATGCCGAAATGCACTGGATCAATGCCCAATGAGTTGATGACCGGCAGCAGCACCGGGGTGAGGATCAAGATGATTGGCGCCATATCCATCAGCGTGCCGATCAGCAGCAGCATGATGTTGATCCACATAAGAATCACATACTTGTTGTCCGAAATGCTGGTGAAGAACTCAGTGATGCGCATCGGCAGCTGCATGTAGGTCATCACGGCACCAAAGGCAGCAGCAAAACCAATCAAAATCATCACGATACTGACGGTTTTCACCGTGCGGTACATCAGTTTTGGCAGCTCAGACCATTTGTAGTCGCGGTAGATAAACATAGTGACGAAGAAGGACCACAGGCAGGCGATGGCGGCGGACTCCGTGGCGGTGAAAACGCCGCTGAGAATGCCACCCATGATGATGACCACGGTCATCAGGCCCCACAGGGTGTCGACGAAGATCTTCAGCGCCTGCTTGAACGGCACGCGCTCGCCTTTCGGATAGCCGCGTTTATGGGCGAACACCACGCACATCACCATCAGTGTCAGGCTGAGCAGCAGCCCCGGCAGAATACCGGCGATGAACAGCGCGGCAATCGACACCGTCCCGCCAGTCGCCAGCGAGTAAATCACTGAGTTATGGCTAGGCGGCGTCAAAATGGCCTGCACCGAGCCGCTGGCGGTCACCGCCGCCGCGAAGTCGCGCGGATAACCCTTCTTCTCCATCTCCGGGATCATGACCGAGCCGATGGAGGCCGTGTCGGCCACCGAAGAGCCGGAGATCGCGCCGAAGAAGGTGGACGCGACGATATTCACCAGCGACAGCCCGCCGCGAATAAAGCCAACAAAGATGTACGCGAAGCTCACCAGACGGCGCGCGATGCCGCCTTCCGCCATGATAGCCCCGGCCAAAATAAAGAACGGAATAGCCAGCAGTGAGAACTTATTTACGCCGTTGGTCAGCTGGATCATCAAGGCTTCCAGCGGCAAATCAATCCACAGCGCGCCCGCGACGGCGCTCAAACCCACGGCGTAAGCCACCGGCACGCCGATGGCCAGCATTACCCCCAGCGTTAAGAGTAAAATTAATGCATCCACGATGTCGTCTCCAAGAATAGGGCTATCAGGCTTCAGAATTACCCATTTGCACCACCGGACGGTGGCCTTGAGGGCCGGCAAAAATCTGCTCAATGATAAACAGCACGGTGAGCGCGGAGCCGATTGGCAGCGGCAGATAGGTCTGCCCGGCGGTCAGCAGCGGGAACTCAGCCACCGGCTGATGCCACATTTCGCTGCACAGCAGCAGGCTGTACCAGAAGATAAATAGGCTGATCGCCAGCATCATGATGTCGGCCAGCAGGGCGGAGAATTTTTTCAAGGCGGGCGGCAGGCGGTCGGTCACCATCGCCACCATGATGTGCGAACCGGCGCGATAGGCCACCGCCGCACCAATAAAGGTGAAGGTCACCATGCACATAATGGCGATGGGTTCCGGCCACGACAGGGCGCTATTGAGCACGTAGCGGGCGAAAATGCCGATGGGGATAACGGCGACCATAAACAGCAGGGCGATGCCCGCCAGCCACATGGCGAAAATGTAGAGAACGTCCATCAGACGTTGATAGCTAGAAAGCATAAAACCTCCCCAAGGGTGCGCAAAAAACGAGGCAGACCGGCTGCCTCATCTCAAGTTATTGAACGTCGGCAATTTGCTGCATCAGGTCTTCATGACCTTTGCCGAATTCGTCACGCACCGACTGAGTGGCTTTGAAGTAAGGCTGAGTGTCGATGTCGTAAAACTTCACGCCACCGGCTTTCATTTTCGCCAAAGACTCGTCGTTATAGGCTTTCCACAGCTGGCGCTGCTCGTCTTGCGCCTCTTTGGCCAGCTTCAGCATCAGCTGTTGATCGTCTTTGGACAGCTTGTCCCACTTCACTTTCGAGTAGAGGAACAGCTCAGGAATGATGAAGTGGCGGCTGTAGGTGTAGTTTTTCACCACCGGCATGTAGTTATGAGCGACGAAAGTCGGCGGGTTGTTCTCCGTGCCGTCAATCACCCCGGTTTGCATGCCGCTGAACACTTCACTCACCCCCATGGCGACGGGGTTGGCGCCCATGGCTTTCAGGGTAGCCAGCGCAATTGGACTGCCCTGAACGCGGATTTTCATCCCGTGCAGATCGTCCGGCTTCACTACCGGCTGTTTGGTGATGAGGTTACGCGTGCCGCCGTCCATCCAGCCGAGGAACACCAGCTTGGAGCTTGGGTTGTTGGTTATCTTGTCGCCAATTTCTTTCCCGATTTTGCCATCCAGCACCTTGTGCATATGGTCTTCATCGCGGAAGACGTAAGGCAGGGTGAAGACGTTAATCTCAGGCAGAATCGAGGCCACCGGCGTCATGGAGACGCGGATAATATCCAGCGCGCCAATCTGCGCCTGTTCAATCTCCTGCTTTTCATCACCCAGTACGCCGCCGGGGAAGGTTTTAATTTCCAGTCGGCCATCGGTTTGTTGTTTGAGTTTTTCGCCCATTTTTTGCACGGCGACGACGTTGGGATAGCCCTGCGGATGGACATCGGCGGCTTTAATGGTTTGCGCCAGCAGGCTGTGGCTAAAAACTAGGGTCGCGGAACTCAGGCAAAGGCTGAGAAGTGCTTGCTGCATTTTCATCAGTTTGTCTCCAGGGTACTCAGTAAAAGTGAACATCAAAAAAGAGGGAATTGAATGACCTGCACGAAGACTGCCGGTATCCGGTCTATGTCTTCACAAGCAAGATACCCGATTAGGTTTGTCGGTTATTTGAGCGTTATCACAAAGTGTAAACAGTTTTGAAATGTCATTACTTAATATTTAAAACATTGTTTTAATGTTTGAATCTGGCGGCAGTCTGTTGATTTCGGTGTGAATTTTTTCTGAAAGTGTGAACTCGGTAAGATTGTGTGGTTTTTAATCAGCGGTATGAAAGCCTTGTTTTCAGTCAAAGACGGCGCCAGCACAAGGCGCGATAATGTAAATAATAATGAGAACCACTATCAATTCGGGCTTTTAGTTTGATATGATTTGGGGCTGTCTTTACCCTTAAACACTGATTTTTGCTGGAGGCGACGCGTGAAAACGGCTCGCAATAATATGAAAAAAGTGGCGTCAGCTTTGATGTCCTTCGTTTTGGTAGCCGGTCTGAGTGGCACCGCGTTAGCAGCACCTTCTTCTCCGGCGGCCAACGCCGTAACGCAAACAGCTCAGCCTTCTCCAACCAACAGCAACGACGCGCCAACGGCAGTCACTCCGGTTAGCACCTCTTCTGAACCTACCGCCAATACCGCCGCGGTGCCGGTTATCCCGAAAGATCTCTCCGTGCTCGGCATGTATCACCACGCTGACGTGGTGGTGAAGACCGTGATGATTGGTCTGCTGCTGGCATCCGTCGTCACCTGGACTCTGCTGTTCAGCAAGGGCGCGGAAGTGTGGAGTGGCAAACGCCGCCTGCGCCGTGAGTTCTCCGCGCTGGCCGGTGCTCGCACCTTAGACGAAGCCGCTGAAGAAGCTGAAAGCTTCGCCGCCACCAGCATCAGCAGCCAAATGCTGCGTGACGCCAAAAACGAACTCGAGCTGTCTGCTGGTTCTACCGACAACGGCGGCATCAAAGAGCGCACCAGCTTCCGCCTTGAGCGCCGTGTTAGTGCCGCGGGCCGCCACATGGGCCGTGGTAACGGTATTCTGGCGACCATCGGGGCGATTTCTCCGTTTGTCGGTCTGTTCGGCACCGTCTGGGGCATCATGAACAGCTTCATCGGTATCGCACAAACTCAGACCACTAACCTTGCGGTTGTGGCACCGGGCATCGCCGAAGCCCTGCTGGCAACGGCGGTTGGTCTGGTCGCTGCAATCCCTGCGGTGGTTATCTACAACATCTTCGCGCGTACCATTGCCTCTTACCGCCATCAGGTGGGTGACGTGGCTGCACAAATTTTACTGTTGCAAGGTCGTGATCTGGACTTGGCTGCGAGCGCGGGCGAGACGCCACGTCCTCAGGCAGACCGCCAGCTGCGCGTAGGGTAATTAATCATGGCCATACGTTTAAACGACGATCTCGACGAAAGCGGTGAAATGCATGACATCAACGTCACGCCTTTTATCGACGTGATGTTGGTGTTGCTGATCATCTTCATGGTGGCCGCTCCGTTGGCGACCGTTGATGTGCGTGTCGATTTACCGGCTTCAACCGCCAAGCCTCAGCCGCGCCCTGAAAAGCCGGTGTTCCTGACGGTGAAAGCTGATAAGCAGCTCTATCTGGGCGACGACGTGGTAAACAGCGCCAATCTGACGTCCATGCTTGACCAGCGCACTCAGGGCAACAAGCAAAGCACCATTTTCTTCCAGGCTGATAAGTCGGTGGATTATGAAACGCTGATGAACGTGATGGATACGCTGCGTAAAGCAGGTTATCTGAAGGTGGGTCTGGTGGGCGCCGAACAGACTGCTGCCGCCGCGCAGTAAAGCCTAAGCCGCATTGCCCTAAAGCGCATCGCCATAAACCCTCTCCTAATCCGAGAGGGTTTTTTTATGCTTCGTCGTCCGTTAGCCTCGCGCGTGGGCCGCGGCTTTCTCAATCAGGGCGTCATCCGGCCTTTTGCCGGTATACAGCACAAACTGTTCGACGGCCTGCAACGCCGCGACTTCCGCGCCGGTGATCACCTGCTTGTTCTGCTCCAGCGCGTAGCGAATCAGCGGGGTTTCTACCGGCGATGCCACCACGTCGAACACCACCGAGGCGCGGTCAATCACGGATTTGTCGAAGGCCAGCGCGTCGACGTCCGGGCCGCCTTCCATGCCGATTGGCGTGACGTTAACCAGCATGTCCACGGCGGCGTCGCCAACCTCGCTCCGCCACTCGTAGCCATACTCTTTGGCCAGCGCGCGGCCGCTTTTCTCATTGCGGGCAATCACATAGCCCTTGGTGAAGCCGGCATCACGAATGGCCGCCACCACGGCTTTGCCCATGCCGCCGCTGCCGCGCAGGGCGAACACCGCGTCTTTCGGCACCTGATACTGCTCCAGCAGTTTCGCCACGGCGATGTAGTCGGTGTTGTAAGCCCGCAGGAAGCCGTCATCATTCACAATGGTGTTAACCGATTGAATGGCGGTGGCGGAGGGGTCAAGCTGGTCGAGGAAGGGGATGCAGGCTTCTTTGAACGGCATCGACACCGCGCAGCCGCGAATACCCAGCGCGCGAACGCCTTTCACGGCGGCTTCAATATCTTGGGTTGAGAAGGCTTTGTAGATAAAATTCAGGTCCAGAGCTTGATACAAATAGTTATGAAAGCGTGTGCCAAAATTGCCGGGGCGGCCGGACAACGACATACAGAGCTGAGTGTCCTTGTTGATTTCGCGAGCCATGATCCTTCCTTATCAGTGATGTTTAAAACGCGTAATGTTTCAACCTTAGCCAAAGCTTCCCGCCGCCGCTAGCCTTATCAGGCTATATACTTAATCAATACGTCATCGGAGGTGAAAATGAATTTAGACTTGTTCGATCATCCAGATTTTCACCCGCACTGGCGGGAAGAGCTCGCGCCGGGGGCCGTGGTGCTGCGCGGTGGCGCGCTGCGAGACGACACCGCGCTGCTGGCGGAAATCGACCGAATCGCCGGTCTGGTGCCTTTCCAATATCGCTCTACGCCGGGCGGCTATGCGATGTCGGTCGCCATGACCAACTGTGGCGATGTCGGCTGGGTTACCGACCGTCAGGGCTATCGTTACCAGAACACCTCGCCGGAGAGCCAGCAGCCTTGGCCGCCGATGCCCGAGCTGTTCCGCACCTTGGCGGTGGACGCCGCCGAGCAGGCTGGCTTTGGCGGGTTCGCGCCCGACGCCTGCCTGATCAACCGTTACCAGCCGGGGGCCAAAATGTCGCTGCATCAGGACAAAGACGAGCACGACTTCGGCGCGCCGATTGTCTCGGTGTCGCTGGGGTTACCGGCGATATTTCAGTTTGGCGGCATGGAGCGCAGCGATAAAACCCAGCGAGTGACGCTCACTCACGGCGATATCGTGGTGTGGGGCGGGCCGTCGCGGCTGCGTTATCACGGCATTTTGCCGTTAAAAGCGGGCGAACATCCGCTGACCGGCGGCTATCGTTTCAATCTCACCTTTAGAAAGGCGGCTGGACGGTAAAGCACAGGACTTTGCACGCATTCTGCATTAAACTGCGCGCTGCAAAAATTGACATATTGAACGATTAATTAGGCGGTAAGAGCGATGAACGGGACAATCACAACTTGGTTTGAAGATAAAGGTTTCGGCTTTATCAAAGATGAAAACGGCGATAACCGTTATTTCCACGTGATTAAAGTCACCAACCCCGAGCTTATCAAGAAAGATGCCGTGGTGACGTTCGAGCCGACCACTAACAACAAAGGCCTGTCGGCGTTTGCCGTCAAAGTCGAGCCTGAAAGCAAATACATCTTTATTGCCGGTGAACGCATCAAAATCACCAGCATCAAGTCATTCCTGGCTTACAGCGAAGAAGTACCCGCCGAATCACAAGTCGACAAAGAGAATGCCGTGCTGTCCGTTGGCCTGTTGATGAACCGCATTCGCCCTAAAGAAGAAGAGAAAAAGGCCGCGACGCGCACCTTGAAGAAGCTGGCCATCACCACCTTCCAGAACACCACTTACATCTTCTCGGAAGATGAAATCGACGTCGACGCCACCATGAAGATCCTCAAAGGGCTGTAAGCCCGAATACCCGCCGGTGCCGCGAACGGCTGACCGGCGGGCATGATTTTCCCTCTAATAAGTCACTGTCACCAGCACGGTATCGCTATAAGTTCCCGGCGGTGGGTTAGCCTGACTCGGGTTAACCGTTGCGGAATAGGCGACGTTTTGCGACGCGCCGGTGCCGGTCATCGCGGTATTGGTCGCGGCGGTCCACACTGATGCATCCCCTTTAAAGATTTGATACTGCAAATAGCTGGTCACGCCATTATTGGTCGAGGACATCTGCCGATACTGCCCGCTGCCCGGCACCGTGCTGGTCAGGTTGACGCTATAAGCCGCGTTCAGCGTGCAGCGAATACTCAGCGAGTTGTTGGTCACCGAGGCAAACCCCGCCGGGAAGGCCGCCGAGCCAAAGTTCACATTCGGCGCGTTATCGATATAGCAGAAGTTGGTCACTGTCATGTTCACCGTCACCGTGGTGCTGTCAGCGCCATCGGTATAGACGCACAGCCCCAGCACGCCGATGAAGCAAATATGGTAGGTCCAGTTGATCCCCAGCGTATCGCTATAACTCCCCGCCGGTAAATTCACTCCGGTCACCGTGCGCAGATAGAGCGGCAGCGAGCCGTCGCTGGCGTTGAATAAGCCCAGCAGGCCGAGCAGCGTGGTGCTGCTCCACGTGGTCGAACTGCCAAGGTTCACCACCGTGCCGCAGCCGTTGTCCTGACAAATCTGATAAGGCAGTTTTACGCCGTTCGGCCCGAGCATTGCTGCCTGAGTGCCGACACCGTTGACTGAGGTTGCAATAGTGGCCGTGACCGTGTTGGTACTTAATAAGGAGAGCAGCGAGCCGCTGCACTTAAAGCCGCTGGTGGCCGTCACCTGTTGCGCGGTGCTGCCCGCCACAAATGAGCTGAGAGTGCCAAAGCTCCCTGTTCCGGGACTGCTTGAACAGGCAGCATAGGCCGAGGGCAGGCCAACCACTAACAGCGCCAGCGCGGCAAGTGCGCGCAGCCCTATTCTGAGTAGATTCATATCTTACCTCCTGACCCTGCGTTGGGATTGCAAACCAGCGGGCCAATTTGCTCAATGCTGTGATGGTTGAGATTCAGGTCAAAGCCGACCCGACAAACTGAATTATCTTCCTGCCGAATCACTAACACGTTGTGCTGCTGAAGGTTGCTGAAGTAAACCAGCCCCTCATAGCCAGACACCGTGGTTTGTTGGCTGTTTTGCTCGGTCACCACTGTCCCCAATTTGAGCGGTTCGCCGTGGATATCGTTGATTTTGATGGTGGCCGAAAGCTCGCGTTTCACCGGGAACTTCACCACTACGCCACTGCCTTCGCGCACGGAAATATTGTCCACCACGCGATTCGCCACGGCATCGGCAGGCAGAGGCAGGGTGTCAATTTCCACCTTCGCCGGGTAATAGGAGCTGACGGTTGGGATCAGCAGGTGGCCTTTTTTATCGGTTTTGCCCATTTTCTGGTTTTCGTACATCACCGGCACGTCGGCGTAGTTGTCGGTATCCACCACCATGAACGCGTCGTTAATCTTGTCCGACAGGAAGAAGTCATTGGCGATAAACACCACCGAGCCACTCAGGTCTGCCCAGTTGGTGTAGTTGCCGCTTTCGCCATATAGCCCGCCCTGCAAGGTGGCGTAGCGCGTTTTCCATGTGGCATCGGCTTGCTGATAAGGGTCGCTGCCGCCGGTATAAGCCAAGTTCCACCCCAGCCCGCCCTCGGTCGGCGCGGTTCTGCTGGCCCCAATCTGTTCGCGGTAGTGACCGCCGCTGTCGCGCTGCAACCCGGCATTGATGCTGGTGTTCATATCCAGCGGGATGATGAACTGAAGCTGGGCGCTGTAGCCGCTGTCGCTGAGGGTTTTATTCAGTGACAGGAACATGCTCGACTGCCCCCATAGCGAGCGGCTGTAAGAGAGGTTGAGCAGCCGCGTGTGGCTCTGGTCATAGGCTTCCACGTCGTAATAACCAATCCCCACCGTGCCGCTAGACTGGCCGAAAGGCGAGGTGCTGAATGTCACCTGATCGGCCCGGCGGCTCAGGCTGGTATCACTGGTGTAAGAGGTTAAATCCTGATAGCCCGGCGTGCGCGACGAGCGCAGCGCCGAAAGGCTAAATAGGGTGGAGTAGTAGGAGTAGCCGACCGTGTATTGGTTGCCGCTTTTGTCCTCGGTAACGCTGGTGGGGTCTTTCGGATTGGTGATTTCGCCGCTGTTATTGGGTATGCCGCCAATCACATTGTTCGCCGGATTATTGCCATTGATATCAAACTCACCCACAGTGCGCGGCGCGTGGTTAGCCTGACTCTGGCTGCCAGAAACGCTGAGCGTCCCCCAGTGGCCGACCGCCAGATCAGCCCCCAATCCGCCTAAGGCCAGCCCGTTGGTTGCCTCGCCGTGGCTGGAAAGTGTCAGGTAATTGGTGATGCCGTAGCGGTAAATGCCGCTGAAAGCCGCGTCGGAGTAGTCGCCGCTGCTGATACCGTAATTCTGCCTGACCGCGCCAAGGGATAAGTCGAAATCAGACAGCCCGCTGCGCAACAGGGTGTTGGAAACATAAAACGGCACGCTGGTGGAAACCTGCCGCCCAAGGGCGTCAGTGGTGACCACCGTCGCCTCGCCCGCGCCGTTGATATAAGGCACGTTGGTCAGGGTGAAGGGGCCGGAATTCAGATTATTGGTACTGGCCTTAAAGCCGTTGAGGAACAGGTCGACGGTGGTCGGCACGGCGGCGGTTCCGCTGTATTGCAGCAGCGGATAGGTCACTAAGTCCGGGCGAACGCCGAAGTTGCGGCTGACCCGCAGGCCGCCCATGCGCGCCGAATTGCTCCAGGTCAGCGAGTTGCTCACGAAATCCCCCACCTGATAGCTGACCAAACTCTGCTCGTCCGAGTAGCGCCAGTAGGTGTCGTAGCGGATATAGCCGTCAGAGGTTGAGCTATCGGTAAAGCCCGGCGGCGTGTCCATGTTGTAGCGCCAAGTGCCGGTGTTGGTCAGGATGCCCACGTCGCTGAACAGCCGCTGCTCCATCCAAGTGGCAATTGAACGCGGCCCGTCGTGTGGGTCAGTGTAGTAAGAGTCATAGTTGAACAGCAGGCCGTTGCTGCTCTGCGACGGCGTATAGCTCAGTAAGCTGTCACCGCTGATATTTTGCTGCGGCAGCCACGCATCCGGCACCTTCAACACTAACTGCTGGCTGGCCGAGTTGTACTCGGTTTTCACCTCTGGCAGCGCGCTGACGTTAACCAAACCTTGCTGCTGGCCGTTGAGATGCACGTGGTTTTTCGCCAGCACGCCGGACTCAACGAACCACGCGTTGTCACGAAAAATCACCGGCACCACCTGATTATCCGTCTGACCATTGACCATGATCGCCAGATAATAGGTCGCCTCCGCCTGCGTGGGCAGCGCGCGCGGCGCGGCGGGCAGGGAGTCATACTCCGCTGCCTGTCCGCACTGGGGCAGCAGCAGTAGGCTCATACCGCTGGCATACATCAGCGTGATACCGTGGCGAACCGTGCGGCGCGCCGTGTGGCACGCTACCTGGTAAGCCAATAGCCCCGTCCTCAGGGCGAAACCTCTGGTTTCCATGGGTTGCGGCTCCGGGATTATTCGCCGCGAGGGATCACAATAGGTTCAGCATTATCAGCGATTTGCGCATTGAGCTGCCCGCCGGGGATCACTCCCGCAGGCACCGGCCAGCGCATCTCTTGCCCCGGCAACACATAGCCCATAAAGCCGGTAGTCATGGCTTTAACCCCGCGCTTGGCGTCGCCAGTCATTGACCAGAAGACGTTGCTCAGGCGCGCGTGAACCACGCCAGTATTGCGAATTCTCAGGAAGGACTTGCCGCCGCCGCTCTCAATGCTCCATGTAAGAACTGGCTTGGTGGCATCCGCCAGATTGCGTTTGATATCAGCACGTTCATTGGTCCAGATGCCTTCACCGTCAAGGAACAGCGGCAGCAAATAGCGCATTTGCAGCTGCAACCCGACCACGGCTTTCTCTTTACCCTGCTCGGAAGGCTGCAATGGCGAAGGAATTTCGTCGATGATGATGCGAAACGCTTTTTCGGTCTTCGGCGCGACTTGGGTATTACGAATCAAGCGAATCAGCTGGCGCTGGCCGGGAGCGACGGTGGCGAAAGGCGGGCTGGCGACCACGTCATTTTGGTCCGCATAGCGCTCGTTGAAGTTTTCCTGTTTCCACGCCAGCACGCGGACTTGCAGGGAAACTGGCGCTGCGCCACGGTTTTCCAACCACAGCGCCGAGCCGTTTTGGTCAGACTCGATGATTTGATACACCGGCCACACCAGTACCGAACTGGCGGCCCAGCCGGGAGCCGCCACCAAAAACAGGCTCAGTGAAAGCAAACTAATCAGTGCGCGTAATAAAGTTCGATACATAGTTCATTTCCTGATGATTCAATAAGTTAAGGTAACAGTGACCGTATCGCTATAGGTTCCCGCTGAGGGTAATGGGGTCACGGCAAATAATCGTGCATACACCGGATAGGTTTGGGTGGTTGCCGGGAAATTGTTGATGGTCCGCGCCAGCGTGCCGGTCCCCCATACTTGGCTTCGTCCTGAATCCTGATAAAGCTGATAACGCAGTTTTTGCGCGGCATTGCTGGTGTTCGCCATAAAGCGACCCGTTGAGGTGCCGCCATTAACGCCGTAATCGATAGCAATGGTGACGTTGGCGCCGGTGGTGCAGGTCACGACAATGCTGCCTGTCCCGCTGGCGCTGGTGACGTCAACGTTATTGGTGATGGAAGACATCGAGCCAAAATTGATGGTGCCGAGGTTGGTGATTGGCGTAGCAAGTGAATTACCAAACGCGCAGCCACTGACAATGGTGGCATTGACGGTAAAAGATGAGTTTGCCGTTGCCGCCTGTGCGTTTGGGCAAGCCAGAACGGACAGCAGCAGTAGCAGATGAAACGGCGTCGAAGACCTAATGATCATATTCAGCCTCCGTTACCAACTGACCGTAACATTGACCGTATCTTGATAAGTTCCCGCGGCAGGCGTGGTTTGTACTGGTACTCGACCATAAACGGTATGCCATTGATCGGCGCCATTGCCGATGTCACTCAGGCCAGTGGTGTTATCCCAGATAGTGGCGAAGGTCGCGCTGGTATAGAGGTTATAAAGCACCTTCAGCGCGGCATTGCTGGTGTTGACCATATTGCGGCTGTTCACATTGCCACTGTTGCCCCCGTCCATCAGAATTTTGTAGCTCAGGCCATTGATGCAGTTGACGCGAATCGAACCCGCCAGCTGGGCGCTGGTGGCGCTAATAATGCTGCTCAAACTGGCATAATTGCCAAAGCTCAAGGTGCCGAAAGTGGTTGAACCGCCAGAGGTTGTGCCCGCGCTACAGGCAGGAAGCAGGGTAGCCGTTACCCCAATCGTGGCCGCATGGCTGGTTGAGAGTAGTGCTGGCATCAGGAGCATACAGCGAAGGGGCAGCAACAACAGCGCCTTGATATCCATGGTCTTTCCTTCCTTGAATGGCAGTAGGTTCAGGGCCGCGAACGGCCCTGACTCAATAAGCTATTACCAGGAAATAGTGGCGACTACGGTATCGTTATAGGTTCCAGCTGGAGGAGCGGTGCCGCCAGCGCCCGTTTGGTCGCCAGGTAACACGCGACCATAGATTGGGATATTCTGCGCGGTGGTGCCCGTGGTTAACGCGATCGGCGTATTGATGCCAATTTCAGTAGTACGCGCGGCGTCAGAATAGAGGCGATAGGAGATTTTGTTGGCATCAAAGGTCATTGCGCGTACTGCGCCGGTTGCTGCCAGCCCGCCATTGAGCGAAAGTGAAGGTGTCAGGCCAGTACTACAGGTGATTGTCACCGCACTGCCGTTGGTGCCGGTGACGGTACCATTGATAATGCTGGTTAAATCGGCGTAGTTACCAAAGTTCAAAGTACCCCACTGGTTGGTGCCGCCTGTAGTGGAGCCGTTTCCGACAGTACAACCAGTGCTGATGATTAGTTGAACACCAACTTGACCTGTCAGTGTGCCTGCCGCCTGCGCACCCAGAGGAAGGGTGAGTAAAGCTGCGGTGATTAAACCCAGTAATGATTGATTTTTTACGTCCATGATGACTCCCAATAACAACTAACTCGTGCTGTGTGTGCATGCAAAGGCGTTTGCATGTGTAATTTCTCTGGCGATAACATTTAAAAAATAAAAAAAAAGTCATCAGGTTGAGGCGCTGCCTCGATCTCACTTTTGGAGATTTATCACTGCGTTTTTCAGTGTTTTTTGATTAGAAAATGAGCAGATCTTTTAATCAATTCATAAGAAGTTTCTTATAATTGAGTTAAATATAAGTTAATAAATTTAACTTAAGGAGAACTTTTTAGCACTTTTGGCAAAAAGATAGAAAAATCTGAATTTTCACATTTAGTGGGTGTAAATACTGATAAATTGAAATATTTGGATATTTAAACCTAAGAGTAGTCTTAATTTGATTTATGTAACACTAATTTACTAAAGATCACTTGTTGTCCAACTGATTGAATTATGTCCAAAACATCAGAGATTCAGGTGTTTACAGATAAATTTTACTGTCTGATAACATCGCGTTTTGCTCTGCTTACAACCCGATGAGATTTTTATGTCTTTAGCTGAATCGTATACAGCCAGCCGACTGGCCGACATTAATGCACTGGCGCAATTTTTGGCTTTTGATCAAACCGACGGCGCTTCACCCAGCGAGCTGTCCCGTTATCAGGCACCTCTGCTGATTTTGCTTGGCAACGCGATTTTGCCGGTCGCCGAAAGTGCCTTTGCTGCTCTCGCCAGCGGTGCTGTGAGTAAAATTCTGATCGCGGGAGGGATTGGTCATTCGACCGAGTTGCTCTATCAGGCGGTAAAAAACCATCCGCAGTATGCATCGATTGCCACCGAAGGGCGCAGCGAGGCAGAAATCCTGCATGATATCGCTATCAACTTCTTCGCCATCGATCCCGCCAAACTGCTTCTGGAGACGCTCTCCACCAACTGCGGCGACAACGCCACGCAGGCTCGGCGGGTGCTGGATCTGGCGGGAGACGGCTCATCGCGCATTATTCTGACCCAAGATCCGCTGATGCAGCGGCGCACCGACGCCAGTTTCCGCAAAGTCTGGCAGGACCGGCCAGAGGTGGAATTCATCAACTGGCCGACCTTTGTGCCGCAGCTCGACAAGCTGGCAGAAGAACTCCACTACGCAGGCGAAACGCAGCACAGCCTGTGGTCATGGCCGCGCTTCGCTTCGCTGCTATTGGGTGAGATCCCCCGCCTGCGCAATACCCCGCAAGGCTACGGCCCGCGCGGCAAAGATTTTATCGCCGCCGTCGACATCTCCCCCGAACTGGAAGAAGCCTACGCGCGACTGCTCCCGCTATTGGGTGAAAGTCATGGGGATCGGTCGTTTTAAACCTCTGCGACCTCTGTCGTCGTTTCTTTCCCCGCCATCGCCACCATCACCACGATGGCAGACAGCAGGGTGATCGCCGCCAGACTGAGCAGGACGTGGTGAAGGGCGGCGGCGTAAATCTGTTGCAGTTGGGCGGTGTTGGCCTGCGGGAGTAGGCGTAGAGCCTGAGTTAAATCGCCGGTCGCCAGACGCTGGCTGGCATCACTCAGGCTCTGGCTTGAAAAGTGTTGGCTTAGCCCGCTCTGGGCGAAAGCCGCCAGCAGCGCGCCGACGGTAGCCAGCGAAAGCCCTTCGCCTGCTACGCGGGTGGTGCTAAAAATCCCCGTCGCCATGCCCGCGCGCTCCTTGGGAACCACGCTGACCGACAGCCCGTCCATCAATCCCCAAGGCACGCCTACTCCAAGACCAATGACCAGCATCGGCAGGATCATCTGCCCGGCGTTTTGCGCCTCGACGGCAAGGCTTAACCACCACAGCCCAAGGGTGGCGACCAACAAACCCGCGCTGCACAAAAGGCCGGGGCTGACCCAGCGCGTCAGGCTGGCGGCAATCAGCGGCACGGCCAGCATCGGCAGGGAGAGCGCCATCATCATTAACCCAGCCTGCTCCTCGCTCATCTGCATGATGCCGATAAACTGCATCGGCAGAATGACCAGCAGCACCACAAAACAGAATCCGGTAGCCAGCGGCAGTGCCTGAACGCCAATAAAACGTGGGAAACGGAACAGCGACAGGTCGAGCATCGGATTGCGCACGCGCAGTTCAACCGCAATAAACAGCGCCAGCAGCAGGGCAGCACCGAACAGCAAACCCAGCACTGGCAGGCTTTGCAGGCCATATTGCGGAATAGCCATCAGTGCCCAAGTCAGTAAAGCCAGCATCAGGGTGAAGGTCAACGTGCCGGGCCAGTCGATACCGGTGGCGTCAGGGTTGCGGGATTCGCGCATTCTGGATGCGCCGGTTAACAGGGCCAGCAGAGCAATCACCGTGGCGGAATAAAACACCGAACGCCAGCCGAAGTGGGCGATAAGCAGTCCCGCCAAGAAAGGCCCAAAGGCCAGACCGACGCCAAAACTGGTGCCGAGCAGGCTGAACGCGCGGGTGCGCGCCGGGCCGTCAAACTCTTGCGCCAAAGCCGCCGAGCCTCCCGCCAGCGCGGCCGCCGCCGCCACACCCTGCGCGCCGCGCAGTAGGTCAATCCACAGCAGGCTGCTGCTAAAGCTTTGCAGCAAAGAGAGCAGGGCAAAGCCCGCCACGCCAATCACAAATACTTTTTTGCGGCCAAACTCATCGGCCAGCGTGCCCGCCGCCATCAAAAAGCAGCCGAAGCTGAGCATAAAGGCGTTTGTTATCCAGCTTAGCGCCTGCGCGCTGCCGCCTAGCTCGCGGGCAATCGCCGGGGTCGCCACCGCGCCGCTGACAAAGTTGAGTGGCAAAATCAGCGCCGCGAGGCAGACGGTGAATAACACGCTCAGTTGCCCGCCCTTGGTTTGGTTAGATGGACTCATGGCCTTCTCCGAAGATGAATAGTCCAAGGATGATAAAATGTCTGCAATTTTGCCGAAATGGGCTTAAAGTCCGTAGATTGCGGACAAAATGGCTCTAATCACCACGCGGAGTGAAGATGGAAAACCTAAACGGCATGTTGGCATTCGTGCGTGCGGCGCAGCATCAAAGCTTTGCGGCGGCGGGCGAGAGCATGGGGATCTCTGCCTCGGCCATCGGTAAAAGCGTGGCGCGACTGGAAGAGAGACTCGGCGTGCGGCTGTTCAACCGCAGTACGCGGCGCATTAGCCTGACTGACGAAGGCCAGCTGTTTTTCGAGCGTTGCCAGCAAATCGTGGCGCAGATGGAGGAGGCAGAGCAGGAGTTATCACGTGTTTCCGCCGAGCCGCGCGGCAAGCTGCGAGTCACCATGCCAGCCATTGGCTATCGCATGCTGCTGCCGTATTTGGCGGAATTTATGCAATGTTATCCGCAGGTTGAGCTTGAACTCGATTTCAGCGATCGCATGGTAGACCTGATTGCCGAAGGCATTGACGTCGCGGTGCGCAGCGGCGACCTGCCGACTTCGCAATTGATGTCACGCCGCCTCGGGCCTTTCCATTTTGTTATTGTCGGCAGCAAGGACTATTTCGCCCGACATCCCGAACCTCATAACCCGCAGGACTTGGCCCAGCACGCCTGCCTGCGCTACCGTTTTCCGGGCAGCGGGCAGATTCAGCCGTGGGATATTCGCAGTGATATGGCGTTAGAGCTGCCGGTAGTGGTGAGCAGTAATAATCTGGAAGCGCTGCTTCAGGCCGTGTTGCACGGCGTCGGCATTGCCTATATCCCCGAGTTTCTGGTACGCGAACAGCTAAAAACCGGAGTGCTGAAATCCGTTCTCAGTGACTATTTATATGACGACGGCAAGTTTTCCATTGTCTGGCCAAGCAGCCGTCATATGTTGCCCAAGGTCCGCGTCTTTATCGATTTCCTGACTGAGAAACAGATCTTGGTGGATCAATAAATAGATTCAGATAATTCTGAAGTATATTGTGAAGATAATGTCAGTGAAGAAATGGCTTATTTTCACAAATAATGGAAATAGCGTTAAGAAAGCGTAAGAGCGATTACAATTCCTGACTTTATATTTTACCGCCTCGGCGTATTCTCTCCCTTAACAACATACACAGGGAAAGGTTATGCCACTTCAACGCAGCTTAGTAGCGAGCACATTGCTCTCTATATTATTTCTCTCTGGCTGTCAGTCTGATGCGAATAATTATCAAGCTGACGTTTTTACTACTTCACAACTTAATACCCGACAAGAAGCAAAAACGATCAACATTATTTCCGTATTACCCGCTAAGGTCGTGGTGGATAACACGGATAATAGGAATACGGCAGTTACTGTAGGTTTGATCATCGGCGCAGTAGCAGGGGGCGTAGTCGGAGCTGCCTTGGGCTCTACCTCAGATGGTGCGATTGCCGGCGGTGTATTAGTCGGCGGGGCCGTGGGCGCATTAACGGGTACATCAGTTAACGATAAAAAATATGTAGAAGGCGTATCGTTAACCTACAAAGACGACACGCGAATTTATACCTCAGTACAAATGGGATACGCCTGTCAATTCTCTCCGGGCTTAGCAATGGTTATTTCCACTAAGAGCAATGAAACTCGTATTCAGCCGAATAACGTATGCGCTAATAGTATGAATAAGGAATAGACCATGAAGAATATCCTATTGTTTGGATTTATTTTTGGTACCGCATTCCCCCTTATTTCTCACGCGGCGACGTTACAACAACAATTATCTGATGTCGCGCAAGCTGAACAGCAGGGGCAATCAGAGGAGCAAGCGCGTTGGGAATATTATCAGCAGGAGCGGGAGTATCATTACGAGCAATATATCAAAGAGCGCAACCGCAGAATTGCGGCGGCGAATGCCCGTGCTCACGCGCGTGAAGTCGAGCGCCTAAAAGATAAAGCGCGGGATCAGGCTTATCAGGATCAGCTTCGTCAGTTGCAGGTTGAAAAAGGTAAGCTTGAAGTCCAACAATTAGCGGGGCGAACCCAGCGTAATGATGAGTTTCTTACACAGGACTTGAAAAAGCAGGCAGCTGAAACCGATGTGATTCAGTCGCAGGCTGATGCCAACCGTGATAATGCCGAGGGAAACAAGGCCTTGATGACCAGCCAAGGGAAAGCGCTGGAAACCAAAGCCGGTAAATGGTTTAACTAACCGACTAAAGCGGCACCGCGAACTGGAAGCTGGCGCCGCTGTGCGGCTGGTCGAGCAGTTCGATATCGCTGCCGTGCAGTTGCAAAATGCGGCGCACAATCATCAGGCCGAGGCCCCCTGCGCGGTGTTTATTGGTGCTCAGAATTGAAGGCCGTACAAAAAGATTAGCTTTTAACTCTGGCGCAATGCCCGGCCCGCTGTCATTCACCTGCACCATCACTTCGTGAGCCTGTTTCCACAGGCGGACATTGATGGTGCCGCCCTCTGGCGTGTGGCGCAGGGCGTTGTCTAGCAGGTTGGTCAGCACCCGTTCAATCATCCCCAAGTCGGCGTTCACCAGCGGAATATCCGGCATAATGTCGGCATTGAGTTTCTGGCCGCGCGCCTCGGCGGCGAGCTCGAATTTCTGGAACACATCCTGCACCAGCTCGCACAGTGAGAACGGCTCTTTCTGCGGTTTCACCACGCCATATTCCAGTCGCGCCAGCTCGAACAGCTCCTGTGCCAGCCGCCCCACTTTGCGGCTCTGGGCGAGGGCGATGTCGAGATAACGCTGGCGCTCGTCGCCGCTCAGGCGGTCTGCCTTCATCGACAAGGTTTCCAGATAGCCATGCAGCGAGGTCAGCGGAGTGCGCAGATCGTGCGAAATATTGGCGATAAACTCGCGGCGCTGCTGGTCCTGCGCGGTCAGGCTCTGCCACTGCTGGTCAATGCGTTTTGCCAGCCCGACAAACGCCTGCTGCAACTGCGCCACTTCATCTTTCTGCTGCCCGACCGGCGGCTGGGTTTTCGCTAACGCCTGAATCGCCTCCATGCCGCCATCGTCCAGCTTGGCGATTTGCGACGTGAGTTTACGCACCGGTCGCGTGACCCAGCGGAAGGCCAGCGCCCCGGCCAGCAGGCCAAACAGCACCACCATCCCCATAGACCGCACCGCCATATAAATGGCCGACTGGTACTCCGCCTTACTGGCCAGCGCCGTGTAGTCGTCACCCAGCAGCACGATGTAGACATAGCCTTTGAGCACGCCATTGGATTTGAGCGGTGCGGCGCTAAACACCTGCCGCTGGTCGGTGGTGCGCGGGTTGTCGCCATACACTGGCATGGTTTTACCGTTAAGCAGCTCGTGAACGGGCGTTAAATCTATCTTCTGGCGCAGCAGTTTTCCCGCAGGCGCCGCGTTGCCGACGATGTCGCCTTCACTGTCGAGCAGGTAAACCTCAACGCTCGGGTTCACCGCCATCAGCTGGTTAAACAGGTTGTGTACCGCGTTGGGATCTAAGCCGTTCTGGCTCAGTAAGGGGTTATTGGCGGCAATCTGCGTTGCTAAATTGGCAGACAAACGTTGAATAACCGCCTGACTGAATCTGTCGCTGGAGCGCACTTGCATCACCCCAGAAATCACCGAGCAGGCCAGCAGCAGCAGAATAAAAACCAGCGTAAGTCGTTGCGAAAGCGTCATTTTACTCATGATTTATCCTTGCGCGTCTTCCGCTGACGACGTGAATTTATAGCCTTTTCCCCAGACGGTCAGGATGCGCTCTGGCTCCGCCGGGTTGCTTTCAATCTTGATACGCAGCCGGTTGATATGGGTGTTCACCGTGTGTTCATAGCCTTCATGCTGATAGCCCCACACCTGATTGAGCAGGCTCAGGCGCGAGAACACCTTGCCGGGATTTTTGGCGAAGAAGTAAAGCAGATCGAACTCGCGCGGCGTCAGTTCTACCGGCTGCTGGTTCAACGCCACTTCGCGGGCAATCGGGTCAATGACCAGCCCGGAGAAGCTCAGAGTTCCGGCGTCCATCTTCATATTGCGGCTCATGGCTTCCTGACGGCGGAACAGCGCTTTGACCCGCGCCACCAACTCCAGCATAGAGAAGGGTTTCGCCAAATAGTCGTCGGCACCCAGTTCCAGCCCCAACACGCGATGCACTTCGCTGGAACGGGCGCTGATGATGATGATCGGCGTGTAGCGCGTCATGTTGCGGGCGCGGCGGCAAATCTCCAGTCCGTCAACGCCGGGCAGCATCAGGTCCAGAATCAGCGCGTCCCAGCCGCCTTTCTCTAAATGCGCGACGCCCAGATTGCCATCGGCGGCGTGAGTTATTTCATAGCCTTCATCGCGTAAATGCAGATTGAGCAGCTCGGCGATGTTGCTGTCGTCTTCCACGATCAAAATCTTTTTGGGTTTTTCCATCTCTGTCGAGCCTGCGGGGAGGGGAGGGTATGAGTAGCAGTCTACACAAGCGGCTTACTCAGAGTTATCACATTTTATTTAACTTTGCGTGAGGTCTTGGGGAACAAATCCGCTCAATACTGGCTTCATCGACAGGGCGAGTGAGAAACAAAAAATGACACTACATACCGACTTCTCACCGCAGAGTGAGCCGCAGCAAAACAAGGCCAAGACAGAGATTGTCCACCCATTGTGGCTGCGTCTGTGCCACTGGCTGAATGCGCTGGCGGTGCTGATTATGGTCACCAGCGGCTGGCAAATTTATAACGCCTCGCCACTGTTTGATTTTGAATTTTCCCGCAGCCTGACCCTCGGCGGCTGGCTGGGAGGCGGCTTACAGTGGCACTTCGCCGGAATGTGGCTGTTTGGTTTTAACGGCGTGTTTTACCTGCTGATGAATATTGTCACTGGCCGGATGAAACGCAAATTCTGGCCGCTGACCCCAAGGGGCGTGCTGCGAGACTTAAGCGCGGCGCTGCGCGGCAAGCTGGCTCACGCCGATTTGCGCCACTACAACATGGTGCAGCGCGCGGCCTATGTCTTCGTCATGCTCGACGGCATCGTGCTGGTGCTGTCAGGGCTGGTGGTGTGGAAGTCGGTGCAGTTTCCCCTGCTCAGAGAGTTGTTAGGGGGGGTTGACACGGCCCGCGTGGTGCATTTTTTCGCGATGGCTTCGCTGGTGGGATTTGTTGCCGTGCATTTGGTGATGGTGGCGCTGGTGCCGAAAACGCTGCTGGCGATGCTGCGCGGACGCTGAGGAAAGGTCATGAAGAACATTTTTAAAAAGAGCATCAATCAGATTTTCACGCCTTCAGACACTCAGGTCATCGTGCAGGAGGCGCAGAAGCAGATTATTCGCCACCTCGACGCCCCATCGCGCCGTCGCTTCTTGCAGCAAGGGCTGACGCTGGGCGGCATGGCGATGCTGACCGGCTGCGATATCAGTGATAACGCCGGGGTTGAGAAAGCCTTGAACACCGTCTCCACCTTTAATGACCGAGTGCAGGGCTGGCTGTTTGGCTCTACCCGGCTGGCCCCGGTTTATGCCGAATCGATGATAACCCGACCTTTCCCGTTCAACGCGTTTTACGCCGAGGACGACGCCCCCGAGGTAGATGGCAATACCTATCGCCTGAAAATCGCCGGGCTGGCGCTGGATAAACGCGAATGGTCACTGGCGACGCTGTACAAAATGGCACAGGTCAGTCAGATCACTCGCCACATCTGTGTCGAAGGCTGGAGCGCAATTGGTAAATGGGGCGGCGTGCCGTTTGGCGATTTCCTGCGACTGATTGGCGCTGACCTGACGGCGGAATATGTCAGCTTCAAGTGTGCTGACGAGTACTACACCAGTATCGACATGGCAACCGCGCTGCACCCGCAGACCCTGCTGGCACTGACTTACGACGGGCAAATCCTGCCGCGTAAATACGGTTTCCCGATGAAATTGCGTATGCCAACCAAGCTTGGCTACAAGAATCCAAAGCATATCGAAGTGATTGAAATTACCAATAAGTTCACCGGAGGTTATTGGGAGGATCAAGGCTACAACTGGTACGGCGGGAGTTAAAAAAAGGCCTATTTTATTTGCCATTTTGAACCCGGGCAGTGCTCACTTTTTTTGGATGAATTGGCTCACGTACTACGTGTACGCTCCGGTTTTTCCGCGCTGGCCGTGTCCAAACTGGCTGCAACAATAACGGCCTTCGGCCCGAGTTAATTAATAAGAAGTTGAACGTGAACCTTACCTGCACAACTGTGCAACTACTTTAAAAAAAGGAAATACCATGAAAAAGCTGATGACTGTTCTGATGTTCTCTACCGTAATGATGGGCTTCGCTGGCGTGACTCAGGCTGCTGACTCTATGTCTAAAGACACCATGGGCAAGATGTCCCACGACTGCATGAAGAAAGACAGCATGGGTAAAGACACTATGGGTAAAGATTCGATGGGTAAAGACTGTATGTCTAAAGATCACATGAAAAAAGACAGCATGGGTAAGGATTCCATGAGCAAAGATTCTATGAGTAAAGATGGCATGAAGAAAGACGCGATGAGCCAGTAAGTCCGCGTCTAACGTGATACCGCTCTCCTGTGTCTGAGCGTTTCATCTCAGCCCGCCGTTCCCCGGCGGGCTTGGCTTTTTACTTCTTCGCTAAACCTTGCTTATCCAGCCATTCGCCCCACACTTCCAAAGCTTTATTCAGATTCGCTCGACCAAAGCCAATACGCAGAAAATCTTCTGAAACGGCTGTTAATTCAGATGCATAAGTCACGGATGGAATGGTCATCACGCCGGTTTCCTCCACCAGACGCGTAGCGAAACGCTCCGCGCCCTCCGGCCCTTTATAACGCACGAAGGCCAGCACTCCAGCCTTCGGAGGAGCCAGCTCGAAAAGCTGCGGATAGCGCGCCAAAAAGTCGGTCAATTGGCCTAGCTGCTCGTGGGAGCGTTGCATCACGCGTTGCAAAATGGCCTCGCGGGCATTGAGCGCGATAGTGGTCAGCATCTCGCCCGGTAGGGAGTTGCAGATGGATAAATACTGCTTCATGCGTTCCAGCTTCAACAGCCATTCCGCATCCTGACAGGCCACCCAGCCAATGCGCAGGCCGGGCAAGCCATAGGCTTTTGAAGTGACATTCAGAGAAATGCCGCGCTCATAAATGTCCGCCACCTGCGGCAGGCGGTCGGCGACATCAAACTCGGTCAGCCGATAAACTTCGTCAGAAAACAGCCAGATACCGCGCTCGCGGCACAGCTCAACCAGCTCGTCTAGCTGCTGGCGGCTGATTAGCGCGCCGGTCGGATTATGCGGGAAGTTAATCACCAGCGCCTTGGTGTTAGGGCGCAAAGCCGCTCGAACCTCCGCCACGTCCAGCGCCCAGCCTTGGTCGGCATTCAGCGCCACGCCGCTCACCGCGCAGCGCGACATCGCCACGCTCTCCAAAGACTGGTAGTTCGGCGTGACAACAATGGCGTGATCGTCGGCGTCCAGCAGCGCGTGGAAGCTGGCGTAAATCGCCTCATCGGCACCGGCAAAACTAATAATGTTTTCCGCCGTGGCGTGGTCATACGTCGAGGCAATTGCCTCAAGCAACTCAGGCGTACCGCGCAATGGCGGGTAGTCGAGAATGGCGTCAAGCACCGGCTGGCGATGTTGCTCCCCGGCAAGGGCGAACAGCTGCTCGATGCTCATGGACTCAGGGTAAGAAGAGGAGAGCGGGAAACGCACCGCGTGCTCCAGCTTCGACAAATAGGAGATCAAACGGAAATCTTGTGGAAAGCGCGACATGGCGTACCTGCAAGGATGTTGGACCGTGTTTAACGGCGAGGTTTAGCGGCGATAACCTTGGCCGAAGCGGCGCTCGAGTCGGCTTTGGATCAGCTCGAACACAATAGACATAATCCAGTAAATCGCGGCGGCGGTAGCCAGCATTTCCATATAGCGATAGGTGCTGCGCCCATAAGACTGCGCGAGGAAATTCAGCTCCCACAGGCCCATTAGCGACACCAGCGACGAGTCTTTCAGCATGGAAATAAACATCGAACCGGCAGGCGGAATGATGATGCGCAGGGCCTGTGGCGCGGTGACGTGTACCGCGACGGTCCACGGCGACAGCCCGAGCGCCATCGCGGCCTCTTTCTGTCCGCGCGGCACGGACAGCACGCCGCTGCGAATGGTTTCCGCCAGATAGGCACCGTAGTTCAGCGACAGCGCGATAATCCCCGAGCTGAGCGCGCCCAGCACAATTCCGGCCTGTGGCAGCGCCAGATAGATGATTAACACCTGCACCAGCAGCGGGGTGCCGCGAAACAGCGAGGCGTAGAAAGTCGCGCAGCCAAAAGCCACGGCGTTATCCGACATGCGCCCTAAAGCGGTGATCAACCCCAATAATAGGCAGAAAAACATCGAACAAGCGGTGATCAGCAGAGTCAGCGCCGCGCCCTGAATAAAACCATCCGGCGACAGGCGAAGGCCGAGCAGGAACGGCAGCTTCTGCTCAATCAAATCCCACTGAAGCCCCATTTTGCCAAACAGGCTGAACAGCAGGCTAAGCAGCACCAGCCAGGTGATCAGCGTTTTGATTTTGAAGGCGCGCGGCGTGGCCGACAGGCTGGCATCGGCCAGCGCCGGGTTAGACTTTTCCGCCACAATAGGTTTCACATCCGGGAGCTGCGCCATCCGTTACGGCTCCTCTTTGGTGATGTCTTCGCCCAGCCAGTGCTGAGAAATCTTCGCCAAAGTGCCGTCGTCGCGTAGTGATTTTATGGTGTCCGCCACTTTCTTATCCCACTCAGGATCGCCCTTATCGGTGGCGACCCAGTTAGGCTCGGCGTACAGCTCGGTGACGATTTTGAACAGGTCAGGGTTACGTTTGATACGCGAATTGGCGGTAGCAAGGTCGGACACGATGGCATCCAGACGCACGCCCGGCCCCAAGGCTAAGTTCTGGAAAGCCACTTCTTCGTCACTCGGAATGGCCTGAACATTATTGAAGGGGAAGTCGATGGGCTTCGCGCCGGGGATAACCAACGTTTTTTGCAGGTAAGTTTCGTAGCTGGAACCCATGCCGATGCCGACTTTTTTATTGCTCAGGTCGGCGGCTGACTTGATGCGATCATCTTTCTTATTCACTACCAGCACCGCCGGTGAGCTGTAATAAGGCGTCGGGAAGTCGAGCACCTTGGCGCGCTCGGTGTTTGGCGTCATTGAGCAAATACAGGTATCCCAGCGTCCGCGCCAGTTGCCGCCAATAATGGTTTCCCAGCCCGGCGCGGTGATTTCAGCTTTCACACCCATGCGTTCAGCCACGGCTTTGGCGACATCCACGTCAAAGCCCGCCAGCTGGTTGTTGTCATCAATAAAACCGAATGGCGGGTAGTCATTAACAATCACGTTTCGCAGCACGCCGGTTTTGGTGACGCGGTCTAATGTCGCGCCAGCATGGGTAACAGCGGAGAACAGCGTGGTGGCAAGCAGAGTGGCAACAAGAGCGGGTAGGCGCATGGGCGTGGCTTTCCTTACATAACCTGATTGAACGAATGTTAATGGAATGTCAGATTACGTTTTGGACGTATAGATGTCCAGTTTCAAATAATGCTGTTGTTTCCCGGCTCATGGATAAGTGGGCTGCACGCCCCAAAAAGAGGCAATGGTATTATAAAGGTGCGTTACTCTTAATCGTCGGAAAATGAAGATTCCCCATAGGCTTTCCCTAAGCTAAATAGTGGCCCACCTGACGTTAAAAGAATTTTAAAAAGCGTCTAAAAGTATTGGAAAAATCACTTTAAAGCCGCTTTGCATAAATTTTTCTTATTTCTACGCCGCAAATAGTCAGAATTCCCGCCCTTGCTCACCGGCTGGCATGCTCCTTGCTCATGTTCTTAATTAAATACATCTCAAAAGAAGATTTTTAATTAGGGGTCACACCATGCCATTGCAGATGCTTCCAAAAATAACTAAGCCCGCGCTGATTATCGTGGATATGCAAAACGATTTTATTCGTCAGGGCGCGCCCTTTGAAGTGCCGGGCGGGCGGGAAACTATCGCGCCGCAGCAGCGCCTGCTCCAGCATTTTCGAGACAACGGCTATCCGGTGATCTTCCTGCAATGGGTCAGCGTGGAAAACGACGCGTGGCGCAGGCTGGAGAGCAAATTCAGCTGGACCTCCTTCCTCGACGAGCAGACCAAAGCCTGCCGCGTAGGGCACCTGCGCCGCTATGAAGACAGTGAGGCCGAAGTGGATTGCGCAGGCATCATCGCCGAACTCGCACCTATCGACGGTGAAATCATCGTGCAGAAGCACGGCTTTGGCGGCTTCTATGACACCACGCTGCAACAGCATCTCTCTGAACTGGGTGTCGACACGCTGGTGGTCACCGGCGTGGTGGCCGAGTGCTGCGTCGAAGACACCGTGCGCGAGGCGCTGTATCACCATTACACCTCAATCGTGGTCTCCGACGCCGTGGAGTCCATGAGCCCATCGCGCAAAATAGAATGTTTGGCCGTGCTGGATGAGAACTATGGCTGGGTCGCCGAGTCGGGCGAGGTGATTGATTATTTAAGCTCCGCCAGCGCCTACTAAAGCTTTTACAACTTGCTCGTTAACTTCATAAAAACAAAGAAAACACAGGAGTCGCACCATGCTTTCCTATTTCAGCATTCACAACATCATGGTTAATATCCCGCTCGGCAAAGATGGCTATCAATTATCTTGGATCGAGGCGATCGGCACGCTGTTTGGCTTGATCAATATCTGGCTCGCCAGCCGCGAGAAGACCATCAACTATCTGTTTGGCCTGTTAAACGTCACCCTGTTTACGGCGATCTTTTTCCAAATTCAGCTTTACGCCAGCATGATGCTGCAAGTGTTCTTCTTCGTCGCCAACGTGGTCGGCTGGGTGATTTGGTACAAAGATGACAAAAAAGAGGCGCCGGCGATCAAGATCCGCTGGATGTCGCTCAACAGCTTTGTGGTGACGGCGGTGGTCAGCGTGCTGTTTATCCTGCTGATGACATTCAACATTGACGGGATCTTCTCATGGCTGACCGGCGTCGCCTTCGCGCTGCTGTCAAAAATGGGCGTCAACGCCGCCGCGCCGCAGCTGCTGCCGGACGCCTGGCCGCTGGCGGATTCCACTATTCTGGTGCTGTCTATCGTGGCGACGGTTTTGATGATCAAGAAGTATGTGGAGAACTGGATCATCTGGTGCGCGCTGGATGTCATCAGCGTGGCGCTCTACGCGGTGCAAGGGGTGTATGTGATGTCGATTGAGTACGCGATCCTGATTGGTATCGCGGCATTCGGCTCATGGTCGTGGATCAAGGCGGCGAAAGAGCACGGCTCGCGGCCGCTGCGGCCGGCCTCTTCAAGCCCGCTCGCCGAGGGGCTGGTTTCCGAGAAAGTTTGAGCATTCTATAAAAAAACAAAACCCGCCAACTGGCGGGTTTTTTAATATTAGCGGGAAGAGGAAGATCACTCCGCCGCTTTTTTGTCGCCTTTGATCAGCTTGCGCGCGGCGGCTAATGCGTCATTGTCCGGCGTCGCGGGTTTGGCTTTATTCAAGGCGCTACTCAACTTGGAGCGACCCCAAAGATCAAAGCCGTCGTCTTCTTGCAAATGGTCGAAGATCGAAGGAGTTGGCTGCTTTTTATTGCTCATCGGCTATCTCTATATAGTGCGAAATTCCTGCCAGCATAGCTGCTAACGGGCTTAATCGATAATGATCACTTCAGTCAGATTTTCCATCTTCTTCAGTTCATCCTCGGGAATGCCCGGATCGGTAATGAAGTAATCGATATCTGACCAATCGCAGAACTGGAATAAGCCAGAGCTGCTAAATTTAGTGCTGTCGCTAACCACCACCCGAAGGCGGGCGCTTTTCACCATTGCGGATTTGATTTCCGCCTCTTCATACGACGCCGTGCAGGGGCCGTTGCGGTGTTTGAGGCCGTCGCTGCCCAAAAATACAATGTCGGCGTTGATCGACTGGAAGGCATTTACGCCCCACATGCCGACAGTCGCTAGACTGCTGGGTCTGAATTTCCCCCCTACCAAAAAAATATCATTGTCCGTGCCGCTCAGTGGCTGAACGATATTAATGGCGTTGGAAATAATGGTCAGGCGGCTTTTCATCACCAGCGCTTTGGCCACGCACTGCACGGTACTGCCAGTGTCGAGGATCACCACCCCTTTTTCCGGGATCAGTTGCGCGGCAATCTGGGCAATTTTATCTTTCGTTTCAAGGTACTCGGTATTTTTTCTGGCCAGAGGTTGCTCTATAGCCAAGATATTCCCAGAGGCAATGGCTCCGCCGTGACCTTTGGTTGCGATCCCTTTCTTATCAAGATAGATCAGATCCTTACGGATCGTCTCGGTGGAAACCGCAAACATTTCCGCAATTTTCCCAACCTTAACGCTGCCTTCGGATATCAATATCTGCGCGAGTTTGTTGCGCCTTTCAATCGTCAAAGAGTTAGCCATTCTAGCTACCTTTTAAAAGTGTCTGACAAAGAAATTCATATAAATTCAATATATTCAGATGCTTATTTTAATTGTGGGCCTTTCCTCTTAATAAAGAAAAAGCATGCATCGGCTATTGAGCAATTTTCTGACCCTGAAATTGTGCCTAAGCACTCTACATCAAGGATCCACAATCATACAGATGCTGGCGAAAAATTGTGATTGATCTCTGGTTTTGACATTTATTCGCTTGATAAGTGAACCACTAGTTATGAATATTGCGATTGAGGTTGCGATATTTGGGTTTTAAGTTGTGACTTGATGTGTTTATTGGTTGTGAGTAATTGGGCTTTTTGAAGTTTCTTGCCAGTTAAAGGAGTCAAAATGAACAGCATTCTGCATGCCGACAGCATCCTGTTAGGGGCGGCGTTTAGCGACAAGTTTGATGCCATCCGCAAAGCGGGAGACGTGCTGGTGGCCTCGGGCTATGTCAGCGAAAAGTATGTTGAGTTGATGGTGAAGCGTGAAGCGCTGACATCGACCTATATGGGCAATCACTTAGCCATTCCCCACGGCGTGGATGGTTCTGAAAGCGAGATCATTCACTCGGGGATTTCGGTTATTCAGATCCCGGAAGGCGTGAGTTATGGCGAGGGCACCACGGCATATGTGGTGATTGGTATTGCCGGTAAAGATGGCAGCCATTTGGATATTTTGAATCAGATTGCTATTGCCTGCATGGAAGAGGAAAACGTCGAAATCATCCGTCGGGCGACCAACAAGCAGCAAGTGCTTGAGGTGCTGGGCGTCTAATTTCGGACATTAATCCATGTGAAAACAGTAGGGTAGCAACATGAGTCAGACCAGCTTAGTGGCCGATTTCCAAATTAATAACCCTAACGGGCTGCATGCGCGCCCCGGCGCCTATTTGGTGGCGGCGCTCAAGCCTTTCACCAGCGAGGTGAAAATTACCAACACCGATCGGCCGGGAAAAACCGTCAGCGCCCGCAGTTTGCTCAACTTAATGGTGTTGGGCATTAAGCGTGGCCACCATGTTCGCGTATTTATTGATGGCGATGACGCCCAGCAAACATTAGCCGCATTACAGGATGCTATTGCCAGCGGCTTGGGCGAAGCACTAACCAATGAATAAATAACGCAGAACACGCGGAAAATAGTGGGTAAGGCCTTATTTTATTTAGCCATTAATCACCAGTGGGTCATTTTTTAAAAGTTAACTCAATGATTAAGGAAATTGAAATGGAAAGGAAAATAGTACTTTCTCCCTCAATAATGTGTGCCGATTTATTAAATCTTGAAAGGTCAGTGAAAGAACTGGAAGAGATAGGCATTGATGCGCTTCATATTGATATTATTGATGGAGCATTTAGCCCGAGCATGCCATTAGGCATTGATACTGTTAAGAAATTAAGAGATATCACTAATCTGGCATTTGATGTACATATCATGTCGCGCAATAACGATTGGTTTGTCGAGCAAATATTAGCGATTGGCGTGCAGCAAATTTCCTTCCATATTGAAACCAGTTTACATGCTGACAGATTGATTAATCTGATTAGAAACAGCGGAGTGAAAGCAGGGTTGGCGTTAAATCCCGGAACGCCGCTCTCCTGTTTGGATTACCTTTTACCCCAGCTCGATAATGTATTACTTATGCTGATTAATCCGGGCTTTGCCGGTGATAGAAGTGAAAAACAGGCAGTATATTCCGCGGAGAAAGTCCGAGATTTAGCGCAGTTAATTTCTTCACGACAGGTGAATTGTGAAATCCAAGTCGACGGGCGAGTCTCCTTAGATTCTATCCCCGAGCTGATTGGTGCCGGTGCGGATAATTTAGTACTGGGCAGTACCAGCCTCTATATCTCCGGTAATACGTTGGCGCAAAATAAAGTCTATTTGGATATGGCGGTCAAAAACGGCTTATCTCAGCGATAAACCCATGGCCTGATTTTTGTTTTACAGGCCTTAGCGCAATACGAGGGTTTTATAATGAATTACAGCATGGCCAGAGAAAAAATAGTTCGCGAACTGGATACCACGCTCAATAGCATTTCGGCGGAAAGTATTCTGGCGCTGGTTGATAAGATTGAAAAAGCGGACAAAGTTTTCTTTGTCGGCGTGGGGCGAGTGCTGCTGTCATTAGAGGCAATAGCCAAGCGTCTGGCTCATCTCGGAGTGAAAACTTATGTCGTGGGCCAAATCACCGAGCCGGCGATCACCAGCAACGACCTGCTGATTGTAGGCTCCGGCAGTGGTGAGAGCATGTTCCCATTAGGAATTGCGCGCAAAGCCAAAACCTTCAATGCCACGGTGGCACATATTGGCGCTAATCCTAACAGCTCAATGGGCGAATTTACTGACCTGTTTATCCGAATTCCGGTACAGACGAAATTAAACCTGCCGGGCGAAATTCCGTCGATTCAACCTATGACCAGCCTGTTTGAACAATCCTTACTTATTCTCGGCGACACCATCGCGTTAATGATTGTCGAAGAGAAGAAAATCGATATGCACAGTTTATGGCAATTACACGCCAATCTTGAATAGGGGAAAATACCATGAGTAAAAATTGGATCGATCTAGAACAAAAAGTCGTGATTGTCACCGGCGGTGCCTCGGGCATTGGCGCGAAAATAGCGCAGAATCTGCACGCTAATAACAGCATTGTGGTGATCAGTGATTTACGTGAAAGCGAAGAGTCGAAAGCCAATGCGGATTTTTTTGTTGAGTGCGACATCACCAATAAAAATAGCGTAGAAAGCATGGTGCTGGAAGTGATTAACAAATATGGCCGAATCGATGCTTTGATTAATAATGCTGGTGTTAACCGCCCGCGTTTATTAGTCGACTTCTATAAGAAAAATAATGCCTATGAAGCCACCGAGGCGGACTTTGATTTTATTGTTAATGTTAACCAGAAGGGACCCTTTTTATGCGCGCAGGCAGTTGCCCGGCATATGATTGAAAGTCAATCCGGCGTTATCATTAATATTTCTTCCGAAGCAGGAACCGAAGGGTCAGCCGGGCAAAGTATTTATTCGGCGACCAAGGGCGCGCTCAATAGCTTTACTCGCTCATGGGCTAAAGAACTCGGCCGATTTAATATCCGGGTTATCGGTATTGCGCCGGGTATTAATAAAAGAACCAATATGAACAGTGATGAGAATTATCGGGCGCTGGCTTATACCCGTGGCCTTGATCCGAATAATATCGACAATGACTACACCGGGTCTATTCCTCTGGGCCGGGCAGGAGAACATCATGAGATAGCCGATTTAGTGACTTATTTAGTCTCCAATCACTCAAGCTATATTAGTGGAACGACGATAAATATTTCCGGAGGAAAATCCCGGTAAGGAAAGTCGACGACAGGACAGTATTTATTTCGCTTTACGTTTCCTCGTAACCCTACAATGGGAAATATGAAAATGCTTACTATAAAAAATGAACGTAAAACAAAAGACAAAACAGTATTGGTAAAAGTACAACGGTTCGGGAATTTCCTGAGCGGCATGGTGATGCCCAACCTCGGCGTTTTCGTCGCTTGGGGTTTAATTACCGCGCTGTTTATCCCGACGGGTTGGATCCCTAACCAGCATCTTGGTGCATTGGTTAGCCCGATCTTAACCTATCTTTTGCCACTGCTGGTTGGGTTCACCGGCGGATTTATTGTTCACGGGCAGCGTGGTGGGGCGATAGGGGCATTAGCGACCATGGGCCTGATCATTGGTTCTGACGTCACCATGCTCAGCGGTGCCATGATTATCGGGCCATTCGCAGCTTGGATAATGAAGAAAACGGACCAATTCCTCGACGGGAAATTCCGCGCAGGTTTTGAGATGTTAATCAGCAACTTCAGTATGGGGATCATCGGTCTGGTTATTACCTTAGCCGGATACATCATAATAGGCCCAATCATTGAGGGCATGATCCACTTACTGTCTAGCGGCGTGAACTGGACCATCGCCCATGATTTACTGCCTTTCATTTCAGTTTTTGTTGCGCCAGCCCAGGTACTCTTTTTAAACAATGCAATTAACCACGGCATCATGGCCCCGCTGGGTTTACAGCAGGTTGCTGAGCACGGGAAATCGATTCTGTTCTTGGTGGATGCCAACTGTGGCCCTTCTGTCGGCACGCTGTTAGCCATCTCATTTTTTGGCAAAGGCATGGCGAAGAAAACCGCGCCAACGGCTGCGCTGATAGCCGGCGTGGGTGGGATTGGTGAGGTCTACTTCCCCTTCGTATTGATGAAACCGGTGCTGGTTTTCGCCACGATGGGCGGCATCACCACGTCACTTGCCTGTTTTATGTTGCTGGGCGGCGGCACGGTGGCGACGCCTTCTCCGGGCAGCTTCTTTGCGATGCTGATCCTGACACCAAAAGGGGCGATGCTGGGGAATTTAGTCGGCTTCTTTGCCGGAATGGCCGTGGCCTTTGCTATCGCCTCGGTGCTATTGAAATTCGACCGAACCCCGGAAGAAGCCGTGTCTGACGAGCTCAACACAACTGATGTCAGCGATGCAACTCGCCGCGCAGCGTTAAGCAGCAACAGCGAAACTTTGCAGCGCCTTGCCGCAAAACACATCGACAAAATCATTGTTGCTTGCGACGCCGGGATGGGGTCGAGCGCGATGGGGGCGTCTGTCCTGAAGAGCAAGCTGAAGAAGGCGATGATCGACATCAAGGTGACGAACTCGAAAATCGAGGAGATCCCCAGCGATACCGATTTAGTCATCACCCATGTTCAGCTGTTGGACCGGGCGAAGAAACTCCATGCCGATAAAGGATTCGAGTTTATGTCGATAACCAACTTTATCGAAGGCAGCCAGTACGACGGCATTGTTGAATATATTAAGGCCAATCAAAACAACGCGTAAAAGTGGAACACGGACGCCGCCCTGAGCTATTTCAGCGCGGCGTTTGTTATTACCTAGCCCAGCAAATGGCCAAAAATAAACTGCTTAAACTCCTGCAACGGCGTCTCATTCTTCTCCACCCGCATGCGCAGCAGCGCGCCTTCCCAAGAATTCAGAATGAAGTCACTCAGCGACTTGGCGGACAAATTACCGTCAAGCTGCCCTTGGCGCTGAGCGTCCAGCAGGCAGTGCTCAATCACCTGGCACCATGCGGCGAACTGCTCCACTAAGCGCAGGCGAATGGCCTCGCTGTGGTCGGCGATTTCGGCGCTGAGATTGCCCATCAGGCAGCCTTTGCTGAACTGGTTATCGCGAAAAGCCACGATCAGGCTGTCGAAATAGGCCTCCAGCCGAGCCAGCGGCGCCAGCTCGGTATTGCCGAACGCGCTATCCAGTCTGGCCTGCGCGCGCTCGAAATAGGCATCCACCACCGAAGCACCAAAGGTCTCTTTACTGTCGAAATGGTTGTAGAAAGAGCCTTTCGGCACGCCCGCCTGCTCAACGATGCTCTGAATGCCCGTCGCGGCAAAACCTTCGCGATGGAAAGTTTGCAACCCGGCTTGAACCAGATTGGTACGGGTACTGAGGTTTGGCTTCGGCCCTCGGCGGCCTCTTTTTTCTACATCGACAGGGGTGTTCATCTGGCTTCTCCGATTGTCTTGACAATATAAACTGACCGGTCATATTTTATTTATAGCCGCTGCGTATTCGGCTGTCAATTGATAACCCTGTTCATCCTCGGAGTAAACACCATGAGCAAAACTGCCCTGAAATGGGATGTTTTAACCATTAAGCGCCCCGGCCTAAGTCGTGATATTCCAGCCGGACTCGAGTCACTGATGTGGGTCGCCAATTCCGCCACGCTGATTTATGGCGAGAAAGACGCCGTGCTGGTCGACACTTTCCTCACCAAAGAGCAGTCGCAAACGCTGTTGGACTGGGTGATTGCCAGCGGCAAAAATCTGACCACGATTTACATCACTCACGGCCACGGCGACCACTTCTTCGGGCTGGCTCCGTTGTTGGAACACTTCCCGCAGGCCCGCGCGGTGGCGGCTCCGGCCATTGTGAAGGCAATGCAGTCGCACCTTACTCCAGCATGGGTGGATGGCTTCTGGCACAAGCTGTTTCCGGGTGAAATCGACGATCTGCTGGTTGTCGCCGAGCCGCTGAACGGCGACGAGTTCGAGCTGGAAGGGCACAAGCTGATGGTGGTGCATACTGGCCGCACGGACACGGCGGAATCGACCAGCCTGTATGTCCCGTCCCTCGAGTTACTGGTGGCGGGCGACGTGGTGTATAACGGCATTCATCCTTTCCTTGGCGAAACGGATAAACAGAGCCGTGTAGAGTGGATTGAGACGCTGGATAGCCTTGCGGCGCTGAAACCGGCTTACGTGGTGGCGGGCCATAAGGTGCCGGAAAACGACGACGCGCCGGAGAATATCGCCGAAACCAAACAGTATTTGCTGGACTTCAATCGCCTCGCCGAAGAAACCGACAGCGCCGGAGAGCTTTATCAAGCCATGCTGGCACTCTACCCAACCCGCGTGAATCCCGGCTCCCTGTGGAAAGCATCCCAGCTGACTAAGCCCGTGCCGTGATCTAGCTGCAGGCCGTGCTAGTCCGCCGACTGCGCTTCACGCAGTGCCGCCCAATTTAACAAAGCGTCGAGCACCGGACAGAGATCTTGCCCCCATTCCGTCAGCGAGTATTCCACTCGCGGCGGGACTTCGGGGTAGACGAGGCGTTTGACGATGCCGTCATTTTCTAGCTGGCGCAGTTGTTGAATCAGCATTTTTTGCGAGACAGCGGGGATGGCCCTTTCGAGATCGGAGAATCGCAGCACCCGGCCGCCAAAAAGCTGAAACAGAATGAGCAGTTTCCAGCGCCCATCCAGCAGTTTAATCACCTTTTCGACGCCAATGGCGGCGGTTTCACGGGTGTACTTGTGGCCCTGACCCTGCGGCGGAGGCGCGCTGTTTTCATTTATCGTTGTCATTTTTTTATAGTAAATAATATTTGCGCTTTTCGCCTTTAAATTCAAAAAACTTACTTTTAAGTATGTACCCGACTTAATTGTATGTACTTGTTATCAATATATTTTACCACGATGCTTGGCTGGAAATGAACATCCACTGAGGGCATCAACATGAGTTTTGAATTAGGTTTAACGGGCGCACGCGTTTTGGTTACTGGCGGCACTAAGGGCGTGGGCGAAGCCGTGGTGCAGGTTTTACAGCAAGTGGGCGCGAAAGTGGTCACCACCGCGCGCGATATCTCCCAAGGCGCGCAGGCCAATGTGCAATACATCGCTGCTGACGTTAGCACCGCGCAGGGCTGTGCCGACGTCGCTGCCGCCACCTTAAAGCTACTCGGCGGAATCGACGTGCTGGTTAATGTAGTGGGCGGTTCAACCGCGCCGGGCGGCGGTTTTGCCGTGCTGGATGACGAGCAGTGGCTGGCCGAGTTGAACCTCAACCTGCTGTCAGCCGTGCGGCTTGATCGCGCACTTCTGCCGGAAATGCTCAAACAGGGCGCGGGAGTGATTATCCATGTCACTTCAATTCAACATCAGCTGCCGCTGCCGGAATCCACCACCGCCTATGCGGCGGCGAAAGCGGCGCTATCCACTTACAGCAAAAGCCTGTCGAAAGAGGTGACGCCGCAGGGCGTGCGCGTGGTGCGCGTTTCGCCGGGCTGGGTGGAAACTACCGCCGCGGTGGCGATGGCCGAGCGTCTGGCCGAAGAGGCGGGCACCGATTACGCCGGTGGCAAGCAGATTATTATGGACTCGCTGGGCGGCATTCCGCTTGGGCGACCGGCCAAACCGCATGAAGTGGCCGACCTGATTGCCTTTGTCGTCTCGCCGCGCGCGGCATCTATCAGCGGCACCGAGTTCGTTATTGATGGAGGCACTGTACCGACCGCCTAATCATGGTCTGGAATAATAGACATTTTATGGCGCTTTTGATGCAGGCCAAGATTCTTCATTCTAGTGTTCTCAAAACGACACTACGAAGGAAGTATCATGACTCAACGTATCGACTATGCAAAAGCCTCTCCTGAGGGTTACAAAGCCTTTGGCGCCGTGTACTCAACGCTGCTGAAGGGCAGCCTGCCGAAAGAGCTGATTGATCTGGTTTACCTGCGCGTTTCGCAAATCAACGGCTGTGCGTTCTGTATTGATATGCACTCCCGCGACCTGCTGAAGTCGGGTTTATCGGTTGAAAAGCTGGTGCTGGTCCCGGTATGGCATGAAGCCGGTGCCGTGTTCACCGCCCGCGAGCGCGTGGCGTTGAGCTGGGCGGAAAGCGTCACTCGCGTTAGCGAAACCGGCGTGCCGGATGAGCAATACGCGGCGGCGATTGCCGAGTTTAGCGAGCAGGAGCTGACTGACCTGACTTATGCCGTCAGCCTGATGAACGCGTTCAACCGTTTTGGCGTAGCCTTCCGCGCCACGCCAGCCGCTGCCGCCAAGGCTTAAATCTCAGGTCTGTGAGGTAGCAGCCTATGGCATGGCTAATGCTGAGCGTGGCGGGTTTGCTCGAAATCGCTTTTGCCTATGGCATGAAGTCGTCGGCGGGGTTCACCCGCCTGATCCCTTCACTGTTCACCGTGGTCAGCGGGTTGGCGAGCGTGGCGCTGCTCTCTTTCTCCCTGCGCACCTTGCCGATGGGCACTGGCTACGCGGTGTGGACCGGGATTGGTGCGGCGGGCAGCGCGCTACTGGGCATCATGCTGTTAGGGGATCCCGCATCGCCGATGCGATTACTCTGCATTGCACTGATTCTGGCAGGGGTTATCGGCCTGAAACTGGTTTCTGTGTAAGTTTTACCCTCAAGCAAAGCAGCGGCCTAAACCGCTGCTTTTTTTGTTATTTATCGGCTTAGAAGGTGATGCAGACCTTGCCTACGTGCTGGCCAGATTGCAGGTGGAGGAAGGCCTCGCGGCTGTTCTCAAAGCTGTAAATGCTGTCCACCACTGGCACAATCTTCCGGGCGCTAAACCAGCTGAGCATTGCTTCAAGCATTTCGCGCGAGCCAGTTTCTATCCCTTCAATACGCAGGTTTTTGAAGAACACCTGAGCCACGTTGAAGGTCGCCTCCAGACCGCCAGTCAGTCCAACAATGCCAATCACGCCATAATGCGCCGCAGCCTTCACTGACTGATGCAGGGTTGAAGCGCCGCCGATGTCCACTGTGACATCGGCTCCTTTGCCCTCGGTTAGCGCCAAAATGTCTTGGCTCCACTCGGGCCGCTGCTGGTAGTTCACCGTGGCGTGTGCGCCCAGCGCCTTAAGGCGTTCAATCTTCGAATCCGAGCCAGAGGTCGCCAAAACCTTGGCTCCCGAAGCCAAGCCAATCTGTAAGGCGAACAGCGAGACGCCGCCGGTCCCTTGCACCAGTAGCGTGCTGTCCGGGCCGAGTTCTCCGGCGCGCTGCAAAGCATGCCACGCCGTGAGTCCGGCGGTGGGGAAGGTGGCTGCTTGGGCATCGGTCAAATAGTCGGGGGCCAAGACCAGCGACTCGGCATTCAGCACGCGATATTCCGCCAGTACGCCGTCTGCCGCCACGCCGCCGAGCGAGCCTCGGGACTTCTCTTCGGTCATCGGCCCGGAGATCCAGTTCGGCAAAATGGTGGTGATGACGCGATCCCCCACGGCAAAACGGCTAACGCCTTCGCCTACTTCGACCACCCGCCCGACGCCATCAGAAGCCGGCACGCGGCCCGGCGTTGGTCGCCAGTGCCCGTTACCCGTGGCGACCAGCAAATCGCGAAAATTAAGCGAAACCGCGCCCATTTTCACCATCACTTCACCGGGGCCGGGCGACGCCGGTTTCTCGCGCTCAACGAGGCGTAAATCTTCCAGCAGGTAGGTGTCGGCAATCTCAAGTTGTTTCATTTTTTACCCCGTGAATTGTTATTTATAAAGAGAGCAGATGCAGATTATTATCTTCATCTCAGGGGCGGCTTGATATGCAGATAGCAAGGCTTGAGGCTGGATAAACTTAGTTAAAAAAGGTTTATCAGCCTGAAATCCTTTTTATTAAAAATGAGCGGGTTTGGCATAAGGCAGAGTAAAAATGAATATTGATAAAACCGACCGGTTGCTCTTAAAGCTGTTGGCGCAGGACGCAAGATTGTCGATTAAGTCTCTCAGCGAGAAGGTGGGGCTGTCGGCTCCGGCGACCGCCGAACGCGTCCGCAGGCTGGAAGAAAATGAAATTATTGAAGGATTTAGCATCGCCATTAATCTTGACGCGCTGGGCTATCCGCTGATGGCGATAGTGCGCGTCAAGCCGCTGGCTGGGCAACTGAACTATGTGCAGAAGCTGATTCAGCAAATGCCCGAATGCTCCGAGTGCGACAAAGTCACGGGGGAAGATTGCTTCGTGATGCGCCTACAGGTGCGGTCGATGCAGCATCTCGATGAGATCTTGGACCCTATTGCCGACTACGCACAGTGCAACACGTCGCTGGTGAAAACCACGCCGGTAAAGCGGCGGTTGCCACCGATTTGATATGCGTCGCGCTTGAGCACTAAGTAAATAGATCATCTGCCCGCATCGCGGCTATGCTCAATCTGGATAAACATCGATGAATCCATTAACAGAGGGCAGTGATCCATGTCGGAAAATAACTATCAGCCTCCAAAAGTTTGGGTGTGGAATCAACAAGATGGCGGTAACTGGTCGAAGATAAACCGTCCAATTGCCGGGCCAACGCACGACAAAGTGCTGCCTATCGGCAAGCACCCGTTGCAGCTCTATTCGCTGGGTACGCCAAACGGCCAGAAGGTGACGATTTTACTGGAAGAGCTGCTGGCACTGGGCGTGACAGAAGCCGAGTATGACGCGCACCTGATTCGCATTGGCGAAGGCGACCAGTTCTCCAGCGGCTTTGTGGAAGTGAACCCGAACTCGAAAATTCCGGCGCTGTTTGACCACTCGGCAACGCCGCCAATTCGCGTTTTCGAGTCCGGCGCGATCCTGCTGTATCTGGCAGAAAAGTTCGGCCATTTCTTACCGAAAGAGATTGCTGCGCGCACTGAAACCCTGAACTGGTTGTTCTGGTTGCAAGGCTCTGCGCCTTATCTGGGCGGCGGGTTTGGCCACTTCTACAACTACGCGCCGTTCAAAATCGAATACGCCATCAACCGCTTTACCATGGAAGCGAAACGCCAACTCGACGTGCTAGATCGCCAGTTAGCCAACCATCGCTTTATTGCTGGTGATGAGTATTCGATTGCGGATATTGCGATTTGGCCGTGGTATGGCAGTCTGGCGCAGGGCGGCCTGTACGACGCCGCTGAGTTCCTCGATCTCAAATCCTACAAACACTTCCAGCGCTGGGCCGAAGAAGTGGCCAACCGCCCGGCGGTGAAGCGCGGGCGCAAGGTAAACCGCACCTTCGGTGACCCAGCAGACCAACTCCACGAGCGCCATGACGCCTCGGATTTTGATCTGCGTACTGAAGATAAACGCCAGTCCAAATAAAGACTTAACCGTTGCGCTGTGCGATGTTGTCGCGCAGCGCAACGATCTCCTGATTCAGCCGCTGTAACTCTTTTAACTCCAGATTCGAGCTGCAAAACAGCGTCTCAGACAGTCGAATCGACTCTTCTTCCAGCTGCTTGCCTTTGTCCGTGATGGAAATCATCACCTGACGCTCATCTTGCGGATTGCGCACGCGCTCAATAAAACCTTCATTTTCCAAACGCTTAAGCAGCGGTGTCAGGGTACTGGTCTCCAGCGCCAAGGTATCACCGATGCCGCCAATCGACTGCTTCCCCTGTTCCCAAAGCACGTTCAGCACCAGATATTGCGGGTAGGTCACGCCCATGGCATCGAGCAGGGGTTTGTACAGCCGCTTGATGGCGATGGAAGTGGAATAGATGGAATAACAAAGCTGCTCCGCCAGGCGGGGACGATGTGTCACGGGGTGCTCCTTTAGCGTCGGACTATGCACCATCATACCATTGCGGATGAGTATTTATCTATCGCGATAACAAATAGCTTGACACTCAATTTAATACTGATAGTTTTAACTTCAATTTAGTTATCGCGATAAACAATATCGCAATAGATAAAATGATAAACACTTACCCAACCCTAAATATGAAGGAAATCATCATGTTGAAGAAAACCCTGACAACACTGGCGGCTGGTCTGGCACTGGCTTTTGCGGCACAAAGCGCGGCATTCGCTGAGCCTGTAAAAAATATCGTCTTGGTCCACGGCGCGTTTGCCGATGGTTCTGGCTGGCAGGCGGTGACCAAAATCTTGGACAAAGCCGGTTATCACGTGTCGATTGTGCAAGAGCCGCAAACGTCGCTTGCCGATGACGTCGCCGCGACGCGCCGCATTTTGGGCCAGCAGACGGGGAAATCTCTGTTGGTAGGGCATAGCTATGGTGGTTTTATTATTAGTGAAGCGGGGCAGGACCCGTCAGTAGCCGGGCTGGTATATATCGCTGCTTTCCAACCCGAAAAAGGCGAAACGCTGGGAGGCCTTTCTGCAAAAATTCCTCAGGCGACTCAAGGCATTGCACAAACCAGCGACCACTTCTTATACCTGAAACCTGAGGTCTACCACGCCGACTTCGCCGCCGACCTGCCAGCCGCCCAAGCCAACTTTATGGCCCGTTCACAGGTGATGCCAGCCGCCGCTATCTTCGGCACCCCGGCCGCCGAACCGGCCTGGAAAACCAAACCAAGCTGGGCATTAGTCGCCACGCAGGACCGCGCCATCAATCCAGACTTAGAACGCTTCATGGCGAAACGCGCCGACAGTAAAGTGGTTGAAGTGAAAGCCAGCCACGCCGTCTTCGCCTCACAGCCGCAAAAAGTCGCCGAACTGATCGAGAAAGCTGCGCAGAGCTTGTCGAAGTAATGGGGTGATTTAGGCCAGTATTTTTCAACACTGAGCCGATTGTGATAGTCCAAACCCGTAAGCTAGACTATAGTCATGCTTACGGGTTACATGGACGGTAAAGGCATAAATGGGAATTTACTTAACGCCTGAATTTGAGCAAGAGCGCAAGAATGCGCGGATTAACGATAAAATCTTATGCAAAGCAGCCAGAGCAATCACTTCAGGTCTGCCCGGCGACCAGCTAGGAAAGTACACTTACAAGAAACGCTTAGCATTGCCTGCGGTGAGTCCACAGGATGGCGCTCGATCAATCGTGTTTTTTAATAATGGTGAAAATCTTTACTTCTTTGATATGTATCTGAAAAGTCAGCTTTCGAAGAAAAAGGGTAAGGAGCTGGAAGATGACGAAATTGCAGCCTACTGTAAGATTGCTTCTGACTTTATTGCCATGACCAATGTACAAATAGAACAGTTATTAAAAGCAAAAGAACTCATAGAGGTAAATTGTGATGAGTGATCGTCTGGAACGCATTCAAGGTATGGCCGAGCGCTATAACAAATTGGGCGTAGTTAAAGATGAAACAGTTGCCGCAATTCACGCAGCCGTAGATGCGCGCAAGATTCCAAAGGTTCGCCCGATGACGGGGAGCCAGATTAAAGAAGTGCGTGTGCGCTATAAAATGTCCCAGTCGGCACTGGCTTTGATGATTGGTATGTCGGTTGAAAGCGTCTCAAAGTGGGAGCGCGACGAGAGCAAACCTAACCAAGCTGCACTGCGAATTATCAACGTGATTGAAGAGAAAGGTCCGCAGGTTTTCATGGCCTGATTTCTCTATAGATTCTTCTCCCAAAGCCTCAAACAAAAAGCCCCAAATTCGGGGCTTTTTTGTGTCTTAACGCTGATGTCATTACCCCAGACGCATCGACAATTCGACGTCATCGGCGAAGGGGACGGAGAGATATCCGCTGTTCTCAGCGCGGATATAGGCTAAGAACGCCGGGCTGTCTTCGGCGTCGTCGGCGATGATCAGCGCGCCCGGTTTTAGGCGGCTTTCCACCAGAGCTAAGATCTCCGGATAGAGTGCTTTAGCGCCGTCGAGCAGCAGCATGTCGATGCTTTCTGGCAGGTCGACGCTCAGGGTTTGCAGCGCGTCGCCTTGGCGGATATCCACCAAATCGCTGACTCCGCCAGCTTGCAGATTCTCTCTGGCGCGAATCACTTTTGAGGGTTCAAACTCACTAGTGATTAGCAAGCCGCCGCCGTTGTCGCGCAACGCGGCGGCGAGGTGCAGGGTGGAAATGCCAAACGACGTGCCGAATTCAACGATATTTTTGGCCTTGCTTGAGCGCGCCAGCATGTAGAGCAGTGCGCCGGTTTCGCGCGATACCGCAAGAGGGAAATCCTTCAGCATGCTGTACAGATTGACGTATTCAGTTTTGCTTTGCTTCAGACGTTTTCGCTCGTCGTCAGACATGTTGAGCAGCGCCGGATCGACGGCCGGTAAGTTTTCTCGCGCCTCGGCAAATAAGCGATCAAGTAGGGGTGCCAGCGGGGCGGAAGTCAGTGTATTCATGGCCTATTTCCAGTCTGAGATTGAGTGCGACGTTGCACGCCACTATAATATGACGAATTATTCGCATTTAACTATTCGCATTCCGAGGCCCCGATGACTGAACGCCGCGCCCCACAAATTTCATCAAGAAAACAACCACTTCAGGCGAGATCTACCGAGCTGGTGGCGACTATCCTAACGGCGGCTACTCAGGTTCTGGCCAAGGAAGGTGCGCAGCGTTTTACCACCGCGCGGGTGGCCGAGAAAGCCGGGGTGAGCATCGGCTCGCTCTATCAATATTTCCCCAATAAGGCGGCGATTCTGTTCCGATTGCAGCGCGACGAGTGGCAGCAAACCACCGATATGCTGCGCAGTATCTTGAATGATGACGAGAAGACGCCGTTGCAGCGGCTGCGTAATTTGGTCCACGCTTTTATTCAGTCAGAGTGTGAAGAGGCGGAGATGCGCGTGGCGCTGAATGACGCCGCGCCGCTGTATCGCGATGCGCCAGAGGCGCAGGAAGTGAGGGTAAAAGGTGACGCTATTGTCGACATTTTCATGCAAAAAGCCTTGCCCGACGCCAGCCCGGAGACGCGCGCACTGACGGGCGACCTGATCACCAACGCGCTCAGCGCCACGGGCAAGCAGTTCTCCGAAAGCCCGCGCACAGCCGCAGAAATCGACACTTACGCCAATGCCATGGCCGACATGTTCTGCGCTTATCTGGCTAGCCTGCAAAAATAGCGCGGCTACGAGAGGTGGCCGGAGCCGAACTCGCCGGAGTCATACAAACTACGAATGGTGTGCTTCAGCCATTTCAGCTTCGAGCTGTAGGCATTGCGTTTATGCCAAATCATGGTGAAAGGGATAATCAGCTTGTCTTGATGCGCTTTGGCGAGGGGGATGGGCCGAGTGACCAGACCTAAATTCAGCTGTTGGGCGTAGCGCCCGCAATAGCTCGGCGCGGTCGCCAGCATGGTATGGCCGGGCTGGGCCGCCATAAATAGCGACTGCTCGAAGCTCGGCAGGGTCAGCGACACGCTGCGCTGAGTGCCCATCTCCTGCAACACATTGTCCAGCGCCCAGATCTCGCTATGTTCCCAAAAAACGCCGATATGCGCGTATTGGAGGAAGGTTTCCAGATTCCACTCTTGCTGCAAGGCCGGATGATCCTGACGCAAATAGACCACCGGCAAGTCGCTGAATAACACTTCGAAATTGACGAAGTTGGGCAGCAAATGCAGCGACTCTCTGGAAAGCGGATGGCTCTCCCGCCCGGTAAAGCCAATGTCCGCCTCGCCGCGAATAATCGCCTCAAGCGAGCTGTCATCCCAGTTCCGCACCTTGATTTTGGCCTCGGGATACTGGTCATAAATACGCTGCGAAAGCTGATTGAACATCAGCAGCATCAGCGGCGACTCAATCACTAACTCGAATTTCACCCCGCGTGGGATCTCATGACCCTGCTTATCGGCAATCAGCCCGCTGAGCAGCAGCCAGTCCGCCAGTTCCGCCTCCATGCTGAGCGCCAGCGGCGTAGGCTCCAACCCCTGCGGCGTTTTGATAAACAGCCGATCATCAAACCAGGTTCTGAGTTTATTCAGCGACTTACTAACAGTGGAAGGGGTGACGTTTAGCCTCTTCGCCGTTCTGGAGACGCTTTTTTCCTGCAACAGCAATTGCAGAATAAACAGCAGATTGAGGTCAAGTCGCGCCAGAGACTTCTTCATGTGGTTTCGCCTGAGGGGAAGTAGGGACCCATAATATGAGGGCCGCGCTGAAAGCTCCACCCGCGATAAGGATCACCAGCAGCATGTTGAGTGCCTGAACGCCCAGCGCGCCCATTAGCCAGATGTACAGCGCCGAAGTACAGACCTGCGTGATGCCCAGCAGCGAACTTGCCATGCCCGCCCGCAGCCTAAAGGGACTGAGAGCCTGACTCATGGTCACGCCAAAACCCAGTGAAAACGCGGTGCAAATCAGCACAAAGCCCAGCAGCTCGGCGCGCAACGGCAACAAGGCTTTTTGCGCTGCCAGCAGCACCACGGCTGCACTGACGAACAACACTTGCGCGGTCAGCATCAGGTTCTTCTCTTTGAAAAGCGACAGCCAGTAAGGCGTTGAAAAAGCAGAGATCATGCTCACAAGCGCGGTCAGCGCCATTACCAGCGAGTACTGGCCGCGACTAAATTCTAGCTGTTCCATGACTAAAAAAGGTGAGGCGTTCACATAAGTCAGAATGGTGGTGATGCCCAGCGTGGTGATGATTAACCGGCTGATGAAAAACCGCTGTTTGAAGCTTTCATCCACAGCCTGTCGCTGGCGTGGCGCATCGGGTGGAGTGACCGCGCGTTTCGGCAGAGACTCGTTGAGCACCAGCGTGCAGAGCAAGAACACCAGCAGGCCCATGGCGGCCATGGTGAAGAACAGGCTATGCCACGGGAACTTGAGCATAATCAGGTAACCCACCACCGGCGCCAGCACGGGAATAATGCAGGTCACGCCGTTAATCACTGAAAGCACTTTGGCGCGGCGGCGGTCATCGAGGGTGTCGCGCAAAATCGCAAAAGCCACCACGTAGCAAGAGCCCGCGCCAATCCCCTGAATAAAACGGGTGAGCAGAAACACTTCGCTGCTGGTGGCCATGCCGCCGGCCAGTGAGGCCAGCATAAAGACCAGCGAGCCAAAAAGTGTAAGGGGTTTACGCCCGTAGCGGTCCGCTAAACCGCCGGCAATCAGCATGGTGGCGGCCATTCCGGCCAAATAAACTGAAAAAGCGATATGCAGTTGCGGCTCGCTGGCTTGTAAATCCTGAGCGATTTGCGGCAGGCCGACCAGATAGAGGTCGATGCCGGTGGGGTAGAGTAAAACCAAAGCAAAACTACAGAGCAAAAATCTAAGCATAGTGACCTCACAACAACGTTGTGAGGAAGATAGAGCGGGGAGCGGCTTGCAGCTAGTGGCTTTTACGACAACGGGTTTTTCCATTGGCGACATAGGCCGACGAGGGGCGAAAATTCGGCGAATCAGCCAGTTAGCCCGACTGACCTACTCTTTGGCATAAAGGTAAATCGACGCGCGCGACACGCCCAAATGCTGCGCCACGGTGTCCATCGATTTCTTCACTTCCAGCAGGCCGTTTTCCTGCAACTCGCGCATCAGCAGTTTGCGCTCGGCGGTTTTCAGCGCGCGCGGCGTGGAGGCCAGCCGAGCAGCAAACTTGTCGATGTATTGCCGAATCGCCTCGGTGCCTGCCGGGCCCAGCGTTTCAGTCACGCTGTCAGTGGCGATGCTGGTGAACTGCGCCAGCGCGCTCTGCATGCCGCGAAACAGCGTCATATCCACGTTGATACAGAGCGCGGCGATGTACTTACCTTGCTGATCTTTAATGCCAATCGAAGTGCTTTTGGCGGGCCTGCCGTCAGCGAATTTATTGGCGTAATTGGTGATAAGGCTTGGGTAATCGGGTGAAGCAATACGCGCCAGTCCCATCTCGGTGGTGGGTTCGCCAACTTGCCTGCCGGACAAATTATTGTGTACCGCGATGATCGAATGCTGCGGGTCGCGAAGATCGTGCAGCACCACTTCGGCGAAGGGCGCAAAGGTCTCTCCTAGTCCTGCGGCGACGGCGTTGAGCTGGTCGAGCAGCCACTTCTCTGACGATCCTGACATGATTTTTCTCTCGGTTTGCGGGCTGGCTGGGGCTGATAAGTTATCTACAATTAGATTTTTCGTCAAACACGCCGAATGTAAACATAGACGTTATGTCTAATATTGTATATTTTGTCATTTCATCCCCGCTGACCTTAGGTTGAGAAAAATGAGTGATGTTGCCTTGCCTGTTTATGCTGATGTTGCCGCCGCAGCGGTTCGTATTGAACCCTATGCGAGAAAAACGCCGGTGATGACATCGCGCACCGCCGATGAAGAGCTGGGGGCCGAGCTGTTCTTCAAATGTGAAAACTACCAGCACATGGGCGCTTTCAAATTCCGTGGCGCGATGAACGCCCTGCTGCAGTTTAGCGAGGAGCAGAAGCGGGCGGGCGTGGTGGCGTTCTCATCGGGCAACCACGCGCAGGCCATCGCGCTGTGCGCCAGAACGCTCGGGATCCCAGCCACCATTTTGATGCCTAAAGACGCGCCGCAGGCCAAAATTGCCGCCACCGAAGGCTATGGCGGCAAAGTGGTGCTGTTTGACCGTTACACCGAAGATCGCGAGCAGATCGGTCGCGATCTGGCGCAAAAGCACGGCCTGACGCTGATCCCGCCTTATGACCATCCGCATATCATTGCCGGGCAGGGCACGGCGGCCAAAGAGCTGTTCGAGGAAGTGGGCGAGCTGGACGCGCTGTTTGTCTGTCTGGGCGGCGGCGGTCTGCTCTCCGGCTCGGCGCTGGCTGCGCGGGCGCTGTCGCCAAATTGCCAGGTTTACGGGGTCGAACCGCTGGCGGGCAATGACGGCCAGCAGTCGTTTCGCAGCGGCAAGCTGGTGAAGATTGAAACGCCGAAAACCATTGCCGATGGGGTGCAGACCCAGCAACTGGGCCTGCAAAACTTTGAAATTATCCGTCGCAACGTGGACGACATTTTGACCGTGACCGATGAACAGCTGGTGCAATCTATGCATTTCTTCGCCGAACGCATGAAGATGGTGGTGGAGCCGACCGGCTGTCTGGGCCACGCCGCCGCACGCACGGTGAAGCAGCAGCTTGCAGGTAAACGAGTTGGGGTGATCATCAGCGGCGGCAATGTGGACATCGCCCGCTACAGCCAGCTGCTGGCCGGGGTGAGCTGAGGCTAGCCTCAGTACTTCTGCTGGAACATCCGCAGCAGGCCGCCGACGTGCCAGCGCAGGTGCTGCTCGGCGTCGGTGTCTCGCCCTTCGCGCAGCATGGCGACGAAATCCTCATGATCTTTTTGCGAACCCGATAACTCCTCGGTGGTTCTGGCGAGGCGATTGAGCAGGGCGCGAATGCGATTGATGATGTTGTGGTAGGCGTAAATCAGTTCCTGATTCTGGCTGAACTCGATCAAAGCCATGTGGAAGCCAGCATCGGCGGCGCGGAAGCTGTCAGGGTCGCCATTTAGCGCTTTGTTGCCGAGCTTAAGCTGCTTCTCCAGCGCGGCAATTAAGCCCTCGCGGTCACGCGCCAGCGCAATACCCAAGGCGCCGGACTCTAAAATCTCGCGCATTTTGCAGGTTTGCTGCATCTCTTGTTCATTGAACTGGAAAACGTAGGTGCCGCGCTGCGGGATGATTTGTACCAGACGCTCGGTTTCCAGCTTTTGCAGGGCTTCGCGCACTGGGGTGCGGCTCACTTGCAGCTTGCTGGCGATGTCGTTTTCGGAAATCAGCGTGCCTAATTCAATTTCACCATTGACGATCAGCTCGCGAATTTGGTCCGCCATCCTGAGGGCTAGCGACTGCGGGCGAACGATTTTTTTCATGGTCCAACTGGCGGCGCTTTTCCCTGTACTCATGACGTGGTGTGCCTTTACAACAAGAATCCGAAGAGGAAGAAATACTTACATGCTTGCTTCTTATATGCAAGTTTACCCCGGCCAATGTGGGCGCTAGCGCCAGCTACCGCCCACAGGCCCGATTAGACGGTGAAAATCAGCGTCTCTTTGTGAATATTCTCACGGTTCAGCGCCATGCCTATCCCCGGCGTTTCCGGCACCTGAATCACACCATTTTCCGGCACCAATGGCGCTTGCAGGAAGTGCTGGTGGATGTCATTCCATTTAACCAAATACTCTTGGAATGGGGTGTGAATTGGCGATTGGGTGACGGTGAAATGCGCCGTGGCGATGGTCGAATGGCCGTGCGGCACCACCTGTAGGTCATGCATGGTGGCCGCTGCGGCGATTTTCAGCGTCTCGGACAGCCCGCCGCACCAGTAAATGTCAGGTTGGATGATGTCCAGCACCTGAGCGTCGAAAAAGCGTTTGAAGCCCCAGCGCGTATACTCATGCTCGGCACCGGCCATCGGGATAGTCAGTTTGTCTTTCAGGCGGCGCATGCTGTCGAGGCGGTCGGCCATCACGCACTCTTCCAGCCAGCGCGGGCGATACTGCTCGATAGCCTGCGCCAGCTCCATCACGTAAGTGACATCCATCGACTGCCAGCAGTCGAACATCAGATCATAGTCTTCCCCCACCGCGTCGCGCAGCGTTTTGACTAGCTCAATGTTCTGCTTCAGCCCTTCGCGGCCGCTCATGCTGCCGTGGCGGAAGAACCATTTCTGCCCGCAATAACCCAGCGATTTGTAGTATTGCGCGCGTTCGCGCACCAGCCCGAGATCTTGCACCGAGAAGCCAAGCATCGAGGCGTAAACCGGAATGCTTTCTCGCGCCGATCCGCCGAGCAGGCGATACACCGGCTGCTGCATCCACTTGGCGCGCAGGTCCCACAGCGCGCAGTCGACGGTGCTTATCGCCATCATTGCTTCACCCTGACGGCCATGCACCAGCGCGCGATGCATCTGGTCCCACAGGCGCTCGCTGTCTCGCGGATCTTGGCCGATCAGCAGGCGGCGCAGGTGGCTGGCGATGATCGAGGCAATAGAGCGCGGAATCGGCCCAGCCAGCCCGTCGACGCCTTCATCCGTTGCGATCTCCAGATAAACAGTGCTAATAGCAAAGCCGTCTTTAAGCTGCTCGCCTCCCTCGTGGTCATCGCGCACGCGGTAGTCGGCATAGATATCCAGCGGGCGGGCCAGCCGCTCCTCCCAGATTGGGCCTTCTGTGGGTAAGACGCCCTCAAGCTGGCGCAAACGCACATCAATAATCTTCATCAACAGACTCCTTTTGGACTTTTCAATTTTTCAGCGTTGGGGCTTTCATCGCGCTGGGAAGGGGTTTTCCACAGGCGGAAAATCAGGGTGAGGGTCAGCACGGAGAGCAGCGCCATGGCTGCCAGCCAGAAGAACCCTGCGTTGTAGTTGCCGGTTTTGTCGCGGATGGTGCCGATGATCCACGGGTTGATCACGCTGGAAAGGTTGCCGAGTGAGTTGATCATCGCGATACCGCCCGCCGCAACCGAGGCCGAAAGGAACTGTGAAGGCAGCGACCAGAACACCGGCATTGCGCCGAAGAAGCCGAACGCCGCGCCGCACAGGAAGGTCATGCGCACCAGCGGTTCGCTGAAGTAACCCGCGCCCAGTAGGCCAAACATGGAAATAAACAGCGCCAGATAGTTGGCTAACAGTCGTGAGCCGGGGCGGTCAGAAAGCTTGCCGAGTAACAGAATACCCGCCAGCCCAAACACATAAGGAATGATGGTGACGAAGCCCGTCTGGATATGGCTCAGGCCGGTTTCGCTCACAATACTTGGCAGGAAAGTGCTGATCGCGCCGTTCAAGTTGGTCAGCCCGTAATAGGCCAGACAGAACAGCAAAACGCGCGTACTACACAGCATTTTCAGCAAGTTACCGTGTTTACGCGGCGGCAGCAGGTTGCGCTCTGCCGCCAGCGTGGTCAGCAGCCATTGCTTTTCATCTGCGGCTAAAAATGTGGCGTCTTCGGGGCGATTCGGCAAGGCGAACAGCACCACAAAGGCTAGCGCAATGGCCGGTATCGCTTCCAGCAAGAACATCCACTGCCAGCCTTTCAGCCCCAGCAGTCCATGCATTTCCAGCAGCATGCTGGAGATAGGCGTGCCGATGATCAGCGCCACCGGAATACTGGCCATAAAGGAGGAGACGATGCGCCCGCGCCACGCCGCTGGGAACCAGAGTGTCAGGTAGAACACGATGCCGGGGAAGAACCCAGCTTCTGCCGCACCCAGCAGGGCGCGCATCACGTACAGGCTGTTGTCATTCCAGACGAACATATGAGCGCCAGAAATGATCCCCCAAGTGAACATAATGCGGGCTATCCACCAGCGCGCGCCGACCTTCTCCAGCGCCAGATTGGAAGGCAGCTCAAGCAGGATGTATGGGATAAAGAACATCCCGGCCGCCAGCCCAAAGGTCGCCGCCGTCAGCCCGATGTCGGCATTCATGGTCAGGGCCGCGATACCTATGTTGGCGCGGTCGATAATTGCGATGAGGTACCCGGCGACCAGAATCGGCAGCAGCCGCCAGGAGAGTTTTCTAATAACCTGTTTTTCCATGGAAGAATCAGCAAGTTGCATGTTCATTACCCTTATTTTTAGGATTCTTAATTGATCCAAATCTTGTATGTGAGGTACTTGCATACAAGTTCGAATAATGAACACAGTTAATTTGCGGATCAACGAGCAAAGTTGCAGATTTAGAGCTGAAAGGATTTAGCAGAAATTTAGTGGCGAGCTGAAAACAAAAAAGCCCCTGAAACCGAGATTTCAGGGACTTGGCGTTTAGCTGGGCATTTACTTAATTTGTGAAGAGACGCGCCACAGGTCGACATCGCCCTCTTTGGCGTATTTATCGATATTCGCCAGCTCTTCGGCGGAGAATTCCAGATTGTTCAAGGACTTCAGCGAGTCGCTCAACTGCTCAACGTTGCGTGCGCCAATCAGCGCCGAGGTAACGCGTGGGTCACGCAGCGCCCAGGCAATCGCCATTTGCGCCAGCGTCTGGCCACGGCCTTCGGCGATTTCATTCAGCGCGCGAATGTTTGCCAGATTCTGCTCATTGAGCATTTTCGCCATCACTGAGTTCTCGGCGTCGGCGCGAGCACCTGCCGGAACACCGTTCAGATACTTCGAGGTCAGCATCCCCTGCGCCAAAGGCGAGAAGGCGATACAGCCGCTGCCGATATCACTCAGCACGTCCAACAGGCCGTTTTCAATGCTGCGGTTAAGCATCGAGTAATTGGGCTGGTGAATGAATAGCGGCACCTTCTCATCGGCCAGGATCTTGGCGGCCTGTCGGGTTAACTCCGGCGAGTAAGAGGAAATCCCCACGTACAGCGCCTTGCCCTGACGGTGCAGCTGCACCAGCGCGCCCATGGTCTCTTCCAGTGGCGTATTGGCATCCACGCGGTGGCTGTAGAAGATATCCACGTAATCCAGTCCCATGCTGCGCAAGCTGTTGTTACAGCTGGCAATCAGGTGTTTACGCGTGCCGGTCGGGCCGCCGTAAGGGCCGGGCCACATGTCCCATCCGGCCTTGGTGGAGATGATCAACTCATCGCGGTAAGGCTTGAAGTCACTCGCCATCCAGCGGCCAAAATTCTGTTCCGCCGAGCCTGCCGGTGGCCCGTAGTTGTTGGCTAAATCAAAGTGGGTAATGCCGTTATCAAAGGCGTGACGCAGCACGGCGCGGCCATTTTCAAAATTATCGACTCCGCCGAAATTCTGCCACAGGCCCAAAGAGATCAAAGGCAAGACCAGCCCGCTCGTGCCGGTTTTACGGTATTGCATGCTGTCGTAGCGAGAGGGGGAAGCAAGGTAATTCATGATATTTCCTCACGAAGTTCTGGAGTGTAGGTATCAGCCGAAGAGGCAAAACAAAGGATGAGGATTATGGCAAAGCGGATTTTATCTTTGAAATTCATTGTATAGATTGCAGGTATCTATCCGGCAGATGAATGGTTTCACGCCGCAAATCTCATACCTAAAAGGGTATGGAGTTCGCCATATTTAGCATTGGAAAGGGAGAGGAGAGCGGAGCTACTCTTTTGAGCAAGGTATCGGGTATTGTGCCCGGTAGGCCAACACCGCCGGAGAGCTTCATCGTGTCTAACTCAATTGTTAAGCTTGACCAAACGAATGCCAGACGTGGCGCAGATGTCTTGCTGGAAGTGCTTGAAAGTGAAGGAGTAGAGTACATTTTTGGCAACCCCGGCACCACCGAGTTGCCCTTGATGGACGCCCTGCTGCGTAAGCCTGAAATTCACTATGTTTTGGCTTTGCAGGAGGCGAGCGCGGTGGCCATGGCCGATGGCTATGCGCAGGCGGCGGGCAAGCCCGGCTTTCTCAATTTGCACACTGCCGGTGGCCTTGGGCACGGCATGGGCAATCTGCTTAATTCCAGCGTTTCACAAACGCCGCTGGTGGTGACGGCGGGCCAGCAGGACTCGCGCCACAGCATCACCGACCCCTTGCTCTACGGCGATTTAGTCAGCATTGCCGCCCCGGCGGTGAAATGGGCGAAAGAGGTGACTAACCCGTCACAGCTGCCGATCCTCATCCGCCGCGCCTTCCACGATGCCGACGCCGCGCCGCGCGGCCCGGTGTTTCTCTCCCTGCCGATGGACGTGATGGAAGAGATGAGCACCATTGGCACCGACGCTCCTTCGCATATCGACCGGCAGGCCGTGGCGGGCTCGCTGCCTCTGCTGGCCAGCAAGCTGGCGGCCTTCGCGCCGGGTAAAATTGCCATTATTGCTGGCGATGAAATTCACCCAAGCAAGGCGGCTGCCGCCACCGTGGCGCTGGCAGAGATGCTGGCGGCGGATGTGTATGGCTCCTCGTGGCCGTCGCGTATTCCTTACCCAACCTCCCACCCGCTATGGCGCGGCAACCTGCCGACGCGGGCCACCGACATCGCGCAGGCGCTGAGCCAGTACGACGCCATTTTTGCTCTTGGCGGCAAGTCGCTGATCACCATTTTGTACACCGAAGGCAGCGCCATTCCGGCCGGATGCCAGCTGTTCCAGCTCTCCGCCGATGTGAATGATTTGGGGCGCACTTACAGCAGCGGCCTGTCGGTCATGGGGGATATTAAGGCGTCGCTCGAGGTGTTATTGCCGGAGCTGAAACAGGCCACGCAGGCCCAGCGCGAAGCTTACCAACGGCGTTTTGCCCAAGCGCAGCGCGACTATCAAACCGGGCGCACTTACTGGGAATCGCTGGCGAAAGAGCAGCATCTGCTGTCGGACATCACGCCGCTGGTCGCCGCCTTTGAGGCTACTCGCGCCATTGGACCCGACGTGGCGATTGTCGACGAGGCCATTGCGACTTCTTCCAGCGTGCGCAAATTCCTGTCGAGTGACAGGGCTGACCAATACGCCTTCCTGCGCGGCGGCGGATTAGGCTGGGGTATGCCCGCCTCGGTAGGTTTCTCCCTTGGCTTGGGCAGAGCGCCGGTAGTCTGTCTGGTGGGCGACGGGGCGGCGATGTACTCACCACAGGCGCTGTGGACCGCGGCCCATGAGAAGCTGCCGGTGACTTTCATCGTGATGAATAACCGTGAATACAATGTGTTGAAGAACTTTATGCGTTCGCAGAAGGATTACTCTTCGGCCAAAACCAACACCTTTATCGCGATGGATCTGGTCGACCCGGCGGTGGATTATCAGGCTTTGGCGGCTTCAATGGGCCTGCCTGCACGCCAAATCCGCCACAGCGGTGATATCGCTCCGGCTATCGAAGCGGCTATCGCCAGCGGATTGCCGAACCTGATTGAAATCATGATCAGCGCGGCCTAATCGGCGGCGGTGCCGTGCTGCGTTCGGCTCTGGCTGAAAGCGCGGCACAGCGCGAGAAAACCGTCGAGGCAGGCATTTTTGTTTTTGGCAGACCAAGTCAACACGTTTTGAATGGTGGGCGCATCGGTCAGGGGTTTATAAATCACGCCGTTGACCGGTGCATATTGCATGGAAGCGGGCACCAGCGCGACGCCGAAGCCGTGGGCGACAAAGTTGACGATGGTCTGCTGCACCGACACTTCCAGCCCGATTTTGGGGCTGAATCCGGCTTTTTGGCACTGCGTGACGATGCTGTCGTAGTACATCGGCGCCATATTCCGGCTCACCGTAATAAAATCATCCTGCGCCAGCTGGTGTAACGAAAGGTGGTCCAAATTGGCGCTAGGGTGGTGCTCCGGCAGGGCGGCGACCAGCTTTTCTTGCAATAAAATCATGGAGTTCAGGCCGGGCGTCTCGATATCTATAAAGCTTATTGCGGCGTCCAGCGAGCCATCTAACAGCGATTTGGTGAGTTCTGCCGGAACCAGCTCTTGCAGTTTTAACTCCACATCTGGCCGTTCGGCTTTGTGGCGCTTGGCAATGTGCGGCACCACGCTGTAGGAGGCGTACATCGTCGAGCCTAACTTGAGCAGCCCGCGCTGCCCGGCGGCGATGGCCTGCGCGTTGCGGCTGGCCTGTTGCATCAGGTTGATGATTTCCCGCGCGTCTTGCAAAAACTGCTCCCCGGCCAGCGTCAGCGACACCCCTTTGGCGCCGCGCTCAAACAGCTTCACGCCAAGGGTGCTTTCTAGCATGGCAATCTGCCTGCTGAGGGGCGGCTGGGACATATTCAGCTTCTCAGCGGCGCGGCCAACATGGCCGATTTCGGCAAGAGTACAAAAGTGTACGAGTTGATTAAAAGTTGGCTGCAAGGTCTTTATCTCAGTCGATTAGAAGGCGCGAACCGCACGGGCACTTTTTTGCTCATATTCATTAACAACTGCTTATTCCCTATCCTTAATTCGCAAGGTAATGTTGTCAACGAGTACCTGTTTTCGTAGCACAAACGCGTGATGTATTAATCGAAAAATTAGGGTGAATAATAAAAATGAACAGTTATCTGACAGTGGCAGCAATTGCAGGGACAATAAGTATCGGGGCGATGAGCCCGGGACCAAGCTTTGTGTACGTCGCGCAAAACGCGATTGCAAAATCCCGTAAACACGGGCTGGCGACGGCTCTGGGGACGGGGACCGGCGCGGCGATTTTCGCCATCATCGCGCTCTTAGGGTTGCAGGCATTTTTACTCGCCGTGCCGCTAGCTTACTGGGGTTTGAAGGTGTTTGGCGGGCTGTATTTGCTCTATCTGGCCTATAAAATCCTCAAGCATTCCAAAGATCCTATGGTGGTGGAAACGGCTATCGCGGGGCAGTCTAAACCGCGCTATTTGAAGACCTTCCGCGACGGACTGTTTACTCAGCTAAGTAACCCTAAAACGGCGGTGGTGTTTGCCAGTATCTTTACCGCGCTGCTTCCGGCGCACATTCCGGCTTACTATTATGTGGTCCTGCCTTTAGTCTCTTTTATTATCGACGCAGGCTGGTACTCCTTCGTGGCTTATGTGCTGTCGGTTGAGAAATCGCAAAAAGCCTATATTAGATTCAAGACGGTGATTGACCGCGTGGCGGGGACCGTTTTAATGCTGTTAGGCTTAAAACTGATCCTTTCCAGCAAATAAATCCAAGATTAATAACGGATTAAAACAACAAAGGCCGCCGAGTGATGCTCACTCAGGCGGCCTTTTTGTATAGCTATCAGGGCTTATTGGAAGAAGATATCGCCAGATTCCGCTTTAGTGATGGTGCCGTCGGAATTGGTGATCAGCGCGTAGTTGCCGCCGATGTAGGTCCAGTGAGTGTCTGGCGTTGGTGCTGGCAGGTTACGTTTTTGCCATTCAACAATTTCGTAAGGCTTGGTGCGGTAAAGCGCCGGCACTTTGCTTCCGATCGAATACTGAATTGAGTCGCTGAAGAACGACTGAATCTCATGAGAGTTGGACGCGGCGTTGGCTGCCTGAGCGGACAACAGCGTGAAAGACAAAGCAGAAGCCGATAACAAAACCCATTTAGAAAGACGCATAGTGTATCCCGTTTAAAACCATCAACCGTGGCAATAGTCATTCGTGAAGCAGTGCTTCATCTGTAGACAGGATAATAGCGAGAAAAGCACCTCAGGACGGGGCGTTTAATTGTGTCGAAATGCAAATGCTGCTGGTGAGGGCCATCTGACGGCCTAGCCCTCAACTCTTACAAAGGCAGCGCAGTAGTATGTTTGGCTTGTTGCAGCACCACGCTGGATTGGGTTTCGCCAATGCCTTCGATGGTGGTCAGGCGTTCACGGATAAAACTGCGGAACGCCTCGACGTCCGGCACTCGCACCTGAAGCAGATAGTCATAGTTGCCCGCCAGCAGGTAGCAGCCTGCCACTTCCGGCAGGTTTCTTATCGCCTCTTCGAAGGCTTCGAAAGCCTTGGCGGCCTGCGTATTCAGGCGAACGTTAACGAACACGTTCAGCCCGACGCCCATCTTCTTCGGGTTGAGCAAAGTGACGTATTTGTCGATAAAGCCTTCTTCCTCCATCCGTTTTACCCGTCTCGCGCAGGGGGTTGGCGACAGGCCGACGCACTCAGCCAGCTCTTGAGTGGTTATCCGCGCATTGTCTTGCAACGCCTTCAGAATTTTTAAGTCAAATTGGTCGAGGTCGCTCATAATCACCACTGTGCTAGGTAAAATTGAAGAATAACTCCAAACGGAGTTATTTATAAGGTGAATATAGCCGGGAATCGGCGGTGGGTTGGCGATAACCTATAAACAGGGTTAAAAACAATCAACTGTGAGGTTTATATGTCCGAAGTGGGTACCATCGCCAATACCGAGCCAACCCAGACATCTGGCACCGAAACACCGATGAATGGTGCAGAAAGTCTGGTTAGAACGCTGGTGGCAAGTGGGATAGAAGTCTGTTTTGCTAACCCAGGGACCTCGGAGATGCATTTTGTTAGCGCACTGGATCGCGTGCCGGGCATTCGCCCGATCCTTGGCCTGTTCGAAGGCATTGTCACCGGCGCGGCCGACGGCTACGCCCGCATGGCGGGAAAACCCGCCGCCACGCTGCTGCACTTGGGGCCGGGCCTCGGCAACGGCCTCGCCAACTTGCACAATGCGCGCAAAGCCAATACCCCGGTGGTGAATATCATTGGCAACCACGCGACCAGCCATCAGCAATATGACGCGCCGCTGACATCGGATGTAAAAACCTTCTCAAACACGGTTTCCCACTGGGTTTATGAGTCTCGCAGTGCGCGCGATGTGGCGTCCGACGCCGCCCGCGCGGTGCAGGCCGCCCGCGCCGCACCGGGGCAAATCGCCAGCTTAATTCTACCAGCGGATACCGCGTGGAATGACGCCGAGCGCGCCGCCGACCCGTTGCCAATTATGCAGCCCGCGCCAGTCAGCAGCGAAGCGATTTTGCAATCGGTGAAAGCCATTCGTCAGGGAGAGGCTGCCTTCCTGCTGCGTGGCGACGCCTTAATTGGCCGAGGACTTGAAGCTGCCGGACGCATTGCCGCTTTAACCGGCGTGCGGCTGATTTGCGACACCTTCACCCCGAGAGTTGAGCGTGGCGCGGGCCGCGTGGTGGTCGAGCGACTGCCATACCGCCCCGGCCCGGCGATGGAGTTTTTAGCAGGTATCAAGACCCTGATTCTGGTCGGCACGCAGGCGCCGGTGGCCTTCTTCGCCTATCCCGGCTTGCCAAGCGAACTGACGCCGGTCAACTGCCGACCGCTGGTTCTGGCTCAGCCTCACGAAGATGGTCCGCAGGCATTAGAAGCCTTGGCCGAGGCGCTGGATGCCAGCGGATCTCCAGTGGTTGCGCAGCGTCGCCCGATAGAGCTGCCTTCCGGCGACCAGCCGTTGTCGAATCTGGCGGTGATGCAGATTGTTAGCCACTACATGCCAGAAAACGCCATTGTGAGTGACGAGAGCCTGACCGCCAGCTTCCCAAGCTATGGTCTATTCGACAGCGCCGCGCCTTGTGATTACTTGCAGCTGACCGGCGGTTCAATCGGGCAGGGAATGCCGGTGGCGACGGGCGCAGCCGTGGCCTGCTCGGACAGAAAAGTGATTTCGCTGGAAGGGGACGGCAGTGCGATGTACACCCTGCAGGCGCTGTGGACGCAGGCTCGCGAGAATCTGGATGTCACCACCGTCATCTTCGCCAACCGCGCCTACGCCGTGCTGCGCGAAGAGCTGCATAAGGTCGGAGCACCGGAGGGTGTGCAGACCGCCGCGATGTTTGATTTGGTGAACCCAACGCTCGACTGGGTAAAAATCGCCGAAGGCATGGGGGTGGAAGCCGTGCGAGTTGATACCTGTCGCGGGCTGGAAGCCACATTCAAAGCCGCCATGAACGCCAAAGGTCCACGGCTGATTGAGGCGGTGATTTAACTCAAGCTGTAATACCGTTCCCTGCTTGAACCGCCAGGGGACGGCTTTTTCTACGGCATTCCGCCATTACCGCCTTTCTTGCTATATCTCCCAACTTAATAACTTCACGCTAAATCTATAGCTCGCGGATGTTGATTCTATTTCGCTAAATATATTGAGTGCTAGTTATTAAATCGACATTGGAATAATCCCTGCCTGATTGAATGTTAAAAAACAAATTTGGATAATTATATTGTAAGAAAAATCCATTTACCGATAGGTATAAATCTGATCGGCTGAAGAGATAATGATGCATTAATGGTGGGATATATTGCTCATCACGATAGCTATATGGATAATTGCTTACTCGTCGCGCATTTAACGCTTTGTGGAATGTAAGTAAAATTTGTTTTTATTGTTTAAATACATTGCGTTATGTTGTGTTGATGTTGCCGGGAATTTGAATGTTAATTTTAGTGAAGAGTTATCATCAAAAAAATCGGGTTGTTGCAAAAGTTATAAATAAAAAATAATAATCTTCTCCGTAAACGAAGTCACTTAATGAACCTCATGTTCAATTCTCAAAAGGGTGACGGGTTAATAAAAATATAAACTCAACCTGCATAAATAAAGATACTTTGTGGTGGCTTGTGCCCCCTAATGTATTCGGAGGATGGCGCACGCCATTATTAAATATGAATAAAATTTATTCGCTGGTATGGAACGCGGCACAAAGCCGTTGGGTGATTGCTTCTGAATTGTCTAGCAAGCAGAAAAAAGGCGGTATGCGTAAAACTATGCTCAAAGGGCTGGCTGCTCTGTTATTAACTTCAGCCGCCAGCTCGGCATTTGCCGGCACCTGTATTCAACAAGATGCGCTGGGCACGGGCTCCGTGAAGGGTACTGGCGCTAGTGAAGTGACCACCTGTGATGCATTCTCTATCGCGATTGGTGCAGGAAGCGGTGCAACATCAAGCAGTTATAGCGTGGCGATTGGTGATGCAGCACATGCAACAGGTGAAAATGCCGTCGCATTAGGTCGTCAAACTACCGCGAGCGCGGATGAAACGACGGCTACGGGTGTGGCTTCTTCCGCTACGCAAGATGGCGCATCTTCCTACGGTTATTTCAGCCAGGCAACAGGGATTAAAAGTACTGCATTAGGCTACAACTCTAATGCTAGCCAAACCAATGCCCTCGCGCTGGGTAATGGTGCTAACTCCTCTTTCGCCAACAGCATTGCGCTGGGCGCTGGCTCTGTGACCACTATCGGAGCTGAGAGCAGCTACAGCGCGTATCGCCTATCAGGCTCGCAGGCGTCGATTGGTGAATTGGGCATCGGCAACAGCAATGGTGATCGCAAAATCACCGGTTTGGCTGCGGGTACTAAAAACAATGACGCAGTGAATGTGGCGCAACTGAAAGCCGTGGGCGATCAGGTTGACCAAAATACCAGTGATTTAGTCGTGATGGATGGCCGCGTTTCTAACGTTGAACAAGTGGTGAATAACCTCAACGCGGGTGGCGGCGTGAAGTACTTCCATTCTAATTCAACCGGCAGTGACTCCGTGGCGACAGGGCAAAATGCAGTTGCCGTCGGCGCGAATGCGCAAGCTGCGGGTAATAACGCGATTGCCATGGGGAACGACGCCTCTGCTCAGGCAGACGGCAGCGTCGCAGTAGGGGCAGGTGCGTCTGATAATGGACGTGGTGCAGAAAGCTATACCGGCAAATACTCTGATGTGGCCAACAACACGTCGGGTACGGTTTCCGTGGGTAACGCTGCAACAGGCGAAACCCGTTCTATCAGCAATGTGGCTGATGGCATGCAGGACACCGATGCGGTAAACGTTCGCCAGCTAGACGGCGCGGTGGCGGAGTCGAAAAAATATACCGACACTTCAATTGCTAACCTGAGCTCGTCTATTGGCAGCGTGGGCGGTCAAATGACTGAAACCATCCAAAACGTCACCAACCTGCAAAACGGTACCGATGGCATGTTCCAAGTGAATAACACCGCGCAGGCGGCTAAGCCAAAACCAACCGGTGCCAACAGTATGGCGGCGGGGGCAGGCACCTCAGCGGCGGGGAAAAATGCTACCGCGCTGGGTAATGGCGCGATGGCTAACCACAGTAACTCGGTTGCGCTCGGTAATGGTTCCATGACGGACAGGGATAACAGCGTTTCAGTGGGGAGTGCGGGTAATGAGCGCCAGGTGACTAACGTTGCCGCCGGTACGCGTGAGACCGACGCCGTGAACATGGGCCAGTTGAACAACAGCATGGCGAACAGCACCAGCAATGCAAACTCCTACACCGACAATAGATTTAATGAGCTGAGCGGCGACTTGGACAAGCAGAAGAAGGTGCTGAGCGCGGGTATTGCCGGTGCGATGGCGATGGCCAGCTTGCCACAGCCTTATGAGCCGGGCGCGAATATGATGGCTCTGGGCGGGGCGAGCTTCCACGGTGAATCAGCGCTTTCACTGGGTGCTTCTCACCTTTCCGATAACGGCCGTTGGGTAACCAAGGCGCAAATCAACACCAATACCCAACGCAATGTGGGCTGGGGGGTGGGCGTCGGTTTCCAGTTCTGATTGACCCCTATGAGGAAGCCTTAAGGGCTTCCTCTTTTTGTTTTCTGGTAATTAATCTTTTGAAACACGGATAGAAAAATGAAATTTGCTGGAATAGGCATCGCCATCATGCTGTCAGCTCTGCTGTCAGGCTGTGATAACACCTCGAAAAACACAGAAGCCGGGAAGGCGAACCAAAGCGCGTTGGCTAATGACGAAAATTTGCTGAGTATTCCAGCCCTGCCGATGATCCAAAACAGCATTAAAACGCTGGTTCCTAAGTTGAACGGGCAGTTTGATTTATCCGCAGTGCAGAAGATTTGCCTGTTGGCGCGAGAGGAGATGACCAAGGACGACATTGCGATTCTGCTCAACAGAGAGGGGATTGATGCCAGCCAAATAGCTCCTCAGGGCGCGCCACTATCCCTGCTGGTGAACAACGATCAGCCAGCACGCCAGACGCTATGCGCTGCTTGGGTGGCAAGCAGCATGCTCGAGCCTTTCAATGCGAGTGAGATAACAGAACAGCAAACTCGGCAGGTGAAAGAGAAAAATAAAACGCGAAAAGTGACCGTCGACGTCATCGTAAACAATAAACTTCAAGCCTCGCTGGCAACCAAAACCGCGATTGCTCGCACTAATGCTGAGTTTTATGCACTTATTGCTTCACGTCTGGAAGCCATGCCGGGGCACTCTTTAGAGAACTATACGGCTCTTATCAAAAGCCAGTTTGCGGCTCTGGCTCCTGCTTACCTGAAGCGTATTCAAGAGCTTTACTCTCCGTCAGTCGCGGGGTATCAGCTTCTCTCCCTGAGCAAGGGCAACGTGACATTCAGTAACGAAGACGGCTACCGCTTTGTCTACGACAGTGAGGGGGCGCTGCTGACTTATGGCGGCATTAACTGGCTGGGGAAGGGAGATATTCTCGGTAAACAATACATGCTACGAGTGAACTACTTTAATCCTCAGGTCATCGCCGCCCTTAACCACGCGCAGTAGCTCTTTATTAGTTCGGACTCCCTGTCTCGGCCGGCGGGGAATTTCTCTCCTTTCCACCGCGTTCACCTTCCGCCTCGCCCAAGAATATTATTCCCAAATTAAAACAGAGTTTTGAGGCTTATTACGGTAAGTCACATCTGTATCGGGAATAATGAAGGGACTTACTCCGATAATTAAACTCACCTGCGTGATGGACGAGCCTCGCACACTGGCAAAGGGAAGGGATGTGAACAGTAACGTTTCTCTATTTACAAATAAGAAATTCGCCTGGATGGGCGCCGCGTTTTGTTGTTTGCTGTGGGGCAGTGCTTACCCGGCAATAAAAAATGGTTATGAAATCTTCCAGATAGCGACGGATGACCTGCCGGGCAAAATTGTCTTTGCGGGTTACCGTTTCGTCATCGCGGGCCTGCTGCTGCTGGCCTTCGCCTTCTTGCAGGGCAAGCCGATTGCCCGTTTATCGCGCCATCAATATTCACAACTTGCTGTACTGGGCGTCACCCAGACCGCGCTGCAATACATCTTCTTTTATATTGGGCTGGCCTACACCACGGGCGTTAAAGGCTCGATTATGAATGCCACCGGCACCTTCTTCAGCGTGCTGCTGGCGCACTTTATTTATCAGAATGACAAACTCAGCATCAACAAGGTGGTGGGCTGCGTGCTGGGCTTTGCCGGCGTGATGGTGGTGAACTTCAACAGCCAACTGATGGATTTTAGCTTTAGCTGGATGGGCGATGGCTTCGTGGTATTAGCAGCATTTATCCTCTCTGCCGCCTCGCTCTACGGCAAACGCATCTCGCAAACCACCGATCCGACGGTCATGACCGGCTGGCAGTTGGGCATCGGCGGCGTGGTACTGACACTCGGCGGCTATGCCTGCGGCGGCACGCTAGAGTTTCATGGCTGGGAATCAGCCGCGATCCTCGGCTATCTGGCGCTGTTATCCTCCGTCGCCTTTGCACTGTGGAGCCTGTTGCTCAAGCATAACCGTGTAGGCATGATTGCCCCGTTTAACTTCTTAATCCCGGTCTCCGGCGCAGTGCTCTCGTCGATTTTCCTGCAAGAAAGCATCCTCGAATGGCGTTACGCCATCGCGCTGGTGCTGGTGTGCTTTGGGATTTGGCGGGTGAATGTGGTGCGTCGGTAGTGGTGGTTTTAGACATTGATAATAAAGCTGCAGAGCGGTTTATTCTGTGGCAGTTCGACGCTGATATGGATGCTCTTGCTGTTGAATCTCGCCACGTGCTTGGAGCTGCCCAATGGGGTGAGAGCAGGCGAGAAACATCAACAAACTTCCGGTGTTCCTCGGTCGCTGGTAAAGTAAGCAGTTGATACTCAAATACGACCAGAAGGGAATTCGGTGTGGCCAGACGTGTTGACTACCAGATTGAAAAATATCGTTTTACTGAAATGGCAGAATCCCCTCGTCTCACTCAGCAATGGAAAGATGTGATTGCCGAATGTCAGGAAAATAAGCTGGGTGCAGAAGAGCGTCTGCGTTTCGCGTTGCTAAACGTGGACTATGTCACGAGCTTTGAGCTTCCCTTCCGGCTTTTACTTACTCGTGCCCCACAGCTGATTAATAGCGTGCGGGAGGAGTTTCAACTCAGCCAGAAAAATGTCCTGTTTAACGGCAAGCGTTTCGGCTGTGTTTACAGTCTTAAAATGGATTTGGCGGGGATTGCGGACGAGTTTCAGTATCACCTTGCGACGCGTATCCGCAGGTTTGATCCCGCTGGGAGCACGGAAGAGCCTTATCGACAAATTGCCCAGCAGGTTAAATTACCGCGCGAACGCCTCAGGCTGGCGCTGGAGAACGGGCTGGCAGTTACGGCATTGGACGGACTTTTCTGGTTTGGATCACAACGTATTGCCGTTGATGTTCAAAGACTAAGAAAAGGGGGGATGAGAATAGTCACATCGGAAGCTGAGGTGTTCGAAGATTATACCGGAACGACTCGGCCTGTTCCTGTTTACCATTGCGTGAGTGGTTAAGCCATTCTGCATTTTCACGCGTTTATTACCCTGATATCATTGTTGCCGAGACGAAAATGCATGTATCTTCATGTCCTGAAAATGCTGACGTGATAATACCGCCCGAGTATGACCTCCTTTTATTATTCAGTGCGAATGCCAAATAAGAGGTGTTAGCTAAAAATGCAATTTAAAAAATAGATTTTATCAGACAGGTTCTCTTCGTTAAGTTCAGCAGTTTGATGATGATTTTATTTTGTAATTGTAGATGCATTTTATCTTGGATGACATGAAATAACTGGCGGAGAAATAACCAGCAATAATGATATAAATGACGGATCAATAAATGAAAAAATCAATTCCCATTCTGGCTCTCGGCTTACTCATCACTCTGTATGCTGATGCGCGTGGTAGGCTGCCCTGCTCTGGCTCAAAAGGGGGTATAGCTCACTGTACTGCGGATGGCGGTTTTGTCTGTAATGATGGAAGTCTGAGTCAGTCGAAGCGATTCTGTTCGGGTTATGGTTCATCAGACATTAGTCAACAGATAAGTCCTTCACCCTCAAACAGAAAGATAGAAAAGAAAAAAATGACAGCTGTGAAAAAGCCGGAACAGATAAAAATTGCAGAGAGCAATGAGTCGTTAGATACAAAGCCCCGAACACCAACCTGTTCGCCTCTCTATATGGCTAGCAAACCTGGTTACACGCAATTACCTATTTGTTCTGGCGATCAGTATTAAATAAAACTAGAGCTTCTGCATTAGGCTGTTTTACATGATGAGCTGATTATTATAAGACGGCATCGCGTGTTATTTGAAATATGGCTCATCCTGTTATTAATAAGAAAATAATAATACAAAAGGAAATGAAGGAATAAATCATGGCAAGAAGGAAAAAGATGATAGCGGGGAAATGACGGAAGACTCTGACCTTTGATGGCAATATATAGCATTCTTATAGAAAATAAAGCCGTAACTATAGTCGATTATGTTTATGAGCATTATTGTTTCATCGAATAAATATTTTAAATAAAAAAATAAGAAAAAGCACAATGAAATTAATTGCATTGATGATTCCCAATTCAAGATTTTTTCTTATCACTGCAATACAACAGCACAAGATAAAAAACACTACAGAAACAATGGGAAAAGTTAACGCATAAATTAAGTAAAAATAGTTTTGCATAGGATCTTTAAGTACATATCCTGTTATGAAAAAAAATGATGCCATTGCAATATATAGCTGCGAGAAGAAAAATACTATCTTAGAAAAAGTTAGCATGCTTGTAAGTTATTCCTGTTATTTCCGGTGAGGAGGGTATCTAGCGATGCTAGATGAATTAATTTCCTTGGTCAATGAACCTAATGTAGATTGGTTTACCGTTAACCTCTCCTGTGATATCACTACCTAAAGTAGATTCCTTCAGCCCAACATAAAATAAACGATCGTCCCATGAAATACATCCTCCGATTGAGCCATTCAAACAGATTTCATCATCGGCTATCCAATACTTAACATCTCCGCTATGTTTGATATATCCAATATTGTTTTTAACAAAAAGAACATCATCACACTCATCTGTAAAGGGATTCCATTTTTCGATAATTTCTTTGCTATTTTTTTGCCAGAATTTTTTTTGTGAATAATGAGAGAGTGGAACATTATCAACTAAAATAACAGTGGACTTGCAATCCTTACTCCAAATTTCACTGTGCTCTGTCGTTTGATAGATTTTATTTATATATCCTTGGCGCATATAGACCGTATAAGACATATAAAATGCGCCAAAAATCAATGCCATGATGGTTGCTTTAAAAATTCTCATTCCGTTATCCTTCTATCCAAAAACTAAATTTTGATTCATTGATGAAAGGCTTAAAGCCATAACTTCGGTATCGCTGAAGAATAAACCAAGAGCAAAACCAAGGAGAGAGTTCGAATATTTTCCCATTTAAATCAGCAATATCCAATCCGAAATGATCCTGGATCTGAAAGGTCAGCCGTGCCTTGAATTTTTTACGACGAGAACTAACAGTTTCAGTTTCCATAATTTCGAAATCATCAAGATATATCTTCGTTGAGTATGTATCATGGATAGTTATGCCCAAACCATTGAACCAATCAAAATCTGTGAATTTTGGAAGAGTAACTTGCTCTGCAATGTCTAATGTGATTTTAATAAAGTCATTACCTTTAAAGACATTGCATTCATTGCCATAAAATATTTGTTGCATGATTTTTTTAATGGTATTAACGCATTCTTTTGTCGTTTTATGTTCCAAGAACGCCTTATTCAGTAATTCGTGACGTAATACGCCGCCTTCATTTTTTCTGAATTTTTCAAGCATGATCTGGATAAGGGGGGCGAACTCACCACTTGCAGTCCAGAAAGCCATGCTGTCCATGCTGGCGAAGTGCTCATCCACTGTTTTGTTAAAATTAAACAGGTTGATCTTAAATTCTTCACCAAATATGTTTACCCGGTTCAGCTTCCCCTGCGCCAGTATTTGCTCTTTGGATAAATCCCCGTAACGCATATCGTCAGCAGTAAAATCATTCATCATATTTTTTGTACTAAAGATGAGTCGACGCTCTGCTTTCTGTAGCTGGATCATCAGACCACGCGGGTCACAATGCCAGACCTGACCCGCTAGCTCATTCTGAGTGCCCACAGGGAGTTTATCGAAAAACGACAGCGCCTTCGCATGCTCCTTCAGCTCGCTGTAGCTCTTCTCACTCATGGGTTCAGGCTGCGAGTCATTCGGTGCTTTCAGCCATGAAAAACGGGTATCGAACGACGCAAAATCCCACTCAAGAGGGAATTTACAGATAAATCGGGTAAAGTCGACATCCTGCTTTTCCCGTGCTTTCTTCACCGTGGCGGAATTGCACTGACCGTCTGGAGTTGCGTCATCATCAATAAGCGCCCAACCCGCCCAGTCAGGGAAATCGGCATCGGTCCAGGCATTCACCGTCGGAGAGGAGACATCCACCCATCCCTCATCGCCTGGGTAGGCCACACGTACCCACTCACTGTAGGTTTTATGTCCGCCGACTGTGGGTGTGGGTTCGCAGATATAGTCCACCGGGATGGCCGTTTCCCCGACAGGCTGGTAATCATCACTGACCTTAATCAGAGTCCGGGTTTTAGCGCCTTCATGGATAACATAGAGTGCTTCTGTGGTGACGCAGCAAGGATAGGCTGACAGCCCATAGGGTGTGCCCCCTTCATAAATAGCGGTACCTTCAGGGAGAAAGAAATAGCGATTGCCATAAGCCGGTTTTACTCTGCCCGGCTCGCTGACGTCAAGGTGACCGTGGTCGCGTCCGCACAACATCTTCAGCATGTCGGAAGAGCAGCACATCTGAAAATGGTATGCGTTGCGCCCGCTGACCATGCCGGTGGTGCCAATGATCTGGCCCCGTCTGACGCGCACTCCCGCTTTACCCTGAATTTCGGGACGTACCTGCTTCATGTGCATGGTCAGCGAGTAAAATACGCACGCTACAGGCTCTTCACCAATGAGTATTTCATGGCGAATAAGTACACATCCGTTATCCGTTGCGCCATCGTAATTCAGCGGTTTTGTATCACGTTTCTCCGTGAGCGCAGGATAGCTGGCATAAATCACCACGCCATCAGCAACGGCTCTCAGAGGATTGGTTAAAGCGCCGGTATCGGTATGGGGAATATGGATGCCACCGTGCCATGACTCCACCCCATTTACCGGAAAACCACGGCGCGGGTCGGCAGGCATCGTCCGCATGACCCATGCGGCATACTCTTCATTATTCTGGCGGGGAAACAGAATGGGCGGTGATATGTGCATCAGTGCATTCCTTGCATATGCAAATGAAAACGTGTTCAGAGCTGGAGGCAGGTCTGCCACTTTATCGTGAGAAGGCAAATCTACGGACATCGAGGCTGATGCTCCAAGATACGTGCGCTTCACTTTACGTACATAGTTCCCTGTGGTGCCATATCCTATTTTTCTTGCTTCAATTCTCAGGTAGCTGCCACCACCGATAAGTCTGAAGCGTTTCTTCCCTGCAAACAGGATGTCACGCACTGCTGTTATGCTCAGTTACTGCTCTGCAAAAAGTCGCATATTGCCGTTCTATGCCTAGATATCCACCGGCCCTTCATTACTGATGAGGCTGAGTTTTCCGGTACGGGTGAACAACCCGATTTTTTCCCGGCCAGCAGGGTAGTGTTCTTCATAGAGCCCGTACTGATATCACCGTCAGCATTCATCACGATGTTTCACGCCGCAGTGAATTTCAGAGCGTGCATAGTTAAATCCATCAACGGGACACCTTCCAGGGTGAAGAGCAAGCCACAGCCAGTTAACACATGTAATAAACAGGAGTTATTGTCTAATGTTTGAACAGCTCAGACAATGATTTTTTGATAAATACCCTGAAAATCAGAATATTGACACAACAGGGGGGTATCAGCCTTTTCAGTGACGGACGGACCGGACAATCACCGGATAACGCCAAAATGTTGATGAATACACTGGGGGGAGAATAATAAGCACCGGCAATTTGCCGCCTGTCAAACGATGGCAGCGAGACCAGAGGGCCAAGAAATCCTAAGACTGGATAGAATAGTTGGGTTGCGGCGTCTGGGTTCAGCACGACCAGAAATCTACCTGCACCCTGAAAAGCAAAAAAACCAGCCCGTAGGCTGGTTTCTCTAAATATGGTGCTCGGACTCGGACAGCGGTGCTTAAGCACCGATGAACAGCGCTTGCGCTGGCCCCGAAGGGGTGAGTCTCAGGATGAGACGAATAATCGAACGCAGTTCGATGAAGAGTCCAAACGCTAGAAAGCAAAAAACCAGCTATTAAGCTGGTTTCTTTAAAGATGGTGCCCGGACTCGGACCGCGGTGCGTCAGCACCGATGAACAGCGCTTGCGCTGGCCCCGAAGGGGTGAGTCTCAGGATGAGACGAATAATCGAACGCAGTTCGATGGAGAGTCCCAACGCCAGATAGCAAAAAACCAGCTGTTAAGCTGATTTCTTTAAATAGTGGTGCCCGGACTCGGAATCGAACCAAGGACACGGGGATTTTCAATCCCCTGCTCTACCGACTGAGCTATCCGGGCAACGGGGCGCATTAAACCGTATTGGGCCTACGTCGTCAACGGCTTTTTTGCGTAAGCGTTAATCGAATCATCCGAATGGTGCTTTTTAATCCAATATGGCCTTGTTCGCCTTGAAGAGTGGGAAAACTCCGGGTTAGCGCCTCAGGAAATTCAGTTAAATTAATAGCTTAAAAATGTTGCATTTTGAGAGGAATTTGGCGGCTTATGGCGCTTGAACCAGCAAGGGAATAGTGACATTATTGCGCCGTTTTATGCCCGTCACTATTTAGGGTATAGGCTAAGAACTTTCCTTTTTCGCGACAGCTCATGAGGGTTGCGGCATGACCGGTTTATCACATCACGCTTCCTGCAAGCGTAAAGCATCGCTGATGAACTCCTCCGGGCGTGGTGAACGTCGCGTTCGCTGTTTTTCTACTTCAGAAGTTCCTTCCATGCGGTAAGGCTACCTTGCTCGCTGTTAGGCATGATTAAAAACAGAGTGTTCTCTGGTTTTACTGATGTCTACCAGACGTGGCTGAGCCTGACCTTCGAACCGTAATCCCTTTGCCTGCTGGCATCGCACTCGCTCGACATCACGCTCACGCACACGTCACTTTGCCGGGCTGGGTCTTTGCGTTTCGCTTTAAGAACCCGCCCATTGCCGTGCCGATTGGCACACCCTCTTACTTAACCGTTTGAGAGTCCTATGAAACTTTTAAAACTTGCAGCAAGTGCCTCCGTGGCCCCTTACATTGAGTCGCACCGCGCGGTGGTGGATCTGCGCCGTGCTGATTATGCCGACGTGGCGGCCATTATTATCTCCGTGAGTGATTTGAACAGCGGCAAGCTGTCGGAGATAAACTCGCTGGGTTTTGGTATCCCGGCATTTGTTGCAGTGCAGGGGGCAGAGCAGGTTTCTCCTGACTATTTGTTGATGCTCAAAGGCGTAGTGACGCTGTCGGATGCCAATCAGGCGTTCTATGCGGCGCAGATTGAAGCCGCCGCGCAGGCTTATGAAGAAGCTTTATTCCCGCCGTTCTTCGATACCTTAAAGAAGTATGTTGAGATGGAAAACGCCACCTTTGCCTGCCCAGGGCATCAGGGCGGTGAGTTTTTCCGTCGCCACCCGGCGGGCCGCCAGTTCTATGACTTCTTCGGCGCCAACATCTTCCGCTCCGACATGTGTAATGCGGATGTGAAGCTGGGCGACCTGCTGATCCACGAAGGTTCGGCCAAAGATGCGCAGAAATACGCTGCCAAGGTGTTCAGCGCGGATAAAACCTATTTTGTGCTCAACGGCACCTCGGCGGCCAATAAAGTGGTCACCAATGCCTTGCTGACTCGCGATGATTTAGTACTGTTCGACCGCAACAACCATAAGTCCAACCACCACGGCGCGCTGTTGCAGGCCGGGGCAACGCCGGTTTATCTGGAAACCGCGCGTAACCCGTTTGGCTTTATTGGCGGAATCGACGCGGCCTGTTTCGACGAAGCTTATCTGCGCAAACAGATTCAAGCGGTGTCTCCGCAGCGCGCCAATGAGAAGCGCCCGTTCCGTCTGGCGATCATTCAGTTGGGCACTTACGACGGCACGATTTACAACGCCCGTCAGGTGGTGGATAAAATCGGCCATCTTTGCGATTACATCCTGTTTGACTCGGCGTGGGTCGGCTACGAGCAGTTCATTCCGATGATGGAGCAGTGCTCGCCGCTGCTGCTGGAGTTGAACGAAAACGATCCGGGCATCATCGTGACCCAGTCGGTCCACAAACAGCAGGCTGGCTTCTCGCAGACCTCGCAAATCCATAAAAAAGATAACCATATCAAAGGCCAGAAGCGCCATTGCAGCCATAAAAAACTGAACAATGCGTTTATGATGCACGCCTCGACCAGCCCGTTTTATCCACTGTTTGCCGCGCTGGACGTAAACGCGCGTATCCATGCTGGCGGCAGTGGCAAGCATATGTGGATGGAGTGCGTGAAGCTGGGGATTGAGACGCGCAAAATGCTGCTCGACCAGTGTTCAATGATCCTGCCGTTCGTGCCGCCGGTGATTGACGGCAAGCCTTGGCAGCATCATGAAACCGAGAAAATGGCCAATGACGTGCGTTTCTTTGACTTCGTGCCGGGGGAGAACTGGCATGCATTTGAAGGCTACGCCGAGAAGCAGTACTTCGTCGATCCTTGCAAACTGCTGCTGACCACACCGGGCATTGATGCCGCCAGTGGTAAATATACCGAGTTCGGTATTCCGGCCACTATTTTGGCTAACTATCTGCGTGAGAACGGTATTGTTCCTGAGAAGTGCGACCTCAACTCGATTTTGTTCTTGCTGACTCCGGCGGAAACCCCGGCCAAGATGCAGCTGCTGGTGGATGAGATCGCGCGCTTTGAGCGTTATATCGAAGAGGACGCCTTGCTGAGTGAGGTGCTGCCGACGGTGTATCGCAAGAATGAAGAGCGTTATCGCGACTACACCATCCGTCAGCTGTGTCAGGAAATGCACAATCTGTACGTCAGTTTTGACGTCAAAGAGCTGCAAAAAGAGATGTTCCGCGAGGCGAGCTTCCCGAAAGTGGTGATGAACGCGCAAGACGCCCACAGCGAATTTATCCGCGACAACGTCGAGCTGGTGCCAATCGGCCAAGCCGAAGGGCGCATTGCCGCCGAAGGTGCGCTGCCGTATCCGCCGGGCGTGCTGTGCGTCGTTCCCGGCGAAATCTGGGGCGGGGCGGTGCAACGCTACTTTATGGCGCTGGAAGAGGGAATCAACCAGCTGCCGGGCTTCTCCCCTGAGTTACAGGGTGTTTACATCGAGAAGAAACCGGTTGGGTGGAAGCGCATCATGGGGTATGTGATAGCGCAATAAATTGGCCTTCAGAAGTACAACAAGATGATGGGCGCGGCTAGGGTGATAGCCGCGCCTTTTTTATCGATATCTATAAGTCGTAGTTATTAGTTCATTATTTAATTCGCATTATATTTATTATTTACCTCTGCTTATTATTTTATTCTGTTTTAATTTATTTTTTATTTCTCAGCTCACCTCCCGTGTAGTTGCATTTAATTCATCATTGTTATAGCTTAATAAATTGTAACTATAAGTGTTTATTAAAACGTTATTGTTATATTTTTGAGTGAGTTTTAATTTTAGTCAGGTTAAATTTAATAATTAACTGCGTAGATATTCTCATTGCAAGGTCGGGGGGTGTCCGGCTTTTATCAACATATAATAATTATATAATCAAATTACATAACTATTTTTTTACTTTTCGATATCAATGGACATGAAATGGAAAAAATTAAAAACATACAATTAATTTTAAGTTTAATTGTAGTGATGTTCGTCGGCGGCTGTCAGATAACTCCCGGTTCCAATCTCACCACCTCAGATAAAAATGTTATTAAACCCACTCAACCTATTGAAGACATAAATAATTTGGTCGATGTTTATCCTATTACGCCCGAGTTATTGGACTCTTTACGACGCACTCCTGTGAAAGCTAAATCGAATAATGAATTGGATGAGGCCGTAAAGAATTACCAATATAAGATTGGTGTGGGCGATGTCCTGATGGTTACGGTATGGGATCATCCTGAATTGACTACGCCAGCAGGGCAATACCGTAGCGCGGGTGATTCGGGAAATTGGGTGCATGCTGATGGGACTATTTTTTATCCTTATATTGGACATATTCACGTTCAGGGGAAAACCGTTTCTGAAGTGCGAAATCATTTGGCCCACAAACTCGCTCGATTCATCGCTTCGCCTCAAGTAGACGTTAGCGTGGCACTTTTCCGTTCACAAAAGGTACATGTCGCTGGCGAGGTTAATCTGAGCGGTCAGCAGCCGATCACCAATGTGCCTCTCACTGTGGTGGACGCCATTAATCAAGCTGGCGGAATAGGCAAACATGCTGACTGGAATAATGTTGTATTAACGAGGAAAGGGAAAGAGTATGTCATTTCATTATATGAGTTGCTTAATAAAGGTAACTTAAGTCAAAACTATTTATTGTTAGATGGCGATATTTTATATATTCCACGGAATGATAATTTGAAAGTATTCGTAATGGGGGAAGTTACAAGGCAAACCACATTAAAGATGGATCGTAGCGGAATGACCTTGACTGAAGCATTGGGGAATGCCGAAGGAATGGATCAAATGACCAGTGATGCTAAGGGGATTTTTGTTATTCGATCTCATCGTGGAGAAAAGGAGAAAATTGCGAGTATTTATCAATTAGATGCCCGAGATGCTACCTCTCTAATTTTAGGAACGGAATTTGAGCTTCACCCTTATGATATTGTTTATGTTACCACCGCGCCGATTAGCCGTTGGAATAGAATTATTAGGCAATTATACCCAACCATAACCAGTGTCCATAGCATGACAGAATCGATTCGATGGGTGGGAAATTGGAAAAATTAAATTTAAACACCATATTGGTTGTGTGTGTTGGAAATGTTTGCCGCTCGCCGATTGGTGAGCGGCTATTGCAAACATATCTTCCTGATTATGCTATAAGTTCTGCAGGGCTGAATGCTCTTTCTGGCCATAATGTGGATCCTAGTATGGCTGAAAGCGCCATTAAGCACGGTATTACGTTGAAAGCTCATTCTGCTCGGCAACTCACTCAGGAATTATGTCGTGAACACGACTTAATACTCGTGATGGAAAAAAAACATATCTGTCAGCTTTCTCACATTGCCCCTGCGGCTCAAGGGAAAACATTTCTATTTGGTCACTGGAGTGAGCAACTGGAAATACATGACCCCTTCCATCGAGAACAAGGCTTTCATGACCAGGTTGTGTTGCAACTACAGAACTGCACTCAGCAATGGCGTAACGCTTTAAAAAAAATTGAAAAATAAACACCTAAGGAAAGACTATGCTTGCTAAAGGCGAATCGCATCAGGATGTGCATGAAGATAACGAGATTGATTTGCGTTATCTATTAGGCGTACTCATTGACGCTAAGAAAATGCTAATAGGGATTGTATTGACATGTTCCCTGCTGGGCTCAATATTCATATGGAATATCCCCGCCGTCTATAAAGCCGATGCTTTGATTCAGCTTGATAAAAGCGCCAGCGGCAGTTTACTCAATGGAATATTTGATTTTGCTAATGGTAATACATCCCCTGCTACCACGGAGATAACCTTAATAAAGTCTCGGTCCATATTGGGTAATACGGTTTCAGCACTCGCGTTGGACAATTTGGTGCGAGAGAATAAATGGCCACTCATCGGCGGGTTATTTCCTCAGGCTACCTCACGCCTCAAGGTGCCTTTATTTACAGTGTCCGACAAGATGCTGGGTAAATCCTTTACTCTAACCCTGATGGGCTCCGACCGATTCTCTTTAAAAGGAGAGGGGATCTCAGCCGAAGGAGTCGTCGGCAGAGAGTTAACATTACCTGAATTGCGCATTCTGGTTCACAACATTGATGCTCCCGAAGGCACAATCTTTATTATAAAAAAAATCAGTCAATTTGCAGCGATGGAGCAGATTAATAAAAATCTGACTGTCGCCGAAACGTCGAAAGACAGTGGCGTTCTGCGGCTCAGTCTATTGGGCCACGACCGGGTCTTAATTCGCCAAATCCTCGATAAATTGAGCGTTGACTACCTCAAACAAAATATCGATCGTAAATCTGAATCAGCCAGTAAAAGTCTGGATTTTTTGCAAAAGCAACTGCCTGAAATCGAGTCTCGATTGGAAAAAAGTGAGGCCAGCCTTAGTCAATATCGGCGGCTAAACGAATCTATTGATTTACCTTTAGAGGCACGGGGTATTTTGGAGGCTGAGGTGGCGGTAACCACACAACTTAATGGGCTGAGATTCGAAGAGGCGGAACTTTCAAAACGTTATACCAGCGCGCACCCGATTTATCGTGCTTTGGATGAAAAGAGAAAGACGCTTTTAGCCAATAAGGCGGCGCTCGAGTTAAAAATTAACGCCATGCCGAAAACACAGCAGAATATTTTACGCTTAACCCGAGATGTGCAGACGGCGCAGGAAATGCATTCGTTGTTAATTAGTAAACAACGCGAAATGGAGATAAAAAAGGTCAGTACGGTAGGGAATGTCCATATCATCGATCCAGCCCAAACTTTACCTAGTCCTGTGGGGCCAAATAAGCCCCTAATGCTGGTGCTCATGCTGCTTTGCAGTTCATTTCTGGCATTAGGTGTCGTGCTGTTAAGAAATGCGTTAAAACGCAGCATCAGCTCCTCACATGAGCTTGAAAAACTTGGTTTAAAGGTCTTCTGTAGCCTTCCGCACTCCAAATATCAAAGCAATACCAAACGCTTTAGCATCAAAAAAGATCTGCCGAGAAAACAGAGCTTATTGGCTCTACAAAAGCCTGATGATTTGGCCATTGAGGCGATCAGGAGTTTGCGAACGGGTCTCTACTTTTTACTAAAAGAAGCCAACAATAAAATTTTGATGGTGGTGGGACCCACCAGTGGGGTGGGTAAAAGCTTTGTGATAAGCAATTTGGCCGTGGTGCTGGTTCAGTCGAACTTACGCGTCTTATTGGTAGACTGTGATATGCGCAAGGGCTGCTTACATCAGGACTTTAAGCTGAAACAGCATCACGGATTGTCGGAGTTGCTCGCCGGTAAGAAAAAGATTGAGGATTGCCTCTACAAGACCGGACTTGCGAACCTCGATTTGATTCCCCGCGGTATTGCTCCGTCCAATCCCTCAGAATTGTTGCTCACGCCACATTTTGCTGAGTTGTGTGGCTGGGCCACTAAAAATTACGATGTGGTTTTATTTGATACTCCGCCGATCCTTGCTGTCAGTGATGCGGCCATAGTCAGTAAATATGCTGGCACCAGTTTAATGGTGGCGCGGTTTGAAGTTACCTCATCCAAGGAAATTGAGTTGGCCATGCAGCGTTTTGAGCAGCAGGGGCATAGAATCTCAGGTGTGGTACTCAATTCGGTCGAACGACGGGTTGCACAATATTTCCAGCACGGCCATTTTGAGAATTACCAATACCAATCTGACGCCAACTTAGCATAAAAAACGGAGACCCTAGGGTCTCCGTTTTATTGAGGCTTTCGCCACAAACTCTCAATCGGTGCTAGTCGACCCGACGATAGCTCTTCTGCGTGGTGTTCACTTTATACAGGTAGCGGCGTGATTCACCCGATGGGTGTTTGGTGGTCAGCGTGGTGTATACGTCGCCCGGCTCCATGCTGTTGATGATGCTAAACGCACGGTTTTTGTCGCTGGAGAAGACGCGCAACACGCTGCCCGCGCCGCCGTTGTAGGCGGTTATCACGGCATAACGTCGAGAAGTTGGGTTGGTGATGTTACCCAGATAGACGTTTTGTAGCATCGCCAGATAGGCAGTACCGGTATTGATGTTGTTTTGTGGATCAAACAGATAGCTGCGGCTCGGCTTGCCCCATTTCCCTTCAGACTTGAACACGTCAACGCCTGCGGAGTGCTGGACAACCTGCATCAGGCCCAGCGCGTCGGCATGACTCACGGCGTATGGGTTGAATGCGGATTCGGTTTGCATAATGGCCAGAATCAGCGACTGGTCGACGCCATATTTGGCGGAGGCTTCACGCACCATAGGCAGATATTTATGCGCACGTTTGTTCAGGTGGTTTGGCACCATCTGAATCGTCACGGAATAGATGATGTGCAGCCCCGACTGGCGGCGTTGCAGCTTGTTCTGGACCAGATAATCGGCAAAGTTAGACGCACGACCCTGCCAGCGAATTGGCTGCCCGGTGTTATCCAAGACCTGACCGTAAAGCATTGGCTCTTTACTGATCTGAATATCATTGGCGTCGGAATAGAGGTCGACATTACCCGGATCATCACCTACCAGCAAGGTGCTGATAATCGCCTGACGAAGGTTGGCGGTAGGGTTGGTTCCGGCAATGGTTTCAATGGTGATGGTACCCGCATCAAAGTTGATGTGGCTACGGGTGTAATATTGATCGCTGTATTTTACGTAGTCTTTAGGACCGGCGATAAGGACTTCATTCAGCCCCCAAATATTCTCGATATTGTGAGCAAATTGGCCCATCAAAATATCGAAGCCATTGGTATCCTTGACATAAGCTTCATTGAACTGGTCTTTTTTGCTCGAACAGGAGATCAGGAGCGGGGCAATGACCAACAGCGCTAAAATTTTCTTCATCTTCAAAGCCGTATCGTGATGAAAGATGTCAGGCGGTTAATTTCGCAAAAAACGGCCTGACGGGTTTTTCTTAATGGAATGTTATCGACGGCAATTATTTTGACGGCGGCGTATAGCCTTCGATATGCACGTCCTGCCCTTCAAACAGGAAATTCACCATTTCCTGTTCCAGCAATTTGCGGTCATCCGGGTTCATCATGCTGAGTTTTTTCTCGTTGATTAGCATGGTTTGTTTGCTCATCCACTGTGACCAAGCTTCTTTAGAAATCTCATTGAAAATGCGTTTACCCAGTTCACCCGGATAAAGCTGGAAGTCCTGACCTTCCGCATCACGTTTTAAAAAGGTACAAAAAATCGTTCTGCTCATGCTGATTCCTTATCGATCATGCTGTTGCGCGACTCTTTCGCCAACTGCGTTAACAAACGCTCTACCGGCGCGGCGAGCCCAACGGATTGTGGTTGCGCTAAGTTATACCAGAGACCCGCACCATCATCCATGCAACCCGGTACTGAGCGCAGATTTAGCCACATTGGGACGATATCCAGATGGAAATGGCTGAAAGTGTGACGAAAAGCGACCTGTTGCTGCAACTGATTAACGGTAACACCGTATTTATGCAGGCCATTTTCCAGCTCTTCTTCGCTGGCAAACTGTGGGAAACAGAATAAACCGCCCCACAGTCCAACTGGCGGACGCTGCTCCAGCCACACATTGTCTTTATGCTGAATCATCAACATAAAGGCCGTTTTCTCTGGCAGGGTCTTTTTCGGTTTTTTGCCGGGATATTGCGCCCAGCTGTTGTGCGCGTAAGCTTCGCACTGCGTATTCAGCGGGCAAAGCTCGCATTTTGGTTTGGAACGGGTGCAAACCATCGCCCCCAAATCCATCATCGCTTGGTTAAACTGCTCAACGCCCTTGGCTGGCGTCACTTCTTCGGCGATGGCCCATAAACGGTTTTCGACCTTCTTCTCGCCCGACCAGCCTTCCACTGCGTAACAGCGCGACAGCACGCGTTTAACGTTGCCGTCGAGAATCGGGTGATGCTGGCCTAATGAGAGAGAAAGCACGGCCCCGGCGGTTGAGCGGCCAATTCCCGGCAGCGCATTGACTGCCTCGAAATCGGTGGGGAACACGCCACCGTGCTCGCTGGCGATGGTCTGCGCGGCTTTATGCAAGTTGCGAGCGCGAGCGTAATAGCCCAGCCCGGTCCACAAATGCAGAACCTCATCCTGTGGTGCGGCGGCGAGATCGCTGACGGTGGGGAAACGCGCCATAAAGCGCTCGAAATAGGGGATCACCGTCGCAACCTGTGTTTGTTGCAACATCACTTCTGACAGCCATACTTTGTAAGGCGTTTTTTCGAGCTGCCACGGTAATGTTTTGCGGCCAAAGCGCTGGTACCATTCGAGTACCGCTGGCGCGAACTGGTTCTGCGCTTGCTTCATAAATGAGTGATGGGTCCGGCAGGATAAATTCAGGGCGGGATCACATCACAGAGTCTGATGGGTGTAAACCGGAAGTTTCCGACCTGTTTCTGGCCGCAACGCTTGCTTATCACCCCTAGGTTTGGATAATGCGCCATTCCTGAATTTGTTGCCCAACCGCGCACTGCTGAAAGAGCACTGCCCAATAGAGTGAAAGCCCTATGAAAAACGACGTCATTTCACCGGAGTTCGATGAGAACGGTCGCGCCATGCGCCGTATTCGCAGTTTTGTCCGCCGCCAAGGCCGCCTGACTAAAGGCCAGCAACACGCGCTCGACAATATCTGGCCGGTAATGGGCGTTGAGTATCAGGCAGAAGCTCTGGATATCGATGCGCTGTTTGGCCGCGCCGCGCCAACCGTGTTAGAAATCGGTTTCGGCATGGGCACCTCGCTGGTCACCATGGCGCAGCAAAATCCTGAACAGAACTTTATTGGCATTGAAGTCCACTCACCGGGTGTGGGTGCATGTTTGATGACGGCTCAGGAAGAAGGGGTCAGCAACCTGCGTGTGATGTGTCACGACGCGGTAGAAGTGCTGGAAAAGATGATCCCGAATGGCTCACTGGACATGGTGCAGCTATTCTTTCCTGACCCATGGCACAAAGCGCGTCATAATAAGCGCCGTATCGTGCAGCCAGCCTTCGTTGAGCTGCTGCGTAGCAAATTAAAAGTCGGTGGCGTGTTCCACATGGCGACCGACTGGGAGCCGTACGCTGAACATATGCTTGAGGTGATGACCAGCCTTGAAGACTGGAAAAACCTGTCGCAAGACAACAATTATGTTCCGCGTCCTGAGTCGCGCCCGGTAACCAAGTTCGAAATGCGTGGCCAGCGTTTAGGCCACGGCGTATGGGATCTGATGTTTGAGAGGAAGCAATAATGGCCACGAATCGTAGTCGTCGTTTACGTAAAAAGTTACACATTGCCGAGTTCCAGGAACTGGGCTTCTCAGTAAAATGGCGTTTCGCGGAAGGCACCCCGGTCGAAACTATCGATGAGCAGCTTGATGCGTTCATCGACGGTGTTATCGAGCCAAACAAGCTGGCGTTTGACGGCAGCGGCTACCTGCAGTGGGAAGGTTTGATCTGCCTGCAGGAAATCGGTCACTGCACCGACGAGCACCGCGCACAGGTTAAAAAATGGTTGGAAGACCATAAAATGGAAGATGTAGAAGTTTCCGACCTGTTCGATATCTGGTGGGATTGATTCTGCCGTCATCCTTCGTGCTGCTTCTGCTGTCTTGATGCAGCGCGAATGCTTTTGGCAGAATGTACAACGGAATTATTAAAGGTGCCTTCGGGGCACCTTTGTCATATCTGGAGTCGAGACGTTGGCAACCGAATTAGATAACCGTTTACTGGAAGATATTCTTGAGCAAGTCCGCCCGCTGATTGGTCGCGGCAAAGTGGCGAATTACATTCCGGCACTGGCTGAAGTCAATCCTGACAATCTCGGTATTGCGGTCTGTACCACGTCTGGAGAGACGTTCAGCGCTGGCGACGCCAACGAGCGTTTTTCCATTCAGTCGATTTCCAAAGTATTAAGCCTGACGCTGGCGCTGACACGCTATCAGGAGAGTGAAATCTGGCAGCGCGTCGGCAAAGAGCCGTCGGGCCAGCCGTTTAACTCCTTAGTTCAGCTCGAGTTAGAGCAGGGCAAGCCGCGCAATCCGTTTATCAATCCCGGCGCGCTGGTGGTGTGCGATTTACTGCAAACTCGCCTTGCCGCCCCTAAGCAACGCATGCTCGAAGTGGTCCGCCAATTGGCCGGACAGCCAGATCTCAACTACGATCGTCACGTCGCGCGTTCGGAATTCGACAATTCTGACCGCAACGCCGCCATTGCCTATTTAATGAAATCTTTCGGTAATTTCGAAAACGACGTTATCACCGTACTTCACACCTATTTTCATTATTGCGCGCTGCGTATGAGCTGTGTCGAACTGGCGCGAACCTTTGCTTATTTGGCGAATAAAGGCCAACCGCTCGACAGCGATGAACCTCTAATTGATGCCAGACAGGCTAGACAAATCAATGCGTTAATGGTCACCAGTGGCATGTACGACGGGGCAGGTGAGTTTGCCTATCGCGTGGGGATGCCGGGCAAGTCTGGGGTCGGCGGCGGTATCATCGCCATTGTCCCTGGCGAGATGTGTATTGCAGTTTGGTCACCCGAACTTGATGCCGCAGGGAACTCTTTAGCAGGAACCGCTGCCTTAGAGAAACTGGCGCAACGAATTGGCCGTTCGATTTTTTAATTGTTTGCTGTTGGAAGGGAGAGAACATGGAATTTAAGACCGGATTGAAAATGAGCATCGCGGGCCTGTTGGCGATGACCGCATGGAGTGCGCAGGCGGACTACCAGTGTAGCGCCAATCCGCAAGACGACGTGGTGATTAAACCGCAAACCGTGCAGGTGGTAGGTGCCAGCGGCAACCTGCTGATCACCCCAAACGGTGATGTCACCCTTAATGGCAAACAGCCGACGCTGAGCGCAAAACAGCGCCAAGAAGCGATTGATTATCAGGCCGCGCTGCGCCGCGACCTGCCGTGGATTGATCAGGGTGCCACCGCGCATCTGGAGAAAGGCCGCGTGGCGATGGATAAAGTCATCGTCGAGAAGCTGGGCAGCGACAGCAACGTGCGCAACCGCCTGACCACTCTCAACACTCAGTTGAAGCAGCAGATGAACCGCATCATCGAGCACCGCAGCGATGGCCTGACTTACCACTACAAAGCCGTGGATCAGGTGAAAGAGGATGGGCGTCGTATTCTCGAACAGAGCATGGGCGGCGTGATGCAAGACAGCCTGAACGAAATGGGCGTCAAGCAGGCAACCAGCGGCGGCAACCCGCTGCAAGCCGTGATGGGCAATCTGGGCGGCTTACAGCAGGCTGTGCAGAATGAGTGGAGCAAGCAGGAGCAGGACTTCAAAACCTTCGGCGACGACGTATGTAAACGTGTTACTTCGCTCGATACCCAGCACAAGACTTTATTGGCAAGCCTGAAGTAATTGCGCCATTAATCGCGCCATAATTTATCGCTAATCGCGCCACAATCGCGCCACTTTTCCCGGTTGAAGTGGCGCGATTAGGTGTAAAAGTGGCGCAATAGTGGCGCGATTTTGATAATCGCGCCATTCTCAACTCGCCAGCGCAATCAGCTGTGCATCAAAACTTGATGATGTTGCCATCCGCCACATGCGGCTGTAGAAGTCGCTTTCTATCTTATCTTTCAGCAGTGCGCCGGGTTCCAGATAGTAGTAGATATCCGCGTAGACCTTGATTTCCGTTGACGTGATGCGGCGCAGCATATGGTGCGACGTTAGCTGCTCTGGGCGGCTGACGCCAGCTGCGGCTAGCATCTCGGCCAATGCTTTGACGGTGTTTTGGTGGAAATGGTAAACCCGCTCGGCCTTGTCCGGCACGACTAAGGCTTTCTGACGCAGGCTATCTTGAGTGGCGACGCCGGTCGGGCAGCGGTTGGTGTGGCAGCTCTGCGACTGAATGCAGCCGACGGCAAACATAAAGCCGCGCGCCGAGTTCACCCAGTCCGCCCCCAGCGCCATGACGCTGGCGATATCAAAGGCGCTGATCATCTTGCCGCTGGCACCAATCTTGATTTTATTGCGCAGGTTACAGCCGGTCAGGGTGTTGTGTACGAACAGCAGCCCTTCGCGCAGCGGCATCCCCATATAGTTCGACAGCTCGAGCGGTGCCGCGCCGGTGCCGCCTTCTTTGCCATCAACTACGATAAAGTCCGGCAGGATCTTGGTTTCTAGCATGGCTTTGGCGATAGCCACGAATTCCCACGGGTGACCAATGCACAGCTTGAAGCCGACAGGTTTGCCGCCGGAGAGCTCGCGCAGCTTGGCGATGAAATGCATCATCTCGCGCGGATTGCTAAACGCGCTGTGAGAAGCCGGAGAGATGCAATCCACGCCCTGCGGCACGCCGCGCGTTGCGGCGATTTCGGCATCCACTTTCTTGCCCGGTAGGATCCCGCCGTGGCCGGGTTTGGCGCCCTGACTCAGTTTTATCTCGATCATTTTGACCTGAGAGCTTTTTGCCTGACGGGCAAACTGCACCGGATCAAACTCGCCGTTCTCGGTGCGGCAGCCGAAATAGCCGCTGCCCAGCTCCCACACGAGGTCGCCTCCGTGTTCGCGGTGGTAACGGCTGATGCTGCCTTCGCCGGTATCGTGGTAGAAATTGCCCATTGAAGCGCCTTTGTTCAGAGCGCGAATGGCGTTGGCCGAGAGCGCGCCGAAGCTCATGGCGGAGATATTAAATACCGAGGCGGAGTAGGGCTGCTGGCAGTCCGGGCCGCCAATCTCGACGCGGAAGCTTTCGGGGTCTGACACCGGCACGGGCTGCATCGAGTGGCCGATGCACTCATAGCCGGTTTGGTAGACGTCCAGCAAGGTGCCAAAAGGCTTCTCGCCCATTTCGTTCTTGGCGCGGCGATAGACCAGCGTGCGCTGGGTGCGCGAGAACGGGAGCTCTTCATTATCTTCTTCCAATAAATACTGGCGCAGCTCGGGGCGAATAAATTCAATCAAAAAGCGTATGCGGCCAATCACCGGATAGTTACGGCAAATCGAGTGGCGCTTCTGCACCACGTCCCAGCAGCCAAGCAGGCTCAGCGCGCCGAAGATCAAGGTGACTATCCACATGCCTTCAATGCGAGAGAGGTAAAACAGACTGACGAGGGTGATTAGCAGGCACAGCGTAAAGCAGGTGTAGCGGCTGAATAGAGAGACTTTCATGACAGCTCCTGTCGTTTTATCTTGCGGATGCAGTTGTCTACTGCTTAACCACAGAGTACTGACAGGAGCTGGATGTTATTTGATTGTTAGTGGCAGATTGCTTTTGGTTACATTTAATTAACTTCTATTCATCCAAAAACAGTTCCAACAAAGAGTTGAGGAACAGCTTGCCGTGCTCGGTAATTTGCCAGTGAGAATCCGTTTCGAGCAGATAATTTTTGGCGATAGCTTCGTCCAGCTGCGGGCGAATGGTGGACTCTTCCAAACCGGTATAAATCGCAAACTCTTCGCGCGGGGCGGCTTCCAGCAGGCGAAAACGGTTCATAAAGAACTCAAACGGCAGCTCGACGGTCTCCACCTGATGCTGTTTATCCATGTAGCGCCCCTGCATATAACCCCGTGGATGCTTGGTTTTCACGGTACGCAAAATCTGCCCGTCGGGCTGAGTTAGCTTGCCGTGTGCGCCACAGCCAATGCCGAGGTAATCGCCAAAACGCCAATAGTTGAGGTTGTGCTGGCACTGATAACCGGGCTTGGCGTAGGCCGAGGTTTCATATTGCTGATAGCCCGCGGCGGTCAGCAACTGGTCGCCCTGCTCGAAGATATCCCACAGCGCGTCGTCGTCCGGGAGCTTTGGCGGGCGTGAAGCGAACATGGTATTAGGCTCGATGGTGAGCTGATACCAAGAGAGGTGCGGCGGGTTAAGGGCAATCGCCTGACGCAAATCGTCCAGCGCCTCTTCCAGCGTCTGGTCCGGCAAACCGTGCATTAAGTCGAGGTTGAAGCTGCGCAGCCCGAGGCCGGTCGCCAGATGCGCGGCGCGTTTGGCTTCATCAGGGCCGTGAATGCGCCCCAGACGTTCCAGCTTTTGCGCACTAAAGCTTTGCACACCAATTGAGATGCGATTGACACCAGCGCGCTGGTAGCCGCTGAAGCGGTCTGCTTCCACCGTGCCGGGGTTGGCTTCCATGGTGATTTCAGCATCCGCTGCCAACGGCAGGCGCGCACGCACGCCGTCGAGCAGGTTTTGCATCGCTTGCGCACTGAGCAAACTTGGGGTTCCGCCGCCGATAAAAATGGTCTTCACCTCGCGGCCCGCGGTCAGATGCAGGTCAGCATCCAAGTCTGCCAGCAAGTGCGCCACATAATCGTCGTGCGGCACTTCACCTTTCAGCGCGTGTGAATTGAAATCGCAGTACGGGCATTTCTGCACGCACCACGGGATATGGATGTAAAGACTAAGCGGCGGTAACTTACGCATTCTTCTGGGTTTTCTCTTTCATAGCGGCAAGCAGTAATTTCAGTGCCTGCCCGCGGTGGGATACCGCGCTTTTCTCTTCACGGGTCAACTCAGCGGCGGATTTACCCAGCGCCGGAACCTGGAAGATAGGGTCATAGCCGAAGCCGCCTTTGCCCGCTTCGGCAAACAGAATTTCGCCGTCCCAGCTGCCGTGACAGACGATTGGCGTCGGGTCTTCGGCGTGGCGCATATAAACCAGCACGCAGTGGAACTGGGCACCGCGCTGGCTCTGCGGCACGTCTTTCAGGGTGACCAGCAGCTTATCGAGATTCTGCTGATCGCTGGCTTCTAAACCGGCATAGCGCGCGGAGTAGATGCCCGGCGCGCCGCCCAAGATGTCCACGGCTAAGCCGGAATCATCGGCGATGGCGGGCAGGCCGGTGATGGCTGCAGCGTGGCGCGCTTTCAAAATGGCGTTTTCGATAAAGGTCAGGCCGGTCTCTTCGGCTGACTCCACGCCAAGCTCGGTTTGCGCCACGACATCAAGGCCGAAGTCAGCTAACAGGTGGGCGAGTTCGCGCACTTTGCCGGGGTTGCCGGTCGCTAAGACTACTTTTTGCATGAGATTTTATCCTGATGAAGCGACTTACTTGCCCTTTGCGGGCCTCAGTCCGGCTTTATTGTCCTGAGAGTTAACGATTATTTTGCGAGCAACGTCGCGACTTCGGTCGGTATCTGTTGCGGATTTTCAATGCGGACTTGTTTGTGGCGGCCCAATTCGCCTTTCTCAATACTGACCTGACTTTTGGCGACTTTAAACTGTTTGGCGAGGTATTTCACCAGATGTGTATTCGCTTGACCATCAACCGGCGGGGCGGTGATGGCGACTTTGAACTCGTCGCCATGCAAACCAATCAGGCCGTCGCGGCTGGCTTTCGGCTGAATAACCAACCGTAAAACCAGTGCGTCGGCCTGCCAGCAAACCGGGTTTAGAGCAGGAACCACAGCTCACCCAGTAGATCCATGCCGAGATAATTCAGCATATAGAGGATAAGGATCACCACCATTGCTGAGAAGTCGATACCACCCATCGCAGGCAAAAAGCGACGGATCGGCGACATTAGTGGCTCGGTCAACTGCATCAACACGTAGTCCATCGGCCCACGGCCCTGACTGACCCAGCTCATCAGCGAGCGGATGATAATCAGCCAGAACACCAGATAGCCCGCCGACTTCACCAGCGCAATCAGGCCAAACAGCAGGTTGTAAGGACTAAGTGAAATCCCTCCGCCCTGAATCAATAGCAGCAGCGGGTACTTAATGGTCATCAGCAAGAAGGCCAGCAGCAGCGAGGCGCTGTCGATTGGCCCCAGCGGCGGAATAATGCGACGCAGCGGCCCAATGATTGGCTGGGTGATTTTCACCACGAACTGTGAGAACGGATTGTAGAAATCGGTCCGCGCCCACTGCATCCAGATGCGTAATAGTAAAACCATGACATACAGGTCAATCAGGGTCTTAACCAAGAAAGTCAGCGTTAACATGCGTTACCCTTGTGTTTGCCCGGCATCTTGCGAGATGGCTCGCAGGAGTTCGGGCATCAATATTTTTATATGTTCAGAATGATGAATTAGAACAGTTTTTCCATTTCCTGCGCGCGTTTAATGGCAGCTTGCATGGCTTGAGAAACAATTTCTGGCAACTTCTGATCGGTGAAGACTTTCAGCGCTTCGAAGGTCGTGCCGCCTTTGGAGGTGACATTCTCGCGCAGGGTGGACAGTGGCGTGTCCGGGCTGGCGGCCACCAGTGCTGACGCGCCGCTTGCCGCTTGCTCGACCAGCATACGCGCCGTGTCGGTGCTGAAACCTAAACGCTCGGCTTCGGCTTGCATCGCTTCCATAAACAGGAAGAAATAGGCCGGAGCACTGCCTGCGGCGGCGATAACGTGGTTGATGCCGTCTTCGCTATCAACCCAGCACACTTTGCCGACGGCGGTCATCAGGTCGCTGGTATAGTCGCGATCCTGCTGGCCCACTTCCTCTGGCGCATACAAACCACTCATACCCTGACCGACCAGCGACGGAGTATTTGGCATGATGCGCACGATATTCAGATTGTCGCCAAGCAACTCCTTGAAGCGCGCGACCTTCACGCCTGCGGCGATTGACAGTACCAGTTTCCCGCTAAAATCCACGTCCTTTTGCAGTGTTTTACATACATCTGCCATCAGCTGTGGTTTGACGGCCAGCACCACAACGTCGGCTTCTTTGGCGCAGCCAATATTGTCGTCGCTGCTTTTCACGCCATATTTTTCCGCCAGCGGGTCGCGGTTTTTGCCCGAAGGGGCGCACACGCTGATTAAGTTTGCCGGGTAGCCGCTTTCAATCAGGCCAGAAATGATGGCACCTGCCATGTTACCGGCGCCGATAAAACAGAGTTTGCGATGTTGCATGAGGCTCCTTGCTAGCTTGATGCTGGATTTTTATAGGATATGGGGATGAATGTGACTAAGCGTAGTCACGCGCACCAAATATTGCGGTACCGATTCGCACCATAGTGCTGCCAGCAGCGATTGCGGCAGGCATGTCATCGGTCATTCCCATCGACAGCGTGTCGGCCTGCGGGTAGCGCTGGCGTAGGGCGTCAAAGGCTTCGCGCATCTGGGTGAACACCGCCAACTGACGTTGATAATCGGTTTCAACGGCCGGAATCGCCATTAAGCCGCGCAAAACAAGATTGGGCATCTGGCTTATCTGTTCAGCTAAGGCGTCGATGTCACTCAGCGCAATGCCTGACTTGCTGGCTTCATCGCTAATATTAACTTGAATCAATACGTTAAGCGGCGCTAAGCCTGCCGGACGCTGCTCATTCAGTCGCTGGGCGATCTTCAGGCGATCGACGGTATGGCACCAGTCGAAATTCTCCGCTACCAGACGGCTTTTATTGGATTGCAGCGGGCCGATAAAGTGCCACGTCAAAGCAGGCTGGTGCCCGGCAAAGTGCGCAATCTTCTCCACGCCTTCTTGAACGTAGTTTTCACCGAAGGCCAACTGCCCGGCTTCAATGGCTTTTTCGACGTCGCTCGCAGGTTTAGTTTTGCTGACTGCAAGCAGCGTAATTTCTTCCAGAGGCCGCTCGCAGCGCTGTGCAGCGGCTGCGATTTTCTCACGGACATCCTGTAGGTTCTTCCCAATAGCGTTGTGCTGACTAAGGCTCATAGTGACTCAGGAGGTTTTAAAGTGGATATCAATGGATTTGTGGAGCGTAGTGTAAAGCAAAATGCGTCAGATCTGCACCTCTGCGCCGGACATCAACCGATGTTACGCACGCAGGGAGAATTACGGCCGTTGCAGGGGGCGCCCAAAATAAGTGCCGAAAACATGCGCTGGCTGAGTGACATCTGGCTGGAACCCCAACAGTTGGAGGAGTTGCAGCGGGAAGGGCAGGCCGATTGCGCCATTACTCTGGGCACGGGCCAGCGCATCAGGGTGAATTTCTTCAAACAACTTCATGGCCTGTCAGCCGCGCTGCGCCGAGTGCCGGACAAGTGCCCGCAGCTGGAGCAGCTACACGTGCCGGAGGTATTGGCCGAGCTGGCGACCCAAGAGGACGGGCTGATACTGGTCACTGGCGCTACCGGCAGCGGTAAGTCCACCACCCTTGCGGCGATGATTGACTACCTTAATCGAAGCCGGGCGCGGCACATCATCACGCTGGAGGACCCAATTGAGTTTGTTCACCACAGCAAGCGTTGCCTGATCCAGCAGCGCGAGCTGGGCCGCCATACGCGATCCTTTATCGAGGCGATACGCGGCGCGCTGCGTGAGGACCCGGACGTGCTGCTGCTGGGCGAATTACGCGACGCAGAAACCATCCGTTTGGCCCTGACCGCCGCCGAAACCGGCCACTTAGTGCTAGCAACGCTGCACACCCGCAACGCCACTCAGGCGGTGGATCGGCTGGTGGATGTCTTTCCGGCGGAAGAGAAAAATTTTGTCAGAACTCAGCTGGCAGGCAGCCTGCGCGGGATTATCGCGCAAAAGCTGGTAGCCGGAACTCAGGGAGAGAGGGTGGCGCTGTTTGAAGTGCTGACTTCAACGCCCGCCGTGGGCAATTTAATTCGTGAGGGGAAGACGCATCAGCTGGCAGATATTTTGCAAACCGGCGGTAAGGCCGGAATGCAAACCTTCGAGCAGAGTCGCTCACAGCGCGTGGCTAGCGGGCTTATTGCTCCGCCGCCGGTTGACTCCACTGCTTCTCAAACCAGCTTTCCAGAATGATGACGGCGGACGCGGCGTCCACGCTGCCTTTGTCTAAAGCACGGAATCCGCCGCGATCGAACAGGTCTGCGCGGGCTTCGACGGTGCTCAGGCGTTCGTCATGCAACTCAACCTGAACGCCAAAACGGCCATGCAGGCGATTGGCGAACTTGCGGGCGCGGGCGGTAAGAGGCTGCTCGGTGCCGTCCATATTGAGTGGCAGGCCAACCACCACCAGATCGGGCAGCCACTCTTTCAGCAGCTTCTCAATTTTCTGCCAGTCCGGGGTGCCGTCTTGGGCTTTGAAGGAGGTCAGTGGGCGAGCAGTGCCCGTAACTTCCTGACCGATGGCCAGCCCGATACTTTTGGTGCCGAAATCGAAAGCGAAAACCGTGCGGTTAGCCATTATGCGTGACCTGCGTGGGTGGCGAGCTGGCTGACGTCAATGCCAATCATCTTCGCCGCTTCGCGCCAGCGCTCGGCAATCGGCGTGCGGAACAGGATGTCGCTGTTGGCTTCGATGGTCAGCCATGCGTTGTCCAGCAGCTCTTTCTCCAGCTGGCCTTGTTCCCACGCGGCGTAGCCCAGAGCCACTAACACGTCTTTCGGCTGTTCAGGCGTACCCAGTGTCTCAAGTACGTCTTTCGAGGTGGTGATCATGGTGGTGTCGGAAATCTGAATGCTGGAGCCAAATCCGGCGCGCGGCGTGTGCAGAATAAAACCGCGATCGTCAGCCAGCGGGCCGCCGGAAAACACCGGGCGGTCAAGGCGAATGGCGGGATCGCGCGGCGAAGGCGTGATCTCTAATTTATCGAGTACGTTTTCTACGGTGAAATCTTCCACCAGTTTATTAATCACCAGACCCATTGCGCCGTCTTCGTTATGTTCGCAAACATAAACGACCGAACGCTTGAACGTGGGTTCATCCAGTCCGGGCATGGCAATAAGGAAGTGATGTTGTAAGTTCATGGTATGTAAGATTTAACCTTAAAAATAAGCGCCATGGCGTAGGAGTACGCCATGGCTTAGGCAGGACATTTATGACATTAAAGCAGAATGGCTGAAATTAGCGATTTGCTAAACGCTTTTCGATAGCGTCCATCAGCATCCCGGTAACAGAAATCGGGAATGCGGCTTCAATTTCACGGGCGCAGGTTGGGCTGGTCACGTTAATTTCAGTCAGGCGGTCACCAATGATGTCCAGACCGACGAAAATCAGGCCTTTCTCTTTCAGGATTGGTGCGACTTTGCGAGCAATAGCCCAATCGCTTTCGCTTAACGGGCGAGCTTCGCCACGGCCACCGGCGGCCAAGTTACCACGGGTTTCGCCCTGAGCCGGGATACGCGCCAGACAGTAAGGAACAGGTTCGCCGTCGACCACCAGAACGCGCTTGTCACCGTCTTTGATAGCAGGCAGGTAGTTTTGCGCCATGCAGAAGCGGCTGCCGTGTTCGGTCAGGGTTTCAATGATAACCGAGACGTTGGCGTCTTCTGGTTTCAGACGGAAGATTGACGCGCCGCCCATGCCGTCCAGCGGCTTGAGGATCACATCAGTGTGCTCTTTATGGAAAGCTTTAAGCTGTGCCGCATTGCGGGTCACCAGCGTGTCTGGCGTCAGTTCTGGGAACCACGCGGTGAACAGCTTCTCGTTACAGTCGCGCAGGCTCTGCGGCTTGTTAACGATAAGCGTGCCTTTCTCTTCTGCGCGCTCAAGGATGTAAGTGGCGTAGATGAATTCGGTATCAAACGGCGGATCTTTACGCATCAGGATCACGTCCAGATCTTGCAGTGCGATATCCTGCTCGGAGCCGAACTCATACCAGCTGTCGTAGTCCTGCTTGACGCTCAGTTTACGGGTCAGAGCACGTCCTTCACCGCCGCGCAGATACAGAGAGTCCATCTCCATATAGTGCAGTTCATAACCGCGACTTTGTGCTTCCAGCAGCATGCCGAAGCTGGTGTCTTTTTTTGATATTAATGGACGAAATTGGGTCCATTACGATGCCAAGCTTGATCATGGGTATTCTCCGACACGTTTGGGTCTGTGTGACTTGCCATTTAATCTGGCTGCGATTTTTTGCGTAATAGGACAGTGATGAAGCCCGAACTTAGCGATTTTGTCTATGCCCCTGATGCTTCAAGCGCATAGACCTTGCTTAACCTAAGTCGCCGAAGCGAACTTGCAAAGCGGTGATTGCGGTCAGCGCCGTGGTTTCCGTGCGCAGCACGCGCGGCCCGAGCAAGATATCTGTGAATCCGTAGCCGCCGGTCATGGCTATCTCTTCGGCGGACAAACCGCCCTCAGGGCCAATCAGCAGGCGGACATTATCCACCGGCAGCGGCAGCGTATTGATGCTGTGGCTGGCGCGCGGGTGCAGATTGAGCTTCAGGCTGTTGTCCTGCTCGGCGCACCAGGCTTCTAGCTGCATGGCTTCGCGAATTTCTGGAATACGGTTGCGGCCACACTGCTCGCAGGCCGCGATGGCAATTTTCTGCCACTGCTGGAGTTTTTTCTCCAGCCGCTCGCCGTCGAGTTTAACGCCACAACGCTCTGAAAACAGCGGAGTGATGGTGTTCACGCCCAGCTCGATAGATTTCTGAATGGTGAACTCCATCTTTTCGCCGCGCGAGATGACCTGCCCGAGATGTAAATTCAGCGGAGATTCATTATCGGCCAGCACGCCCGCCCCGACGCTCACGCGAACGCTCTTCTTATCGACGTGGGTGATCGTGGCTTCAAAGGTCTGGTTGCTGCCATCGAACAGCTGGATATTCTGCCCCGGCTGCATACGCAATACGCGGCCAGTGTGGTTTGCCGCATCTTCGCTAAGCGCAATGTCGCTGTGGTCGATAATAGGTTGCGGGTGAAAAATGCGAGGTATGCGCATGTCGGGCTGCTGTCCTTAAAGTCTTCGGTAAGTGGGTATCTTAGGTTAGCCCTTTTGCTGCATGCAAGCCTGCTGCACGTAAGGATTATGATTTCCCTGTACTTGTGCAATGCGATTATCGCGCAAGCATTCCCACGAGGTCACCGGATACTGCTTGTTCCACGCGGTAAATAGCTGAGTCTGCTGGCGCGATAAGTTGAGCTGGTATCGGTCGCGCATATAAAAATAGGTGCGGGCAATGGCACCACGGGCGCGGGCTGGCGGCTCGGCGGCCTTGGCTTTGAAATCCACCTTCATCTCGCAGCGACCGTATTGGCCTTCGCCACCGTTCCACTGGCTGTACATAAAGTTATTGCGGTCACCATTCACTTCGCCAATTGCCGGTTGCAGGTTATGCAGGTCGGTTTCGATTTGGCGATAGCCCGCGTCTTTGGCGCAGCTTTTGCGCCCGCCGTCCTGCCAGCACTGGCGTAAGTGGCCGAATTGCCACGCGGGCATCACATGCTCCCATTCAATGCGTTCGGCGCGAGACTGATTCTTGCGTGGCTGATAACCGCAGGATTTCAGGTCTGGCGTACCTTTCTTACCTTGCCAACTGATATCGCAGCCGCAGTAAAAAGTGGGCGCGCCCTGATTGATTTTTACCGCCTCGGCCTTTGCCTGACTGAAGTTGTTGATGCCCTTGCTGGCGGCGAGAAAAGGGAGGAATAGGGCGACGAGCCCCAGTGAGGCAATGAGTTTGCGAGACATATTTCTAATTAACCTGGTGTGAAGCAATCTGATGCGAAAGGCGGGCAGGGTACCCAAAGCTGGCGGGGCTGACAATCAGGAAATGCTGATTTTATTGTTTAATAATCAAACGATTAACCCGTTCCTTTGACGTGAAATCGTAACAGTTCGCCGCAGTGGCGGCAGCGATATTCCGCCTCTTTACGCATGACGCGGTTGTGGCGTCGGACCGTCAGTTGGTGCTCCTGACAGGCGCAGAGGTAAGGGTAGGTTTTGCTTTGAACCGAGGCGGTTTCGAACTTGTGGGTGCGGCTGGCAGAAACGCCGAGCACCTGCTCCATCATCCAGCGCCACTCTTTGCCGTGGGGCGCGGCGGCGCGTCCAAAGCGTCGGTAAACCAACAGGTGCGCCAATTCGTGTGGCACCACTTCATCGACAAAGGGCTGCTGGTTTTCGATCAGCAATATCGGGTTGAGGCGGATTTGCCAGTGTTGCAGGTAGGCGCTTCCCGCGCTGGTGCCGCGCTGTTGATAGCTGATTTCCGGCTCTGAATAGTCAGTACCGAAATAGGCATTTGCGAGCTGGAGTTTTTCCCGCAGGCAGCGCATGACGGCCTGTTGCAGGGCGATTGGGAGGCGTGGGCTTTTCATCAGGCGAAGAATAAATCGCGGCGAGGGGAGATGCAAACAGTTAGTGAAAGCTCCCCCCTACGGGCGGGAGGAGCCGTTTTGTGGCTTATTTACCGATGTCGCGCAGCGCTTCGCCTTTCATCAGGTTGCGTTCGATGTGTTCCAGAGAAACGTTTTTGGTTTCAGGAATCAACGCAATGGTGATGAAGATGAACACCACGTTCAGTGCGGCGTATACCCAGAAGGTATTGGCGTTGCCGAGGCTGTCCAGCATGGTCAGGAAGGTAGCGCCGACAATCATGTTGGCAATCCAGTTGGTGGCAGTGGAAACGGTGATACCAAAATCACGACCGCGCAGCGGCTGGATTTCAGAGCACAGCACCCAAATCAGCGGACCGGCGCTCATGGCGAAACCGACGATAAACATCAGCAGCATGGCGATGGAGAAGTATTTCGCCGCGTCCGATTCCACGCCGATATGCAGCATGGTGCCGAGGATACCCATGCCCAGCGCCATCACCAAGAAGCCGAGTTTCAGCGTAGGTTTACGGCCCCAGCGGTCAACCAGACCAATGGCGATAAAGGTGGCAAGAACGTTAACCAGACCGACGATCACCGTGCCCCACATCTGTTGAGAGGTGCTGGCAAAGCCGGCAATCCCGAAGATTTTTGGCGCGTAGTACATGATGACGTTCATCCCGGTGAACTGCTGCATTACTTGCAACAGGATGCCGAGGAACACCGCGCGGCGGAAGTTCTTGTTGCTGGTGAACAGGCCCCAGCCACTCTGTTTGATTTTCAGGCTTTCGCGAATTTCATCCAGCTCGTTTTTCGCCTGAGCACTGCTATCACGCAGTCTTTCCAGCACGCGTCGCGCCTTGTTGTCATCGCCACGCGCCGCCAGCCAGCGTGGGCTATCTGGCAGGAAGAACACGCCAATCAACAGCAGCAGGGCAGGGATGGTGATCACACCCAGCATCCAGCGCCATGCGCCGGTGTAACTGAAGGCGGTGTCAGACAGGTAGGCCGCCAAGATACCGATGGTGATCATCAACTGGTACATGGAAATCATGCTGCCGCGGATTTTCTCGGGTGCGATTTCGGACAGGTAAATTGGCGCGGTGTAGGAGGCGATACCTACTGCCAGACCCAGTAGCACGCGTGCCACAATCAGCACTTCGGCGTTGGGCGCGAAGGCAGAGCACAGGGAGCCGACCACGAACAGCACGGCGCCAATCATCAGGCTGAATTTACGACCAAGGCGGAAGTTAAGCCAGCCACTGCCGATAGCGCCGACGGCGGCACCGAACATCATCGAGCTGACCACCCACTCTTGCTGGTGGCTGGTTATCTGGAATTCATGACTGATGAAGGGAAGAGCGCCAGCGATGACCCCGATATCAAGGCCAAACAGCAGGCCCGCTAGTGCAGCGAGAAAACAGACAAAGAAGGTCACGCTTTTATTCGAGCGTTTTCCTTTGCTAGACGTTGAGTTACTCATACTGCCTCCAAAAGATAGCAATAATGCTTAGCTTGTTATGTTATTTACCCTTGCCCACGCATAAAGTGAGCCAGATCACAGCGTTGTAATCGTTTACACTTATCGAATCAATTGCACATCAGGTTCGTGAAGCTTTGGCGAGGAGCAATGCAGGGGAAAGGGTTTGCGATGAAGAGTAATACGGAATTCTTTGACTTTAATCAATCAGTATTGGTTTAAAGGTCGCTGATTTTATCTTTAATTACATGATTGTAAAGTAATTATAGTTTGTAATCGTTTCCACTTTGATTGTTGTTTTCGCCCACTGCCCCGCTTTCTGCTTTTCAGTGTAGTCGCTAACGCTTAGTCCGCTTATATACCGGGAGGGCGATGACTCGCCGGGGGCGAAGCAAATGAGCCAAAAAAAAGCCCGGTGCGTTAACACCGGGCTTTTTGCAATCTGTAATGAGAGGGCGATTACAGGTTGGCGGCTTCGCGCAGTTGCGCTGCCTTGTCCGTTTTTTCCCAAGGGAAGTGCTCGCGACCGAAGTGGCCGTAAGCTGCAGTTTCTTTATAGATTGGGTGCAGCAGGTCCATCATCTGGATCAAACCGTATGGGCGCAGGTCGAAGAATTCACGTACCAGCAGGGTTAACTGCTCGTTGGAAACTTTACCCGTACCGAAGGTTTCAACCATGATTGAGGTTGGTTCTGCTACGCCGATAGCGTAAGAAACTTGGATCTCACAACGGTCTGCCAGACCTGCTGCCACGATGTTTTTCGCAACGTAACGCGCAGCGTAGGCCGCAGAACGGTCAACTTTGGATGGGTCTTTACCAGAGAACGCACCGCCGCCGTGACGTGCCATGCCGCCGTAGGTATCAACGATGATTTTACGGCCAGTCAGACCACAGTCGCCCATTGGTCCACCGATAACAAAGCGGCCAGTTGGGTTGATGTGATATTTGGTGCTGGCGTTCAGCCATTCTGCTGGCAGAACTGGCTTGATGATCTCTTCCATCACGGCTTCTTGCAGGTCTTTCAGCGCAATGTCTTCAGAGTGCTGAGTCGACAGTACAACGGCGTCGATCCCGACGATTTTGCCTTCGTCATACTGGAAAGTAACCTGGCTTTTCGCATCCGGGCGCAGCCATGGCAGGGTGCCAGCTTTGCGAACTTCAGCCTGACGCTGAACCAGACGGTGTGCGTAAGTCACTGGTGCTGGCATCAGCACGTCAGTTTCATTGGTCGCATAACCAAACATCAGACCTTGGTCACCTGCGCCTTGTTCCAGCGGATCAGAACGGTCAACACCCTGATTAATATCAGGAGATTGCTTACCGATAGCGCTCAGAACGGCACAAGAGTTGGCGTCAAAGCCCATTTCGGAATTGACGTAACCAATCTCGCGGATGGTCTGACGAGTAATTTCTTCTACGTCTACCCAGGCGGTGGTGGTGATTTCGCCACCTACTAATACCATGCCGGTTTTAACGTAAGTCTCACACGCCACGCGTGCTTTTGGGTCTTGCTCTAAAATCGCGTCGAGGACGGCATCGGAGATTTGGTCTGCGATTTTATCTGGATGTCCTTCTGAAACAGATTCGGACGTAAAGAGGTGTTTAGCCATTATCTTCTTTACCTTCATACGACGGGTTAGAAATCACTGCATAGCGATGGGAACACGGCAGATAAAGAGTCCGGCTCTTATATCGTCGAATGCATCCTGCACGTCCCCACAAGGCAAAGACCTTCAGCAGTTTGACAGTTAATCCGCAACATCGAGTAAGAAAAGTCCCTAAGAAGGATATAGACGGATTAACATCTGGACGGCTATTTTAGGATAGCAGCTGTTACAAAAGCCAGTCATTTTTGTGATAGAAGTAGCCATTATGTGCGGCTTTTGCGTGACATTCACGGATCGAAACAATCCTCTACGCAATTTCATTTTGCAATTACAGCGGGTTGTAGGTATAACGGCCCGCGCCCTGAATGTTTCATTCATCCAGCGTATTCCAGTGTTTACTGTTTCTTAGCAAGACTGCCCGCCGGTGATGCGTGGCACGTGTGGAGGTGGTTAGATTAATGACCCACTTTTTACCGTTTGTAACATTTCTACAGCATCCCCAGCAGGCCGGTTTAATTGCTGCTGCACTCCTTTCTGAAAAATTTCTGTCATCTATCCGATGTTATAAACAGCTGGTCCGTCATTCGGCAGCGTTTAGACAGCCTGACTATAGACAGCTCAGTCCAACATTTCTGAGCGCTACTCAGCTACATCGGGCCGGTTAATACCATCTCTCCCGTTAAAACTGACGTAGCCCGCCATTTAGGGGCGATAGCCCTATGGGTGGGTTCTGACTCGTTCACCGGAGTCCGGCATCATGTTTACAAGCAAAAGAATTCTATAATCATATGAGTGATAAACAGTTTGCGAACGCGGCTTTGCAGGGGTTTCTCCTGTCGCAAAGCCCGCTGTTTGGGTTGTTCTCACTTGTTGTTACTGCGATAGTGGCTGGCGATGTGGTCAGTGTTACAAGAGGATTTACTTATGTCTGATGACATCCAGTCCCACCGTCCGTCACATGCGGGCGATTCTGTTTCTTTGCGCTCCATGCAGGAGGTTGCCGTGAACGATCGTGATGCCAGCAAAATGCTGCGCACTTACAACGTTGCCTATTGGGGTAACAATTATTATGACGTCAACGAGCTGGGCCACATCAGCGTCTGCCCGGATCCAGATGTCCCGTCTGCCCGCGTGGATTTGGCTAAGCTGGTAAAAGACATGCGCGAGCAGGACGGCCAACGTCTGCCAGCGCTGTTCTGTTTCCCACAAATTTTGCAACACCGTCTGCGCTCGATTAACGCCGCGTTCAAACGCGCCCGTCAATCTTTCGGCTATGAGGGTGATTACTTCCTGGTTTACCCAATTAAGGTCAACCAGCACCGCCGCGTAATTGAATCACTGGTTGAATCCGGTGAGCCACTGGGTCTGGAAGCTGGTTCTAAAGCCGAGCTGATGGCTGTTCTGGCCCACGCGGGCATGACCCGTTCGGTTATCGTCTGTAACGGCTATAAAGACCGTGAATACATTCGTCTGGCGCTGATTGGCGAGAAGCTGGGCCACAAGGTTTACTTGGTTATCGAAAAGATGACTGAGATTAAGCTGGTGTTGGAAGAAGCCGAACGCCTGAACGTGATCCCACGTCTTGGCGTGCGTGCGCGTCTTTCTTCGCAGGGTTCCGGCAAATGGCAATCGAGCGGCGGCGAGAAGTCTAAATTCGGTCTGGCAGCTTCTCAGGTTCTGCAATTGGTTGAAATGCTGCGTGAAGCTGGCCGTCTGGAAAGCCTGCAACTGCTGCACTTCCACTTGGGTTCTCAGCTGGCGAACATCCGTGATATTTCAACTGGCGTGCGTGAATCTGCCCGCTTCTATGTTGAGCTGCACAAGCTCGGCGTCAACATTCAGTGCTTCGACGTGGGCGGCGGCTTGGGCGTTGACTATGAAGGGACGCGCTCCCAGTCAGATTGCTCGGTCAACTATGGCCTGAATGAATACGCCAACAACGTGATTTGGGGCATCGGCGACGCCTGTAATGAGCACGGCTTGCCGCACCCGACGGTGATCACCGAGTCTGGCCGCGCGGTTACTGCGCACCACACCGTGCTGGTGTCCAACGTGATTGGCGTTGAGCGTAACGAGTTCCGTGATCCGGTAGCTCCGGCTGACGACGCGCCGCGTGCTCTGAGCAGCATGTGGGACACGTGGAATGAGATGCATGATCCGGAAAACCGCCGCTCGCTGCGCGAATGGCTGCACGACAGCCAGATGGACCTGCATGATGTCCATAGCCAGTACGCGCACGGGATTTTGGATCTGACTCAGCGCGCCTGGGCGGAAGATATCTATCTGAATATCTGCAACATGATTCAGGATCAGCTGGATCCGAGCAACCGCGCGCACCGTCCGATCATTGACGAGCTGCAAGAGCGCATGGCGGACAAACTTTACGTAAACTTCTCGCTGTTCCAGTCCATGCCGGACGCGTGGGGTATCGATCAGCTGTTCCCGGTTCTGCCGCTGGAAGGGTTGGACAAACCGCCGGTAGGTCGCGCCGTGCTGCTCGACATCACCTGTGACTCCGACGGCACCATCGACCATTACATCGACGGTGACGGCGTGGCGACCACCATGCCAATGCCGCCGTATGACCCAGAGAACCCGCCAGTGCTGGGCTTCTTCATGGTCGGCGCTTATCAGGAAATCTTGGGCAACATGCACAACCTGTTCGGCGACACCGCCGCGGTTGACGTGTTTGTCTTCCCTGATGGCAGCATTGAAGTTCAGCAGTCAGACGACGGTGACACCGTGGCTGACATGCTGGAATACGTGCAGCTGGATCCGAATGTGCTGCTCACTCGCTTCCGTGATCAGGTTAAAGAGACCGATCTGGATGAAGCTCTTCAGGCGCAGTTCGTCGAAGAGTTTGAATCCGGCCTGTACGGTTACACCTATCTGGAAGAAGACGAGTAAGGCGGCTGATATTCCGGCTTGAAGGTAAGCCGGAATAGGGTAAAATCCGCGCCATTAGCAAGACATATTGACTCTGAAGATCCCTTCCTCGTCGGGTAAACGACGCGGTGGGGATTTTTTTTCATCTATACTTCACCACTCCGTCATGGCTGCCGCCCTGCGGCGTTGCATAAGAGGACTGTTTAATGAGCACTTTAGGTCATCAACCTGATAACTCCTTGGTTTCCAACGCGTTTGGTTTCCTGCGCTTCCCACTGAATTTCCAACCTTATGAAGCCGATGCTGATTGGGTTATCACCGGTATTCCTTTCGACATGGCGACTTCTGGTCGTTCTGGCGCACGTCTGGGCCCGGCGGCAATCCGTCAGGTTTCTGTGAATCTGGCATGGGAAGGCAAACGCTGGCCGTGGGATTTCGACCTGCGTGACCGTCTGAAAGTGATCGACTGCGGCGACGTGGTGTTCAACTTTGGTGATGCACAGGACCTGACCGACAAGCTGCAACAGCACGCCGAGAAAGTGCTGGCTTCAGGCAAGCGCATGCTCTCTTTCGGCGGCGACCACTTCGTGACTCTGCCACTGCTGCGCGCTCACGCGAAGCACTTCGGTAAAATGGCGCTGGTGCATTTCGACGCCCACACCGACACCTACTCTAACGGCAGCAAATTCGACCACGGCACCATGTTCTTCCATGCGCCGAACGAAGGTCTGATCGATCCAAACCACTCGGTGCAGATCGGTATTCGTACTGAGTTCGACAAGGATCTGGGCTTCACCGTGCTCGACGCGGCGCAGGTTAACGATCGCACCGTTGACGATATTTTGGCGCAGGTTAAGCAGATCGTTGGCGATCTGCCGGTTTACCTGAGCTTCGACATCGACTGTCTGGATCCGGCACATGCTCCAGGCACTGGCACCCCGGTGATTGGCGGTCTGACGTCAGATCGCGCGCTGAAACTGGTTCGCGGCCTGAAAGATTTGGATCTGGATATCGTCGGCATGGACATCGTTGAGATTGCTCCGGCTTACGACCAGTCTGAAATCACCGCGCTGGCAGCCGCCACTTTGGCGTTAGAAATGTTGCACGTTCAGGCTGCTAAAAAAGCTTAAGGGTTTAACCTTTAAGCTAACCTGTTGCAAATTAAGTGCTTCTTAAGCCCGGCCTTTACCGGGCTTTTTTTATTTGTGATCTCCGCCTCACTATAAGTTTTTCCTCTTTGATAAATACCTTCAAATAAATGAATATTTAAATCATCAAATTGTTGAAGATTTTTATGTTATTTTCGACCTTCTCTAGTGCGCCGCGGAAATTGCCAAAATGAGTATGACATTCATCAAGAAAGAAGGTATTGCCCTCGTTAGCCTCGCCAGATATCTGCTGGTTATGAAAGGAGGCGAGCGTCTTAGAACTATTGATGAGATGTCGGATGAATTCTCGCTATCAGTCGGAGTGGTCCAGAACGCGCTGAAAACGCTGGAAGCCAACGATTCAATCAAGCTCGAACGTCGCGGGCGTAACGGCACTATCCTCAAAGAACTGGATATGTCCAAGCTGTTGCAGCAGGCGGATTTAGGCAATCTGGTTTGCGCCATGCCGCTGCCGTACACCAAATTATATGAAGGGCTGGCCAGTGGCCTGAGGTCGCAGTTCACCACCTTGCCGCTGTTTTTTGCCCACATGCGCGGTGCCGAAGTGCGTATCAACTGCCTGATTGAAGGTATTTACGATATCGCCGTGGTTTCCCGTCTGGCGGCTGACAGCTATATCGAGCAAGGCAAAGTGGTGACAGCGGTGAATCTTGGCCCGCGCTCTTATGTCGATGGTCACCAGCTTATTTGCCGCCAAGGCGCATCGGGCGAAATTCGCCGCGTGGGCTTTGACCCTAGCTCCCCTGATCAGCGCCTGCTCAATGACATCGCTTTTGCTGGCAAAGAGGTGGAGTGGGTTGAGACGCCTTATAGCGAATGTTTGCGCCATATTGAAAACAACATGATTGATGCCGCGATTTGGAACGTGAGCAATGCCAAGCCAAACCCAATGCTTGAAGCCCACCCGCTGACCGGCGATCCGCGCTATCAGCAGGCGTCAGAAGCGGTGATTTTGGTGAGAAAAGACAATGCGCCGATCCTGCGATTGCTCACCACCTTGGTGGACACTTTTGCCCTGTTGAACCATCAGCAGGCCGTTGAACGAGGCGAGATCGAACCTCGTTATTAGTTTTTAGACTACAAGGCACTTCGGTGCCAAACACAAAGAGGAAGTTATGGAAACAAGACTCGCTATTCTGGCCGAGGCCGGGGTGATTGATGAAGACATTCATCAGGCAATGAGATTAGTCACATTGCGTCTGGAGCGTCACTGGCAGCTGCCGGTGAGAACCGAGCAGGGGATTTTGGCACTGACCCACCTGGCTAACGCCGTGATGCGTGCGCGTCGCGGTGAAGAGATTCAGGGCATTGATGATGAGCTGCGCGCCGAGCTGGAAAGTCTGGAAGAGTTCACGCAAATCGCCGCCATCCATCAAGACGTAATGGGCCATTTTCCATTGAATGTGCCGGAACATGAAGTGGGTTACCTGCTGGTGAACATTGCGGGTTTGTATCAGAACCGCTAAGCGAGTGGCACGGATAAGTCGTCGCTATTTTTCACGACTTAAATATTCAAAAAAATGATTATTTAGATACAAGCAGAAAGGGAAAGCCAGCTCATGTTTCTACAAGCTTTGGAAAAACAGAATCCAGCGCTGATCGATGCCGCCGTCGCACTGTGGCGCAAAGGCGAAATTGCGCCGGATACCTGTGTCATTGATGTCGACCAGATGCTCAGCAATGCCCGGCTTTTACTGGCCGAGGCCAAGCGTTTAGGTTTGACGCTCTATGCGATGAGCAAGCAGGTCGGGCGCAACCCGCAGCTGTGCCGTTTGCTGATTGAATGTGGTTTTACCGGCATTGTGGCGGTGGATTTTAAAGAAGCGCGCCAGCTGATGCGCCACGGCATCCCGGTTTCCCACGTGGGGCACCTGGTTCAGCCGCCGGAAAGCATGATTGCCGAAGTGCTGCGCCATCGCCCTGAAGTGGTGACGGTATTTTCGCTGGAAAAGGCCCGCAGTATTTCAGCCGCGGCGCTGGAAATCGGCATCGTTCAGCCGTTGCTATTAAAGGTTACTGACGCGGGTGACGCTTTATATAGCGGCCAAGAGGGCGGTTTTGCACTCAGCGAGCTGCCGCAGGTGGTGGCGGAGTTAAGCACTCTGGCGGGCGTGAGCATCGCCGGCGTGACGCACTTCCCGTGCATGCAGTATGACGCCAAGCAGCAGCGCACCGTGCGCACCGCAAACATGGATACTCTGCTGTCGGCGCGCGACATTCTGGTCGAGCAGGGCGTGGACGTTATTCACGTCAACGCGCCGAGTGCCTCGAGCTGTGAAACCTTCGCCGAGTTGGCGCAGTTGGGTGTCACTCACGCCGAGCCGGGCCACGCATTGACAGGCACCACCCCGGCTAACCAGCGCGGCACCTGTCAGGAAAAAATTGCCATGCTGTACCTCACCGAGGTATCGCACCAGTACGAAGGGCGCGCTTACTGCTTCGGTGGCGGATATTACCGCCGTGGCAATCTGGATAACGCGCTGGTGATTGACGGCGACGACCGACGTCGCGACCGGGTTATCACGCCAGACATGAGCAGCATCGACTACTGCTTACAGCTCGCCGAGTCGCACCCTATCGGCAGCGCGGTGGTGATGTGTTTTCGAACCCAAGTATTTGTCACCCGCAGCGATGTCGCTTTGATCAGCGGTGTTTCAACCGGAAAACCAGTGCTAATGGGCCTGTACGACAGTTTGGGCAACACCATTAAGGCGGAGGCGAAATGAGTAAATATATTGTTTTGGTGATCGACAGCTTCGGTATCGGCGAGATGCCAGATGTGCCAGACGTTCGCCCGCAGGATATCGGCGCTAACACCTGTGGTCATATCCTAGAACGCCTCCCGGAACTGAATTTGCCGGTGATGCGTCGCATGGGGCTGATGAATGCGTTGGGTTATCCGGTCGGTTGCATGACCCCTTCTGACATCGCCACCTTTGGTCGGATCGGCTTGCAGCACGAGGGCGGCGACACCTTCGTCGGGCATCAGGAGATCATGGGTACGCTGCCATTGCCTCCGCTGACTTTGCCGTTCTCGGCGGTTATTGATGAGGTCGAAAACGCGTTACGGTTGAAAGGTTTCGTCACAGAACGTATTGTTCTCAACGATTTAAGCTACCTGTGGGTTAACAACGCGGTGGCGATTGGCGACAATCTGGAAGCCGATGTTGGTCAGGTTTACAACATTAGCGCTAATTTGTCGCAGGTCAGCTTCGCGCAAACGCTGGAAATTGGCCGCTGCGTTCGCGCCTGTGTCAAAGTCGGGCGGGTGATCGCTTTCGGCGGCGAAATCGACGATAGCAGCTCGATTCGCGATGCCGCCGAAGTGCGCGATGGCAAATACATTGGCATCAACGCGCCGCGTTCCGGTTTATATCGCAAAAACTTCCAAGTAGCCCATCTGGGTTATGGCGTTGATGAGAAGACTCAGGCGCCAGCGAAGTTACACGACGTTGGAATCAAAACGGTACTGGTCGGCAAAGTGGCGGATATTGTCTCCAATGAGCATGGCACGAGTTATATGCAACTGGTTGACTCGCAAACCATTCTCGACATTACGCTGAAAGAAATCAGCCAGCCGGGCGATGCATTTATTTGTACCAATATTCAGGAAACGGATTTAGCAGGGCATGCAGAAGACGTCGAGCGATATGCCGACCGCCTGCAAGTCGTTGATAAGTCGCTGGCGCAGTTTATTGATGCCATGCAGCCTGAAGACTTATTGGTGGTGATTGCCGATCACGGCAACGATCCAACCATTGGCCATAGCCGCCATACCCGTGAGCAGGTGCCGTTGTTGGTGTATCAACACGGATTGCCGCCGGTTGAGCTGGGCTGGCGTACTACGCTTTCAGACGTAGGCGCTAGCGCCTGTGACTTTTTCGGGGCTGCAAAGCCGCAAAACGGTCGCTCTTTCTTGCCTTTACTGTCGCTTAACGCCACGACGAGTACTTCGCCAACACCGGAGAAAAAACCATGATCAATCCACTGGGATATACCTATGCTCACGAGCATTTGCATATTGATTTGTCCGGTTTTAAGGACAATATCGACTGCCGTTTAGATCAGTACGAACCTCTGTGTGCCGAAATGCGAACTCTGGTGAGCAAAGGCGTACTGAACATTGTTGAAGTGACCAACCGCTATATGGGCCGTAATGCTCAATTTATGTTGGACTTAATGCGCGATACCGGCATTAACGTTTTAACTTCAACAGGTTATTACACTGACAGCTTCTACCCGGCCCACGTGCGTAATACCAGCGCGCAGCAGTTGGCGGCAGAAATGATCGGTGAGATTGAAAACGGCATTGATGGCACCGCGCTTAAGCCTTGTGTCATAGCCGAAATCGGCACCAGCGAAAACCGTATTACGGAAGATGAAGTCAAAATGTTCCACGCTGCGGCGCTGGCTCACCATGCAACAGGTTTGCCGATTTCAACTCACACCAGCTTCAGTACTATGGGGCCGGAGCAGGTGGTGATGCTGGAAAATCATGGCGTTGCGTTAGAGAATGTGGTGATTGGTCACTGTGATTTGAAAGACGATCTGGACCAAATTTTCCGTATGCTCGACAAAGGCGTTTATGTACAGTTCGACACAATCGGTAAAAACAGCTACTTCCCGGACACCCGTCGGGTCGAGATGCTGCAAGCACTGATCGCGCGCGGATTCGGCGACAAAATCATGCTGTCGATGGACATCACGCGCCGTTCTCATCTGCAAGCCAATGGCGGCAGTGGTTTTAGTTATTTGGTTGATACTTTTGTTCCCATGTTACTCGGCGCGGGCATTACTCAGCGTCAGGTTGACACTTTACTTCGCGATAATCCGGCGACTTTCTTTGGTCGTGCCGGCGCACTCTGAGCAATTAAGGTAAATAAAATGAAAAAAATTGGTATTGCAGGGCTACAGCGTGAACAGATTCAAAAACTGGTAGAAGCCACAGCGCCGGGCGAGTTCGAGTGTCACATTCTGAGTGATATGGAAGCAGCCTCGAAAGTGAAAAAAGGTGAGCTGGATTACTACATTGGTGCCTGTAACACCGGCGCGGGTGCGGCTTTGTCGATGGCTATCGCCATCATCGGTTACAACAAAAGCGCCACCATCGCCAAGCCGGGTATTCAGGCGAAAGCCGATCAGGTTGCCAAATTCATTGCTGAAGGCAAAGTCGCTTTCGGTCTGTCGGTCGAGCACGTGGAACACGCAATCCCACTGTTGATCACCCAGTTACGTTAATCGTGAGATAACGACTATGGAATACGTACACATTATTGTGGTGGCGTTATTAACCGGGATGACCGCCTTACTGGCGCACAAATCGGTTGCAGTGTTTCATGACGGTATCCGACCAATCCTTCCGCAGCTGGTAGAAGGTAATATGAGCCGCCGCGAAGCGGGCAGTATTGCATTTGGTCTGAGCGTGGGCTTTATCGCCTCGGTAGGCATCTCCTTCACCCTGTCGACCGGCCTGCTTAACTCATGGCTGCTGTTCCTCTCCACCGATATCATCGGCGTGCTGGCGATTAACGCGTATCTGGCCTTCGGCTTAGGGGCTATCTGGGGCGTGTTGGTGTTCACCAGCCTGCCTGCGGTAAACAGCGTCCTGACCTCGCTGCCGGTTAACTTTATCGGTTCGCTGGGTGAGCTGAGTTCACCCGTTATTTCAGCCTTCGCGCTGTTCCCGCTGGTGGCGATTTTCTACCAATTTGGCTGGAAGTCGGGGGTTATCGCTGCGCTGCTGGTGCTGTTGACTCGCCTGCTTATCGTGCGATTCACGCCGCTGTCTCCAGAATCTATCGAGATTTTCGTCGGTATGATTTTGCTGATTGGTATCGCGATTTACAAAGATGTCAAAGCCAAAGCGCACCTTGGCGGTGGTGGCGAGTCGATGTTCGAAGAGCGAACCTCGCGCATTATTAAGAACTTGCCGCTTATCGCGATTGTCGGCGCACTTATCTCTGCGGTGGCCAGCATGAAGCTGTTCGGCGGTAGCGAAGTGTCGATTTACACGCTGGCAAAAGCTTATGCACCGGGCGTCTCTCCGGCGGACTCTGCGAGCCTTATCCATCAGGCAGCACTGGCTGAATTCATGCGCGGCTTGGGCTTTGTTCCCATGATTGCCACCACGGCGCTGGCCACCGGGGTCTACGCCGTAGCCGGTTTCACCTTCGTCTTCGTGGTCGGTTACTTGGTGCCGAACCCGTGGTTAGCTGCACTGCTGGGCGCGATTGTGATCAGCTTAGAAGTGCTGCTACTGCGTTCAATTGGCAAATGGATGGGGCGTTTCCCATCGGTGCGTAATGCGTCTGATAACATTCGTAACGCCATGAACTTGCTGATGGAATACGCGCTGCTGATTGGTGCTATCTTCGCCTCGATTAAAATGGCGGGTTACACCGGTTTCACCATGACCACCGCGATTTACTTCCTCAACGAAGCCTTGGGTCGCCCAGTATTGAAAATTGCAGCACCAGTGGTTGCGGTTATCATTACCGGTATCGTGCTTAACTTGTGTTTCTGGGCGGGTATCTTCATCCCAGCATAAGATAAAGTTTAACGATTTAATTAAAGCGCAATTTTATTTATTAAAGTTGCGCTTTTTTATTTGGAAATGATTTTTTGCAGAATAGTGATATTCAGATTACGGCTATTCGCGTAAAAGTAGTTCGCATAATAATAGGTATTTATTTTCTCTCTTCACTTTTCAGTTTTTAATCGCGCTGCGACAGTAGGGTTATTATTAGCGTTGTCTGCTGTGATCTCCCAAACTGGCGTACTCCCTGCGCTGTGGCCGCTCGACGGCTTTGGTTCCACAAAAATAAGATTTATTTATCATTTTGCATGTTATTAGGTATTTTGCGGGGAATAATCAGTGAAAGCTGTAAAGTGCATGACCAAGAAGCGAATGTTATCGACATTCACTTTGTTACCTATTATTACTTTTCTCAGCGGCTGTGCTTTTATTCATTCAGAGCCGCCGGTCGCTAAAAAAACAGATATTGCGAAACTCACCACAATAACTATTCCTAATGGCGGAGTTTGGCCATCCACTGAATGGTGGAAGCAATATAATAACCCGCAATTAAATCAATTAGTGGCTCAAGCGCTGGCGGATTCACCTACTCTGGCCGTGGTTGAGCAGCGAGTCATGCTAGCTAAAGCACAAACCGAAACGGTACGTGCTGGCGCGGGTGCCAACCTGAATTTTGGTGCCGACGTTGAGCGGCAGAAAGTGTCGGCTGAGGGCATACTTGGCCCCTTCGCCGTGGATGACCCGGCAGCTGGCACCACCGGCCCGTGGTACACCAACGGCACCTTTGGCTTACAGGGCAGCTATGAGTTTGATATTTGGGGCAAAGATCGCGACCGCATCGAGGCCGCTTTAGGCCTTGAGCAAGCCAAACAGGCCGAACTGGCGGAATCCAAACTGCTGGTCTCCTCGGCGGTGACCGAGCTGTATTGGGATATGCAAACCGTGATGGCGCTGCAAGACACCTTGCAGCAGATGCGTGAGCAAGAGGCGCTGATTGTCCATACCGATGAGAAATTGTATTCCGAAGGCATCTCTTCTTCCTTGGATGACACCGTCGGCAGGGTGTCGCTGGCCAAGCTTGACCAGCGCATTGCCTCCAATCAAGGCGAGCTGCATGCCTTACAGGCCACCCTCGGCGCGATGCTCGGCCTGCAACATCCCTTGCCTGAGATTAAAGCCGTGCCTCTGCCGGACGTCAGCCAGCCATTGCCGCCGAAGCTCAACTACCAGCTGCTGGCGCGCCGCCCTGACTTGCAGGCCGCGCACTGGTATATCCAATCCTCTCTGAGCCAAACCGAGGCCGCGCGCGCCGCTTTCTACCCAACCGTCAATTTGATGAGCTTCCTGCAATATGACGCTTTGCACCTCAGCGACCTGTTCCGCAGCTCGGCCCAGCAGGCGGGCGGCATTTTGGGCTTCACGTTGCCGATTTTCGACAGTGGTCGCCTGAATGCCAATTTGGCGGTGGTGCAGTCGGACAGCAATCTGGCTATCGCTTCCTATAACAAAGCCGTGGTTTCAGCTGTGACCGACGTGGTGAAAGACGCCAGCGCCATGCAGACCTTGGCCGAAGAGCGCGTCCAGCAGCAGCAGGTGGTTGATGGCGAAACCCACATTTTATCGCTGGTGCAGCGACGCTTTAACGCCGGGCTAGCCAGTGGTAATCAGGTGTCGAAAGCGCGCATCCCGCTGTTGGAAGAGCAGGCCAATTTGTTGATATTGAAAAACAAAGCCAACAATGCGGATATCAGCCTGATCACGTCATTGGGCGGTGGGTATCATCAGGGGGCGGCAAACTAGAGCCGTTGAAAAGGTAAAGGCGCGGATCGCTCCGCGCCTTTGTGCTTTGGTTTGAAAGCTGTAGTGAAGGTTTACTGTCCGGCGGCAATGCGTTCGCGAATGTGCTTGGCGCGGGCTTCGGAAGAAGGGTGGTCGTCAAACCAGCCAATGCTGCTGCCTTGTTCCATTTTTGCCAATTTCTCAAAGCTGGTGGCCAGCCCGGTTGGGTCGATGCCGCGCTGCTTCAACAGATCAAAGGAGTAGTCATCGGCCTGAGACTCCTGTTTTTGCGAGAACTGGGCGTTGACGTATTTCTCACCCAGATCGGCGAGTTGCGACTGTGACAGCGTGGCACTGATGCCGCCCAGTGACGAAGCCACAGAGCGCGCGGCGGTAGCGCCGTAGGCAACCTGCATCGCTTTGCGGGTGTGACCGAGGGCAACGTGGCCCATTTCGTGGCCGAGTACGCCTTCGACTTCGTTGTCATTCATCATGTCCATCAGGCCGCTATAGACGCGAATACAGCCGTTAGCCATCGCCCAGGCGTTGACGTCTTTGGTCAGGTAAACCTTATAGTTGGCGGGCGTGCCGTTGATGTTGTCGCCGAGCGCGGCAGAAATTTTCTTCAGGCGTTGCGCGTATTCGCTGTCGTCTGGGGCGATTTTGGCTTTCTTGTCCATCTCTTCGCAAGACTGCACGCTGAGGGTTTTAACATCAGCATCGGACAAAGTGGCGGCTTGGTAAGCCTGAGCACCGGATTGCATCAGCGTGTCGGTATTCACGGTGGAGCAGCCGGCAATCAGGGTAGCGAGACTTAAGCTCAACAGCGCAGGAGTCATTTTCATCAGTTTTGGTTCCCAAAAGTAACAATCAGAAGCAAAGAAAAAGCCTTCAAAAAGGCATTATTGATAAGGATAGCGGTAAATTAGGCTTTTAGGGCTTGCCGTTCTATAGTTGATATCCTAAAAATTGCACTGATTTAAAAGTCTTTTTTGTGAAGTTCATCACGCGTGTTAATAGAGATTGCCGTTTTAATGCCTAGTCTGAGAAAATGACTTTCTTGACTGCTTTTTTAATCCGACCTGGAGTAGAACATGTCCTCTCGTAAAGAGCTTGCGAACGCTATCCGTGCATTGAGTATGGACGCCGTGCAGAAAGCGAATTCCGGCCACCCTGGCGCCCCTATGGGCATGGCTGATATTGCCGAAGTCCTGTGGCGTGACTACCTGAACCACAACCCAACTAACCCACATTGGGCTGACCGCGACCGCTTCGTGCTGTCGAACGGTCACGGTTCTATGCTGATTTACAGCCTGTTGCACCTCACTGGCTACGACCTGCCAATCGGCGAGCTGGAAAACTTCCGTCAGCTGCACTCTAAAACCCCGGGCCACCCAGAATACGGTTACACCCCAGGCGTTGAAACCACCACGGGTCCACTGGGTCAGGGCATTGCCAACGCAGTAGGTTTCGCTATTGCAGAACGCACGCTGGGCGCGCAGTTCAACAAGCCGGGCCACGACATCGTTGACCACCACACCTACGCCTTCCTGGGCGACGGTTGTATGATGGAAGGCATCTCTCACGAAGCCTGTTCACTGGCTGGCACCATGAAACTCGGCAAACTGACCGCGTTCTATGATGACAACGGTATCTCCATCGACGGCCACGTTGAAGGCTGGTTCACTGATGACACTGCTAAACGTTTCGAGTCTTACGGCTGGCACGTCGTGCGTGGTGTTGATGGTCACAACCCAGATTCCATCAAAGCAGCTATCGAAGAAGCTCACAAAGTCACTGACAAACCATCCCTGTTGATGTGCAAAACCATCATCGGTTTCGGTTCACCAAACAAAGCCGGTACCCACGACGTTCACGGTGCTGCTCTGGGTGCTGCTGAAGTGGCTGCAACGCGCGAAGCGCTGGGCTGGAAATACGCTGCCTTCGAAATTCCACAAGACATTTATGCTCAGTGGGATGCTAAAGAAGCTGGTAAAGCGAAAGAAGCCGCGTGGGACGCTAAGTTCGACGCTTACGCTAAAGCTCACCCAGAATTGGCAAAAGAGTTCAAACGCCGTATTAAGGGCGAACTGCCAGCTAACTGGGAAACTGAAGCACAGAAATTCATCGAGCAGCTGCAGGCAAACCCTGCCAACATCGCAAGCCGCAAAGCGTCACAAAACGCGCTGGAAGCTTTCGGTAAAGTGCTGCCAGAATTCCTCGGTGGTTCTGCTGACCTCGCGCCAAGCAACCTGACCATGTGGTCTGGCTCTAAGTCTATCGGCGACGATCAGGCGGGTAACTACATTCACTACGGCGTGCGCGAATTCGGCATGACCGCTATCACCAACGGTATCGCACTGCATGGCGGTTTCCTGCCGTACTCTGCAACCTTCCTGATGTTCGTTGAATATGCCCGTAACGCGGTGCGTATGGCGGCACTGATGAAGATCCGTAACGTGTTCGTCTACACCCACGACTCTATCGGTCTGGGCGAAGATGGCCCAACGCACCAGCCGGTTGAGCAGATCGCCAGCCTGCGCGTTACGCCAAACATGAGCACTTGGCGTCCAGCGGATCAGGTTGAATCTGCGGTAGCTTGGAAATACGCCATCGAGCGTAACGACGGCCCAGTCACGCTGATCTTCTCTCGTCAGAACCTGACCCAGCAACCACGTACTGCTGAGCAATTGGCAAACGTGGCGCGCGGTGGTTATGTGCTGAAAGACAGCGAAGGCACGCCAGACGTGATTCTGATCGCGACCGGTTCAGAAGTGGGCATCACTGTAGAAGCTGCTGACAAGCTGGCCGCTGCGGGCACCAAAGTGCGCGTAGTGTCTATGCCTTCTACCGACGCCTTCGACAAACAGGACGCGGCTTACCGTGAATCTGTCCTGCCGAAAGCCGTGACTGCTCGCGTAGCAGTAGAAGCGGGTATCGCTGACTACTGGTTCAAATACGTTGGCCTGAATGGCGCTATCGTTGGTATGCACAGCTTCGGCGAGTCTGCACCAGCCGATCTGCTGTTCAAAGAGTTCGGCTTCACCGTCGACAACGTAGTGGCTCAGGCTCAGTCTCTGCTGAAGTAATTCGCTAAAGCTTGAAGTCAAAAGGCATCCTTCGGGATGCCTTTTTTATGGCGGGTTTGCAACGAAAGAGTATGACCCAGCTCGCAGTTCTCGTTAGCAATGACGTAGGTCAAACTGCATGGCCGCCACCTCGGCTACACTCAAAATCCCTAATCAGTATTTAATGTTGTCAGTTGAATGATAAAAAGACTGACGTAAATATGATGTAAACGTTAAAGCGGGGTAATGATGGGCTTTAGTGTGGCGATTTTTCCAGCAATCGCACCGGGAAATGCGCCGAAATCGGGCGGATTATTCCTTTTGTATACACTTTAGTTTATGCTCGGCTGAACCGTTTCAGTTGCGAAGTTAGTGGTTAACGTCGCGGTTGAGTGGTTAACGTGTTATCGCAAGAAAAGCAAAACGCCGCCCCGGCATGCAGAAACGTTGTTGAGAATGATTCACCGTTACTGCGCACTGCATTACTATAGGGTTACCACCATTAGGTAACAACCGTGTAACAGGGAGAAGTATGCCAATACGTATTGCAATTAATGGCTTTGGTCGCATCGGCCGTAGCGTATTGCGCGCGTTATATGAATCCGGGCGTCGGGCAGAGATTAGCGTTGTCGCTATTAATGAACTTGCCAGCCCCGAAGGCATGGCTCACCTGTTGAAGTACGATTCCAGCCACGGGCGTTTCCCATGGGACGTCAGACAGGAAGGCGAGCAGCTTTATGTCGGCGATGACAGCATCCGCCTGTTACACCAGCCAGACGCAGCCAAGCTGCCATGGGGTGAACTGAGCGTTGACGTGGTGCTGGATTGCACCGGCGTTTACGGCAGCCGCGAAGATGGCGAGACCCAGCTCAAAGCCGGTGCCAAGAAAATCCTCTTTGCTCATCCCGGCGGGCACGATCTCGATGCCACCGTGGTCTATGGCGTTAACCACAACTTGCTTGAACGCCAGCACCGTATTGTCTCCAACGCCTCTTGCACCACCAACTGTATTATCCCTGTTATCAAGCTGTTGGACGATGCCTATGGCATTGAGTCCGGCACCGTAACCACCATCCATGCGTCGATGAATGACCAGCCAGTTATTGACTCGTACCATGCCGATTTACGCCGCACGCGCGCAGCAAGCCAGTCAATCATCCCAGTTGATACTAAACTTGCAGCTGGCATCACGCGCATCATGCCCAAGTTCTGCGATCGCTTTGAAGCCATCTCAGTTCGCGTGCCTACCATCAACGTGACGGCGATAGATTTAAGCGTTTTTGTCGGGGGAAGTGTGACGGTCGAAGAGGTCAACCAGCTGCTGCAAAAGGCCGCACAGGGTGCTTTTCGTGGTATAGTTGACTATACCGAACTACCATTAGTCTCGACAGATTTTAACCATGATCCACACAGTGCCATCGTTGATGGCACGCAAACGCGGGTCAGTGGACAGCACCTGATTAAGACACTTGTCTGGTGCGACAATGAGTGGGGTTTTGCTAACCGAATGTTGGACACAACATTGGCAATGTCCGCCAGCGGTTTCTAGTACGGCACTCCCAGCTTGTTGCTGGAATTGCCCTCAAGCAACTTTAAAGAGAATCAACGAGAGGATTCACCATGTCTGTTATTAAGATGAGCGATCTGGATTTAGCGGGTAAACGCGTACTGATCCGTTCAGACCTGAACGTACCAGTAAAAGACGGTAAAGTGACGTCTGACGCCCGTATCCGTGCTTCTTTGCCTACTATCGAAGCCGCCCTGAAACAAGGCGCTCGCGTGATGGTAACTTCGCATCTTGGTCGTCCGACTGAAGGCGAGTACAACGAAGAGTTTTCTCTGCTGCCAGTAGTTAACTACCTGAAAGATAAGTTGTCTTCTCCTGTTCGTCTGGCTAAAGATTATCTGGACGGCGTTGATGTTGCTGAAGGTGAGCTGGTTGTTCTGGAAAACGTTCGCTTCAACAAAGGCGAAAAGAAAGACGACGAAACCTTATCTAAAAAATACGCTGCCCTGTGTGACATCTATGTGATGGACGCCTTCGGTACCGCGCACCGCGCGCAGGCTTCTACTCACGGCGTAGGCAAATTCGCACCAGTAGCTTGTGCAGGTCCACTGCTGTCTGCTGAGCTGGAAGCACTGGGCAAAGCGCTGGGTAACCCAGCTCGCCCAATGGTTGCTATCGTGGGCGGTTCTAAAGTTTCTACCAAACTGACCGTGCTGGAATCCCTGTCTAAAATCGCTGACCAGCTGATCGTCGGTGGCGGTATTGCTAACACCTTCGTTGCCGCGCAAGGCAACAACGTGGGCAAATCCCTGTACGAACCAGACCTGTTAGACACCGCGAAAAAACTGCTGGAAACCTGTGATATCCCAGTTCCAACAGACGTTCGAGTAGCGACTGAGTTCTCTGAAACTGCCACTGCCACTGTGAAACCAGCGTCAGAAATCAAAGACGAAGAACAAATTCTCGACATGGGCGACGTTTCTGCAAATCGTCTGGCCGAGATCATCAAAAACGCTAAAACCATTCTGTGGAATGGCCCGGTTGGCGTATTCGAGTTCCCTAACTTCCGTAAAGGGACTGAGATTGTCGCGAACGCGATTGCTGACAGCGAAGGTTTCTCCATCGCAGGCGGCGGCGACACTCTGGCAGCTATCGATCTGTTCGGTATCGCTGACAAAATTTCCTATATCTCCACTGGCGGCGGCGCATTCCTTGAGTTCGTTGAAGGAAAACAACTGCCAGCTGTTGTGATGCTAGAAGAGCGTGCTAAGAAGTAATGAACTTGAGTAGGCGGCATAAGGCTGCCTACTTTTCTATTTCGCGCGAGGGGCTGCACAGTGGAACTCAGGCGAGATAGCAACCGTTTCAAATCCATCTACGGCCGACGAAAAAGGACACCGAACTATGTCTAAAATTTTTGATTTCGTAAAACCAGGCGTCATCACTGGTGATGATGTTCAGAAAGTTTTCGCTATTGCTAAAGAAAACAACTTTGCTCTGCCAGCAGTTAACTGCGTAGGCACCGACTCCATCAACGCCGTTCTGGAAGCTGCTGCTAAAGTTCGCGCTCCAGTGATCGTGCAGTTCTCTAACGGTGGCGCTGCGTTCATCGCGGGTAAAGGTCTGAAAACTGACGTGCCACAAGGCGCGGCAATCCTGGGCGCAATCTCTGGCGCACACCACGTTCACCAGATGGCTGAGCACTACGGTGTTCCAGTTATCCTGCACACCGACCACTGCGCGAAGAAACTGCTGCCATGGATCGACGGTCTGCTGGACGCTGGCGAAAAACACTTCGCGAAAACCGGTAAGCCACTGTTCTCTTCTCACATGATCGACCTGTCAGAAGAATCTCTGGAAGAAAACATCGAAATTTGCAGCAAGTACTTAGCTCGCATGGCAAAAATCGACATGACTCTGGAAATCGAACTGGGTTGTACTGGTGGTGAAGAAGATGGCGTTGATAACAGCCATATGGACGCATCTGCTCTGTACACTCAACCACAAGACGTTGATTACGCTTACGAAAAACTGAACGCAATCAGCCCGCGCTTCACTATCGCTGCGTCATTCGGTAACGTTCACGGCGTGTACAAACCAGGTAACGTTAAACTGACTCCGACCATCCTGCGTGATTCTCAAGAGTACGTTTGCAAGAAACACAACCTGCCACACAACTCCCTGAACTTCGTGTTCCACGGCGGTTCTGGTTCTACTGCTGCTGAAATCAAAGAGTCTGTGGGTTACGGCGTGATCAAAATGAACATCGATACCGACACCCAATGGGCTAACTGGGACGGTATCCTTCAGTTCTACAAGAAAAACGAAGCTTACCTGCAAGGTCAGTTGGGTAACCCAGAAGGCGCGGACAAACCTAACAAGAAATTCTATGACCCACGCGTATGGCTGCGTGCTGCACAGTCTTCCATGGTGACTCGCCTGGAACTGGCATTCAAAGAACTGAACGCAATCGACCGTCTGTAATTTTAAAGCTCTGACCTGCGGGTCAGGCGCTGAGAATTACCTTAAAAGGGGCTTCGGCCCCTTTTTTTATTGTCTATAATCCGGCAAATATATGTCTGGCTTCCCATAGGCTCTTCATAGATAGGAAAATAAAAATGCGCCTTGCCGTTCTGCTGACTCTACTCGCTCTTACCCCGCTGGCCCACGCCGCCGAGGTTGATTGCAAAAATGCCAACACCCAGACTGACATGAATATCTGCGCCGCGCAGGACTTCAAACACAGCGACACCCTGTTAAATCAGGCCTATAAGCTGAAGATGTCACAACTCAATGCTGACCAGCAGAAGAAGTTGAAAGTCGCCCAGCGCAGCTGGATTGCTTTTCGCGACAGCGATTGTGACTTCCAATCTTCTGGCGTCGAAGGCGGCTCAGCGCAGCCGATGGTTTATTCTATGTGTCTGAAAGAGAAGACCGAGCAGCGCACCAAAGAAATTAATAACATTATGCACTGCGAAGAAGGTGATTTAAGCTGTCCATAACATGAGGTCCGAAGGTAGAAAGCCATGAAGCCAAAATCTGTCACTCTTGATGATGTCGCGCGCCATGCGGGTGTGTCCTATCAGACCGTTTCTCGCGTCCTGAATCAGGCGGCGCACGTGTCCGTCAGAACGCGCGATAAAGTCGAACAGGCGATGGCTGAGCTGAATTACGTCCCAAACCGTGTTGCCCAGCAACTGGCGGGCAAAAAAAGCTTCACTCTCGGACTGGCGACTACCGAACTGGCGCTGCACGCACCTTCACAAATCGCATCTGCGATGAAAACTCGCGCGAATCAGTTGGGTTTCAACGTTGTGATTTCGATGATCGACAACCTGAGTCTGGCCGCCTGCCGTACGGCGGTGAACGAACTGATGTCACAGCGGGTGGATGGGATTCTGATCAACGTGCCGCTGTCAAATGATGATGCGACAGCAATAGCTCAGCTTTGTGGCACTTTGCCGGCGCTGTTTCTGGATGTAGATCCCGAAGCCGACGTCTTCAAAATTCTGTTCGATCCGCATTGCGGGGCTGAGCAGGGGGTGGAACATTTGCTGGCGCTTGGACATCAGCAAATCGCGGTGCTGACTGGTCCGCTCGAATCTATCTCTGCGCGTTTGCGTTATGAAGGCTGGATAAACACACTGGCTAGGCGTGATATTACACCCTGTGCGATTCAGCATGGCGACTGGAGCGCGGCGTCGGGTTATCAGCAGGCGTTTTTACTGCTCAAACAGCCGAAGCGTCCGACAGCCATTCTGGTCGCCAATGACCAGATGGCGCTCGGTGTCCTGCGTGCCGTGCATGAGTTTGGTCTGCGGGTACCGGAACAAATTTCGGTGATTGGCTATGACGATACTGAAGACAGTGCCTTTTTCTTCCCGCCGCTGACCACCATCAAACAGGATTTTCGCCTACTGGGGCATGAGAGCATCAATCGACTGTTGGGTAATCTGCATAATCATGACGATCATCACGGTGACTCGCTGTTGTTGCCCACTTCTTTGGTTGTGCGCCATACCACTGCCAGACCAGGCGCAGAAAATGTCTCACAGGAAACGTTGTCTCAGGAACTGATCCGCATCGCGCATCAGCTTAGTGCTCTGTAAACCTTCTTTGTAAACACTGGCTGGCGCGGAATTTGTGATCCGCGTCCCTTTCCTGAATTCCTCCGCTTTACTTACTTTCTTCAGATAAGCATGTTTACATTATTGTGAGCGTATAACAATTTACCGAGAAGAAAGTATGAACCCATCTGCTGAAGATAAATTATCATCGCTGGCCACCGTTCTGGCTCGCCGAGACTGGGAGAAACCTGCCTCGACGCAGTGCAATAGATTACCTGCGCATCCGCCGTTTAGCAGTTGGCGTGATGCACAGGAAGCCAGAGAAAATCAGCCTTCAGCAAAAATCCGCTGCCTCAATGGCGAATGGGGTTTCAGCTATTTTAACCGCCCGGAAGCGGTTCCTGAGCAATGGTTGCAACAGGATCTGGTTGACGCCGATCGCCTACAGGTGCCATCAAACTGGCAGCTGGCAGGCTATGACGCGCCAATATACACCAACGTTCAATATCCGATCCCGGTGGATCCGCCGTTTGTACCCGAAGAAAACCCCACTGGTTGTTACTCGCTCACATTTTCTGTGGATCATGACTGGCTGAGCAGCGGACAAACGCGCATCGTTTTTAACGGCGTCAATTCTGCGTTCTATTTATGGTGTAACGGCGAGTGGATCGGTTACTCACAGGACAGCCGTTTACCGGCTGAATTCGATCTCAGCAAGATTTTACACATTGGAGAAAATCGCCTGGCTGTGATGGTGCTGCGCTGGAGTGACGGCAGCTATCTGGAAGATCAGGATATGTGGCGCATGAGCGGCATTTTTCGAGATGTCACGTTACTGCACAAACCGGTGGAACAGATCACCGACTTGCAGGTGCGCACGCATCTATTCCACGGTTTCACGCAGGCGGAGCTGGAAGTGCAGGTCAGTGCCGCCGTGCCGCAGGAAACTGCGACTGATTATCAGGTGCGCGTCGAACTCTGGCAGGGTGATAAAGCGGTAGCAGAACATCAGCAACCGCTAGGCAGCGAAATTATTGATGAGCGGGGTGCAGCGTATGACCGTACTACGCTGCGCCTGCCAGTTAGCCGGCCGAAATTGTGGAGCGCAGAACAACCGGCGCTATATCGCGCGGTGATTTCACTGATTTCACCTAAAGGCCAACTTATTGAAGCCGAAGCGTGCGATGTCGGTTTCCGTCAGGTGGAAATCAGCACCGGATTGCTGAAAGTGAACGGTCAGCCAGTGCTGATCCGAGGCACCAACCGTCACGAGCATCATCCTGAAAACGGTCAGGTTATGGATGAAGCCACCATGCGTCGCGATATTGTGCTGATGAAACAGCACAACTTTAATGCCGTGCGCTGCTCGCATTATCCGAATCATCCACTGTGGTACAAGCTGTGCGACGAATACGGCTTGTACGTGGTGGATGAAGCGAATATCGAAACCCACGGCATGCAGCCGATGAATCGCCTGTCGGACGACCCGCTGTGGTTTAACGCTTTCAGCGAACGCGTCACGCGCATGGTTCAGCGCGACCGCAACCATCCCTGCATCATCATCTGGTCACTGGGCAACGAATCAGGGCATGGCGCAAACCACGACGCGCTCTATCGCTGGATCAAATCTGTCGACCCGACCCGTCCGGTGCAGTACGAAGGTGGGGGGGCTAACAGCGCAGCAACCGATATTATCTGTCCGATGTATTCCCGCGTTGAACAGGATCAGCCGTTCCCGGCGGTACCAAAATGGTCGATTAAAAAGTGGATCAGCATGCCGGATGAAACACGCCCGCTGATCCTCTGCGAATACGCTCATGCTATGGGCAACAGCTTCGGGGGATTCGATAAATACTGGCAAGCTTTCCGCCAGTATCCGCGTCTGCAGGGCGGTTTCGTCTGGGACTGGGTTGATCAGAGCCTGACCAAAACCTCGCCGCAGGGCAAAAGTTATCAGGTTTACGGCGGCGACTTCGGCGACACGCCGAATGACCGCCAGTTCTGTATGAACGGTCTGGTATTTGCCGATCGTACGCCGCATCCGTCCTTATTCGAAGCGCAGCGTGCACAGCAATTCTTCCAGTTCTCGCTGATCTGCACCTCACCTTTGACGATCGAAATTCAAAGTGAATATCTGTTCCGCGACAGTGATAACGAGCAGTTAGTCTGGCGTATTGAACATGACGGCGAAGTGATTTCACAAGGGGAAGCGGCACTGAATATAGCGCCAAACGGTAAACAGACGTTAGAGCTGGGTGATATCCCGCAGGCCGAAGGTGATATGTGGCTGAACGTTGCCGTACATCAGCCGCAGGCGACCGCGTGGTCTGAAGCCGGACATCGCAGCGCTTGGGATCAATGGCAGTTACCACAACCTCTGAGCCAGCCGGTGGCGGAAAGAATCCGCGCTGCTGCGCCGGTTTTGGATCAGCAGGGCGATCTGATTTCTGTGGCACACGGCGCGCAACGCTGGCAGTTCAGTCAGCAAACCGGGCAGCTTGAACAGTGGTTTGATGGCGAAACGCCGCGGCTGCTATCTGCGTTGCGCGACCAGTTTGTCCGCGCGCCCGTCGATAACGATATCGGCGTCAGTGAAGTGAGCCGTATTGATCCGAATGCCTGGATTGAGCGTTGGAAAGCCGCCGGAATGTATCACCTGGAATCGCGCCTGCTGAATATCAGCGCCGATCAGTTGCAGGACAGGGTGGTGATCACTACCACTCATGCGTTTATGACCGGTGAAGAAACGCGCCTGCTGAGCCGCAAAATTTTCAGCATCAATAATCAGGGCGAGTTGCATATCAGTGTCGACGTTCGTGTGGCGTCAAACGTGCCGTCACCGGGACGCATCGGCCTGACCTGTCAGTTAGCGGACAGTGCTGAGAACGTCCGCTGGCTGGGGCTAGGACCGCACGAAAACTATCCCGATCGCCGTCTGGCGGCGCAACACGGTCGCTGGGATTTGCCGCTGGCTGAGTTGTATACGCCATACGTTTTCCCTAGCGAAAACGGCCTGCGCGGTGAGACCCGCGAGTTGGATTACGCCGGATGGAAGTTACGCGGCAATTTCCACTTTGGTCTGAGCCGCTACAGTCTGCGCCAGCTGATGAATACCAGTCATCGTCACTTATTGCGTGAAGAAGAGGGCACATGGCTGAACATCGACGGCTTCCATATGGGCGTCGGCGGCGATGATTCGTGGAGCCCGAGCGTCAGCCCGGAATTCCTGCTGACAGCCGGTCAGTACCATTATTCGTTCATTTGGAAACGTGCCTGACAGCCTGTGCCGCTGGGTTAATTCCCAGCGGCGCAATATTCAGACGTAAGGAAACTGCTTATGTATTACCTGAAAAACACTAACTTTTGGATGTTCGGGCTGTTCTTCTTTTTCTACTTTTTCATCATGGGTGCCTACTTCCCGTTCTTCCCTATCTGGCTACATGACATCAATCACATTAGCAAAAGCGATACCGGCACTATTTTCGCCAGCATTTCGTTATTCTCGCTAATGTTCCAGCCGGTGTTTGGTTTACTTGCCGATAAACTCGGGCTGAAAAAACATCTGCTGTGGATCATCACCGGCATGCTGGTTTTGTTCGCGCCGTTCTTTATTTATGTTTTTGGCCCGTTACTGAAAATAAACATTTATCTTGGCTCGGTGGTCGGGGGGATTTACCTCGGACTGATTTACAACGCCGGTGCCCCCGCTATCGAGGCTTACATCGAAAAAGTCAGCCGTCGCAGCAGCTTTGAATTTGGCCGGGCGCGTATGTTTGGTTGTGTCGGCTGGGCGCTCTGCGCATCAGTGGTCGGCATCATGTTTACCATCAATAACGAATTCGTGTTCTGGCTCGGCTCCGGCTGTGCGGTGATCCTCGCCATTCTGTTACTGCTCGCCAAACCGGAGGTGAAATCAAGCGCCCGGGTGGCCAACGAACTGGGAGTGAACTCCAAATCGTTCAATCTCAAATTGGCGCTTGAGCTGCTGAAAGACAAAAAACTGTGGTTTCTTGCCCTGTACGTGATTGGTGTTTCCTGTACTTATGACGTATTCGATCAGCAGTTTGCCAATTTCTTTACCTCGTTCTTTTCTTCATCTTCAGAAGGGACGCGCGTCTTTGGCTACGTCACTACCCTGGGCGAATTGCTGAATGCCTGCATCATGTTCTTCGCGCCGCTGATTGTGAACCGCATAGGTGGTAAGAATGCTTTGCTGCTAGCCGGGATGATTATGTCGGTGCGTATCATCGGCTCTTCATTTGCTTCTTCACCGCTGGAGGTGGTGGTACTGAAAACGCTGCATATGTTTGAAATACCTTTCCTGATTGTGGGCTGTTTCAAATACATCACGTCGGTGTTTGAGGTGCGTTTCTCGGCAACGATTTATCTGGTCACCTTCTGCTTCTTCAAGCAGGTGGCAATCATGTTTATGTCCGTCTTTGCCGGGAACATGTATGACCGGATCGGTTTCCACGGAACGTATCTGATCCTTGGGTTGATCGCACTGACCTTCACGATAATCTCAGCCTTCACGCTGAGTGGTCGCGGGCCACTGCAGGCCTTTAAATCTCCTGAACCGCTGAAAAACAACCATGCAAATTCCTAATTTTACTGAAGTCTTTCCCGCGGGGTTGGCACTTCAACGCATTGTTAGTTACCCTTAAAAGCTTGAGGAGTCCATCCGCTGATTTTTCAGCGTGGTTTTTCTGGTTACCCGCGTGGGTACTTTTAGGGGTGTTTCGAATGGAAGATTTGAACGTTGTAGGCAGCATTAACAATGCTGGAAACTGGCTGGTGCGCAATCAGGAACTGTTGCTGCACTATGCCGTGAATATCGTCGCCGCGATCTTTATCCTGATCGTCGGTTTGATTGTGGCTCGCGTGCTGTCAGGCGCTGTGAGCCGTGTGATGAAGCTGCGTGGCATTGATCTGACCGTGTCCGACTTCCTCGCCGCGCTGGTGCGTTATGCCATTATCGCCTTCACGCTGATTGCCGTGCTGGGCCGTATCGGCGTGCAGACCACCTCCGTCATTGCGGTTATCGGTGCCGCCGGTTTGGCCGTAGGTTTGGCGCTGCAAGGTTCGCTGTCGAACTTCGCTGCGGGCGTGCTGCTGGTTATCTTCCGCCCATTCCGCGCCGGTGAATATGTCGATTTAGGCGGCGTTGCGGGTACCGTGACGCAGGTGCAGATCTTCTCTACCACGCTGCGTACCGTTGACGACAAAGTGATTGTGGTGCCAAACGGCAAAATCATCGCCGGTAACATCATCAACACTTCTCGCGAGCCAAACCGCCGTACCGAGATCATCGTCGGCGTAGGTTATGACTCGGATATCGACACGGTGAAGAAGGTGCTGGGCGACATTATCGCGGCCGACAAGCGTATCCAACACGACAAAGGCGTTACCGTTCGTCTGAACGAAATGGCGGCTTCCACTCTGAACTTCGTGGTGCGCGTTTGGACCACCAACGGCGACGCGCAGGAAGTGAACTGGGATCTGCTTGAAGCCTTCAAACGCGCGCTGGATAAAAACAACATCAATATTGCTTACCCGCAAATGGATGTTCACCTCTATCACGTGGCCGATGCCGCGGCGAGCCAGCAGGAAGATCAGCGTTCAATCGAGCAAAAAGGCGTGGCGGAATAAGCCTCCCTCAGTTCGAACTCAAACAGGCGCCTACGGGCGCCTTTTTTATGTCAGAGACTCAGCCAGTTTGGTGATTAGCAAAGCTTATGTGGGATTAGAATTATCAATTTCCGCTAATGACAAAGCTCGCATACACTGCGCGTCATTCCACTTTTGGACTTTTTTAAGGATTTCGACGTGCTGGCAATATTTTTTCAAGGGTTAGCGATGAGCGCGGCCATGATCTTACCCATCGGACCGCAAAACGCCTTTGTGATGAATCAGGGGATCCGTAAGCAATATCACCTGATGATCGCCTCGCTGTGTGCCATCAGCGACGCCCTGCTGATTTGCGCCGGTATCTTCGGCGGCAGCGCGCTGCTCAGCCAGTCACCGACCATTCTGGCGCTGGTTAGCTGGGGCGGCGTGGCTTTCCTGCTGTGGTACGGTTGGGGAGCGTTTCGCACCGCCTTCGCCAAAAATCCTGAACTCGCGCAGGCAGAAGTCGCCAAGCAGAGTCGCTGGAAAATCGTGGTCAGCATGCTGGCAGTCACTTGGCTCAACCCGCACGTTTACCTCGACACCTTTGTGGTGCTGGGCAGCCTCGGCGGCAGCCTGAGCAGCGACGAGCGCTCGTGGTTCGCATTGGGTGCCGTAATGGCGTCGGGCATCTGGTTCTTCGGCTTGGCGCTACTGGCGGCGATGCTCTCCCCTTGGCTCAACAGTGGCAAAGTACAGCGGATCATTAACTTCGTGGTCGGTGCGATCATGTGGGGAATTGCCGTTCAGTTGGCTCGCCAAACGCTGCACATGTAAACCTTCTGGCCGGGCATTTTTAAGATTTTGTCCCTAATCTTCATCTACAAATTGCTCTACTATGCTAGGGTTTTGAGGTTAGTGAACGAATTTAATGCCAAATCTGGAATGATTAATGGAGGCACTGTGAAATTGAAAGCATTGGCGATGGCTGCAATGTTGGGATTAGGGACGTTACCTGCTGCACTTCAGGCTGCTGAGGTACCTGCGGGTCCCCACGTAGTAACGTCAGGGACTGCCAGCGTGGACGCAACGCCGGATATTGCGACACTGGCGATTGAAGTCAATGTATCGGCCAAGGACGCCGCGTCAGCGAAGAAACAGGCTGACCAGCGCGTGGCGGAGTATTTTGCTTTCTTGCAGAAAAACGGTATTGAGAAGAAGGACATCAACGCCGCTAACCTGAGTACTCAACCGGAATATAACTACCTGAAAGACGGTGGCACCGAGCTGAAAGGCTATCGTGCCGTGCGTCAGGTGCAGGTAACTCTGCGTCAATTAGACAAGCTGAATGACCTGCTGGATGGTGCGCTGAGCTCCGGTCTGAATGAAATTCGCTCGGTAGAGCTTGGGGTTGCGAACCCAGCAAGCTTCCGCGATCAGGCTCGTCAGAAAGCGATTGATAACGCCACAGAGCAGGCTAAATCACTGGCCGAAGGCTTCCACGCTAAACTGGGTCCGGTTTACAGCATTCGCTATCACGTCGCCAACTACCAGCCAATGCCGGTAGCGCGTATGTACAAAGCGGCTGAAGCCTCGGCGCAAAGCGATGCGGCGCAAACTTATGAGCAGCAGAGCATCCACTTTGACGATCAGGTCGACGTGGTGTTTGAACTGCAACGCTAAGTCGTTGATTGCTTAAGTTGATTGTTTGAATTGACTGCTTGAAAAGAAAAACCCGCCTCGGCGGGTTTTTTTATGGGGAAGCGAAATCAATCCTGACGCAGCACCTGACGGCCGTGGGCCAGCAGGGCGTCGGTGACTTTACGCATCATGCGGCTTTCTGGCGCGAAACGGTGCCAGAACAGCATCCGGCGCTGGAACAGGCCCGGCGTCAGGTCGATCAGTTCGCCGCTTTCCAGCTCTTTCTCAATTTGCAGATGTGGGATCATACAGCAGGTAGTTCCCTGACGAGCCAGCTGCACAAAGGCTTCTGACGAGTTAACGATGTGGCACGGCACGCTGCCCGGCGATAAATCGAAATTCTGCTGCAAGAAGGCTTGATGCATGTCGTCAAGATGGTCAAAGGCCACGGCCGGGGCTTTTAGCAGCGCCGAGCGGGTCACGCCGTTGGGGAAGTAGCGATCGGCAAAAGGCTTGGAGGCGACAAACAGATAGTCCAGCGCGCCCAGTTGGTCCACCAGACAGCTGGGTAAAGGCTGCGGCTGAATACTTACCGCGCCCACCACTTCGCCGCGACGTAAGCGCTCTTGGGTGCGCGTTTCATCTTCAACCTGCAAGTTCAGGCGAATTGGCGAGTCGACCAGCACGGATTTCAGCGCGGGCAGCAGCCAGGTTGCCAGACTGTCGGCGTTGACCGCCAGCGACAGCAGCAGCGGCGTGTCATTGCTGTCGGTGCCGCTGTCATTGCCCAGCCACTCCTCTTCCAACAGTTCTACCTGATGCAACAGCGCCAGCAATTTTTGCCCTTGCTCAGTGGGGCGCGGCGGTACGGTTCTGACCAGAAGCGGCTGGCCGAACAAATTCTCGAGCTGCTTAATGCGTTGAGATACCGCCGATTGAGTGATGCAAAGCTTCTGCGCGGCGCGCTCAAAACCGCGCTCGCGGATCACAGCGTCCAGCGCCTGAAGCGTTCTATAGTCTGGGCGTTTCATCGGAGTTCTGTCCCTTGGATTTAATTTATTCAAACACTATGCCACAGATTTAGCGCATTTGGGGTGGACTAAAACGGGTCTTCCCGCAAGTTATTGCCAGCCGCCAGTGCGCCATAACTTGCTCGGTCGGCTTATATAAGTGTGATCTGGCTCGGAAGGCGACTGCCCAATTTACGGGGACATGCTTTATAATCATTGGCGTCGTTCCCCCGTACGCAAAACAGCAGAGAAGCCATGATGACTCAGGAAGAATTAAAGAAAGCAGTTGGTTGGGCCGCGCTTGACTACGTGACTCCCGGCACCATTGTTGGCGTTGGCACCGGCTCTACCGCCGCCCATTTTATTGACGCATTAGGCTCGATCAAACATCAAATCGAAGGCGCGGTATCCAGCTCAGACGCCTCGACCGCCAAACTCAAAAGCTTGGGTATCCACGTTTTCGACAGTAACGAAGTGGATGAACTGGCGGTGTATGTTGACGGTGCTGATGAAATCAACCACCAGATGCAGATGATCAAAGGCGGCGGTGCGGCACTGACGCGTGAAAAGATTATTGCGGCGATCAGCAAAAGGTTCGTTTGTATCGTTGATGCTTCTAAGCAGGTCGACGTACTGGGTAAATTCCCGCTGCCGGTCGAAGTGATCCCGATGGCGCGTTCTTACGTGGCGCGCGAATTGGTCAAGCTGGGCGGCCTGCCGGAGTATCGCCAAAATGTGGTTACCGACAACGGCAACGTGATTCTGGACGTGCACAACTTGTCGATTCTCGACGCCATCGCGCTGGAAAATAAGATCAACAGCATTGCCGGTGTGGTGACCGTCGGCCTGTTTGCTAACCGTGGCGCGGATATCGCGCTGGTCGGCACTGCAGACGGGGTCAAAACCGTCACGCTCAAGTGATCTGACTGACCTGAGCGATAAGTAGAAGATCTGGCTGCGTGAGTTTGCGCGCAGCCAGTTACACAGCGGTCATAATGCAATGTTATGAAGATGATAATTTACCGCCTGAATCATCTTTTCTTCACAGGGCCGAATTTGGTGACTTATGTCACATTCCTGCCTCATACCTCGGTAACATCCGGCTCCAAATTTCTTACTCAGCATTAAATTCTGTAAAGCCCTCGACTGACTGAGCCTTCTGCTAGCCACGAGGCAATCGTTTGTATTGATGATGGCGAATTTTTTGTTATGTTGGCTATGTTGCTGCCTCACGGCCGCCACGTCAGCGGTAAAAAACACCATCGGTTGCACACGTCGTCAGTCAGAATAATCAGTCAGAACAAATAGGGTCGGGAAATGGCAAAAGTATCACTTGAGAAAGACAAGATTAAATTTTTGTTAGTGGAAGGCGTCCACCAAAGTGCGGTTGATACACTCCGCGCCGCGGGTTACACCAATATTGAATTTCACAAAGGTGCTTTAGATAACGAATCGCTGAAAGAGTCGATCCGTGATGCGCACTTTGTTGGACTCCGATCGCGTACTCAACTGACTGAAGAAGTATTCGCTGCCGCTGAAAAACTGGTTGCCGTAGGCTGTTTCTGCATCGGGACCAATCAGGTTGACCTGAATGCAGCCACCAAGCGCGGTATCCCGGTCTTCAACGCGCCGTTCTCTAACACCCGTTCAGTCGCCGAAATGGTGCTGGGCGAAATGCTGCTGATGATGCGCGGTATCCCGGCTGCTAATGCCAAAGCACACCGTGGCGTGTGGCATAAACTGGCCGTCGGCTCGTTTGAAGCGCGCGGTAAGCGTCTGGGTATCATTGGTTACGGCCATATCGGTACCCAGCTGGGTATTCTGGCCGAAGGGCTGGGGATGCGCGTCTTCTTCTATGATATCGAAAGCAAACTGCCACTGGGCAACGCGCAACAGATAGCGAGCCTGAATGAACTGCTGCAAACCAGCGACGTGGTCACGCTGCACGTGCCTGAAACCCTGAACACCAAAGACATGATTGGCGCTGAGCAACTGGCACAGATGAAGCCGGGCTCGCTGCTGATCAACGCCTCACGCGGCACGGTTATTGATATCCCGGCGCTGTGCGACGCGCTGCGTAGCAAGCATCTTTCTGGCGCGGCTATCGACGTCTTCCCAGAAGAGCCTGCCACCAACAGCGACCCGTTCCATTCGCCGCTGTGTGAATTTGATAACGTGATCCTGACTCCGCACATCGGTGGTTCCACCATGGAAGCGCAGGAAGGCATCGGTCTGGAAGTGGCGGGTAAACTGGCGAAATACTCTGACAATGGTTCAACTCTGTCAGCCGTTAACTTCCCAGAAGCCTCTCTGCCAGCGCACGGCGCTAACGTCAGCCGCTTGCTGCATATCCATGAGAACCGTCCGGGCGTGCTGACCAGCATCAACCAGATCTTCGCCGAGCAGGGCATCAACATTGCCGCGCAGTACTTGCAGACTAGCCCGCAGATTGGTTACGTGGTTATCGATGTCGAAACCGACACCGCGACGCTGTCAACGGCACTTCAGCTGATGAAGGCGATCCCAGGCACCATTCGCGCCCGTCTTCTGTACTGATTTAACCTGCTGAAACAAATAACAAAGCCGCCGCAAGGCGGTTTTTTTATGTCTGAAATTGGGTGAGTTGTTAGCTTGGAGAGAGGGGAATTGTGGGAAAAGTAAAAAGAGTTAACGCTGAGCCTCAGAGCACTTCGAACTGCATCAGGAAGGAGAGGGTGATCAGACCGCAGAGGATCAAAGAACTGAGTGTAATTTCAAAAAGGTAGCGGCGCAGCATCATTATCAGCCCCTCAAGATAGTAAACCAGAGAAAAAAACACCCGGCGAACCGGGTGTTGAATAATCAGTCTTACTAACAGTGAGTGAATACGCTCACCAAGACTTCTTACTTATTTAGCTGCTGGAGCAGCTTTTTTAGCATGTTTCACGTGTTTTTTAGCAGCCTGAGCTTTCTGTGCCGGAGCAGCTTTTTTAGCGTGTTTTACGTGCTTTTTAGCAGCCTGGGCTTTCTGAGCTGGTGCAGCTTTTTTAGCGTGTTTTACGTGCTTTTTAGCAGCCTGGGCTTTCTGAGCTGGTGCGGCTTTCTTCGCTTTCTTGTGTTTCTTAGCAGCCTGAGCTTTCTGGGCAGCTTTCTTGTGTGCTTTCTTATGCTTAACAGCGTGTTTAGTTGGTGCTTTTGCAGCTGGAGCAGCAGCCGCTGGAGCAGCGGTAGTTGCAGCTGGGGCAGCAGCAGGAGCTGGTGCGGCAGTAGTGTCAGCAGCGAAAGCTACAGAAGACAGACCCATTGCAGCGGCAACAACCAGAGCTAATACTTTTTTCATGTTTAATTCCTCAAGAATTTCGGTTTATGTGTCTACCCCACTGCGGGGCCGATGGAAGAATAATAGGCGTGTCGAACAACATTGTCCGTGAGTGATTGGTTTCGGCGTGTAACGCTCTGTACAAACAAAAAACGCATAAATATCAATGAATTAATGTTTTCCTGTGACGTTGAAAATGTACAAATTGACTACTTAGTTACAACATACTGGACTTCTTGCATACATTTGAGGAATACAAAGGGTTAGAAACAATGGGAGGGAGAAAAGGAATCTTAGGGATCAGAAGGATTAGACCAATTTTACCACTGCCACACTTTGCTCGGTGTGATCACTTCAGGCAGCGGCACGTCCCAATGCTCTACCGGCAGGTTGTCGACTTGCTGGCAATCGTGCGCCAGCCCGATGGGATAAGGGCCGCCGTCCTGCCAGTTTTCCAGCGTGCGGTCATAGAAGCCGCCGCCCATGCCTAAACGCTGTCCGTGACTATCAAAGGCGACCAGCGGCGTAAGTATAATGTCCAATTGGGATAAAGGCACAATCTGCGTGGCGTCGAGGACAGGCTCGAGGATCTTCAGCTTATTGCGCACCAGAGGGGTGTCGGGGTTGTAGCGCAGAAAAAGCAAATTGCCGGATGTGAAAGGGTGCAGCACCGGCAGACAGAGCTGCTTGCCTTCTTGCCACAGTCGCTTAATCAGCGGCGCGGTATCCAGTTCGCCATCAAAAGAGAGAAACACTGAGATCGTGCTGGCAGCTTGAATACGCGGATGTGTCGCCACGCGATCAGCGGCTTGCTGGGCAAAGAGACTTTGCTGCTCGGAAGTAAGATTTTTTCTGCGTTGACGGACTTCAGTGCGAATCTGTTGGCGGATTGATGCGTGCTGGGGAGTGTGCGACATAGATACAACAACCAAAATGGGGTGTACCGACTAGAAAGGGGAATCTCCGAGATGCCGTCGCAGGCTGTAACCCTTGAACCCATGGTTCAAGGTGAACGTGCTGTCGTAATCTTTAGGCTTCTCGGACGGACCGAGCATGCGCACCGATTACGGATCATCACATTCTGTTGGTACTAATTATCGGCTCAGGGGACGGGCCCGCTGGCGAACATCTCAGAGAAATTTTTTTACTCATTGCTGACTGCCTGTGACCAGCGAATCAACAACTTAGTATTAGTTATCGAACTTACTCGAAAGGAGCCCCTTCGCGTTCCGATATCTTACCTTGTTCGAGCAAAGCCTGCTCGATGGTTTGTTGCAGCATCCGAATACGTTGTTCCATATTGGAGGCATAGTCACGGGTTTTCAACCGTTCTTGAGCAAGTTCGTGACACACATTCAGTGCCGCGATGAAAACTAACTGCTCTGTATTGGTGACTCTAGTGCGAACTTTAAGATCTTGCAACCGCTGATTAAGATCCTCAGCAGCCATGTTCAATGCTTCTTGTTGTTCTGGCGGACAATTCACTCTTAACGAGCGGCCAAAAATTTGAATATCTACCGGTTGTGCAGACATGCCACCTTCCTGCCTTCTTTGAACGCCGCGCCAACACAAGCACTTTGACTCGCACAGGTCGTTGGAAGCGGCCTCACTATAACTATCTCAATACCAGGTTACAACCCCATGACGAACTGATTGCTGGATGTTTGTCCAGTGCATTTGCCGGCCAAAGAGAGGCTCAACAACTGCCATTCGCTGGTCTGCTAATCTGGTACTACGACTGACCTTGGTGGTAGCATAACACGAACTTAACCGACCAACGATGGCGAATACGCATGTCTATTGAGAATACTTATCCTACTTATGATTCGTTGGATCACGCGCTGAAACAGCAATCTGTCGCGCTGACCGCGGCGGAAATGCACGGACTTATCAGTGGCCTGCTGTGCGGCGGTAACCGTGACGGCAGCTGGCTGACGCTGGTGCATGACCTGACCAATGAAGGCATGGCCTTCCCCCACACGCTGGCAGATTTGCTGCAACAGCTGCGCAAAGCCACGGCTGACACGCTGGAAGATGACAGCTTTGAATTCAACATGTTAATGCCGGACGACGAAAAGCACATTTTCGAACGCGCCGATGCATTAGCCGGTTGGGTGAACCACTTCCTGCTGGGGCTGGGTATGATGCAGCCGAAGCTTGCCAAAGTGAAAGGCGAAGTGGGCGAAGCCATTGACGACCTGCGCAGCATTGCCCAGCTCGGTTATGAAGAAGATGAAGACCAAGAGCAACTGGCTTCTTCTCTGGAGGAGGTGGTCGAGTACGTTCGCGTGGCGGCTATCTTATGCTTCGGCGAATTTGGTCACAGCCACCCGCTGGCACCGGAAAGCCCGCGCACGCTGCATTAATTAGTCACATAACAATAAATTAAAACCGTTTTGGGAGATGAAGTGATGACTCAGCAGGAATTCGAAAATCGCCGTCAGGCTCTGTTAGCCAAGATGGCACCGGGCAGCGCGGCAATTATCTTCGCTGCCCCAGAAGCATTGCGCAGTGCTGACAGTGATTATCCTTTCCGTCAAAACAGCGACTTCTGGTATCTCACTGGGTTTAACGAGCCGGAAGCCGCGCTGGTGCTGGTGAAAAGCGATGAGAATCACAACCACAGCGTGCTGTTTAACCGCGTGCGTGATTTGACTGCTGAGATCTGGTTCGGTCGCCGTCTGGGTCAGGACGCGGCACCTGCCAAGTTGGGTATCGACCGCGCGCTGCCGTTTGACGACATCAACACCCAACTTCATCTTCTCTTTAACGGTCTTGATGCGCTGTATCACGCGCAGGGCGAATACGCCTATGCCGACGAGATCGTCAATCGCGCCATGGACAAGCTGCGCAAAGGTTCGCGCCAAAGCCTGAGTGCGCCGGACACCGTCATCGACTGGCGTCCTATCGTGCATGAAATGCGCCTGTTCAAATCGCCGGAAGAAATTGCCGTGATGCGCCGCGCGGGGGAGATCACCGCTCTGGCCCATACTCGCGCGATGGAAAAATGCCGCGCTGGCCTGTTTGAATACCACCTTGAAGGCGAAATTCATCACGAATTTAACCGCCACGGCGCGCGCTTCCCTTCCTATAACACCATTGTTGGCAGCGGCGAAAACGGCTGCATCCTGCACTACACCGAAAATGAATCCCAGCTGCGCGACGGCGATTTAGTGCTGATTGACGCGGGCTGTGAGTTCCAAGGCTATGCCGGTGATATCACCCGCACCTTCCCGGTGAGCGGCAAGTTCAGCAAAGCGCAGCGCGAAATCTATGACATCGTGCTGGCTTCCGAATACAAAGCGCTGGAAGTGTTACGTCCGGGCAGCAGCATCCAAGAAGCCAATGAAGCCGCCGTCCGCGTGATGCTGGAAGGCTTGGTCAAGCTTGGCATCCTGCACGGCGACGTCGACACCCTTTATAGCGAGCAGGCGCACCGCCCGTTCTTTATGCACGGCCTGTCCCACTGGCTGGGTCTGGATGTGCATGACGTCGGCAACTACGGCAGTCCTGAGCGCACCCGTACTCTTGAGCCGGGCATGGTGCTGACTGTCGAGCCGGGCCTGTATATCGCGCCAGATGCCGATGTGCCCGAGCAGTATCGCGGTATTGGTATACGCATTGAAGACGACATCCTGATCACCGCCGACGGCATTGAAATCTTTACCGGCGACGTGGTGAAAGAGGCCGATGAGATTGAAGCCCTGATGGCGGCGGCCCGTAAATAATATGAGCATTATTATTGTTGGCGGCGGGATGACCGGCGCCACGCTGGCACTGGCTATCTCCTCGCTGACCCAAGGCCAACTGCCGGTACATCTGATTGAGGCTTCTTCGCTGGGTGGCAGTGGCCATCCGGGGTTTGACGCCCGATCCATCGCGCTGGCCCAAGGCACTTGCCAGCAGCTGGCGCGCATCGGGTTGTGGTCTGCTTTAGCGGATATCGCCACGCCGATCAGCGACATTCATGTCAGCGATCGCGGCCATGCGGCTTTTGTGAATCTCAATGCCGGGCATTATGGCGTGGAAGCGTTGGGTCAGGTGGTTGAGCTGCACGGCGTGGGCCAACGGCTGTTCGCCAGACTGAAAGAGGCACCTGGCGTCATGTTGCACTGCCCGGCGAAAGTCACCGACGTGCAGCGTAGGGTAGACGGTGCCAGCGTCACGCTCGACAACGGCGAGGTGCTCGACGGCAAGCTGCTGGTGGCGGCGGACGGTTCTCATTCGATGCTCGGCAAAGCCTGCAATATTCGCTGGCAGCGCGAGGATTACGGCCAGATTGCGGTGATCGCCAACGTGGTCACCAGCGAACCTCATCGCGGCCGGGCTTTTGAGCGTTTTACCGAGCACGGCCCGCTGGCTCTGCTTCCGATGTCGAAAGGGCGCAGCTCTTTGGTCTGGTGCCATCCTCGCGAGGCGCAGGCTGACATTGATAGCTGGAGCGAAGAGAAATTCCTCGCCGAGCTGCAAAAAGCCTTTGGCTGGCGCTTGGGTAAAATGCAGCAGGCGGGCACGCGATTCAGCTATCCGCTGCAATTGCAGACCGCCAGCAGCCACATTAGCCATCGGCTGGCGCTGGTCGGCAACGCCTCGCAAACCCTGCATCCGATAGCAGGTCAGGGCTTTAACCTTGGCCTGCGTGACGTCATGACCTTGGCCGAAACCGTGGCGACGGCGCATCTGGCCGGCAATGACATTGGCAGCTACCGCGTGTTAAGTGGCTATCAGCAGCGTCGCCAGCCAGACCAGCAGGCGACGGTCGGCGTGACCGACGGCCTGATCCACCTTTTCGCCAATCGCTATGTTCCCTTGATGGTCGGGCGTAATCTCGGCCTAATGGCGATGGAAGGCATTTCCCCCCTGCGTGATGCCTTTACACGCCGGACGCTAGGTTGGGTGAGCCGCTGAACCTCTTCCCACAGGAAAATTTATGCAATCTTTTGATGTAGTTATCGCCGGTGGCGGCATGGTTGGACTCGCGCTGGCCTGTGGGTTACAGGGCAGTGGCCTGCGCGTTGCCGTGGTGGACAGCCACCAACCCGACCTCGACTCTCCACTGCCAGCAGCTCCGGGTCTGCGCGTTTCGGCCATTAATGCCGCCAGCGAGCGCCTGCTGCAATATATCGGCGTGTGGGACAACATCACCGCCCAGCGCGTCAATGCATATCAAGGCATGGAAGTGTGGGACCGCGACAGCTTCGGCAAAATCGCTTTCCGTGGCGAAGAGTATGGTTTCAGCCACTTGGGTCACATCATCGAAAACGAGGTGATCCTGCGCGCGCTTTGGCAAAAAGCCGAGCAATCTTCTGACATCACTTTGCTCTGCCCGGCGACCTTGAAAAACGTGGCTTGGGGCGAAAACGACGCCTTTGTTACCTTGAACGACGATCGCCAGCTCAGCGCCCGTTTAGTGGTTGGCGCGGACGGCGCGCAGTCTTGGCTGCGCCAGCATGCCGATATCCCGCTGACATTCTGGGACTATCGCCACCATGCGCTGGTCGCCACTATTCGCACCGCCGAGCCTCACCAGTCGGTGGCGCGGCAGGTATTTCATGGCGAAGGCATTCTGGCATTCCTGCCGCTGGCTGACCCGCATCTGTCTTCCATCGTTTGGTCAGTTTCTCCAGAAGAAGCCCAACGGCTGTCTGCTCTATCTAATGACGAGTTCAATAAAGTCCTCGCTAGCACCTTCGACCTGCGTTTGGGGCTGTGCTCGGTTGAAAGCGAACGTCTTACCTTCCCACTGACTGGCCGCTACGCGCGCAGTTTTGCCGCCCAGCGTCTGGCGCTGGTGGGCGACGCCGCGCACACCGTGCATCCGCTGGCCGGGCAGGGGGTGAACCTTGGTTTTATGGACGCCGCCGAATTGGCGTCTGAAATCAGACGTTTGCAGCGCGCGGGCAAAGACTTCGGCCAGCACATGTATCTGCGCCGCTATGAGCGCCGCCGCAAACACAGCGCCGCGCTGATGCTGGCGGGCATGCAGGGGTTCCGCGAACTGTTCAACGGCGATAACCCGGCGAAAAAACTGCTGCGCGACATCGGGCTGACGCTGGCGGATTCCCTGCCGGGCGTGAAGCCAAAACTGGTGCGTCAGGCAATGGGATTGAATGATTTACCCGAATGGCTGGAGCAGGATCCCGTTCGATTGAAATAATCTAATTTCAGCGCCTTTTTCCCATTACTTTTTATAATGCGAGGCCGGATATCCCACTCTGCAAATGGTGAGATATCCGGCCTCTTCGTTATATAACATCGAGATTTTTGTGGTTCATTTGTAGATTTTGCGCCATAAACCCCATTTTTCTAGTCAGAAACTCTGCACAATACTCCTCGCTTATCCCTGCTGTTTCTCCAGATACTGATATTTTAACTTATGGTTAGCAGGGAGATTCGGTGATAAGTTCGAGCTATAGGATAACGTTTGCGTCGCCCTTGGTCCTTCGCGCTATTTTGGTGTTGGCTGCCCTGATTCACCCAGTCACTTACTTGAGTAAGCTGCTGGAACTCACTCAGTTGCCGCCTTGATACAGCGCGAATGATTTAGGGGAAACGAGAGCAATTTATATTCCGATATTCCGACTTCGTTTTTGCATTCGCAGGTTAATGAGGATCAAGATGGTTAAGCAGACTCAGCTTTATGAACAACACGTGGCGTGCGGTGCGCGTATGGTTGATTTCCACGGTTGGATGATGCCGTTGCACTACGGCTCACAGCTTGATGAGCACCACGCGGTGCGTCAGGACGCTGGCATGTTCGATGTCTCCCACATGACGATTGTTGATCTGCACGGCGCCCGTACTCGTGAATTCCTGCGCTATTTGGTGGCCAACGATGTTGCCAAGCTGACCGTTCCCGGCAAAGCGCTTTATACCGGCATGCTTAACGCATCCGGCGGCGTGATTGACGACCTGATTATCTACTTCTTTACTGAAGATTATTTCCGCTTGGTGGTGAACTCCGCCACGCGCGACAAAGATTTGGCATGGATTTCGCAGCATGCAGAAGCCTACGGCGTTGAAGTCACCGTGCGTGATGACTTGGCGCTGATTGCCGTTCAAGGCCCTCAGGCCAAAGAGCGCGCTGGCACGCTGTTCACTGAAGAGCAGAAGCAAGCCGTGGCCGGAATGAAACCATTCTTCGGCGTTCAGGCCGGTGACCTGTTTATCGCCACCACTGGCTACACCGGCGAAGCGGGCTACGAAATTGCCGTGAAGAAAGAGCAAGCCGCTGACCTGTGGCAGAAACTCCTCAAGGCTGGCGTCAAACCTGCCGGGCTGGGCGCGCGCGACACCCTGCGTCTGGAAGCAGGCATGAACTTATACGGTCAGGAGATGGATGAAGGCGTGTCTCCACTGGCGGCCAACATGGGCTGGACCATCGCCTGGGTGCCGGAAGATCGCGATTTCATCGGCCGCGCTGCGCTGGAAAAACAGCGTGAGCAGGGGACCGAAGAACTGGTCGGATTGATCATGACCGAAAAAGGCGTATTACGTAATGAGCTGCCGGTGCGTTTCACCGACGCTGCGGGCAACCAGCAGGAAGGCGTCATCACCAGCGGCTCATTCTCACCGACTTTGGGTTACAGCATCGCGCTGGCTCGCGTTCCGGCTGGCATCGGCGAAAACGCCATCGTGCAGATCCGTAACCGCGAAATGCCAGTCAGAGTGACCAAACCTGGTTTTGTTCGTAACGGTAAGCCGTTGGTTTAATAACGAATTCATTAATATCTGAAAATTTTTGGAGATTCTTTCATGAGCAATGTTCCATCAGAATTGAAATACGCCGCGTCACACGAATGGGTTCGTTCAGAGGGTAACGGCGTTTACACCGTAGGGATTACCGAACACGCGCAAGAATTGCTGGGCGACATGGTTTTCGTCGACCTGCCAGAAGTGGGCCGCCAAGTGGCTGCCGGTGAAGACTGCGCCGTTGCCGAGTCGGTCAAGGCGGCGTCTGACATCTACTCCCCAATCAGCGGCGAAATCATTGCAGTAAACGCCGAGCTGGAGAGTTCACCAGAGCTGGTCAACAGCGAGCCATACGGCGACGGTTTCCTGTTCCAGATTAAAGCCTCTGATGAAAGCGAAATCGCTAACTTACTCAGCGCCGACGCCTATCTTTCAGGTATCGACGAGTAATGAAGTGCTGCCCCGTAAGCCGTTTACGGGGCAGGTTTAGTCCCCGCTTGCCCGTTATCGGTTGTCCTTCGACACCACCATGCAGATTCAGGAATGCGTAGCAAATGACTCAGACTCTCAGCCAACTCGAACACAGTGAATCCTTTATCGGCCGTCACATTGGCCCGTCTTCTCAGCAGCAACAACAGATGCTGGAAACGGTCGGTGCCGACTCGTTAAATGCCCTGATCCAGCAAATCGTGCCGGTGGACATCCAATTGCCGGGCCCGCCAGCCGTGGGTGATTCCGTTACCGAACATCAGGCACTGGCTGAGCTGAAAGCTATCGCCAGCCAGAATCAGCGCTACAAATCTTATATTGGTATGGGCTACAGCGCGGTGCTGACCCCGCCGGTTATCCTGCGCAACATGCTGGAAAATCCAGGCTGGTACACGGCCTACACCCCTTATCAGCCAGAAGTCTCTCAGGGCCGTCTTGAAGCCTTGCTGAACTTCCAACAGTTAACCCTCGACCTTACCGGTCTGGACCTCGCGTCTGCTTCTCTGCTTGACGAAGCGACCGCCGCTGCCGAAGCCATGGCCCTTGCCAAACGCGCCAGCAAACTGAAGAACGCCAATCGCTTCTTCGTGGCTGACGACGTGCATCCGCAAACGCTGGACGTAGTCCGCACTCGTGCTGAAACCTTTGGTTTCGACATTATCGTCGATAAAGCAGAAAAAGTGCTCGAGCTGGAAGGCGTGTTCGGCGTGCTGCTGCAACAAGTGGGCACCACCGGGCAGGTTCACGATTACCGCGCACTGCTGGCTGAGCTAAAATCACGCAAAATCATCACCAGCGTTGCCGCCGACATTATGGCGTTAGTGCTGCTGGCCGCGCCGGGCGCACAGGGCGCAGACGTGGTGTTCGGTTCCGCCCAACGCTTCGGCGTGCCAATGGGCTACGGCGGCCCGCACGCCGCATTCTTCGCCTGCGTTGACGAATTCAAACGCTCCATGCCGGGCCGTATTATCGGCGTATCTCGCGACGCGGCGGGCAATACCGCGCTGCGCATGGCGATGCAGACCCGCGAGCAGCATATTCGCCGCGAGAAAGCCAACTCCAACATCTGTACCTCGCAGGTTCTGTTGGCCAACATCGCCAGCCTGTACGCGGTATTCCACGGCCCGGTTGGCCTGAAACGCATCGCCAGCCGTATTCACCGTCTGACCGACATTCTGGCCGCTGGCCTGAAAAAAGGCGGCCTGACGCTGCGCCACGACAGCTGGTTTGACACCCTGACGGTTGAAGTGAAAGACAAAGCCGCGACGCTGGAACGCGCTTTGAGCTTCGGCCTAAACCTGCGCACTGACATCCACGGCGCCGTGGGCATCACGCTGGACGAAGCCACTTCACGCGAAGACGTGCAAGTGCTGTTCGCCGCCCTGCTGGGTGACGACAACGGTCTGGACATCGATCAGCTTGATAAAGCCGTGAGTAGCGATAACGCGTCTATCCCAGCCGCCATGCTGCGCGTAGACCCGATCCTGACTCACCCGGTGTTCAACCAGTACCACAGCGAAACCGAGATGATGCGCTACATGCACCGTCTGGAGAAAAAGGATCTGGCGCTGAATCAGGCGATGATCCCGCTGGGTTCTTGCACCATGAAACTCAACGCCGCTGCCGAGATGATCCCAATCACTTGGCCTGAATTCTCCGAGCTGCACCCGTTCTGCCCGGTTGAACAAGCTGCGGGCTACCAGCAGATGATCGGCCAGCTCTCCCAGTGGCTGGTGCAGCTGACGGGCTACGACGCGGTTTGTATCCAACCAAACTCCGGCGCACAGGGTGAATATGCTGGCCTGCTGGCTATCCGCCGTTACCACGAAAGCCGTAACGAAGGCAGCCGTCATATCTGTCTGATCCCAAGTTCTGCTCACGGCACCAACCCGGCATCGGCGCAAATGGCCAGCATGACCGTGGTCGTGGTGGCTTGTGACAAGCAGGGCAACATTGATTTAAGCGACCTGCGCGAGAAAGCCGCTCAGGCCGGTGATGAGCTGTCGTGCATCATGGTGACCTACCCGTCAACCCACGGCGTGTATGAAGAAACCATCCGCGAAGTGTGCCAGATTGTTCACCAGTACGGCGGTCAGGTTTACCTCGACGGCGCGAACATGAACGCACAGGTGGGGATCACCACGCCGGGCTACATCGGCGCGGACGTGTCGCACCTTAACTTACACAAAACCTTCTGTATCCCACACGGCGGTGGCGGTCCGGGCATGGGTCCAATCGGCGTGAAATCGCATCTGGCTCCGTTCGTTCCGGGTCACAGCGTGGTGCAGATTGATGGCGTTCTGACTCAGAATGGCGCGGTTTCTGCGGCGCCGTTCGGCAGCGCTTCTATCCTGCCAATCAGCTGGATGTATATCCGCATGATGGGCGCGCAGGGTCTGAAGCAGGCAAGTCAGGTGGCAATTTTGAATGCCAACTACATCGCCACTCGCCTGAAAGATGCTTACCCAGTGCTGTACACCGGCCGCGACGGTCGCGTGGCGCACGAATGTATTCTGGATATCCGTCCGCTGAAAGAGAGCGTCGGGATCAGTGAAATGGATATTGCTAAACGCTTGATTGATTTCGGTTTCCACGCGCCAACCATGTCGTTCCCGGTCGCGGGCACGCTGATGGTTGAGCCAACCGAGTCTGAAAGCAAAGTGGAAATCGACCGTTTTGTTGACGCTTTGCTGGCAATCCGCGCTGAAATCGACCGCGTTGCCAAAGGTGAATGGCCGCTGGAAGACAACCCGCTGGTCAATGCGCCGCACGTACAAGCCGAGCTGGTCAGCGAGTGGTCCCACCCGTACACCCGCGAACTGGCGGTATTCCCAGCGGGCAGCGACAACAAGTACTGGCCGAGCGTGAAGCGTCTTGATGACGTTTACGGCGACAGAAACCTGTTCTGCTCCTGTGTACCGATGAGTGAATACGAGTAATTAATCAAAAGCTGTTCTGCTCCTCCCCCTGAAAAGGGGGAGGCTGTTAGGGGGTATTGCAGGCAAATCAATGTTGCCGTGCAGTGACCCCCTCTCCTTCTTCAACCTCGCAACAAAGCATCCCTAAACGACAAAATATGCGCTTCGGCTGCTGCTGCGGCGGCTTGGGTATCTTGCGTTTCCAGTGCGGAAATAATCGCGCGATGCTCCTCGATAACCTCAACCATGTGGTCTTCTTTCGACAGCGAACTGGCCCAGAAGCGTTGCGCTCTGGCGTGCAGCACGCTGAGAATGTCCTTGAGCATCAGGTTTCCGGCGATCTCCGCCAGCAGATGGTGGAAATGGTGGTCCAGCGACACCATGCGGTTGCGATCCCGCGTCTGCACGGCGACATTCATCTCTTCATTTACCGCCGTTAATGTCGCGATATCCTGCTTTGAGACGTGCTTACAGGCCAGCTTCATGCACAGCATCTCATTGGCGAGACGCACTTCGATCAGCTCCAGCGCGTCATCAATCGACAGCGGAGAAACCATCACCCCTTTGCGCGGGATTATCTGCAATAAGCCTTCATTGGCCAGCCGGTGGATCGCCTGATTAATCGGCGTGCGGCCCATTTCTAGCTCCGCCATCACCTGCGCGGTATTCAAATATTCACCCGGTTTATAGCTCAGGGTGACCAACGCCTGCTTAAAACGACGATAAGCCAACTCATTTTGCGATAAACCCACGTCATCCAACGCCGGTTGTGGGCGGCTTTCTGCTGCAACAGATTTCACGCATGACTCCTGCGAAGGAAATTTTTAGACATTCTACACAAAATTATGGCACGGAAATCGCTTATTTAATAACTGAAGCTATAGTGAAATTTCACTGTGCTTTCTAATAAAACAGTCAATAAGCGAGCCTTAAAAGATGAAATTAACCTTTACCTTACCTGCAAACACTGGCGAAACCTCATTAAACATCCATGTCGATCAGTTGGTGATCGCTGGCTGGACCGGGCGCGATCACGAGGCGATCTTGCACCATATCAGTGAGCTTGAGGCACTGGGCGTGCCCCGCCCGAGTGCAGTTCCTCTGTTTTATCGCGTCGCGACCAATCAGCTGACTCAAAGCGAAACTATTGAAGTGGTGGGCAGCGCCACGTCTGGCGAAGCCGAACCTTTTGTTTTCACTCATCAGGGCGAGCAGTTTGTGTCGCTGGCCTCCGATCACACCGATCGCGAGCTTGAAGCCCATAGCGTGGCGCTTTCCAAACAGATCTGCGTCAAGCCAGTTGCCCGTCAGGCTTGGAAAATGGCCGATGTCGCCGATCACTGGGATCAACTGATCCTGCGCTCGTGGATCAAAGAAGAGGGCGAATTCCGCCTGTACCAAGAAGGCCGCCTGTCCAGCCTGCGTAAGCCCGATGACCTGCTGGGGCGCTATCTTGACGGCAGCGCCCAGCCGGAAAACGGACTGGCGATGACCTGTGGCACGGTGGCGGCGATAGGTGGCATCCGTCCTGCAACGGAATTCCGCATGGAGCTGGTGGACGAAGTGCTGGGCCGCACCATCAGCCATGCCTATCAAAGTGCTGAATTGCCGGTGGTGGCGTGATGACTAAGGAGTTGACGATGAAACAGCTCACCCTGAGTCAGGCGCTGCAACAGCTGGCGGCGCAGGAGACTTCCTCGCTGGCTCTGACCGAGGCGGCGTTAGCGCGCAGTGAAGACCCACAGGGGGAAGGCGCGAAGGTCTTCACCCACATCTATCATCAGCAAGCCTTGCAGCAGGCGGCAGCGTCCGACGCACGTCGCAAAGCGGGCAGGCCGCTGTCCGCGCTGGATGGCATTCCAGTCTCTATCAAAGACCTGTTCGACGTCGCGGGTGAAAGCACTACGGCTGGCTCGAAAGTGCTGCGTGATGCCCCGGCAGCCAAAGCGCATTCGGCAGTGGTCCAGAAGCTATTGGACGCGGGCGTGGTGATCATCGGCAAAACCAATATGACCGAATTCGCTTACTCGGGGCTGGGTATCAATCCGCACTACGGCACCCCGGCTAACCCCTTTGATCGCGCGACGCGCCGCATTCCCGGCGGATCTTCTTCCGGCGCGGCGGTATCGGTCAGCGACGGCATGTCGCTGGGAGCGATTGGCAGCGACACCGGCGGATCGGTGCGTATTCCGGCCGCCTTCTGCGGCTTGACCGGTTACAAGCCGACGGCGCGACGCATCTCGCAACAAGGCGTACTGCCGCTGTCGGCAGCGTTGGACTCTATTGGCGTCATCGCCCATGACCTCGCCTCCTGTCTGGCGTTGGACGGCGTGATTGCCGACTCGCCGGTGAAAACCATTGAAAAAGCCCTCGCGCAGGGGCGTTTTGCGATTCCACAAACGCTGGTGTTAGACGGCATCGATGCCGACGTGCAGCGCGCCTTCACCCGTGCCATTGAGAAGTTAAAGCAGGCCGGTGCGCAGGTTGAGGAGATACCTTGCCATGAGTTCGCCGAGCTGGCTGAGATCAACGCCACCGGCGGCTTTACCGCGCTGGAGTCTTGGGCGTGGCATCAGAAATTTATCGAGCAGCAGGGCGAGCAGTATGACCCGCGCGTGGTGTCGCGTATTCGTCGCGGTGCGACGCTGGGGCAGGCAGACAGAGAGCGTCTGGAGCAGCAGCGCGCCGACTGGCAGCAGCGGGTGGCGAAAACCATCGGCCAGTTTGATGCCCTGCTGATGCCAACCGTGCCGATGATCGCCCCGAGTATCACCGAACTGGCCGCCGACGATGAGACCTATTTCAAGGCTAACGGCGCGGCGCTGCGTAACCCTTCAGTGATCAACTTCCTCGATGGCTGCGCGGTTTCACTGCCTTGCCATCAGGCGGGAGAGGCGCCGGTAGGGCTCATGGTGGCCGCGCTGTCACAGCAGGATGACACCCTGCTGAGCTGGTCATTGCAAATCGAACGCTGCCTCAAAGCCCAATAACAGGAGAAAAATCATGAGCACTTTACCCAATGGCATGCTGTTTGTGGCGACCAACGTTGCCGAGAAAGACGAAGCAGATTTCAACCAATGGTATGACCGTGAGCACGTGGAAGAGCGCGTGCGTATTGATGGCTTTTTGTCTGGCACGCGATATCAATTGATCGGTGCGACGGGACAGGGGCGCAAGTACCTCGGGCTGTATCAGACGGAATCCCTGAACAGTTTCTCAACCGACGCCTATCGCGCGGCGTTCACCCGCCAGACGCCGTGGTCCGTCGCCAGTCTGGATAAAATGATTAACCCGATGCGCCGCGTTTGTGCTGTCGAAGCGGTGATTGGTTTTGGCAGCGGCCGCCATCTGGCGATCATCCCGCTGGCGTCACATGTCGCCGGAGAAGCCCTGACGGCGCGCATTGCGCATCTGGGCGAAACCCTGTTTGCTCAGCCCGGTTTTATCCGTTCACGGCTGTTAACGCCGGATGTTTCCCTCAGTTCTCCTTTACCGAAAGAGTCGGCAGAAGACCGCCCGATGATCCCCATGATGTTGATTGACAGCAGCAGCGCCGAGTCCTGCCAGAAACTGACTGAACTGGCATGTCAGGCTTTGCATATTCCTAATACTGAGGCGCTGCACTACGGTCTCAGCTGGCAACTTACCGCGCAGGAGTTGAAATCATGAGCCTTTCCACCACTGAAAATGCAGGCATTAAGGGCAGCACGCATCAGGCCGATACCACCCACAGCCCGCCGAAAACCGGGCGTTTGGCGGCTGCCAGCTCCATTGGTACCGCGCTGGAGTGGTATGACTTTACGGTCTACAACATCATGGCGGCGCTGATTTTCAATCACGTCTTCTTCCCGTCATTCGACCCGCTGGTCGGCACGATTTTGGCGTTTTCCACCTACGCCGTCGGCTATGTGTCGCGACCAATCGGCGGCATGGTGTTCGGCCATCTCGGTGATGTGCTGGGGCGGCGCTTCGTGCTAGTCACTACTCTGGTCATTATGGGAGTGACGACCGCGCTGATGGGGCTACTGCCGGGCTATGCGAGCTGGGGTATTTGGAGTCCGCTGCTGCTGGTCACGCTGCGTTTTGTGCAGGGTATCGCCCTCGGCGGCGAATGGGCGGGGGCGGTATTGCTGTCGATGGAGCACGGCAAGTCGCACCAGCGCGGGCGCAACGCCTCTTTCGCGCAGGTTGGTCCCTCTTGTGGCACTCTGATTGGCACTGGATTGATTACCCTGATCACCGTGCTGCTCTCGGCCGATGATTTCCAGAGCTGGGGCTGGCGTATTCCGTTCCTGCTCAGTCTGGTGCTGGTGTTCTTCGGCCTGTGGCTGCGTCGCGGTATTGGCGAAACGCCTGCATTTCTCAAGCTGGAGCAGAGTAAAAACACCACGCACACTCCGCTGAAAGAGGTGTTCACCCAACACCCGCGTGCTCTGCTGATTGCCGGTGGTTCGCGCATTGGTTCTGACGTGCTTTACGCGCTGGTGGTGGTGTTTACCCTGACCTACGTCACCACGGTTCTGCATTTACCTCGTCCGCTGGCGCTGACCGCGACCATGCTGGGTGCGTTGGGGAATGCCGTGACGGTGCCGATGTTTGGCGCGCTGTCTGACCGTTTCGGCCGTCGTCCGGTGTATATCTTCGGCGCGGTGGCGGCGATTATCTGGGCGTTTGTGTTCTTCGTATTGCTCGACAGCACTCAGCCCGTGCTGATCTGTCTGGCGGTCATCGGCGGGTTGCTGATTCACGCCATTATGTACGGCCCGCAGGCGGCGTTCGTGACCGAACAATTCCCGACCCGCGTGCGCTACGCCGGTTCCTCTTTAGCCTACACGCTGGCAGGTATTATCGGCGGCGGCTTTGCTCCACTTATCATCACCACGCTGTTTAAAGAGTACAACAGCACGTTAGCAATCTCGCTCTACGTCGCGCTGGCTCTGCTCATCACGCTGGTTTCAGTTTTCGCCGCCAAAGAGACGGCACACAAACCGCTATAAAATGAAAACACATCAATTGATCGACAGAACGGGGAAGGATCCCTGTTTTGCGATACCCCTCGACAAATATAAGTATTAATTTGATAATATAAGTATCAATCCTTATATTCATTTGCTCGGAAATGGAGAAGATTTAAGGAATCTAAGGGAAATTATGGCAACTCTGAATTGGTCCATGAGGTCGATTAAAGAGCTTAAAAAGGATGTTCCGGCCAGCCAAAGGAAAAAAATTGTGAGCATGGTTGCCGAGTTAGCTGATTTTCCCCATGTGCGACCTAACCTCGACATTAAGCCCCTCTCTGGCGCGAATGGAAGGTACCGAATGCGCGTTGGGGAATACCGAGTCTTATTTATCGTGGTGAAAGGCACGCCAATTATTCTCACTATTGAGCACGTGCTAAGGCGAACGTCTAAAACCTATTAATAGCCCGCGTGCTAAGGGCTATGAAGCTGCTTAGCAGCTACCTTACTACTTGAAATATAAGCCATACACCGGAGTAAAAATCATGACAGGTATTCAATTTATTACCGACGAGCAGGGCGTTAAAGTGTCCGTCGTGGTGCCGATTAACGTGTTTGAGCGGTTGATTAAACAAGTGGATTTAGCGGCGTTGGCACCAGAATTATATCAGGCTGAGGGCGGGCAAAATGATGAACTCATTCCGCACGAGGTAGTTGAAATCATGGTCAATAAAGATGTGACGATTCAAGCAGCGTGGCGACTGCACCGTGGGATGACGCAAAAAGAAGTCGCGGAGAAGCTGGGCATAAAACAAGCCGCCGTATCGCAATTTGAAAAGTCAGATAACCCGCGCCCGGAGAACCTACTGCGGCTGGCTGAACTCTACGGCTGTCGCCCGACTCAATTGGTCATGAGTTAAATCACATCGCATGTAAAGAAGCCGCCCCTTTCGGGCGGTTTTTTTGTTTTCCCCTCCCCAAAACGGTCATCCCCACATAAACGGTCACACTCGGTCATTTTTTATCACGAGGATTTGTGACCGTTTGCTGAAATCTTTTTGTCCGTTTGCAAACTCAAACGCGATTTATTGCCGTGATCACCACAGATCCGAAATTTAACATTTCATCTTTTCATCGATTTTTTTGACAACTATCACATGGTCAGCGCAGCGCAAAGAGTGCGCGGCCGCTTTTGAGGAAGCCCGCATTCCACATTCCGTGGTCTGCGTATCCTATTGAACATCGGGAAGAGGAAAAAACCATGCTGCCTGTAGAACGTCACCGCTTTATTACCGAAGTCCTTGCACAACGAGGACGCGTCCTGGTTCAGGAAGTGGCCGAGCTTTGTCATATCTCGCTGGAAACGGCGCGTCGTGATTTGGCTCTGCTGGAGAAGCGTGGGTTGTTGGTTCGCAGTCACGGCGGCGCGGTGTTTGTTGAACACCATCATGCCGAGAAGCAGTACGTGCCGTCGCAGATTGAGCAAGGTGAGTCATTCCGCGACCGCAGTAATCAGGCTCCAGACAGCAAAACGCGGATCGCCAAACGCGCCTTGCAGTTCATCAATCCGGGAGACTGTTTGCTGCTCGACAGTAGCTCGACCAGCTGGTTTTTAGCGCGCCAACTGCCGGATATCCCGCTGGTGGTGCTGACCAACTCGCTGCACATCATTCAGGCGCTGGCGGTGAAAGCCAACGTCAGAACCATTGGTCTGGGCGGCGAGTACTCGGCCAAGTATGAAGATTTTATCGGTGTTTACGCCGAACAGATGCTGAAAGAGTTCGTGATTAACAAATTGTTTTTCTCCTGTCACAGCATCAGCCATGACGGGGGGATCAGGGAAAGTAATGAGCACCATGCGCGGTTAAAACAGCAAATGCTGCTCTCCTCAGAACACAAAATTTTGCTGGCGGATGCCAGCAAATTCGGCCGCAGCTCGTTTGCGCGGATATGCCACTACCGGGAAATAGACACACTGATCACCGACCATCTGGATGATGAAGAGTTTCGGCAGGAGCTGGCCTGGAGCAACGTCAATGTCATTGAAGTTGCCCCTTTACCCCTACAAAAGAAAACCAAAAAACAACCGTAGCGACTGGGCATTTTGCACAACGACTGCGGCATAAATTGAACATCTGTGGAGAAACATCATGAAAAAGTCTGTACTGGCCTGTTTGTTTGCTTCAGCTCTGTTATCCGTTTCAGCCGCGCACGCTGCGGACAAAATTCGCATGGGTGTCGTAGTCAAAGTCGGCGGTAACGCTTGGTTCAACGCCATGGAAGTGGGCATCAAAAACGAAGCGGCCAAAGAGGGTATCGACGCATGGCAGGTCGGCCCAACCAGCGATGACCCGGCGTTACAAGTGCGTGCGATTGAAGACCTGATCGCGCAGAAGGTGGACATCATCGGCGTGGTGCCAAATGACGCCAAAGTGCTGGAGCCGGTGCTGAAGCGCGCCCGCGATGCCGGTATCAAAGTCATCACCCACGAGTCACCGGATCAGAAATACGCTAACTGGGACTTCGAAATGGTCGATGCCACCCAGCTCGGTGTTAGCCACATGATTGCGTTGGCGAAATGCATGAAAGAGACCGGCGATTACGCGGTTTACGTCGGCAGCCTAACCGTGCCTCTGCACCAGAAATGGGCCGATGCGGCGGTCAACTACCAGAAAGAGCACTATCCGAATATGCACCAAGTTGGCGACAAGTTTGGCGTCGGCGAATCCCTCGATGACACCATCCGCACCACCAATGACCTGATGTCGAAAGACCAGAACCTGAAAGGCATTCTGGCGATTGGCTCCCAAGGTCCAATCGGTGCCGGACGCGCGGTGCAAAACCGTGGCAAAAACGGCGACATCTGCGTCTTCGGCCCGTTTAGCCCGGGTCAGGGTGCATCACTGGTTAAAAGCGGCGCCATTAACGGCGGCTATATCTGGAACCCAATGGTGGCCGGTGAAGTCTTCGTGCGCGTTGCGGGCATGATCTCCAAAGGTACGCCGATCACTGACGGCATGGATATCGAAGGCATGGGCAAAGTGAAAGTGGATGAAGCCACCCACACCATCCTCGGTAACAAAACCGAAAGTCTCGACAAGGCGAACCTGCCAAAACTGGTGAAAATGGGGCTGTAATTATGGCGATCTCCGAGACATTTGATACCCAAACGATGCCGCTGATTGATGTGCAGAATCTGTCGGTGACCTTTGGCGGTCAGCGCGCATTGAATGATATTTCACTACAGCTGATGCCCGGCGAAGTTCACTGTCTGGCGGGCACCAATGGCTGTGGCAAAAGCACGTTGATCAAGATTATCTCGGGGGTCTACCAGCCGGACAACGGTTGCAGTATTACCCTCGCGGATAAAAATTTTAACCCGCAAACCTTCAGCCGCCTTAGCCCGGAGCAGGCGCGCAGCTTTGGGGTGCAGGTGATTTATCAGGACCTGTCGCTGTTCCCCAATCTGAGCGTGGCGGAGAACATTGCCTTCGACCACAACCTGCACGGGCTGATGGGCTGGTATCGCCCGTCACGCCTGCGCGATACCGCCAAGCGCATTCTCAGCGAGCTGAATTATCAGCTGGATGTCGATGCCAAAGTGGCGTCGCTGCCGATTGCCCAGCGCCAGCAGGTGGCTATTTGCCGCGCGCTGGTGGCAGATGCGCGACTGGTAATTATGGATGAGCCGACGGCCTCTTTGACCCGTACCGAGGTCAATCAGCTGCTGCGCACCGTGCATTACCTGAAAAGCAAAGGCATCAGCGTGGTGTTCGTCAGCCACCGATTGGACGAAGTGCTGGAGATTTCCGACAGCGTAACGGTCATTCGCGACGGCAAGCGTGTCGGCACTTACCCGGCGTCTGAAGTCAGCAGCGAACGCCTGACCGAGCTGATGACCGGCCTAAAACTCGACTATCGGCTGAAAGCCGCTAACCAGAATGACCAGCGCATCATGCTCGAGCTGGACAAGCTGAGCCGCGAAGGCCAGTACCACGACGTTAGCCTCAAGCTGCACGCCGGGGAAGTGCTCGGCCTGTGCGGGCTGCTCGGCTCCGGGCGTACCGAGCTGGCGCTAAGCCTGTTTGGCATGACCAAGCCGGACAGCGGAAAAATCTATCTCGACAGCAAACCGGTGCGTTTTCGCGGCCATGAAGATGCCATTAAGTCTGGCATCGGTTATGTCTCGGAAGACCGTCTGACGCTGGGACTGATCCAGCAGCAGTCGGTGGGTGACAACACCGTGCTGGCGATCATGGATCAGCTGCGCAGCCGTTTTCATCTGATCGACGAATACCGCAAAAACAAGATTATCCAGCAGTGGATCGAAAAGCTGGGGGTCAAAGTCGCCAGCCCGGATCAGGCCATTTCTACCCTGTCCGGCGGCAACCAGCAAAAGATCGTCTTGGCGAAATGGGTGCTGACTCAGCCGAAGATCCTGATCCTTGATTCGCCAACCGTTGGCGTCGATGTCGGGGCCAAAGCCAGCATCTATCAGTTGATCCACCAACTGGCGGAAGAGGGGATTTCCATCCTGCTGATTTCGGACGAAGTGCCGGAAGTCTACTTCAACTGTGACCGAGTGCTGCACTTTAGCGAAGGCACGGTGAAAGGCGAGTATCTGCCCGCCAATATCAGCCAACAACAACTTGCGGAGGCGGTGAATGCTTAATCTCAACCGTTTACGCCCGTCCACCAACGAAGGCTATCTGGCCTGGGTGCTGGTCGTGGTGATCGTCACCTTCTCGCTGCTGACTAACCAGTTTTTGACCCTGCAAAACCTGCTGGACCTGTCTGAAAGCTACGCCGTCAGCGGCATTTTCGCCCTCGGGCTGTTTGTGGTGCTGGTCACCGGCGGTATCGATATCTCCTTCGCCGCCGTGGCCTCGGTGGTGCAATACACCATCGCCACGCTGGCGATCCACTACGGCCTCGCCAGCCCGACCGGCACGATTTTGCTGGCGATCGCCATCGGTTCCATCTTCGGCATGATCAACGCCATTCTGATCTACTGCCTGCGCATCGTGTCGATCATCGTCACCATCAGCATGCAGTCGCTGTTGTTCGGCATGCTGATGTGGCTGACCAACGGCACCAGCCTGTATGACCTGCCGGACTGGCTGGTGACGCCGCTCAAGGTGCTGCCGTTCAGCGTCGGCACGCAACACTATCAGATTGGTTTGCCGCTGGTGGTGATGCTGGCAGTCGCGGCGCTGACTTGGGTGCTGCTCAATAAAACCCATCTTGGTCGCCAGCTGTTTGCGGTCGGCGGCGATCAGGAATCGGCGCGACGCATTGGTATTCGCGTCGGCGTGCTGCACCTGTTCGCTTACGGCTATCTCGGCGCAATGGCGGCAATTGGCGGGCTGGTGCAGGTCTATCGCGTGGGGGAAGTGGTGCCCAACGCGCTGGTCGGCGGCGAGCTGGACGTTTTAGCGGCCGCCGTGCTCGGCGGAGCCAGCCTAAATGGCGGCAAAGGCAGCGTGGTCGGTACCCTGATGGGCGTATTCCTGATTGGGATCCTCAAGAACGGCCTGAACCTGATTGGCGTCTCCAACTACTTCATGAACATCGTTATCGGCGTGGTGATCGTGGTGGCTATCACCGTCACTCACTACAAAAAACGCAAAGAAACCGATGTCGGCTTCGCGTGAGGAATCTGCAATGTTAACCAAAACCAAGAGCCTAAAAATGAAGTCCAGCGGCACGGGCCCGCGCTTCAAATTTGATAACACCACGCTGGGCCTGAGCCTGCTGCTGGTGGTGGTGATTGTCGGTTTCAGTCTGGCGATGCCCGGCCGTTTTTTCAGCGACTCTACCTTTATGAGTGTGGCTTTCCAGTTGCCGGAGCTGGGCCTGCTGACGCTGGCGATGTTCATCCCAATCCTCAGCGGCGGCCTGAATCTGTGCATTATCGCCACTTCCAACCTGACCAGCTTGCTGATGGCGTGGGTGTTTCTGACCTACCTGCCGCCAGACGCTAGCCTCGGGCTGCAAGCCGTCTGGCTGACGCTGGCACTGGTCGGCGCGATGGTGCTGGCGATTGCTATCGGCATGCTGACCGGCGCACTGGTGGCCTATGTCGGCGCGCACCCGATTTTGGTGACGCTGGCGACCATGACCATGGTGAACGGCATTGGCATCTATCTCTCGCGCGGCGCGGCCATCAGCGGCATGCCGGACATCGTACGCTACATCGGCGCGGATACCCTGCTGGGCATTCCGGTGCCGCTGATCATCTTCTTAGTCACGGCGGTGCTGATCGCGGTGTTCCTCGAACGCACTCGTCTGGGCAAATACATCTACATGAGCGGCAGCAACATCAACGCCACCCACTTCAGCGGCGTCAACACCCACCGCGTGCTGATCGCCATCTACGTGCTGTCGAGCATGCTCTGCGTGATTGCCGGGCTGGTGATGATGGCGCGCTTTAACTCGGCGCGCATGGGCTACGGCGACTCCTACCTGCTGCTCACCGTGCTGGCGATTATTTTGGGCGGTACCGACCCCTTCGGCGGCTTCGGCAGAGTAACCGGCGTGGTGCTCTCTCTGGTGGTGCTACAGGTGATCTCCACCGGCCTTAACCTGTTGAACGTCAGCCCGCACTTCAGTCTAGCAATGTGGGGCGCGGTGCTGATTGTGGTGCTCGGCCTGAAGTTCTTCCGCAACCGCTATATGCAGAAAAGAGCAGGGCGGATGAGCGCAGCGAAGGCCAGAGCCGCCGCGCCTTAGACCTCATTTTTAATGGCTTAACAACACGCATTTTCAATCTCTCTGAACCCAGGAACAGACTATGGAATACAAAATCTCTCCGTCGCTGATGTGCATGAGCCTGATCGACATCAAACAGCAACTGGCGGTGCTGAACCGCCGCGCTGACATGCTGCACATCGACATCATGGATGGTCACTATGTGAAAAATATCACCCTGTCGCCGTTCTTTATCGAGCAGATCCGCCCGCACACGCAGCTGGTGCTCGACGTACACATGATGGTGGAAAACCCGACCGATTTTATCGAGCCGATTGCTAAAGCCGGAGCGGATTACATCTGCCCGCATGCCGAAACCATCAACCGTGACGCCTTCCGGGTGATCAATCAGATTCGCTCGCTGGGTAAAAAAGTGGGCGTGGTGCTCAACCCAGCCACCCCGGTTGAGTTCATCCAGCACTATATTCACCTGCTGGATAAAATCACCGTGATGACCGTGGATCCGGGCTACGCGGGCCAGCCGTTTATCCCTGAAATGCTGCATAAAATCGCTCAACTGCGTGACCTCAAGCAGCAGAAGAACTACCGCTATCTGATCGAAATCGACGGATCCTGCAATGTGAATACCTATCAGGATCTGATGGGCGCGGGGGCGGAAGTGCTGATCGTCGGCAGCTCCGGTCTGTTCAATCTGGATAAGGATTTGGACAGTGCGTGGGACAAAATGCTCGACCAGATGCGTCAGGCGCGTCAAGCGGCCTAAGGGCGGGAGAGGCTATGGAGCATTTTCTCGGCGTAGACATTGGCGGCACCAACACGCGGCTAATGCTGATGAACGACCAGCAGGTTTTTCAGGGATATCAGAAGGTGCCGACCCGCTCTTGGGCCGAACTGGCTGACCCACTCGGCGGGCTTGAGCAACTGCTTGCCGCGTACCTGCAAGGCACTTCTATACAGGTGTCTGGGGTGATGCTCGGGTTGCCGGGGATTTTGTCCCGCGACCGCAATACCGTGTTATCGCTGCCTTTTATTCCGGCACTCGATAACCAGCCGGTGGCGAAGCAGCTTTCGGCACGTCTCGGCCTGCCGGTAAGTATGGATAAAGACGTTAACCACTTGATGTGGTGGGATTTAACTCGTCTCGACGTGCTGCCCGACGTCGCCGTTGGGGTCTACCTCGGTACCGGGTTTGGCAACAGCCTGTGGCTGAATAATGACTTTTATCACGGAGCTCACGGCGGCGCGGGTGAAATTGGTCATATCCCGTTAAAAGACAATAAATTGCTGTGCCCTTGTGGCAAAACGGGCTGCGTCGAAACCCTGACTTCTGGCAACTGGCTTAGCGGCTGGGCCAGACAAAACGTGCCGCAAACCGCGATGTCAGACTTGTTCGTTAAACACGGCGAACACCCGGATTTGCTGGAGTTTATCGAGCGTCTGGCGCGCACTGTCGCCAGCGAAATGAATATCCTCGACCCGCAATATCTGGTGCTGGGCGGCGGCGTGCTGTCGATGACGGCTTTCCCCATTGAGAAGCTACAGCAGCAGATTCGCTCACATTTGCGCAGCCCGCATCCGGCCAATGGCTTAACTATCGCTATCAGCGGCGTCTCGGACGAAACGGGCTGTCGCGGAGCCTGTCTGGCGGCGCAGCGGCGTTTCGAGCAGCAGCGACCTTCACCGCGACATTTTTCACTCAGGAGAGAGGCATGAACAGAGGCAAGGTATGTGTATTTGGATCATTCAACCTCGACATTGTCGCCGGAATGACCCGTTTTCCTCAGCCGGGTGAGTCGCTGATTGCCCGCAACAGCATGATGGGCGCGGGGGGCAAAGGAGCCAATCAGGCCGTCGCCGCGCTGCGCGCCGGTGCGCGGGTTCACTACATCGGCAAAGTCGGGCGCGATGACTTCGGCACCTTTGCGCGTCGCCATCTCGACAGCGCCGGGTTTGATGCCGTGACGCTGTTCTCCACCGCCGAATGCCCGACCGGCAACGCGCTGATTTACGTGGCAGGAGCCGATGCGGAGAACATGATTGCCGTCGACCCCGGCGCGAATCTCACCGTGACCGACGACGAAGTGGAGCAGTGCCGCCCGGCCATTGCCGCCGCCGACATTCTGCTGACCCAGTTGGAAAATAACTTGTCGGCGATTGAGAAGCTGATTGGCATCGCCAAAGATAACGGCACCTTTATTATTCTCAACCCCGCGCCTTTCCAGCCGGTGCCCGACAGCCTGCTGGCGCAGGTCGATTTACTGACGCCGAATGCCACTGAATGCACCTTGCTCACCGGCATTGAAGTGCATGACGTGGCGTCCGCCAAAGTGGCCGCAAAGGCGCTGCACGACAAAGGCATCAAGGCGCTGATCATCACCCTCGGCACCCAAGGCGCGCTGCTCTCGGTGGCGGGTAAAACGGACCTCGTGGCCGCCTTCCCGGCTATCCCGGTAGACACCACGGGGGCAGGCGACGCCTTCAACGGCGCGCTCGCCTCCCAGCTCGCCGCCGGAGCCGACCTCGCCGACGCCGCGCAATTCGCCTCAGCCTACGCCTCAGTCTGTGTCGAACGAGCCGGCGCCGCCTCATCAATGCCAACCTACGCCGAAGCCAAAGAGCGGCAGACTGCGGTGGTTTGAGTTAAAGCTGGTTTCCTGATTTGTCGCCTTAAGGGCGACAGATTAGGGAAGTTTAACACTTAGGTTTCTCACACTTCGTTCAGTAACATTCGCTCGATTTTCATACAAAAAAGTATCATCTGGCTGACACATGACTGACACACAGAAAGCTTAGCGTAACGGCTTATTTGACTGACCGGTAATGAGAAATGCGCCGTTCGCTGTTCCCTTGGCTGGTGCTGATGCCCACCCTGATCTTCCTGTTTTTATTCACCTATTTCCCTTTATTCCGCTCTGCGGCCGACAGTCTGTATGACAGTCGGATGAACTCCGATAACCCGCCGTTTGTTGGTTTGCAGAACTATGTTCGCCTGCTGCAAGACGACGTGTTCTGGCGCGCGCTGCTCAACAACCTGTCTTACATTCTGATGACAGTGATCCCCGGCATCGTGCTGGCGCTGCTGCTGGCGGTGGCGCTGTGGGAAAACACCGTGCTCAATCGCTGGCTGCGCACTGCCTTTTTCTTCCCGATGATTATCCCGCTGGTCAGCGCCGCGACCCTATGGCTGTTTATCTTTATGCCGGGGCTGGGGCTTATCGACTACTACTTGGCGAAGTTCTTCGGGCCGATGAACAACAACTACCTCGGCGCGAGCGACAGCGCGCTGATTGCGCTGAGCGTGATTGGCGTGTGGAAATTCGCCGGTTACTACATGCTGTTTTTCCTTGCCGGATTGCAGTCCATTCCAGCTTCGGCGCGTGAGGCGGCGATGATGGAAGGGGCATCGCGCACCCAAACCTTCTTTTATGTCACCTTGCCGCTGCTGCGCCCGACCATCAGCTTTGTGGTCACCATCGCGCTGATTTATGCCATCACCCAAATCGACCACGTGCCGGTAATGACGCAGGGCGGGCCGAATAACGCCACCACCGTGATGCTCTATTACATCCAAAGTTTAGCCAACGACACCCACGATTTAGGCAAAGCCTCGGCGGCGACCTTCCTGACGCTGATTTTGCTGTTTGGTTTCTCGGTGATGAACCTGCGAGTGCTGGAAAGAGGGGCGCACTATGAGCGTTGAAACGTCTGACAACCTGCTGGTGACCGGCGCGAAAAGCCGCAGCCGCCAGCCATCTATGTTACTGCGCGGCGCGCGCCGTTCCACGCTGCCTCTGCTGCTGGTCTGTGGCGCGCTGCTGTGGGTCGCGCCATTTATCTGGATGCTGTCGGCCTCCTTTAGCGAAAGCAGTTTCGGGCCGGGCATGGCGTCGCTGCTGCCGCGCTTCCCGCTGACGCTGCAAAACTTCCGCGACGCGTGGGACAGCGCCGACTGGCTGCGGCTCTACGCCAACACCATCTTCTTCTCTTTCGGCACCTTCTTGGTCCAACTGGTGACCATCACCACGGCGGGCTACGTTTTCGCCTACCACGAGTTTCGTGGCAAACAGACGCTGTTCTACCTGCTGCTGATCCAACTGATGATCATGCCGGTGGTGATGATGGTGCCGAACATGATGATCCTCAAACAGTTCGGCCTGCTCAATACATTGACCGGCGTGATGATGCCTTACTTCGCGTCGGCGTTTGGCGTGTTCTTGATGCGTCAGGCGTTTCTCAGCATCCCGCGCGAAATCGAAGAGGCGGCGCTGATGGAAGGCTGCCGCTGGTGGCAAGTGGTGTTTCGCGTGCTGATCCCGATGTCGTGGCCAGCCATTTTGGCCTTTGCCACCGTCAGCATCACCTATCACTGGAATGAATATCTCTGGCCGCTGATGGTGCTCAACGATCCGGACAAGCAGGTGCTCACCGTCGGGCTGGTCTCCTTCGCCATGGGGGCTGAGTCAGGCGGGCAATGGGGGCTTATCACCGCAGGAACCCTGATGGTGTGCCTGCCGCTGATGCTGGCATTCGTTCTGTTCCAGAAACAATTTCTTAAAAGCTTTGGCTTTTCAGGCATTAAATAAACTGCCGTTAAATAAAGGGGTTACCGATGTTTCTCGCACAAATTTCCGATATGCATTTCCGTAGTCAGGGCCGCAAGCTGTATGACTTTATCGACGTCAACGCCTGCAATGCCGAGGTGGTTAACCAGCTGAATGCGCTGGAAGAGCGCCCTGACGCGGTGGTGATCACCGGTGACATCGTCAACTGCGGCCTGCCAGCCGAATATCTGGTGGCGCGCCGTACGCTGCAAAACCTGCACTACCCGCTGTACATCATTCCGGGCAACCATGACGACAAAGCGCAGTTCCTCGAAGCGCTGCACCCGCTGTGCCCTGAGCTGGGTCACGACCCGCAAAACATGCGTTACGCGGTGGACGATTTCGACATGCGTTTGCTGTTTATCGACAGCAGTTTGGCGGGTGAATCCAAAGGCTTCTTGACGCCAGAAACCCTGTCATGGCTGGAAGAGCAGTTGAAAGCAGGCGGCGACAAGCCAACGGCGGTGTTTATGCACCATCCGCCGGTTAAAGTCGGTTCGGCGCAGATGGACTCCATCTCCTGCGAGAACGGCGACGAACTGCTGGCGTTGATTGACCGTTTTCCGTCGCTGTGTCGTGTATTCTGCGGTCACACGCACCGCCTGATTTTCACTCAGTATCGCCAAGCCATCATCACCACTATTCCGGGTACCGTGCACCAAGTGCCGTACTATCACCACAATCCGGCGCCTTTCTATAACCTCGAACCTGCCGCCTGCGTGATGCACCGTCTGGTAGAGAAAACCGGCTTAGTCAGCTACTTGCACCCGCTTTCGCAATATCCGGGGCCGTACCTGTATGACGCCACCATCAGCTGCCCGGTGGATGACGAATAATGTCGCGAATTCGTCTCGAAAATATCTGCAAGCAGTTTGAAGGCAGCATGGCGGTGAATAATCTGTCGCTGGAGATCGCCGACGGCGAATTTCTGGTGCTGGTGGGGCCGTCCGGCTGTGGCAAAAGCACCTTGCTGCGCCTATTGGCGGGGCTGGAAAACGTCAGCAGTGGGCGAATTTTGCTGGATGGCGAAGACATTACCGCGCTGGAGCCGCGCGAGCGCAACTTCTCGATGATTTTCCAGAACTACGCGCTGTTCCCGCACATGACCGTCGAGCAGAACATCACCTTTGGCATGCGGATGCGCAATGAGCCGAAATCTCAGCATCGTGCGCGCGTAGACCGCGTGGCGGCGCTGTTGCAGCTCGAACCGCTGCTGGAACGCAAGCCGGGGAAACTCTCCGGCGGCCAGCGCCAGCGCGTGGCAATGGCGCGCGCCATTGTGCGTGACCCGAAGCTGTTTTTGATGGATGAGCCGCTGTCGAACCTTGATGCGCGCCTGCGTACCGAGGTGCGAGACGGCATCATGACGCTGCATAAACAGTTGAAAACCAGCACGGTTTACGTGACTCATGACCAGATGGAAGCCATGACCATGGCCGACCGCATTGCGGTGTTGGACAAAGGCCACTTGCAGCAAATCGGCGCGCCAGAAACCTTGTATGCCCAGCCCGCTAACCTGTTTGTTGCCGGATTTATCGGCACACCGTCGATGAACATCTTCAAGCTGCCTTGTCAGCAGGGCGTGTTGCAGTTTGGCGATCACGCCATTGCCTTGCCAGAGAGCGAGCACGCCCATGGCTTGAACGAGGTCTATTTGGGCATTCGCCCAGAGCACTTAAGTGACCAGCCGAATGAAGAACGCACTTTAGCCCTTAGCGTCACGCTGAACCATCGCGAGTTGCTGGGAGCTGAGTACCTGTGCCATGCCGACACGGGCTATGGTCACATTCGTTATTTATTGAAAAATCAAAATGTTAAAAATCTGCGGCGTATTCAGGCCGAGGGGGAATCCACTTTGGTTATCCCACAGCCGGGCGACCGCGTGACCTTGTACTTCTCTTTGCACGACCTTCATCTTTTTTCGGGCCAAAACCAGCAAAATCTTCACCAGGAGATCCAACATGCGTTTCACTATGCCTAAGCTCCACGCGCTGACGCTTGCCCTCGGGCTGCTGTCGGCTGGCGCGGCGTCAGCAAAACAGAATATCGATTTCATGTTCCCGGCGCCGGTTGACGGCAAGCTGACCATGGAAATGACCCGTGTTATCAAAGAGTTCAACGACTCTCAAAACGATGTCGAAGTGCGCGGTATCTTCACCGGCAACTACGACACCACCAAAGTGAAAGCGGAAGCGGCGGCTAAATCAGGCCAGCCTCCGGCGCTGGTGATTATGTCTGCCAACTTCACTGCAGACTTAGCCATCAAAAATGAAATTCTGCCGATGGACGACTTGTTCAAATACGGCAACCAAAAAGCCACGCCTTTCCTGACTGAAAACTTCTGGCCCGCCATGCGCCAAAATGCCCAAGTTAACGGCGTGACTTATGCGATCCCATTCCACAACTCAACGCCAATTCTCTATTACAACAAAGACTTGTTCGCCAAAGCGGGCATTTCTGCGCCACCGAAGAACTGGGATGAATTGCTAGAAGACGCCAAAAAGCTGACGGATAAAGCCAAAGGGCAGTGGGGCATCATGTTGCCATCGACCAATGATGACTACGGCGGCTGGATCCTCTCTGCGCTGACTCGTGCCAACGGCGGGCAATACTTCAACGCCGACTATCCGGGCGAGGTGTACTACAACACGGCTTCCACCGTGGGTGCATTGCAGTTCTGGCAAAACCTGATTTATCGCGACAACGTGATGCCATCCGGCGTGTTGAACTCCAAGCAGATCAGCGCAGCGTTCTTCTCCGGCAAGCTGGGTATGACCATGCTGAGTACCGGCGCGCTGGGCTTTATGCGTGAAAACACCAAAGATTTCGAGCTGGGCGTGGCGATGATGCCGCAGAAGGTGCGTAATGGTGTGAGCATCGGCGGAGCAAGTCTGGTGAGCTTTAAAGGCATCACCGATGATCAGAAAAAGGCGGCTTATACCTTCCTGCAATATCTGGTTAGCCCGAAAGTGAACGGGGCGTGGAGTCGCTTCACCGGCTACTTCTCACCGCGTATCGCCTCTTATGATTTGCCGGAAATGAAGGATTATCTGGCGAAAGACCCGCGTGCCGAAATCGCTCTGCAACAGCTGAAATACGCCTATCCGTGGTATTCAACCTATGAGACGGTGGCCGTGCGTCAGGCGATGGAAAATCAGCTCGGGGCCTTGGTCAATGACCAGAAAGTCACGCCACAGGCTGCTGCTGCCGCTGCGCAGGAAAAAGCGGATGCCATCATGAAGCCGTATGTAGACCAGACGGCGCTCAGCGTGCCGAAATAAGTGTTAATGACTCCTCCCTCGCCATGAGGGAGGAGAAAGCATTATTTCAGCCAGCCTTGAGCTTGGGCATTGTCCAGATGGCCGCGAATGTGTTGCCACAGCTCTGGGTTGATGTCGCCAATGAAAGAATTGCGTGCCAGAACCTGTTCCAGACGGATATTGTTCTCCACCCAGCTTTGACCTTTATTGTTCAGGTTCATCACTACCGGCAGAATGCGGTCAATCACCAGCGCAAAGCGCGCTTCAGCGGTTTCACCGGCTTCATACTCATTCCACAAATCAAGGAACTGCTGATCCAGTGGCGCAGGCAGCATGCCAAATAGGCGTTTAGCCGCCAACACTTCTTGGTCATGCACGGCTTCACGGGCGGCAAGGTCATACACCAGCACGTCACCGGCGTCGATTTCCACGATGTCGTGCACCAGAGCCATGCGGATCACTTTCTGAATATCGACATCTTTAGGCGCGTAGGGCGCGAGGGACATAGCCGCCACAGCGAAGTGCCAGCTGTGCTCTGCTGAGTTTTCCTGACGCTGAGTGCCGAGCACCTTAGTGCGGCGTTGTACGCTTTTCAGTTTGTCGATTTCCATCAGGAACTGAAAAACTTCGGTCATTGAGCCGAAATTCAGCGCGGAAGAAGCTACAGACATAATCAAACCTCAGTCATTGGCAGGGAATTCCCCTATACGATAATCCGATGAGGCAAAAAAATCATGTCTTTACATAAATCAGCCGAGGTTTTTCTCAAATGATAATTCAGTGAAATTATTAATAAATTGAACGATTAGAAGGGCTTCAGACTCGGCTTGTTCCTAAATGCTTACCAAGCTAAGAGCTTGTTACAACAGTTAATACTAATTTTTAGCTTACACATGTACACTGGAATTGTTCTCAGTTACCCTACTGAGCAGGTAAATTTTTGACCAATTTTTCTTCTCAATCTTTTATCAAAATTACCTCGAGGGTTAGTAAGTTATGACTAAAACGTTGCCTCAGGCTTATCCCTGGGCCGAAGAGATAGCCAACAGCCTGAGCCATGGCGTCGGCTTGGTGTTGGGTATTGTAGGACTGGTTTTACTTCTTGTTCAGGCCGTGGCGACCAATGCTGGCGCGATGGCAATCACTAGCTATAGCCTTTACGGCGGCAGTATGATCCTGCTGTTTTTGGCTTCCACTCTGTACCATGCCATTCCGCATGAGAAGGCCAAATACTGGCTGAAAAAGCTCGATCACTGTGCCATCTATATCTTAATTGCTGGTACCTATACGCCGTTCCTGCTGGTGGGTCTGAATTCGCCGCTGGCGAAGGGCTTGATGGCTGTTATTTGGGGGCTGGCGCTGTTCGGCGTGATTTTTAAAATGGCCTTTGCACACCGGTTTGAAGTGCTGTCGCTGATCACTTATCTGACCATGGGCTGGCTGTCGCTGATTGTTATTTACCAGCTAGCGGTGCGTCTGTCTGCGGGCGGCGTAGCGCTACTGGCGATCGGCGGGTTGCTGTATACGCTGGGGGTGATTTTCTACGCCTCTAAGCGAATTCGCTTCGGGCATGCTATCTGGCACGGCTTTGTGCTGGGCGGGTGTGCCTGCCATTTCTTCGCCGTCTACTTCTATATCTGATTTACCGTCATCCTTCGCACTGTCTCAGCGTTGGCTGCGGGGACTCACTCTGGTCACTTACCAGTGTAAGCTCCCAGGGATTCATCCCCTTGCCGCCTTGATACAGTGCGAATGATTTAGGTAAATCCAGCGTCTGCTATTGATGGAGGAAAATATCTTTCCTCCATTATTTCAATTACTTCTCTTCCACCAACGAATACGGCAGTGGCTGAATGCTCAGCTGGCTTGCCGCGTCGTCGCGTACGCGCAGGTTGGCGTCGGCGTCGAGGTCATTGTTGAGCACGGCTTGCACCCACACTGAACCGTCGTTGAGCTGGCTGGCGGCCAGAATGGTGCCGGTACGACGCCAGTTCTCACCCAGTTGTAACTCTAAATCATCCCCGGCAGCAGGAACTTTGCTGGCTTTACCCGCCAGCCAATACAGCGCGCGTTTATTAGCGCCACGGTATTTAGCACGAGCAACCATCTCCTGGCCGGCGTAGCAGCCTTTGCTGAAGCTAATGCCGTCCAGCGCCTGAATATTGGTGGCCTGCGGGATAAACTGCACGGTGTTAACGGTATCAATCACCGGGTAACCCGCCTCAATTTCCAGTGCCAGCCACTGCTGGCTGTCATTCAACTGGGCCTGATCGCCAATCTCAGTCACCACTTGTTCCGCCTTTTCAGGGCTGGTGACAATCAGATAGCGCTCGGCTGGCAGCGGCAAGTAAAGCAGGGTGCTTTCATCTTGCTGAACTACCGGCTGCTCGGCAGTCGGTAAAGTAGAGAATACGCCTTTCAGCGCGGCATTAGCCTGAAAACCGGCCACGCCCAGCAGCACCACGTCGTCATCTTCAGTGAACGTCACTTTGGAGAACACGGCGTACTTTTTCATTTCGGTCATCTGCTGGTTACGCAGGTTGCGGCGCTCGATGAAAGCCATGCCATCACCGCGCTTGAACAGACGCATGTTGCTCCACATTTTGCCTTTTGCATCGCAATGAGCACAAAGAATGTGTTGGTCTGGAGAGAGCGCCTCGACGTCGGCCGTGACCTGACCTTGCAAATATTTCACCGTATCAGCGCCGGTCATGGTGACCATCGCCCAATCTTCCAGTGAAATTAAAGTCAGCGGCAGACGTGAAGAAGCTGAAGGTTTTTGCGGTGGAAACGGAAACTTGTACGCCATGATGCAATCCTAGGCTGAGGTAAATGGACAATTAACTTCATGGTAAAAGAGCTAGCCTGCTTTGCAAACTCAATTTATGCCATTTCCAAGACACCTCGCAGCAGAATGGCGCGTTACATCATCGTTGCTTGCCATTGTGCGAGGCGTGATGGAGATATGAACATTGAGGCATGTAAAGGTTACGCCTGAGCTGTGCAGGCTGGTAGAATCTTCCCAGACCGATAAAATAATCATTAATGTACCCAATAAAGAGTCAGCCTATGGAAAGCAAAGCCCCACTGGATATTCATAACAAGTCCCGCATTCACTGGGCTTGTCGTCGCGGAATGCGCGAGCTTGATATCTCTATCATGCCTTTTTTTGAATATGAGTATGACAGCCTTGATGACACCGATAAGGCACTGTTCGCCCGTCTGTTGACCTGTGATGACCCGGATTTATTCAACTGGTTGATGAATCACGGCGAGCCAAAGGATGCCGAGTTACAACGGATGGTGGCCCTCATTCAGACGCGAAATAAAGACCGTGGCCCTGTGGCAATGTGATTTACGCGTTTCATGGCGCTCGCAGCTCATCTCACTGGGGATCCACGGTGCGATAATGCTGCTTATTCTGCTGGCGCCATGGTCTGCGGGTTACTGGCCGGTGTGGATGACGCTTCTGCTGGTGGTCATTTTCGAATGTATTCGCAGCCAGCGGCGCATTACGTCGCGCCACGGTGAAATCAGCCTGCTCGATAACCAACGGGTTATTTGGCAGCAGCAAGAGTGGGTTATCACCAAACCGGCGTGGATGCTGAAAAGCGGCATGCTTTTGTCATTGCAGCGTGAAAAACGCAAAGGTGGCTTAAGACAGGCGATGAAGAGTTCACGGCAAAAACTGTGGCTTTCTTCAGACAGCATGAGTCAGGAAGAGTGGCGACGTTTGCGCCAGCTGTTACTCAGCGCTCAGCAGCAGGAAAATGGCCAGCAGTAACCCCTTTGGGGAGCCAAAAGGTGTCACCAAAGAGGCCCGCTTTCAGAGCCTCTAGTGGTGAACGGCTTTAGCCGAGCAGCGCGTCCATCTCTATCAGGATTTGGTCACACCAGTCTTGCAGGCGTTCTTCGCTCAGGTCGTACTGGTTAACTTCATCAAGCGCCAGCCCGACGAAGTGCTTGCCGTCTGCACTCAGCGGTTTTGGACTGGTGAATTCAAAACCTTCAATTGGCCAGAAGCCAATAAACTGCACGCCCAGCGGTAATAAGCGGTCGTGTAGCATGCCGAGTGCGTCGAGGAACCATTCGCCGTAGCCCAGTTGGTCTCCCATGCCGTACATGGCGATGATTTTCCCGTTGAGATCCAGCGTCGGAAGTTTGTCCCAAATAGCTTCCCAATCTTCCTGTATTTCACCGAAATCCCAGGTCGGAATGCCGAGGATCAGAATGTCATACTCTTCCATTTTGACCGGATCGACATCTTTCAAATTGTGCAAATCGACCAGCTCTTCACCCAGAATTTCGCGGATTTTCTCCGCAGCCATTTCGGTGTAGCAGGTGCTTGAGCCGTAAAAAAGTCCAATCTTCATGCTTGTTGCCGTAACGTCATAAGAATGTGAATGGCAGATAGTGTAACAGATTTGCTCGGCACTCCGTCACAATGGCAGGCATAATGAGGGCTAGTCGTCTGCGGCTGAGACTTTCGTTGAGGTCGCAGCGGAATGAAATTAAGGAGTCAACGTGCCGAACGCCGACCATGATCAGGCTCTTTGCGAGCAGTTTTTGGATACGCTGTGGATAGAGCGTAACCTCGCGGAAAATACGCTGGCGTCTTATCGTCTGGATTTGAAATCCCTGCTCGGCTGGTTGAGCCACCATGAAACCGACCTGACCAACGTGCAGGCCGCCGATCTTCAGGCTTTTCTGGCTGAACGCGTCGAGGGTGGCTATAAGGCAACCAGTTCGGCTCGGCTGCTCAGCGCGATGCGTCGCCTGTTTCAATATATGAACCGCGAATCGCTGCGCCATGATGACCCAACGGCGCTGCTCTCCTCGCCAAAACTGCCCCAGCGTTTGCCAAAAGATCTTAGCGAGGCGCAGGTCGACGCGCTGCTGGCTGCGCCCAACGTTGATATCCCATTGGAGCTGCGGGACAAGGCGATGCTGGAGCTGCTTTATGCCACCGGCCTGCGCGTGTCGGAGCTGGTGGGGCTGACGCTCAGCGATATCAGCCTGCGCCAAGGCGTGGTGCGGGTCATCGGTAAAGGTGACAAAGAGCGGCTGGTGCCAATGGGGGAAGAGGCGGTGTACTGGATTGAAAACTACTTCGAACATGGCCGCCCGTGGATGCTCAACGGTGCTTCAGTCGATGTGGTATTCCCGAGCAATCGCGCGCAGAAAATGACTCGCCAGACTTTCTGGCATCGCATCAAACACTATGCGATCCTTGCGGGTATCGACGCAGAGCGGCTCTCTCCGCACGTCTTGCGACACGCTTTTGCCACCCACTTACTGAACCACGGGGCTGACTTGCGTGTCGTACAAATGCTATTAGGTCACAGCGACTTGTCGACCACCCAAATTTATACCCATGTAGCGACTGAACGACTCAAACAGCTACATCAACAACATCACCCTCGTGGCTAACGCGCGAGGAGATAAAGGACGAAATGATGAAAAAAGGTTTAATGCTGTTAACGTTACTGGCTGCCTGTATTACCGGCGCGGCCCAGGCTGACGATGCGGCAGTCCAGGGAACCCTGAACAAGCTCGGCATGAAAAACGTTGAAGTCCAGCCCTCGCCGGTCGCCGGTTTGAGAGCCGTAACGACTGACAACGGCGTGATTTATGTTACCGAAGACGGTAAACACGTTCTGCAAGGCCCGATGTTTGATGTCAGTGGCACCCAGCCGGTGAATGTCACCAACCAGATGCTTATCAAGAAGTTAGATTCGCTGAAAAGCGAAATGATCATCTATAAAGCCGCGAAAGAAAAACACGTGATCACGGTATTTACCGACATCACCTGCGGCTATTGCCACAAGCTGCACCAGCAGATGCAGGACTATAACGACCTCGGCATTACCGTGCGTTATCTGGCTTTCCCTCGTCAGGGCCTGAACTCTAAAGCAGAAAAAGACATGCAGTCCATCTGGTGTACCGGCAACCGCAAGCAGTCCTTTGACGCTGCGATGCGTGGCGACGATATTTCGCCAGCCAGCTGCAAAACTGACATCTCCAAACATTTCCAATTGGGCGTGCAGTTTGGTGTATCTGGAACCCCGGCGATTGTGCTTGAAAATGGCACTATGATCCCAGGTTACCAACCGCCAAAAGAGATGGCCGCCATGCTCGACGCGCAGGAACCTTCACAAAAAACCGGTGGTTGATTTTAAGTGACTTTGCAGACCCAACTTCGTCGTCGTCAGGCAACTGACGGCGCTAACCTTCCTGCTGAGCTTTCCCCGTTACTGCGCCGCTTATACAGCGCGCGCGGTATTAAAGGTTCGCAGGAGCTTGAGCGCGGTGTTAAAGGATTGCTGGGATATCAGCAACTTGATGGCATTGATGCTGCCGTAGAATTATTGCAGAAAGCCCTGCGCGACCGCCTGCGCATTATGGTGGTGGGCGACTTCGATGCCGATGGCGCGACCAGCACCGCACTGACCGTGTTATCGCTGCGCAGCATGGGTTGCAGCGAGATAAAGTATCTGGTGCCTAACCGTTTTGAAGATGGTTACGGGCTTAGCCCGGAAGTGGTTGAGCAGGCCGCCGCGCGCGGTGCCGAGTTGATCCTGACGGTAGATAACGGCATTTCCTCCCACGCGGGCGTCGACTTAGCCCACGAGAAAGGTATTCAGGTGTTGGTCACCGACCACCACTTGCCGGGCGACACCCTGCCTGCCGCCGAAGCCATCATTAACCCTAATTTGCACGGTTGCGAATTCCCCTCCAAATCGCTGGCGGGCGTTGGCGTAGCCTTCTACTTGATGCTGGCCCTTCGCGCCGCATTGAATAAAAGCGGCTGGTTTGAAGAGCAGGGGCTGACCGCGCCGAACCTCGCCGAGTGGCTGGATTTAGTGGCGCTGGGCACCGTGGCTGACGTGGTGCCTCTCGATGCCAATAACCGCATTTTGGTTTATCAGGGTCTGAACCGTATTCGCGCCGGCAAGTGCCGTCCGGGGATCCGCGCTTTATTAGAGGTGGCGAATCGCGAAGCGCGCACGTTGGCGGCCAGTGACCTCGGCTTTGCCCTCGGCCCGCGTTTGAATGCGGCCGGGCGTCTAGACGATATGTCCGTTGGCGTGGCGTTACTGCTCAGTGACGACATCGCTCAGGCGCGGGCGTTGGCCAGTGATTTAGACGCACTGAACCAAACCCGTCGGGAAATCGAGCAGGGGATGCAGGTCGAAGCGCTGGCGCTGTGCGATAAGCTGGAAAGCAGCAGCGACGCGCTGCCTTATGGTCTGGCGATGTATCACCCCGAGTGGCATCAGGGCGTGGTGGGCATTTTGGCTTCACGCCTCAAAGAGCGTTTCAACCGTCCGGTCATTGCTTTTGCTCCTGCTGGCGACGGCGTACTGAAAGGCTCTGGCCGCTCGATTGCTGGGTTACATATGCGTGATGCCCTTGAGCGTATCGACACGCTGCATCCGGGGCTGATGATGAAGTTCGGCGGGCACGCGATGGCGGCAGGTTTATCGCTGGAAGAGGCCAAGTTCGACGAGTTCCGCGACCGTTTTGCCGAGCTGGTTGGCGAATGGCTGGATCCGTCACATCTGGAAGGCGTGATTTGGTCTGATGGCGAGCTGGCGGGTCAGGAGCTGACGATTGATACCGCCGAGCTGCTGCGCGACGGCGGCCCTTGGGGGCAGTCCTTCCCCGAGCCGACCTTCGACGGGCGTTTCCGCATTCTGCAACAAAAGCTGCTGAAAGAGCGCCACCTGAAGCTGATGATTGAGCCTATTGGCGGCGGGCCACTGCTCGATGGCATTGCGTTTAACATCGATCCGACTTTTTGGCCGGACAGCAGCGTGCGAGAAGTTGAACTGGCATATCGTCTGGATATTAATGAATATCGCGGAAATCGCAGCGTTCAGCTGATCATTCAGCATTTGTGGCCGAAATAGGCCATTTTCACCCCTGCCGATAGCCTTGGCGTCCTCAAACCGACGGCGCTAAAAAAACAGCAACTTGCTATAAAAGGGCCGCTAATTCCGCTAGAATCAGCGGTTCGAATGGCATTGGGCCAACTCCGAATCAACGTAAGACGCGAAAATCATGTTTGAAATTAATCCGGTAAAAAACCGAATTCAGGACCTGTCCGAGCGGACAAACGTCCTTAGGGGGTATCTTTGACTATGATGCCAAGAAAGAGCGCCTAGAAGAAGTTAACGCCGAGCTGGAACAGCCGGACGTTTGGAACGAGCCAGAGCGCGCACAGGCGCTGGGCAAAGAGCGTTCCGCACTGGAAGCTATCGTTGAAACCATCGACCAGTTAACTCAGGGCCGTGACGATGTGTCAGGCTTGCTGGAACTGGCGGTTGAAGCTGACGACGAAGAGACTTTCCACGAAGCCGTAGAAGAACTCGACCAACTGACCGCCAAGCTTGAGCAGTTGGAATTCCGTCGCATGTTCTCCGGTGAATACGACAGCGCAAGCTGCTATCTGGATATCCAAGCCGGTTCCGGCGGCACAGAAGCTCAGGACTGGGCCAGCATGTTGGTGCGTATGTACCTGCGCTGGGCCGAAGCCAAAGGCTTCAAAACAGAGATGATTGAAGAGTCTGACGGCGACGTCGCGGGCCTCAAATCAGCCACCATCAAGATAACCGGTGACTACGCTTTCGGCTGGCTGCGCACGGAAACCGGCGTCCACCGTCTGGTTCGTAAAAGCCCGTTCGACTCCGGCGGCCGTCGTCACACCTCCTTCAGCTCGGCCTTCGTTTACCCAGAAGTGGATGACGATATCGAGATTGAAATTAACCCTGCCGACCTGCGTATCGACGTATACCGCGCGTCAGGTGCGGGTGGTCAGCACGTTAACAAAACGGAATCTGCGGTACGTATTACCCACCTTCCAACCAACATTGTGACCCAATGCCAGAACGACCGTTCTCAGCATAAGAACAAAGATCAGGCCATGAAGCAGATGAAAGCCAAGCTTTATGAGTTTGAGATGCAAAAGAAAAATGCTGATAAACAGCAGATGGAAGACAACAAGTCAGACATCGGCTGGGGTAGCCAGATTCGTTCTTACGTGCTCGATGACGCACGTATCAAAGATCTGCGCACTGGCGTTGAGACACGAAACACGCAGGCCGTTTTGGATGGCGACCTGGATAAATTCATTGAAGCAAGTTTGAAAGCCGGGTTATGAGGAACCAAAATGTCTGAGCAACAACCGTCCGCTGAACAGCAATCAAAAGCGCAGGGCGCTGAGCAAGTACCAGATCTGAACAACGAGCTGAAGGCGCGTCGTGAGAAGCTGGCTGCACTGCGTGAAACCGGCATCGCTTTCCCGAACGACTTCCGTCGTGACAGCATTTCTGACGAAATTCACGCTAAATATGACAGCAAAGAGAACGAAGAGCTGGAAGATTTAGGCGTTGAAGTAACCGTCGCTGGCCGCATGATGACGCGTCGTATTATGGGTAAAGCCTCTTTCGTTACCTTGCAGGACGTGGGCGGTCGTATTCAGCTTTACGTTGCTCGTGATGATCTGGCCGAAGGCATTTACAACGAACAATTCAAGAAGTGGGACTTGGGCGATATCCTGGGTGCTCGCGGTAAGTTGTTCAAAACTAAGACCGGTGAGTTGTCTATCCACTGTTCTGAACTGCGTCTGCTGACCAAAGCGCTGCGTCCATTGCCGGACAAATTCCACGGTCTGGCGGATCAGGAAACGCGTTACCGTCAGCGTTATCTCGACCTGATTGCTAACGACGAATCGCGCAAAACCTTCAAAGTGCGTTCACAAATCATGGCTGCGATCCGTACCTTTATGGTCAATCAGGGCTTCATGGAAGTGGAAACGCCGATGATGCAAGTGATCCCAGGCGGCGCTGCGGCTCGTCCGTTCATCACTCACCATAACGCGCTTGATATCGACATGTACCTGCGTATCGCGCCGGAACTGTACCTGAAGCGTTTAGTGGTTGGCGGCTTTGATCGCGTATTCGAAATCAACCGCAACTTCCGTAACGAAGGCGTTTCTCCGCGTCACAACCCAGAGTTCACCATGATGGAACTCTATATGGCGTACGCGGATTACAAAGACCTGATCATCCTGACCGAGAGCCTGTTCCGTACGCTGGCTGAGCAAGTCAATGACGGCAACCCGCAGATCGTTTATGGCGACCAGACCTTCGACTTCGGCAAGCCTTTTGCCAAGTTGACGATGAAAGAAGCCATCTGCAAATACCGTCCTGAAACCAACGTTGCTGACCTCGACGACATGGCGAAAGCCACGGCGATCGCGGAGTCCATCGGTATCAAGATTGAGAAGAACTGGGGCCTTGGCCGCATCGTAACTGAGATCTTCGAAGAGACCGCTGAAGCGCAGCTGATCCAGCCAACCTTCATCACCGAATACCCAGCAGAGGTTTCTCCGCTGGCGCGCCGTAACGACGAGAACCCAGAAGTGACCGATCGCTTCGAGTTCTTCATCGGCGGTCGTGAAATCGGTAACGGCTTCTCCGAGCTGAACGATGCAGAAGATCAGGCACAGCGTTTCGCCGATCAGGTTGCAGCCAAAGACGCAGGCGACGACGAAGCGATGTTCTTCGACGAAGACTACGTCACCGCGCTGGAGCACGGCCTGCCGCCGACGGCTGGCTTGGGTATCGGTATCGACCGTATGGTTATGCTTTTCACCAACAGCCACACCATCCGCGACGTGATCCTGTTCCCAGCGCTGCGCCCAACGAAGTAAGTTCGTCACGGCCAGTAAAACAAAGGGGAGCTTCGGCTCCCTTTTTGATGCCCAAAGCCCCGCGAAAAACTAACCGCTTAAATCTCAAGCGCATATCGCAAAACACGCCTTGCTCACCACACGTAACGGGTTATAATGCCCACGCACACCTAAGCGGGTGTAGTTCAATGGTAGAACGGTAGCTTCCCAAGCTGCATACGAGGGTTCGATTCCCTTCACCCGCTCCAAATCTTCCGTACCAGACCGTTCCGCCGCCCCAAAGCTTACTAAACGCTGTTTATATCCCCTCTAAACGTTTTATATGCTCAATTTTTATGCAGAACGCTGAGCATTCTTCTGTTTTAGTCCTATTCTTACAGCGTATGCACTAAAACGGGTCCATGCTGATATCAGGTTGTAATAAACGTATCTGTCCAATGAGGGAATATTATGAAAAAGGCAATTATTGCTCTGTCCGCGATTTTACTGGCTTCCCCAGTGTTTGCTGCTGATACCGTCAGCCACGCAACGGATGAAACTGTCGCTGAAGCGCACAAAGGTGCAGATACTGCGAAAGAAAAACTGCACAAAGAGCAGAATAAAGGCGAAGAGCAGAAGCAGAAAGCTAAGCACGCCGCAGAAGGTAAGCGCGACTCTACCACCAGCAAAGTGTCTGAAGGCACCAAAAAAGGCTGGGATAAAACCAAAGAAGGTTCGGAAAAAGCTTGGGATAAAACCAAGCAGGGTAGCGAAGACCTGAAGAATAAAGTCACTAACTAATCGACTTGTTCTCCACACTGAAGGCCGGTTATCCGGCCTTTTTTTATGGGTGTGGTGCCCGAATTTGCTTGCTCCAGACCATAAAAAGCCCGCCGTGAATGGCGGGCTTTTGCATTTCAGCGTTAAGCGAGCTTACTTCACGACGCACTTAGCACACTGGTTGATGCGGATCTGCTCGAAGAAGTCGTTACCTTTGTCATCCACCAGAATGAACGCCGGGAAGTTTTCCACTTCGATTTTCCAGATAGCTTCCATCCCCAGTTCAGGGTACTCGACGCACTCGAGGCTCTTAATGCTCTGCTGAGCCAGTACCGCAGCCGGGCCGCCGATGCTGCCGAGGTAGAAACCGCCGTGTTTGTGGCAGGCGTCGGTGACTTGCTGACTACGGTTGCCTTTTGCCAGCATGATCATGCTGCCGCCGTTGGATTGCAGCAGGTCGACGTAGGAGTCCATGCGGCCCGCGGTGGTTGGGCCGAGTGAGCCGGAAGCATAACCTTCAGGAGTTTTGGCCGGGCCCGCGTAGTAAATCGGGTGATCTTTCACATACTGTGGCAGACCTTCGCCGTTATCCAGACGCTCTTTCAGCTTGGCGTGCGCAATGTCGCGGCCAACGATGATGGTGCCGCTCAGTGAGAGGCGAGTTGAGACCGGATACTCAGACAACTGCGCGAGGATCTCTTTCATCGGGCGGTTGAGGTCAACTTCAACCACGCCGGTTTCACCCTGCTGGCGCAATGCTTCAGGGATGTATTTACCCGGATTGTCTTCCAGCTTCTCGATCCAGATACCGTCGCGGTTGATTTTGGCTTTGATATTACGGTCGGCGGAGCAGGAGACGCCCATGCCGACTGGGCAAGATGCGCCGTGGCGTGGCAGACGAACCACGCGGATATCGTGCGCGAAGTATTTGCCGCCGAACTGTGCGCCGAGGCCGAGGTTATTGGCTTCCACCAGCAGCTCTTTTTCCAACTCTACGTCGCGGAACGCCTGACCGTGCTCGTTACCTTCGGTTGGCAGGCCATCGTAATAGTGAGTAGAGGCCAGTTTCACGGTTTTCAGCGTGGCTTCTGCTGACGTCCCGCCAATCACGAAGGCGATGTGGTACGGCGGGCAGGCAGCCGTGCCCAAAGTACGCATTTTATCGACCAGATAATCTTTCAGCTTAGCCGGGGTGATCAGCGCTTTGGTTTCTTGATAAAGATAGGTTTTGTTGGCCGAGCCGCCGCCTTTAGCGACGCAGAGGAATTTATATTCGTCGCCATCCACGCTGTAGAGGTCGATTTGCGCTGGCAGGTTGGTGCCAGTGTTCACCTCTTTATACATATCCAGCGGGGCGTTTTGCGAGTAACGCAGGTTGTCTTCGATAAAGGTGTTGTACACGCCTTTGGAAAGCGCGGCTTCGTCGCCACCGCCGGTCCACACGCGCTGACCTTTTTTACCCATGATGATCGCAGTCCCGGTGTCCTGACAGGTTGGCAGAATACCTTTGGCGGCGATTTCAGAGTTTCTGAGGAATTGCAGCGCGACATAACGGTCATTCTCGCTGGCTTCCGGGTCATCAAGGATGGCTGCTACTTGTTTCTGGTGAGCTGGGCGTAGCATGAAGGAGGCGTCGTGGAAAGCTTGCTGTGCGAGCAAAGTCAGACCTTCTGGCGCGACTTTCAGCACTTCTTCGCCATCAAACTGGCTAACTGAAACGTGGTCACGGGTTAACAGATAGTATTCGGTGTCCTCTTTGGCGAGAGGGAATGGATCTTGATAATGGAAAGTTTTATTCGACATTGTTTTCTCACTTAATCCGTTATTGCCGCCATGGGTACAACGACTTCCTGGGGTGATCTTCGGGTAGATCGGGGGCGACGTTTTTATTCGTGTGTATGTTGCCAGCCTAGGTGATTGGCTGGCAACAGGCTGGGGATGTTTTATTTGAGTAAAAGCACTGTTAATGGCTTGAGTATCAAATTAATCCTCCTTTAGAACAGCATGGCCATCCAAGGGTAGCCGATAAACAGCAGGGCGGCTAAGAACAGTGCGCCGAAGATGGTCCCTAAGCGCCAGTAGTCTTTGGTTGGCAGATAACCGCTGCCGTAGTAAATCGGGCTTGGACCAGTACCGTATGGGGTGATGATCCCCATCACGCCGAGAGAGGTGACCATCAGCAGGCAGAACACTTGCAGGTTGATGCCTGGGATTGCGGCACCGATGGTCAGCATCGCTGGTAACAGGGCGGTGGTGTGCGCCGTGGTGCTGGCAAACAGGTAGTGCAGCAGGTAGAACGCCAGCAGCAGCACGATAGTCGCTGTCCCCGGAGAGATACCACCCATCATCACCGCGCCTTCTTTACCTAACCAAGAGATGAAACCGGTGCGAGATAGGCCGTCGGCCAGAGCCACCAGAGTGGCGAACCATGCGAAGGTGTTCCACGCCGGTTTGTTGCTGGTGATGTCGTTCCAGTTCAGCACGCCGGTCCACAGCATCAGCACCACTACCAGCAGGGCTGCCATCGCAGGTTCGATGAAGCTGGCGGCGAAAATCCACATCATCAGGGCGCAGCATACGAACACCAGCAGCAGGATTTCATGACGGGACATTTTGCCCAGTTTTGCCAGCTCGGCGGTGGCCCAGCGCGGCACTTCGTCATTCACTTTCACTTCTGGCGGGTAGAGCCAGTAAGCCAGCAGCGGCATGGTCAGCAGCAGTAACAGACCCACTGGCAGGAAGGCGAAGAACCACATGCCCCAAGAGATATTGATGCCGGTGATGCTGTTAACGATGCCCAGTGCCAGCAAGTTCGGTGCCAACGCGGAGAGGAACATGGAGCTGGTAATACAGGCGGCGGTGATGGCAACCCACATCAGGTAAGAGCCGATTTTGCGCGCGCTTGGGTCATTCGGTTTAGAGCCGTACAGCGGCGGCAAGTTGGCGATGATTGGGTAGATAGTCCCACCGCTGCGCGCCGTGTTTGACGGAGTGAAAGGCGCCAGCAGCAGGTCGGCGAAGGCGATGGCGTAGCCCAGCGTCAGGCTGCGGCGGCCAAGATACTTCACTAAAATCAGTGCCAGACGGCGACCAAACTGGGTTTTATCATAGCCAGCGGCAAACATGAATGCGCCGAAGATAAGCCACACGGTGGAGTTGCCGAAGCCGCTCACTGCCCACTTAAAGGACTGTGCTGCCATTTTGAATTTCGGGTCAGCCAGTTCTGCCGGGCTAAACAGCAGCCACTGGCTGAACAGCGCAATCACTACCACGCCGGTTAGGCCGATCACTGCGCCGGGGAGAGGCTCAAAAATCAGCCCCACAATGACGCCAACGAACACCGCGAAGAAGTGCCATGCGTGAGGCTGCAAGCCTTCAGGAACGGGAATGAGCAACAGAATTACTGCCACCAGGATTGGCATAAGCATCATCATCAGGCGGTTTTTTTTGCCGCCTGACACTTTGCTAACCGGCGGTGTCACCATGGTTGTTTTGGAGATATCAGTCATAGGTTTGACCTAACAAGTAGTTGAGAATTCTGAGTACCCAAGATCTCGCGAGCGGCAGGAGTGTTCACTGCGGGCTCTTAACGGCTCTGTTGGGTAGGTTTGCGTAATAAAGTCAGTCTGTTTTTGATTTTTTTAGTTACTTAACTTTCTTAAGCTATTTAATGGCGGCATTTACGTTGCTCCATTATTGATATTCATTATTTGGTAGGGATATCCCCCTTAATGGGGAGGAGTTATTTATATAATGCGATTTTCCTATTTATTGCTTTTGATCTGGATCAAGAAAACCTATTTATATTTAACTTTTTAATCATGCATAAAAATAAGGGTTAATTTTTAGCGGGGGTTTTTAAGTGAAATTAATTTAGGAATTTTAGTAATGAGTGCTCTTTCTCTCGCCGTCAGGAGGTTTGCTTGCAAGTGAATTAATCTCAATTCATTGAAATTTATTGATTATTTATCTTTTTGCGCTAGACGCGCCTGCTGGGGGGCTATTCCTCATTAAGTAGTTGGGGCTAATTAAATATAAAGCTGGTGGATAATTGATGAATTGTGAACATTCTATTTGTCATTTAACAATGCATTAATAAATACAGCGGAATATTAATAGGTAAATAGTTAAATAACTAAGGTTAGAGATTATGAAAGTAAAGAAAGTAATATATTAATACCATGAGAGCGGAGACTAACTAAAAAGAATTAATCAATCCGATACCGAATTCACAAAATATTAAACACTTTAGGTTGGAGTTAATTATTATGAAAAATCGCGATCGGTTATTGAGTCCTATTACTCTGCCAAACGGCACCGCGTTGAAAAACCGTTTCCTGATGGCACCGATGACCACCTGCACTGGCTTCTACGACGGCTCGGTGAACAGCGAACTGGTGGAATACTACCGCGCCCGTGCTGGCAGCATCGGCACGGTTATCGTCGAGTGCTGCTTTATCGACGACAAAGGTCTGGCCTTCCCCGGCGCTATTGGTATCGACAGCGACAGCAAAGTGCCGGGTCTGGCAAAAATTGCTCAAGCAATCAAAGAGAAAGGCTCAAAAGCCGTATTGCAGATTTATCACGGCGGCCGCATGACCGAGCCAAAACTGATTGGCGGCCAGTCGCCGGTCGCGCCAAGTGCCTTGGCCGCGCCGCGTGAAGGTGCCGCAACGCCGATTGCGCTGACCAGCGAAGAAGTGGACGGCATGATTGCCAAGTTTGGCGAAGGGGTGCGTCGCGCCATTGAAGCCGGTTTCGACGGCGTGGAGATCCACGGCGCTAACACTTACCTGATTCAGCAATTCTTCTCGCCAAACTCCAACCAGCGCACCGACCAATGGGGCGGCAGCCGCGAAAACCGCGCCAAATTCCCGCTGGCGGTACTGGAAATCACTCATCAGATGGCCCAGCAATACGCCGATCCTTCTTTCATTATCGGCTACCGTTTCTCACCAGAAGAGATTGAAGAGCCGGGCATTCGCTTCGCTGACACCATGTACCTGCTGGAAAAGCTGGCGGCGCGCGGTCTGGATTACCTGCACTTCTCCGTCGGTTACACCCTGCGTCCGTCGATTGTTGATAGCCAAGATCCAACGCCGCTGATCGACAAATATGTCGCGATGCGCTCTGAGACGCTGGCTAAAGTGCCGGTGATGGGCGTCGGTGGCGTGGTGAATATGGAAGATGCCGAGCTGGCGTTGGAGCACGGTTACGACATGGTAGCGGTCGGCAAAGCCTGTATCGCCTACCCGGACTGGGCGGATCGCATCACCCAAGATAAGAAACTCGAGCTGTTTATCGACAGCACCCAGCGCGAAGCCTTGACCATCCCCGAGCCGCTGTGGCGCTTCTCACTGGTCGACGCGATGATCTGCGACATGAGCATGACGTCGAAAAAATTCAAAGCCGGCGTGTTTAATGAAAAAGTGCAGGACGACACCCATCAGCTGGCGATCAACGTCAGTCTGGAAACCGACCGCATTGCTGATATCGAGCTGGATGCCGACGCCGAGCTGGACGTGGCCTTCACCACCAGCTTCGAAATCATCCGCAGCCGCATTCTGGATGCCAACAGCCCGCACGTCGACGCCGTCACTGGCGCGACCACGCAGAGCGAAGCCGTGAAGAAAGCGGTTTCAAAAGCTATCGCTAAATCCTGCAAAGCCCAGCTGTTGGAAGAGGGCGGCAGCCCGTCAGCGCCGCAAAGCTATGACGTGGTCGTGGTTGGCAGCGGCGGTGCCGGTTTGGCCGCGGCGATCCAAGCCTGTGATGAAGGGGCCAAAGTGCTGGTGGTTGAGAAAATGTCGACTATTGGCGGCAACACCATCAAAGCCTCTGTCGGCATGAACGCGGCGGAAACGCGCTTCCAGAAACTCAAAGGCATTGAAGACAGCAAAGAGCTGTTCTACCAAGAGAGCCTGAAGGGCGGCCAGTTCAAGAACAACAAAGTCTTGCTGAGAGAGTTCGTCGAGCGCGCGCCGCAGGCCGTGGAGTGGCTAGCCGAGCACGACATCGAGCTGAGTGATATCACTATCACTGGCGGGATGAGCATCGACCGTACCCACCGCCCGGCGGATCGCAGCGCGGTCGGCGGCTTCCTGATTAGCGGCTTGGTGAAAAACCTCAACAAACGCAATATCGACGTGATGCTCGACACCTCGGTGACTCAGATTCGTTATGAGCAGGGCGCGGTGCAAGGCGTCGAGCTGTTAAACGATGAAAACGAAGTGCTGACCATTAATGCTAAAAGCGTGATTGTGGCGACTGGCGGTTTCAGCGCCAACCGCGACATGGTGGTGAAATATCGCCCTGAGCTGGACGGCTTCGTCACCACCAACCATAAAGGTGCAACCGGCGGCGGTATTGCGATTTTGCAGAACATCGGCGCTGATACCGTGGATATGGGCGAAATTCAAATCCACCCAACGGTTGAGCAAACTACCTCTTACCTGATTTCAGAAGCCATTCGCGGCGGCGGGGCGATTCTGGTCAATCAGGCCGGGAAACGCTTCTTTAATGAGATGGAAACCCGCGACAAAGTCTCGGCGCAAATCATCGCCCAGCCGGAAAAATACGCGTACGTGGTGTTTGATGAGCAAATTCGACTGAACAACAAGGCTGCCGATGAGTATATCGCGCGCGGTTTTGTGATTAGCGCCGAGTCTCCGCGTGAACTGGCTAACAAGTTGGAGATGGATTTCCACGCCTTCCTCGCCACCCTCGAGACTTACAACGTGGCGGTGGATAAGCAGCACGACGCCGAGTTTGGCCGCACCACGGCGATGCGCCACCCAATCAATCAGGGGCCGTTCTACGCCATTCGCATCGCGCCGGGGGTTCACCACACCATGGGCGGCGTGACCATTAACACCGAAACCTGCGTGCTGGACAGCCAGCAGCAGGCGCTGAACGGCGCATTCGCCGCCGGTGAAGTGGTCGGCGGCATCCACGGCGGCAACCGAATTGGCGGTAATGCCGTTGCGGATATCATCATCTTCGGTATTCTTGCAGGACGCAACGCCGCTCGCTTCTCCATGAAATAACGGCGAATAGCCTGTGTCGCTTCCCCGGCGCGCAGGCTTTATCCACTTGATTGACGAGATAAATCTATGACGCCAGACGATCGAATTTATGCTTACTCCGCCGTGCTGATGGGCTCTCCCATTCTGCTCAAGCTGTTTGAACATAATGAGAGTCTGGCGTCACGCGTTTTCCGGTTGATCAAACAGCAAGAGAACATTTTCACGGTCAATCGCCCGCACTCTGAAGTGATGGCGGTAAACCACGCGGCGGGCAGCCACCCGGTGGAGGTCAGCCAGCCGGTTTACGAGTTGATTAAACGCGCCAAGGCCGTGAGCTTGCTCAACGACAGCCTGTTCAACTTCACCATCGGCCCGCTGGTAAAACGCTGGAAGATTGGCTTCAACGGCCACAGCGTGCCTGCCGCCAGTGACCTGCAAAGCCTGCTTGCCCTGACCAACCCCCGTGACGTGATACTTGATGACGCCGCGCGTTCCGTCTTCTTGCAGCACGCCGGAATGGAAATCGACTTAGGCGCGATAGCCAAAGGTTATATCGCTGACGTGGTGAGGGATTTCCTGCTGGCGGAGCAGGTGCCGCAAGGGCTGATTAACCTCGGCGGCAATGTGCAGACGCTGGGCGCCAGTGGGCAAGAGGGCTGGGGGATTGGGCTGAAAAAGCCGTTTGCCGCCGAAGATGCGCTGCTGGGGGTGATCCACGTCAGCAACAAATCGGTGGTCACGTCGGGCATCTACGAGCGTTATTTCGAGCTGGACGGCCGCCGCTATCACCATATTCTCGACCCGAAAACCGGCTATCCGCTGGATAACGAGTTGCAGAGCGTGACGGTGATTTCTGAGGATTCCATCGACGGCGATATCTACACCACGCTGCTGTATGGCATGGGGGTAGAAAAAAGCCTCGAGTATCTGCAAGACCTTGCACATATCGAGGCGATTTTTGTCACTAAACAGCAGCAGATTATCTGCTCGTCCCACCGCCAGTTCGGCTTCACGCTGCTGGATAATAGCTACCAGCTGCTGCGCTGAGGCTTACTGGCAGTACTGTTTCAACAGGGCGTGATGATCTTCTTGCAGCCGATAGCGATAGACCGGCCTTCCCGTCACACCGTAATGAATGCTGGTGAACAGGATATGGCTGTCAGCCAGCCAAATCAGGTACTTACGGCAGGAAACGCGCGAGATATTCACCGAGTGCGCCAGTTCATCGGTGGAGAACTCGGTGTCAGGATGGGCATCAATCCACTGGCACAGGGTGCGCAGGGTCTGCGGCGTTAAGCCTTTCGGCAGCTTTTTATTGTCAGACGTGGTCTGCGGCTCGCCGTGTATCAGGCGATCCACGTCAGATTGCTCATAGTACTGATGATGGTCCATCAGCGTTTTCTTCTGCTGCCAGTGGGTCAGCGCCTCTTCAAAACGCGGGAACTGGAAAGGCTTGATCAGGTAATCCACCACGCCATAGTTCAGCGACTTCTTAATGGTGGCGGCATCGGCGGCGGAAGAGATAACAATCACGTCGATTGGGCGACCGGCATCGCGCAGCACCGGCAGTAAGTCCAGCCCGTTCTCCTGCTGCATATAAACATCAAGCAAAATAAGGTCGATAGGATGTTGAGAATTCAACACCAGATCTTTGGCTTGTTGTAAGGTTGAGGCCACGCCAGTGCATGTAAACCCTTCAATCTGAGTCACATAACAGCGGTTAAGCTCTGCAACCATGGCATCATCATCGACTATCAGCACATTGATCATGCCGGTTTCCTCTCACTATCCCACGGGAGTTGTACAAAAAATTGGGTGTATACATCAGGTTCTGACTCAACGCTTATGCTTCCGCCGAGGTTCTCAATTTGCTGCTTCGCCAGAGACAACCCGACGCCGCGCTCTTCACCTTTTGACGAAAACCCTTTCTCAAAAATAGCATCAATATGCTCAGGCGGAATGCCGGGGCCGTCATCGCTGACCACGCCAGCGAGCCAGCCATTCTGGTAATGCAGCAACACGCTTATCTCTCCGTTCGGCTGCTGGCCCAGAGCGTCCAGCGCATTCTCAATCAAATTACCTAGCGCGGTGATCAGCGCCGCCACCTGATCTTCATTGGCATTGTCGGGCAGCAGGCTGTCATCGCTGAGCGTCAGCTGATGGTGCATATCCGTGGCACGTTTCATCTTGCTTAACAAGAAACCGGCAATAACAGGTGATTTGATTTTTAACAGCAACGAGCCAATTTCTGTCTGATAATTGTTGGCCGTTTTGAGAATGTAATCCTCAAGCTGCGTATAGCTCTTCATATGCAGTAACCCGAGGATCACATGCAGCTTATTCATAAATTCGTGCGAGCGCTCTCGCAGCGAATCGGCGTAGTTTACCATGCCGCTCAGGCGCTGCATCAACTGGCTGACTTCGGTCTTATCCCTGAAGGTACAGATAGCGCCGATAATCACCCCATTGCTGCGCACCGGCACGGTGTTACTCAGCAGTAAACGGCCTTTAACGTTGATCTCTTCATCCTGACGCGGCACCCCGGTTTGGAGCACGTCGTTGAGGTTATGGATCAGGGGCTGCGAGCCGCCGATGTTCTCGACATTAATCGAAAACTCGGGCGCGGTTTCGCCAAACAGGTGGCGCGCTTCCTGATTAATCAGCGTCACCCGCGCGTCTTGGTCGACGGCAATCACCCCCTCTTTGATCGACTGCAACATCGCCTGTCGCTGCTCAAAAAGCGTTGATATTTCATAAGGTTCAAGCCCGAACAAGATGCGTTTGAGCATCTTCACCAAGGCAAAAGTGCCCAGCGCGCCGACCAAAGTACCAAACAGCACGGTCCACAAAATGCTCCAGCGGCTCTTATTGATTTGCTCGGTCACTTTGCTGAGGGAAATGCCAATCGCCACCACGCCAATTTGCTTGTGCTGTTCATCATAAATCGGCGTAAACACGCGCAGTGCCTCCACCAACACCCCGTGGTTGATCGCCACATTCTCTCGGCCTTGCAGGGCCGGATTGATATCATCACCAATAAAGCGGCGGCTGATCACCTCTTTATTCGGATGTGAGAAGCGAATGCCGCTCATGTTGGTCACTACCACGAACAGCAGGTCATTTCTCTTCTGCGCCGCGTCGGCAATGGGCTGAATGATGCCGCTGTCAGAAGGCTGCGTCAGCCCGCGCTTGATTTCCGGCAGGTCGGCCAGCGTTCGGGCCACGGCCAGCGCCTTCTCTTTCACGCCGTCGCGGGTGGTGTCGCTGACCTGAATAAGATAGAGCAAATGCACAACCAGCAGGACGGAGAGGATCACTGCGCCAATCATCAAAATGACCGAGGTCATCAGTTTCATGGGGCGTTTGCGCGTGGCAAAGGGTTGTTTGGTGTCGCTCATTGAAGTCTCAAGGAAAAGTGTCGTTAACCATAGGTGATAGCTTATGGTCCACGTTTGTCAGCCGAGAGTCTAGCTTGTTACTCTATTGCCGCAAACTGAACGCCGCGCTTTCACACTTGATAGCTAAACGACGATTTTTTACACAACTCCCGTGTCGAGGGAGAGTAATTTATGTTAAAACGTTCGCTTTCAAAATTCGCACCCGCTCGACTATCTCCACCAAAGGTTTCATGACATATGACAGATAATCTTCTCGAACGCATTTCCACAGCGTTAGAAGCAGAATATACGCTCGAAGGACTGGTTCGGCAGTTGCTGGAGATGCTTGAGCTGGTGACCAATATGGAGTCCACCTACCTGACCCGTATTGATGAAGATGGTGCGCAGCAGCACATTCTTTTTTCCCGTAACGGCAGCAATATGCACATTCCTGAGGGGCTGTCAGTGCCTTGGGGAGACACATTGTGCAAGCGCGCGCTGGACGAAGGTCGCCGCTACACCTGTGACGTGGCCGGAGTGTGGGGCGATTCAGAAGCCGCGAAAGCGCTGGGGATCACCACTTATGTCAGCACGCCGGTGACGCTGGCCGACGGTTCACTCTATGGCACGCTCTGTGCCGCCAGCTCTGAACACCGCGAATTATCCGAGCGCAGCGAGCAGGTGCTTCAGCTGTTCGCCAACCTGATTGCACAGCAGATCCAGAGCGAGCAGTTGCTGAAGAAGCTGCAGCTCGCCAACGACGCGCTGACCACCGCCAGCTATACCGATGAACTCACCGGCTTGCCGAATCGCCGCTCGCTGTTCAATCAGCTGCCAACCCTGTTCTCACAGGCTCACGCCAATTCGCGCTATGTGCTGATCGCTTTCGCCGATCTGGATGATTTCAAAGAAATTAATGACGTCCACGGCCACGAAGTGGGGGATGATTTTCTGGTGGCTGTTGGGCAGAAGCTGAAAGAGGGCGTGCGTGCCGATGAAGTGATTGCCCGCGTGGGAGGCGACGAGTTTATTGTCGCCGGAGCAGGGCCTGCAGAGTTTAGCGAAGCACAACAGGCGGCGCTGGCGTTCAAAACCCGCCTGTCCGAGCTGCTGACCGGCGAGTATCAGTTGCAGTCTTGTCTGATCGACTACGCCGGGCCAAGCATCGGCGCGGTGGCCATTAACCCAACGGACACCACGCCGGACATGGCGCTGCGCGAAGCCGACGCCCAAATGTATGAAGAGAAAAACCGCCGCAGAAGATGGCGCGTGGCCTAGTCCCCACAGCCTTCTTTCACAGCTTTTTTACAGCCTTAAACCCGCCAGAACTTGTTCTTACTGGTTTTGCCCACCCCGGCGTTGAAGCTGTTGGTTGGGTCGAGGCGATGCATATGCTGCTCGTAGTCCGGCGAGGCGTGGTACTGGTGGCCGACATTGTGCTCGGCCGGGTATTTCGCGCCGCGCGTTTCGATATATTCCAGCACGCCGTGTTTGAAAGCCGTCGGGTCGTAGCCGGGCTTCAGAATATAATCCTGATGGTTAACAAAGCAGAAGAAGTGGCCGCAGCACGACTCGAGCAGCACCTGCTGCTGTAAATGGGCCGGTAATTTCAGCCGCCATTCCGGGTCGTTAGAGCGCAAAGCCACGTCGAACGCCACCAGCCGCTGGTTGATGTCCAGCCCCTTGCCTTCGCAATAGTAGACCGTACAACCCCCGACGCCGAAGCGAATCAAAAACGCATTCTTCTCTTCGGCGCTGCTGCATTCAAAGAATTTACCCTGTCGGCTGGCAAAGAAATTCTGCAAAAGCGTTTTCAGCTCCTGCGCGTCTTTTTGCTCGGTTTTCAGCATCAGGTGATGCTCAAACTGGTGGTGGAAATCCATGATGCGCGGCTCGACGCCGTCGGGCGTGAATCGGTTATAGATTTGAATCAGGCTGTCAAAGGCGTGGTTGGGCAGGATCGGGATGGCGCGAACGATTTTATCAATCTGGTTTTTCTGCGCGAACATCTCGGGGATCTTCGCCGCGCCCTGTTTACTGATGGCTTTATAGACGTGCTTGGCATAGCGAATGGTTAAATCGAACGCCTGACGGTGAATGTATTCGGCCTGCAACGGCGAGGCTTGTAGGTTCTTGAGCAAGAAGCGGCGCAGCTCCACCAGCTCGGTTTCATCATTGGCGCCGATGTAAAACGTGGTGGTGCCACGGCTGCTTTCAAAGGTCGGCAGGCGCACTGAGAACACCGCCAGCTTGCCGCTGGAGCCGGCACTTTCATGCAGATATTCAGGGTTGCCGTTGTAGCGCGTCGGCTGGTCGGAATCAACATTGCGCAGCTTTTTCTCATAATCATCGGCCCAGATCCGCCCCTGCCAGTCCGCTGCGTCGCCGGTGGTGTAGTCTTTGCTGACCAGATTACCGAGGATCTCTTCGGGCGTTTCGCCCAACTCAATGCCCAGATGGTTAATCAGCTGCAGCTGGCCCTGTTCATCAATGGCGGCATACAGCGATTTCTCAGTAAAAGCTGGCCCACGGCGAATAAGCGAACCGCCAGAGTTATTGCAGATGCCGCCAATCACCGACGCGCCGATGCAGGAGGAGCCAATCACCGAATGCGGCTCGCGGTGGAAAGGTTTTAGGGCATTTTCCAGCTCGGTGAGGGTCGTGCCGGGGAAGGCCAGCACCTGATTGGCGTCATCCAGCAGGTGCAAACCATTAATCTTGCGGGTGCTGATGATCACGATGTCGCGGTCATAATCATTGCCGTCCGGCGTCGAACCGCCGGTCACGCCGGTGTTGGAGGCTTGCATCAGAATGATCACGTCATGGGCGACGCAGACTTTCAGCAACTGCCACATCTCCATCAGTGAGCTTGGCAGCGCGACGGCTAGCGCCTCGCCTTTGCCGACGCGAAATCCTTTGGTGTAGGGCACTTTGTCATTGGCTTTGGTCAGCACATGGCTATGTCCAACCACATCTTTTAACTGGTTTATCAGAGGGGTGTTCATGGTAAGGGCTCGTTTTAGTTGGTTTTCTTCCTACTTTATCAATTTATGAACAGATTGCATGTGAAAGTCAGCCAAGAAAATGAGCTAAAAAAAGAGGCTCGGGGAGCCTCTTGTCGAAGGGAGTCAGTCACTGATTATTGGAAATCGGTCGAGCGCGAAACGGCTTCCCACTCGCTGAACTCCTGCTGTAAGAATGCCAGCTTTTCGCCAACCAGCTTGATTGCATCGCTGCCCAGCAGCAGGTGCATCGGCGGGTTTTGCGTGGCGATCAGCTTCAGCATCACCTGCGCGGCCTTGACGGGGTCACCCAACTGTTTGCCGCTGTACTCCTGACGGCGCTGGCGCAGCGGCTCGAACACGTCATCGTAGTCGCTGATGCTGCGCTCGCCGCGGGTCATCGAGCGACCCGCCCAGTCGGTGCGAAAACCACCCGGCTCCACGGCGGTGACGTGAATGCCCAAGCCTTTGACCTCTTTGGCCAAACTTTCCGAGATACCTTCCAGCGCGAATTTGCTGCCGTGATAGATGCCCAGCCCCGGCAGGGTGATGATGCCGCCCATCGAGGTGATATTGAGAATATGCCCGGCGCGGCGCTTACGCATGTAAGGCAGCACGCCCTGAATCATCGCCACCGCACCAAACACGTTGACTTCAAACTGCTGGCGCACGGCGTCCAGCGAGGCTTCTTCCACCACGCCCTCATAGCCATAACCGGCGTTGTTCACCAGCACGTCAATCGACCCGACCTCGGCTTCGATATCGGCGATGGTGGCGGGGATCAGTTCATTGTGAGTGACATCAAGCACATAGCCGAAGGCGCTGCCCGGTTTGAGTTGTTCGAACGCCTGAGTGTCCTGCGCGTTACGCAGTGTGCCCACCACTCTGTGACCCTCTTTAAGCGCCTGCTCGGCCAAGGCACGGCCAAACCCAGAGGAAACACCGGTGATCAGAAGCGTTTTTGCGGAAGATGAATCTGCCATTTTGCGACCTTATTTATCAGAAGGGATGCCTGTAGAATCAGCTACAGGCTACTCCTCAGGTCGCGGCGCGATAATCCGTATAAAAGTTGTCGAGTCATGAAGAGAAACTTCACAATCAGAACTGGTGGGCGAAGCTGTCTCGAGCGATGGTTGAGCCGGAAGTCGCCAGCTCTTGTTTTAAGAAGTCGATAAACACGCGCAGTTTCAATGATATCTGGCGGCGATCAGGGTAATAGAGGCAGAAACCCGGCACCTGCGGGCACCAGTCGGGAAGGATTGAAATCAATCGCCCCTCGGCAATCAGATTTTCCACATAGCCGCTGACCATCCATGAGATGCCGACGCCGTCGAGCGTGGCCTGCATCATCGCCAGCGAATCATTGATAATAAAGCGGCCATTGACCGGCAGCGTCAGCTCTTCGCCATCTTTGCTTAGGCTCCAGCGTTCGCGCTGGCCGCTGGTGTTATGGCGGAAAACGATGCAGTCGTGGCGCAGCAGGTCAGTAGGCTTGTCGGGCATGCCGTGGCGCTCAAGGTACTCCGGCGTGGCGACAATATAGGTTTTTAGCGGCGGCCCGAGCGGCACGGCCACCATGTCTTTATCCACCATTTCGCCAAAACGAATTCCGGCATCGAAGGCGCGGCCGACGATATCCACCAGCGCGTTCTCGACCATCACTTCCAACTGAATACCCGGCCAAGCGTCGAGAAAGCGGCGCAAAATCGGTTGAAGCAAAATCAGGTGGGCGCTGCGGGGAATGTTAATGCGCAGCAGCCCGGTCGGCGTCTCGCCAGACTGCCCAAGCTCTTCGCTGGCTGACACCAACTCTTGCACGCAGGGCAGGGCGCGCTCCATAAACTGCTTCCCGGCGTCGGTCAGCGACACGCTACGCGTCGTGCGGTTGAACAGCGTCGCGCCCAGTCGTTGCTCGAGTGTGCGGATTGACTGGCTGACGGCAGAGGGCGAAATGCCAAGGCGCGCCGCCGCCGCAGAGAAGCTGCACTCTTCCGCCACCACGATAAATGAGACGATGCCGTCTAACTGATTTTGCCGCATGTTGGTTCCTTTGACTCTCTTGCCCGGCGGCTACTATATCGCTGGCGCAGGCTTCATTACAGCCCTCCCTTGAGCATATTGCGCGACACTGCCCGCTTGCCCGCCATCGCCTGAAAACGGGCAGAACGAGCGGGACGAATTTGCCGCTAAATGACGGTTTTTAGTGATCCTTTTCACAGATTAACTGCGCAATTCCCCAATGGAGCGGGATGCCTCTTTCCAATCTTCCACGAAGTGATAACCATCCCTGTAGAGGATGTGCCGAGGTGAGGGGAGAAGATGCAAAACGAGATTGTGATTGTTCTGGACTGCGGAGCCACCAATATTCGCGCGATGGCGATTGATAGCCAAGGCAACGTATTGGCCAGCGCCCACGAGCAAAATTTTACGCTGAACTCGGCAGAAAACCCGCTGTGGCACATTTGGCCGCTGGCGAGGATTATGCAAAGCCTCGAAAGCTGCTGCCAGTCGTTGGTGGCGAAGCTGCCCGACCATCAGGTTCGCGCCCTGACCGTCACGGCCTTTGGCGTGGACGGCGCGCTGGTGGACAGCCAAGGAGAGCTGATTTACCCGGTGATCAGCTGGAAATGCCCGCGCACCGAAGCCGTGATGAATAACATCGAAAAATACCTTCCCGCCGCCGAACTCAAGGCCATTACCGGCATCGCGCCTTACAGCTTCAACACGCTGTATAAGCTGATTTGGCTGCGCGAAAATGCTCCAGACTTGCTCGACCGCGCCCATGCGTGGCTGTTTATGTCGTCGCTGATTAGCTTCCAGCTGACCGGCGAAATGACCACCGAAAGAACCATGGCGGGCACCAGCCAACTGCTGGACGTCACTCAGGAAGTGTTCAGCGAGCGGCTGCTGAAGCTGGTGGGCATAGACGCTTCGCTGTTCCCTCGCATGATTAATGCTGGAGATAAAATCGGTGAATTGCAGCCGCAGATGGCGGCGCGGCTGGGTTTGAAGCCGGGCATTCCGGTGATTTCAACCGGCCATGATACGCAGTTTGCGCTTTACGGCTCGGGCGTGGGCATCAACCAGCCGGTGCTGTCATCCGGCACTTGGGAGATTTTGATGGTGCGCACGGCCAGCATCAACACCGACCTGCTGCAAACACACCACGCGGCAACCTGCGAGCTGGACAGCGCCCGTGGCTACTTCAATCCGGGCTGCCAATATCTGGCCTCAGGCGTGCTGGAGTGGATCCGCAAACTCTATTGGCCTGAGGTGCCTGCGCCGCAGGTTTATGAACAGATGCTCCTAGAAGCCGGGCGCATTCCGGCGGGCAGTGAAGGGGTGACCATGCGCAGCGACCTGATGGGCGACAAACAGGCTGGGTGGCAAGGCGTAACCCTCTCCACCCAGCGCGGGCATCTCTATCGCTCGGCGCTGGAGGCGTTATCCGTGCGCCTGCGCGAGCAGTTGGCGATGCTGGAGCAGGTGGCTGGGTTCAAAACGCAGGAGCTGGTTTTGGTCGGCGGAGGCAGCCGCAACGCCCTGTGGAACCAGATAAAAGCCGACACCTTGCAACTGCCCGTGAAGGTGCTGGCGAAAGCAGAAACCACGGTGTCGGGAGCGGCGATGTTCGCGTGGGCAGGTATTGGGGTTTATGGCTCGGCCGACGAGGCGCGCCAGCAGGTCAGCTTCGACTACGACACCTATTATCCCCGTTAGCTATTGGCGGATAACCGTGGTCACGGCTGAAACCTGCCCGATAATCACCTCACTACTACGCTCAATTTTGCTGGAATCCACCAGCAAAATGCTTTGCAGACTCTTCTTCAGCATAAATTTCTTAAACAGCGTGTTGCCATTATCCGTGTCCCAGATATTGCCGTCGGCATCCACGCCGTCGCAGGAAAAAATGAATAAATCGATGTCGAGGTTGCGCACCATGTGCAGCGGCGAGTCATTGATATAGCTGGCGAATTTACGGTCCAGCGTGCCGCCAGAGCATAAAATCTCAATCTGGGTTTTCTTCTCCAATTCGTGGCAAATCCGGTAGCTGTTGGTGTACACCGTCAGCGGCTGGTCGAGCAGTTTTTTCGCCAGATGCCAGCAGGTCGAGCTGGCATCTAGGGCGATGCACATCCCCGGCGTTATCCACTCTATGACTTTCTCTGCCAGCAGGCTTTTGCGCTGGGCGTGGCTTTTCGAGCGCGACTCGAAGGCCACGCTCGGGTCATCGGAGGGGCGTTTCAGGCTTTTGGCTTTGCCATACTCCCTCACCAGCAGGCCCTTGAGTTGCAGATACTTCAGATCCCGGCGCAGCGTCTCTTTGCTGACCTTCAGCGCCTCGGCGAGGTCATTCACCCGCAACGAGGCATTGCCTTTGAGCAAGGCAACAATTTCATCCAGCCGAGCCTGTTTATTCATCTTCACTCCAACCTTTTATCCGACATTCGGCGGCTCAATACATGGCATTTTTCAGCCTGCCAAGTCAAGGATGCGCCGACTGCCCGTTTGCTGAAAAGGCGCTGAAAACGGGCGTTGGCGAGGCGTTGGGCCGAGGGTGAAAACGCGCTTTTTTCCGCGATATTTTGAAGGCGGTCACACATCCACGCCGCCAACTGTTGCCAGCCGAATAGCCACCAGAAGATAGGCAAAACGTCACTACACCACAGTTTGCCGCGCCGAGGACATCACAATGGAAAGAACCGTTATTGCACGCCAGATAATCGACACCTGTCTGGAAATGAGCCGCATGGGCCTGAACCAAGGCACCTCGGGGAATATCAGCGTTCGCTTTGGCGACGGCATGCTCATCACCCCGACCAGCGTGCCTTACGAGCAGTTGAGCGAAGATGACATCGTGTTTGTCGACGGACAGGGCAATGCCGAAGCGGGCAAAACGCCCTCCAGCGAATGGCGTTTCCATCTGGCCATTCTGCAAGCCAAACCGGCGGAAAACGTAGTGCTGCACAACCACGCGGTACACGCCACGGCGGTAGCGATTCTGAATCGAGAGATCCCGGCGATCCACTACATGGTGGCAGCTGCGGGCGGTAAGAAGATCCCCTGCGCGGGCTACGCGACCTATGGCACACAGGCGCTGTCGGACCACGCGGTGACGGCGCTGACCGGCTATAAAGCCACACTGTTGCAGCATCACGGCATGATAACCTGCGGGAAAACCTTGGAAAAAGCGCTGTGGCTGGCGCAAGAGGTGGAGGTGCTGGCGAGGCTCTATCTGCTGACGCTGGCCGTCACGCCAGAGGTGCCTTTGCTAAGTGATGAAGCCATTGATGAAGTGCTGCGCAAATTCCACGGCTATGGCCTGAGCGACGTGGCCTGAGGTGCAATAAAAAAGGGCACCTGAGGTGCCCTTTCCAATATCGGCTGTTATTACAGCACTTTACTCAAGAATGACTTGGTACGCGGATTGGTTGGATTGGTAAACAACTGCTCCGGCGTGCCTTGCTCTTGGATAACACCCTGATCGATAAACACCACGCGGTCGGCCACTTCGCGGGCAAAGCCCATCTCGTGGGTAACGATAACCATCGTCATGCCTTCCAGCGCCAGCTGTTTCATTACTGCCAGCACTTCGCCGACCAATTCCGGGTCCAGCGCCGAGGTCGGCTCATCAAACAGAATCAACGCCGGTTCCATCGCCAGTGCGCGAGCAATCGCCACGCGCTGCTGCTGACCGCCAGACAGGCTGGAGGGCCACGCGTCGATTTTGTCGATCAGTCCCACCTTTTGCAGCAGCTTTTCAGCGCGCGACACGGCTTCGGCTTTCGACAAACCTTTCAATGACATAGGTGCCATGGTCAGGTTTTCCAGCACCGTCATGTGTGGGAATAGGTTGAAGCGCTGGAACACCATGCCGACGCCGGAACGCAGCGTGTTCAGATTGGTTTTCGGGTCATGCACCGCAAAGCCGTTAACCACCACTTCGCCGCCGTTTGGCTTCTCCAGCGCGTTCAGGCAGCGCAGGAAAGTACTTTTGCCCGAGCCGGAGGGGCCAATCACGCAGACCACTTCCTTCTCCGCGATATCGCAAGAGATGCCGCGCAAGACGTGAGTTTCGCCAAACTGCTTCTGTAAATCCTTAACGTGAATCACTTTTGCCGAACCTCTTTTCCATGTGTTGAACCAGCAGCGACAGCAGGAACGTCAGTACCCAGTAGACCAGCGAGATGGTCAGGTAGGGTTCCCAATAGGTGGCATAAGCGCCGGAAACGGTACGCGCGGCGTAGGCCAAGTCGGCCAGCCCGATAGCCGAGGCCAGCGAGGAATCTTTGACGATGGCGATGGCGTTGTTGCCCAGCGGCGGCAGAATGCGGCGAAACGCCTGCGGCAAAATCACTTTGCGCATGGTTTTGCCCCAGCCCATGCCGAGCGCGCGGGACGCTTCCATCTGGCCGTTGTCGATTGACTGAATACCTGCGCGGAAAATCTCCGACACGTAGGCACCGGCGTTCAGGGTGATAGCCACCACGCATGAGAGGAACGCGCCGTAATCCGAACGCAGGGAGCGAGCGAAGTCGGCGGACATCAGGCCGTTGGCGACTAAAATGCCGTCACGCGGGTTGATAAACAGCGGCACCAGCGCGAAATGCACCACCATGATTTGCACAAACAGCGGCGTACCGCGAAATGCGCTGACGTAAACGCGCACCGGCCACTGGACCGCGAAGCGCAAAATGAGTTTCCACGGACCATCATCGGCGCGGGCCATACGACCCAGACCCAATAACAGGCCCCAAGTCGTGCCCAAAATAACGCAAATAATGGTGCATTTGATGGTCATCAACGCGCCCTGAACAAACAGCGGGGCGTATTCGGAGATGATCTCCCAACGAAATCCGGTCATGCTTTTCCTTGATTGGGGGCCGAGCTGGCCCCCATTTTATGCGTAATTACTTAGTTGGCAGGGTTGGTACGTTGTTATCGAACCAGTTGGCGTAAATCTTGGCGTAGGTACCGTCAGCCACGATGGTTTTCAGACCCGCGTTGATTTTGCCCAGCAGCTCGGTGTTACCTTTGGCCACCGCGATGCCGAAGTACTGACGCTGGAATTTGCTGTCCGGAACCAGCTTCAGCGCTTTCTCAGGATGGGATTTGATGTAGTACTTCACCACGCCAACGTCGCCAACCGCCGCGCCGATACCGTCTTCAGACAGCTCTTGCAGCATCAGTGGAGTGTTGTCGAAACGTTTGATATCTGTGCTGTTCTTGCCCAGTTCATCAGACACCACGATGTCGCCGGTGCTGGAGTTAACCACGCCCACTTTCTGGCCTTTCAAGGCGGCGACGGAGTCCACTTTAGAGTCCGCTGGCACCACGATGGACTGCTCGGCTGGGAAGTAAGGGGTGGAGAAATCAACCATCTGCTGGCGTTTGTCAGTGATAGTGATGCCGGAAATGATGATGTCACGGTCGCCAGAGTTCAGCGTCGCGAAGATACCTTCCCACGGCGTGTTAACCAGTTTAACGTTGAAGTTCTCAGCCTTAGCGATGGCTTTAATGATATCAATATCAAAGCCTTCCAGCTCTTTCTGGTTGTTTTCATATTCGAACGGACGGTAAGTACCACCCGAGCCAACCACGTAGGTTTGCTGTGCCGCGAAAGCGGAAGTGGCGAGAGAGGAAAGCAGGCACCCGGCGAGAATAAAGGACTTAAACATGGTAACTCCAGTTGTGTTTGTTGTTTTATGCACTTAACTTGCATAAAAATACATAAATTGACGAATAGCTTCAACTAAAAACAACGGAGTTTTGTGTAATAAGTGGCTGGGAAGCGAGGTGGATTAAGGGTTCCAGCACCAATGCCAAGGTTCGTAAATAAAGCCCCAAGGGTTATTCGGCGGGAAGGAGAGGGTGAAGCCAAAGCGTGATGCATTGTCGCTCAGCCAGCGGAAAGCCTCGGTTTCGCCGAAAACGCCGGTCACTTCGTCGCAGTCGGGAGTATTGATATCCACCGCGCGGCCGGTGTGGTGCTCGCTACAGCCGGGCGGGGCCAGCGAGCTAAAAATCTTCTCGGCTGACAGTCCGGCTTGCAGCTTCTGCTCAATCAGCCCGGATTGATAAGCCAAATCGCGCCATGCCGAAACCAATAGGATCTCCACGCCATCCTGCGCGGCGGCGCGTTTCATTGTCAGCCAAGCATCGGCGGCGGGGGCCGTCAGCCGATGGGCTTTGCCAGTTTCGTCCGTCTCGGCAATCACCAGATGGCTGGGATCAACATCCTCGAAAAACGGCAATGTGCGGTGAGCAATCACCTGCGGGTCAATGCCCAACGCACGGAGCGCCTCGGTGGTGGCGGCAGACGGCGAATGGCTCATTCGTCAGCCTTGCCCAGACGGTTCATCGCCAAGGCCATCGCCCGACCGCTGCTGCGCATGGTCTGCTGGTAGTGGGTGGCGGCGCTGACGAAGGCGGCTAACAGTTGCTGGTCCTGCTCATGTTGCTGATACTCCGGGTGCCACTGCACGCCGAGGCAAAAATCGTAGCCTTCGCACTCAATCCCTTCGATAACCCCGTCCGGCGCGAAGGCGTTGACGCGGCAACCTTCGCCGACGCTTTTCACCGCCTGATGGTGGGAGCTATTGACCTCATAGCGTGCAGCCTTCACGCAGCGGGCAAGCAGGGTGTCAGCTACAATCTCAACCTGATGGCGCGCGCGCTTTTTGCCGCCCGCATTCTCGGTATCGACCGTGGTGCTGTGCTCGAGGGCGTCAGGTAGGGCGTCGGGGATATGCTGATGCAGGGTACCGCCGGTCAATACCGCCAACAGCTGCTGCCCGCCACAAATACCCAGCAAGGGCATATTGCGGCGCATTGCCCCTTGGATAATGGCGATTTCGAACTCGGTTCTGGCAGGTTTGAGGCGAATCTGGTCGCTCGACTGCTGCTCATTAAACAGGGCGGGGGAGACATCAAACGCGCCGCCGGTCACCACGATGGCGTCGCAAAGTGACAAATACTCTTCAGCCAATTCGCCGTGATGAGGGAGCGCCAAAGGAACCGCGCCGTGAGAAGCCAGACTCGCCATATAATTTTGCCGCAGCGCATACCACGGAAAATCGGCATAGCCTCCAGCCTCTTCACTATCAAGCGTCACACCAATAACCGGTTTAGAGGGAAAATTCGCGCTCATAGCTCTCCGCCGAGTTCTGTTATTAACTCAAATTAGAATGATGAGAAAAACACTTTCCTTCAACATATCAACAGGGCGGCGAGTGAAACAATACAAATTATCAATGTTTTTGTTATTTGATATTCAGCGCTGTAATGGGTGCGTTACGCTGGCTGGAAAGGTTGGTTTAGATTACATACTCATATCTCTTCAGCACCAACTGGGTGCCCTCATTCAGCAGATCATTAATCGAATGACCTGTAGCCTGTGAAGCAATAACCAGCGCTTCATGGTAGGCCGGAGACAGTCGGGTGGTGACTTTGCCACTGAAGGATTTAAACGGATTGATCTCTTTCTCTTTGCAGACGTCGAAAAACACCTTCAGGGAAATAGCCCCTTCTTTCTTCAGCTGCTCAACACTGTCGGCATAAAAATCGGCACCGCCGTTAAGGTTTAAAAACTCTCCGCGAAACATTTCAATGTCCGGATCAAAAGTGATGACAGCCGTGACTCCGTCAATTTTAATGGTATTGCGCATCATGGTTTAAACCCTAATTCTTGGCATGATTTTCATACAATGATGATACCAAAAAATGACACTACGACAAGCTGTTTTAGTGTCACAAAATGGTGTCATCGGTTGGTAATCTTTCTCACTTACGTTCAATTCAATGTTAGAATTCCACCCATTCACCCGAAATATACTTTCTTAATTGTTAACGCAATCTTTGCGCAGTCCTAAAACAGCCGCAGGGTTTTTTCGGGATAATAAATGCCGGGTAACGGAACTCTCTGGTTGAAGGATCGTTTTCAGCTGCTTTCTTCTCATTATTAGTGCGAAGCCAATAACTTTATGCTGCCAAATACCTCTTCTCGTCCTAAAAACCGCAATAGATTGTGGTTAGTCATCGCGGTGATTATCGCGGCTATTCTGGTTTGGTATTTTGCCTTCCATCACAGCAGTTCGGGTGCGCCAGACAAGCAGGCCGGGCCGGGACGAGGTGGAATGCGCGGCGGCATGCACGGCGCGGCAATGGCCGGGGCGCAAACGCCGGTGCAGGCGGGGAAAGCGGAACAGGCCGACGTGCCTGTGTATCTGCGCGCGCTGGGCACCGTGGTCGCCAATGCCACGGTGACCGTCACCAGCCGGGTGGATGGCCAACTGATGAAGGTCTACTTCACCGAAGGGCAGAAAGTGGAGCAGGGGCAGCTGTTGGCGCAGATTGACCCGCGCAGTTATCAGGCGACGCTGGAGCAGTATCAGGGCGATTTAGCCCAGAATCAGGCGCTGGCGAAAAGCGCCGAGCTGACCTTGGCGCGCTATAAGAAACTCTACGCGCAAGACTCCTTAGCTCGACAAGATTTAGAGAGCCAAATGGCGACCGCAGGCCAGTACGCCGGCGCGGTGAAGGCCGATCAGGCGCAAATCGCCGCCGCCAAGCTCAATCTCGAATTCGCCAAAATCACCGCCCCGGTTAGCGGCCACGTCGGCCTGCGTCTGGTTGACCCGGGCAATATGGTCACCAGCGGCAGCACCACGGGCATCGTCACCATCACCCAAACTCAGCCGATTGCCGTCACCTTCAGCGTGCCGCAAAGCAATCTACAAACTCTGCTTAAAGCCCTGCGTGGCGGGCAGCAGCTGCCGACCACTGCTTTTGACCAAGACGGCAGCGAGGTGCTCGGGCAGGGTAAGTTGCAGTTCATCAGCAATGAAATCGACACCAGCACCGGCAGCATCAAGCTGAAAGCCCTGTTTGATAATCAGGACGAAAAGCTCTATCCGAATCAGTTTGTTAACGCGCGTCTGCAAGTCGGCACGCTGGAGAAAGCCACGGTTATTCCGGCGGCGGCCTTGCAGCTCAGTGGCAACGGTGACTTCGTCTATGTGGTGAAAGCCGACAACTCCGTCGAGCGCCGCGAAGTGAAAGCAGGCCCGGCCTTCGGCGACGACAAAGTGGCGATTCTGTCCGGCATTCAGCTCGGTGAGCAGGTGGTGACCACCGGTATTGATCACCTGAACAATGGCAGCAAGGTGCAGGTGGTGACCGCCAGCGCCGAGGATGAAGCCGCAGCCAGCAAGGCCGGAAGCTCAAAACAGCGCGCTGAACAAGGCGGTGTTGATAAGGCCACTACCGGCAAAGACAGCGGGTCGAAATGAATCCATCACGCCTCTTTATCCAAAGGCCGGTCGCTACCATCCTGCTGATGGTGGCGGTGATGCTGTCGGGCATTTTCGCCTACAACATGCTCTCTACCTCGGCCTTGCCGCAGGTGGATTACCCGACCATTCAGGTGACCACGCTCTACCCGGGCGCCAGTCCGGACGTGATGGCGTCGGGCATTACCGCGCCGCTTGAGCGCCAGCTTGGGCAAATGGCCGGGCTGAGCCAGATGTATTCCACCAGCGCCAGCGGCTCGTCGATTATTACTCTGAAGTTCTCGCTAGACCTCTCTCTCGACGTTGCCGAGCAGGAAGTGCAGGCGGCAATCAACGCGGCGGACAACCTGCTGCCGAAGGATTTGCCGAACCCGCCAACCTACAAAAAGGTTAACCCGGCTGACAGCGCCGTGCTGACCATGGCGGTGACCTCTGAGTCGCTGCCGCTGACCAAAGTGCAGGATCTGGTGAATACCCGTGTGGCGCTGAAGCTGTCGCAGATTTCCGGTGTCGGCATGGTGACGCTGGCCGGGGGCAATCAACCGGCGATTCGCGTGCAGGTCAATCCGCGCGCGCTGGCGGCTCACAACCTGACGCTGGAAGACATCAACACGCTGATTGGCAACAGTAATGTTAACGGCTCGAAGGGCGGTTTCGACGGCAAACACCACTCCATCACCATTGACGCCAACGACCAGCTGCGCACCGCGGCGGAGTACGGCAACCTGATTGTCACCTATCAAAACGGTGCGGCGCTGCGCCTGCGGGACATCGCCACGCTCTCCGAAGCGCCGGAAAACCAATATTTATCGGCTTGGGCCAACAAACAGCCAGCAATTATCATCAGCGTTCAGCGCCAGCCGGGGGCCAACGTGATTGCGGTGGTGGATGGCATCAAGCGCCAACTGCCGACTTTGCAGGCCGCGCTGCCGGACTCGGTCAAAGTCACCATTTTGTCCGACCGAACCCAGACCATTCGCGCTTCAATCAGCGACGTGCAGTTCGAGCTGATGCTCTCTATCGCGTTGGTGGTGATGGTCACCTTCCTGTTCCTGCGCAACGTGGCGGCCACGCTTATCCCGAGCGTCGCGGTGCCGCTGTCGCTGATTGGCACCTTTGGCGTGATGTACCTGTGCGGTTTTAGCCTCAATAACCTGTCGCTGATGGCGCTGACCGTCGCCACCGGCTTTGTTATCGATGACGCCATCGTGGTGGTGGAAAACATTACCCGGCGGCTGGAAGAGGGTGAAACGCCGATGCAGGCGGCGCTCAAAGGCTCGGCGCAAATCGGCTTCACCATTATCTCTCTGACCTTCTCTCTGATCGCGGTGCTGATCCCGCTGCTGTTTATGGGGGACGTGGTCGGGCGGCTGTTCCGCGAATTTGCTATCACGCTGGCGGTGTCGATATTGGTGTCGATGGTGGTCTCCTTGACCCTGACGCCAATGCTCTGCGCCTATTTGCTGCGCCACATTCCGGAAGAGAAACAGAGCCGTTTCTACCGCAAAGGCGGCCAAATTTTTGACCGACTGATTGCCGGTTACGACCGTCTGCTGATCGTGGTGTTGAACCATCAGCGCATCACTCTGCTGGTGGCGGCGGCGACTTTGGTGTTCACCGCGCTGCTCTATCTGGTGGTGCCGAAGGGCTTCTTCCCGTCGCAAGATACCGGCATGATCCAAGGCATCACTCAGGCGTCGCAGGATGTCTCTTTCGGCGAAATGGGGCGTCGCCAGCAGATGCTGACGGCGGCTATTTTGCAGGATCCGGCGGTGGACAGCGTCTCCTCCACCATTGGCGTGGACGGCAATAACACCAGCCTGAACAGCGGCCGTCTGCAAATTAACCTTAAATCCTTCGATCAGCGTGACGAGCGCGCTCCGGCGATTATTGCCCGCCTGAAGCAAGAAACCGCCTCAGTGCCGGGCATTTCGCTCTACATGCAGGCCTCGCAGGATTTGACCGTGGACGATCAGGTCACGCCAAGCCAGTACCAGTTCACCCTCGACGATGCCGACAGTGAAAATCTGGTGACCTGGACGCCGAAGCTGACCGAAAAACTCAGCCAACTGCCGGAATTCAGCGACGTGGTCAGCAACCTGCAAAATCAGGGGCAGGTGGCCTATGTCGAGCTGGACCGCGACGCCGCGGCGCGTTTCGGCATTACGGCGTCGGATGTCGACACCGCGCTGTATAACGCCTTCGGCCAGCGTCTGGTGTCCACCATCTTTACCCAGTCGAACCAGTACCGCGTGGTGCTGGAAGTTGCGCCGCAGTATCAGCAGTCTCCGGCGTCGTTCGACGACATCTATCTGGCGACCAGCAATACCAATTCGTCCTCGTCGGCCTCTACCGATGCCAATAGCACCACGACCACCAGCGCGTCGGGGTCGACCACCTCGGCGTCTGACACCGGCACTTCCACCAGCTCGGCCACGGGCATGGTGAAGCTGACTTCGATTGCCAAAATCCATATGCGCACCGGCGCGCTGTTGCAGGCGCGGTTAAACCAGTTCCCGACGGTGACGGTTTCCTTCAACGTCAAAGACGGCTATTCGCTGGAGCAGGCGCAGGCCGCCGTCAAGCAGAGCATGGCCGAGCTAAAGGTGCCGGACAGCATCACGTTGCGCTATCAGGGGGCCGCCGCCTCGTTTGAAAGCGCCACCGGCAACACCCTGTGGCTGATCCTCGCCGCGCTGCTGACCATGTACGTGGTGCTGGGCATTCTGTATGAAAGCTTTATTCACCCGGTGACCATCCTGTCGACGCTGCCGTCGGCGGCGGTGGGGGCGCTGCTTTCGCTGCTGTTTGCCGATACCGAGTTCAGCCTGATCGCGCTGATTGGCGTTATCTTGCTGATTGGTATCGTGAAAAAGAATGCCATTATGATGATCGACTTCGCGCTGGAGGCCGAAACCAAACACGGCATGTCGCCGCGTGAAGCAATTCATCAAGCCTGTTTGCTGCGATTCCGGCCGATTTTGATGACCACCATGGCGGCGCTGCTCGGCGCACTGCCGCTGATGCTCGCCAGTGGCTCCGGTGCTGAACTGCGCCAGCCGCTGGGCTTGGTGATTGTCGGCGGGCTGATTTTCAGCCAGGTGCTGACCCTGTTCTCCACGCCGGTGATTTACCTGATGTTTGACCGTCTGGCGACCCGCTGGAACCCGCGCCTGAAGCGCAAACGCGCCGCTAAGCTCAACCACCAGCAGGCTGGCGAATAGATGAATATCTCGCGCTTTTTCATCTTCCGGCCAGTCACCACGCTGCTGTTAACCAGCGCGGTGCTGCTGCTCGGGCTGCTGGGCTATCGCCTGCTGCCGGTGGCTCCGCTGCCGCAGTTAGACCTGCCGGTGATTCTGGTGAGCGCCAGCCTGCCGGGGGCCAGCCCTGAAACCATGGCGGCCACGGTAGCAACGCCGCTGGAGCGCGCGCTGGGGCAGATTGCGGGCGTCACTGAGATGACCTCCAGCAGCTCGCAGGGCACCACCAGCGTGGTGTTGCAGTTCGACCTCGACCGTGAAATCAACGGCGCGGCGCGCGACGTACAGGCGGCAATTAATGCCTCGCGGGCGCTGCTGCCGAGCAGCATGCCGTCGCTGCCGACCTACCGCAAAGCCAACCCGTCCGACGCGCCGATCATCATGCTCTCCCTGACCTCGGCCACGCGCAGTAAAGGCGAGCTGTATGACATCGCGTCCAGCCAGTTGCAGCAAAAAATCGCGCAGGTGAACGGCGTGGGGCAGGTTTCGATTGTCGGCTCGGCGCTTCCCGGCGTGCGTATTGACCTGCGCCCGGAGGCGATCAGCCATTACGGCATCTCGCTCGACACCATTCGCGCCGCCATCGCCAACAGCACCACCAACCTGCCGAAGGGCGTGCTGCAAGGCTCGAACCAGTCGTGGATGATTGAAGGCAACGGCCAGCAGAGCACGGCGGCGCAGTACAAAACCCTGATTGTGACTTACATTCAGGGTTCGGCCATTCGCCTGAGCGACGTCGCCAATGTCTATGATTCGGTTGAAGATAAGTACAACGTTGGCTACTACAACAGTACGCCGTCGGTGATGCTGGGCGTGACGCGGCAGGCTGGGGCCAACATGCTGGAAACTATTCAGGCGATTAAAAATGCTTTGCCGCAGATGGAAGAGAACCTGCCGGGCGACGTCGAACTGCACATCGCGCTGGACCGCTCAGGCACCATTTCCGGCTCGCTGCGCGCCACCGAAGTGACCCTGCTGGAAGCCACGGTGCTGGTGATCGCGGTGGTGTTCGTCTTCCTGCGCAACCTGCAGGCGGTGATCATTCCGGCGCTGGCGCTGCCCGTCTCGCTTATCGGCACCTGCTCGGTGATGTACCTGCTGGGCTACAGTCTGGATAATTTGTCGCTGATGGCGCTGATCATCGCTACCGGCTTTGTGGTGGATGACGCCATTGTGGTGCTGGAGAACATTACCCGGCATATCGAAGAGGGGCTGGGACCAGTGCGCGCGGCAATCAAAGGCGCGCAGGAAGTGAGCTTTACCGTGCTGTCGATGACCCTTTCGCTGGTGGCGGTGTTTATCCCGCTGTTGCTGATGGGCGGCATCCTCGGGCGGCTGTTCCGCGAATTCGCCGTCACCCTCACCGTCTCGCTGGTGATTTCGATGCTGGTTTCTCTCAGCCTGACCCCGATGCTGTGCGCCCGTTTTCTGCGACGTAAACCGGCGGTGGAAAAGCGCCAGCCGCGCATTTATCGCCTGATCGAGCGCTGGCTTAATCGCCTGCTGGCGGGCTATGCGGCGGCACTTGGCTGGGTGATGCGCCACCAGTTGATCACTATGTTCGGCCTGCTGCTGACCATTATGCTCAACTTCTACTTGTACACCGTGGTGGAGAAGGGCTTCTTCCCCGAGCAGGATACCGGCATGTTGATGGGCATGATGCGCGCGGATCAAAACACCTCATTCCAGACGATTCAGCCGAAGCTGCTGGAGTACAGCAAGATCATTCAAGACGATCCGGCGGTGGACGCGGTGATGAGTTCGGCGGGCAGCGGCGGCTTTGGTTCGCGCAACACCGCGCTGTTCTTCGTTCGCCTGAAAGACATTAAAGACCGCACCGCCACCGCCAGCCAAGTGGCAAACCGCCTGATGGCCAAAACCAGCAAACTGGCCGGGGCGCAGCTGTTTATGCAAGCCGCGCAGGACCTGCGAGTCGGCGCGCGCAGTGCTAACGCGCAGTACCAGTACAGCCTACAGGCTGATGACCTTTCGCTGCTGCGCGAGTGGGGGCCTAAGGTTAAAGCCGCGCTGGAGAAGCTGCCGCAGCTGACCGGTGTGGATTCCGACTCGCAAACCGGCGGGCAGGAAGTCTATCTGAACATTGACCGCGACAAGGCCACCCGGCTGGGGGTTAACGTCAAGATGATCGACACGCTGCTCAATAACGCCTTCAGCCAGCGGCAGATCGCCACCATCTACAAGACCCTCAACCAGTACCACGTGGTGATGAACCTGACGGACGACTACACCAGCAATCCTGACGTGCTGAACCAGCTGTATGTGGTCACGGACAGTGGCGCGCAGGTGCCGCTGTCGGCCTTCACTACGTTTAGTGGGGCCAATGCGCCGCTGTCGGTGGCGCATCAGGGGCAGTCGGCAACCACCACGCTGGCGTTTAACTTATCCGACGGCGTGGCGCTGGGCGATGCCCAACAGTTGATCAAAACTACTATGGCGAAAATCGGCCTGCCGGACACGGTTCAGGCCGGGTTTGCCGGCACGGCTCAGGCTTTCGACTCGTCGGTAAGCATGATGCCGTGGCTGATTCTGGCGGCGCTGGCGGCGGTGTATATCGTGCTCGGCATGCTCTATGAGAGTTACATTCATCCGCTGACCATTCTTTCCACGCTGCCCTCCGCCGGGCTGGGCGCGCTGCTGCTGATGCTGCTGACCAATACCCAACTGACGGTGATCGCGCTGATCGGCATCTTGCTGCTGATTGGGATTGTGAAGAAGAATGCGATCATGATGATCGACTTCGCGCTGGACGCCGAGCGACGCCTCGGGCTGACGCCGCAGCAGGCGATCACCCAAGCCTGCCTGATGCGTTTTCGCCCGATCCTGATGACCACGCTGGCGGCTTTCTTCGGTGCTTTGCCTTTGGCGCTGGGCAGCGGCGGTGACGCCGATCTGCGTAGCCCGCTAGGCTTGGCGATCGCCGGTGGTCTGGCCCTGAGTCAGATTCTGACCCTGTTCACCACGCCGGTGGTCTATCTCTACATGGACCGTTCGAGCCGCGCGACCCGCCGTTTATGGCATCGCCTGCGCCCGCACCATGAGCCATCGCCATCGGCAGGTTCACATGACTAATTCATTGAAAAGCGAAACGACTTTGATGACATTGCGTAATTCCGGCCCCACCGTTTTCCGTCTCGCCCCACTGGCGTTGGCTCTGCTGCTGGTGGGTTGTACCGTCGGGCCTGACTATCAGCGGCCTTCGGCTCCTCTCTCCTTGGAATTTAAAGAGGCTAAGGGCTGGACGGCGGCGATCCCGAAGGATAACCAAACCAAGGGAGACTGGTGGGCGGTGTATCAGGACCCTGAGCTGTCCTCTTTGCTGAGTCAGGTGCAGATTTCCAACCAGAACGTCGCTCAGTACGCCGCGCAGTATCGTCAGGCGCAGGCGCTGGTTTCTGAGGCGCGCGCTGGGCTGTTCCCGACCATTAGCGCCACTGGAGACAGCACGCGCAGCGGCACGGCGCAGGCGGTGACCAAGCAGCAGTCGGCCAAGCTCAGCGCCAGTTGGGAGCTGGATCTCTGGGGCAAACTGCGTCGCACCGAGGAGCAGGATCGGGCCAGCGCGCAGGCCAGCAAGGCCGAGCTGGCGAACGCCACGCTGAGCGCCCAGTCTGAGCTGGCGCAGGACTACTTCCAACTGCGGGTGATGGATGAGCAAATCGCGCTCTATCAGCGCAGCATTGCCGCCTACGAGCGCTACCTGACGGTGATCCAGAACCAGTATGAAGGCGGCAACACCTCGCGCGCCACGCTGGCTCAGGCACAAACTCAGCTGGAAAGCACCCGCGCCTCGGCGCTGGAAGCCCAGTGGCAGCGTGCCCAGTTGGAGCACGCCATCGCGGTGCTGATTGGCAAGCCTCCGGCACAGTTCACCCTGACCGCGCGGGAGATCAAATTCACCCTGCCGTCGATCCCGCCGGGCCTGCCGTCACAGCTGTTGCAGCGCCGTCCTGATATCGCCATTGCCGAGCGCAATATGGCCTCGGCCAATGCGGCGGTGGGTGTGGCGACTGCGGCCTACTACCCGGATCTGACCCTCAGCGCCAGCGGCGGTTTTGCCAGCGACGCCTTCCACAACTTGTTCTCCCTGCCGAACCGCGTCTGGTCGTTGGGGCCGGAACTGAGCCAGACGGTGCTCGATTTCGGCGCAACCAGCAGCCGCGTGGCGCAGGCCGAGGCGGCCTATGACGCGCAGGTGGCGGCCTATCGCCAGAGCGTGTTAGGGGCGTTGCAAGAGGTGGAAGATTATCTGGTCGAGCTGCGCACGCTGGATGCCCAGACGCTGGCCCAGCAGCGCGCCGCCGATGCTGCCAAGGAGTCGGCGCGAGTGACTTACAACCAGTATCAGGCGGGGATGATCGACTATCTCGACGTCGCCACCACCGAGAACACCAGCCTCAGCCAGCAGCAGAACGTTCTGTCACTGCTCAGCACCCAGATGGTGACCAGCGTTAAGCTGATTGCCGCGCTGGGTGGCGGCTGGAATGGCGATGTAGGCCAGTAACGGGCTAGATTCAGCCAAAGAAAAGGCCAGCACTGAGCTGGCCTTTTTGCTTTTATTACTCGGCTTATTTAGCAGCGTCGCGTGCCGCTTTCACCTGTTCGGTGGTAACCGCTTCGGCCTGATTGCCAAAGCTGCCGCGCAGCGTATTGGTCAGCTCCGCCACCTGCTGGTCGTTCAGCGCCCAGCCATATCCTGGCATGGTTTTCGACATATGCTCGGCGGTCACCGGCGTCTGCCCGCCATTGAGGATAACCCGCAGCAGGGTTTGTGGATTTGGCGAGGTGACCGTCACATTGCCCGCCAGCGCGGGAATGTTGAAGTCTTGACCTTCGCCCTGCGTGCCGTGACAGGTCGAGCAGTAGCGGGCATAGGTCTGCTGGCCGTTGGCGGTGACAGTTGCCGGTTTCGCCGGGGACCCAGCTGGCTCCGCTTTTAGACTCAACAGATAAATCGCCATGCTGTTGAGGTCGGCGTCGGTCATGAACTGCGTGCTGTTGGTGATCACTTCGCCCATCGGCCCGCTGACCGCCGCGTGGGTGTTGCGGCCCGTTTTCAGCAGGGTGACCAGCTCTTGCTGGCTGCCTTTTATGCCGCGCAGGGAAGGGGCGTACCAGCCGTCCAGCTCGCCACCGCTGAGGAATTTAGCGTCGCTTTCATCCTCGGCTTTCTCCTGCTGCGCCCAGCCACGTGGTGTGTGGCAGGCACCGCAGTGCCCCGCGCCCTGCACCAAGTACGCGCCGCGATTCCACTCCGAGCTCTGGTCGGCCCGTGGCTTGAACTCACCTGAGGAGAGGAACAGCGAGTTCCACACCCGCAGCGGCCAGCGCATCGACAGTGGCCAGCTGATTGGATTCTCGCGATTGGCGTCTGGCTGCGGTTTCACCTCATCCATCAAATAGGCGTAGAGTGCACGCATGTCCTTGTCGCTCATTTTGGCGTAGGAGGTGTAAGGCATGGCCGGGTAGAGCGGATGGCCGTCTTTGGCAATGCCTTTACGCATGGCCTTATCGAAATCGTCAAAGCTGTAATTGCCGATACCGGCGGCTTTGTCTGGCGTGATATTGGTGGAGTAGATATCACCAATCGGCGTGGCAAAGCGCAGCCCACCCGCCATGTCGCGGCCCTGCGGCGTAGTGTGGCAGGCGGCGCAGTCGGCAGCTTTGGCGACATATTCCCCATCGGACATCGCCAGCGCCGAGGAGCTAGCCAGCATTAGCGCGGTAAACATCATCAACTTTTTCATGCGTTCACCTTCTTCATAGCGGTCAGTTCGTTGACCGCGCGCCATGCCTGATCGATGGCCGAGTTGGCGTACGGACTCCAGTCTGCGTCGGAGTTGGCAATGGTGATGCGACCGACCGGCTGGCGGGCGCGCTGAATGGTTTTCTGCGCTTCGGCTTCATCATCAAACATGCCGCTGAGGAAGTAGGAGTAGCCGTGGGACCAGCGATTGACGGTGATCGCCATGATGTCGCGCTGATGGTCAAAACCGGCTTCGCCGAACATTCCTTGCAGCTGCTCGCGGATCATCTTCTCGTGGGCGTCAAACGAGGTGCCCAGCAATAAAGCCCGGCCCTTGCGCGACTGCTCGCGTGGGCTGAGGCCGCTGCCCGGCAGGGTCGGCACGTAAACCATGTGCAGGCCAATCGGCTGGTTCGGGTCGCGCGGGTGCTGGTAGCCGCCCATATTGACCGGATAGTCGAGCTTGACGCGGCTGTAGGGCGCGGCGGGGGAGTAAATCTCATGCACCCCGAGCTTGATGAACGGCTGCCAGTTGCGGATCACCACTTTGGAATAGACCAGCGGCGCTTTGACGTTCTCCTTCAGCGCGGCCTTTTGCTCTTCCGCCATTTCCGGCACGAGATAAGGGATCATCATGTTGTAACCGGCCATCACCGCCTGCCCGGCGCGCACGCGGTGCAGCTTGCTGCCGGTCATGTAGGTCACTTCCACCGCTGGCTTGCCCTGATGCTCAATGTTTTCGACGTGCATGCCGGTGCTGTTCAGGCGCAGGCGAACCGGCGCGCCTTCGCGGTCGAGCTGGCTGTAATCAAATTTCGCCAACACCACGTCGTCCATGGTGCTGCCCGGCGCTACTTCGGGGATCAGATGGCGCACCATCAGCCGCGCCAGACCGGCGTTGCCGTCCGGGAAGTGGAAGATGTAAGGCTCGTCGAGGTCGGCGAGGGATTCGGCATCCAGCGGCGGCAAGCCCATGCCTTCCAGACCCGGCAGGGCGCAGATCCGCGCGTCGCTGCACGAGGTGGCGTCAATGCCCACGGCCTGAAAATCGTTGGTCCGCTGCTGGAAGTAGCGAATGGCGATTTCGCTCAAGCCCACCTTTTCACGCAGGAACTGGGTATAGCTGTGGCTATCAACCCACTCGATTTTCTGCTCTTTGCTCATGCCCGCCAGATAATCTTTCGACTCCGTATGCAGCGCAATCAAGGTTTTACGGTCAGCTTCCGACAGCGGGAAGTCGCTGATAAAGTCGCTGATATCTCGGCCGTTGAGGCGCTCTGGTGGGATATCATCGGCCACGGCGCGGCCCGGATCGCCACTGACGATTTTATCCACGCCGAAGTTTTTGCGGTCGAAATAGACGCCACGGCTAAGGTGCAGGTCCGGGTAGAAGGTCTGGTCGAAGTCTTTCGCCATGCGCTCGATATCAACGTCCAGCGTCTTCAGCAGGCCCATCGCCACCGGGCTGAAATTGGTGCGCGGCGACTGGAAAGACTCACTGCCGCCATAGCCGAGAATAGTTTTATCTTCGACATGGAACTCATTGCGCTTGGCGTGGCCGCCAAAGTCATCGTGGTTGTCCAGCAGCAGGATCCGCTGCTGCTTGCCATGCTGCTCCTGCCAGAAGCACGCCGCCGCCAGCCCGCTAATGCCCGCGCCGACAATCACCAAGTCAAACTCACCCTCAATCGGCAAGCTTGAAGGATCCACTTTTTTACCTTCGCGCCCAAGCAGGTGCGCCGCCTCATAAGAGCCCTGATGGTTGCCACGCAGGCCGGTCAATGAAGGCGGGTAATAGAGAGTTTGCGTCGCAGTTTGCGGCGAGGCTTGCAGCGCCTGCCACGGCGTCATGCCGGCAGTGACGGTAATAGCCACACCGTTGAGAAAATCGCGGCGAGAGATAGCCATAGTGCTTCCTTAAAGAGTCTTGATTAACCCGCGCTGGGAGAGGCGCGGTAAAAGTAGGGCTTTTATGGGTAGTAATATTTTTAACAATTTTAACATAAGGAGATGAAGCGCAGCGTGTAGTCGTTGAAGCAGGAGGCGATGTACTAGGCACAGTATTCTGCGCCTAGTTTAATATATTGTTGCCTAATTCAATATTGTTGATAGCTCAACTAGATCAAAGTAGTCATCAAATTTAAGATCTAGTGAGTTATCTTTTCTAAAAGCCCAACTCAATTTTAAAAACATGTCAACACTATTGTCATTCTCAATTTCACCTGACATCCATCTTTCAGTTACATTATTTCCATACTCATCGATATATTCACTTGTTGCATTTTCTGCTTTTGCTATGCTTAAGGATGTTATTAAATATTCTCTTAGCTCGAACGATCTATTAACGACGCCGTTGTTGTTTGGTATGTTGTATTTATATCCATTTCCTTCACTTCGATCATAAAGAGACATTACACCTGTTGATTCTTCAGAAATGTCTATTTTTAGAGTGAGCTCTTTATTAAAGGAATATGATAATTTATTGGGGTACGCTAATAAATCGTTTGCTTTGAAATTGTCTTCATTTTTGCTCTTTATTTTTAAATATAAATCCGTTTCTTTATCATAAATAAACATCAAAAGTAATAATAGATATGGGTCATAATATCTTTCCTCGGTGATTATTATGTCGCATAACTTATCATAATATTTTATTGAATCTCTGAGGTTTACTTCAAGACCTTCAAATATATTAGAAAGTGTTGTGATGAAGTTTTCAATACTTAATGGTTTTGGTGTGAGCTTCTCCGTTTTTATTGAAAATTCATTAATGAAATTGCTGGCTGTTTTTTGCATCAAAAGTTTATTTATTTTTGGTGCTGCCAAGATAAACCTTCGATCAAAGAATCTGCCTAAATAGTGTTGTGCATCAAATCCTTGTCCGTAAACAACTTTTATCGAATGCTGTAATTGTGCGGTGTCAGTTGATATGAAGAAAACCATTCCTTTAACATCAAATATATGTTTTACAATCTCAAGAAGGTCAATGGCATAGCTCGGCCTGCATCTATCTAATTCATCAATAAATATAAAAATAGGGAGGTCCTTTTTCATTGCATCTTTTTGTTTTATAAATTGAACCCATTCGGATAAATCTTTTTTTATATCCTCGATTACAGCACTTTTTTCTTTATGCAGTTCAATCATATTTTCTGTTAAACTTTTTGCTATCTCAGAAATATCATCAATACCGGTGGTTTTTTTGATTATTCCTTGAACCACAGCCGGTGCTACACCTTTTAAAAGTATTCCTACTTTTTTTTCAGTTTTCTTCATTAGTGAAATGAATTTATCAGATTGATTTCCGAGTTGTTCTGAAATACAAGAAAATATAGCGAGTAAAGGATCATCAGAAAAATCCTGCTTCCAGGCATCAACATATACTGTTGGATGTTTTTCTTGAATGGTTTGTGCCAATCGACGAGTAAAATGCGTTTTACCAGCGCCCCATTCGGCATTGATATTAATAACTAAGTTCGAAGTTTCTCCTCGCTTCGCCGCAACTTCGTAAAGGAATTTGGCATATTTTGCACGGTCTAGATTATCGGGAGGTAATGTTTCATTTAAATATTGAACTTCTTCACTCCAATCCCAATTCATAGAATTTCCTTGTAGAGATAATGTGTAGTTAAAAATTAATAGAAAATCACTGAGCTTTTATTTAAAGATTTTATTAAGTGTTTCCAGTGCGCTCACATCTAACAACTTTGCAATGCGAGCGAATTCAACAACATCTAACCTGCGTTCGCCACTTTCGAATTTAGCGACAAAAGATTGCGGTTTTCCGAGCAGTTCCGCCAGTTGAACTTGTGTGATCCCTTTGTCCTGTCTTGCTTTCTTCAGCAGACCAATCACTTCCTGATAATCACTGTTATAAATCGAAGCCATCAAAAATACTCGTTATAAAAAAATCCCAAAAACGAATATCATCGCTTTACTGTAATATCCCAAAACAGGATAATCATTGGGTTGGTGCTCGATGAGCAACTTAACTGAAAAGGACATCACTATGAAAAGAAAGATAACTGCTTGCGACTGGCATCAGGCTGACATTATTGCTGCGTTACGAAAAAGTGGTACCACACTTGCGGCAGTATCTAGAGCTTCGGGGCTAAGTTCTTCGACATTGGCTAATGCACTCTCTAGGTCATGGCCTAAAGGCGAGAAAATCATTGCTGATGCTTTGAAATTACCTCCTAGCGTCATTTGGCCGAGCCGATATTTTGATGAACAGGGAAGGCTTATCGTCAAAATTATGCGTAGGAAAAAAGTTGCAGTGGAGATTGAAGCTCACGAAAAAGAACATTTCAACGCAACGGCTGAAGTCTAAAAATAAGGTCAGCTCTTGGCGTACTTTCAGCCGGAAACCCTCTAAGACCTTCACGCAGTTTCCGGCTTAACCCTGTTTCATCCTTGTTTTACTCATTCCCCCCAAACTGTGATCCCATTCATACTCTCGGCCATTATGTCTATACAACTATACATTATGGTCTTTACTCAATAGGTGGTTCTTTTTTCGCCAACTGATTGAGGGAAACGGATGATCAAATTAGGCAGCAAAATCCATGATCTGGGTAAAGCGCTGATGACGCCGATCTCGGTGATCGCGGCAGCCGGGATATTTTTGGGGCTGGCGGCGGCGTTGCAGAACCCGGCGGTAACGGGCGAAGCTTTCGCTGAAATAAAATCTTTGCAGCTGGTGATCGGCTTTATTCGTCAGGTTTCCGGAGCGCTGTTCGCCAACCTGCCACTGTTTTTTGCCGTTGCGACGGCAATGGGGCTGGCCAATGCAGAGAAAGCCACCGCGGCTTTCTCCGCAGTGATCGGCTTTGTGGGGCTGCACGTTGGGGTTAATTATAGCTTACTGGCGCAGAACATTACGCCGGACACCATCAGCGTGGCGCACCTTACTGCGCAGGGAATGTCGCAAAGTGAGGCGATGATCTACGCCGCCGAGTTCACCCAAACGCTGGGTATTTTCACCTATAACATGAGCGTGCTGGGCGGGGTGCTGGTCGGTTTGATCACCATGTGGCTGCACAATCGCTTCTACACCATAACCTTACCGACGGCCATCGCCTTCTTCGGCGGGCGGCGCTTTGTGCCGATTATTACCGTGCTGGTGCTGCCAATTGTCGGCGTGCTGATGTCGCTGGTTTGGCCGACCATCGCCGAGGGCATTCAGTGGGTGGGGGAGTTGATCGGGCGCACCGGCGAGATTGGCACCTTTATTTATGCCACTTCCGAACGGCTGCTGATCCCCACCGGCTTGCACCATATCATCAATGAAACCGTGCGTTTTACGCCAATTGGTGGTGTGACGACGGTGGACAACCAGAGCATCGTTGGCGCGCTGAATATCTTCAACGCCTCGCTCGCCAATCCCGGCGCTATTACCGATACCGTGACCCAGCAGGCCACGCGCTTCCTGGCTCAAGGGAAAATCCCGGTGATGATGTTTGGGCTGCCTGCGGCGGCGCTGGCGATGTATCACTGCGCGCGGCCAGAGCATAAAGGGCGGGTGAAAGCCTTGATGCTGGCCGGGGCGCTGGCCTCCTTCACCACGGGGATCACCGAGCCGCTGGAGTTCTGCTTTATCTTTGTTTCGCCGGTGCTCTACGTGCTGCACGCCGTGCTGACCGGGGTTTCATTTGTGCTGATGCAGATGTTCCACGTGATGATCGGCAACGTGCAGGGCGGGGCGATCGACTTCCTGATCTTCGGCGTGCTCGGTGGGGCGAAAACCCACTGGTGGTACCCGCTGATCCTCGGGATCATCTACGCGCCGATCTACTACTTCAGCTTCCGCTGGGTGATCTTACGCATGCAGATCAAAACGCCGGGGCGTGAAGATGAGAATGATGCCGAAGAGCGCGCCAAGCCTGCCGAAGGCAATCAGAAGACCAAAGAGATCATTCTGGGGCTGGGCGGCGAAGGCAATATCTCTCAGGTGGATTGCTGCTTCACCCGCCTGCGCGTGAAGGTCAAAGATATGTCGCAAGTGCAAGATGACAAGTTGCTGAAAACTGGCGCGATGGGGGTGAAGCGGGTGACTGACAATGACGTACACGTGATTTATGGCCCGCAGGTCGAGCAGGTGGCGAATCTGGTGAAAGCCGAGCTGTCAGGGATTAGCTAACGCCCGCTGAAGGAAGCGTGGAAGGAAGAAGGCTGGCTCTCGGGTCAGCCTTTATTTTTGCTCTTTGCCTTTGACTCTGGCCCGAATACTGAAGCTGTAGTGCTTCTGGTTGTAATACACGTCCGAGACTTCAAACAGCGTGCCATCGGTGAACTCGGAGATGGCGTGGGCGTGCAGCACGGGTTCATCGCGCGACAGGTGCAGGGCCAGACGGATTTCATTGGCGGGAAGTTCTGCCGATATCTGCTTATTGCTGCCCGCCGGTTCATAGCCTTTGGAGCGCAAATAAGCGTATTTCGAGGTTTGCAGATGCTGCGGCGTGAGGTCGGGGAACAGGTCCGCCAGCAGCCAGCACTGCTCGTAAACAAAAGGTTCCTCCCCCAGCAGGCGCAGGCGCACCATATAGTGCAGGGCGGTGCCGACAGGCACTTGTAGCGCGTTAGCGACGTCTGGCGTGGCTAAAACGCGTTCGAAAGCCAGCACGCGGTTTTCAATCGGCGCGTTGATTTCGACCGCCAGCTCGCTCGACGTCAGATGCCTGTCCAGAGGCAGATTCACCTTGCGGGTCAGGGCTTTTTTCACCACGAAGGTGCCACGCCCGCGAAAACGTTCGACTCGACCTTGGCGCACCAGATAGTCCACCGCCTTGCGCGCGGTCATGCGCGAGACGCCATAAATGTCACACAGCGCGGCTTCGGTGGGGATCGGGTCACCGGGTTTAATCTCTCCAGCGCTGATCCGTTCAGTAAGCTGCTGTTCTATTTGTAGATAAAGCGGTACGAACGAGGTTTTGTCGATTTTCATCAGCCCTCCGGTTGTCAAAATTAATTGTATAGCGGGGTATACAATTGAACAAATTTGAGGCGGAGATTTGTGCGCTAGGATGGGTTTTGACTTGCCTCTCCCCGCGTTGGAGCGGAAAGAGGCAAGGAAGGCGAGTGTTAAAGCTTATTCAGGCAGTAATGCGGACGCCGAGAAGTGGCTGCCGCCCTCTTCGCTGCGTTTGAAGCGCCAGCAGTGCTGGTGGTACTTGGCGACGGTGTTGCGGTGCGCCACGCTGACCACCGAGGTGTCCGGCAATTCGCTGACTAACAGGCTGTACATGCGCTGCTCGGTTTCGTCATCCAGCGCGCTGGTGGCTTCGTCGAGGAACAGGATGGCAGGCTTAATCAGCAGCGCGCGAGCAAACGACAGGCGCTGTTGCTCACCCGGCGACAGGCGCTGGCTCCAGTTGGCATAGTCATCCAACACGCTTTGCAGATGCGGCAGGCAGCACTGCTCCAGCACGGTATTCAGCTGGTCGTCAGTGTATTCACGGTCCGATTGCGGATAGCTCAGGGCTTCGCGCAAGGTGCCAATCGGAATATAGCTGCGCTGCGGCAGGAACAGATAACTCTTGCCTGCGGCGAGGTGAATGCTGCCCGCGCCGTAAGGCCAGATACCGGCGATAGCGCGCAGCAGGGTGGACTTACCACAGCCAGACGGGCCAGCAACCAGCACGCGCTCACCGGCTTGCAGGCTGGCGGAAACATTGCTGAACAGCGCGGTGCCGTTTGGCAGCTTGAGGGTCAAATCGTCGAGTTGCAGATCCACTTTATCGGACTCGCGCACGTCAATGCCGCGCGGCTGGGCGTTCACCTGATCGATGGCGGCGTTGAAACCGGCCAGACGGTTAACACAGGCTTTCCAGCTGGCTAAATCGGTGAAGGCGCCGATAAACCACGACAGTGCGCCCTGCACTTGACCAAAGGCCGAGGAGATTTGCATCAAAGAACCCATCTGGATTGCGCCGGAGAAGTAACGCGGCGAAGCCACCAGAATCGGGAAGATGTTGGCGAACTGGGCATAGAAAGTGGAGGCCACGTTGAGGCGACGGGTCACTTTCATGATCGACCACCAGTTGGTTTTGATGGATTCAAACTTGCTGCTCAGCTGGTCGCGTTCACTCTTCTCACCGTGATAAAGCGCGATAGCATCGCTGTTTTCGCGGATACGGATCAGGCCAAAACGGAAGTTCGCTTCGAACCATTCTTGGTTGAACCCTAAACGAACCAATGGCTTACCCACCCACCAGACAATCACCGAGCCGACCACCGCGTAGAGCAGGGCGAACCAGACCATATAGCCCGGAATGGTGAATTCATGGGAGGAGAACATAAAGGTCAGCGGGCCGCTGATGGACCACAGAATAAACACAAAGGAGAACAGGGTGACCACGCTGGATAGCAGGCCAAGCACCAGCGAAAGGGTGCCGCTGGTCAGCGCGTTGAGGTCTTCAGCAATACGCTGGTCGGGGTTATCGACCTGATGCTGATACTCCGTGTAATAATAGGCGTGATTGCCCAGCCACTTGTCCATATACTCTTCGGTCATCCAGCGACGCCAGCTCATTTGCAGGCCTTGGGTCAGATAGACTTTGTAGATGGCAATGACGATAAAAATCAGTGCAAGCCAGGTGAATTTAAACAGCTGGGCTTTGAAAACGGGGTAATTGCGGTTTTGCAGCGCGTCGTAAAAGACTCTGTTCCATTCATTGAGTTGGACGCTCAGATAGACGCCGGCTAAAGAGAGGATAACGATGGCGGATAACATGCCCCAGGCACGCCACTTCTCTTCGGAAAGCCAATAAGGCTTAATTAACTGCCAGACAGCACGCCAAGGTGCCGATTTCCCAGGTTTATTAGTCATAAATAGCCATGTTTCAATGTTTTCATGTTGTGAATGCGTAATCATCCCAGAATGGGTCAGCCAGCGCGAGAGGGCAATGGCACACATGTAAGGATGTTTTTCCTGCAAAAAGTTCCATTTGGTTATAAGAAAAAGGTGTTTGATGAAATTGGGGTTGAGTTTGCTGCTGGTGGCGGGCTGTTCTGTCAGTCTTCAGGCGTTGGCGAAAATCGATGAGCCGGATATTGAGAAAGATTGCCTCAAAGCCGGAATTTACGCGGCGGCGGGGAAAGTCTCTTATCAGCAAGGCGCTTATGACAAAGCGCGCGAGCTGTTCCGCGATCAGGTGGCATGGAGCGAATTCTGCCACAAGCCGCAGGACACCATCGCCACGGCCTACAACAACATCGCGCTGACTTATATTCGTCAGGGGCAATTTCGCAAAGCCAAAGCCTGGCTGATGCTGGCGCCGGATGACAAAAAATCACAATTTAACCTCAGCCAGATCCAACCTCAGCTTGATGCCTTGCCCGCCGCACCAAGCGTTGCCGGGCAGTATTGGCAATATGCCGGATACGGCAGTTGGAATGAAGTGGATGTCAAAGCTGAAGAAGCTCAATTCAAAATCGATTTCAGCGGCATGTACATGGGGCTGATGTCGCTCTATTACGGCCCGAATACCGGCGAATTCTCGGTAGTGACCGCCGTGAAAGACGGCAAGGCTGTATACAATCAGGCTGATGATCAGAACGCGGGCGGCGGCGAGTGCAAGGTGAGCATGGAATTCGCACCAGAAGCCGTCAGGCTGCATACCGACGGAGACTGCGGCTTTGGCATGAACGTACAGGCTGCCGGAACTTTCGTCCGCGTGCAGCCTTAGTTAGCTGATACTGACGTGACTTTCTAAGTTATGTTGGAATCGGGCGGGCCACAAATAACCCTGCATCCCCTTGATATTCATCGATTTCAAACCTCTGAGCTGCTCGGAGGTTTCCACCCCTTCGACAATCACGCCCTGACAGCTGCGGCCAAGCTGCTGAACCACTGACTTCAGCTCCTCGCTGCCTTGGTGCTGCCAAAAGAAATGTTTATCCACCTTAATGCACTCGAATTGCTTGAGCGTGGCGGGCAGCAAACGCTGGTGGTCGGCGCTGAAGTCGTCTAGCCAAAGTGGGCAGCAGGCAGCCAGGTGGTTGAGCAGGGGCTGGGGGCGAGGGTGAAAGAGTTCGGCGAAGTGCTCGTTGATTTCCAAACGAATAAAACCCATGCGTTTGAGTCTGTTGGTTAAGGCCACCGAGCGAATAATGCCTTCGGCAATCTCAATATCGACATTCAAAGAGACACTCAAGCCGTGTTCCAAAAAGTACTCGGCTTGATGGCTGAGCGTATTCAATTGCGTGTAAAAAATATCGAACTTATGTTCGGCGTGCAGCTGAGAAAATAGATGCTCAATGCTGGCGCAGGGCCCATTGAGCGAATTTTGCCGCGTGAGCATTTCAAACCCCAGCACATTACCGGCTGGGCTGATGATAGGCTCGTAAACAAAATAGAACTCTGACGCCGAAGCTGGATCCATTCTTCTTTTCTCTATATTTATGACGGCTCGTTTTTGCCGCGTTGCAAGACTGTTCGCCCTAAAGCGCGGTCATATCTGCAACGCTATGGTTAAAGAGAAAGAATAGTTCCTGATTATTCGTTATGCCTATTTTTTTAAATAGATTGCATTTATGCGCACTGACCGTTTTGATGCTTCTTTTTAATATCATCGAGATATCGCGGATAGAAACACCTGAGACCAGCATGGAAAGAATTTTTATTTCCATTTTAGTGATCAACAAGAAGTGCTGATCGCATAAATCTGAAATATCCTTCAGCAAGATAAACTTGGTAATTAAGTTGCTTGTCTCTTGTAAGTTATTGTTTTTAGAAAAAGAACGAATGCCTCTTTTGAGCAAGGTGGACATGATGGTGGCGTCAAGCGACTCCGAATAAAAAATCATCCGGTTATCATCCATTCTCTCGTGATGCTGTAATAAAAACTCATAGCATCGGGAAAAACTTTTATCTGCGGGATCGAGAATGAAATAATCGGAAGAGTCGAAAGTAATACTGTTTTTATTTTGTGGGAGAGTTAAAACATCAACGTGGAAAGGCAACTTTAGAATAAGCGTTTCTAGCGCCAGTTTAGTATATTGACATTCACTCCAGATAATAACTCTTGGCATGATAGCCTTCCATGTAACACAAATAATCCACTCGAAAAGGCGATTCACACAGAGAAAAACCACCTTTCGGAAAGCATAAAGCTCACGCACAGAAAATAGTTTTCTGTACAAAAGGGCGGTTAGTTTTTTATGAATAATTAACAATCAATATAAATTATATAAAGTTCTAAACAAATCGTTTAACCCGATGCTTGGGATCGTTTTCAATAGGTTTTAACGATTAAAAGTCTTTCAATGATCGTTTGAAGTGATTGCGAACTAAGATAATACTGAACATAATTAATTAAATGTGCAGAATAAACAACAAGATAATTGCATTCTGATTTTTTAATGGCTGGAAGTAAGAGTTTTCTGAGCCTGTTGCTGTTGGAAGTCTCACTCGGGGCTAAAACAACATTATCTCTCTTTGATGAGCACTATTTGCCTTACTGCCGGAAATTTATGGAGAAATAACCCTGCAAACTCCATTTTTTCGAAATTTGAAGATTTAGCAATTTGAGATAATTGAGCGGGAAAATTCCTAAGAAGGGTGGCAAGGCAGGATAAAGGGGTATTTTCCAAGGCGTATTCTTATCTGGCAGCTAATTATTGTGCATTAAAGCGGTTATGTTTTTAGTTAAAAAAGTGGGCCCGACTTCGCGGACCCATCAAATGATTTTATCCTAAATAATCTTATTTTACTGCGGCCACTTCATTTCGCCTTTCAGTACTTTGGCGCTCATTTCTAATGACTCATCCCCTTTTAATGCCGGGTAATGTCCTTTCATGGCTTTAACCAGCGCCTGCGCATTCTTGGCTTTTGGCAGTTCTTTCTCCAGCGTCTGCAAGTACTGCTTGGTGAACTCAACGGATTTCAGCGTCTGTGCCGCGCCGGGCAGGAAGTGGCCCGGTACTACGGTTGTCGGTTTCAGTGCCGCGATTTGGTCGAGCGTGGCAATCCAGGCCTTACGTGATTCCGGCGTTTGGGTATCTGCCACCCATAGGTGTTCGGTGTTGCCATCGACAATAACGCCGCCAACGACGGCCTTCAGCGTTGGGATCCAAACAAAGGTGCGGGCAGGAGTTTGCCCTTTGATTTCAAACTTTTTGCCTTCCAGCTCGAAATAATTGCCTGTCAGCGGCTCAGGCACAATCACCGCTTTTGGCGCGTTGTCTTTCAACTGCGGACCCCAAAATGCCACTTTGCCCGCTTTGGTGGCGTTGATTTCATCGATAGTGGCCTGAGTTGCGACTATCTTGGCATTAGGGAAGGCGGCGTGCAGGGTATCCAGACCGAAATAGAAATCAGGGTCAGCCTGACTAATATAGATAGTGGTCAGGTTCTTTCCGCTGGCTTTGATCATCTCCACCAGCTTTTGCGCATCATTGCGCTGGAATTGGGCATCAATCAGCACCGCGTCTTTTTCGCCGGTGACTATCTCTGACGAAACGGCAAAAATGCTGTTTTGCCCCGGATTGTAGACGTCTAATTTCAGGTCTGCGGCGCGAGCGGTCAGGCTGGTGCCCAGTAAGAGTGCGGCGGTAATTGCCAATTTTTTCAGGCGCATAATGTGTCCTCAGAGGTTGGGCGATGTCGCCAAATAACGCGGGTTAATTCGGTTACTTTACGTTGCATAAATCGAGAGAAAAACCGGATAATGCGCAACTGTTTATTGCGTAAATCGGATGAATAATATGGACAGGATCACCGCAGCAGAAGTCTTTGTCGCCATTGTCGAGCGTGGAAGTATGGTCAGCGCCGCCGAGTCGCTGAATATGTCTCGCGCCATGGTCACGCGCTATTTATCAGAGATGGAGAAGTGGTCCGGCGCGCGGCTGCTGCACCGAACGACGCGTAAACTCAGCCTGACCGATGCCGGAGAGAACACGCTGGCGCGCTGCCGGAAAATGCTGTCGGTGGCGGCGGAAATGGCTTGCGCGGGGGAGAGCGAAGACGACGCGCTGCGCGGCCTGCTGCGCCTGAGCTGCTCTCAGTCCTTCGGGCAGGGGGCGGTGGCGATTGCCGTGACCGAGTTCTTGCGGCTGCATCCGCAGGTGAGTATTGATCTGCAACTCGAAAGTAAGGCGATCAATCTGGTGGAGGATCGTATCGATCTGGCGCTGCGTATCACCAATGATCTCGACCCGAACCTGATTGCCCGTCCGCTGGCCGAGTGTGCCTCGGTGATTTGCGCCTCTCCGGCCTATCTGGCGGCCCACGGCACGCCGCAAAAGCCGGAGGATTTGGCGCTGCATAACTGCCTGACCTACAGCTATTTCGGCAAAAGCCTGTGGCAGTTGGAGCGTCAGGGAGAAAAGCTGGCGATACCGGTGAGTGGCAATCTCAGCGCCAATGAGTCGCAAGTGCTGCTGAGTGGGGCTGTAGAAGGGGCGGGGATTGTGATGCAGCCTGCTTACTCCGCCGCGCCGCTGATTTCCAGCGGGCAGCTGGTCGCGCTGTTGCCGCAATGGCAGCCGCAGACCTTGGGGATTTATGCCATTTATGCTTCGCGCCGCCAGATGCCAGCGGCTTTGCGCGCCTTGCTCGATTTTCTGGTGGCGTGGTTTGCCGGTAATCCGCGCTGGGTGATGACCGGGGGATAATGCTAATTTTTGAAACATTTCCACACATCTTCTAACTTATTGTTTATCAGTGGGTTAAGGAAATCCTCATAGCATTTTGTGCCGTCGATCCGGCCTCTAACTGGTCAAAAGTGTGATCTGCGTGGTATTTCTGTTGGCAAGATACAACATTGCGCTAACAAATGAATTAACGCAGCAATGTACTTTGCGACGGGTTTAGCGGCCCGTTTCACCATCCTGATGTCTTGATCTCTTGCTTACTTTTCGCGGACTGACTGCACGAGTCAGCCCGCTTTAGTGGTGTTCGTTGGGTAAATAATTAATTAATGGGGAGTTTCCTATGCCTGTTTCGTTACTGGCACTGGCGCTGAGCGCATTCGCGATCGGCACGACTGAGTTTGTTATCATGGGGCTGTTGCCCAATGTGGCCAACGATCTACAGGTAACCATTCCGCTGGCGGGCTGGCTTATCAGTGGCTACGCGCTGGGCGTGGCTATCGGCGCGCCTATCATGGCCGTGCTGACTGCCAAACTGCCGCGTAAGAAAACGCTGTTGCTGCTGATGATTATCTTCATCGTCGGCAACCTGATGTGCGCGCTGTCCTACAGCTACGGCTTCCTGATGCTGGCGCGCGTTATCACCGCGCTGTGTCACGGTGCCTTCTTCGGCATCGGTGCCGTGGTGGCGGCCAATCTGGTGGCACCAAACCGCCGTGCCTCAGCCGTGGCCCTGATGTTTACCGGCCTGACGCTGGCTAACGTCCTTGGCGTGCCTTTGGGTACCGCGCTGGGTCAGGCCCTTGGCTGGCGCTCGACCTTCTGGGCGGTGGCGATTATCGGCGTGGCGTCGCTGTTCGCGCTTTATAAAAAGCTGCCGGACACTAAAGACGAAGAGCCGACCGACCTGCGCAAAGAGATGGGCGCGCTGCGCGGTTTAGGCCTGTGGCTGTCGCTGTCGATCACCGTGTTCTTCTCCGCCGCGATGTTTGCGCTGTTCACCTATATTGCGCCGATGCTGACGGAGATCACCGGCGTGTCTGAGCACGGCGTGAGCTGGACCCTGCTGCTGATTGGTCTCGGTCTGACCATCGGCAACGTGCTGGGCGGGCGTCTTGCCGACTGGCGTTTGGGTGCCACCCTGACTCTGATTTTCCTGCTGATTGCCATCTTCTCGGCGCTGTTTAGCTGGACCAGCGTGAACCTGCTGGCGGCGGAAGTGACGCTGTTCTTCTGGGCGATGGTCAGCTTTGCCGCCGTGCCCGCGTTGCAGATTAACGTGGTGACCTATGGCAAGAATGCGCCAAATCTGGTGTCGACCTTAAACATCGCCGCCTTTAACGTCGGTAATGCCTTGGGTGCCTGGGTTGGCGGCGCGGTTATCGCTCGCGGTCTGGGGCTGACGGCGGTTCCGCTGGCGGCTGGGGCGTTGGGACTGGTTGGCTTCGTGCTCTGTGTTATCACTTTCCGCCGCGCGGCGAAGAAAGCCGAAAAGGCGCTGGCCTAAGTTATTCGCCGCCCTCTGGCTCAGGCCGGGGGCGGCTTCCTGCTACTTCTTCTTATTATTACTTCTTACCCGCCGCCGCGGTTATCCACAGATAATCGGCCTGCCGTTTATCCACTTCCGCTCCCTGTTCCGCCAGCATTAATACCGTCACCTGCGCCTCAGGCTGCAAATCGCGAACATGCACCGGCACCCCCACGTTGCGTTTGGCATGATACCCACCGACGATCAGCAAAGCCGGCGTTGGCGCGGCTAGTAGCCGTTCTGCCATACGGCGGTCGCGCTGTTGTTGAATGGCCAGCATGGCGTGGAGCTGTTCCGGCTCGATATTCTGCTGATGAGAAACCTTAATGGTGTCGGCAATCGCCTCTCTGACCTGTGGATCAGCGCTGTTGGCTCCCGCTGGGAAGGCCGGTTTCTGGTAGAAAGCCATGATTTCACTGCGATCCAGATTCGCCGCCAGCAACGGATAAGGGGCTTGGATAGCGGGCATCACCACTTGGCTGTACATCGACCAGTCCCAGCTTTTCTGCCATTTAAGCTGCTCTGCCACTTTCGTCGCAGAGAGCTCCGGCTGGGTTTGCATCAGCCGTTTAGTGCTCTCAACGGCGGGCTGCTGGCTCGGCGTCAACATCTCCATTAGCACGCTGCCCTGCGGGCGCTGGGTAGGGAGGCTCTCCACCAGCCAAGCTTCAATCTGATGATGCGCCGGGTTGTCGTGCTTCTCGCCGACAATCACCCGTGGCTGCTTCGCCAGTCGGGCCAAAAGCTGCTCAGGCGTGAGGCTTTCCCCGGTATGCAGATCTTTAATGCTGCTGGAGGTCAGGCTGGGCGGCGTGGGGTGCTGGGCGCAGGCGGCCAGCAGCAAGGAGGCTACTATCAGTAACTTTTTCATGACGATCCTCATCATTCCATAACGGGCTAAATCACAAGTTGCCAGCATGTTATGGATAATGATTATCATTTACAAGTTGCTATGACGCCTTATTCGTTCGCCACGGCCGCCTGAAGACGCTGAGGGAAGCGCTGGGCCTGCTGATGACAGTGCTCGATGAAGGTCGACACCAGCGCCGAGGCGGGGCGATGCAGCGGGCGGATCAGGCTGACGGTGAAGGGCACCGGCAGGCTGAACGCTCTGATCACCATGCCGCTGTTGCCGCGCTCCACATAGTCCAGCGCGGTCAGCGGGTTGACTATCGACACCCCGACTCCTTCGCGCACCATGCTGCACACCGAGGCGGCGCTGTGAGTTTCCAGCACCAGTCGGCGCGCCACCTGATGCTCGGCAAACAGCGCGTCGAGCAGTTGGCGGTAGCTGTCGGTCGCCGACAGGCTGATGAAGTTCTGCCCGGCGAAATCCTGCGGTGTCAGGCGCTTTTTCGCCGCCAGCGGGTGGTTGGCGGGCAGCACGCACACTTCGTTTAAGGTCAGCAGAGGCTGGCGCTCGGTGCCCGCAGGCGTATGAGTATTCTCGGTCAACCCAAGGTCGTGGCGCTGGGCGGAAAGCCACTCCTCCAGCAGCGGCGACTCCTGCGGCACGATATTGAAACTGACGTCAGGATAGCGGTCCAGAAACGGCTTACACACGGCGGGCAGCAGAGACTGGCTGAACACCGGCAGGCAGGCGATAGAGAGCTGCGCCTGCTCGAACTGGCGAATGCCCTCCGCCGCGCTGACAATGCGATCCAGCCCGTAATAGGAACGCTGAACCTCCTCGAACAGCCGCAGCCCCTGCACCGTCGGGTAGAGGCGGCCGCGCAAACGTTCGAAAAGTTGTAGATTCAGCAGCTTTTCGCAGCGCGCCAACTCCCGGCTCACCGTCGGCTGCGAGGTGTTGAGCAGCGCGGCGGCCTCGGTCAAATTGCCGGTGGTCATCACGGCGTGAAAGATTTCGATATGACGCAGGGAAATGGCGGCCATGGGCGTCTCCGCTGGAGAGTAATTCCCATATCATAAATGAATAGACTGGTGCGAAATAGATATTTTTCAGCAAGTGCCGAGTGCGGGATACTCAGGCTAACTTTCGCTTCTTCAGACTTCAGGATCTTGTATGCCACGCGCCTTAAACGACACCTCTACTGCTCTGAACGCCGCTAATTTACTGGCGCTGACTCAAGAATTTGGCTGCCCGGTATGGGCCTATGATGCAGAGATAATTACTCAGCGCATCAGCCAGCTGCGCCAGTTCGACGTGATTCGTTTTGCTCAGAAGGCGTGCTCCAATATCCATATTCTGCGCCTGATGCGCGAGCAGGGCGTAAAAGTTGACTCAGTTTCTCTGGGTGAAATCGAGCGCGCGCTGCTGGCCGGTTTCAAGCCGGGCCGCGAAGCCAGCGAAATAGTCTTCACCGCCGACGTGCTGGACCAGCCGACGCTGGACCGCGTCACCGAGCTGGATATTCCGGTCAACGCCGGTTCTATCGATATGCTGGGGCAAATTGGCCGCCAGAAAGCCGGGCACCCGGTGTGGCTGCGCGTCAACCCGGGCTTTGGTCACGGCCACAGCCAGAAAACCAACACCGGCGGCGAGAACAGCAAGCACGGTATCTGGTACGGCGACTTGCCGCAGGCGCTGGCCGAGATTGAACGTTATGAGCTGAAGCTGGTGGGCATCCATATGCACATTGGTTCAGGCGTGGATTACGGCCATCTGGAGCAGGTGTGCGATGCGATGGTGCGCCAAGTGATTGAAACTGGTCATGATATTGAGGCGATTTCTGCCGGGGGCGGCCTGTCGATCCCTTACCATTTCGGCGAAGAAGCGATTAATACCGAGCACTATTACGGTTTATGGAACCGCGCCCGCGAGCAGATTGCCGCTCACTTGGGTCATGCCGTTCATCTGGAAATCGAGCCGGGTCGCTTCTTGGTTGCCGAATCTGGCGTGTTGGTGGCGCAGGTGCGTGCCGCCAAAAACATGGGCAGCCGCCACTTCGTCCTCTGCGATGCCGGTTTCAACGACTTAATGCGCCCGGCGATGTACGGCAGCTACCACCACATTTCCCTGCTGCCCGCCGATGGTCGCGACGTCAGCAATGCGCCACTGATTGACTCAGTGATCGCCGGTCCGCTGTGTGAGTCCGGCGACGTGTTCACCCAGCAGGCGGGAGGCGGGGTAGAAACCTTCTCGCTGCCGCAGGTGGAAATCGGCGACTATCTGGTGTTCCACGACACCGGCGCTTACGGCGCGTCGATGTCTTCCAACTACAACAGCCGCCCGCTGTTACCAGAAGTGTTGTTTGAAAATGGCGTGCCGCGCTTGATCCGCCGCCGCCAGACCATTGAAGAGCTGCTGGCACTGGAGCTGATCTAAGGCTTAGCCCGCCGGACCTGTCACGGAATGGCGACGCACCAGCGTCGGGCTAAACATATGGGTAGTTTCCGGCAGCGGCTGGTTGTTAGCTAAGGCTAATGCCAGCTGTGCCGCCTGATTGGCCATCGCCACCACCGGATATCTCACCGTGGTTAAGCGCGGGCGCAGGTAACGGGAAATCAGCACGTCGTCGAAGCCGACCAGTGAAATATCGGTCGGCACATCAATGCTGTTGTCACTCAGCACCGACAGCGCGCCTGCCGCCATCGAGTCATTGTAGCAAGTCACCGCCGTGAAGCTGCGGCCCAACCCCAGCAAGTCCGCCATCGCCTGCTCGCCGCCAATTTCGTCCGGCTCGGCGTAGGCAATCAGTTTGTCATCCACCGGAATGTTGTGCTCTTGCAGCGCGTCCAGATAGCCCTGTAGACGATCGCTGGCGTCCGAAATCCCGTGATTTGAGCAGAGAATGGCAATGCGTTGATGGCCGCTTTGAATCAGATGACGAGTCGCCAGCCACGCCCCGTAGCGGTCGTCCAACGCCACGCAGCGCTGCTCGAAACCAGCCAGAGTCCGGTTAATCAGCACCATGCCGGGGATCTGTTTCATCAAGCTTTGCAGTTCGTCGTCCGGCAGCATCTTGGCGTGAACCACCAATGCCGCGCAGCGATGGCGAATCAGTTGCTCAATCGCCTGACGCTCTTTGTCGACATTATGGTAACCGTTACCAATCAGCAAAAAGTTGCCCGTGGCATAAGCCACCTGCTCGACGGCTTTCACCATCGCGCCAAAGAAGGGGTCAGAAACATCGGCCACGATCAGGCCAAGCGTTTCAGTAGACTGCTGCGCAAGCGCGCGTGCATTGGCGTTCGGATGATATTGCAGATGCTGCATGGCGCTCAGCACCGCTTCCCGCGAGCTGTCACTCGCCTTCGGCGAATGGTTTATCACGCGAGAAACCGTGGCGACGGAAACACCCGCCAGTCTTGCAACATCTTTGATGGTAGCCATTACACGTCCAAATTTTGTGTGAGGGTAAACGCTTACACTACCAGTTTTACGGAAAATGGCTCGGGTCGCAAGGAGGTGGGATGGTGAGCATGTGATCTGGGTCAAATGTTTGGGGGCGGCAGCCCTTAGCCCGCTTTTAAATTCAACTTCAAGGTCAAGACCGTGGGCGTCGGCCCACACCGACCAAGGGAGGCGTAAACGCGCCTCCCTTGGAACCCTGCGTTTTTTATTGCTGGAAGATCGAGGCTGCGCAGGGTTGGGATGGACGTGTTTCAGGCACCTTGGTGACAGCCGCGAAATGCCGCCGCTTAGGCGGTTTCCTCAGTTCGGGCTTCGAGCCATAGGTCTCGAACCACTCCCTCGGCGTCATTTCTGAACGCGGCCTACTGGCTTTTACGCCGTGCCGTTTCAGGTGGTTTTGGTTTGCTCCCTCTCCTTTTTAAGGAGAGGGCAGGGGTGAGGTTTGCCACATTCAACACAATTCAAACCACTCCTCATCCCTGCCTTCTCCTCTGAGAGGAGAAGAAGTAAAAATATTGAAACGGCACGATTGAAATGTCAGTAAGCCGCGTTCAGAAGTGACGCCGAGCAAGAGGTGGAAAACCGCGAGTCTTTTTTCGCGGGTTGGAATCCCGCCGCGAGGGAACCGCCTAAGCGGCGGCACTTCGCGGCGAACAGCGGGGCTGCTGAAACATGTCCATCCCGACCCTGCGCAGCCTCGATCCTCCAGCAGCAAAAAAACGCAGGATTCCAAAGGGTTTCGTTTAAAACCCTTTGGGCCAGTGTGGGCGGCGAGCCCACGACCTTGAATTTGAAGTTAGCAGGCTTGGGCAGCCGCCCAAAAAAGTTCCCAGCGTTGAACTGAACGCCAAACTAGTGCATGTTTCCCCTGAAACTCCTACTCCCGAGACAGATACCCTTAATGACTATTCGTCGATTCCCACAGCTGGCCCACTGGGGGGCTTACACCGCCGTTGTTGAAGATGGACGCCTGATCCGCTGCGAGCCTCATGCGGCGGACAGCGATCCTTCGCCGATGCTGGACTCCATCATCCCTCTGGTCTATTCCGACAAACGCATTCGCAAACCGGCGGTGCGGCGCTCTTGGCTACAAAAGCGTGAGCACAGCAACCGGGCGCTGCGGGGCAAGGAGGATTTTGTCGAGGTTGATTGGGACGTGGCGCTGGATCTGGTGGCGGAAGAGAATCGCCGGGTGCGCGACAAATATGGCGCGGCGGGGATTTTTACTGGCTCCTACGGCTGGTCGTCGGCGGGGCGTTTGCACCACGCTCGCTCGCTGGTGCGGCGCTTCTACTTTACCGGCGGCGGCGGGGTGGATCAGGAGGGGAACTACAGCTGGGGGACGGCGCAATTCTTCCTGCCGTACATTATCGGCACCTTCACGCCGCTGACTGGTCGGGTGACGACTTGGCCGAGCGTGGTGGATAATGCCGAGATCCTGCTGGCATTTGGCGGCTTAGCGCTGAAAAATGCCCAAGTGGCGTCGGGCGGGGCGGTGGCCCATACCCTCAAACCGGCGCTGGAACAGCTGGCGAAGAAAGGCACGCCGATCGTTAATATCAGCCCAATGCGCGACGACTGCCCGGAGTTTGCGAATGCCGAGTGGATCCCTATTCGGCCCAACACTGACGCCGCGCTGATGATGGCGCTGGCTTTTGAAATTCAAAGAGTTGGCGCACAGGATGACGCCTTCCTTGCTTCTCACTGCGTGGGTTATCCCCAGTTGGCGGCTTACCTACAGGGCAAAACCGACGGCGTGGAGAAGACGCCGGAGTGGGCCAGCCAGATCACCGGCATCCCGGCTGCGCGCATCGCCCGGCTGGCGCAACAGCTGATTGGCGTGCGCAGCTTTATTACCTGTGCTTACTCGGTGCAGCGCGCCCATCGCGGCGAGCAGCCTTACTGGATGATGATTGCCCTGTCGGCGATGCTCGGGCAGGTGGGGCTGCCGGGCGGCGGTTTCTCCTTCGGTCACGGCTCGATGAACGGCGTCGGCAACCCGCGTTTTGACACGCCGGGGCCCGCCGTTAGCACTGGCCCGAACCCTTCGGGCTTATCCATTCCCGTGGCGCGCATCAGCGACATGTTGCTCAATCCCGGCCAGCCTTATGAATTTCAAGGCAAAACCTCTCACTATCCGGATATCCATCTGGTGCATTGGGCGGGCGGCAATCCTTTTCACCATCATCAACAGCTCAACCGGCTGGTGGAAGGCTGGCAGCGGCCGGACACCATCATCGTGCAGGACAACGTCTGGACCGCGGCGGCGCGCATGGCCGATATCGTCCTTCCGGCCACCACTTCCCTTGAGCGCAATGACATTGGCGGATCCTCGCGTGATCGCTATGTGTTGGCGATGCATCAGGCGATTGCGCCGCAGCATCAGGCGCGCAATGACATCGACATTTTTGCCGATTTGGCTGAACGTTTGGGCTATCGCGAGCAATTTACATTGGGGCGCGATGAGAATGCTTGGCTGAGGCAGATTTACCAGCAGTGCGGCGTGGCGCAGCAGGGGACGGGGGCGGAATGGCCTGATTTCGACACCTTCTGGCAGCGCGGCTCGGTCGAGCTGCCTATGCCAGAGCAGGATTATGTGTTTTTCGAAGAGTTTCGCAAAAGCCCGCGCGCCAACCCGCTGGCGACGCAAAGTGGCAAGATTGAGCTTTTCTCCGAGAAAATTGCCGGGTATGGCTATGACGACTTCGCAGGGCATCCTGAGTGGCAGCCGCCGGTGGAGTGGCTAGGGGCCGAGACGGCAAAAACTTGGCCGCTGCATCTGATCTCCATTCAACCCAAGGATCGTCTGCACAGCCAGATGGATCACTCTCCGTTGGCCCAGAGCAACAAAACCGCTGGCAAAGAGACGCTGCTGATGCACCCCGCCGATGCTGCTGCAAGGCAGTTGGAAAGCGGCAATCAGGTCAAAATTTCTAACGCACGGGGCAGCTGTCTGGCGGGCGTGGAGCTAAATGACGGGATTGCACGCGGCGTGGTGCTGATGGCGACCGGCGCTTGGTTTGATCCGGGATTTGGCGGCCCGTGGCAAGAAACCGAGCAGGCGGGAAATCCCAACGTGCTGACCTTAGATATTGGCACTTCGCGGCTGACTCAGGGGCCAAATGCCATGAGTTGTCTGGTCGAAGTGGCGCGATTTGAGTGAGTTCGAAACGTCGGCTTCGTGCACCGAAATGGTGAGATAAATGTTCAAAAACTGAGGTAACTGCCTGATGTTTCATGAATGGCAAAACTCAGGCTGTTTTTCACCACTGGTTACACTTTGCGTGATTATGTTGCGATTGGCTGCTGGCTGTTGATCCGCCAAAGCAGATAAATTGAACGTCCCAGAGGTATTGATTGGTGAATCATCAACGTACACTGTATGTTGATACCGATTAAATTTGCACCAACCTACGCGGATGCGTAGGTTTTTTTTTGCCAAAATTTGGACATAACATGGGTGCACCTCGCAAAGTCTTAAACTTCTTGCCTTCCTTCGTCAAATCTCTGTCTCCTATAGTATGCTGTTTCTATAACCTTTTTTTTCTTAGAATCAGGGATGGCTCATAAGGAGGTGGCACTGATGTACCGATTTCTTTTTTCTCTTTTCCGCATCGTTTTCCGTCTGGCGTTTCGCGTGACGGTGACCCCGGCTCAGCCCAATTTCAACTACCCCAAGTTATTGATCACCCCTAACCACGTGTCGTTTATCGATGGCGTGCTGCTGGTGCTGTTTCTGCCGGTGAAGCCGGTGTTTGCGGTCTATTCGAATATCACTGAAAGCTGGTATATGCAGTGGTTGAAGCGCTACGTGGACTTCGTGCCGCTCGACCCGACCAAGCCGATGGCGATTAAGCGGCTGGTGCGCGAAGTGGAGAAAGGCCGCCCGGTGGTAGTGTTCCCCGAGGGGCGCATTACGGTCACCGGCTCCTTGATGAAAATTTATGACGGCGCGGCCTTTGTGGCGGCGAAGTCGCAGGCCACGGTGTTGCCGGTGCGCATTGATGGCGCGGAGTACACCCCCTTTGGCCGCCTGTTCGGCAGCTTTAAAATCCGCTGGTTCCCGAAAGTCACTATCAACATTTTGCCGCCGCAGCAGGTGCCAATGCCTGAGGCCCCGCGCGCTCGTGAACGCCGTGTTTTGGCCGGGCAGAGGCTGCACGACATCATGATGGACGCGCGGATGAACACCCGCGAGCCGCAAACGCTCTATCAGGCGCTGCTTTCAGCTCAAACTCGCTACGGCCGCCGTAAGCCTTGCATCGCTGATATCGCCTTTAAAGAAGATAGCTACCAAGGGTTGCTGAAAAAATCCCTTGGCGTGAGCCGAATCTTGCAGCGCTTCACCCGCGAGGGCGAGCACGTCGGCATGCTGCTGCCTAACGCCACTATCATGGCCGCCGCGCTGTTTGGGGCATCGATGCGCAACCGAATTCCGGCGTTGCTCAACTACACCTCCGGCGCGAAAGGCATCAAGTGCGCCATGAAGGCGGCGAATATCGAGACTATCATTACCTCGCGCCAGTTCTTGGAGAAGGGCAAGCTGACCCATCTGCCTGAGAACGTGCCGGAAGCTAAATGGGTCTATCTTGAAGATTTAAAAGATACTGTCACCAAAGAAGACAAACTGTGGATCCTGTTCCACCTGATCTTCCCTAGCCGGGCAATGCTGCCGCAGAAACCCGACGACGCCGCGCTGGTGCTGTTCACTTCCGGCTCCGAGGGCAACCCGAAAGGCGTGGTGCATTCCCATGCCAGCTTGCTGGCCAACGTCGAGCAGATCCGCACCATTGCTGACTTCACGCCGCGTGACCGTTTTATGTCGTCGCTGCCGCTGTTCCACGCCTTCGGCCTGACCGTCGGCCTGTTAACGCCGCTGATCACCGGCGCGCGCGTCTTCCTTTACCCAAGCCCGCTGCACTATCGTATCGTGCCGGAGCTGGTTTATGACCAGAACTGCACCGTGCTGTTCGGCACCTCGACCTTCCTCGGCAACTATGCCCGCTTCGCTCATCCTTATGATTTTGCACGCCTGCGCTACGTGGTGGCGGGAGCTGAAAAGCTGTCTGAAGGCACCAAGCAAATCTGGCAGGACAAGTTCGGCATTCGCATTCTTGAAGGCTATGGCGTGACCGAGTGCGCGCCGGTGGTGTCGATCAACGTGCCGATGGCGACCAAGATTAAGACCGTGGGCCGTATTCTGCCGGGCATGGAATCGCGACTGATTAAGGTGCCGGGCATCGAAGAGGGCGGCCGCTTGCAGCTGCGCGGGCCAAATATCATGAAAGGCTACCTGCGAGTAGAAAATCCGGGCGTGCTGGAGAAGCCACAGGCTGAAAATGCCGACGGCGAGCTTCAGTCCGGCTGGTATGACACCGGCGACATTGTCACCTTGGATGAGCAGGGCTTCTGCACCATCAAGGGCCGGGTTAAGCGTTTTGCCAAGTTGGCCGGTGAAATGGTCTCTTTGGAAAGTGTGGAGCAGTTGGCGCTGAAAGCGTCACCTGATGGGCAGCATGCGGCGACCTCGCGCAACGATAGCAGTAAGGGCGAGGCGCTGGTGCTGTTCACAACGGATGCAGAATTACGTCGTGACGCCTTATCCAAAGCCGCCCGTGAACTTGGGCTGCCGGAACTTACCGTGCCGCGCGATATCCGCGTGGTCAAAGCCTTGCCGCTGCTCGGCAGCGGAAAACCTGATTTTGTCACTCTGCGAGAGATGGCAGAAAAACCGGAGCCCCAAGAATGAACCAGCCTTTAGCCGCCAAATCTCCGCTGATGTCGCGCAGTATGGTCGCGGTAATTGTCGCTCAGTTTTTGTCAGCCTTTGGCGATAACGCGCTGCTGTTTGCCGCGTTGGCGCTGATTAAACAACAGCTTTATCCCGACTGGAGCCAGCCTATTCTGCAAATGGCTTTTGTCGCCACTTATATCATTCTCGCGCCTTTTGTCGGTCAGTTCGCCGACAGTTTTGCTAAAGGCCGGGTAATGATGTTCGCTAATATCCTCAAACTGGCGGGCGCGGCGGTGATCTGCGTCGGGCTAAATCCTTTCTTGGGTTACACCTTGGTGGGCATCGGCGCGGCGGCTTACTCACCAGCCAAATACGGCATTTTGGGCGAAATCACTGAAGGCGAGCAACTGGTGAAAGCTAACGGCCTGATGGAAGGCTCGACGATTGCCGCTATCTTGCTGGGTTCCGTGGCGGGTGGGGCATTGGCCGACTGGAACGTGCTGGCCGCCTTGGGCGTTTGTGTGCTGACTTACGGCTTAGCCGTGGTGGCTAACTGGTTCATTCCAAAGCTGGCTGCGGCGCGTCCGGGTCAGTCATGGCGCTTATCGGCGATGACCGGCACCTTCTTCCGCGCTTGCCGTATCCTGTGGAAAGATGCTGAAACGCGCTTCTCGTTAGTCGGCACCAGCCTGTTCTGGGGCGCTGGCGTGACGCTGCGCTTCCTGCTGGTGCTGTGGGTGCCAGTGGCGCTGGGCATCACGGACAACAAAACGCCGACCCTGCTGAACGCCATGGTGGCGATTGGTATTGTGTTCGGTGCCGGTGCGGCGGCCAAGCTCATCACGCTCAAAACGGTGAAACGCTGCCTGCCTGCGGGTATCGCCATTGGCGTGGCGGTGGTGGTGTTCACGCTGCAAACCAAAATGCTTAATGCTTACATCGTGCTGGTGCTGGTGGGGATTTTGGGCGGCTTCTTCGTGGTGCCGCTGAATGCCTTATTGCAGCATCTCGGCAAAGAGTCTGTCGGCGCGGGTAACGCGATTGCGGTGCAGAACCTCGGCGAGAATACCGCGATGCTGCTGATGCTCGGCCTGTATTCGCTGGCGGTGATGGCCGGTGCGCCAGTGCTCGCCATCGGTGTCGGCTTCGGCGTGGTGTTTGCTCTGGCGATTATTGCTCTGTGGGCGTGGCAGATTGCGCAAAAGCGCCGCTCGGCTTAATGAGCCACAGATAAAAGAAAAGGGCGCCTCGGCGCCCTTTTTTGTGCCCGCGATTCAGGCTTAAGGTGCAGGAATGGTGAAACGTTTGTGGATCTCTTCCAGCGCGCTAAGCACTTCTTGGTCCAGCGTCAGGTTCTGGCTGTCGATGTTAGTCTTCAGCTGCTCCAGCGTGGTAGCACCAATCAGGGTGCTGGCAACAAACGGCTGTTGGCGAACAAAGGCCAGCGCCATCTGTGACGGGTCGAGATTGTGCTTCTTGGCCAGCGCAACGTATTCGGCAATCGCCAGTTCAGACTGCGGCGAAGAGTAGCGAGTAAAGCGGCTGAACAGCGTGTTACGCGCGTTGGCAGGCTTAGCGCCGTTGAGGTATTTGCCGCTCAGGGTGCCGAATGCCAAGCTTGAATAGGCCAGCAGCTCAACGCCTTCGTGCTGGCTGATTTCTGCCAGACCAATCTCAAAGCTGCGGTTCAGCAGGCTGTACGGGTTTTGAATCGACACAATGCGCGGCAAATCATGCTTTTCAGCCAATTGCAGATAGCGCATCACGCCCCAAGGGGTTTCGTTGGATACGCCGATATAGCGAATTTTCCCGGCACGAACCTGCTCGTTCAAGGCTTCAAGAGTTTCCAGAATGGTGACCGGGGTGCTGTCGTCATTGTACTGATAACCCAATTTGCCGAAGAAGTTCGCCGGGCGCTGCGGCCAGTGAACCTGATACAGATCGATATAGTCGGTGTTCAAACGTTGCAGGCTGGCATCCACCGCGGCGCGGATGTTTTTGCGATCCAGCATCTGGGCCGGGCGAATGGCGTTATCGTTATTACGTGACGGCCCGGAGACTTTGCTGGCGAGAATGATCTTCTCGCGGTTGCCGCGCGCTTTCAGCCAGCTACCAATATAAGACTCGGTCAGCCCCTGAGTTTCAGGGCGCGGTGGCACGGGGTACATCTCGGCGGTATCAATGAAGTTAATTCCCGCCGCCAAGGCGTAATCCAGTTGTTGGTGGGCGTCGGCTTCGCTGTTTTGTTCACCAAAGGTCATGGTGCCGAGTCCCAGTAGACTCACTTCTAAAGAACTATGGGGTATACGGTGATATTGCATTGCCGGTGTTCCTTACTTTCTGAGAATGTCAGGCCGATAAAAGCGCCTCAACTGACTTATCTTCATAAAACGGACGATAACTGACTATATACAAGCGGTGCGGGTGGGGGAAGTGCGGCAGCGGAGATAGGCAGAAAATGGCAAGAGAGGTTGAAAGGCCAGCGGACAAGACCGCTGGCAATGCGCTTTACTTAGCGTTTCATAACCTGACTAACGTCATCATTGTTGATCTGACGCTCATTGCCTTGTTCATCGGTGTAGCTCAGCAGGCCGGTGGATTTATCTAGTTTCGGTTTGCCATCGGTCAGGATCATGTTGCCGTCTTTGGTGGAAATTACATAGTCGCTGGCGCACCCTGCCAGACCGACAACCATCAGCGCTGCGCTGATTATCATTAAGCCTTTTTTCATGATTATTCCTCTCAGTAATGGGCTGTAAATAAAGATAGTCAACAGCCTAGCAAAAGGGCCAGACAACCGTTGAAAAAAACGCGTTTTATTTCGTATAGATCAATAAGGCAGATTTACAGCAGGAAATGTCGCGCCAGCAGGGGGCCGGTGAAGCTTTTCTTCAAATAAAAGCCGCGAGGAAGCGTCATGATCGGCTGCCCAAACTCGCCAATCGCTTCGGTCAGGGCTTTGCTGTTGGCACCTTTGGGGCGAAGTTGTAGAAATTCGCCTTTGCGCGCAGTAATAGTTTCGACCTTGCCCAAAACAATCAAATCCATCAGCTCTTCCCAGTCTTCGCGCAGCTGCTGCTCCTCCTCTTCTGAAGGACTCCAGATCAGAGGCGCACCGATACGGCGCTCTGCCAGCGGGATCTGCCGCTCACCTTCGACCGGTATCCACAGCACTCGTGCCAGTTTATGCCTGACATGGCTATTTTCCCACGTCACGCCGCTGTTGCCGGTCAGAGGAGCCACGCAGACGAAGGTCGTCTCCAATGGCTTACCATTGGCATCAATGGGGATGGTTTTTAGCTCGACGCCGATTTCCGCGAAGTCCTGCTCCGGCTTACTGCCCGCCATCGCGCCTAAATAGACCTCAAGCAGCATGCCGACCCAGCCCTTCTCACGCTTGAGATTAGGAGGAATAGGCAAAGAAGCCCGAGCAGCCAGCTCACCCAGTGAGTAACCCGCCAAAGACTGAGCGCGCGCCAGCAGGCTCTGTTCATCTTTTGGAGGTTCAGTCATAGGAAATGGAATCGACATACAGCAAGTCTCAGATTTGTTGGTTAATTTTCATACGCGTGTTTAATCATATCGGGATTTAAAAGTTATACCCGTGGATAGGTCGAATAATAGCATGATTTATTGCGCTTTTTTTTCCGCATACCCGCGATGACCCAGCGTCGATTTTAAAGTTGATCCACAGTTGCGGGTGACAATGAACAGGATCTTCCCCCTACTTATCCACAGATTTTCTGGATAACCTCGGCTTATTCCGATCACTGGTTCGATTTACAGGCTTGACGGAGGGGGTATTTTGTCTTTTTGTCCCATAATTAGACAAACTAGTGACTTTCTCTGTGGATAAAAACGGCGTTGGTGGATCTTTCGCCAATGACGATCTCGATAACTTATTAGGGCATAAGCAAACCCAGTGAAGAAGCTGTGAATTACTTTTAATTAGCTGAATTTAATCATTTTAATTTAACTGTCATCTGAGGGTAAGAAAAAGCTAAAAATAGTTTCACCCCTCTTACTATGAAGTTCTTCACACATCTATCCACAGAAAAAGTGAATAAAATCGCATGGCAGCCTGAGCTTCTGTTTATAACTTTGCCATTCTCTGTGAGTTATCCCATTTTTATTCGTGAAGATAGGGGGTAAGCAGTGGTTTACCGCCTGTTGGTAGTATGAAACAATCAAGACATCTATGATTTGAAGTTATTGAGGTAGTCCGGTGATCGATGATGATGGCTACCGCCCGAATGTTGGTATCGTAATCTGCGACAAGCAGGGCCAAGTTTTATGGGCCAGACGATACGGCCAGCACTCCTGGCAGTTTCCGCAAGGGGGCATCAACCCAGGCGAAACAGCCGAACAGGCCATGTACCGTGAACTGTTTGAAGAGGTAGGTCTCAGCAGAAAAGACGTACGTATTCTGGCTTCGACCCGCAACTGGTTGCGCTATAAATTGCCAAAACGTTTGGTGCGTTGGGATACAAAGCCGGTGTGTATCGGCCAAAAGCAAAAATGGTTCTTGCTGCAATTGATGTGCAATGATGCGGACATCAACATGCAGCGCAGCAGTACGCCAGAATTCGATGGCTGGCGCTGGGTGAGCTTCTGGTATCCGGTGCGTCAGGTCGTGTCCTTCAAACGTGATGTTTACCGCCGCGTAATGAAAGAGTTTTCCACGACTGTGATGCCAATACAGGAAACGCCCGTGCCCCGGACATCGCCCGCTTACCGTCGGAAAAGAGGCTAAGTCGCAAAGAGATGCTCACGCGTTTGCGAGAAATTGTTGAAAAGGTAGCAATGGCGTCCAGCCTGAATGATGCGTTGGACGTTTTGGTCAATGAAACCTGCCTGGCGATGGACACAGAAGTCTGTTCCGTTTATCTCGCTGATAATGACCGCCGTTGTTACTACCTGATGGCGACGCGAGGTTTGAAAAAACCTCGCGGGCGCACTATCACGCTAGCCTTTGACGAAGGGATCGTCGGGTTGGTAGGGCGGCTTGCCGAACCCATCAACCTCGCCGACGCTCAGAGCCATCCTAGTTTCAAATATATCCCTCAAGTAAAAGAAGATCTCTTCAGATCCTTCCTCGGTGTGCCGATCATTCATCGTCGTCAGCTACTTGGCGTGTTGGTTATCCAGCAGCGTGAGCATCGGCAGTTCGACGAAGGTGAAGAGTCCTTCATGGTCACGCTGGCTAACCAGCTGGCGGGGATACTTTCGCAGGCGCAGCTCAACGTTCTCTATGGCCGCTTTCGCCAGACTCGCGTCAAAGCGCTGGCCGCCTCGCCGGGTGTGGCTATCGGCATTGGCTGGCAGGACAGCACTCAGCCTTCGCTCGACCAAGTCTACATGGCGTCCACGCTGGACACCGTGCGTGAACGCGAACGCCTGACCCGCGCACTGGAAGAAGCCGGTGCCGAGTTCCGCCGCTTCAGTAAGCGTTTCACCGCCAGTGCGCAAAAAGAGAGCGCGGCTATTTTCGACCTCTACTCGCACCTGCTCAACGACGCGCGCCTCAAACGTGATTTATTCACTGAGATCGACAAGGGCGCGGTGGCCGAGTGGGCGGTTAAGAAAGTGGTCGAGCAGTTCGCCGCGCAGTTCGCCAGCTTGCAAGATACTTATATGCGCGAACGCGGCAGCGATTTGCGCGCGCTCGGCCAGCGGCTGGTGTTCCACCTTGATGACACCATTCAGGGCAATACGACGTGGCCAGAGCGTTTCATTCTGGTGGCCGACGAGCTGACCGCCACGCTGTTGGCGGAGATGCCGCAAGATCGCCTGGCTGGCGTGGTGGTGCGCGACGGCGCGGCTAACTCGCACGCCGCGATCTTGGTTCGCGCCATGGGCGTGCCGACCATCATGGGGGCGGATATTCAGCCTTCGCTGCTCAGCCAACGCCAGTTAATCGTCGATGGCTATCGCGGCGAGTTGTTGATTGACCCCGAGCCGGTGCTGGTCAACGAGTATAAGCGCCTGATTAGCGAAGAGATGGAGCTAAGCCAGCGCGCTGAATATGACGTAGAACAGCCCGCGGCGATGAAAACCGGCGAGCGCGTTCAGGTGATGCTGAATGCGGGCCTGAGCGCCGACCACGAGAAGCTATTCGGTAGCCGCGTCGATGGCGTGGGTCTCTACCGTACTGAAATTCCGTTTATGCTCCAGAGCGGCTTCCCCTCTGAAGAGGAGCAGGTGGCGCAGTATCAGGGCATGCTCCAGCTATTCCCGAGCAAGCCGGTGACGCTGCGTACGCTGGACATTGGTTCAGATAAACAGCTGCCTTATATGCCAATCAGCGAGGAGAACCCTTGCCTCGGCTGGCGCGGTATCCGCATTACCCTCGACCAGCCTGAGATCTTCCTGATACAGGTGCGTGCCATGCTGCGCGCCAATGCCGCCACCGGCAACCTTGGCATCTTGCTACCGATGATCACCAGTCTGGAAGAGATTGACGAAGCGCGTCGCCTGATTGACCGCGCCGGCCGCGAAGTGCAGGAGCAGCTGGGTTACGATTTACCGAAAACCCGTATTGGCGTGATGATTGAAGTGCCTTCCATGATTTTCATGCTGCCGTCGCTGGCAGGGCGGGTGGACTTCATTTCGGTCGGCACCAACGACCTGACTCAGTACCTGTTAGCCGTAGATCGCAACAACACGCGGGTTGCGGGCCTGTATGACAGCCTGCATCCGGCGATGCTGCGTGTCTTGAAGCAGATTGTGACCGAAGGCGAAGCGGCGGGTTTACAAATCAGCCTCTGTGGTGAGATGGCGGGCGACCCGATGGGCGCGCTGCTGTTGACCGGTATGGGCTATCGCAATCTCAGTATGAACGGCCGCAGCGTGGCAAGAATTAAATATTTACTGCGCAGCATTGAGCTGGCGGATGCCCAAGAATTGGCGCGCCGCGTGCTGGAAGCCCAGTTCACCACTGACGTGCGACATATGACCGCCGCCTTTATGGAGCGCCGAGGTTTAGGCGGTTTAATTCGCGGCGGCAAGTAGCGCCAAGGCGCTAAACCACTGCTTTCCCAGCCGCCAGTGTGCATTAAGCTGGCGGTAATGAGACGTTTTTTTACAGAACTTTTCCAGCCCTGTTTGTCCGTGGCTCGTATTGCCTGTGCTATGATCCGCGACCTGCTGACCCCTAACCGGGCGATATCTGTGTACGTCGTGTTGCAGGAAGGCAACGAGCACACCTGCACCCGAAGTATGAAGGGTATAAAACAATAAACTACTTGTGGTGATAGATGAGCAATAGCTATCTGGCGTTTCCCCAGTTTGATCCGGTCATTTTCTCGCTAGGTCCGGTTTCACTTCACTGGTATGGCTTGATGTATCTGGTCGGTTTCGTGTTCGCAATGTGGCTGGCCGTGCGCCGTGCCAACAAGCCGGGCAGTGGCTGGAAAAAAGAAGAAGTTGAGAACCTGCTTTACGCTGGGTTCTTAGGCGTATTCCTCGGCGGCCGCATCGGCTATGTGTTGTTCTACAACCTGCCACTGTTCCTCGATAATCCACTTTACCTGTTCAAAGTCTGGGATGGCGGTATGTCCTTCCACGGCGGTTTGATTGGCGTGATCGTGGTAATGCTGTGGTTCGCTCGTCGCACAAAACGCACTTTCTTCCAGGTTTCTGACTTTATTGCTCCGCTGATCCCATTTGGCCTCGGTGCAGGGCGCTTGGGTAACTTTATTAATGGCGAGCTGTGGGGCCGCGTGACCACCGTGCCTTGGGCGATGCTGTTCCCTGGCTCGCGTCAGGAAGATATCGCGATTGCCTCTGCTGACCCACAATGGCAGCCGCTGCTCAACCAATACGGCGTTCTGCCGCGTCACCCTTCGCAGGTCTATGAGCTGCTGCTGGAAGGCGTAGTGCTGTTTATTATTCTCAACTTGTTCATCCGTAAGCCACGCCCAATGGGTGCTGTTTCAGGTCTATTCCTGATTGGTTACGGCGCATTCCGCAGCATCGTTGAGCACTTCCGCCAGCCGGACGCTCAGCTGGGGCTGTTTGACGGCTTCATCAGCATGGGACAGATCCTTTCGCTGCCGATGGTTATCGCTGGCGTCATCATGATGATCTGGGCCTACCGTCGCCCGCAGAAACAATTATCTTGAGGTAACATGAAACAGTATCTGGATTTAATGCAGAAGGTGCTCGATGAGGGCACACCTAAAGCTGACCGTACCGGTACGGGTACGGTGTCAATTTTTGGTCATCAGATGCGTTTCAATCTGCAAGATGGCTTTCCACTGGTAACCACCAAGAAGTGCCACTTACGCTCTATCATTCATGAGCTGCTGTGGTTCCTCAAAGGTGAAACCAACATTGCTTATCTGCGTGAAAACAACGTCACCATTTGGGACGAGTGGGCAGATGAGAATGGCGATCTCGGTCCGGTCTATGGCAAGCAATGGCGTGCCTGGGGCGCGGCCGACGGTAAGCAGATCGACCAGTTAAGCAACGTCATCAAGCAGTTGAAACAAGATCCAGACTCTCGTCGCATCATTGTTTCTTCATGGAACGTCGGCGAATTGGATCAGATGGCGCTGGCCCCTTGCCACGCTTTCTTCCAGTTCTACGTGGCTAACGGCAAGCTCTCCTGCCAGCTTTATCAGCGTTCATGCGACGTGTTCCTTGGTCTGCCATTTAACATTGCCAGCTACGCTCTGCTGGTGCATATGGTGGCCCAGCAGTGCGACCTTGAAGTCGGTGACTTCGTCTGGACAGGCGGTGATACTCACCTCTATAGCAACCACATGGAACAGACTCATTTGCAACTGAGCCGTGAACCTCGTGCCTTGCCGAAACTGGTTATCAAACGCAAGCCGGCTTCGCTGTTTGATTACGAGTTCGACGATTTTGCTATCGAGGGCTATGACCCTCACCCGCCAATTAAAGCGCCGGTCGCTATCTAACCTCGCGTTACTCCCGCCAGCCCCCGCTGGCGGGAAACTCCTTCTTTCTTCTCCTTTTATCCGTTTCCTCTCTCTGTTCACCAACTCCCCACAACTCTTTTCTACACCTTTCCTTGTGCTTTTATCCGCCATTTTTCCGCCCACTTTTCGAGTTTGCGAGGCATTACGCAAAAACTTTGTCACTGCCGTTTGTTGCAAGAAATCATTACGAGGTTTCTTGGAAATCAAAGGGTTACTGCTAGCATCAAGAAGGCGTCTGGCTACACTCGCTCCATGGAAATGACCAACCAAGTAAAAGAGCGTGGCATGACGTTGATTGAAATACTGCTGGTGATAGCGCTTATCGCGATGTGCAGCTTATGGGGGCTACAGGGCTGGCGGGCTTACCAACAATCGCTGGTGCTGGAGCAACACGCCCAGAAATTGCGTTCATACCTGACCGAGCTACAAGCCGAGGCTAATGCTTATAACCGCTCTATTGTTTTATGGGTTATCAACGGTGTCGGAGGCTGCGTGGGGCAAGGGAGCAGACCAGAAGGTTGTGGCGCTGAGAACGACTTGCCGCACTTTCGCGTTGCAAATGCTGACGTGGAAATTATCGACTTTACCAACAAGGTGATGGGTTTTTATGGCATCCGCAATGCGGCTCAAGCAGGGCACATCACCCTGCGTAATTCGGCCGGAAGCCTACGCATTATTCTTTCTGCCAGAGGGCGGCTGCGCATATGCAGTGAAGGTAAACCAATGCTTGGGGTACTGGTATGTGGCTGAAGCAGCGCGGTTTTACTCTGCCGGAAGTGCTAATGGCCTTGGGAATTGGCAGCATGTTGATGCTCAGCTCGGCGCAGCTTTACCCTTTACTGCGCCAGCGTAGCCAAAACCTTGCTCATCACTTCCAATTAGACCAATTGCTCAGAAGCACGGTTTCTAATATTGAGAAAGATCTGCGTCGCGCCGGTTTTTGTAATGGTGAGTGCAGTGGAAGGGCCACGGTTATGGGGCAAAGCATGGGAGAACCTTCACACTCCTGCGTCATCATCGCCTATGACCTTAATCGCAATGGGCGCTGGGAGCCTGCTGGCAATGACGAAGCCGAGTATTTCGCTTATCGCTTACGCGCGGGAGCCATTGAAACACAGCGAGGTGCCGTGAGCTGCGAGGGGAGTGGCTGGGAAAAGCTACTTGATCCTGCTGAAGTTAAAGTGACTGATTTTAAAGTCACCAAACTGCTGACTCCGCGCGGTAAGTCATTGTTTACGATTAATATCGCGGCCCACTGGCGCGGGGCGTCGACGGTTCATCGCCGGGTGGAAACCCACGTAGCGGGGCGGGCGAGATGACGACTTCAGCTTGGTGCATTCAGCGGCAGAGAGGCAGCGCCATGATGCTCAGCGTCATGATGATGATGTCTTTGGGGGTTATTCTGCTGACCAACCTCGGGCAGCAACTCGCGGATAGTCTGGCGTTGACGGCCCATGAGCACCGCTATTTAACGGCGCGGGAGCAGGCCGAATCTTCACTGAACTGGGGGCTGAGTCAAACATGGCAAGCTTCAGCGAGCAAGCAGTGGCAGTGCCAGCAAGCTGAGATCCCAATTCCCGGCCAGCCATCGCAGAGCCTGCACAGCTGTATTAGGCCATCACTGCGCGAAGGTGTTTTTCTGCTTAAAGGGCAGAGTGTCGTAGATAAACATACGCGACCGCTGGTGGTGTATCAGCAGGCCAAGTTGCTGGGTTCGCCAGACGGCAGCCGCAGATTTACCGCAATTGCGCAGGGATGGTTGGACTTCTGCCCGGAGTCCGACCCCAATTATTGTGATGCCGAGGAAAGGGAGTTGAACCATGCAAAAGGGATTTAGCCTGCCAGAAGCACTGATAGCGACTCTGCTACTTTCCGTCTCTCTGTTGGCGCTATTGCAGTACTACCAGTCACTGAGTGACGGGTTTATCCGCCAGTGGCAGTTTAAACAGGCAAAGTCGGAGGCGCACGGTCAGCTTGAGGTCTACGCGGCGAGTAGCAAAGGTTACCCGCTGGCTGCAGGCTGGCAAAGCCAGATAACAAGAACCAATCGGCTCGGCGGATGCCAAACAGTGGTGGCTCAGGTGCAAGCGCCTGCGGGATATCTCGCCCGTGGCGCAAGAATATTGTGTGATTCAGATAGCGAACCGGCCCTATGAAGACCTTCAGCCTAGGTCACGGGTTTTCATTAGGTTCTAAGCTGGTTTAGAGTAGTCTGCTGAATCTTCAAAATAGCTCATATAAATTCGTCTTTTTTCCCCAAGGAAGCGCCAATGTTTACGGTTTATCACTCAAACCAATTAGATATTCTGAAAACGCTGACCACGGCGCTGATCGAGGGGCGTCCACTCGACGATCCTTTCAGTCAGGAAGTGATTCTGGTGCAAAGCCCCGGCATGGCGCAGTGGCTGCAAATGGAGTTGGCGCAGACATTTGGTATTGCAGCGAATATCGCATTCCCGCTGCCCGCGACCTTTATCTGGGATATGTTCACCAAGGTCTTGCCGGGCATTCCCAAAGAGAGCGCCTTCAGCAAAGACGCGATGACGTGGAAACTCATGTGGCTATTGCCGCAGAAACTGGGTGAAGAGGACTTTGCCTCGCTGCGCCACTATTTAGATGACGATGAAGACAAACGTAAAATCCATCAGCTCGCCGCGCGCGTGGCTGATCTGTTTGACCAATATCTGGTTTATCGCCCTGAGTGGCTAAAGGCCTGGGAGAGCGAGCGTCAAATTTACGGGCTTGATGACGCGCAGCGCTGGCAATCTTCCCTGTGGCGCGCGCTTTGTGCTTATACCCAAGAGCTGCAGCAGCCGGAATGGCACCGCGCCAATCTTTATCAGAACTTTATTTCCCAGTTGGAAAACGCCAAAGTCACTCCGCCGGGCTTACCTTCCCGGGTGTTTATTTGCGGTATTTCGGCACTGCCGCCGGTTTATTTGCAGGCGTTACAGGCATTGGGTAAGCACATTGATATTCACCTGATGTTCACCAATCCGTGCAAATATTATTGGGGTGATATTCAGAACTACGCCTTTCTCGCCCGGCTGCAAAGCCGCAAGCGCCGCCACTATCTTGAAAAGTTGGAAGAGGCTTCGCTGTTCCGCGAGCCGGATCAAGCCGCACAGCTATTTAACGATGAGGGCATGCAGAACCTGAGTAATCCGCTGCTGGCTTCTTGGGGCAAGCTGGGGCGTGACCACATGTTCCTGTTGTCGCAGGTGGATGATATTCAGGAAGTTCATGCTTTTGTTGACGTCGGCGATGGCTCCCTGCTCCACGCCGTTCAGCAAGATATGTTGGAGTTAGAGGACCATGCCATTATTGGTATGACGCCAGAAACCTTACTTAGCAGCGACCAAAAAAGGGTGCTCAACCCTAATGATCGCTCCTTGAGTCTGCATGTCTGCCACAGCCCACAGCGCGAAGTGGAGATTCTGTATGACAATCTGCTCGCGCTGATGGCCGAAAACCCAACGCTCACCCCGCGCGACATTATTGTCATGGTGGCGGATATCGACAGCTACGCGCCTTATATTCAGGCAGTATTTGGCAATGCGCCAGCAGAGCGCTATCTGCCATTTGCTTTGTCTGACCGTAAGGCCAGTCAGGCCCACCCCGCGCTGCAAGCCTTTATCTCTCTGCTCGATTTACCGCAAAGTCGCTTTACTGCTGAGCAAGTGCTCGGGCTGTTGGAAGTCCCCGCGCTGGCTTCTCGCTTCTCCATTGATGAAGACGGTCTGCGACTGCTGCGCCAGTGGGTGGGGGAATCAGGCATTCGCTGGGGGCTGGATGATGACAACGTGCGTGAGCTAGCGCTGCCTGCTACCGGCCAGCACACGTGGCACTTTGGTTTGACCCGCATGCTGTTGGGCTACGCCATGGACAGCCAGTCAGGGGAGTGGCAGGGCGTCTTGCCTTATGACGAATCAACCGGGCTGGCCGCCGAATTGGCCGGGCATTTAGCCGAATTGCTGATGCAGCTTAGCCAGTGGCGTATCACCTTATCCAAGCCGCGCAGCGTCAGTGAGTGGCTGCCGCTATGTCAGGAGCTGCTCACCACATTTTTCTCCGCCGAAGGGGAAACCGAAGTGGCGCTGGCACTGATTGAGCAGCAGTGGCAAAAAGTTCTGAGCCACGGCGTTGCGGCGCAATACCCAGATTTGGTGCCACTGTCTATCCTGCGTGACGAGCTAGCGTCAAAACTTGATCAGGAGCGAATCAGCCAGCGTTTTCTGGCCGGGCCGATTAACTTCTGTACCCTGATGCCAATGCGTTCGATTCCCTTCAAAGTGGTGTGCCTGCTGGGAATGAACGATGGTGTTTACCCACGAACGCTGCCGCCGCTGGGTTTTGACCTGATGGCGCAGAAAGTGGAAAGAGGCGACCGTAGTCGCCGCGATGACGACCGTTACCTGTTCCTCGAAGCGTTGCTCTCAGCTCAGGAGCATCTCTATATCAGCTATATTGGCCGCTCGATTCAGGATAACAGCGAGCGATATCCTTCCGTGCTGGTGACCGAGCTGCTGGAGTACATTAGCCAAAGCTACTGTCTTAAGGGCGATGAGAGCTTAACGGCGGACCAAAGCGCGGAGCGCGTGACTAAGCATCTGCTGTGCTGGCATCCGCGCACGCCTTTCGATGCCAATAATTTCGAAGCAGGCAATGAGCACCAAAGCTTTGCGGCAGAATGGCTGCCTGCGGCCAGCCGACAGGGCGATGAAGTGTTGGACTTCAACCAGCCTTTGGAGCCGGTGGCGATGACCGAGGTCACGCTGGAAAACCTGCTGCGTTTTTATCGTCATCCCATCAAGGCATTTTTCCAGATGCGGCTGAATGTGAGTTTCGTATTGGAAGAGACCGAACTGTCGGATGAAGAGCCCTTTATTCTCGATAATCTGGACCGCTACCAGTTCAATACCCAACTGCTCAACACGCTGATTGAAGAGCAGGATCCTGCCCAGCTCTTTACTCGAGTTCGCGCGTCGGGCGGTCTGCCTTATGGCCCGTTTGGCGAGATTTACTGGCAGAAGCAGCTTGAGGAGATGACCGAGCTAGCCGACAGCGTGCGCAGCGAGCGTCAGGAGCACGGCAGCGTTGAGCTGGACTTGTCCGTGGGCGATATCAAATTGACGGGGTGGTTGCATCAGGTGCAGGACAATGGGCTGCTGCGCTGGCGTCCTGCGGCCTTGCTGGCGAGAGACGGTCTACTATTGTGGATTGAACACTTGGCCTATTGCGCCTCGGGTGGCAAGGGAGACAGCCGAATGTATGGTCGCGGTGCGACGGCGTGGCGCTTTGCCACAATGCCTGCGGAGCGTGCAACGCAGCATCTACAAGACTTGATTAATGGCTATCTGGAGGGGATGTCTGAGCCTCTGATTTTACTCAATAAAAGCGGCTGGGCATGGTTATCCCAGTGTTTTGATAAAGATACTGGCGCGGTAAGCCATGATGAGGAAAAGCTCGAGAAAGCGCGCAACAAGTTACTTCAGGCATGGCAGGGGGATATTCGCGTTCCCGGAGAAGGGGCCGATCCTTATATTCAGCGGGTATTCCGCCAGTTAGACACGCAAAAATTACAAACTATTATCCGCGAAGCGGAACGTTTCCTTTTGCCCCTAGCCCGACACAATCTGGCATAGTGGCATGAGTTCGCAAATTTACCTTATTGGGGGAGAGTGGCAATGTTAAAACAGCTTACCCGTGTTTCCGGGTTACTGTTGTTATCAGTCTTTTGGATACCGGCAGCGTGGTGTGCAACTGACTGGCAGCCGTATGCACAAGCAATCAATAAGAGTCAGAACGATCCGCGTCAGTATCAGGCTATCACGCTAAATAACGGCATGACCGTGCTGTTAGTTTCCGATAGCGAAGCCAGCAAGTCTCTGGCGGCGTTAGCGATTCCCGTGGGATCTTTAGAAGATCCCAACTCCCAATTAGGGTTGGCGCACTACACCGAACACATGCTGCTGATGGGCTCAAAAAAGTATCCCGAGCCGGAAAGCCTGTCGGAGTTTTTGAAAAAGCACGGCGGCAGCCACAATGGCAGCACCGCCTCTTATCGCACGGCTTTCTACCTCGAGGTGGAGAATGATGCACTGCAACCCGCGGTTGATAGATTAGCGGACGCCATCGCCGAGCCATTGCTCGACCCACTAAATGCTGACCGTGAACGTAACGCGGTCAATGCCGAGCTAACGATGGCGCGTTCCCGAGACGGCATGCGTATGGCGCAAGTTCGCGCTGAAACCCTCAACCCAGCCCACCCAAGCGCCCGTTTCTCTGGCGGCAACCTTGATACGCTAAAAGATAAACCGAGCAGTAAACTACATGATGAACTTACCGCGTTTTATCATCGTTATTACTCTGCAAATCTGATGGTTGCGGTGATTTACAGCAATAAGCCGCTGCCAGAGCTTGCCCAGCTAGCCGCCGAGACCTTTGGTAAAATTGGCAACCATAATGCCAGCGTTCCGGCCATCACGGTGCCAACGCTTACCGAGGCGCAAAAGGGTGAGATTATCCATTTCATCCCGGCGCAGCCGCGTAAGCAACTGCGTATTGAGTTCGCCATTGATAACAACAGCGCGGCTTTTCGCAGTAAAACTGATACCTACATCAGCTACTTAATTGGAAACCGGAGCCCTAATACCTTATCGGACTGGTTACAGAAAGAGGGGCTGGCCGATGGGATTAACGCCGGAGCTGATCCGATGGTGGATCGCAATCAGGGCGTGTTCAATATCTCCATTTCCCTTACTGACAAAGGTCTAGCCCAGCGCGACCGAGTGATTGCGGCGGTGTTTAGCTATCTGAATGAGATGCGCCAGCAGGGAATCAAAAAGGAGTATTTCGACGAAATTGCCCACGTAATGGCGTTGGATTATCGCTATCCGGCCTTAACTCGCGATATGGACTATGTCGAATGGCTGGTTGATACCATGCTGCGAGTGCCGGTCGAGCACGTTCTGGATTCGCCCTATCTGACCGACCAGTTTGACCCTGCGGCTATCACTGCCCGCCTTGAGCAACTTACGCCGCAGAATGCTCGCTACTGGTACATCAGCCCTGACGAGCCTCACAACAAAGTGGCTTATTTTGTGAATGCGCCATATCAGGTGGATAAAGTCCCGGCCGCGACCTTTGATCAGTGGAAGCAGCAGAGCCAGCAAATTTCCCTCTCTCTGCCTGCGCTGAATCCATACATTCCAGACTCACTCGCTATAGTGAATAAGAAGAGCGACCAGACCAAGCCCGAGCTGGTGGTGGAGAAAAATGGCCTGCGCGTCTTCTATATGCCAAGCCGCTACTTCTCGCAAGAACCTAAAGCCAACGTGATGGTGTCGTTCCGCAATGCTCAGGCGCTGGATAACGCTAAGAATCAAGTGCTGTATGGCCTGACGGATTATCTGACTGGCGTGGCCTTTGACCAACTGAGCTATCAGGCTTCTATTGGTGGCATCAGCTTCTCCACCTCGCCGGACAATGGATTGCAGTTTGCCGCCACGGGTTTCACCGAGCGTTTGCCGGTATTGCTCAGCAAGCTGGTGGATAGCTATCCGGATTTCAAACCGACCCAAGAGCAGCTTGATCAGGCTAAATCTTGGTATCTGGAGCGTTTAGCGTCGGCGGATAAAGGCAAGGCCTTCGAGCTGGCGCTTCAGCCCGTCCAACTGGTGTCACGCATCCCTTATACCGAGCGAGAAGAGCGCGAAAAGCTGGTTGCTGGCATCACTCTTGAGCAAATCAATACCTATCGTGAAAGCCTGATCCATAACGCAGCGGTAGAGATCATGGTGATCGGCAACATGACCGAGCCTGAAGTGAAGGCCATGTCAGAAGCTATCGTCAATAAGGTTGGGGTGCATGGCTCTCAGTGGTGGCGTGGAAGCCACGTTGAAATCAAAAAGCCGCAGAAGGTGAATATTCAGCGTCAGGGCAGCAGTACCGACTGCGCGCTGGCGGCGGTCTATATTCCGACAGGCTATGATGAAGTGCAGAGCATGGCCTACAGTTCGCTGCTCGGCCAGATTATCCAACCTTGGTTCTACAGTCAGTTGCGTACTCAGGAGCAGCTGGGGTATGCGGTGTTTGCCTTCCCAATCCCGGTCGGTAAGCAGTGGGGGATTGGCTTCTTGCTGCAAAGCAACAACAAGCAGCCTCAGTACCTCTATCAGCGCTATCTGGCATTTTACCCTCAGGCAGAAAAACGCCTGCGTGCCATGAAACCTGACGAGTTTGCTCAGTACAAACAGGCGCTGATTAACGAAATGCAGCAGCGGCCGCAGACCCTTGATGAAGAAGCCGATCGTTTTGGCAATGATTTCAGCCGTGGAGAGAGTCGTTTCAATACGCGCGATAAAGTGCTGGCGGTTATCCAATCACTGACCCAGGAGGAACTGGCTGATTACTTCCATAAAGCAGTGATCAAAATGAACGGGCTGGCGATGCTTTCGCAAGTATCAGGCAATGACGCGAAAACGGCTGACTACGCCAAGCCGGCTGGGTTCAAAACGTACCCGAATACCTCTTCGATTCAGAAAACATTTCCTCATCAGGTAAACAGTAAATGACTGAGATTATCCCGCAGAAGCTTGAACCGCTGACGCTGCCTCTCACCGGAGCACGGTTGATTGAGGCCTCTGCGGGCACGGGTAAAACCTTCACGCTGGCCGTGCTCTACCTGCGGCTATTGCTCGGGTTGGGCAAGGAGGCGGCCTTCCCCCGCAGTTTGACGGTGGAAGAGATTCTGGTGGTGACCTTCACCGAAGCCGCCACCGAAGAGCTTCGTGGCCGTATCCGCAGCAATATTCACGAGCTAAGAATTGCCTGCGTGCGCGGTCAGAGTGGCAACCCGATGATGGTATCGCTGATGGCGCAAATCGAGGATCTAGCCTCGGCGGCCCACATTTTGCTGGCAGCAGAGCGGCAGATGGATGAGGCGGCGATCTACACCATCCACGGTTTTTGCCAGCGAATGCTCACTCACAACGCATTCGAGTCAGGCATTCTGTTTGAGCAGACGCTAGTGCAGGATGAGCTCCCCCTGCGCCGTCAAGCCTGTGCTGACTTCTGGCGTCGTCACTGCTATCCGCTGCCTCTGGACATCGCGCGCGTGATCTCGCAGGAATGGAGCGGGCCGGAAGCCTTGCTCAGTGACTTATCGCCTTATTTACATGGTGAAATGCCCCAGCTGCGTCAGCCTCCGGCTGAAGACGAAACCATTGAGACGCGTCACCAGCAAATACTCGAACGCATCAATGGCATCAAGCAGCAGTGGCTGGCCGCGTCGGCTGATATTGCCGCCATCATCAATGATTCCGGCGTCGATAAACGCAGTTACAGCTCGCGATATCTGCCGGTATGGCTGGAAACAGTGGGGTTATGGGCAGCGCAAGCCACTGAAGACTATCAATTGCCGAAGGAGCTTGAGCGTTTCAGGCAGTCAGTGCTGCTGGAGAAAACCAAGAAGGGCAATGCTCCGCAGCACAGCGTTTTCGACAGCATAGACGCCATCTTCACCGAGCCGCTGACGCTGCGTGATTTGATTATTGCGCGGGCTCTCAGCGAGATTCGTTTCACCATTCAGAAAGAGAAACGCCAGCGCGCCGAGCTAGGCTTTGATGACCTTTTGAGTCGCCTTGACGCCGCGCTGCACCAGCCCGGTGGAGAGCTGTTGGCACAGGCGATTCGCAGCCGCTATCCGTTGGCGATGATCGACGAATTCCAAGATACGGACCCCCAGCAGTACCGTATCTTCCAGCGTCTTTACGTCAACCAACCCCAGTGCGGCTTGCTGCTTATCGGCGACCCTAAGCAGGCGATTTATGCGTTTCGCGGCGCTGACATCTTCACCTATATGCGTGCTCGCTCGGAAGTTAGCGCTCACTACACCATGGACACTAACTGGCGTTCATCCGTCAGTATGGTGAAAGGCGTTAACCATCTGTTTTCCCAGCTTAATAACCCGTTCGTGTTCTCCCAAATTCCTTTTATTCAGGTCTCTCCGGCAGAGAAAAATGCTCAGCTCGACTTTGAACTGGATGGGGTGAGCCAACCTGCTTTGCATTTCTGGTTGCAGCAGGGGGAAGGGGTTGGAGTAAGTGATTACCAACAGCTTATGGCGCGCCAGTGCGCGGCGCAGATTCGCGACTGGCTGACGGCCGGGCAAAATGAGCAGGCGTGGCTGGTGAATGCCAAAGGGGAACGCGCATTAGTTCAGGCGTCCGATATTACCGTTCTGGTGCGCAGCCGCGCAGAAGCGGCCTTGATCCGCGACGCCTTGAGCGCCCTTGAGATCCCTTCGGTTTATCTCTCCAACCGCGACAGCGTTTTCGAAACGGCGGAAGCTAAAGATGTTCTATGGCTGTTACAGGCGGTGCTGACGCCTGAACACGAGCGCACGCTGCGCAGTGCTATGGCGACCGGCATCATTGGCCTTGATGCCCTGACACTCGATAACTTAAGTAAAGATGAGCGGGCTTGGGATGCCTTAGTTGAAGAGTTTGACGGCTACCGCCAACGCTGGGCGCGGCGCGGAGTGCTGCCGATGCTGAAATCCCTGATGGGGCATCGCCACATAGCCGAGAACCTGCTGGCCGCCACTGGCGGAGAAAGGCGACTTACCGATTTACTGCATCTAGGCGAGTTATTGCAGGAAGCCGCGGCCCAGCTTGATAGTGAGCACGCACTGGTGCGCTGGTTGGCGCAGCAAATATCCTCGCCTGACCGCCAATCGCAAAGCCAACAATTAAGGTTAGAAAGCGATAAACACTTGGTGCAGGTGGTGACCATTCATAAGTCCAAGGGGCTGGAGTATCCACTGGTCTGGCTGCCGTTTATCAGTAATTTCCGCCAACAGCAGCAAGGCTTGTACCACGACCGCAGCACCTTCTCGGCCATGCTTGACCTCAACAGTGATGAGCAAAGCAAAGAGTTGGCCGAAGAGGAGCGTCTGGCGGAAGACCTCCGCCTGCTGTATGTGGCGCTAACGCGTTCGGTTTACCACTGTAGCGTGGGCATCGCGCCGCTGATGCAGGGAAATCGCAAAAAGCAGGGTGATACCGACTTACACCTTGGGGCGATGGGCTATTTGGTGCAGAAGGCTGAGGCTGCCGATGCCGCTGGTTTGATTGCCTGCCTGAGTAACCTTAGCAATGAGGATGTGGTGTTCTCTGCAATTGAATCGCCAGAGCAAGCGCCGTGGGCCGCGCCAAGCGATGAGCTAAAAGCGCTCTCCGCGCGCCAGATGACGCGCCAAATTCAGGATAGCTGGCGCATCACCAGTTACTCCGGCCTTCAGCAGCACGGCACGGCATTGGCGCAAGACCTGCTGCCAAAGCTGGATGTAGAAGCCGCTGGTGAGCAGCAAGAGGCCGTCGAGCCACAAATGAACGCCCACACCTTCCCACGTGGCGCTTCGCCGGGGACCTTCCTGCACAGCATTTTCGAAGAAATTGCCTTTGACGCAGAAGTTGAAGACGCATGGCTGATGGAGAAGTTAACTGCTCAGGGACTTGAGGCCGAGTGGCTGCCGGTGCTTAAGGCTTGGATTGAAGCCATCTTAAACACGCCGCTCGGTGAGCCTGAGATGAAACTCAGCGCCATTGACCAAGGTAAATTGCAGTCTGAACTGCAGTTCTACTTGCCGATCGACAGCATGTTACAGGCTTCGCAGCTCAACGCGGTGGTGAAACATTTCGACAGCTTATCTGCTCGCTGCCCGTCGCTTAATTTCCAGCAGGTTCAGGGGATGCTTAAAGGCTTTATTGACTTGGTATTCTTCTGGGAAGGGCGTTTTTACTTGCTGGACTACAAGTCCAACTGGCTGGGTGATGACAGCAGCGCCTATACCGAGCAGGCGATGGAAAGCGCGATGGCGGAACACCGCTATGACCTGCAATACCAGCTCTACACGCTGGCACTCCACCGCTATTTGGGCCACCGGCTGGCTGATTATGACTATGAGCGCCATTTTGGCGGCGTAATTTACCTGTTCCTACGCGGCGTCGACCCGGAGCATCCGGGCAACGGTGTTTTCCGCCGCCGTCCGTCGCAGGAGTTCGTCGAATGCCTCGACCAACTATTTAGAGGTGAGTTTGTCCCTGATGAAGCCATGCTAGAACAAGCCAGAATGCTGGAGGGGCAGCTATGAACACCTCGGTGACAGTAAAAAATGGTTTGGCAGTTGATGCTCTGTTTGAGCAAGCCTTGCTGCAAGGCGCGTTCAGGTCACTGGACGTGCAGTTTGCCCGCATGATAGCTGGCGGGACGCAGGCAGAGACTGAATATGCCGCGCTCATGCTGGCAGCCGCCTGCCTGAGCAGTGAGGCGGGGAGTGGTCACGTGTGTTTGCATTTGGACCAGCTCAGCCCGGATTCTCTGTTTGACGGGCGTTACCCGCAGATTGCCATTGAACTGTGGAAAATGGCTGGTGAGCCGGACAGCGAGCAGTGGCTGGCGCTATTAAGTCGTCATCCTGCGGTCAGCGACGGCAGCCAGCCGACGCCGATGGTGTTGCAAGAAAACCGCCTGTATCTCCAGCGGATGTGGCAAAGCGAGGGCGAGGTCGCCGATTTCTTCAGTGCTGAAAAACGGCTGGATACCTCGCTCATTTCGCCACTGACCGTGGACGAAGCCCGGCTAAAAACGATTCTGGATGACCTGTTTGGTCACACGGACTCGGCCGAGATTGATTGGCAGAAAGTCGCGGCGGCGGTGGCGGCTACGCGGCGGATTTCGATTATTTCTGGCGGTCCCGGCACTGGCAAAACGACTACCGTGGCTAAACTTCTGGCCGCGCTGGTTCAGCTCTATCCCCAGCAGAAGCTGCGTATTCAGTTGGCCGCGCCCACTGGCAAGGCGGCTGCGCGTCTCACCGATTCTCTCGGGCAGGCCAGCCTGCGCTTGCCTCTTACTGAAGCCGAGCGGGCCGCGTTCCCGGCGGAAGCCTCGACATTACACCGATTGCTGGGCGCACAGCCTGGCAGCCAGCGTATGCGTTACCACCGTGGGAATCCGCTGCACCTTGACGTGCTGGTGGTTGATGAAGCCTCAATGGTCGACCTGCCGATGATGGCAAGGCTGATTGAAGCACTGCCAGCGCAGGCGCGAGTGATTTTCCTCGGTGACCGTGACCAGTTGGCTTCGGTGGAGGCGGGGGCAGTGTTGGGAGATATCTGCCGGTTTGCAGAGCAGGGGTATAGCGCAGAGCGCGCCACTCAACTGAGCTATTTGACGGGTTGCCCTGTCGCACCAACAGAGGTGGTGAATGCCGCCAGTGTTCGCGATAGCTTGTGCTTACTGCGCCGCAGCTACCGGTTCGATTCTGCTTCCGGTATTGGGCAGTTGGCGAAAGTCGTCAATGCAGGTGAGAGTGCGGCTGCATCTGCCGTGCTGGCGCAGGGCTTGCCGGACGTCACAGGGTATCCGCTCAACGAAACGGAGGATTTCCAGCCGCTGCTCGATGCCTGCGTTGCGGGCTATCTTCCTTATCTTCAAGGTGTTAGGCAAAGCGCGTCGCCTGACAGCATTTTGCAGGATTTTGGCCGTTTTCAGGTGCTTTGCGCGCTGCGCGAAGGGCCGTTTGGAGTGAAAGGGCTGAATGAGCGCATCGAACAACTGCTAAACCGCAAAGGGCTGATCCGCCGACCTGCGGTACTGGCGGGGAAATGGTATCCCGGAAGGCCAGTGATGATCAGCCGTAATGATAGCGCGCTGGGGTTGTTTAATGGCGATATCGGCATTGCCTTGCATAACGAAAGTGGCGAGCTGAGAGTCTACTTCCAGCTTCCCGGTGGTGAAGTGAAATCCGTGCAGCCGAGCCGTTTGCCAGCTCATGAAACGGCTTACGCCATGACCGTTCACAAGTCTCAAGGCTCTGAGTTTGACCATACGCTGCTGGTGCTGCCTAACCACTTCCTGCCGGTACTAACCCGCGAACTGGTGTATACCGCTATCACCCGAGCTAAGAAGCAGCTGTCGCTTTATGCCAGTGAGAAGGTGTTTAGCATCGCGACCCGCACCCGAACGCGACGCCGCAGCGGGCTGGCAGAAAGGCTTAGCGAGCAGCACTAGTACTCATCCACGCTCCTGATAAATGAAAACAAAACGGGGCTTCTCCACGCGTGAGAAGCCCCGTTATGTTTTATCTCTAACCTCGCATTAACCCTGCTTTAAAGCTCAGTCAGCAGGATTTTAGAGCGACGCTGATAGTTGTACATTTCCTGTTTCTGGATTGGCAGGACGTCTACTTCTGCTGGCTGGAAACCACGCTCCTGGAACCAGTGGATGCTGCGAGTGGTCAGCACAAACAGGCGATCCAGCCCCATTTGCTTCGCCTGACTGGCAACGCGTTTCAGCAGCATTTCGCCGCGTGACGAGCTGCGATAGTCAGGATGCACCGCCACGCAAGCCATCTCACCAATGCGTTCTTCAGGGAATGGATAGAGCGCGGCGCAGGCGATGGTCAGGTTATCGCGTTCGATAATGGTGAATTTGTCGATTTCCATCTCTAGCTGCTCGCGGGAGCGGCGCACCAAGATACCCTGCTGCTCCAGCGGGCGAATCAGCTCAAGAATGCCGCCGATATCGTTGATGGTGGCGCGGCGCACCTGCTCGGCACTCTCCATCACGATTTGCGTGCCGATACCGTCGCGGGAGAACAGCTCCTGAACCAGCGCGCCGTCTTCCTGATAGCTGATTAAGTGGCTGCGACGCACGCCGCTGCGGCAGGCTTTGACTGCACCACGCAGGAAACGCACGGTGCCTGACTGGTAGTCGCCACGGGCTTCCATGGTGTCGATTCGAGCCTGCGCATCGTTGGGGAACAGCTCGGAAATAATATTATCGTCTTCGTCGATCACGCCCTGAGACGAGCAGAAACCAATCATTTTTTCGGCTTTCAGCTTGATTGCCAGCTGGGTTGCCACCTCTTCGGAGGTCAGGTTGAAGCTCTCTCCGGTGACGGACACGGCAACCGGCCCGAGCAGCACAATGGCGTTGCTGTCGAGTTGGCGGTGGATAGCTTCTTCATCAATACGGCGAATACGGCCGGTGTGGCAGTAGTCGATACCGTCGTCGACGCCTAAAGGCTGAGCGATGATGAAGTTACCGCTGACCACATTAATATGTGCACCCTGAAGTGGCGTATTATTCAGGCTCATGGAGAGGCGAGCGGTGATGTCGAGCTGCAATAAGCCCGCCGCTTGCTTGACTAATTCGAGAGTGCGGGCGTCGGTGACGCGGGTATTTTTGTGGTAGATGGGTTCATAATTATGCTCCGCCAGATTCTCATCTATCTGCGGGCGAGCACCATAAACCACCACCAAACGGATGCCCAAACTGTGTAACAGCCCGATATCATTGACGATATTGGTAAAGTTCTCATGCTCAATAGCTTCGCCGCCCAGCATGACAACGAACGTTTTGCCACGGTGTGCATTAATGTAGGGAACCGAGTGGCGAAAACCCTGAACCAATTCAGTACTACGTTCCTTCACGGCAAAACCTCATTTGAATTTTTATTCGTAATTTCTGTATTTTTATTCTTTTGTGCCGATGTGGCAAGTAAGAAATCTCTCTTTTTGTTCACAAAGCATCAACAAGCTTAAAATTTAGCCAATCCCGTTTGTGAATGACAGGGCAGGGTCGATTCGTTAGAATTTTCCTATTGAGCCTTTTGGCTGTTCTGTTTTTTGCTCATTTTCGAGCCCTTACCTTTGAGACTGCATGACTGACGATAATCACAATTTGGGCCGAAGACGCCTGTTACAAAGCGTAGCTGCTTCGTGGATGCTCAGCGTCAGCCGGGTGGGTTTCGCCGCCAGTTCACAAGTGGTTGCCGTGCGCGTTTGGCCCGCTTCTTCCTATACTCGCCTGACGCTAGAATCCAGTACCCCGCTGAAATATAAGCATTTCACCCTTACCAACCCCCATCGTTTGGTTATCGATATTGAAGGTGTACACCTTAATAGCGTGCTTAACGGCGTGGGTAAGCAGATCCAGCAAAATGATCCTTTTATCAAACAGGCCCGCGTAGGCCAGTTTGATAAAACGACGGTCAGGCTGGTGATGGAGCTGAAAAAACAGATTAACCCGCACGTTTTCACCCTCAAGCCAGTTGCTGGGATCCACAATCGCTTAGTGGTAGATCTCTACCCACAAGAAGGGGCCGTGAGCGCGGAGGATGATCCGCTATTGGCATTGCTGGAAGATTACAACAAGGGCGATGTGGCGCGAACTCTGCCGCCAGAGACCGCCAAAGATGGCAAGGCGGGGCGCGAGCGGCCGCTGATTATCATGCTCGATCCGGGACATGGCGGGGAAGACCCGGGAGCCATCGGCAAATATAAGACGCGTGAGAAAGATATCGTTCTGCTGATCGCCCGCAAGTTGCAAAAACTGATCCAGCGCGAGCCGAACATGAAGGTGTTTATGACGCGCAATGAAGACGTGTTCATCCCGCTAAAAGTCCGTGTCGCTAAGGCGAGGAAGCTGCGGGCTGACCTTTTTGTCTCGATTCACGCCGATGCTTTCACCAACCGCGCCGCCCGTGGCTCTTCGGTTTTCGCCTTATCGACCAAAGGGGCGACCAGCGCCGCAGCGCGTTTTCTGGCGCAGACGCAGAATGAGTCTGACCAAATCGGCGGCGTCGGCAAAAGCGGCGACCGCTATCTGGACCACACCATGTTCGACTTAGTACAGACCGCGACCATCAGCGACAGCCTGAAGTTTGGCAAAGAGGTGCTAACGCGGATGGGCAAAATCAACCATCTGCATAAGAACAAGGTGGATCAGGCCGGTTTTGCCGTGCTGAAAGCGCCCGATATTCCTTCCATTCTGGTGGAAACGGCGTTTATCAGTAATGTGGAAGAGGAGCGAAAGCTCAAGACCAGCCACTTCCAGCAAAAGGTGGCGGAATCAATACTGGCGGGCATCAAGGCTTATTTTGCCGATGGCGGCATGTCGGTCAGAAGGTAATGGGCCGAGGCTTGGAGAGAAGAAGGTCAGCGGTGAAGGTCGCTGGCCTTTTTTGATCGGCGGATAAAATTCTCAGACGCCAGAAACAAAAAAACACCCGTTAAGGTGTCTGTTGTTCTTTCTTTTATGCTGATTTGTAGTTGGTTGCGGAGGCCGGATTTGAACCGACGACCTTCGGGTTATGAGCCCGACGAGCTACCAGGCTGCTCCACCCCGCGTCCGTCACTACAATGTACTGCTTTTTTACTACCCATCCATACTGCAATTGGTTGCGGAGGCCGGATTTGAACCGACGACCTTCGGGTTATGAGCCCGACGAGCTACCAGGCTGCTCCACCCCGCGTCCGTCATTGCTGTACTGCTTCATCGGTAAGTCTTTCATTCCACTTAAGCTTTTACTTCAGCATTAAGTTGGTTGCGGAGGCCGGATTTGAACCGACGACCTTCGGGTTATGAGCCCGACGAGCTACCAGGCTGCTCCACCCCGCGTCCGATGAGGGCGAACTATACGCTGCATGAGATTTCGTGCAACCCTTTTTTCCAAATTAATGTGATAAACCGCCTGTTTAACTGCTTTTTATACACTCTGCTGCGTTTTTAAACAGCTTGACCGAATTCATTTTTTTCGAAGGTGACAATTCCTTTCTGATAGGGCGTTTGTTATCGTTTTGCCGGTGGTTTCCCCCCTGAAAGCAAGAGAGCGCGGCAATAATGAAAGGACGTTGGAGTAAATATCTGCTGAGTGGTCTGGTCATCGCGATATTGGCGGGCTGTTCATCCAGACCGACCGATCGCGGGCAGCAGTATAAAGATGGTCGACTGGAGAATGCGCTCGAGTATGTGAATGAGCCGAACGCCACGGGCAAACCGGTAAATGCCAAAGATTACGCCAATCAGGTGATGGAAGTGCAATATGCCTCTTCCGCGCTTTATGGCAGAAATAACACGACATTCCAAGCCGTGGAGCAGTGGCTCCGCGCCGGTGCCGATACCCGTACCCTCAGCCAGTACGGCATCAGCGCCTATCAGATGGAGGGCGCTGATAACTTCGGTAATGTGCAGCTGACCGGCTACTACACGCCGGTGCTTCAGGCGCGCTACACCCGTCAGGGCGAGTTCCAATATCCTTTATATCGCATGCCGCCAAAACGCGGCCGCCTGCCGGATCGCGCTTCAATTTACTCCGGCGCGCTGAGCGATAACTACGTCATTGCCTACACCAACTCGCTGATGGACAACTTCATGATGGAAGTTCAGGGCAGTGGTTATGTGGATTATGGCGATGGCCGCCCATTAACCTTCTTTGGCTATGCGGGCAAAAACGGCCACGCATACCGCAGTATCGGCAAAGTGCTGATTGACCGGGGCGAAGTGGCGCGTGAAAACATGTCGATGCAGGCGATTCGCCAGTGGGCTGATACTCACAGCGAAGCACAAGTGCGTGAGCTGCTTGAGCAGAACCCGTCTTTCGTGTTCTTCAAGCCAGAACCTTTCACTCCGGTGCGCGGTGCGAGCGGTATCCCGTTGATTGCTAAAGCTTCTGTGGCTTCTGACCGTTCGCTTATTCCGGCCGGTTCTACCTTGTTGGCGGAAGTGCCTGAGTTAGACAATAAGGGTAAATTCACCGGCAAATATCACATGCGCCTGATGGTAGCGCTGGATGTCGGCGGGGCAATCAAAGGCCAGCATTTCGATATGTATCAAGGGATTGGCTCTGATGCAGGCCACTCGGCGGGCTTCTATAATCACTATGGTCGCGTCTGGGTGCTGAAATCAGCACAGAGCGGACAGCCGCTGTTTACTGCTTATAACGCGGCTGGCGGGTCATCTGGCCCAACCACCACGTTAGCTCCGGCGGCGAGCAGCAACGGCGGTTCCTTCCTGCTGAAGTAGCATTATTTCGGCTTCGCGCCTAATTGAGTTAAAATAGTCCATCAAAAGCAGCCTCCGGGCTGCTTTGTTTTTCCAATCTAGAAGCTATTCCCTTGAATTTTAAAGCAAGTACAGAGGTTAATCCGTCATGACAGCAGCTTACTCCGATGCCTATTTACAGCGTTTTGGCGGCACCGCGCGCCTTTACGGCCAGCAGGCATTGACGCTGTTCTCACAGGCTCACGTCTGCGTTATCGGTATTGGCGGGGTGGGTTCATGGGCCGCCGAAGCATTGGCGCGTACCGGTATCGGCGCTATCACCTTGATTGATATGGACGATGTCTGCGTGACCAACACCAACCGCCAAATTCACGCGCTGCGTGAGAATGTCGGGCAGGCGAAAACCGAAGTCATGGCCGAGCGCATTTTGGCGATTAACCCTGAGTGCAAAGTCACCTGCATTGATGATTTCATTACGCCAGAAAACGTGGCGGAAATGCTGAACCGCGATTACAGCTATGTCATTGATGCCATTGACAGTGTGCGCCCCAAAGCCGCGCTTTTGGCTTACTGCCGCCGCTACAAAATCCCGGTTGTCACCACCGGCGGGGCAGGCGGTCAAATCGACCCAACCCAAATCGCGGTCGTCGATCTGGCGAAAACCATTCAAGACCCGCTGGCGGCAAAACTGCGCGAGCGCCTGAAGAACGATTTTGGCGTGGTGAAAAACAGTAAAGGTAAGCTGGGAATTGACTGCGTGTTCTCGAGTGAGCCGCTGATGTACCCGCAGGCCGACGGAAGCGTCTGTGCGTCACGGGCCACGGCAGAAGGGCCGAAGCGGATGGACTGTGCGTCCGGATTTGGCGCAGCCACCATGGTGACCGCCACCTTCGGCTTTGTTGCCGTGTCGCACGTGTTGAAGAAGATGATGGCTAAGGCGCAGCGCCAGCAGGCCGCCGCGTAAGTCTGTTTTATGGCGTAAAGCCAGTCAGTCAGGCGTATTGGCGAGCGAGAGCCAAGACGCCAGCGGCGAGGGCGGAAAGGCCACTGGCCCGGCTGGTGCTCAGTTGCTCGCGCAGCCCTAAGGTGTCGAACAGCGCCAGAGGGTCAGTCTGCAAGATCTCCTTTGGCGTCTTGCCTTCCACCGTGGTCAGTATCACCGCCAGCAGGCCCTTGACGATGCGGCCTTCGCTGTCGCCGTAGAAGTGCATTCCACCGTTTTCCTCCAGCTCGCCCCCAAGCCATACCCGATTTTCACAACCCGAAAGCTCGATGTCGGCAGTTTTCAGCTGGGGATCTAAGGCCGGAACCTTCTTCGCCAATAGGATCAACTGGCGATAACGGTCTTCCCACTGGCGCAGGCCGGAAAAGGTCTCAGACAGCGACTGGGAAGTTATCTCATGTCCAAAAGGGTGGGGCGCTAACATGTTAATTCTCTTTATTCAGCTTAATATCAACGGGTTAATCGGCGAGAAGCTCAAGGGCGTATTTCACCGCAGCAATCAGGCGCTCCACATCATTTTGCGTATTATAAGGCGCAAATGAGACGCGTAATGTGCCACTGACCCCCATGGCATCCATCAACGGCTGTGCGCAGTGCTGCCCGGCGCGCAGCGCGATACCCTGCTCGGCCAGCAGTGCGACCAAGTCGCTGTGGTGTACGTCGGCAATATCAAAAGCCAATATAGAGGCGTTTTGGCAGCGGAAACTGCGAAAGCCCGGCAGCTGCGCCAGTTGCTGTTCCGCCAGCGTAGCCAAGTGCTGTGCGTACTTTTCGCCGCCAGCCGTATCAATAGTTTCTAGCCATTCAAGCGCGGCGTCAAAGCCGATAACGCCCGCAATATTCGGCGTGCCAGCTTCGAAACGCTGGGGAACCTTCTGCGGCGTAAAGCCCTGCATCGAGGCTTGAGTCAGCATCTTCCCGCCGCCGTGCCAAGGCTGCATCGCCTCAAGCAGCTCGGTTTTGCCATACAGCACGCCAATGCCGGTCGGGCCATAAAGCTTGTGGGCGGAGAAAGCATAGAAGTCGATGTCCAGCGCCTGCACGTCTGCCGGGCTGTGAACCACGCCCTGCGCGCCATCTACCACCACCAGAGCGCCACTGGCATGGGCCAAACTGATAATGCGCTCGAGCTGGGGCATGCCTCCGGTAACGTTGGACATCTGCCCAATCGCCACCAAACGCGTTTTGCTGTTGAGCAGCGCCGGCAGAGCTTCGGCATCAGGCATGAATTGTGCATCAAGGGGGAGAGTCACCACTTTGGCTTGGTAGCGCTCGGCCAGCATCAGCCATGGGATCAGGTTGGCGTGATGCTCAGCCTGACTGACAATAATCTCATCGCCCGGCTGTAAGCGCGGGGCAAAATAGCTCTGCGCCAGCAGATTAATCGACTCGGTGGTGCCACGGGTCCAGACGATATTTTCTGCTGTTGGCGCATTGATCAGCCGTGCGACGCGCGACCGCGCCTGCTCATATTTTTCGGTTAAAGATTGCGCAGCGCGGTGCTGACTGCGATGAACCGTCGCACCTTCTTGAGAATAAAATTCTAAAGTTGCATTAATTACAGTTTGCGGCTTCAGCGCGGTTGCGGCGCTATCGAGATAGCACTGGTCGTTGGTAAGTGACGGAAAATTCTCACGAAAAGCGGCAAAGTCGAAATCGGTCATAGTGAAGTAAATCTCTTGGATCGGCTGACAAACATGAAAATTCTCCCCGCTGGTACTCCGCATTTATTCATTTTAGGAATGGTTACCGTGGAAATATACCAGAAGCTTGTTATGCTGAATTACGAAGGCTAGAAGAATTAGTCAGATGACTTATCTGGCAACTAAAGCATTTTAATCTATCCCCTTCGTACTTGGCACTGTAACGTGACTTTCAGCAGTGCCAAAACTTTGGGTATAACAAGGAGTCTATGATGAAAAAGATCGCCGCCGTTGTTTCAGCTGTACTGCTGACTTGTACTCTTGCTGCGTGTTCAAGCAACTATGTTATGCACACCAATGATGGTCGTACAATTGTTGCAGAAGGGAAGCCAAGTACCGATGACGATACCGGTATGATCAGCTATACCGATGCTTATGGCAACAAACAGCAGATCAATAAAGCTGAAGTGAAAGAGATGGCTAAAGGTAACTAATCCTTAGTCGAGTCTTTCCACTGCGGGAAGCGCTCTTACTGAATGTGGCATGAGAATGCCCATCGACAGAACCGGCCATCTTCGGATGTTGCCGGTTTTGTTCTTTTATAGGCTAGGTAAAGCCTGAGCGTTCTGTAAAGGTTGTGGGTTCACGCAGAATGCTATCGACAGGCAAAAAAAAGCACCGCAAAATGCGGTGCTAAAAAATCACTTTGGACAGACAGGGTAATGTACAGGAAGTGAAAATTTGTAGCATTCAAGCTACGCGTCTGGATTGCCAGACAATTGCAAACACAACATCACAACCACAAGCCAAAAGTATTTCAGCATCCTCATACCAATCTACTTTTCGTTCCGGCCTAGGAAGTGGCGCCACTATAGGTTTTTGCCTGTACATCCTCAACGGACAATTTATAATGTCTCGGATTAAAAAAACTAATAGTAAAATCCACGGTGAAGCGCTTTGCTGACCGGCGAATAATAAGTATCCACTCAATGTCAAAACGTTTACCACCTCTCAACTCTCTGCGCGTTTTTGACGCAGCGGCACGCCACCTTAGTTTTACTAAAGCGGCGGAAGAGCTATTCGTGACGCAAGCGGCAGTAAGCCACCAGATCAAGTCACTTGAGGACTTTTTAGGCTTAAAACTGTTTCGTCGCCGCAACCGCTCACTGCTCTTGACCGAGGAAGGGCAGAGTTATTATCTGGATATCAAAGAGATATTCTCTGCTCTCAATGAGGCAACGCGTAAGCTTCAGGCACGAAGTGCTAAAGGCGCGTTGACCGTCAGTTTGCCGCCAAGTTTTGCTATTCAGTGGCTGGTTCCGCGTTTGTCTGGCTTTAACTCAGCTTATCCGGGAATTGACGTTCGTATTCAAGCCGTTGACCGAGAAGAGGATAAACTGGCCGACGACGTGGATGTGGCGATTTTCCACGGTCGCGGAAACTGGCCGGGGCTGCGCGCCGAGCGTTTATATGCTGAATATCTGCTGCCGGTCTGTGCGCCTTCGCTGCTGCTCGGCGATAAGCCGCTGAAGCTGCCGGAAGATTTGGCTCATCACACGCTGTTGCATGATGCTTCGCGCCGCGACTGGCTGGCTTACACCAAACAGCTCGGCTTGCAGCATATTAATGTGCAGCAAGGGCCGATTTTCAGCCATAGCGCCATGGTGGTTCAGGCCGCGGTTCACGGGCAGGGCATCGCTCTGGCCAACAACGTGATGGCGCAAACCGAGATTGAAGCAGGGCGTCTGGTTTGCCCCTTCAACGAGGTGTTAATCAGTAAAAATGCTTTTTATCTGGTTTGTCATGACAGTCAGGCAGAACTGGGTAAAATAGCCGCCTTTCGTCAGTGGATACTGGCGCGGGCGGCCAGTGAACAAGAAAAACTACGCTTTCGATACGATCAGGCTTGAACGTGAATCACCCACTAACAACGAGAACAGGTAACGTCCCATGACCAGTCGTTCAATGTTGATTTTTGCCGCCATCAGCGGCTTTGTCTATGTTGCCTTTGGTGCGTTCGGCGCACACATATTGAGTAAATCTTTGGGGCCAGCCGAAATGGCTTGGATCCAAACCGGTTTGACCTACCAGAGTGTCCACACTCTGGCGGTGTTAGTGCTTGGCGTCGCGATGCAGCGCCAGCGCAACCTGTGGTTCTACTGGAGCAGCGCCTGTCTGGCGCTGGGTACGGTGCTGTTTAGTGGCAGCCTCTACTGTCTGGCACTCTCCCACTTAAGATTATTTGTATTTGTCACTCCGATCGGCGGGACCTTCTTCCTGATCGGCTGGATACTGATGTTGATCGGCGCTTTGCGTCTGAATAATAAGGCAAAACGCCATGAATAAAGTTGCTCTCTACTGCCGCTCTGGGTTCGAAAAAGAGTGCGCAGCCGAAATTACCGCCAAAGCCGCCCAGATGGAAATCTTCGGCTTTGCCCGCGTGAAAGAAGACAGTGGTTATGTGCTGTTTGAATGCTATCAGCCGGAAGACGCCGACCGTCTGGCACGCGACTTGCCGTTCCGCGAGCTGATTTTTGCTCGCCAGCTGATTGTGGTAGGTGAGCTGCTGAAAGACTTGCCGCCGGAAGATCGCGTTTCGCCAATCGTCGGCATGCTGCACGGGGTTATCACTAACGGCGGTGAGCTGCGCGTCGAAGTGCCTGACACCAATGAAAGCAAAGAGCTGACCAAGTTCTGCCGTAAGCTCACCGTGCCGCTGCGCTCTGCCATGCGCGAACAGCGCATCTTGGGCAAGAAAGAGAACCCTCTGCGCCCGGTGGTCCACGTCTTCTTTATTGCATCGGGCTGCTGCTATGTCGGCTACTCCTACAGCAACAACAACTCGCCGTTCTACATGGGTATTCCGCGTTTGAAATTCCCATCCGAAGCGCCAAGCCGTTCAACCCTCAAGCTGGAAGAGGCGTTTCACGTCTTTATTCCTGCCGACGAGTGGGATGAGCGTCTCGCCAGCGGCATGTACGCGGTAGACCTCGGGGCCTGCCCCGGCGGTTGGACTTACCAGCTCGTGCAGCGCAGCATGATGGTGACGGCGATTGATAACGGCCCGATGGCGCCAAGCCTGATGGAAACCGGGCAGGTTATTCATTTGCGTGAAGACGGCTTCCGCTACAAATCGACCAGTACCAAAAACTACTGGCTGGTGTGTGACATGGTTGAGAAGCCAGCGAAAGTGGCTTCTTTAATGGGTGACTGGCTGATTAACGGCTGGTGCCGCGAAACCATTTTCAACCTGAAGCTGCCGATGAAAAAGCGTTATGAGGAAGTGTCGAACATTCTCGAACGCATGAAAGAGCGTCTGCAAGAAAACGGCATTAACGCCGAGATCTTCGCCAAGCAGCTCTACCACGACCGCGAAGAAGTCACGGTACACGTGCGCCGTTTCTGGGCTGCCGTGGGTGGGCGTCGCGACGAGCGCGACCATTGATGAGTGCTCCGGCCTAAGTCTGGTTTAGGGCCATAATGATAAAAACGCCGGTGTTGACGCAGCCCGGCGTTTTTTATGGGCGCGACATCAGCCAGGCAAACGCAGCTGTTGCAGGTTGCCGCTGAGGGCTAAATCGGTTTGCAGCGTGGAAACGCGCTTGCAGGCGTAAGCCAAATCGCGATGCTCGAGCAGCTTGGCTCGCCACTTCTCTGGTACAGCCTCGAGGTTGTCATACAGCGCGTCCAGACTGCCAGCTTGGGAGAGCAGGGTGACTGCCGCCTTGGGGCCGATGCCGGGAATGCCGGGGATCTTACTGCTGCTGATGCCCGCCAGCCCCCAATAGTCGGTCAGCTGCTGCGGCAATACGCCAAACGTCTCTTGCACGAAAGGCATATCAAGCCAGCGCTTTTGGAAGTAATCGCGGATTTGCACATTAGGTGCCAGCAGCTGGCAGTAGCCTTTGTCGGTCGACACGATGGTCACCTGATGCCCACTGCCCGCCACTTTTGCGGTGAGTGTGGCGGCCAAATCATCGGCTTCATTGCCCGCCGAGTGCCAGCAGGCCACGCCGCGCGCGACAAAGCCCTCTTTCAGGCTCGGCATCTCGGCAAACAGGTTATCCGGCATGGGCGAGCGCCCGGCCTTATAGTCAGGAAGACACTGGTGACGCCAGCTGTCGTTGCGATCGTCTTCATCAAACACGGCTACGGCATGGGTTGGCTGCACGTGTTGAATCAGCTGGCCCACGGCGTTTTGGCAGGTCAGTAAGCAGGGGGAGCCTTGAACTGCATGGATGCGGCGAATGAGATTCAGCGCGTCAATAATTAGCAGATGTATAGCCATAGTCAGATTGATTCCATCAATAAATAGGGCGACTCGCGCCGCCCTACGTTTCCCTTAAATCTGAGCCTCACTTGGCGTCAGGCGCAGATTTCATAGCAAGGAATATAGGCGCTGCCCGGCAGTTTCATACGGTGCTGGGCGACGAAACCTTGCAGCAGGCTGTCCATTTTCTTCATTAATGCCGGGTCGCCGTGCAGCTTGAAGCGACCATGTTTCTCGATTTCGCGGATGCCGAACTCTTTCACGTTACCCGCAACAATCCCCGAGAAGGCACGGCGCAGCGCGGCTGCTAGCTCTTCTGGCGGCTGATCCGGGTAGAGATTCAGCGCGGCCATATTTTCATGGTTTGGCTCAAACGGCATTTGCAGGTCTGGCGCGATACGAATCGACCAGTTGAAGCTGTAAGCATCACCACTGTTGCGACGGTTTTCTTTCACCAAAGGCATCGCGCGTTTCATTTGGCGAGCCACTTCCACCGGATCGTCAATGATGATGGTGTAGTGCTTGCGGGCTTCTTCACCCAGCGTGTCTTTAATGAAGGCGTCGAGCACGGTGAAGTAGTCGGCGCTCTCTTTCGGCCCGGTCAGGATCAGTGGCAGCACTTGGTCGCTGTTTTCCGGATTCATCAAAATACCTAGCAAATACAGCAGCTCTTCGGCCGTGCCGACGCCGCCAGGGAAGATGATGATGCCATGCGCGATACGAACAAAAGCCTCAAGGCGTTTTTCGATATCTGGCATGATGATCAATTCATTGACCAGTGGGTTAGGTGGCTCTGCCGCGATGATGGAAGGCTCGGTCATGCCGATAAAGCGGCCAAGTTTATAGCGCTGCTGCGCGTGGCCAACGGCCGCGCCTTTCATCGGTGCTTCCATCGCGCCCGGACCACAGCCGGTGCAGATGTTCAGTTCGCGCAGCCCTAATTGGCTGCCGACGTTGCGCGCATACTGGTATTCCACTTCATTAATAGAGTGGCCGCCCCAGCAAACCACCATGTTTGGGTCTTCATCCAGATGCAGCGCGCGGGCGTTGCGCAGGATGGAAAACACCATGTTGGTCAGGTGAACGGAGTTCTCTTTGTCGAAGTTTTCGAAGCGATTATTGTTGGCGATCTGCGCGTTTACAAACAGGATATCGCGCAGCACGGCGAACAGGTTGGCTTGCAGGGAGCGAATGATCCGGCCATCGACAAAGGCATCTTCCGGTGGGTTCACTAACTCCAGTTTCACGCCGCGCTCGCGGCGTAACACATTGATATCGAAGCTTTCGTAGCGATCGAGCAGCTCTTTACTGCTATCAGTCTGGCTGCCGCTGTTAAGCACGGCGAGTGAGCAATTACGGAACAGGCGGTACAGGTCGCTGCTCGCAGTGCGCTTGAGCATGTCGACTTCCAACTGCGACAACAAATCCATTGAGCCTAATGGGCTGATATGTGTGATCAAAGTTGCTCCTTTACGCCCGATGGGCGGTATTCACTTCTGCCGGCAGAAAGGCTGCACATGATTTTTGGGATCTCGCTTTTTGCGGCGTGCCGGATCCTGATGGCAGGAATATTTAGCTGATTCTGAAAGCGCCGCGACGATGAGATACGCCGCGTAACGCCTTCAGAATTAACAGTAACCTCGTCCTCCGGCTTTTACCAACTCAAGCTGACTGTTAGCTCAGTTCTTGAGCGGCATCTCGCATTATTGTCTGACAAGGCGAGCAGTTGCAGGCGTGAACGGGAAGTTAGATCGCCACGGGTTAATGTCTAAACCGCCGCGACGGGTGTAACGAGCATAAACCGCTAATGTTTCAGGCGCGCAGAAATGCATGATGTCGTTGAAGATACGTTCAACACACTGCTCGTGAAATTCATTGTGATTGCGGAAGGAAACCAGATAGCGCAGCAAGGCTTCACGGTTGATCTTCGGCCCACGGTATTGGATTTGCACCGAACCCCAGTCGGGCTGATGGGTGATCAGGCAGTTGGATTTCAGCAAGTGGCTGACCAGCGACTCTTCAACAATTTCATCACCAGCGGCATTTGCCAGATAGTCGGTGCTGAATTCGTAGTTGTCGATGGTGATGTCTTGGTTGTCGATGCACTCGCCGGTAAAGCGGCCAACCGGACTGCCTTCCACTTCTTCAAGGCGAGTAAGGGTGACGCTGACATCTCCTTCGGCGCAGGCGCTGAGGTCATGCGTTAGTGTCTCTAAAACCTTATCCCAGCTAGCGAATTTGGTCTGGTTGAAGCTGTTCAGATAGAGCTTGAAGCTTTTGGATTCGATCAGATTAATGCTATTGGCATTCAGACTGATTTCGCCCACCGCCACCTGTGGCAGGCCTTTATCGTTGAGCCAGGACAATTCGTAGAGTGTCCAGATATCCGCGCCGTGAAATGGCAGAGTGTCGGGGAACAGCCCCAATGGCTCACGGTTCATGCTGCGCGGAACGGCTTGCAGCAGCGACGCGTCATACTGGTCGCGATAAGGCGTCGATTTGCCCAATGTAAGCTGCGAGAGGGCGGGGTTATCCTGATATAAGGACATGCTGTCACCTTAGTCTAAGTTCTGGGTACAATAGAATTTGAGAAAACCTTTCACGCTAGTTTAACTTAGCCCGGTATGAAGATGAGAGAATTTATGGCTTCAGATGTTTCTGTAGCATTACGAGAGTTTACCCAGCGTTATGTGGATTTTTGGCAACAAGAGACGGGTTTCCCGCCGTCGAGCGAGGATTTGCTGGGCGTTGACTCCCCGTGCGTTGTGAAAAGCAGCGACACTGCCGTCTACTGGCTGACGCAGGTTTTCAGCCCTGAGGAGACCTTAGCTAACGTCGAGCGTGCGCTGGAGTTGCAGCTGCGCCCCGAGGCTCACGCGTTTTACACCACGCAGTTTGCTGGAGATATGTCGGCAAAGTGGCAGGATCAGCGCCTGACTCTGCTTCAAGTTTGGAGCCCGGAAGACTTCACTCGTCTGCAAGAAAACCTGATTGGCCATCTGGTGACCCAGAAGCGTCTTAAGCTTACGCCGACCATTTTCCTTGCGACCACTGACTCCGAAATGAGCATGGTTTCGCTGTGCAATGTCAGTGGTGAAGTGGTGCTGGAACAGTTCGGCAGTAAGAAGCGAACTCTACTGGCGCCTACGCTGTCTGAGTTTTTAGCAGGGCTTTCTCCTGCTTTTCCGGATTAAGTCAGCGAGTTGATTCAAGCAAATTGGCTCACACGCGTGTGAGAGATCTCTCACACGGCCTGTAAGATATGTCGTTTAATCGTTCGCGCTATTTCTTCAGCCCATTATCACAATCTTTAAATAACAAAGGGTTAGGGTGTGGTTACCCGTGAGTGATAGTTACTTAGCTACCATTTGTCTCACAAGCTACCTTGTTCGGCGTCACAAAATAGACGATTCTAACTGTGTCGAAGGATGACATGAGACAGAACATTAGGATGATGGCTGTTTCATAAAGTAGGGGATAGGCTCAGGAAGAGTCAGGACAGCATCGGAGCATGCTAGGATGTTTCAGGACGAAACAAGGGACACCTCCAGGACGGAGATTGAGAGCTCGGAAAGGATAACGAGTGGGTCAGGAAGACTAAAGGATCAATATCAGGAAGATATTAGGAAGACTCGTCAGGATGAAAGTTGGACGATGCAAAGGATGGCTGGTTAGGATAACCAAAGGAAAAGTTTTCAGGGATTGAGCAGGGAGCACTTAGGTAGCTGGATTGCTATAAAACGAACCGGGGGCACTGTGCAAACAGTGCCCCCAACTTTTTGTATCAATCTTCTGCTTTCACATTTTCTGCTTTCAACATCTTCTACTTTCAATCGCGCATTTCTCTGCCCAAGCCCTGTTCAGCGGCTCAGGCAGTTCCCTTTTCAATATCTGTTTGCCAATACCTTACCCAATAGCGCCTAAAGCATCTTCTTTACCTTGGCGCTTTGGCAGTAAGAATAAAGTGGCATAGATATCCAGCAGGTAGATTGCTGCCAGCAAGCTAATGGCGGCGGTGAAGGAGACTTGCGACACCAGCATGCCAATCACCAGTGGTCCGAACCCGCCCACGCCGCGCCCGACGTTAAACAAGATATTTTGCGCCGTGGCGCGGACATTGACTGGATAAGTGTCTGATATCAAACCGCCATAGCCGCCAATCATGCCATTCACGAACATCCCCATTACCGCCCCGGCGAACAGCATCGCCGTAGGATCGGTAAGCTGGGCGTAACAGACCACCATGAGTACCGCGCCGATTTGGTAAATCAGGAAGATTTTCCAGCGTGGGAAACGGTCCGCCAGCATGCCGAACAGCCAGATACCAAAGGTCATGCCAATGACCGTCACGGCGGTCCACAGGCCCGATTTAGTCAGCGAGAAGCCGAAGTTCTTCGACAGATAGCTCGGCATCCAGATCATCAGCCCGTAATAGCCAAAATTCTGCACCGAGCAGAGGATCAGAATGCCAATGCTGGCTTTGGTGGTCGGCAGGTCTTTAAACAGCAATTTGACCCGGCTGAACAGCGATTCCGTTGGCGCTTTGCTGGCATGTTTGACGAACTCTTCTGGCTCGCCCATGGTGCGGCGAATCAAGAAGGAGGCGAGGGCAGGCAGTAAGCCGACCAAGAACATGCCGCGCCAGCCAATAACGCCCAGCAGCAGCGGTGTCAGGAAGGCCGCAAGCAAGACGCCAAGCTGCCAGCCCATGCCGACGTAAGCCGAAGCCCGGTTTCGCTTCTCAGCAGGCCACGCCTCGGCGATTAACGCCATGCCAATGCCAAACTCGCCGCCTAGGCCAACGCCCGCCAGCGTGCGGTATGCCAGCAAATCCCAGTACCCCTGAGCGATAGCGCACAGGCCGGTAAATAGGGAAAACATCAAAATAGTGAAGGTGAGAACCCGAATGCGGCCAAAGCGATCGCTGATTGGCCCGAAAATCACGCCGCCGAGCACGGCACCAATCAGGGTCCAAGTGACCAGCGAGCCGCTTTGCGAGGAGGTTAAACCCAGCTCTGTGGCGATAGCGGGCAGCATGAATCCGAGAATTAACAGGTCGAAACCGTCCATGGCATAGCCAGTGACGGAGGCAATCATCGCTTTTGCCGGAGTGGCGTGGGCTTTTTTGGAGTGATGGGCAGGCATAGTCAGCGTCAAGTTATGTAAAGTTGGATTATTTTGCCCGCAGAGCACACTAAGTACCAGTATGAAAAACGAATAGATAAGAATTAGCGTTTAAGCTTAGAAGGGGGCACAGCTGGCAGTTGGGGGCTTACGGCTTCAATGCTATGCTTTGCCACTTTGTGAGAGCCTTTGACGCCCACGAATAATGAATGCAGAGAGAGTGCGATGAGTTCAGAAAGTACAGAAAATCAGGTTCGCCAAATTTTACATGATATTGAACAGGCTATGCGTCAGCTCGACCTGTGGAGCGAAGTGCCACCCGAGGCGGAAGCCTTTGAAAGCGTTGAGCCTTTCTCCGTTGACACCATGAATGCCGAGCAGTGGCTGCAATGGGTGCTGGTGCCAAGAATGTTTGCGTTATTGGCCGCAGAAGCCGATTTGCCGACGCGCTTTGCCATTACGCCATATTTTGAAGTTGCCCTGCCTGATGCTTCCCGCTTGCTGGCCGAACTGCAACGCTTAGACGATTTGCTGAATATAGAAGACTGACATGCTGGAAATTTTGTACCGGGACGAGCATCTGGTGGCGGTGAATAAGCCCGCTGGCATGTTGGTTCATCGTAGTTGGCTGGACAAACATGAAACCGTTTTTGCGATGCAAACGTTGCGCGATCAAATTGGTCAGCATGTGTTTACCGTGCATCGACTGGATAAGCCGACCTCGGGTGTGCTGTTGTTCGCGCTGTCCAGCGAGGTCGCCCGGCTGCTGTCGCAGCAGCTCGAAACTCGCCAAATGAATAAGACTTACCACGCGGTGGTGCGCGGCTATGTGGCTGAAGACGCCACGCTGGATTATCCTCTGACCGAAGAGCTGGACAAGATTGCTGACAAGTTCGCCAACCCTGACAAAGCCCCTCAACCTGCGGTGACGCATTATCGCGTGCTGGCGCAGGTGGAAATGCCCGTGCCGGTTGGGCGTTACGACACGGCGCGCTACAGCTTGGTTGAGCTTAAACCGGAGACCGGCCGCAAGCACCAGCTGCGTCGCCACATGACTCACCTTCGCCATCCGATTTTGGGCGACAGCGCCCACGGCGACCTGAAGCAAAATCGTGGCATGGTCGAGCACTTTGGCTGCCCCGGCTTAATGCTGCATGCCAGCCATCTGCAATTGCCTCATCCGGTGACTGGCGACATGCTGGAGATCACCGCCAAGTGGGATAGTCGCTGGCAAAATCTGGTGGAGCGTTTCGGGTGGCAGGCGCGTGTCCCTGCACTTGAAAGGGTTGAGTTTGCTGCCGACTGCGGTCAGGATAGCTAACCATTTTTCAATGACTTTTAGATTAACGAGGGAATTACACCATGGCTGAGATTGGTATTTTTGTCGGCACCGTTTACGGCAATGCGCTGCTGGTAGCAGAAGAGGCTGAAACTGTTCTTAAGAAGCAGGGGCATCAGGTGAAACTGTTCGAAGAAGGCACATTGGAAGCCTGGCAATATTATCGTCACCATTTTGCCTTGGTAATTACCTCCACCACTGGTCAGGGTGACCTGCCAGACAGCATCGCGCCGCTGTTTGCGGCTATTCGCGATACCGTCGGTTACCAGCCTGAATTACGCTATGGCGTGATTGCTCTGGGCGACAGCAGCTACGACCACTTCTGCGGCGGCGGCCATAAAATGGATGATTTGCTGCAAGAGCAGGGCGCATCGCGTCTTGGCGATTTGCTGGAAATTGACGCCATGGAGACCGCCGAGCCGGAAAGCGTGGCTCTGCCTTGGGTTGAGAAATGGGGTCAGCTGCTGAAGTAAGTTTGTCTTTCGCAGCGGCAATAAAAAAGGTCAGGTTAATCACCTGACCTTTTTTTATATCAACCGAACTCGGCGGGCGTCGAAAACTTATCGGCCGCTGGTCAGTTTTTCCAGATCAGATTCGATCTCGGTGATCTTGTTTGCCACCACGGATTCCAGATGACGCAGGTCATCAAGAATTTTACGTTTCAGATCGACTTCAACCTGATCGCGCTGACAGATTTGATCTAACTCATCAATGACATAGCGAAGATTCGGGCTGATTTCGTGAATTTCTTTATAGCCTTGGCCCGCATTGTCGGCCACGATGGTTTTACGCTGGCGTGGGTACTTAAACTTCACGCTTTTAGCAAAAAACTCGCCTTTATCTTTGCGGAAGTAGATCTTCAGAATGTCGTTATTGGCCTCCTGACGCAGGCTGTAACGATCGATGTCGTCAGGATTCGTAATACCCAAGCTTTTCAGGTTGTCATACATAGCGCCACCTTTATTAGATTCTACTAGGAAGTTGTCATAATGAGCGAAACGACGGCCATTATCATTGATTTAAGGCACAGTTTCCCATGATAAAAAGGGCCGTCATAAAAGGGAATCACATCAATAAAATAGCGGGTAAATTAACCCGCCAAATTGAGTTTAGTCGATGGAACGCAATAACTCATTAAGACCGGTTTTGCCCAAGGTTTTGGCATCCACTTTCTTAACAATCACCGCGCAGTACAGGCTGTATTTGCCATCTTTAGAAGGCAGGTTGCCAGAAACCACGACCGAGCCTGCTGGCACGCGGCCATAATGCACTTCGCCAGTTTCGCGGTCATAAATCTTGGTGCTTTGACCGATGTAAACGCCCATGGAGATCACTGAGCCTTCTTCAACGATCACGCCTTCCACGATTTCAGAGCGCGCGCCGATGAAGCAGTTGTCTTCGATGATCGTTGGGTTAGCTTGCAGTGGCTCGAGAACGCCGCCGATGCCCACGCCGCCGGACAGGTGAACGTTTTTACCGATCTGCGCACATGAACCTACGGTCGCCCAAGTATCAACCATGGTGCCTTCATCAACGAAAGCGCCGATGTTGACGTAAGAAGGCATTAGCACCACGTTACGGGCGATAAACGCACCTTTACGCACTGCCGCTGGTGGCACGACGCGGAAGCCTTCGCGTTTGAAGCGAGCTTCGTCGTATTCAGCGAATTTCATTGGGACTTTGTCATAGAAGCGGTTTTCTGCGCCTTCCATCACTTCGTTATCATTGATTCTGAAAGAGAGCAGCACTGCCTTCTTTAGCCACTGATGCGTTACCCACTGACCATCAATTTTTTCTGCAACGCGCAGTTCGCCGCTGTCGATCTTATTGATCACTTGAGTCACGGCATCGCGGGTTACGCTGTCTACGTTTGTCGGCGTAATGTCGGCGCGACGTTCGAAGGCTTCTTCAATTAGGGTTTGTAGTTGCTGCATCCTGTTCTCTTTCCTGATAGTGGTGTTAAAAAGTTAATATTCTTTGTATCACATTTTATCGTTAGGGTTGAGCGCCTCGGTGAGACGACGCTGAATTTCCTGACGGGTTTTTTTGTCCAGCGCGCGGCGTTCGCCATTTGCCAGAATGAATAAGTCCTCAACGCGCTCGCCGATGGTGGAGATGCGCGCGCCGTGCAGCGACAGCCCCAAATCTGAGAACACTTCCCCCACGCGAGCCAACAGGCCGGGCTGATCGAGCGCGACCAGCTCCATATAGCTGCGTCTGTCGGTATGGGTCGGCAGGAAGCTGACCTCGGTCGGCACGCTGAAGTGGCGCAGTTTTGGCGAAGGGCGGCGCGCACGCGGCGGCTGATAAGCCTGCGTCATGGACTGCTCCAAGGCGTGGCGAATCACTTCGTGGCGATCCAGCGCCAGCGGGCTGCCGTCCGGCTCAAGCACGATAAAGGTGTCCATCGCCATGCCGTCGCGGTTAGTGAAAATCTGCGCGTCGTGAATGCTCAGGTTGCGGCGATCCAGCTCCCCGGCCACGGTGGCAAACAGGTAAGGACGGTCTGGGCTCCAGATGAAAATCTCCGTGCCGCCGCGCGTCGCCTGTCGGCTGACCAGCACCAGTGGCTTGGTGGAGTCGTGCTCCAGCAGGTGACGGGCGTGCCACGCTAGCTGGTTCGGCGAGTGGCGCAGGAAGTAGTCGGCACGGCAGCGGCTCCAGATGCGGTGCAGCGCCTCTTCGTCGATATTGTCCATGCGCAGCAGGGCCAGAGCCTGAAGGCGGTGATGACGCACGCGTTCGCGCAGGTCCGGCGTGTTCTGCATGCCACGGCGCAGCTGCTTCTCGGTAGCAAAATAGAGCTCGCGTATCAGGCTCTGCTTCCAGCTGTTCCACAGGGTTTCGTTGGTGGCACAAATATCCGCCACCGTCAGGTTTACCAGATAGCGCAGGCGGTTTTCGCTCTGCACTTCGGCGGCAAACTGCTGAATTTCGGCCGGATCTTGAATATCACGGCGCTGCGCGGTGACTGACATTAATAGGTGACAACGCACCAGCCAAGCGACCAGCTGGGTTTCGCGTGAATTCAGCCCGTGCAGCTCGGCGAACTCCAAGACATCTTGCGCGCCAAGAATGGAGTGGTCGCCGCCACGGCCCTTGGCGATGTCATGGAACAGCGCTGCCATCAGCAGTAATTCAGGCTGTGGAAGGCGTGGGTAAAGCTCGACGCACAGCGGATGGCGCGGGCGAGTGGCCTCGTCGGCGAAGCTTTCCAGCTTTTGCAGCACGCGAATGGTGTGTTCATCCACGGTGTAGGCGTGGAACAGGTCAAACTGCATCTGGCCGACAATCAGCCCCCACTGTGGCATATAGGCCCACAGCACGCTGTGGCGGTGCATTGGCACCAGCGCGCGGGAGACGGCACCCGGATGGCGCAGAATCGACATAAACAGGCTGCGCGCTTCGGGGATCATGCACAGCGGCGTTTTCAGATGGCGACGCGCGTGGCGCAGCAGGCGAACGGTGGTGGAGTAAATCCCCTTGATTTCGCGGTGGCGCACCATCAGGTAGAACATGCTGATGATGGTTTCCGGGCGTTGGGTAAACAGCGACTCGTCGCGCAGGTCGATCAGGTCGCCGCGCAGTTGGAAATGCTCATCGAGCGGGCGCGGTTTTTCATTCGGCCCGATAGCCAAAATAGCTTCGTCAAACAGCTGAAGCAGCATCTGGTTAAGCTCGCCGACCCGGCGGGTCATGCGATAGAAATCCTTCATCATCCGCTCGACCGGCTCGTTGCCTTCCCCCTGATATTGCAGCAGTTGGGCAACATTCAGCTGGCGGTCGAACAGCAGACGGTTGTCATAGCGCGGCAGCACCAGATGCAGCGCAAAGCGAATGCGCCACAGGAAGCTCTGGCATTCAATAAGCTCGTTGCGCTCGGCCTTGGTCAGGAAGCCGAAGGCCACCATCTCGTCGAGTGAAGTCGCGCCAAAGTGGCGGCGAGCTACCCATAAAATGGTGTGGATATCACGCAGGCCGCCGGGGCTGCTTTTGATGTCAGGCTCGAGGTTGTAGCTGGTGCCGTGGTAGCGCTGGTGGCGCTCATTCTGCTCGTCAATCTTGGCGCGGAAGAAGGTTGGCGAAGGCCAGAAGCCGTCGCTAAAGACGTGTTTTTGCATGCTGAGGAACAGCGCCACGTCGCCGCAAATCAGCCGAGATTCAATCATGTTGGTGGCGACGGTGAGGTCAGCCAAGCCTTCCAGCAGGCACTCTTCGAGGGTGCGCACGCTGTGGCCAACTTCCAGCTTTAAGTCCCACAGTAGGGTGATGAGTTCACCAATGCGCTGCGCCTGCTCGTCGTTGAGGCGGCGCTGGCTGAGGACTAAAACGTCAATGTCGGAAAGTGGGTGCAGCTCGCCGCGCCCGTAGCCACCGACCGCCACCATCGCGGTTTCCGGCACATCGTCGAAGCCGTAAAAGGTCCACAGGCGCTGTAGCAGATGGTCAATGAACAGGGATCGCGCGTCGACCAGCTCTTCCGCGCGCTGCCCGGCATTAAAAGCATCGGCCAGCCACAGCTGGAACTGCTCCATGTGCTGTTTCAAGCTCTGGCGAGTTAAGTCGTCGTCAGGATAGGTGATAGGGGAGGCGGGCTGCGGGGGAATAGCGCGAAGAGCTTCCGAAGATGGCGGAGTTGTAAGACCTTGTTCAGCTGGTCGTTGTCCAGCAGGTGAATGTTCAATCATATGTGCGCAGCCCATTCTTACAGTAAGAGACAAAAAAGCCGACTTGCGTCGGCTTGATCACCAGATTTAAACCGCCTTCTTCAGAAGGGGATCACTGCTGGTCGTGCGTAATGATATTGGGGATGGTGTCATCTTTACGCAGCGTCATAATTTCACAACCGTTCTCGGTGACCACAATAGTATGCTCGTATTGCGCCGACAAGCTGCGATCTTTAGTTTTTACTGTCCAGCCATCTTTCATGGTGCGAATGCGGTAATCACCGGCGTTAACCATAGGCTCGATGGTGAATGCCATGCCAGCTTGCAGCACCACGCCGCCGTCATCGGCATCATAGTGCAACACCTGTGGCTCTTCGTGGAACACTTCGCCAATGCCGTGGCCGCAGTACTCGCGAACGACGGAGAAGTTTTCCGCTTCGACGAATTTCTGGATCTCTTTACCCAGCGTGCGCAGGCGAATGCCCGGCTTAACCATTTTCAGCGCCAAATAAAGGCTTTCTTGGGTGATGCGGCACAGGCGCTCGCCCAGAATGGTCGGTTTACCGGCGATGAACATCTTGGAAGTGTCGCCGTGGAAACCGTCTTTAATCACGGTCACGTCGATGTTCACGATATCGCCGTCTTTCAGAATCTTGTCTTCGCTTGGGATCCCGTGGCAAACCACTTCGTTAATCGAGATGCAGACTGATTTCGGGAAGCCATGATAATTCAGACAGGCGGAAACGGCCTGCTGCTTATTATTAATGTGATCAGCACAGATGCGGTCTAATTCGCCAGTGCTCACGCCGGGCTTAACGTAAGGTTCGATCATTTCCAGCACTTCAGCAGCCAGACGGCCAGCAACGCGCATTTTTTCGATGTCTTGAGGGGTTTTGATTGAAATTGCCATGGGTGATCCTGCGGGTATCCTGTGTTGACGCCTTTCATTCTGCTAAAACGTCGTCAATAATTAGCTTAGACTTATGGTATCAGCCCTGATATTGCCTGCCAAACTATCATTTTCCGCGAACTAAAGTTCCCAACAAAAGTTGCCGTCAGGTCGTGAATTATGGTATAAAGCGCGCCGGCAATCCGCTACAGCTCTTCGGAACTGAGCGAGATTAAAGCCGAACACTCACTCATATGTGTACTTATTAACGTAAGTAATAACACACACGTATCGACACATTCGCCGGGGTGCTCTGGGAATTCGTTCTACAGGGTCGGCGTTATGGGATACGTGGAGGCATAACCCCAGCATCTACTTATAGAGGTTTTATCATGGCAACTGTTTCCATGCGCGACATGCTCAAGGCCGGTGTACACTTCGGTCACCAGACCCGTTACTGGAACCCGAAAATGAAGCCATTCATCTTCGGCGCTCGTAACAAGGTTCACATCATCAACCTTGAGAAAACTGTTCCAATGTTCAACGAAGCTCTGGCTGAGTTGCAGAAGATCTCCTCCCGTAAAGGAAAGATCCTGTTCGTTGGTACTAAACGCGCTGCAAGCGAAGCGGTAAAAGAAGCTGCACACAACTGCGACCAGTTCTTCGTGAACCATCGCTGGTTGGGCGGCATGCTGACCAACTGGAAAACAGTTCGTCAGTCAATCAAACGTTTGAAAGACCTGGAAATTCAGTCTCAAGACGGCACTTTCGAAAAGCTGACCAAGAAAGAAGCGCTGATGCGCACTCGTGAGCTTGCGAAGCTGGAAAATAGCCTGGGTGGTATCAAGGATATGGGTGGTCTTCCTGATGCTCTGTTCGTCATCGACGCCGATCACGAACACATCGCAATCAAAGAAGCTAACAACCTGGGTATCCCGGTATTCTCCATTGTTGATACCAACTCCGATCCGGATGGCGTTGACTTTGTTATCCCAGGTAACGATGACGCAATCCGTGCAGTTAATCTGTACCTGAGCGCTGTTGCTGCCACTGTCCGTGAAGGCCGTTCGCAAGATCTGGCTGTTCAGGCAGAAGAAAGCTTCGTAGAAGCTGAATAATAAGACAGGCTCCCATATATACCCTAAAGAGTTCGAGTTGTAGGAAGGCGGCAAGAGAGAGAATCCTTGGGAACATAGATAACTATGTGACTAGGGTGAACGAACGTAGCCAACGCACAAACAATTCGAACTATGATGGGTATAGAGCCCTTATTAACCAGGTATTGAATATGTTGGTTAGGGGGCCTTTATTGGCCCCCTTTGCTTATCTTAAATGCGAGAAATATCTCACCGCAAAAGTCTCTTTTGCAGCGAGATAACCGAGGAAAATACAATGGCTGATATTACCGCTGCCCTGGTAAAAGAACTGCGCGAACGTACGGGCGCTGGCATGATGGATTGTAAGAAAGCTCTGGTTGAAGCTGAAGGCGACATCGAGCTGGCAATCGAAAACATGCGTAAATCTGGCGCGATCAAAGCTGCTAAGAAAGCAGGCAACGTTGCTGCTGACGGCGTGATCAAAACTAAGATCGAAGGCAACTACGGTGTGATTCTGGAAGTTAACTGCCAGACTGACTTCGTTGCTAAAGATGCTGGTTTCCAAGCGTTTGCTGACAAAGTGTTGGACGCCGCTGTTGCTGGCAAAATCACTGACGTTGACGTTCTGAAAGCTCAGTTCGAAGAAGAGCGTATCGCTCTGGTTGCTAAAATCGGTGAAAACATCAATATTCGCCGCGTTGCTTCTCTGGAAGGCGAAGTTCTGGGTAGCTACCTGCACGGTGCTCGCATCGGCGTTCTGGTTGCTGCTAAAGGCGCTGACGACGAGCTGGTTAAGCAAGTTGCTATGCACATCGCTGCAAGCAAGCCAGAATTCGTTAAACCAGAAGACGTGTCTGCTGAAGTGGTAGAGAAAGAGTACCAAGTTCAGCTCGACATCGCGATGCAGTCTGGCAAGCCGAAAGAAATCGCAGAGAAAATGGTTGAAGGCCGCATGAAGAAATTCACCGGCGAAGTTTCTCTGACTGGTCAGCCTTTCGTTATCGACCCAAGCAAATCTGTTGGCGAAGTGCTGAAAGAGCACAAAGCTGACGTTATCAACTTCATCCGTTTCGAAGTTGGTGAAGGTATCGCTAAAGTTGAGACTGACTTTGCTGCTGAAGTTGCAGCAATGACTAAACAGTCTTAATTCGTAGTTGATGCTCTGAAATGGAACCGCTGAACACTGGCGGTTCCGTTTTATCCAGCCCCAAATTCCAATAACATTGTGCGCTGTCTCTTTATAACAACGCTATGATGTATAGATTGATTCCCATTACGACTTATTGCTTCTTAGGACAGACACCATGGCTACCAATGCGAAACCCGTTTATCAGCGTATCCTGCTAAAACTCAGTGGCGAAGCCCTGCAAGGCAGCGAAGGATTTGGTATCGATGCAAGCGTTTTGGATCGCATGGCTCAGGAAGTCAAAGAGCTGGTTGAGCTCGGCATTCAGGTCGGTGTGGTAATTGGCGGTGGGAACCTGTTCCGTGGTGCAGGTCTGGCACAAGCCGGTATGAACCGCGTTGTGGGCGACCACATGGGTATGCTGGCTACGGTTATGAATGGTCTGGCAATGCGGGATGCATTACACCGTGCCTATGTGAACGCTCGCCTGATGTCCGCTATTCCGCTGAACGGCGTGTGTGACAACTACAGCTGGGCCGAGGCTATCAGCCTGCTGCGTCACAACCGCGTGGTGATTTTCTCTGCGGGTACCGGCAATCCTTTCTTCACTACTGACTCAGCAGCCTGCCTGCGCGGTATCGAAATCGAAGCCGACGTCGTGTTGAAAGCGACCAAAGTTGATGGCGTTTACTCTGCTGATCCAGTGAAAAACCCAGACGCCACGCTGTACGAACAACTGACTTACCAAGAAGTGCTTGAGCAAGAATTGAAAGTGATGGACCTGGCAGCCTTTACGCTGGCTCGCGATCACAACTTGCCAATTCGCGTCTTCAATATGAATAAGCCGGGCGCACTGCGCCGCGTAGTGATGGGTGAAAACGAAGGTACGCTGATTTCTCGCGGCGAATAATCTTCCCCTGCCACTGCTGGCAAGAGATTCATAAGCAAGTTTGCCAGCCTTGGCTGGCATGAGTATTCACGGACTATACTAATGCTATGGTCTGCCAAGTAACCAGTTCTTAAGGGTTCGCAACGTGATTAACGACATTAAAAAAGATGCTGAAATCCGCATGGAAAAATGCGTTGAAGCATTCAAAAACCATATCAGCAAAATCCGTACTGGCCGTGCTTCACCGGGTATCCTCGATGGCATCATGGTCGACTACTACGGCTCTTCTACGCCACTGCGTCAGTTAGCTCAGGTAACGGTTGAAGATTCCCGTACTCTGGCTATCTCCGTGTTTGACCGCACCGTGAGCGCTGCTGTTGAAAAAGCCATCATGACCTCTGATTTGGGTCTTAACCCATCTTCTGCTGGCGCAACTATCCGCGTTCCACTGCCAGCGCTGACTGAAGAACGTCGTAAAGACTTGATCAAAGTTGTGCGTTCAGAAGCTGAGCAAGGCCGCGTTTCCGTGCGAAACGTGCGCCGTGATGCTAACGACAAAACCAAAGCTTTGCTGAAAGATAAAGAGATCAGCGAAGACGAAGATCGTCGTTCTCAAGACGAAATTCAGAAAATGACTGACATGTTCATCAAGAAAGTTGATGCAGCATTAGCCGAGAAAGAAACCGAGTTGATGGATTTCTAATCCGCAATTTGTTTTCCTCCAAGCGCCGCCTTTGCGGCGCTTTATTTTTTGTGGTCGCTCTCTTTTTTCACCTGCCGTTTAAATCTCATAGACAAGCCGTTAAAGAGGTTTCAGACTAATGCGCATTGCGATCATGCACTGGTTCTTCCGGGTATTTTCATGAAACAACTTACCATCCTTGGTTCGACAGGCTCTGTCGGCAGCAGTACCCTCGCGGTCGTTCGCGCTAACCCACAAGATTTCAAGGTAACTGCACTGGTTGCCGGTAAAAACGTGGAAGTCATGGCGCAGCAATGTATTGAATTCCAACCTCGTTTTGCCTCAATGGCTGATGAAACTTCTGCCAAAGCATTGCGGATCCTACTTGCCGAGCAAGGAATCAAAACCGAGGTGCTGTCTGGCGAGAAAGCGTCTTGTGAGCTTTCTGCTCTGGATGAAGTTGATCAGGTCATGTCCGCCATTGTTGGCGCAGCCGGTCTGTTGCCTACTCTTGCCGCGGTCAAAGCGCGCAAACAGGTTTTGCTGGCCAATAAAGAGTCGCTGATCACCTGCGGGCGCATCTTCATGGATGCCGTGCGTCAAAGCCGTACTCAGCTTCTGCCAATTGATAGCGAGCACAATGCGATTTTCCAGAGCCTGCCAGAGCGTGTTCAGCAGCAGCTTGGCTACGCCTCGTTGGAAGAGAATGGCGTATCGCGCATTATCCTCACCGGCTCCGGTGGCCCGTTCCGCGAATTGCCGTTAGCGGATTTTGCTCAGGTCACGCCAGACCAAGCCTGTGCGCACCCGAACTGGTCGATGGGGCGTAAGATTTCTGTCGATTCCGCCACCATGATGAACAAGGGTCTTGAGTACATCGAAGCCCGCTGGCTGTTTAACGCCTCTGCCGAGCAGATGGAAGTGATTATCCATCCGCAATCGGTGATCCACTCGATGGTCCGCTACCACGATGGCAGCGTTCTGGCGCAGCTCGGCTCGCCGGACATGCGCACGCCAATCTCCCACGCCATGGCTTATCCAAATCGTGTCGATTCCGGCGTAGAAGCCTTAGATTTCTGCCGAATCGGTGCCTTGACCTTCTGCGAGCCTGATTTTACCCGCTATCCGTGTCTGCAACTGGCGATTGAAGCCAGCCGGACGGGGCAGGCTGCCACCACGGCATTGAACGCGGCCAATGAAGTTTCGGTCGCCGCATTCCTCGCCGGGCACATCCGCTTTACCGACATTGCCAACATAAATCGCGAAGTTATGCAGCAATCGGTGGCGAACGAACCGCAATCTGTTGAAGAAGTATTAGAAATTGACCGCGCGGCGCGTGCGTCAGCTCACCAGAAATTGCAAACTTTTGCGTTATGATGTTGCCAGTAGGGCCGTGCGGTAATTTGTTCGCATCACATTGAAATGATATAGTCTGCGCCACCTGACTGCGCCTTCAGTGCTGATACCTGAATCCGCTTACTCGATAAAAACGGTAAACAGTCAGGGCAAGCCGTGCCTGAACAGGAACACGGCTTTTTTGCGCATAGAAATACGCTGGCGGTCAGTTAACATAGTTCTGTCCTAATAAGGAAATGAGTACGCGTTATGTCCCTCGAAAAGCAACAGATATCTGACGCGCCTTGCGCAATGCCACGCCATGTTGCCATTATTATGGATGGCAATGGTCGCTGGGCGAAACTTCAGGGGAAAATGCGCGTTTTCGGCCATAAAGCTGGGGTGAAATCTGTCCGTAAAGCAGTAAGCTTTGCGGCTAATCACCAGCTTAACGCGCTGACGCTTTATGCCTTTAGTAGTGAGAACTGGAACCGACCTGCTCAGGAAGTTTCAGCCTTGATGGAGCTGTTCGTACGTGCACTGGACAGTGAAGTTAAAAGCCTGCACAAGCATAACGTCAGGCTAAAAATCATAGGTGATGTCAGCCGCTTTAGTGCGCGTCTGCAAGAAAGGATCCGTCGTTCAGAAACACTTACAGAAAATAACGACGGCCTTACGCTTAACATCGCTGCTAATTACGGCGGTCGATGGGATATTATCCAGGGCGTGAAAAAACTGGCGAGTCAGGTTGAAGCTGGTTCTTTGCAGGTAGAGCAGATCACAGAAGAAGCCTTAAACAGCACTATCTGTATGAGCGAGTTGGCACCCGTCGATTTGGTGATCAGAACCGGTGGGGAACACCGTATTAGTAACTTTTTGCTGTGGCAAATCGCCTATGCAGAACTTTATTTTACCGATGTCCTCTGGCCTGATTTTGATGAAAACACCTTTGAAGGCGCGCTGAATGCTTTTGCACAACGCGAGCGTCGCTTCGGGGGCACTACACCTATTGGCGCCAATGCGTCCTAGGGAGAACTTTTGCTGAAGTATCGCATCGCCACGGCGTTGATTTTGATCCCCATTGTTATCGCTGCACTGTTTATGCTGCCGCCTCTTGGTTTTGCCATTGTGGCGTTAGTCATCTGTATGTTGGCCGCGTGGGAGTGGGGGCAACTTTCAGGCTTTAAGACGCGCAGTCAGCGTATCTGGCTAGCTGTGCTCTGTGGCTTTGTCCTTATTGCTATGATGCTAAGCATGCCAGCTTATCGTCAGCCAATTTACCTTCCTCAAGTGAGCGGCTCCTTGTGGGCTTCGCTGATATGGTGGATTGCGGCCTTTGTTCTGGTTATTTTCTACCCTAAATCTGCCTCATTTTGGCGCGGATCGCGCATATTGCGCTTGGCCTTCGGTTTATTGACCATTGTTCCTTTCTTTTGGGGTATGGTGGCGCTGCGCCAGTACGGCTACGCGGAAAATCATCACACTGGAGCATGGTGGCTACTGTATGTCATGCTGCTGGTCTGGGGAGCCGACTCCGGCGCTTACCTGTTCGGCAAGTTGTTCGGCAAGCACAAGCTGGCTCCTAAAGTTTCCCCTGGTAAAACATGGGAAGGCGTTATCGGCGGTCTGGTCACTTCGGCCCTGATTTCTTGGTTGTTCGGGCGTTATGCGCCGTTAAATGTTGTTCCTGTCACGCTGTTGGTGTGTTCGGTGATTGCTGCTCTGGCTTCGGTGCTGGGCGACCTAACTGAAAGCATGTTCAAGCGCGAGGCGGGGATTAAAGACAGTGGCAACTTGATACCGGGTCATGGTGGGATACTGGATCGTATCGACAGCCTGACTGCGGCAGTGCCAGTGTTTGCATGCTTAATGCTGCTGGTTTATTAATCCGTCCGAGACGGGATGTCTTCTAAGGGATCGTTAGGAATATGATGAACATACTCTGGAGTTTGGCCGCCTTTATCGTTGCACTGGGGGTGCTAATCACCGTGCACGAATTTGGCCATTTCTGGGTTGCTCGTCGTTGTGGCGTTTACGTTCAGCGTTTCTCCGTGGGTTTTGGCCGCACGTTATGGCGCCGCACCGATAAACACGGGACCGAGTACGTTCTCGCCGTCATTCCCCTTGGCGGTTACGTTAAAATGCTCGATGAGCGTAACGAAACCGTTCCTGACGAACTGCGTCATCAGTCATTCAATAGCAAAACCGTTTGGCAGCGCGCCGCCATCATCAGCGCAGGGCCGATTGCTAACTTCATTTTCGCCGTATTCGCCTACTGGCTGGTGTTTATTATCGGCGTCCCAGCCGTGCGTCCGGTGGTGGGTGAAGTCACCCCACAATCGATTGCGGCACAATCGAATATTTCTCCTGGCATGGAACTTAAGTCAATCGATGGCATCGAAACGCCTGATTGGGATTCAGTTCGTTTGTCTTTAATTGGTGAAATCGGAAACAATCAGACAACTTTAGGTGTCTCACAATTCGGTGCATCTGAAGTCGTTGAGAAAAAGTTAGATTTAACACAATGGCGGTTTGACCCCGAAAAGCAAGATCCCGTTGTCGCGCTGGGTATTATTCCTCGCGGCCCACAGATAGAATCTGTGCTCGCAGAAGTGCAAACCGATTCGGCAGCTCAGAAAGCCGGTTTGCAAGCTGGTGACAGGATCGTTAAAGTCGATGGTCAAGTTTTGGCGAATTGGCGTACTTTTGCCATGCAGGTTCGTGATAACCCGGGCAAGCCTATCGCGTTAGAAGTCGAGCGCGCAGGTTCATCGGTTGATATCACACTGACTCCGGACACTAAGTCGGTGGGCAAGGGTAAGGAACAAGGATTTGCCGGAGTGGTGCCCAAAGTTATACCACTGCCTGATGAGTACAAGACTATCCGTCAGTATGGGCCGTTTGTTGCATTCTATGAGGCCGGGGATAAAACCTGGCAGCTGATGAAGCTCACGGTAAACATGCTGGGTAAGTTAATAACTGGCGACGTTAAGCTGAATAACCTGAGTGGTCCAATTTCAATCGCACAGGGAGCAGGAATGTCGGCGGAATATGGTTTAGTGTACTACCTGATGTTTTTGGCACTTATCAGTGTCAATCTCGGTATCGTGAACCTTTTTCCGTTGCCAGTGTTAGATGGTGGACACCTGGTGTTCTTGGCTATCGAGAAGCTAAAGGGTGGGCCAGTTTCCGAGCGAGTTCAAAACTTCAGTTACCGTATCGGCGCGATAGTGCTGGTGATGGTAATGGGGCTTGCACTTTTCAATGATTTCTCCCGTCTTTAAGGCTGGGGATTAGGTTAGGAAGAACGCATAACAACGATGGCGATCAAAAAGTTGCTCATAGCGTCGCTGCTGTTTGGCAGCGCCACCGTATACGGTGCAGATGGTTTCGTGGTGAAGGACATTCATTTCGAAGGCCTGCAGCGAGTTGCCGTCGGTGCGGCGTTACTCAATATGCCGGTTCGCGTTGGTGATACCATCACTGACGACGACATCAGTAATACTATTCGCGCATTGTTTGCCACTGGCAACTTTGAGGACGTTCGCGTTCTGCGTGATGGTGACACCTTGATTGTTCAGGTCAAAGAGCGTCCTACAATCGCCAGCATCACTTTCTCAGGCAACAAGTCTGTGAAAGATGACATGCTGAAAGAGAACCTGGAGGCTTCTGGCGTCCGGGTTGGCGAAGCGCTTGATCGAACAACTCTTACCAGCATCGAGAAAGGTCTCGAAGATTTCTACTACAGCGTCGGTAAATACAGCGCGTCAGTGAAGGCCGTTGTTACGCCTTTGCCGCGTAACCGCGTCGATTTGAAATTGGTCTTCACCGAAGGTGTGTCTGCAAAAATTCAGCAGATCAACATCGTCGGTAACCACGCGTTCAGCACGGATGAGCTGATTGCTCGATTCCAGCTGCGTGACGAAGTGCCATGGTGGAACGTGGTCGGCGATCGCAAATACCAGAAGCAAAAACTGGCGGGTGACCTTGAAACCCTGCGCAGCTTCTATCTGGATCGCGGTTACGCCCGTTTCAACATCGATTCGACTCAGGTCAGCCTGACGCCAGATAAGAAAGGCATTTATATTACCCTTAACATCACTGAAGGCGATCAGTACAAGCTTTCAGGCGTTGAAGTTAACGGCAATATGGCCGGTCACTCTGCCGAAGTTGAAAGCCTGACTAAGATCGACAAAGGCGAGCTGTATAACGGCGCTAAAGTCACCAAAATGGAAAACGACATCAAACAGATGTTGGGCCGTTATGGTTACGCTTACCCGCGCGTTCAAACTCAGCCTGAAATCAATGACGCGGATAAAACCGTTAAGCTGCACGTCAGCGTAGATGCGGGTAACCGTTTCTATGTGCGTCACATTCGCTTCGAAGGTAACGACACCAGTAAAGACAGCGTCTTGCGCCGTGAAATGCGTCAGATGGAAGGTGCGTGGCTGGGTAATGATCTGGTTGATAAAGGCAAAGAGCGTCTTAACCGTCTAGGCTATTTCGATACCGTTGATGTTGATACTCAACGCGTACCGGGTACCCCAGATCAGGTCGACGTGGTCTATAAAGTTAAAGAGCGTAACACCGGTACCTTTAACTTTGGCGTAGGTTACGGCACCGAGAGTGGCGTGAGCTTCCAGGTTGGTGTCCAACAAGATAACTGGTTAGGTTCTGGTTATTCCGTAGGCATTAGCGGAACTAAAAACGATTATCAGACGTATACAGAATTCACGGTTACCGACCCTTACTTCACCGTCGACGGTGTGAGCTTGGGCGGTCGTATCTTCTATAACGACTTTAAAGCTGATAACGCAGACCTGTCTGACTATACCAACAAGAGCTATGGTGTAGGCAGTACGCTCGGCTTCCCAATCAATGAAAACAACTCATTGCGCTTGGGCCTGGATTACGTCCATAACGACCTGTCCAATATGGAACCGCAGGTAAGTATGTTCCGCTACCTGAACTCTGTGGGTATCAACCCGCCAGTCACCGTGGGTACTGATACCACGTCTGATGCAGACTTCAGCGCGAACGACTTCTTTGCGAACCTGGGTTGGGGTTATAACGACCTTGACCGTGGTTACTTCCCGACCTCTGGTACTAAAGCTAGCCTGAACGGCAAAGTGACAGTCCCAGGTTCGGACAACGAGTACTACAAAATTACGTTCGACTCCACGACGTACTTCCCTCTGAGTGAAGACCGTCAGTGGGTGTTACTGGGTCGTGCTCGTGCGGGTTATGCAGATGGCTTAGGCGGGAAAGAAGTACCGTTCTACGACAACTTCTACGCGGGTGGCTCAAGCAGCGTTCGTGGTTTCCGTTCGAACACCATCGGTCCTAAAGCGGCATACTATAACTGTGCTGCGGGTACTACCTCGTACAGCAATTGCGCTGTTAACAACTCTGACGATGCAGTCGGCGGTAACGCCATGGCCGTGTTGAGTGCTGAGTTGGTAGTACCGACGCCGTTTATCAGTGAGAAATACTCAAACTCAGTACGTACTTCTGTGTTTGTTGATGGTGGTACTGTTTGGGATACTAACTGGAAGAACACTGCGCAAACTGAAGCAGCAGGCGTTCCTGACTACAGTGATCCGAACAACTTCCGTGTTTCTTCCGGTCTGGCGTTGCAATGGCAGTCTCCATTAGGGCCATTGGTGTTCTCGTACGCACGTCCGATTAAAGATTACGATGGTGATAAAGCGGAACAGTTCCAATTTAACATCGGTAAAACGTGGTAACACATTCGCGGCTCTCAATGCTATGAGGGCTGCAATGTTTGAGTTTTTATCAGCTCACGGGCACATCGCCCGTGAAGTTGTTTTATAAGCTCATTCTTATTGTGTAATTATCGTGCCATATGGCACAACGGGTGATGGAAGGAGTTTATAGTGAAAAAGTGGTTATATGCCGCCGGCCTCGGTTTAGTTATGGCTTCTTCAGTAAGCGTCCAAGCTGCTGACAAAATTGCTGTTGTTAACGTCCAGAGCATCTTCCAACAAATGCCAGCACGTGATGCTGTAGCAAAACAGTTGGAAAACGAGTTCAAAGGCCGTGCAACTCAGTTGCAAGCTCAAGAACGTGATCTGCAAACTAAGATGCAGAAATTGCAGCGCGATGGCTCTACCATGAAAGCCAGCGATCGCAGCAAGCTTGAGAAAGACGTAATGGCTCAGCGCGAAGATTTCTCTACAAAAGCTCAGGCTTTTGAACAAGATAACCGTCGCCGTCAGGCTGAAGAACGTAACAAGATCCTGAGCCGTATCCAGGATGCAGTGAAGTCTGTTGCTAGCAAACAAGGTTATGACATCGTTGTTGATGCTAACGCTGTTGCTTACGCAAGCAATGAAAAAGACATTACTGCTGATGTGCTGAAACAGGTTAAATAAACATGTCTTCAATTCGACTGGCTGATCTCGCACAGCAGTTGGATGCACAATTGCACGGTGATGGCGATCTCGTCATCACCGGCATTGCTTCAATGCATTCCGCGCACTCTGAGCAAATCACGTTTTTATCAAACAGCCGTTACCGTGAACAGTTAGCTACCTGCGCCGCAGGGGCTGTAGTGTTGACGGAAGCGGATCTGCCGTTTTGCCGCACTGCGGCATTAGTGGTTAAAAACCCATACCTGACTTATGCCCGTATGGCGCAATTGTTAGATACCACTCCAGCGCCAGCTTCGGACATTGCCGCCAGCGCGGTTATCTCCGACACCGCGACCTTGGGCACCAACGTCTCCATTGGTGCTAACGCGGTTATCGAGTCAGGTGTTGTGCTTGGTGACAATGTTGTCATTGGGGCTGGCTGTTTCATTGGTAAGAATGCAAAATTAGGCGCTGGCACCAAAATTTGGGCCAACGTCTCTATTTACCATCGTGTCGAAATTGGCGAATCGTGCTTGATTCAGTCTGGTACCGTGATTGGTGCTGACGGCTTCGGCTATGCTAATGACCGTGGTAACTGGGTTAAAATCCCTCAGCTAGGTACCGTGCTGATTGGCGATCGCGTAGAGATCGGGGCTTGCACCACGATTGACCGCGGCGCTCTGGATGACACCATCATTGGCAACGGCGTTATCATTGATAACCAATGTCAGATTGCGCACAACGTCGTGATTGGAGACAATACGGCTGTTGCAGGTGGAGTCATTATGGCCGGTAGTCTGAAAATTGGCCGTTACTGCCAAATTGGCGGCGCCAGTGTTATCAACGGCCATATGGAAATTTGTGATAAGGCTGTAGTGACTGGAATGGGAATGGTGATGCGACCAATCACCGAACCTGGGGTATACTCCTCCGGTATTCCGTTACAGCCCAATAAAGTGTGGCGTAAAACCGCTGCGTTGGTAATGAATATCGATGAGATGAATAAGCGCTTAAAAGCTGTCGAGCGTAAAATCGAAGAAGACTAAATTACCGACTACTGTGTTGCTGGAAATTGGCAGTGGATGCCACCTTCCGGCGGCACTCGTTTCTATTTGCGGCCTGCCTAATGATCTTCTTTGGGGATCAAGCAGGCCGTGTTATTGATGCCATCAGTTTTTTTAGACAGGAAGAGTATTTTGACAACTGACACTCATACTCTGCGTATTGAAGAGATATTGGATCTGCTGCCACACCGTTATCCGTTCTTGCTGGTTGACCGCGTGTTGGATTTTGAAAAAGGGAAGTTTTTGCGTGCAGTGAAAAACGTTTCTTTCAACGAACCGTTCTTCCAGGGCCATTTCCCGGGTAAGCCTATCTTCCCTGGCGTATTGATTCTTGAAGCGATGGCGCAGGCCACCGGCATTCTTGCCTTCAAAAGCGTAGGTAAATTAGAGCCAGGCGAGCTGTATTATTTTGCTGCTATTGATGACGCACGCTTCAAACGTCCAGTGTTGCCAGGCGACCAGATGATTCTGGAAGTTGAATTCATTAAAGAGCGTCGTGGCGTTGCTCGTTTTAAAGGTGTCGCAAAGGTAGATGGCGAGATTGCTTGCGAGGCATCAATGATGTGCGCCCGTCGCCGGGAGTCTTAATTAATGATTGATAAAACCGCCTTTATTCACCCAAGCTCTGTTGTCGAAGACGGTGCCGTTATTGGTGCTGGTGTTCGAATCGGTCCTTTCTGTTATGTCGGTTCTCAAGTTGAGATCGGCGAAGGCACCGAGCTTAAATCACACGTTGTGGTCAATGGCGTGACCAAAATTGGTCGCGACAACCGCATTTTTCAGTTCGTCACCATTGGTGAGATTAACCAAGACCTGAAATATGCGGGAGAGCCAACACGTGTTGAAGTTGGCGATCGCAACAGCATTCGTGAGAGCGTGACCATACACCGTGGTACCGTTCAGGGCGGTGGATTAACAAAAGTGGGTAACGATAACCTGTTGATGGTTAACGCGCATATTGCCCACGATTGCGTTATCGGTAATCGCGTTATTCTGGCGAATAATGCGACGCTGGGCGGCCATGTCGAGATTGATGATCACGCCATCATTGGTGGTATGACTGCAATTCATCAGTTCTGCGTCATTGGTGCTCACGTGATGGTTGGCGGCTGTTCTGGCGTTGCTCAGGACGTTCCACCTTTCGTGATTGCTCAGGGAAACCACGCCACGCCATTTGGTATTAATATCGAAGGCCTGAAGCGTCGTGGTTTTGATAAATCTTCATTGCATGCTATCCGTAATGCCTACAAGTTATTGTATCGCAGCGGGAAAACGCTGGAAGAAGCGCAACCTGAAATCGCCGAAATTGCAGCAGAGTTCCCGGCGGTTAAACCGTTCAGCGACTTCTTCGCGCGCTCTACGCGCGGTATCATTCGCTGAGGGGCTAACCCTCTGGTAAACCTGTAATTTGGCAAATAAGCGGTAAAAAATGCAAAAGCCTGTTCTGACTATTGGCCTGGTGGCCGGTGAAACATCCGGCGATATTCTTGGTGCTGGTTTAATTCGAGCCCTGAGAAAACGCCATCCTGATGCTCGCTTCGTGGGAGTTGCTGGCCCACTGATGCAGGCCGAAGGGTGTGAAGCCTGGTACGAAATGGAAGAATTGGCTGTCATGGGCGTGGTGGAAGTTCTCGAACGTCTGCCACGCCTGTTGAAAATCCGCAAAGACCTGACTCAGCGCTTTAGCGAGTTGCAGCCCGATGTCTTCGTGGGCATTGACGCGCCTGACTTCAATATCACGCTTGAAGGTCGCCTCAAGCAGCGCGGTATCCGCACTATTCACTATGTCAGCCCTTCAGTCTGGGCTTGGCGTCAAAAACGCGTTTTCAAAATAGGTAAAGCCACCGACATGGTGCTGGCTTTCCTGCCTTTTGAAAAAGCGTTTTACGATAAATTCAACGTTCCTTGCCGGTTTATCGGCCATACCATGGCTGATTCCATGCCGCTGCATCCGGACAAACCGGCGGCGCGCGCGCGGCTGGGCATTCCCGAAGGCGTTCATTGTCTGGCTTTGCTGCCGGGCAGTCGCCATGCGGAAGTCGAAATGCTGAGTGCCGATTTCCTGAAAACCGCACTCCAGCTGCGACAGACTTACCCTGATTTGCACATCGTGGTTCCCTTGGTCAATGCCAAGCGCCGTGAGCAGTTCGAACGCATCAAGGCGGAGATTGCCCCTGACTTGCCGGCTCACCTGCTCGACGGTCAGGCGCGAGACGCGATGATCGCCAGCGACGCGGCATTGCTGGCCTCCGGCACGGCGGCGCTCGAATGCATGCTGGCGAAATGCCCGATGGTGGTTGGCTATCGCATGAAATCTTTCACATTCTGGCTAGCCGAGCGTCTGGTTAAAACGCCTTATGTCTCTTTGCCAAACCTGCTGGCAGGGCGCGAAATCGTCAAAGAGCTGCTGCAAACCGAATGTGTGCCGGAAAAGCTTTCAGCCGCGCTGCTGCCTTTACTGGCTGGCGGAGCAGAGAGCCATCAGTTGCAGGAAACCTTCCTCACGCTGCATGAAAGCATTCGTTGGGATGCCGACGAACAGGCCGCACAGGCGGTGATGGAGTTGGCAAATCGATGAGTGATATCTTCGTTTATCCTCAGGCGCTGTGTATCGCCGGGGTTGATGAGGTAGGGCGCGGGCCTTTGGTGGGCGCCGTGGTCACTGCCGCCGTGATTCTGGATCCTGCCAAGCCGATCCTCGGGCTGGCGGACTCCAAAAAACTCACTGAAAAACGCCGCGAAGCTCTTTATATTGAGATCAAAGAGAAAGCCTTGTCGTGGAGTCTTGGCCGCGCTGAGCCTGACGAAATTGACCAGTTAAACATTCTGCATGCCACCATGCTGGCGATGCAGCGCGCGGTGGCCGGGCTGCATATCACGCCCGACATGGTGTTGATTGACGGTAATCGCTGCCCCAAATTGCCTATGGCTTCTCAAGCCGTGGTGAAGGGTGACAGCAAAGTGGCAGAAATCAGCGCCGCGTCAATCTTAGCTAAAGTGACCCGTGACCGTGAGATGGTTGAGCTAGACCTTCAGTTCCCTGATTACGGCTTTGCCAAACACAAAGGCTACCCAACGCCGGTGCATCTCGAAAGCCTGGCCAAGCTGGGTGCCACGCCGCACCATAGGCGCAGCTTCGCACCCGTCAGGCGGGCGCTGGGGCAGTAAGTCTGTAAGCGTTTTAGTCAGTTTGTCATTCCGACAAGCGTTCATTCAATCTTCATCTCTGGACTCTGGATATGGCCGAACCTCGTTTTATTCATCTTCGAACTCACAGTGACTACTCCATGGTGGATGGATTAGCCAAGGTGGGGCCGTTGGTGAAGTGCGCGGCGTCCCTCGGCATGCCAGCCTTAGCCATTACCGATTTCACCAACCTTTGCGGACTGGTGAAGTTCTACGGCTCGGCGCACGGTGCCGGTATTAAGCCGATCATCGGGGCCGACTTTAACGTTCAGAGTGAAATTCTGGGTGACGAACTGGCACAGCTCACCGTGCTGGCCATGAATAATCAGGGCTATCAGAACCTGACCCTGCTCATCTCCCGCGCTTATCAGCGTGGCTACGGTGCCGCTGGCCCAATCATTGACCGCGACTGGCTGGCCGAGCTGAATGAAGGGCTGATTTTGCTCTCCGGCGCGAAAATGGGCGACGTGGGCAAGTTCCTGATGCGTGGCAACCAGCTTCAGGTCGAGCAATGTCTGGAGTTCTACCAGCAATACTTCCCTGACCGTTACTACCTTGAGCTGATCCGCACCGGCCGCGCCGAAGAGGAGAACTACCTCCACGCCGCCGTCGCGCTGGCGACTGAGCGCGATTTGCCGGTGGTTGCCACCAATGATGTGCGTTTTCTGGTGCAGGGCGACTTCGATGCCCATGAAATCCGCGTGGCTATCCACGACGGTTTCACCCTCGATGACCCAAAACGCCCGCGCAACTACACCCCGCAGCAGTACATGCGCAGCGAAGATGAGATGTGCGAGCTGTTCGAGGATATCCCCGAAGCCCTGCTCAACACGGTGGAAATCGCCAAACGCTGTAACGTGACCATTCGCCTTGGCGAATACTTCCTGCCGCAATTCCCGACCGGTGACATGACCACCGAAGACTTCCTGGTCGCCAAATCGAAGGAAGGCCTTGAGGAGCGTCTGGAGTTTTTATTCCCCGATCCTGAAGTAAGAGCAGAGAAGCGCCCGGAATATGACGAGCGTCTCGACGTAGAACTTCGGGTTATCAACCAGATGGGCTTCCCCGGTTACTTCTTGATCGTAATGGAATTTATCCAATGGTCGAAAGATAACGACGTGCCGGTAGGGCCGGGGCGTGGCTCCGGTGCTGGCTCGCTGGTCGCCTACGCTTTGAAAATTACCGATCTGGATCCGCTGGAGTTCGACCTGCTGTTCGAACGCTTCTTGAACCCAGAGCGTGTCTCCATGCCCGACTTCGACGTCGACTTCTGCATGGAAAAACGCGACTTGGTTATCGACCACGTGGCCGAAATGTATGGCCGAGAAGCGGTTTCGCAGATCATCACCTTCGGTACAATGGCGGCCAAAGCGGTTATCCGCGACGTGGGCCGCGTGCTCGGCCACCCTTATGGGTTCGTCGATCGTATCTCCAAACTGGTACCACCCGATCCGGGCATGACGCTCGAAAAAGCCTTTGCTGCTGAACCCCAGCTGCCAGAAATTTATGAAGCAGATGAAGAGGTTAAAGCGCTGATCGACATGGCGCGTAAGCTCGAAGGTGTCACCCGTAACGCCGGTAAACATGCTGGGGGCGTGGTGATCGCGCCGACCAAAATTACTGATTTTGCGCCATTGTACTGCGACGCCGAGGGTAACCATCCGGTCACCCAATTCGACAAAAACGACGTCGAATATGCCGGTCTGGTGAAGTTCGACTTCCTCGGCCTGCGTACGCTGACCATCATTGACTGGGCGTTGGGCATGATTAACGCCCGCCGCGCGAAATCCGGACTTGAGCCAATCGACATCGCTGCCATCCCGCTCGAAGATAAGAAAAGCTTCGACATGTTGCAGCGCTCTGAAACCACGGCGGTATTCCAGCTCGAATCCCGTGGTATGAAAGATTTGATTAAACGCCTGAAGCCCGACTGCTTCGAAGATATGATCGCACTGGTGGCTCTGTTCCGTCCGGGGCCGTTGCAGTCAGGCATGGTAGATAACTTCATCGACCGTAAACACGGCCGTGAAGAGCTCTCTTACCCCGACATTCAATGGCAGCACGAGTCTCTGAAGCCCGTGCTGGAGCCGACCTACGGCATCATCCTGTACCAAGAACAGGTGATGCAGATTGCACAGGTGCTGGCGGGATACTCGCTGGGCGGCGCGGACATGCTGCGTCGCGCAATGGGTAAAAAGAACCCGGTCGAAATGGCCAAGCAGCGCGGCGGTTTTGAAGACGGTGCAAAAGCTCGTGGCGTTGATGGCGAATTGGCGGTTAAAATCTTCGATCTGGTAGAGAAATTTGCCGGATATGGCTTTAACAAGTCTCACTCCGCTGCTTACGCGCTGGTTTCCTATCAGACCTTATGGCTGAAGGCACACTATCCGGCTGAGTTTATGGCGGCGGTAATGACTGCCGATATGGATAACACCGAGAAGGTCGTTGGTCTGGTTGACGAATGCTGGCGCATGGGGTTAAAAATCCTGCCGCCAGACATCAACAGCGGCCTGTACCATTTCCACGTAAATGACGAAGGTGAGATCGTTTACGGCATTGGCGCGATAAAAGGCGTGGGCGAAGGCCCAATCGAAGCCATTATCGAAGCGCGAAACGAGGGCGGCTACTTCAAAGAGCTGTTTGACCTCTGCGCCCGCGCCGATGTGAAAAAGCTCAATAAACGCATTCTTGAAAAGCTGATCATGTCCGGTGCCTTTGACCGTCTCGGCCCGCACCGCGCCGCGTTGATGAGCTCTTTGGGCGATGCATTAAAGGCCGCCGATCAGCACGCGAAAGCCGAGGCTATCGGGCAGGTGGACATGTTCGGCGTACTGGCCGAGGCCCCTGAACAGGTCGAAAAGTCTTATGCCAACGTCACACCGTGGCCAGAACAGACGGTGCTGGACGGCGAACGCGAAACGCTCGGGCTGTACCTCACCGGTCACCCGATAACGCAATATCTGAAAGAGATTGAGCGTTACGGCGGCGGCCAGCGCCTAAAAGATATGCACCCGACCGACCGGGGCAAAATGACTATCGCAGTGGGCTTGGTTATCGCTGCGAGGGTAATGGTTACCAAACGGGGAAACCGTATTGGTATCTGTACGTTGGACGACCGTTCCGGGCGTCTGGAAGTAATGTTGTTCACCGAAGCGTTAGAAAAATTCCAGCATTTATTGGAAAAAGACCGTATCCTTATCGCCACTGGACAGGTCAGCTTTGATGACTTCAGCGGCGGGCTTAAAATGATGGCCCGCGACGTTATGGACATCAGTGAAGCACGTGAAAAATATGCTCGTGGTCTTGCTATCTCGCTGACTGACAGGCAAATTGATGACCAGCTTTTAAACCGTCTCCGCCAATCGTTGGAACCTCACCGATCGGGGACGATACCAGTACATCTGTACTACCAACGAGAAAATGCGCGTGCCCGGCTACGATTCGGTGCAACGTGGCGTGTAACGCCGACCGATAAACTGTTGCTGGATCTGCGAACGCTTGTAGGTACCGAGCAGGTGGAACTGGAATTTGACTAAAATAGGAATGCTATGAGTCTGAATTTTCTGGATTTTGAACAGCCGATTGCGGAGCTGGAAGCGAAAATTGACTCGCTGACTGCAGTCAGCCGTCAAGACGAAAAATTGGATATTAATCTGGACGAAGAAGTTGAGCGCCTGCGTGAAAAAAGCGTTGAACTGACTCGCAAGATTTTCTCTGATCTGGGTGCCTGGCAGATTGCCCAACTGGCGCGCCACCCGCGTCGCCCTTACACCTTGGATTACATCAAACATATCTTCACCGATTTTGATGAACTGGCCGGTGACCGCGCTTATGCTGACGATAAAGCTATCGTTGGTGGTATCGCGCGTTTAGGCGAGCGTCCTGTGATGATCATTGGTCATCAAAAAGGTCGTGAAACCAAAGAAAAATCCGCCGTAACTTCGGTATGCCAGCACCAGAAGGCTATCGCAAAGCATTACGTCTGATGGAAATGGCCGAGCGCTTCAAGCTGCCGATCATCACCTTCATCGACACCCCGGGTGCTTACCCTGGCGTGGGCGCGGAAGAGCGTGGTCAGTCCGAAGCTATCGCCCGTAACCTGCGCGAAATGTCCCGTCTGAACGTGCCGGTTATCTGTACCGTTATTGGTGAAGGCGGCTCCGGTGGTGCATTGGCCATCGGCGTTGGCGACAAAGTTAACATGCTGCAATACAGCACCTATTCAGTGATTTCACCGGAAGGCTGTGCGTCTATCCTGTGGAAAAGCGCCGATAAAGCGCCACTGGCTGCGGAAGCAATGGGTATCATTGCGCCACGCCTGAAAGAGCTGAAGCTGATTGACTCTGTTATCCCTGAACCTCTGGGCGGCGCGCATCGCGACGTTCCTGCTATGGCCGCGTCTCTGCGTGCCCAGTTGGAAGCTGACCTGAGCGATCTGGATGTTCTGAATAATGAAGAACTGCGCAACCGTCGCTACCAGCGTCTGATGACTTACGGTTACTGCTAAGTCATACAGCTCAATTCGTTTTCAAAGGCCGTGCTTGCACGGCCTTTTTCGTTTCTGCCATCCAGCCACTGCCGCCGCGAACGCCATCATTCTGATTTTTCATTTCTTATTCGCGAAAAGGTACACATGCGAAGTTAACCATGTTTCTATAATTATCTGAGATATAAAAACCAGAAGGATTTGTCAGATGAATATTATCGCCATCCTGCGCCCCGAGGGCGTCTATTACAAAGATGAGCCGATCCGCGAATTGGATCTCGCCCTGACGAACCTGGGCTTCAAAATCATTTATCCACGGGATCCGAGCGATCTCCTCAAGCTGATCGAGCACAATGCACGGATCTGCGGCGCGATTTTCGATTGGGATCAGCATAGCGAAGAGCTCTGCTTAGAAATCAACGAATTAAATGAATATCTGCCGCTGTACGGCTTCATCAATACCCACTCGTCGCTCGACGTCACCGTCAACGACATGCGCATGGTGATCTATTTCTTCGAATATGCCCTGAACGCCGCCGAGGACATTGCCCATCGCATTCGCCAATACACTGATGAATACATTGATGCCATCACGCCGCCGCTGACCAAGGCGCTGTTTCGCTATGTAGAAGAGGGGAAATACACCTTCTGTACGCCGGGCCACATGGCCGGGACGGCATTTCTGAAAAGCCCGGTTGGTACGCTGTTTTATGATTTCTTTGGGGCGAAAACCCTGAAGGCAGACGTTTCCATCTCAGTGACTGAGCTAGGCTCGCTGCTCGACCACACCGGCCCGCACCTTGAGGCAGAAGAGTACATTGCCCGCACCTTTGGCTCGGAGCAGAGCTACATCGTGACCAACGGCACCTCGACGGCGAATAAAATTGTCGGCATGTACGCCGCCCCGGCGGGAAGCACCGTGCTGATTGACCGCAACTGCCATAAGTCATTGGCCCATCTGATGATGATGACCAACGTGATCCCGATTTATCTACGGCCAAATCGCAATGCCTATGGGATTTTGGGCGGCATTCCGCAGCGCGAGTTCACGCGGGAGAACATTGAGCAGAAGGTGGCTGTTACCCAGAACGCCACGTGGCCGGTTCACGCGGTGATCACCAACTCGACCTACGACGGCCTGCTTTACAATACTGATTATATTAAGAAAACCTTGGATGTACCTTCCATTCACTTCGACTCAGCATGGGTGCCTTACACTAATTTTCATCCGATTTACGAAGGCAAAAGCGGCATGAGCGGCGAGCGCATCGCGGGGAAAGTTATCTATGAAACCCAGTCAACTCACAAACTCTTGGCGGCGTTTTCTCAGGCTTCAATGATCCACATTAAAGGCGATTATGACGAAAACACCTTTAATGAAGCCTACATGATGCACACCACTACCTCGCCGAATTACGGCATTGTGGCCTCGGCAGAAACCGCCGCCGCCATGCTGCGCGGTAATCCGGGGCGGCGATTGATCAACCGTTCGGTGGAAAGGGCGCTGCATTTCCGCAAAGAGATCCAACGCCTGCGTGAAGAAACCGAGGGCTGGTTCTACGATATTTGGCAGCCTGAAGAGATTGATGAGGCCGAGTGTTGGCCGCTCAATCCAGACCAGAACTGGCACGGCTTCGCCAATGCCGACAGTGACCACATGTATCTCGATCCGATTAAGGTCACAATCCTGACGCCGGGAATGGATGAGCAGGGGCAGTTAGCCGAAGAGGGCATCCCGGCCGCGCTGGTGGCGAAGTTCCTCGACGAGCGCGGCGTGGTGGTAGAGAAGACCGGCCCTTATAATCTGCTATTCCTGTTCAGCATCGGCATCGACAAAACCAAGGCGATGAGCCTGATGCGCGGGCTGACCGACTTCAAGCGCTCTTACGATCTCAACCTGCGGGTGAAGAATATGCTGCCGGATCTCTATGCTGAAGATCCGGATTTTTACCGCCACATGCGCATTCAGGATCTGGCGCAGGGCATTCACAAGCTGATTCGCCACCACGATCTGCCGAGTTTAATGATCAAAGCCTTTGATGTGTTGCCGGAGATGATGCTGACGCCGTATGAGATGTTCCAGCATCAGGTGCGTGGCCATATTGAAGAGTGCGAAATTGATGATTTGATCGGTAGAGTTTCGGCCAATATGATCTTGCCTTATCCGCCGGGTGTTCCGGTGGTGATGCCCGGCGAGATGATCACGCAGGAGAGCCGCGCGGTGCTGGATTTCCTGATCATGCTCTGCTCGATTGGCGAACATTATCCGGGCTTCGAAACCGACATTCACGGCGCGAAACTGACGGAAGATGGCCGCTATCTGGTGAAAGTGCTTAAGCTTCCGGCGCAATAATCGTTTTGGCTAGCCCTCGCGTGAGGGCTTTTATTGACGAAGCCGGGCAGCCTGAGTAACGTGCATCCAAAATTTTACAGGACCGTTTTATGCTTAACTTACGCCAGATCCACCACATTGCGATCATCGCTTCCGACTACGCGCGCAGTAAAGCTTTCTATTGCGACGTTTTGGGCTTCAGCCTGATGTCCGAGGTATATCGTGAAGAGCGCGACTCATGGAAAGCGGATTTGGCGCTCAATGGCAATTACACCATTGAGCTATTTAGCTTCCCGAATCCGCCTGCGCGCGGCAGCCGCCCAGAGTCGTGCGGGTTGCGCCATTTAGCCTTCGCGGTGGATGACATTGAGCTGGCGATCGCCGAGCTTAATCGCGCCGGGGTAGAGTGTGAGCCGGTGCGCGTCGACCCTTACACCGACAAGCGTTTCACCTTCTTCGCCGACCCGGACGATTTACCACTGGAGCTGTACGAACTCAGTTGAGCACGCTTATGAACTCTCCCGCGCCAAACCCAGTTCTCGCCGAGCTAATCAAGCATATCGGCAGCGAGCGCAAGCTCTGCGTCGCTTTTAGCGGCGGGCTGGACTCATCGGTACTGCTGGCCGCGCTGGTAACACTGCGCGACAGCCAGTGGCCGGAACTGTCGCTGCGGGCGATCCATGTTCATCACGGATTGAGCCAGTTTGCTGATAGCTGGGTTAGCCACTGTCAGACGTTTTGCCAGCAGCAGGGCGTGCCGTTGGAGGTCATTCGGGTCAAGGTGGATAGCCAGCAAGATGGCATAGAAGCCGCGGCTCGCAAGGCGCGCTATCAGGCTTTCGCCAACAGCCTTGCTAGGGATGAATGCCTGCTGACGGCCCAGCATCTTAATGACCAGTGCGAAACCTTTATACTGGCATTAAAGCGCGGCAGCGGGCCTGCGGGGCTGTCATCCATGGCGGTGGACGGGGTTCGTCAGCACTACCGGTTGTTGCGCCCCTTGCTCTCACTTTCACGCGATCAGCTTGAAGAATTTGCCTCAGCGGCCCAACTCAGTTGGATCGAAGATGACAGCAACCGCGATGCGCGATTCGACCGCAACTTCCTGCGGCTGGACGTGCTTCCCGCGCTGTATCAGCGTTGGCCGCATTTCCCCGATGCCGTAGCGCGAAGCGCTGCGCTCTGCGCCGAGCAAGAGTCACTGCTGGATGAGCTGCTGGCCGAGTCATTGCAGGCTTTGCAGAGCAGCGACGGCGGTTTGCAGATTGAGCCGATACAGGCGATGTCCTCTCCGCGCCGTCAGGCTCTGTTACGCCGCTGGCTGGCACAGCAGGGGGCGAAAATGCCTTCACGGGAGCAGCTCCAGCGTATTTGGGATGAAGTGGCAATGTGCCGCGACGACGCCGAGCCGCAGTTCAGGCTTAATACCCTGAGTATCAGGCGTTTTCGCCAGCGGCTCTACTTGCTGCCGGCCAAGCTGCCTTCACTGTGTGAGGTGGTTGTGCCTTGGGATATCGCCAACAAGCTAATTCTGCCCGAGGGGCTTGGCAGTTTAACTGTCGAACGGCTTGCTGACTCTTCGCAACAAGGCTTACGGCTGCCCGCGTCTGACGAAGTGGTAACAATTCGTTTTACGGCGCAGGGGAGGGTGGAAAAAGTGGGGCGGCAGCACGGGCGTAGCTTGAAGAAGCTGTGGCCAGAGCTTGGCGTTGCGCCGTGGGAACGCGAGCGCACGCCGCTGATGTTCTACAATGAGCAGTTGGTGGCAGCGCCGGGCCTGTTTATCACCCAACAGGGCGTAGCAGAGCAGGGCCAGCCGCACTACCAGATGGTATGGCACAGAGGCGTTGCAGACGGCTGAAATACAAACGGGCAATCCGAAGATTGCCCGTTAAGCGTTTAACTAAATAATAGTAAACGTTATTCGATGCTAACAGTCACAGTGCCGATTTTTGGATGGCTGAAGCTTTCGATATAATCGAGACGTAAATCGCGTTGCTCACCGGCCACGTCGATAATCAGATATTCTACTTTTTTACGCATCAACAGATCGCGAGCTTTACCTTCAATAGTCTCTCCGCTACGCAACTTCAACGTCAAAACGAGGCTTTCCTGGCAGGCGATCTCGAGATTATCGTAATCATCGCAATTGATGGCTTGGTACTCATCATTCATCGACATAATCGCTCACCAATAAGTTAGCGGCGGCATAGGCCGCCTGTTCCCGGATAGAAGACGGCAGTTCGGCATTCGCCGCGACATCGTCCAATGCTTTCAACACACAGCCCAACGCATCGGGCACATAGCCAAGATCACCACTGGCAATCTCAGCATATTTACGCCGTATAGACTCACAGTACTCTTGCATAGGTCCTCCTTCAAAAGCGTATCCCGCTGGGGTAGTAACCCTAATGAAAGCCCAGAAAGATAAACTCTCAGTATTAAACGACTATAGCACAGGAGAATGCCAGTTATTAACGAGCAGATAGAGGTTTCTCTACACCCGAGACAGAGTTAATCCAGCGTTAAACTGGCTGCTAAGGCCCGCTTTACAGTACACTGTGCGTCTAATATCAAGAGGTTTTCCATGGCATTAAAAGCGACGATCTACAAAGCGGCGATTAACATTGCAGATATGGACCGCAATTTCTTCTACGATGCCAACCTGACATTGGCTCAGCATCCCTCCGAAACAGAACAACGCATGATGCTGCGCCTGCTGGCATGGATTTGCCACGCCGATGAGCGTTTGAGCTTTACCCGTGGCCTGAGCGCCGAAGATGAGCCGGAAATCTGGCGTAAGAACGATCACAATGGCATTGAGCTATGGGTTGAACTTGGCCTGCCAGATGAGAAACGCCTGAAGAAAGGGTGTAACCAGTCGCGTGAGGTGGTGCTCTATGTTTATAGCGAACGCGCGGCAAAAGTTTGGTGGTCGGCGATTGAAAGTAAAATCAGCGGTTTCGGCAATTTAAGCGTGCGCTTCATTGATGACGAACTGTTAGCCAAGCTCACCGCCTTTGCCAATCGCAACATGAACTTGCAAGCCACGTTGCAGGACGGAACTATTTGGCTTTCTGATGCTCAGAATAATTTGGAAATACAATTTTCTGAATGGAAAACGCCCGCAGAGTAGGATGTAAGGTAGCAGACGTGCAAATTCTTTCCGGAAAGCTTGAACTCCCAGACAGTGAAATAGAATTAACCGCCATCCGCGCTCAAGGTGCGGGTGGGCAAAACGTCAATAAGACGTCGACCGCCATTCACTTACGCTTTGATATTAAAGCCTCAAGTTTGCCTGATTATTACAAACAGCGGCTTCTGGCATTTAATCACCACTTAATTACCGCAGAGGGCGTGGTGGTGATTAAAGCGCAGGAGTATCGCAGTCAGGAGATGAATCGCGAAGCCGCGTTAGCTCGTCTCAATAGCCTGATTTCACAGGCGATGGTGGTTGAAAAGATTAGAAAAGCGACGAAACCCACCAGAGGGTCTAAAATTCGTCGTGTAGAAGGAAAAGTTAAAAAAGGCGCAACCAAAGCATTGCGTGGAAAGATTCGGCAGCCGTAATCGGCTCAACTGTGGAATGGGTCCTTTTGCCACAGTGACATGGGATGTAAAGGGAGATAAGGGTGAAGAAATTAATTATTGGCGCAGTGCTGGCGCTGGGTTCGTTATCATTGTTTGGCTGCCATACGCTGGCCAGCAACCACGAACAGCCTTTTGAGGCAATGCAGCAGAGCTTCAGCGGCGTAGTGCCTTGCGCTGATTGCAGCGGGATTAAAACCTCCCTGTTCCTGCAACAGGATGGGACATACATTTTACAGGAAACCTACCAAGGCGCGCGCGACGGCGATTTGGCCACGGCCAGCTACGGTAAGTGGGCGCGTACCGCCGACAAACTGGTGCTGACTGACGGCAAAGGGGAGAAACGCTACTTCCGTCCGCAAGGTGAAAATCTGGAAATGCTGGATATTCACGGCGAGCCGATTGTCTCGCAGTTTAATTATCAGCTGACCCCGACCAAGCAAGACATGCCGAAAACGCCAATGGCGCTAACCGGTATGGTGCAGTTCAGCGAAGATATCGCCACCTTTAGCGATTGTGCGACTGGCAAGGTTTTCCCCGTTTCCAATAACAAAGCTTTCGAGCAGGGCTATCTTGCGGCGCACAAAAAGCCGAACGAGCTGGTGTTTGTTTCAATGGACGGTCACTTCATCGTTGAGCCATCCAGTGAGCAGGGCGTGATGCAGAAGTCCGTCGTGGCTGATAACAAAGTTAAATTCGACGCCAGCAAAGGCTGTCCGTAATTTCACTGCTCAGTTCTCACGGCTAAATGCCTGTTAGACGCAAAGCATAAAAAAACGCCCGTTTTAGACGGGCGTTTTTATTGCTGCTAATGGCTCAAATAGCGTGGATTAACGCGCGATTTGGCTCAGCAGGTGCTCGACGATGTCGCTTTGCTTAATCATCAGCTTCTCACCGGTACGGCGATTTTTGTATTCCAGCTCTTCCGCGTCCAGATTACGGTCGCCGATAACCACCTGATAAGGCACGCCAATCAGCTCCATATCAGCAAACATCACGCCCGGACGCTCTTTACGGTCATCCAGAATCACATCAATGCCTTTGGCACGCAGCGTGTCGTACAGGGTTTCTGCGGCTTCTTTCACGCGGAAAGATTTCTGCATGTTCATTGGCAAGATGGCGACTTGGAAAGGTGCGATGGCGTCTGGCCAGATGATCCCGCGATCGTCGTGGTTCTGCTCGATAGCAGCCGCCACCACGCGAGTCACCCCAATACCGTAACAACCCATGGTCATCACTTGGTTGCGGCCATCTTCGCCCTGCACGGTGGCATTCATCGCCTGAGAATACTTGGTGCCGAGTTGGAAGATGTGACCCACTTCGATACCGCGTTTAATCAGCAGAGTACCTTTGCCGTCTGGGCTGATATCGCCTTCAACCACGTTACGGATATCCGCAACCTGTGGCAGCGGAAAATCGCGATCCCAGTTGATGCCGAACAGGTGTTGACCGTCGATGTTAGCGCCAGCGCTGAAGTCGCTCATCACGGCAACGGTGCGGTCTACCACGATTGGCATTGGCAGATTAACCGGGCCTAAAGAACCTGGACCTGCATTGACTACTGCGCGGATCTCAGCTTCGGTGGCGAAAGTCAGTGGCGAAGCAACCTGTGGCAGCTTCTCGGCTTTCACTTCATTCAGCTCATGGTCGCCGCGAACCAGCAGCGCAACCAGCTTGTGGCCGCTCTCTTCAGTAGCGTGAACCATCAGCGTTTTAACGGTTTTCTCAACCGGTACTTGGAATTGCTCAACCAGCTCGGCGATGGTTTTGGCGTTTGGCGTAGCAACCTGACGCATCTCTTCGGTTGCCGCTGCGCGCGGAGTCGCCGGAGCCACGGCTTCTGCCAGCTCAATGTTAGCCGCGAAGTCAGAGTCAGTTGAGAAGATGATGTCATCTTCGCCGCTTGAGGCCAGAACTTGGAACTCGTGAGACGCGCTCCCGCCAATTGACCCGGTATCAGCCTGCACAGCGCGGAAATCCAGACCCATACGACTGAAGATTTTGCTGTAAGCGGCATACATCGCGTCGTAGGTTTCCTGCAAGGATTCCTGCGTGGTGTGGAAGGAGTAAGCATCCTTCATGATGAATTCGCGCGAACGCATCACGCCAAAGCGCGGACGAACTTCGTCACGGAATTTGGTCTGAATTTGGAAGAAGTTCAGTGGCAGCTGCTTATAAGAGCTGAGCTCGTTACGGATCAAGTCAGTAATGACTTCTTCATGCGTTGGGCCGAGCACAAATGAGCGATCGCCGCGATCGACGAAACGCAGCAACTCAGGGCCGTACTGCTCCCAGCGACCACTCTCCTGCCACAAGTCTGCGGGCTGAACCACCGGCATTGATACTTCGATGGCGTGTGCGTTGTTCATCTCTTCACGCACGATATTTTCAACTTTACGCAGGACACGCAGACCGGTCGGCAACCAGGTGTATAAACCTGAAGCCAATTTGCGGATCATCCCGGCGCGCAGCATCAGCTGGTGGCTGATCACTTCGGCGTCGGCTGGCGTCTCTTTTAGTGTGGAGAGCAGATATTGAGTTGTACGCATGTTGTGTTGATTCCGTTAGCACTGCTAATTGCAATCGAGCTGCCAGTGGGCAGCCAAAACGTGAAAAAGTGGTTTAGTTTACCAGCGACTGCGGGTTGTCAAAAGAGAAGGGATGGAAATTTAGTTTTTGTCCAAAGACAAGACGTGGTTCACATCGTCAATCACCCGCCAGCGGACGTTAAATTCCAGCAGATGGACGGCGTAATCTCGTTCATCTTCCTCACCTTTACGGTAAGCAGGGCGGGGATCCTGACCTAAAACCTGCGTGATAAAACGGCGCAGGTGAGGGTACTTGGCACCATTAACCAGCAGCTGCTGCTCTGCGCTGGCAGAGAAGGTTACCGGCATAGTGGCAACCGGCGCTGACTGGGCGAAGCCAGCCCGTGCCTCAGGATGGCTCTCGGCGAAAGGCAGATAAGGTTTGATGTCGACAATAGGCGTGCCGTCGACCAAGTCCAGACTGCCTAGCTCTAGCACCACATGTTGCCCCTGACAGCGGATGCCTTTCAGTTCAACCAGCGACATGCCCAAAGGGTTAGGTCGAAAGGTTGAGCGAGTCGCAAACACGCCGACTCGCGCATTGCCGCCCAAACGAGGCGGTCGCACCGTCGGGCGCCAGCCGCCTTCCATCGTTTGGTGGAAAATGAACATCACCCAAATATGGCTAAAATCTTCCAGCCCTCTTACCGCTTCGGCCTGATTGTAAGGAGGCAGCAAGTGCAGTTCTCCGCCGCCGTCTTCAATCAAACCGGGCTGACGCGGGACTGCGAATTTCTCTTTATAGGGAGAGTGAATGGTCCCTATTTGGGCGAACGAAAATGATGTCATTTAAAGGTAACGTTAAGCGCCGAACCCTGACAAATAGCTTGCTGGTGGCAACCTGGAACGCCAGTCACAATCTCGCACTGGTGCAGCAATACGGCATTGGCTTTCATATAAGACGCGCGAGTAAGCATGCGCTTACGGGCTGTGGCTAAGCTCGGCGGTGAATCCTGAGTATCGGCCTGACATGATTCGCCAGAGACTTCGCCCAGATCGCGGAACGGTGTGCCTACCAAAGCTTCAGCATCTTTATAGAGTTTCACCGGTGCAGGGCGAACTGGCGCTGGTTTTGGTTTTACAGGTTTTGGTTCTACCGGAGTTGGCTTTTCAGGCGTGGGTGGCAGCGGTTTGTGAGTCGCAGAACAACCAGCTAGCAAGAGAGCTAACAAACAGAGAGGTAAAGCACGCATGGTATATCCTCTGCTTTGTACTATGTTGTTGGGAATAATGTGGCGTTATTGAAGCAAGGTATGAGGAAAATAACAAGGCGAGCATATGCCCGCCTTGTTATTTATTTAGCAAGAGTTTGCCTCATCAGGGGCAATTTATCGTCTGATGAAACTTACCAACCCTTAACTGCGCCACCGTTGAAGATTTTATTCGCTGCGGCGTTAACTTCGTCAGACTGGTAAGCCTGAACAAATTTCTTAACGTTCTCAGCGTCTTTGTTGTCTTCGCGAGAAACGATCAGGTTAACGTATGGAGACTCTTTGTCTTCTACGAAGATACCGTCTTTCTCAGGCGTCAGACCAATTTGGCTGGCGTAAGTGGTGTTGATCACTGCCAGAGCAATTTTGTCATCATCCAGTGAACGTGGCAGTTGTGGTGCTTCCAGCTCAACCAGTTTCAGGTTTTTCGGGTTCTCAGTCACATCAAGAACGGTTGGCAGCAGGCCCACGCCGTCTTTCAGTTTGATCAAACCTTCTTTCTGCAACAGCAACAGGGAACGGCCAAGGTTAGTTGGGTCGTTCGGCAGAGCAATCTGGTCGCCCGCTTTCAGCTCAGAGATAGATTTGATTTTCTTAGAGTAACCAGCGATTGGGTACACGAAGGTGTTGCCGACTGGCACCAGTTTGTAGCCGCGATCTTTGATTTGCTGATCCAGATAAGGCTTGTGCTGGAAGGCGTTAACGTCGATGTCGCCTTTGCTCAGTGCTTCGTTCGGCAGAACGTAGTCATTGAAGGTCACCAGTTCAACGTCCAGACCATATTTCTCTTTAGCCACTTTCTGTGCAACTTCAGCTACTTGCTGCTCAGAACCCACGATCACGCCCACTTTGATATGGTTTGGATCTTGTTCTTTCGGCCCGCATCCTACCAGAGCCAGCGTTCCCAAAAGCGCGCCGACAACTGCAATCGATTTGAATTTTGTAGACATATCCTTTCCTCTATAAGGGAGATAAATTATTCGCAATGTTTTTTAGGTAGAACCGTGCTGCTTTACTTGTGGGTTACCGCTTTCACAATGCGGTCGCCACAAAACTGAATCAGATAAACCAATACGACTAACAAAATCAATACGGTATTCATTACGGTGGCATCATATCCGATGTAACCATACTGATAACCAATCTGACCTAAACCGCCAGCACCTACTGCGCCACCCATGGCGGAATAACCAACCAGCGTGATGAGCGTGATAGTCGCGGCGTTGACCAAGCCCGGCAGTGCCTCAGGCAGCAGGACTTTGCGGATAATTTGCATCGGCGTTGCACCCATGGCGCGAGCCGCTTCAACCAGACCGCTAGGAATTTCCAACAGTGCGTTCTCAACCATACGCGCGATGAATGGCGCGGCGCCCACGGTTAAAGGCACGATGGCTGCCTGAAGGCCGATTGATGTCCCAACAATCATCCGCGTGAATGGAATCATCCACACTAAGAGAATAATGAAAGGAATCGAGCGGAAAATATTCACCACCGCCGACATCACGCGGTAGACCTTCTTATTCTCAGCGATTTGCCCCGGACGAGTGACATACAGCAGCACCCCGAACGGTAAGCCAAGTACAAAACCAAAGAAGCCAGAGGTCAGCGTCATCACAACGGTTTCCCAAATGCCTCGGCCCATTAACCACATCATTGCCTCAGACATAACCGAGCACCTCTACTTTCACTTGATTCTGCTGCAAGAACTCAATCGCAGCCTGCGTACTCGCTTCTTCACCGTGCATTTCGGTCAGCATGATGCCGAACTTAACGCCACCGGCGTAATCCATCTGAGCACTAATAATATTGTTGTTAATGTTGAAGCGGCGAACCACCTCAGATAACAGCGGAGCATCTACCGACTGGCCGGTAAATTCCAGACGCAATAAAGGAACCAGATCGGCAGCTGGCTGAGCAACCAGACGATCGGCGTAGTCATCGGGAATATCGAGATGCAGCGTTGACTGAATAAACTGCTGCGCCAGCGGCGTCTTCGGATGAGAGAACATCTCGCTAACTTTATCTTGCTCAATAAGCTGGCCATTGCTGATAACCGCCACCTGATCACAGATGCGCTTCACCACGTCCATTTCATGGGTGATCAAAAGAATGGTCAGGCCCAGACGACGGTTGATGTCTTTCAGCAGTTCTAAAATCGAACGAGTGGTTGCCGGGTCAAGGGCGCTGGTGGCTTCATCGCACAGCAGCACCTTCGGATTGCTGGCTAAAGCACGGGCGATAGCCACACGCTGTTTTTGGCCGCCAGACAGGTTGGCCGGGTAAGCATCATGCTTATCTTCCAAGCCGACTAATTTCAGCAATTCGCTAACGCGCTTTTGGATCTCGCCAGAGGAGAGGTTATCCAGCTCCAACGGCAAAGCCACGTTGCCGAAGACAGTACGAGAAGAGAGCAGGTTAAAGTGCTGAAAAATCATGCCAATCTGCCGGCGAGCGCGAGTCAGCGCTTTCTCAGAGAATGCCATCAGATCTTGGCCATCGACGATAACCTGACCCTTAGTTGGGCGTTCCAGCAAATTAACACAGCGGATTAGGGTGCTTTTCCCTGCACCAGAAGCTCCAATCACGCCGTAAATCTGCCCAGCAGGAACGTGAAGATTCACGTCCGACAGCGCGACGATTGAACGCGTGCCTTGCTGGAACACCTTGGTGATATTAGAAAGTTTAATCATATTCTTCTTATTCTATCTTTTGTGCCGTGACTTTAATGAGTAACTCTCTGGTTAAACCAGAAGTATGCGGTGGATGCTAAGGCGTCTAGACGTCTAAGTCAACCAGCGGAGCACTCTCACTGTGGGCTAAAACATGCGATACTGCACCTATATATGTTGTTATCAGGAGCAAACACGTGGCACAGACAGTCCCAGCAATTTTTTTAGACCGTGATGGCACAATTAATGTCGATCATGGTTACGTTCATGAAATAGACCAATTCCAATTTATAGACGGTGTTATCGAAGCCTGCCTGCAATTAAAGGAAATGGGGTTTGCTCTGGTGCTGGTAACCAATCAGTCTGGTATTGCCCGTGGCAAATTCACCGAAGCTCAGTTTATGACGCTGACCGAGTGGATGGATTGGTCCCTCGCCGATCGCGGCGTGGATTTGGACGGCATCTATTTCTGCCCTCATCACCCTGAGGGTTCAGTAAAAGAGTTCGCTCAAGTTTGTGATTGCCGCAAGCCGATGCCGGGCATGTTCCTGACCGCCAAAGACGAGTTAAACATCGATATGGCTGCTTCTTATATAGTAGGAGACAAAATCGAAGATCTTCAGGCCGGTATTGCCGCAGGCGTTGGGCACAAAATCCTGGTGAGAAGCGGCAAACCTGTCACTGCCGAAGGTGAGAATTTGGCGGATGCAGTGCTCGATACCCTTGCAGAGCTGCCTGTTTTCATCAAAAAAGCTCAGAAATAAGGCTTTGTGAATAAAAAAACGGCAAGCAGAATAAAAGTGATTTTATTTGCTTGCCATTCCATCCCAACTCCCTATAATGCCGCTCCATCGACAGGGAACAACGTGAACAACATCACGAAGTGAACGAGTCGGAAAGATTAAAAACAGCGGCAACCGAGTGAAATAAACGGTTGACACTGAAAGAGGAAAGT
>NZ_JMPJ01000064.1 GCF_000735345.1 Ewingella americana ATCC 33852 | reverse complement strand
TAGCAACGGCCCGCAGGGTGAAGCACGCAGTGGTTCATCACCTGCCAGGCATCAAATAAAGTAGAAAACCTCAGCTGAAAGGCTGGGTTATTTTGCTATGTGGGAAACGACAAAGTACAAAAAAAGCCCCCTTGCTCTGACGAGCGAAGGGGCTTCTTGCTTTGTGGCTTATGGATCAACCCGCGCTGTTGTTAAGCCACTGGATCATAAACTGGACGACTTCTTCTATACCATTGATATATATAGATAGTGAGATGATTAAATTCTAATTATGAATCGCCTGATAAGCCCCATAGCCTGCGGCTGCACCGGCAATATCCCAGGCGAAATCTTTCCAACTCCATCCGGTTCCTGCCTCTCGGCTGTCATAAAGCTCTTTCCCAGCACCTAATCCGACTGAAAATAGCAGCCCGAAAGAGCGGCTCTTGGCATCATTCCAACCCTGACGTTCGCCATAGGAGGTTCCCGCAGCGGCTAAGATCGCAGAACTCATAAAATGTTGGGCTTTGTCTTTACCTGTCCAGCTGTCATTAGCGTAGTGGCTACAGCCGGAGCAAAGTAGCAGTGGAGAAAGGAGAGCTATAGCAGGTAAGCGTGAGAGCAAGAGCTTCATGACTGATATTCCTGACATAAAAAAAGCCTGATCACATCGATCAGGCTTTTAGTATAGCGGATCACAAAATTCGGCTAATTAATCTGTCGATTCGAATCCGGCGTAAACGCCTAATAAGCTTACGAACTTTGATTGGATAGTTAGGGATACTTTCCAATTCCATATAATGAGAAACAATATGGGTGTGCTCGCGGATCTCATCCAGCTCTTTGGAGCGCTGCACCACCATCTCGCGATGCGGGTCATGGATCAGAATGGCGTTCTCTAAGTCCAGACGCCAAGCGCGCGGATTGAGGTTGTTACCGGTGATCAGCTGCCAGCGATCATCAACCCACATGCCTTTTAAGTGGTAGCTGTTATCGCCGTCTTTCCACAGACGAATAATCAGCTGGCCGCTGTCGACAAAGCGCTGTAGGCGGCTGAGGAATCGACGCAGGTTGATTTCATACAGATATGGCAGCGCGCCGATGATTTTAAATGGCTGATCCTGCGGGATATAGAAGTCGTTAGCCGTTTTATCACCGACGATAATCTCGACCTGTTTACCTCGGCGCAGCAGGGCGACGATGTTCCGAGCGAGCAGGGCTGGCATATTGAAATAGGGGGTGCAGAGCGTCAGTTTTTGCTCGGCACTGGCCATCAGATGGTGAATAGTGCGGTTAAGCGAGTTTTGCTTACCCAAGCCCACCATTGGTGTCACCGTCAGCTCATCATTACCCGCCGTGCCGGTAAAGTGATAGCTACTGTCTTTGAGTGACTGCCTGAACTGGCGAGTTTCGTTTTTAATCTCAATGCTTTTTGGACGATCTTGGCGATCAAGGCGTTGCACCGCGCTGGCAGAGAGAATCGACTTCTTCATAAAGTCGACCATGGAATCGGCCAAGGAGGCATTGGTGATCAGATGGTAACGGTCATAACGGTATTTGGCGTGACGGTGCAGATAGACATCATTGAGGCTGGCGCCGCTGTAGATAACGCGGTCATCGACGACAAAACCTTTGAGATGCAGAACGCCTAAAGCTTCGCGAGTGTTAACCGGAACGCCATAAATTGGCACCAGAACATCAGGATGCTGCTGTGCCATGCTGCAATACCAGTCGGCATTGGTATTCGACGCCGCAGCGCCGATACGCCCACGCTGTGCGCGGTGCCAGTCGACCAGGATACAAATTTCTAGCTCAGGCCTTAGTTGTTTTGCAGCATAGAGTGCTGACAGAACATCCCGACCACCGTCATCATTTTCAAGATACAGCGCGGCCAGATAAATCCGTTGAGTTGCTTGGGCAATCGCCTCGAGCAGCGTTGTGCGGAAATCCGTTGGGCAGTACAGCGTCTGTACAGCGTCAACCGTTTGGGGGAGTTTTGGCAGTTGAGCAAGGTGTTGTTGATGTTTATTACGTTTAAATTTTGACAACATCACAGTGCGCTTCTTCTCTCTTTAGGTAATAGCGATAGCGGTACAGACAGAACATGTACACCGCACAATCGGTCGATAATACCATTAGTAATCCCCATTGTGCGTATGTTTTGCCTATTTATGGCCTTCAGCGGCGAGGTTATGGCTAGAATTCAGGCCCAGCGTGAGATTAACGATGCCGTCCTGCAATTGGATATCCACCTCAAAACCTAGCTTTCTCGCCAGTGCCACCATGCCCTGATTATTGGGCATCGTGATGCCCGTAAGGCGCTGTATTCCGTGCTCTGTGGTGTAAATGATCATCTTTTCGAGCAGGCGTCTGCCAAGGCCAAGTCCCTTGAGATCTGAGCGAACCAGCACGGAGAATTCGGCATCAATATTGTCGGGATCGGATACCGCGCGGGTCACGCCAATGATTTCAGATTTTTCATCAAAATCTCTTACCGCCACGAAAGCCATCTCCCGATCGTAGTCGATTTGGGTCATGTTGGCTAAATCTTCGTGGGTAAACTCGTTGATCTCGCTGAAGTAGCGATAATAGAGATCTTCTTTGGTCACCTTGAGGATAAAGGCTTTTAGCAGTGGCTCATCTTCGGGCAGGATTGGCCTGAACTGGCAGCCTGAGCCATCTTTCAATGTAACCCACTCTTCCAGCTCTTGAGGATAAGGGCGAATCGCCAGTCTGGATTGCCCGTTATCATTGACGTTGCTGAGTTGGAGTGTGACATCCAGCAGATTCAGTTCATCGCCGGAAGCCAGCAGCGGGTGGATCTCCAGCCGGGTTATCTGCGGGCAGTCGACAATCAGGTTGGACACTTTGACCAGCAGCTGGCTGAGCGCGGGGATATCCAGCGGCCTTGAGACGTTGTGCGCCCGCACTTTGCCGCCTTTCACTGCTTGCAGCACCAGATAGCGCGCCAGCGCCTGATTGAGAGGAGGAAGCGCCACCGCCGCCTGCTTTTCGGGCCGCCATTCACTGCCGCCTTCACCAAGCATAATCAGCGGGCCGAACACCGCGTCTTGCTCAACCACAATTCGCAACTCTTGGGAGCCGGGGCGGTTAGCCATAGTTTGTACTAACAAACCGTGGATTCTTGCCTGCGGGAAAACCTGTTTGGCGCGATCGAAAATGGCGTTGGCCGCCTGCTCGACTTCACTTGCGGTACGCAAATAGAGCATAACTCCCTGAACCTCGGAATTATGCGGAATATCAGGAGAGCGCAGCTTCAGCGCCACCGGATAGCCCACTTGCCCGGCAATATGCACCGCCTCGGCGCTGTCACTGGCAATCCAGGTTGGCAGCACCTCCATGCCGTAAGCATGCAAAATGGTGCGAACTTCATGGGTATCCAGCTGAGTTGCCCCCTCGGCCAGCGCCTGAGTGATTAACCTGTGTGCCTCATCGGTGTTTTGCTGCAACCCGACGGGCAGGGAAGGCGTCTCTTTCAGCTGCTTTTGGTTGCGGCGGTATTCCACCATGTGCATAAAGGCCGTGACCGTGCCTTCTGGAGTGCGATAAGTCGGGATACCCGCCTCAGTGAACAGCCTGCGAGCCTCTTGTGAAGAGTATTCGCCGCACCAGTTGGTCAGCAGGGTCACGCGCTTGCCGCGCGAATGGCCTTTCATGGTGGCAATCAGCCGCTCTGCCGTCACCGTGCCGTGCGCGGCAGCGCTTGGGGCATGGATGACCAGCAGGGCGTCATAGTCGTTGCTGTCTAACAGCGAAGTGAGCACTGACTGATAACGCTCGGGTGTGGCGTCATCATGCAGGTCCAGAGGGTTAGATATGGAGATGCTCTGTGGCAACGCGGCGCGAAGTGCGGCCTGAGTCTCTTCGCCAAGAGCCGCCAGTTTGCCATTGCGCGCCAATAGCTGGTCGAGTGCCATGGCCGCCGGAGCAGCGCCATTGCTGACGATAAGCAAGCGCTCACCTCGCAGCGGATGCATGTGGCTCAGGGTCTCTACGGCGGAGAACAGCTCGTGGGTGTCCTGCACGCGTAGCAAGCCCGCGCGCTGAATGGCCGCGTCATACGCCACGTCCAGACTGAGCGGGCTATTGAGCAATTTCTGCGCCTGCGTGCTGCGGCCGCTTTTGATCACCAGAATCGGTTTGTTGCGCGAAGCACTGCGCGAAGCTGACAGGAAGCGCCGGGCGTCGCTGACGTGCTCCAGATAGAGCAAAATGGCGCTGGTTTTGCTGTCTCGGGCTAAGAAATCCAGCAGGTCGTCGACATCAATGTCGAGGCTGTCGCCAAGAGAAATAAAGTAGGAGAAGCCTACCGAGCGCTGCTGCGCCCAGTCGAGAATGGTGTTTGCCACGGCGGCCGACTGGGAGATAAATGCCAGTTTGCCGGGCAGGATTGGCACCGGCGAGAAGCTGGCATTGAGCCTTTGCCACGGAGCGAGTATCCCAAGGCTATTCGGCCCGAGCAGGCGCATGGCGTAACGTTGGGCACAGGCTTTGAGTTCAGTAAATTGCTGGGAATGCGAAGAGAGGATGATCACCGTCTTGCAGCCGCGCTCGCCCAACTGTTCGAGCAGCGCGAGGTTGCGCTCGGCGCGGGTGCAGAGAATGGCTAAATCTGGCGTAATGGGCAGGCTGGCGACATCGACATAAGCCAGCACGCCGCACACCGCGCGGTAGGCCGGAGTGACTGGCAGGACTGGCCCGTTAAAGCCGCCATTCAGCAGATTGCGCATCATCAGATACCCGGCGCGGCCCGGCTTGTCGCTCGCCCCTAATACCGCAATGGATTTAGGTCTTAGTAAGGCTTCTAGTCCACGCTGGCTCATTCTCTTTCCTCAAATCCGTGATGCTTTTGATTCTAGAAGCTTTCCGGCTCTTTTGCTGTGAGTTGGTGCACCGGATGATGAGGTTTTCCGGCTAAATATTGGGTGCGGAAGTGGGTAAAGTGGCGCGAAAGGCCCGCCGAGGCTGCGAGGTCTCCGGCTTTTTCTAGTGCCGCCGCCGCCACTTCCACCGTGCAGTGCAGCTCCGGGCGCGAGGCTTCGCGCAGGATGTAGTCGGAGCTAGCACTCACATCAAGCGAGAAGACTGGGAGATGATCCAGATAAGGACTTTTGCGGAACATCTTGCGCGCTTCGGTCCAAGTGCCGTCGAGCATGATAAATAGCGGCGGCTTACTGTCTGGTGGGATCTCAGTAAATACCTGACGCGGAGGCTGGGCGAAGGAGGCCGGGAACACCACGTAAGCCTGGCGCGTTGGGTCTGCGATGGCTTCCAGCAAGGCCGGATCGGTTTCAGTGCGCGACCACATAAAGGCTTGAGTATCAGGCAGCACGTCCGCGATCAATCGCCCGGTATTGCTCGGCTTCATCGGTTCGGTGTCGAACATCACCAAGCAGAAGCGGCTGGTGGCCTGATGAGTCTCGCGCGTGGCGCAGATGCAGTTGCGTTTAGGCAGCAGGCAAGACTGGCAGCGAATAGCCCGCGAGCCGCGCGCCAGAAAGGGACGAGTAGATTGAGCTAAACGCTGCGCACGCAGGCGAAGAACGGCATTGTCTGACATAAGCATTCCGCGGGTGGAAAACCGGCTATTCTAATCGCCGTTGCCCGCAAGTGGTAGGTTCTTGTCAGTATAAAAGCCAATGGCCCGCATCAGCAGGCCATTGGTCAGGGCTTAATTCTGACTTATGCGTTACAATGATTCATTCAGCCAATTGTTGAAAGGCGTCTTGGGCATTGCACCGCCCAGAGAGTCGACCATTTTGCCTTCATTGAATACCATAATGGTAGGAATGCTGCGGATGCGAAAACGCGCACTCAGCTCCGGCTCGGCTTCAGTATTGACTTTAATGAAGCGGATTTTACCGGCACGTTCCTGCGCGACGTCTTCGAAGATCGGCGCAAAGCTCACGCAAGGGCCGCACCACGGGGCCCAGAAGTCGATCACTACCGGCAGATCATCTTGCAGGTATTTATCCAGCGTACTGGCAGTTGCATGAACCACACTGCCTGAGAATAGGGCATGGCCGCATCGGCCACACTTAGCGCCGTCATTGATACGATCCTCTGGCAGGCGATTAGTGGCCTGACATGATGGACAAATCGTATTCATAAAATAGCCTCTGTATTGCTCAAATGGGATCGGATCAACCCGAACCTGTAGCGGTAACCGCGGGGCTGATATGTTACTTATTTGTTGTAAGTATGGAGAGATGCGGGCGGGTGGACAACGTGGTTTATTCAATGAATACGATAGTTTTAAGCTTTTGGTCCAAAGCAAGTGGCTTAGCACCCAGACATCAGGTAATCTTCGCGCCCTGCGCGTAGGTGGAGAGAGAAATGAACGATTCATTCAGTGGCAAAAACGGCAAAGTCAAAGTGATGTACGTCCGCAGTGACGACGACGGCGATAACCGCAACAACGATAAACGTCCTTCCAACAATAAAGGACGTCCAGGCGATAAACCTCGCCAAGGCTCCCGTCCAGACGATGCCCGCCGCAATGAGCGTCGTAGCAGCGATAACCGTGGTGATTCACGCGGTCCTGACGCACGTCGTGGCGATGCTCGCCCGCAGCGTTCAGGTCGTGATGCACCTCGTCCTGCGCGTTCCACGCGTGACGATGACGGCCCGTATTCTTCTCCGTGGAAAACCGTTTCCCGCGCGCCAGACGATGAGTCTGCTCCGGACCACGGTGGTATCAGCGGCAAGAGCTTTATCGATCCCGAGCAGCTGCGTCGTCAGCGTCAGGAAGAGACGCGTGTTTACGGCGAAAACGCCTGTCAGGCACTGTTCGCTAGCCGTCCTGACTCTATCGTTCGCGCTTGGTTCGTGCAGTCTGTGACGCCACGTTTCCGTGAAGCACTGCGCTGGATGGCGGCGAATCGCAAAGCGTACCACGTGGTTGAAGATGACGAGCTGGCGAAAGCCTCTGGTACTGAGCACCACGGCGGCGTTTGCTTCTTGATCAAAAAACGTCAGGGCTTGGATGCAGAAACTTACCTGCAAACGGCTCCGGCGAAAGATTGCGTACTGGCGCTGGAAAACGTCGGTAACCCGCACAACCTCGGCGGCATTATGCGTAGCTGCGCGCACTTCGGCGTGAAAGGTTTGCTGGTCCAAGACCCGGCTCTGTTGGAGTCTGGTGCTGCGGTGCGTACTGCCGAAGGCGGCGCGGAACACGTTAAAGCCATTAGCGCTGACAACTTCCTCGACGTGCTGGCTAGCTTCCGCAAAGCCGGTTACACCATCGTGACCACTTCCAGCCACAAAGGCACCGCGCTCGGCAAAGCCGAACTGCCAGCCAAAATTGTGTTGGTGCTGGGTGAAGAGAGCGACGGCCTGTCCGATAGCGCATGGCAGCAGGGTGACATCAACATCTCTATCGGTGGTACCGGTAAAGTGGAAAGTCTGAACGTATCTGTTGCAACCGGCATCCTGCTGGCCGACTGGTGGCGTCAGAATCAGGGGTAATTCCCGGCAGATTCACTCGCCGTAAGCATTAAAAAAGGACGCCTCAGGGCGTCCTTTTTATTTGTGATTTACTTGGCGAAAAGCCTATTCAATCAGCGGCTTAGTGCGCACCGCCACCGTCCTTGCTGCCACCCGCACCGCCAAACGGAGGTCGGGCAAACCAGATTAAGACCAGCAACACCAAGAAGGCTCCACCGGATAGCCAGAAAATCTCATTGGCAGAGATGATCAGCCCCTGATTGGTAATCTCCCGCGCAATCCAGCCTGACGCCTGCTGGTGGCTCATTCCCATCCCTTCCAACTGCTGATAGGTCTGCTGCGCCTCTGGGTTGAACGGTGTGATGTTCTCACTCAAGTGCGCATGGTGCAGCGACTCGCGATTGGACCACATGGTGGTGGTGATCGACGTGCCAATCGAGCCGGCCAGCGTACGAATAAAGTTCGACAAGCTGGACGCCGCCGCCATGCGTTCTGGCGGCAAGCCGGACAGAATGATGGTGGTCAGTGGCATAAAGAAGCAGCCGACGGCAAAGCCCTGAATAAACTGCGGCCACGCCGAAGCGCCAAAGTCCATGCCCGGTTCGAAGGTGTAAGCTCGCCAGTAGAAGCACACCGCGTACATGATAAAGCTGAAGGTGATCAGCTTACGCATGTCCAGCCGGTGGGCGAAGCGGCCGATGATCGGCGACATCACTACCGGCAATATCCCCACCGGCGCGGATGCCAGACCCGCCCAGGTCGCGGTATACCCATAGACCTCTTGCAGTAACTGCGGCAACAGAACGATTGCGCCGAAGTAGAGCATGTAAGCCAGACTGATACAGAGCACGCCGATGGTGAAGTTTCGCGACTTAAATAGCGACAGGTCGACTATCGGGTGGTCGTCCGTCAACTCCCAAACCACCAGGAAGCAGAGCGCCACCACCGCCACGGCGGCAAGCACGATGATTTCCGTGGAGTTGAACCAGTCGAGCTCTTTGCCCCGGTCGAGCATCACCTGCAAGCAGCCGATCCCCAGCACCAGCAGCACCAGCCCAACGCTGTCGATTGGCCGGATCTGCGTTGCCGTTTCGCGCCCTTTAAGGGTTTTCAGCGTCAAGGCCACCACGGCGATACCGATCGGCACGTTGATGAAGAAGATCCAACCCCAGTGGTAGTTATCACTGATATAACCGCCGAGGATCGGGCCGCAAATTGGCGCCACGATCACCGTCATCGACCATAGCGCTAAGGCGGTACTTCGCTTGGCTGGCGGGTAGTTATTCAGTAATAAACTTTGTGACAGCGGGATCAGTGGACCTGCCACCACGCCCTGCAATACACGGAAGAAAATCAGCATTTCAAGGCTGTTGGAGATGCCGCACAGCCATGAGGCGAAGGCAAACAGCACCGTCGACCACAGGAACAGTTTGACCTCGCCGATGCGCTTCGCCAGCCAGCCGGTGATCGGGATCGAGATGGCGTTTGCCACCCCGAACGAGGTGATAACCCAAGTACCCTGTGAGTTCGAGGCACCGAGGTTGCCGGCAATGGTCGGAATAGCCACGTTGGCGATGGTAGAGTCCAGCACCTGCATAAACGTGGCCAACGACAGCGCCACCGTCATCCAAGCTAACGGCGCGCCGACGAGTGGTTTCTTATCCACATTGGCCTCCGAAGCCTTTAGCCAGCATTGGCGTTGATCACATCAGCAATAATGGCGTTAACCGGTGCCAGATCCAGCGTCAGCGCGGTAGTCTGGTACAGAGGTTCGGTACGCACTTTATCTGCCAGCACCAAGCCGTTCAGGTCTTGGGTATCGACCGTCACCAGCGTGGACAAGCCAATGCGCAGCGGGTGTTTCGCCACTTGTTCGTCATCGAGCTGAATACGCACTGGCAGGCGCTGAACCACTTTGATCCAGTTACCGGTGGCGTTCTGAGCAGGCAGCAGGGAGAACGCGCCGCCGGTACCCATATCCATCCCGACCACTTTGCCTTTATAGGTCACGTCGTCGCCGTACATATCGCTGACCACGGTAGCGGATTGGCCGATACGCATGTTCGCCAGCTGAGTCTCTTTGAAGTTAGCATCCACCCATACGTGATTGGCTGGAACTACTGCCATCAGCGCGGTTCCTGGGGTGATTTGCTGACCTACCTGCACTGTACGGCGTGAAACCAGACCGTCGATTGGGCTGACCACTTTGGTACGTTGCAGGGATAACCAGGCATCGCGCACCTGTGCGGCGGCCTGCAACACCTGCGGCTGTTTATCAACCGGGGTATTGAGGATCATCGCCTGATTGGCGTTGTACTGCTGCACGGCAACGTCGAGCTGGGCCTTGGCGGTGTCTACGGCATCATGAGCATGTTGCAGCTCTTCGCGACCAATCGCATCGACGCTTCCTAGTACCACGCGGCGTTTCAGGTCAGCTTCAGCCTGTTTCAGCTGGGTCTGGCGCAGGGCAACGTTCGCCTGATATTGACGGCCATTGATGATTGACTGGTGCGTTTGACGCACGCTATTGGCCAGCGCGGTTTTGGCGCGCTCGAAAGCCTGTTGGGCGTCAGTCGGGTCTAATACGACCAGCGTGTCGCCTTTCTTGACGTAGTCGGTGCTATCAAAGTTCACGTCGGTCACGCTACCCGATACCTGAGCCATGATCTGCACTTGGTTACCGGCGACGTAGGCGTCATCGGTACTTTGGAAATGACGCAACACCAGCAGCCAGTAAATCAAGTAGGCGATGGCGATGATGACAAACACACCCGTTAAGAACAGCAAGGCAATTTTGCGTGATTTCTTCTTGTTATGTGGCTGCTTAGTCGCAACCGGCTCCTGCGGAGGCGTTGACTGAATGCCCGCATTATCGCTCATGGTTTTCTCCATCCACGCTTAGGTTTTTATTATTGGTTTTTGTCCGCTGCCGGGGCCTGATAACCGCCGCCGAGCTCGCGAATTAGACTGATTTTTGCCTGCAACAAGTTGCTGCTGGCATTCAACTGCGTCTGTTGCTGCTGCAACAAGGCGGACTGGCTGGTGAGCAGTTCATCGCGCCCAATCACCCCGGCTCTATAACGCGCATCCGCCACCCGATAGACATCTTCAATCGACTTCACGGCAGAAGAGGCTTGCTGCAACTGAGCCGCGCTGCTTTGAGCGACGGTCATGGCATCAGCCGTTTGCTGAACCGCAGTCAGGATAGTCTGGTTATAAGACTCCACTGACTCGTCGTAGCGCGCGGAGTCCCCGGCTAACTGGGAACGCAATTCGCCGCCGTGGAAGATTGGCAGAGAGAGGGCCGGTGTGATGTTCCACGCCTTGCTCGCTGCTTCTAACAGGTTCGGGTGCGTACCGCCGTAGTCAGTGGTGTTCAACCCGGCAAAGGCGCTGATAGTCAGGCTTGGGTAGAACTCTTTCTTAGTGGCTTTGACGGTCTGCAAATAGGATTCAACCAGCGAGCGCTGCGCGGCAATGTCCGGGCGTTTACCCAGCAAGTCCAGCGTCAATTCACTCTTCGGCGAGATAGCATCGTCGGCAGGCAGCGACACTTCGCGCAGATTATTCATCGCGTCAGGACCTTGACCTGCAAGAGCCGCCAACTGGTGTTTCAGTTGATCAATCTGGGATTGCGATTCAATCAGCTGCTGCTTGGCGCTGTCGGCCTGAGCCTGAATCTGCTGCGGCACGTCCACGCCGTAGATCCCCGCCTGATACTGCGCTTTACGCAAATCGGCCAGACGCTGATTGTTGTCGACTTCCTGCTTCAAGACTTTCTGCACCGCCAGATTGGCCTGCAACTGATAATAAGCAGAGGCGACGGAGCTGGTCAGATTAAGCGCGGCCTGAGCCTGCTCGGCGCGGGCGGAGTCAACCTGCGCTTTGGCAGCATTGACCTGATTTTGGAACTTGCCCCACCAGTCCAGCTCATAGTTGAAGTTCAGCCCGAGCGCGTTACTGGTGTCATAGATAGGCGCTGACGGGTAGCTGGTCAGGAAAGGCGGGATGGTATTTTGGGAAATACGTTCGCGACGCCGAGAAGCCGTAGCATCAATATTCGGGGTCTGCGCCGCGTGAGCGCCTCCAAGGATGCTTTGCGCTTCGCGTACGCGAGCCGCGGCCTGACGCAGTGACGGCGAATTTTGCAATGTCGTCGTCATCAGGGCATCAAGTTGCGGGTCATTAAGACTGCGCCACCACTGCGGGCTTATCGCCATTGAACTGACTTTCGGTTGTGCCAGTTTCAACTGCTGGGTATCCAGCAAGGTTGACTGCGGAGCGAGATTATCGCTGGAGGCGCAGCCCGCCAATAACAGAACGGCGAACAGCGGCGTAAGTCTCCAGCTGGCTTGGAGTGACATGTGTGGTTTACCTGAACAGAAATTAGAAAAATTGTGTCGCGGTGACATCCATCTGATCGAGGCGGGTTAACAATTTGCGAGTCAGGATTTCCAACTGCTTTTGTTCATCAGCATCAAGAGTCGACCAAAGGAAATGCAGGCACTTATGTTGAGGCGGTAAAACCTTCTGGATGAAAGCTTCGCCATCCGTCGTTAAATGCAAATGTAGGCATCGACGGTCATTATCGCTCTCACGGCGCTCAATCCAGCCGCGCTTCTCCAGTTCATCGGCAATACGGGTGGCGTTGGTACGCGAAGAACCCAGTGCGGAACTCAGCTCTGAAGGCTGAATGCTGTGGCTCTCCTGAGCATCCAGAGTCAGAAGCGCCATAAACAGCGTTTCATTAATACCCTGTGCTTTCAGCATCTTATTGCGATTTTCTAACAATTTACTTTGCATGTGCATCGACAACCGAGTCAGCAAAATTTCCTGATAAGGGAAATCTTTCTGTTTCTTGGCGCGGATATTTAACATGTTTTCAATTGGCGCGAACGAGCTGTCCATATGAGAAGCCTCATTAGTTACGGTTGACATAGTAACGATCGTAATTAGTAATATCAATGTCAGGAATCACCAAAACTTTAGCAATAAGTGTGATTCATAACTCCGGTGAATTATTCGAAAGGTAATACGTTCCACTGGCGGAATTGCGCCTCGACCAACGAATGTTTTTCTGTCTGGTAGCAACCAGAATCTAAACGCCTGCCCAAGGAAAACGGCGCCAAAAAGCGCGAATTGACGGGCGCGAAAAGGCCGCCAAAGGCAAAAGGGAATGCGAAAGGGAGATAACCAGTAGTGATGGGCGGACCGTCAACCATTCCCAGCGTGCACAAAGCGTCATGCGGGGTAAGTGTCGTTTTTAAGACTCTGTGGGTTTGCATAGGACAGTCGGTGCGGCGTCAACGATGTATATCGTTCATGAATAATTTATAGCGCAAACATTACCAGACTGTCAGTAGTGATAACACCCTCGGAGGAAAATAAATTTCCTCCATTATTATTTGCATGCTAATCAGGGGGCGTGATGATTGCCCCCGTTTGTCAGTTTTTATAAAGGCTTAGCCAGGCTGGGCTTCAGGCCATTTTGTACTTGTAGCCCGACCACCAGACCAGCAGGTTTAGGGTACTCATCACCACGCCAGCGGCGGAAACGCCATACCATCCGGCCCACTGGAAGGCTGAGGCAGAGACGACCGAACCTATCGCGCCGCCGATGAAATAGGTGGTCATGTAACCTGCGGTGAGGCGGTTACGCGCCTCCGGCATCGACTTATAAATCACGCTCTGGTTGGTGATGTGCACACCCTGCGCCGCCAAATCCAGCACGATAATGCCGATGATCAGCGAGACAACCGAGTGCTGGCCGTAGGCGATTGCCGCCCATGACAGCAAGATCAGAATCAGGCCATAGGTGGTGGTCAGGTGCGCCTTGCCTTTATCCGCCAACTGCCCGGCGCGAGTTGCCGCCAATGCGCCCGCCGCGCCGACCAAGCCGAACAGCCCAATCACCCCTTCGGAATAACCATAGGCCGGGCCCGCCAGCAAGAAGGCCATTGAGGTCCACAAAATGCTGAAGTTGGCGAAGGAGCACAGGCCGATCAAGGCGCGGGTACGCAGCACCGGCGTCTTGAAGAACAGGCTAAAAATGGATTTCAACAGCTGGCCGTAGTTCAGGTCAGTGTGCTGTTTGTGGGTCGGCAGACGGCGCCAAAGCACGACCGCCATTATCAGCATCAGCACGCTGGCTACCCAGTAGACGGTGCGCCAGCCGCCAAGCTGCGCCAGCGCGCCCGCCACGGTTCGCGCCAGCAGAATACCCAGCAGCAGGCCGGACATAATCAGCCCGACTACTTTGCCGCGTTTCGCCGGTTCAGCCAGCGTGGCGGCCAGCGGTACCAGAATCTGCGCCACCACCGAGAACAGCCCGGTCAGCGCGGTACCAATAAGCATAATAGTCAGCGTCGGGGCCATCGCGGTGATAAACAGGCCGGCGGCGGAGAGGGCGGTCATCACCACGATAAGCTTGCGGCGCTCGAACATATCGCCCAGCGGGACAATAAACATCAGGCCGCAGGCATAGCCGAGCTGGGCGATAGTGACGATAAAACCGGCCTGATTGACCGACAAACCAAAGGCGCGAGCGATGGTTTCCAGCAGAGGTTGCGGATAGTAGTTACTGGCGACCGCCAGACCCGTGGCTATCGCCAGCAGAATGATCAGCCCCGGTGTGAGAGGAGAATGTTTGGTTGAATTAGTCATTTTGTTTTCATTTTTAGAGAGGGAAGCAGGTTTTGGCCCATTCGCGGCGTTGCGCCACATTGAGCGAGGGCGAGTATCACCCAGCTATAAATAGTAAACCAATGTATAATTTTCATCTTAACTATCTCATTTCGCGATGAATCGATGAACCTCAAACAGATCCGTTTTGCCCTAGCCGTGGCGCAAGAACAGAATTTCACCCGTGCGGCCCAGCGCTGCCATACGGTGCAGTCGGCCCTCAGCCACCAGATAGCCAAATTGGAAGAAGAGCTAGGCTGCGTGCTGTTTGAGCGCACCTCGCGGCAGGTGAGATTGACCGAGGCGGGGCGAGCGTTTATCGGGCCAGCGGAGCAGTTACTCGCCGCGCAAACCCATCTGCTGGATACCATGGACGCCTTGAAAGGCGAGGTGAGCGGCACCCTGACCGTCGGCATTATTTCAACGCTTAACGCGATAGATGTTATTGGCCAATTGGCGAGCTTTACCAAGCGCTACCCACGGGTGAATATCCGCATGTATGTCGCGATGAGCGAGAAGCTGCTGGAGGATGTGCAACAGCTGCGCACCGACGTCGCCTTTGTCGGTTTATGGCCGGGAGACAGCGCCGCGCTGCGTTTGCCCAACCGCCTGCTGGCCGACGAACCGCTGGTGGCGCTGCTCAGCCCAACGCATCCCTACGCCAACTGCCCGCAGCTGACCCTCAGCGAGCTGGCGCAGGTGCCGCTGGTGGACTTCTATGCCGGAGCCGGAGCAAGGCGGCAAACCGACAGCGCCTTTAGCGAAGCGGGGATCACTCGCCACGTCAGCTTTGAAATCGACCACATCGAGTGGCTGGAAAGCATCGTTCGCCGCTCGCTGGCGGCGGGCATTGTGCCGCTGTCTCACGCCCAACACGCCAAAGACCTGATCTCGGTTCCTATCGAAAACGCCCCGCGCCGACAAGTGTTGTGCGTCTGGCAAAACAGCCTCTCCACCGCCGCCGAACGCTTTTTGGCCTTTGCTCAGGAGGAGGAAAAATAAAAAGGCGCTGAATAATCATTCAGCGCCTTGGTCGACTTCACCCCATGAGAACTCGAGGCGTTTATAAAGAAGCTGTTACGACTTCGCTGCCGCGGCCGCTTCTTTTACCCAGCCATCGAAGGTGGCTTGGTGAGCTTTGATCCAACCGTCGGTCTGGTTGTTGATATCCGCTTCAGAACTTTGACCTGCGTGCATCGCTGAGTTCTGTGCGTTGATGTCTTTCAGAGGCAACTGCATGATGGCGAACAGTTTGGCGGCGGCTGGGTTAGCTTCGGCCCATTTCTTGTTCGCGACGATGTGCATGGTGCTGACTTTGAAACCGTAGTTTTTGCCATTCGGCAGCGCGGTGTCGGCGTCTTTCTCTCCCGGAACTACGGAGAACGGCACCTGCATCCACAGCACGTCTTTACCCGGCACTAACACGTCGCTGACCCAGTACGGCGTCCACGTGTAATAGAAGATAGGTTTACCTTCTTTATAACGGGTGATGGTGTCGGCGATCATCGCCGAGTAGTTGCCCTGATTGTGATTGACGGTTTTTTCCAAACCGTAGGCTTTCAGCTGTTCATTCAGCGCGGCCTCACAGCCCCAGCCCGGCGTACAGCCCGTCAGGTCTGCTTTGCCATCACCGTTGGTGTCAAACAGCTTGGCGATTTTGGGATCTTTCAGCTGTTCGATATTGGTGATGTGGTACTTCTCGGCGGTTTTCTTGTCGATCAGGTAACCCTGCGCGGCGCCGTTGACATAGGTCCCTTCGCGATAGAAGGTCTTGTCGCCACCGGCGGCTTTGTACATTTCGTCATGCAACGGCGACCAGTTTACGGCGGTGAAAGTGGCATCACCGGCGGCGATGGTGGTGTAGCCCACGTTGTAGTCCACTTCGCGAATTGGCTGAACGTCATAACCCAGTTTTTCCAGCGCCTTGCTGACCAGCAGCGTCTGGAAGGTCTCTTCACTGATGGTGCTCTGAATCGGGGTGGCGGTGACGCCTTTACCCGGCAGGTCAGCGGCGAACGTGGTGGCCGAGGCCAGCGTGGTCAGGGCGGCGGCCGCCCAGAGAGTTGATTTACGCATAGAAGAATGTCCTGTTTATTGTCGATTTATCGTCATTGTTATTGCTGCTGTGCGGATTAGGATTTTTTAGCTGCGGCGGCAGCTTCGGCAATCCAACCGTCGAAAGTGGCCTGATGGGCTTTGATCCAGCCATCCACGTGCTGCTGAATGTCAGACGTTGAGGCTTCGCCTTCGTGCATCCGTAGGTTCTGCGCATTCACGTCAGCCAGCGGCAGTTTCATGATGGCGAACAGCTTGGCGGCGGCCGGGTTAGCTTCGGCCCACTGTTTGTTGGCCACGATATGTTCATTGTTGACTGGGAAACCGTAGTTCTTGCCGTTAGGCAGCTTGGTGTCCAAATCTTTGTTCGAACCCGGATTCGCCGAGAATGGCACCGTCAGCCAGACCACGTCTTTGCCCGGCTTCATCTCGTTGCTCACCCAATACGGCGTCCAGGTGTAGTAGAGCACCGGCTTGCCGCTTTTGAAGCGCGTCAGGGTGTCGGCGATGATGGCCGAATAGTTGCCCTGATTCTGCTGCACCGTGCTGTCGAGGCCATAAGCCTTGAGCTGGGTGCTAATCACGTTGCCGCACTCCCAACCCGGATCGCAGCCTGCGAGGTCGGCCTTGCCGTCGCCATTGGCGTCAAATAGCTTGGCGAGCTTGGGATCTTTCAACTGATCGAGGCTGGTGATGTGGTATTCATCGGCGGTTTTTTTGTCGATCAAATAACCCTGCGCTGCGCCGCTGATGAAGGTGCCCTGACGGTAGAACTTCTTGTCGCCGCCCGCGCCGTCATACATATCAACCTGCATCGGATCCCAGTTCACGGCCATGTAGGTGGAGTCGCCGCTGGCGATGGCGGTGTAGGCGACGTTGTAATCCACTTCACCCGTCGGCTGCACGTCATAACCCAGCTTTTGCAGGGCGCGATTGACCAGTTCGGTCTGGAAAGATTCTTCTGGAAGCGTGCTTTGCAGCGGCTTCACAACCACGCCTTTACCCGGCAGGTCGGCGGCGAAAGCAGCGGGCGCTGCCAGTAATACGGAGAGAGCAATCGCTCTGATGTGTGTGTTGCGCATAGTGAACCCTTATTGTTTTATTAAATAATTTAAGAGTGGACTGCGTTTTGTGAGGCGAAGGAGCGTTAACGCGTAGCGGGACAACTTTATGTCCCGGCGGCGAACCGCCGGGATGAACAGCGAGCTGTTAGGCTTTTTTGGCGAAAGGCTTGGTCAACAAGCCAATCGGGCCACGGGTAAACCAGCGATGGCCACCCTTGCTGCGGGTATCTTGACCCATAGACTGCGTCAGGCGGTCGAGGATAATGGCGAGGATAACGATACCTGCACCACCCACTGACGCCAGACCCATATCCAGACGGCCGATGCCGCGCAGTACCATCTGACCCAGACCGCCCACGGCGATCATCGAGGCGATAACCACCATCGACAGCGCCAGCATCAGCGTCTGGTTAATACCGGCCATGATGGTCGGCATCGCCAGCGGCAACTGCACTTTGAACAGCATCTGGCTTGGGCTGGCGCCGAAGGACTGCGAAGCTTCAATCAAATCTTCCGGCACCTGATTAATCCCGAGGATGGTCAGACGCACGATTGGCGGTAGGGCGAAGATAATGGTCACCACGACGCCCGGCACGTTACCGATACCAAACAGCATGACGATCGGCACCAAGTAGACGAACGCTGGCGTGGTCTGCATGGCATCAAGCAGCGGACGAATGATTTTCGCCGCGCGCTGGCTGCGTGCCAGCCAGATACCGAGCGGAAGCCCTATCAGCACACAGAAGAACAGCGAGGTGAGCACTAACGCCAAGGTGACCATGGCTTGTGACCACGCGCCGATAGCGCCAATCACCACCAGAGAAACCAGCGTTGCCACACCCATGCCTAGACCTGCCATCTGCCAAGCAATTAGAGCAAAAATCAGCATGGCGATAGGGGCCGGGAGTGACTCAAGGCCGTGTTGGAAACCACTGAGCACGAAGTCTACCGGCACGCGGATCCCTTGGAACACCGGGCGGAAATTGGTTACCAGCCAGTCAATCCCCTCGGTGACCCAGCGGTCGAGAGGAATGAGCGTGGTGTGAAACGGGTCGAGAATGTTGAACTGGTCATGCTGCGCCGGGGCGACGTTCAGCCAGTCATTGGCCTGTGACGCAGCCTGATGCGTGGCATCCGGCGCGCTGTGGGCAGTCGTTGCTGCGGCATCGCTGCCGCCGGACGTGCCGCCCCAAGGGTCACTGCTGCCCGCATCGGCAGGTGCCGAGGTGGCTGACTGCGCGGCATCAACATGGCCGCCGCTGGCGTTATCGGCACTCCATGGATCGACGGACGGATCGAGTTCTTGAGTGGCAGCCTGCGCGTGTTGGACGATGCTATCGTTATGAATTGAATGCTTCATTATTCGTTACCCCCTTCTTTGTCCAGAGCACGAAGTAGCATGGCTTTGGAAATAATACCGATATAGTTATTGCTCTCATTGACCACCGGCACGGCGTACGGCGCGGCGGCAACGTGAGAGATCAGTTCACTGAGCGGCATGTCTGCCTGCACCGGTGCCGGGAACTCAAGCAGGGCGGATTCCAGTGAAAGATTGGCTTTTAGCGCGGTTTTCAGTGAGTCAATCGACACAACGCCGATAAAGCGCTCACCACGCTCCAGCACATAACCATATTCGCGGTCGGCGTCTTCCAGCAGCTTGAGGGCTGCCCTCGGACCAAAACCGGGGGTTTTACGAATTAATGTCCCGCGACGGCGGGCGATATCTTTGGCGCTGAACACCTGACTGATGTCCACGCCGCGGAAGAAGGTGCGCACATAGTCATTGGCCGGATTATTCAAAATCTCTTCCGGCGTGCCGACCTGCACCACTTCGCCGCCCTGCATAATGGCAATACGGTCACCAATGCGCATGGCTTCGTCGAGGTCATGGGAAATAAACACAATGGTGCGCTGGTGCTGCGATTGCAGCTTCACCAGTTCATCTTGCATCTCGGTACGGATCAGGGGATCGAGCGCGGAGAAGGCTTCATCCATCAGCAGGATGTCGGGGTTATTGGCCATGGCGCGGGCAAGGCCAACGCGTTGACGCATACCGCCGGACAGCTCATCGGGATAAGAATTAGCGTAATTTTCCAAACCGACCTGACGCAGCGAGTCGAGGGCTTTTTGATTGCGCTCCTCGGTCGGCACGCCAGCCAGCTCCATACCAAAGGCAGTGTTGTTCAACACGGTCAGATGGGGCATGAGGGCGAAGGATTGGAAAACCATGCTGATTTTGCTGCGGCGAACCTGACGCAGTTTGGATTCGGAGATCTTGGCGATGTCTTCGCCGTCAATCAGCACTTCACCGCGGGTGGGTTCTATCAGACGATTGAGAAGGCGTACCATAGTGGATTTACCGGAGCCGGATAATCCCATGATGACGAAAATCTCGCCTTCTTCAATGGCCAGACTGGCGTTTTTAACACCCAATGACAGCCCGGTTTTCTCAAATATTTCTTCTTTACTCTTGCCGGAATCTATCAGCTTAAATGCGCGCTCAGGGTGCTCGCCAAATACCTTATACAGGTTCTTTACTTCGATTTTAATTGTCATGCAATGTGCATTCCTTGGAAAGAAATAGCCATCGGCTATAAATGGGTCTAGTTGTGTTTGAACTCTATAGAATCTACTTAGTACGCAAAGTACGGAAATATCGAACGGTTTACACCCTACCACAACGAGAGACTGAGACAAGTCTCAATCTTTCTGAATAATATTCCTCGGCGCGTTTCCCATTGGCTAATTCGGCATGAAATTTTGTTGGAGAAATTTGTTATTTCACGCCAATTATTGGCTGTTTTTTGCATAAATTAGTGCAATGAAATTACAGGTTTTTTTGACTATTATTTCATGCTGAGATAATTATTATATTTGATTTAATTAATTGATTTTTATGAATTTAATTTCTGCATTGTTTTTGTGGTTTATGCGCAGAATAATATTCTGTTAGCGCAAAATAGAGATATTTCAAGTGATTTTGTCTTTTGGGTGAAATAGTCATTTCACTAACGGGCTGAGAAGAGGTGGAAATCAGCTGAAGAAAAAAGTTGTCAGCTGGGAATAATCCACCCGATATTGGTGGAGAATCTGTCGAAATGTAACGTAGTTGTGTCGGCGAAACGAAAAAATTATCCGGCCCTTGAGCCGGATAATTTAGTCATGAATAGGGGCCTGATCTTCGCGGAATATCAGCCGGTAAAGTCGCCTTGGATGGCCAATATTTCCGTACTGCATTTCCACCGCGATAAAGCCAATTTCCACGCAATATTCCAGATATCGCCGCCCGGTGGTTTTGCTAATTCCCACCTGTTCCACCACCTGATCGACTGACCAATTGCGGTCCGGCTCGGCGATAAACACCCGGCGAACCAGCTCCAGCGTATTCGGCTCAATGCCTTTGGTCGCGGGGGCTGCGGGCATGTCGGTGGCGGGCAGGTTATACAGCCTGTCGAGGGCCTGCTGGTCGAGCACCTTCACATTGCGCAACTGGTGCACAAACTGCAAAAAGCGCTCGAGCGAATTGCGCAGGCGCTGGAAAGAGACCGGCTTGATGATGTAGTCAAACGCGCCATAGCGCATCGCCTGACTACAGGTATTCATGTCACTGGCGGCGGTGATGAAAATCACCGAGCAGTCGAGGCTTTTCAGCAGCGCGCTGTCGATAAGCTCAATGCCTTGGCCGTCCGGCAGATAGTTGTCCAGCAGCACTAGCCGCGGCCGGTAGAGTTGCAGCTGAGTTCTGGCCTGCGCCAGCGTGGCGGCGATGCTCACCACCCGCAGATTGAAGTTTTGCTCAATAAAGTCACGGTGCAGGCCGGCCAGATAAGGCTCGTCTTCGACAATCACCACGTCCAGCGCGCTGCCGTTATTGATACTGCCCCCGTTGTTGAAACTACTCTTGTTCATCGTGTTTCCTGACATGCTCATAAAGTAGGTTAGGTCATGATTTTCTTATTAAAATAGTGCGCTTAGCGCTGTTCCAGTCTGTCAAATTTTAGCTGTTGCTGCCCGGCGGTTTCGGATTGGGGATAAACAGTGAGAACACCGTGCCCCGAGGCTGATTGTCTGAAATCTCAATCATGCCCTGCGCCTGATGCACGTAGCTGGCGACCACGTACAGCCCGATGCCGTGCTCCCCGCCGGTTTGGTCAGCCGAGGAGAGTGGCTTGGTGGTCGCGCCCTGTTCGAAAATACGCGGACGGATCTCCGCCGACAACCCCGCGCCCTGATCCGCCACTTCAATCAGCAGCTCGTCATTGCGGTCAGTCAGATAGAACTCTACCGGCTGATGCGGCCCCGGCGCGGCCAGCGTGGCGTCTACCGCGTTATCGATCAGATTGCCGATAATCGACATCAGCTCCGACTCGCTCAACGCCGCGGGCATGCGCTGAAGTTGGCAAGCCGGGTCGAAGGTCAATTCAATGCCTTTTTCCCGCGCGCTGGAGTACTTCCCTAACAATAAACCGCAAATCGTCGGCGAGGCAAAGCGCTCTGAAACAAAATCCAGCACCGCCTGCGCTCCTTCGGACTGCGCCTGAATGTAGCCCATCGCCTCGTCATAGCGTTTCATCTGCAACAGGCCCGCCAGCGTCGCGGTCCAGTTAAGCTGCTCGTGGCGCATGATACGCAGGTTGTCAGCATAGCGTTTCACCTGACTGAGCTGGCTGCTGAGGGTGTTGATGTCGTTTTTATCGCGGAAACTGACCACCCAGCCGATCTCCGACGACGGCCCAAGCTCAATGCGCACCCGGTTGACGATCACTTGCCGCTGGTTGAAGCGCGTCACCTCATCGTGGCTGTTGGGCGTTTCGCGGTCGCCGGTGAAGAACTCCGCGCCGGTGTGGATGATGTCGCGGATGTGCTGGCCGACCAGCAGGTCTTCCGGCTGGTGTATGTCCAGCAGCTCACGGGCGGCGTGGTTGATAGATAAAATCCGCTGCTGGTGATCAATGGCGATCACCCCTTCATAAATAGCTTCCAGCAGCGCTTTCTGTTGGCGAACTAATAACGCAATTTCTTTAGGTTCCAGCCAGAACATCTGTTTCTTGAGGTTCTTACTGAATAGCCATGAGAAGAGGAACAGCAGGGCTAATAGCAGAATGCCGGACAGCGCGGTCTGCGCCAGCAATTTCACCGTCACGTCATCAATATAAGAAATCAGGTAACCGACGGAGACAATACCGATGACTTTATTATTGGCGTCCACAATGGGCGCTTTGCTGCGTAAAGAGATTCCGATGCCGCCCTGACGCACGGTAATAATGGTTTTGCCCTCGAGCACTTCGGCGTTATCCCCGCCGACCAGCGGCTTGCCGAGGCGTTCTGGCGACTGCGAATGGTAGAGGTGGTCGGCATGCACATCGCCAATAACGATATAACTGGCGTCGCTTTTAGCGCGCAGCGGCGCGACCAGTTTTGCCACTCCCGCGCTGTCTTCGGCCTCGACGCGCTCAGCCAGGCCGGGCATCAGGGCGATTTGCGAAGCCTGAACTTTGGCGCGGCTGCCCAAATCTTTATGCAGTTGTTCATCAACGGTGCGGAATAAAAGCAGCCCGAGCACTGCCAAAAGCACGCAGGAAAAGCCCACCAGTGAGAGAAAGAGCTTTATTTGAAAAGTGAAACGTAATCGCATTCTGGCAGCCACCAAGTCAACAGAGAATAAGCCTAACATGGCGTTTTCGGCGGCGTCATTCCCAGAGCGCGGTGTTGTGAGGAAATACGCAACTGCCGCGCGCCACGGGGCTTAATAGCCACAAAAATAAAAAGGCTAAAGGCGTGATTTACTACAAAGCTGATAAGCTTTGCAGACTAAGTAACATTAACGCCATTAAAACCATTACAACCTTTAAATCAGCGATTTTAATTTGAACAGCCTCACAACGATGCGGGGTCGCTATTTTTTATCCTCATTACTAATGAAGTTTTAAAGCATGAGGAAAGTATTATGAGCACCACTGATGATTCCTACGTTGTTGTGAAAAAGAAGGAAACCCCGGCCGTTTCTGCCAAGGAGCGCTGGTGGCATATCTTGGATAACTACAAGATAGGGATCATTCCGCTGCCTTTCTTCCTGCTGGCGGGCGTGCTGATCCTGCTTGATTGCCTAAATGGCAAACTGCCGAGTGATATCGTGGTGATGGTGGCGACGCTGGCCTTCTTCGGCTTTGCCTGCGGCGAGTTCGGCAAACGCCTGCCTATCATCGGCAAGCTGGGCGCGGCGGCAATCTGCGCCACCTTTATCCCTTCCGCGCTGGTGCATTATGGCCTGCTGCCGGACGTGGTGGTCGACTCAACCATCAAATTCTATAAATCCACCAATATTCTCTATCTCTACATCTGCTGCATTATTGTCGGCAGCATCATGAGCATGAACCGTCAGGTGCTGATTCAGGGCTTCCTGCGTATCTTCATCCCGATGCTGTGCGGCGAAATCGTCGGCATGGTGGCCGGGCTGGCGATGGGCATGGCGCTAGGCCTGCCGCCGTTCCAGACCTTCTTCTTCCTTATTCTGCCGATCATGGCCGGTGGCGTGGGCGAAGGCGCAATCCCGCTGTCGATGGGTTATGCGACCATTCTGCACATGGAGCAGGGCGTGGCGCTGGGCCGCATTCTGCCTATCGTGATGCTGGGTGGTTTGACCGCTATCGTGCTGGCGGGCGTGCTGAACCAAATCGGTAAACGCTATCCGCACCTGACTGGCGAAGGCCAGCTGATGCCAGCGAAAAACGGCCTGATTGGTCACGGGTTGGAAGAGTTCAAAGGCAAGCCTGACGTCAACGCGCTGGCCTGCGGCGCGCTGCTGGCGGTGCTGCTGTACATGGTGGGGATGCTGGGTCAGCGCCTGATTGGCCTGCCAGCGCCGGTCGGCATGCTGTTCGCGGCGGTGGTGGTGAAACTGCTGAATGGCGTGTCGCCGACTATTCAACAAGGGTCGATGACGGTGTACAAATTCTTCCGCACGGCGGTGACTTACCCAGTACTGTTCGCGGTGGGCGTGGCTATCACCCCGTGGCAGGAGCTGGTTAACGCTTTCACCATTTCGAACCTGTGCGTGATCGTGACCACGGTCTGCGCGCTGGTCGGCACGGGCTATTTTGTCGGCAAGAAAATCGGCATGCACCCTATCGACGTGGCTATTGTTTCTTGCTGCCAGAGCGGGCAGGGCGGCACCGGCGACGTGGCTATCCTGACCTCGGGTAACCGCATGGCGCTGATGCCTTTCGCGCAAATCGCCACCCGCATTGGCGGCGCGATCAATGTGTCGGTTGGCCTGCTGGTCTTGGCGAAATTCTTCGCCTGATTGCTTCTTCTGTGTCACCAAGGCCCGGTTAATCACCGGGCCTTTTTCGTTTTAGCATTCCGCCGTTTATGCTTCGGGGTGCGCTACACTGACAGTATGAAATTCGCCGCAACCACACTTCAGGGACGGAGCTGTTTATGTTGAAAATGATGTACGTGACGATGCGCGACCGCGCCAGACTCAAGCAGATCACCGAGGTGCTGATCCGCTACGGTTTGCAGGATTTACTGGCTATCGTGGGCCTAGGCGGGCTGGTGAAATCGCGCCTTGCCGCCAATGATGACGCGGATATCCAGACTATGCCGCAGCGGCTGCGCGCCGCGCTGGAAGCCCTCGGACCAACTTTTGTGAAGTTCGGCCAGATACTGGCGACGCGCTCCGACCTGCTAGACCAGCGTTGGATTGATGAGCTGGACAAGTTGCACAGTCAGGCGCAGTTTCTGCCATGGGAGGCCATCAGAGGACAGGTGAGTCAGGATTTAGGTGGCGACCCGCAACAAGTATTCGCCCAGTTTGATTTAGAGCCGCTGGCGGCGGCTTCCATGGCGCAAATCTACCGCGCCCGGCTGCACAGTGGCGAAGAGGTGGTGGTTAAGGTTCTGCGACCAGAGCTGGAGAAAACCATTCGGGCTGATTTACGCCTGCTGGCCTATCTGGCGGATACCGCCGCCGAGCAAAGCCCGATGATGGCGCGCTTTCGCCCGCAGCAGATTGTCAGAACGCTGGAAATTGCGCTCAACCACGAATTAGATCTCAGCCACGAATGCTACAACTGTCGGCAGATCGGCGACTATTTCCGCGATCAGCCGGAGATCGTCATCCCTAAGATCTACAGCGAATTCTCTTCGCCCCGCCTGCTGGTGCAGCAATATTTGCCCGGCGTCTCACCCTCTAATCCGGCTGATTTGATCGCCGCAGGTTTTGATCGCCCGCTGCTCGCGCGCCGTGGGGCGATTGCCTTTATGAAAATGGTGCTGGATCTGCGCCTCTACCATGCCGATCCCCATCCGGGGAACCTGATGGCGCTGGCGGGAGACAAAGTCGGTTTTATCGATTTTGGCATGGTCGGCAGCCTCTCCGAGCGGCGGCGCAATCAGCTGCTGCTGTTGCTGCACGCGCTGGTGGAGCGCGACACGGCGGGGATCGTCAACACGCTGGTGGCCTGGACCGACACCGACGCGGTGGATTTGATGGACCTCGAGCTGGCGGCGCAGAACTTCTTTGACCGGCAACTCTCGGCCCCGATGACCCTCGGCGGCGCATTAACCGATTTCCTGCTGATGGCCCGCGAGCATCAGTTGATCCTGCCGTCCGATCTGGTGCTGTTGTTTAAGGCGCTGATCACCGCCGACGGCGTGCTGCACAGGCTCGATCCGCAGTTTGATATTGTCGCCACGCTGCGCCCGATGCTGGAAAAAATGATGCTGCAACGCTTCTCGCCGGAGGCAACGCGCCAGCGTCTGGTGAACTTGGGGATTGAAGCCGTGGAGGCCAGCGAGGAGTTGCCGCAAACCCTGCGTCTTATCACTCAACGGCTGAAAAGCGGCAGGCTGCACGCCGGAGTGGAGATCAAAAACCTCAGTGAACTGAGCCGTTCGCTGGAACGCTCGGCCATTACGCTGGCGATAGCCATCGTCACTGCCGCCTTCGCGCTGGGCATCGCGCCCTATTTGATGAATTCGACCGTCAATCTGTGGGGAATTCCGTTGTTCCCACTGCTGGGAACAACGGTGTGTATCGCGGGATTGGTACTGCTGGTGCTAAGACTGCGGCGTTAGAAGTCCCAGTCTTCGTCTTCGGTATTCACCGCCGTGCCAATCACGTAGGACGAGCCGGAGCCGGAGAAGAAGTCGTGGTTTTCATCGGCGTTCGGCGACAGGGCTGACAAGATGGCCGGGTTAACGTCCGCCATGCTGGCCGGGAACAGGGCTTCATAACCCAGATTCATCAGCGCCTTATTGGCGTTGTAGTGCAGGAACTTCTTCACGTCCTCGCTCCAGCCCACGTCGTCATACAACTCTTCGGTATAGCGAATTTCGTTGTCGTACAGATCCTGAATCAGATCAAACGCCTGCGCTTTGATCTGCCGCTGGCGCTCTTCGCTTTCCAAAGCCAAGGCTTTCTGGAACTTATAACCGATGTAATAGCCGTGAACAGCCTCATCGCGAATGATCAGGCGGATCAGGTCGGCGGTGTTGGTCAGCTTGGCGCGGCTCGACCAGTACATCGGCAGATAGAAGCCGGAGTAGAACAGGAAAGATTCGAGGAACACGCTGGCGACTTTCTTCATCAGCGGATCTTGCCCGTCATAGTAGGAGAGAATGATCGCCGCTTTGTTTTGCAGCGCGACGTTCTCTTCACTCCAGCGATAAGCTTCGTCTACGTCCGAGGTGGCGCACAGCGTGGAGAAAATCGAGCTGTACGAGCGGGCGTGTACCGCCTCCATAAAGCAGATATTGGAGTACACCGCCTCTTCGTGTGGCGTGACCGCGTCTTTCATCAGGGTCGGCGCGCCCACCACGTTCTGCACGGTGTCGAGCAGCGTCAGGCCGGTAAACACGCGGATAGTCAGCTGCTTCTCTTTCGGACTCAGCGTGGCCCATGACGGAATGTCATTGGACAGCGGCACCTTCTCCGGCAGCCAGAAGTTGGAAGTCAGGCGGTTCCACACCTCCAAATCTTTATCATCCTGAATCTTGTTCCAGTTGATGGCTTTGCTAATTGGCTGCGGAACTAATAATTGTTTTACTGCGCTCATTTTTAAGTCCTTTCAATCGATCACAGTGTGCAAGACACGCAACCCTGAACTTCAGTACCGGCCAGCGCCATCTGGCGCAGACGGATGTAATAGATAGTTTTGATGCCTTTACGCCAAGCGTAAATCTGCGCTTTGTTGATGTCGCGCGTAGTGGCGGTGTCGCGGAAGAACAGCGTCAGCGACAGCCCCTGATCGACATGCTGGGTGGCTTCGGCATAGGTATCGATGATCTTTTCTGGCCCAATCTCATAGGCATCCTGATAGTAATCAAGGTTGTCATTGGTCATGAACGCCGCCGGATAGTAGACGCGGCCAATCTTGCCCTCTTTGCGGATCTCCACCCGTGAAACAATCGGGTGAATGCTAGAGGTCGAGTTATTGATGTAAGAGATAGATCCGGTCGGCGGCACCGCCTGCAAGTTCTGGTTGTACAGCCCGTGCTGCATCACCGAGGCTTTCAGCTCTGCCCAGTCTTGAGTGGTTGGGATATGAATTCCCGCCTCGCTGAACAGCTCGCGCACGCGTTCGGTCTTCGGCTGCCACTTGTCGGCCTGCGCTTCATCGACATATTTGTCGAAGTAGCTGCCGCTAGCGTAGGTCGAATCCTCGAAGCCTTTAAAACGCTGGTTGCGCTCAATTGCCAACTGGTTGGAGGCGCGCACTGCGTGATAAGCCACGCTGTAGAAATAGATATTGGTGAAGTCCAAACCGGCTTCGGAACCGTAATAAATGCGCTCGCGGCACAGATAGCCGTGCAGGTTCATCTGCCCAAGGCCGATGGCGTGGGAGTCCTGATTACCCTGATCGATAGAAGGCACCGAACGGATATTGCTCATGTCGGAGACCGCCGTCAGCGCGCGGATAGCCATTTCTACCGTTTTGCCGAAGTCCGGCGAGTCCATCGCCGAGGCGATATTCAGCGAGCCGAGGTTACAGGAGATATCTTTCCCCACCTGCTGATAAGAGAGGTCTTCGCCATAAATCGTCGGCGTGTTGACCTGCAAAATCTCTGAACAGAGGTTACTCATGTTGATGCGACCCTTGATTGGGTTCGCGCGGTTCACCGTGTCTTCAAACATCATGTACGGGTAACCGGATTCAAACTGAATCTCTGCCAAAATCTGGAAGAACTCACGGGCGTTGATTTTGGTTTTATGGATGCGCTTGTCGTTAACCATTTCACGGTATTTCTCCGTGATGCTGATTTCGGACATTGGCACGCCGTAGACCTTCTCCACGTGATACGGCGAAAACAGGTACATATCTTCATTGTTCTTCGCCAGCTCGAAGGTGATATCCGGGATAACCACGCCGAGAGACAGGGTCTTGATGCGGATCTTCTCGTCGGCGTTTTCGCGCTTGGTATCCAGGAACCGCAGGATGTCCGGGTGGTGCGCGTTGAGATACACCGCGCCCGCGCCCTGACGCGCACCGAGCTGGTTGGCGTAGGAGAAGGCGTCTTCCAGCATTTTCATAATTGGAATGACGCCGGAGGACTGGTTCTCAATGCGTTTAATCGGCGCGCCGACTTCACGGATGTTGGTCAGCATAAAGGCCACGCCGCCGCCGCGTTTCGACAGTTGCAGCGCCGAGTTCACCGAGCGACCAATCGACTCCATATTGTCTTCGATGCGCAGCAGGAAGCAGGAGACCAGCTCGCCGCGCTGCTTCTTGCCGCAGTTCAGGAAGGTTGGCGTGGCAGGCTGGAAGCGGCCAGAGATGATTTCATCGACGAAGTGGCCGGCGAGGGCGATATCACCCTGTGCCAGCGTCAGCGCCACCATGCACACGCGGTCTTCGTAACGCTCAAGATAGCGTTTGCCGTCGAAGGTTTTCAGCGTGTAGCTGGTGTAATACTTGAAAGCGCCCAGAAAGGTCTGGAAGCGGAATTTTTTGGCATAAGCCTGTTTAAACAAACGTTTAATGTCTTCGAAGGCGTACTGATCCAGCACCTGCGCTTCGTAATAACCTTCTTCCACCAGATAACGCAGCTTTTCCGCCAAATTGTGGAAAAACACGGTGTTCTGATTCACGTGTTGCAGGAAGTACTGGCGCGCAGCAAGGCGGTCTTTGTCGAATTGGATGCGGCCTTCGGCATCGAACAGATTCAACATCGCGTTCAGCGCGTGATAGTCCGGGCTGCTGGTGTCTGCCTCGGTAAGACTCATTTCTGTCGTTGCCAAAATTCAGTAACTCCCTGTGTAACCTTTGCAACGTCTTCCGGCGTACCCAGTAATTCAAAGCGATACAGGTAAGGCACCTGACACTTTTGGGCGATGATGTCACCGGCAATACAATACGCTGCGCCGAAATTAGTGTTCCCGGCGGCGATAACGCCGCGGATAAGTGAACGGTTGTGTTCGTCGTTCAGAAAGCGAATGACCTGCGTAGGCACGGCGCCCTTGGCCGAGCCGCCGCCGTAGCTCGGCACTACCAGAATGTAGGGCTGAGTGACGCGTAACTTCTCGGGCTGGCGGTCAATCGGAATTCGAATCGCCGGCAGACCTGTCCTGCCGACGAAACGATGGGTGTTCTCTGAACTACTGGAAAAATAGACCAACGGATTCATCCGTCTGGCCTCAGAACGCGGTTTGCAGTTGGCGCAACTCGCTGATTTTGTCTGGGCGGAAGCCAGACCAGTGGTCGTCACCGGCAACGATCACCGGCACTTGCTGGTAACCCATAGCGCGAACCTGACCCAAGGCTTGTGCATCCTGCGTTAAGTCGATGACTTGATAAGAAATGCCTTGTTTATCTAAAGCGCGGTAGGTGGCGTTGCATTGGACACAGTCTGGCTTGCTGTAAATAATAATGCTCATGATTCGTATTCCCATCCATAATGAAATCAGAGACAATTTTTGCCCGGTCGCTGTGGCGATGGCTTCAGCAGTAAGGGGGCGCGGGTATCGGTGCTGTAGTAGCGTCCCGACGAATTGAATACTAGATGTGGTGATTTAAATAATCAACCACACAAGATATAGTTTTTTGAGATTTGCGAAGTTCGAAAAAGCAAAAAGCCGCCAGAGGCGCGGCGGGCGCGGGCTGGCGGCTAATGCTTATAAAATGTACGGGAAACTGTTTGGCGATTATTGACGCATTCCGACCGCAAGACGGTTAAACGCATTCATCAGACCAATAGCAAAGGTCAATTCAGAGATTTCTACGTCACTAAATTGCGCCTTTAAAGGCTCATAATCGCCGTCCGGTGCGCCGGTCGCGGCAATCAGCGTCAGGCTCTCTGCCCATGCCAAAGCGGCGCGCTCTTTGTCAGAGTAGGCGTGGCTGACGCGCCATCCGGCCAGCTGATCCAATTTCCCTTGTGGATAGTCCGCCTTGCGCAGCGCCTTCGAGTGCATATCCAGACAGTAGGCGCAGCCATTGATTTGCGACACGCGCAGGAACACCAGCTCAATGATGATGTTGTCCAGCGGGCCTTTTTCCAGCGCGCCCAGCGCGGCTCTCATCGGTTCGATCACGCTGGCAGACAGTTGGTAGTAAGGCAGGCGAAGCTGAGTCATGTTGATTTCCTCTTTGGGTTGATGAGAGGTACTTTAGCGGCCGCATGGACTATACTACAGAGCCATAATATGACTTTTTGATAGGGCCATGAATGTCAGCGTTTTCGGCTTCCTTCCAGCTGGATCCCCAGCTCTCCGCGCCACTTTATCGGCAGATTTATCAGCGCTTTAAGCAGGCTATCATGCAGAACCAGTTGCAGGCCGGAGAGCGCGTGCCCTCGGCGCGCAGTCTGGCGAGCGAGCTGGGTGTCGCCCGCGCTACGGTGGATAACGCCTATGGACTGCTAATGGCCGAAGGCTTTTTGCAGAGCCGCGGGCAGGCGGGGACGCGCGTCAGCCTGTCGCTGCCGACTCTTTCCCCCTTGCCGGAACGCATCCCCGAGCCGCCGCGCTTTACCGTCAACCCGATGCTGCCCACCAGCAGCCCTTTCCCCTTAGAGCTTGGTCTGCCCGCGCTGGACGCCTTTCCGCGCGCCATCTGGTCGCGCATCGTGGCCCGGCAAATTCGCCACACGCGGATTGAAGATCTCGGCCACGCGCCGCTCAACGGCGACGCCGCCCTGCGCCATGAAGTGGCGGCCTACTTGCAGCTGTCGCGCGGCTTCTCTTGCCGACCGGAGCAGGTTTTTATCTGCTCGGGCTACGCGGCGGTGCTGGATTTAGTGATGGGTAGCCTGATGCAGCCGCAGGACGGCGTTTGGCTGGAAGACCCCGGTTATCCGGTGACGCAGGCCTTTTTCCGCGCGGCGGGCGCGACGCCAATGGGTATCCCGGTGGACGGTGAGGGGATGAACATCGACCACGCCATTCAGCACTTCCCTCAGGCGAAATTTGCCGTGGTCACCCCCGCGCACCAAAGCCCGATGGGAGTATCGCTCAGTCTGTCGCGACGCATGGCGCTGCTCGAGTGGGCTGCAAGCCGTGAGGCGTGGATCATCGAAGACGACTATGACAGTGAGTTTCGCTATCAGGGCCAGCCGCTGCCGTCGCTGAAAAGCCTTGATGCGCAGGGGAGGGTGATTTATGCCGGAACCTTCAGCAAGGTGATGTTCCCCGCGCTGCGCCTCGGCTACGTGGTGGTGCCGGAAAAGCTGGTGGATAAGGTCAGTGACTACTGCCATCTGCGCGCCTGTGCCAGTCCGCGATTGATGCAAACCAGCGTGGCGGAGTTTATCGCGCAGGGCCATTTCTATCGCCATCTCAAGCGTATGCGTCAGCTTTATGTCGAGCGCCGGGCCTTTTTGACTCAGGCGTTGGAGGCGCGTTTCCCAAGAGATCGGCTGTGGGTTAATCCGCAGGCCGGGGGTATTCAGCTGTGTGCCAACTTAGCCGCCAGCTTCGATGACGCCGCCATTGCGCAGCACGCCCGCTCGCAGGGGCTGGCCATTCAGGCGCTGTCAGATTGGCAAGTAGAGCCGAGGGAGAAGGGCGATGCGCTGAGACCAAATGGCTTACTGATGGGCTTCCCCAATATTCTCAATCAACAGCAGGCCGACAAGCTGGTCGACAAATTAGCGGCGATATTGGTTGAGAGCGCGGAGAGAAGAGAATAGTCGGAAAGGAATGTTAGAAGGATAGATATAGAAAACGGGGCCAAAAGGCCCCGCTTCTAAGCGGAATAATGAGGGGGTCAACTTCCGCTCAGGTGCTGGTACCCGACACAGGAATTAGCACCTGTCTTACTTACTACTCAGGTTACTTCTGCACATTACCGAGGCGCTTAGCGGCGACCCAGTAAAACACCGAGCACGATACCTACGGCGGCACCGACACCTACGCCGTGCCACGGGTTATCTTTCACGTAGTTGGTCGCCTGGTTAGCCGCGTCAATCGCGTGCTGTTTAATGTTGCTGTTGCCGTTAAAGCGGGCACGAGCATCGCGTAAAACGCCTTCGGCTTTACCGCGAATTTTTTCCAGCTCATCTTTCGATTTAGCGCCCGAAGATTGCAGCACCTCGTCAAGGGTATCGGCCAGCAGAGTTACATCCTCATTAATGTCTCGTTCTACTTTTTCTGATTTCTTAAACATTTGGCTCTCCTTGTTTGAACTGTACTTTAACTATAGTCCAAAATGCTGCGATGGAAGGATCCATAGGGGAATCACCCGTGATTTTCGGCGATATTAGCGGTTCTCACTATGAAGCGGCACCAGTCTCCACGCGGCTTAGCGTGACGTGGCTCAGACTTTTCTGTAAGTGGCAGAAGGTTTTACAGCAGATAACATTTTTCCCCGGCATTTAGATTTCTACTTCAGCCAAACCTGTTTATCCTATAAATATTCAATCTGTGATCTCCGTTCGGGTTCTCCCATGTCAGTAAGTACGCTGCGCACCAATCTGCAATTAAATAAACGCATTTTGTCATTCATGACATTTACCTTTGTCTGCTATCTGACCATTGGCTTGCCGCTGGCGGTGCTGCCGGGCTTTGTGCATAACAGCTTAGGTTTCAACTCGGTCTTGGCGGGCCTGATCATTAGCGTGCAGTACTTCGCGACGCTCATCAGCCGCCCGCACGCCGGGCGCTATGCCGACCAGCTCGGGCCGAAGAAGGTGGTGCTGTTTGGCCTGACCTGCTGCGGCATCAGCGGCGTGTTCTACATGTTGGCGGTGCTGCTGGCGGGCTATCCGCTGGTTAGCTTGCTGATGCTGTGCGTCGGACGCCTGTTCTTGGGCGTGGGCGAAAGCTTTGCCAGCACCGGCACCACCCTGTGGGGGATTGGCGCGGTGGGAGCCATGCACACGGCGCGGGTGATTTCATGGAACGGCGTCGCTACCTACGGCGCGATGGCGGTGGGCGCGCCGCTGGGCGTGATGCTCAATGCGCAATTCGGCCTGACCGGCGTCGCGGTGCTGCTGGTACTGGCGGTGTTGCTGGCCCTCTGGCTGGCGAGTCGTAAGCAGGATATTTCTGTGACGACGGGTAAGAGAATTGCGTTCAAAGCCGTGCTGGGGCGCATGTGGTTGCACGGTTTGGGCCTCGGCTTCGGTACCGTGGGCTTCGGGGTGATCGCCACCTTCATCACTCTCTACTATGCGGAGAAAAACTGGAGCGGCGCGGCTTTCACCCTGACCCTGTTCAGCTTGGGCTTTGTGGGCATTCGACTGATCCTTGCTAACACCATCAACCGTTTTGGCGGCCTGCGCGTGGCGTTGGCCTCTTTCTTGTTCGAAGCTTTGGGCCTGCTGATGATCTGGCTCGGCACTGACCCTATCACCGTGCAACTGGGCGCATTGCTGACCGGCTGCGGCTTCTCGCTTATCTTCCCGGCGCTCGGCGTCGAGGCGGTGAAGCAGGTGCCGCCGCAGAATCAGGGCACCGCGCTGGGGACATATTCGGCGTTCCTCGACCTCGGTTTGGGCCTGACCGGGCCGATTGCTGGCCTGCTGATCGCGCACGCGGGCACCTCGTCTATCTATCTGGCGGCGGCGATTATGGTGGTGTTGGCATGGTTAATGACGCTGCGCCTGTGGGCCAATGCCAAAGCGGCCCCGCCCTCGGTCTGAGGGCCAAAACGTATAGCGTAAAACCCCGAGAATTTATCTTTATTGGCTTTAGATAAATCCTAAAGAGGCCAAATCTCGGGATAAAGTGGTTATTCAGGCGGATGAATACGGTAAGGTCGCTCTGCGGTTAAAGAAGCGAGGAGCAACCATGTATTTACGGCCAGATGAAGTGGCGCGCGTTTTAGAAAATTCAGGTTTTGAGCGCGATTTTGTTGATGATAAAGCCTACGGTTACCACCGGGGTGAGCACTACGTGTATGTGAACCGGGAAGCGCGGTTTGGTCGGACTGCCCTGGTGATACATCCGGCGCTGAAAGAGCGCAGCGAACGTTTCGCCGAGCCAACGGCCTCTTTTCGCAGCAGTCAGGTTTACACCCGTTTTCCGCTGGATGTAGCCAGTGAGAACGAAGCTTATTACGGCATCTGCCACGGTTTCAGTTCACGCCAGATTCTGGCGAGTTATCTCGAAAACGTCTTCCGCTAAGCCGGTCGAAAAGAAAATAGCGCTGAATATTCAGCGCTATTTTTTTGTCTGAGATTGGGCGAACGGCTATTTCAGCGGCAGCAGAATGTCCGTTTGCTGGGCGTGCTCCGGCAACTCTTGGTCAAGCTGCAAATAGCGGAAATAGACCGGGAAATCACGCAGCTCTTCACCACTTTGCGGCAGCCACTGGCGATACAGGTTGTAGACCGTTTCACTGATGCGATCGTAAGAACCCACGTGGCGCACCACGGCGCAGCGGCCACCGGGCAGGGTTTTACTGATAACTCCCTGAGAATTAGCCGGGACTTTGCCCTGCGCCTGCGGGTTGAGTTCGCCACAAATGTCAAAGCGAAACTCCTCGCCCGGCGTGACCAGCGGGTCGTTATAAGGCACGCCGTAGGTGCCTTGCGTTGTGTAATCTGACAGCCCCGAGGCTTTGCGCCATTCAATAAAGGTCGCCACCGAGTTGCTGACCCGCATTGGATCGCCGTGGTGCTCAAGCACCGCCACCGGTATCGGTTCAACTTCAATAATTTTGACGTCCATCTTCTCCATCCTCTTCTGGGTTTCCATGCCGGGAAACTGGAAATGTTTATGCCAGTCCATCCATACGGGTGCCTTGCGGAACTCGCTGGGGGTCAGGCCAAAGGTATGCTTGAAGGCGCGGGAAAAGGACTCCGGGTTTTCAAAGCCGGCATCTAACGCAATATCAATAATCTTGTCCGGCGACTGCTGAACCAGCCGGTACGAGGCGCGCTTCAGGCGCATCAGCGTGATATAGCGGCTGACGCTCACCCCGCAGAACTGGCTGAACTGGCGGTGAAAGTGGAACCGCGAGAAGCAGGCCACTTCGCTGAGCTGTTCAACCGTCAGCGCGCTGTCCAGATGCTGTTCAATAAAATCAAACACCTGCTCGAAACGCCGGGCGTAATCATCAAATTTGTCGTTATTCATTTTCCCTCTCTTCAAGACACCACTTTGCCAGCGGCGGGAGGAGTCATCCTGACTGAGATTGCTCTTTTCAGTGCCAGAAACAAAAACGGCCCATATAAGGGGCCGTTTCGCGCTGCACTAACCCAGAGTCAGGCTTCAGACTAAGTGAATCTGATTATAGGTCTCATTGTACTGGCGGCGGAACTGCGCCAGCTCGAACGGCTCAATATCCAGCTCGGAGAAGTAGAACAGCGCCAGCTCGGCGTGTTCGCTGGAGAGCTGCGGCGGCAGGTGCGCGCGGATCAGAATTTCGCGCCATTTGATCACGTTTTCTTCCGAAGCGTCTTTAATAAAGGTGTGGTAGATAAACACCACATAGGCCGCCTTGCGGATCTCTTCGGCATAGCCACCGCTGATCGAGCGGGTAAACATCTGGCTCTGGCGTTTGCCCATTTCCAGCAGCATGGAATCGATATAAACCGGCTTAATTTTCAGCAGACTGGCAAGGGAGTCATTCGCCTTACGGGTGTCTGCAGTCATGAACCAATACCCAACGATAAACACGACAACAACTGCAGCTAACATAATCCATATCATTCTGGACGTTGGCCTCCGGCCTTTGACTGACGTAATGAGAAAGGTGCGCGACACCCGATAGTGCGAGTTTATCTGGTTATTAGCTGAAAAGCTTAAGGAGAAAATCAAGAATTTGCGCCGCGTCGATTAACCTTACCGATGTCACTGTTGTTTCATCATGATAGGGTAAAACGGCTTACTTTTATGGAGTGCTCTTAAGGAGATAGCATGGCCAGAAATGTTGAAATAAAAGCCAGAATTGATGATTTTTCAGCGATGTATGAAAAGCTTGCCTTACTGGCTGATGGTTTACCGACACTGATTGATCAAGATGATACTTTCTTTGTCTGCCCGCATGGTCGCCTCAAGCTGCGCACCTTTGCAGCAGATCGCGGTGAGCTGATCTTCTACCAGCGACAGGATCAGTCCGGGCCGAAAACCAGTTTCTACACCCTGACCGAAACCGCCGATCCCGAAGGGCTGCGCCACACTTTGACGCTGGCCTACGGCGCTGCCGGGCGGGTTATCAAGCAGCGCACCTTATTTATGATTGGCCAGACGCGGCTGCATTTGGATCGCGTCAAACACCTCGGCGACTATCTGGAGTTTGAAGTGGTGCTGGCTGACCACGAGACTCAAGAGCAGGGCGTGGCCATTGCCGAAGATCTGCTGGAAAAGCTGCACATAGACCGTCAGGAGTTAATCGATCAGGCCTATGTGGATCTGCTGAAAGCCAAAGGCCAGCACTAGTTACCGCTCCACCACTGCACCAGCGACGGGCCGGGGCTAAGGTCGTAATGCGCCTCGCCGAGCAGGTGGTTGAGGATCTTCGCCGAGCGCCACGCGGTCAGGGTTAGCTGGCCTTCGGCGCTGCCATGGCTATGGATCCCGGCGTTCACCGCGTAAATGCGGTTATTGACCGGGCCTTCCCATTGCAGGTTGAAATTGGGCCGTAGCGGCAGGTGCTGCTCGCGGTCATAGGGAATGCGATCCAGCAGCGGCGCAAGATAGTCCGGCAGGGCCGGGCGGTAGCCGGTGGCTAAGATAACCACGTCAGCGTCAAATTGCTCCTCAACATTCTCCAGCCCGTGCAGCGCCTGTAGGCGATAGCTGCCGTCGGCCTGCTGGCGAATGGCATCCAGCGCGCGGTGCGGGAACAGGCGCACATTGCGCGGCTGATGCAGCACGTCAAACTTGTGATAAAGCTGCTTATAGATGGCTTCCAGCGTGTGGTAGCTGATGCCGTCCGAAGGCAGTTTCTGGGTTTGAATCTCGCGCTCGCGGATCTCTTCCGGCAGGGTGTAGAAATAATCGACGTATTCCGGCGTGAAATACTCATTGGTGAAAATCGACTCATCCAGCGGCTGGAAGTTGGGGCGGCGCGACAGCCAACTCAGCTCGGCGAACTCGCCCCAGTGGCCGTCGAGAGCGTTGAGCACGATGTCAGCGCCACTCTGGCCGCCGCCGACAATCATCACTCTTTTGCCGGTAAAATCATGCTCGCGCAGCTCAATTTCGGCGGCGTGGAAACACTGTTTGCCTAGCGCCGCGCGGGCGCTTTTCGGCACCCACGGCGCGTGGCCGGTGCCCAGACAGATGTTGCGCGCCCGGTGGTCGCCCTGCGGCGTATGCACCACAAATTCCTCGGCCGCGTCGTCAAAGTCGATGGCGTCTACCGGCTGGGAGAAATGCAGATTGTCGATGCGGTCGCAGGCCCACTGAAGGTAGTCTGAGAACTCATCGCGGCTGATGATCAGCTGCTCGGTGGCGAGGAAGCGATAAATCTTCTTCTGCTCCACCAGATAATTAATAAATGAGAATTCGCTGCGCGGCGCGACGGTGGTCACCAGATCCTGCAACACGTAGGTCTGCATGGTGGCGGTCGGCAGTAGCATGCCGGGGTGCCAGCGGAAGGCGTCGTTGGCATCGAAAAAATGGCTTTGCACTTTGCCGGAATCTTTCGCCAGCGCCGCGAGGCTCAGATTGAACGGCCCGATCCCGACCCCAATCAGGTCAACTGCTGAACTCTTTTCACTGCTTTTAGACACAAATGGCGTGGTGGACATACAAGTCTCTTTTGACTTTCGGATGCAGTAATCATAGAACACTGCTTTGAATGTGGATTTTTAATCGCTGACTTTAGACAGGATCTCTCATGACCCAGACCCGCCGCTTTAAGCAAGTCGATGTTTTTACTGCTGTTCCACTCAAAGGCAACCCGCTGGCCGTTATCTTCGACGCCGATGACCTGAGCGATGAAGAAATGAGCGCCATGGCGCGCTGGACCAATCTTTCAGAAACCACTTTTGTGCTCAAACCGACCGACCCGGCGGCGGATTATCGGGTGCGTATTTTCACCCCGGACACTGAGTTCCAGTTCGCGGGCCACCCGACCCTAGGCACCGCGCACTCGCTGCTGGAAGCTGGCCTGAAGCCGAAAAATGCCGGTCATTTGATTCAGGAGTGCGGCGTCGGGCTGGTGCCAGTCAAGATGTTGGAAGAGGGTGGTTTGGCCTTCCGCGCGCCGCCTGCCAGCCTGTCAGCGCTGGCGGCAGAGCACCTGCCGCTGCTGGATAAAGCCTTAAAAGGGGCGAAACGCCAGCAGGACGCCGTGCCGGTGGCGGTCAACATGGGGTTGGGTTGGCTGGTGGTGCGCGTGGAGAGTGCCAAAGCCTGCCTCGCGGCGCAGTTTGACGCCGACGCCTTGCAAGAAATCGTGCATAAGTCAGGGATGCACGGGTTGGCGCTGTTCGGCCTGCATGACCAAGACGGCCCGGCGGATTACGAGCTGCGCGCCTTGATTATTGAGCAGGGCGTGCTGATCGAGGACCCGGTGACCGGCAGCGCCAACGCCTGTCTGGCGCGGGTGCTGAAGTCTCAAGGCTTCCCGGACGGGGCGCAAACCGGCGAACGCTATCAGGTGCGTCAGGGCACCATTCGCCAGCGCGAAGGCTGTGTGGCGGTGGAGTACATCGACGGCGAACCTTGGATTGGCGGCAACACCTGCACGCTGATTGACGGCACCGTGACCCTCTAAATTTTAGTTGCCGCGGTTCAATTTCTCGCCTCGCCGTGCAGCGCCATTTGCATCAAATGGATAAAAGGCTGCATCACCGGCGAGGTGTCCAAATTATGGCGGTGAAGCAGCCAAGTCCGGTTCTTCACCGTTTTGCCATCGACCGTGATCGGGCGGCGATAAAGGTGCTCGGCCAGAGGTAAGTAGCTGGCAACAATGGCATAACCCAGCCCGTGCTCGACCATCGCCAGACAAACTTCCAGCTTATCGACCTCCATCGCAATATTTGGCGCGTGGGAGAAATTGGCATTCCACCAACGCTCAATCAACTGGGTGACGTGCGCGCCGTGGTGGATTTTTATCTGCGGCATTTGCGGCAATAAAGAGAAGTCGAAATCCTGACGGTTCACTAAAAAATAGTCATCCTCCTCCACCAAATGTTTGCCTTCCTTCCAGCTAAAGTCGTCCTTTACCAGCGCCATGTCGATTTCGTTACGCAACAGCTTTTGGAAGATCTGCTCGCTAAAGCCACTCATTACGTGGACGCGAATGCCGGGATGGCTTTGCTGGAACTGTTTGAGCAGGGCGGGCAGGCGATAAGCCGCGTAGTTGCTGGAGACGCCGAGAGTTATCTCCCCCTGCTGGCCGCGCTCCATGCTGTGCAGGGTGATTTTCAGCTGCTGCAAATCTGCCAGCACCTTCAGCGCGTGCTGGGCGAGGTACTCCCCCTGCGCGGTAAACACCAGCCCCTTTTGCCCGTCGGCAAACAGCCGAATCGCCAGCTTGCGCTCGATTTGCCGCAGGCGATAACTCAGCGCGGGCTGCGAGGTGTAGAGCTGCTCGGCGGCCCGGGTGATGTTTTTATGTTGATACACCGCGCGCAGTATCAGCCAATCTTTTTCATTCATTGCCGCCCTGTTCCTCGTTTCTCGATGAAATGCCTCAGCCATAAAATAATTTTTGGCTAATAAGCGCAACAGATAAAAAGGCTCAATTTGACCCTGTCGGCAAAAAGCCCTATTTCTGAGGGTGTTCGTGTTGCTCGGAGATAATTTCTTCAGCGGATGGCGAAAATAATTTTTGGTTTATTGCACCACGGCAGGGATAAGAACATGGCTTTTTGCACCATTACAGAACATAAAAATAGCGTGATTGGCGCCGTTGACCGGCTTTCGGATGAGTTAACCCTGCTGGCCTTAAACCTGCATGCTAACCCTGAATTGAGTTTTGAAGAGGTGAAGTCCGCCGCCGCGCTGATTGCGCCACTGCGCGCCGCCGGTTTTAGCATTGAAGAAGGCATTGGCGACCTGCCGACGGCGTTTCGCGCCACCTTCGACAGCGGCAGACCCGGCCCGACTATTGCACTCTTAGCCGAGTATGACGCGCTAGAAGGTCTGGGCCACGCCTGCGGCCACAACCTGATCGGCACGGCGTCAGTCACTGCCGCGCTGGCCTTAAAAGCCTGCGGCGATGCCCTGACCGGCAAACTGCAAGTGATTGGCACGCCAGCAGAAGAAGAGGGCGGCGGCAAAATCATTCTGGCAAACCTTGGCTATTTCGACCACGTGGACGCCGCGATGATGTTCCACCCGCGCGATAAAACCATGGTGACGCGCGGCGGCTTGGCCTGTGTCGACGCCACCTTTAAATTCTACGGCAAGGCGGCCCACGCGGCGTCTGCGCCGCAAAACGGCATCAGCGCGCTGGACGCGGTGATCCACACTTTTGTCGGCATTAACGCCCTGCGCCAGCTGTTCACCGATGACGTCCGCGTTCACGGCATCATCACTAACGGCGGCAGCGCGACCAACATCGTTCCGGCCTATGCCGAGGCGAAATTCCTGATGCGCGCCAACACCGTCAAAGGGCTGGCTATCGTCAAACAGAAAGTGTTTGCCGCCGCGCAAGGGGCTGCCGACATGAGCGGCGCGCGGCTGGAAATCGAAGAAGGTCTGACCTACGCCGAGCGCAATAACAACCTGACGCTGGCCGGTTACTTCCAGCAGAACCTCGAGATATTAGGCGTCGAGGTGGTACCACCTCCAGTGAGCGGCGGCATTGGTTCCTCTGATATCGGCAACGTCAGCCAGATCACGGCGGCGATCCACCCTTACTTGCGCATTGGCGACGTGCTGCCGCACACCCCGGAATTTGCCGAGGCCGCGGGCTCTCCGGCCGGGCTGCAAACCATGTTACAGGCCGCCAAGGCGCTGGCGATGACCGCAGTCGATTTGTATCAGGACCCGTCGATGCTCAGCGCGGTACGCGAAGAGTTTTCACAGTGGCATTCACAACGATAACCTTGGGAAAGAGAGAACATAATGATTAGAAAAACACTGGCAATGGCTGCTTTCGGCCTGATGATGAGCAGCATGGCGCACGCCGAAGGTGAGACGCTGCGCGTCGGCGCGGATTTAGCTTTCCCTCCGTTTCAGTTCCGTGATGCCAGCGGCAACCCGAGCGGCTTTGAAATTGACGTCACCAACGCCATTTGCAAGGCGGTTAACGTCAAATGCGAATACGTGGTCAGCAGCTTCGACGCAGAAATCCCTTCGCTGATGGCCAAAAAGGTCGATTTCATCTCGCCACAGGGCGCGACGGAAAAGCGCCGTAAAGTGATTGATTTCAGCGACTTCGTGTTCCACATCCCAACCAAGCTGGTGGCCCCAAAAGGTAGCCCGCTGCTGCCAACGCCGGAGTCTCTCAAAGGCAAGCGCGTGGCGGTACAGCAAGGGTCGATTCAGGAGATGTACGCCAATACCTTCTGGCTGCCGAAAGGGGTAGACGTGGTGGCTTACGCCGATCAGGACACCATCTATCAGGACCTGATTGCTGGCCGCCTTGATGCCTCACTCAGCCCCGGCGTGGCGGTGACCTTTGGCTTCCTCAACAAGCCGGAAGGCAAAGACTTCGCCCTGACCGGCCCGGAAGTGCGTGACGACAAGCTGTTCAGCATCGGCTCCGCCTACGGCCTGCGCAAAGGCGACGACAAGGTGAAAGCCTTGCTCAACCAAGGGCTGGCGAAAATCATCGCCGACGGCACGTGGGAGAAAATCAAAACGCACTACTTTGGCAATTTAGAAATGGCGGTAAAACGCCCGGCAGGCCAGTAAGCTTCACCCCAACAGCCCTGATGTCAGGGCTGTTGAGTGACAGACAAGATATAATGACCAACAGCTTCGACCCGTGCAGAATGAAAAAGCAAGAGTCGGAGGGGAGGAGAAAGCACGTGGCGCTAGACTGGCCTCACTGAATGCGCTTCACTCCGCCTAACAAGAGAGGTCTGTTATGTCAGCTAATTCGAAACATAATGTGCAAAACGATCCGCGCTGGCAGGCGGTGGTGAGCTGCGACGCCACCGCCGACGGCCAGTTTGTCTATGCGGTGAAAACTACCGGTATTTACTGCGCGCCGTCTTGTGCCTCACGCCAACCAAATCCTGAAAATGTGCAGTTCTTTAGCGACGCCGCCAGCGCCGAGCAAGCCGGGTATCGCCCTTGCAAACGCTGCCGCCAAGGGATGATTTCGCTGGCGCAGTTCCACGCCGAGCGTATTGCCCAAGCCTGTCGCCTGATAGAGCAAGCCAGCGAGCCTTATCCGCTGAAGCAGCTGGCGAGCGACGTCGGCATCAGCGCTTACCATTTCCATCGCCTGTTTAAAGCTCACACTGGCGTGACCCCGAAGGAGTACGCGCAGGCTTTGCGCGGCAAACGTCTGCAACAGAACCTGTCGCAGGATGGGCGGGTGACCGATGCGATTTACCAGTCTGGCTATGCTTCCGACGGCCGATTCTATGAGAATGCCACGGCGGCGCTGGGCATGACGCCAAAAGTCTTTAAAGACGGCGGGCGAGATGTCGAGGTGTGGTTCGCCGTCGGCCAGTGCAAGCTGGGGCATATTCTGGTGGCTGAAAGCGCGCGGGGCATTTGCGCCATTCTGCTGGGGGATGACCCGGACGCCTTGGTGCAGTCGCTTCAGCAGCGTTTCCCGCACGCCGCGCTACAGGGGGCGAACGCTGAGTTTGAACAGCGGATCGCGACCATCGTCGGCTTTGTCGATGCGCCGGAAACCGGGCTAAACCTGCCGCTGGATATCCGTGGGACGGCTTTCCAGCAGCGCGTCTGGCAGGCACTTCGCGACATTCCGCTCGGCAGCACGGCGAGCTATTCGCAAATCGCCGAGAAGATTGGCGCGCCGAAGGCCGTCCGCGCCGTGGCGGGAGCCTGTGCTGCGAATTGGCTGGCGGTGGCTATCCCTTGTCACCGAGTAGTGAAAAACGACGGTCAGCTCTCAGGTTATCGTTGGGGCGTTGAGCGTAAAAAAGCCTTGCTCGATCAAGAGCATAAAAGCCACGCGGCTAGTCGAAAATAGTCATTCCGGCATAAGGCTGGTTTCTACAGGCGACCAGCCGATGTTGCAGGCCGCCGTCGTGCGCTTCCAGCTTGTGGCCATCCGGGTCGAGAAAATAGCAGGAGTCGCCCTGACTGCGGTTCTGCTTCCACTCAACCACGCCCGCCTCCTGCAACTTCTGCCTAAACGCCGCCATATGCTCACTGCTAATGGTAAACGCGTAGTGAGTGTATTCCTCGTGCGGCGTCGGCGGTTTGACCTGCTCTTTGCTCAGGCAGAGCCACAGGCCGGGCAGCGACAGGTAGGCACCGTTGTCCCAAATGGCGTCCAACTTAAAGCCCAACAGATCGCGGTAAAACGGCACGCTTTTCTCGAGGTCGCGGCAAGAGAGGGTCAAATGATTGAAACCGGTGAGCATTGTTGTCTCCTTGAGTGAAGGACTCAGTCTATACTGGCGCGATGACTTTCCGATGACGGAAGCCAAACCCAATAATCACTAAAGGATATCTGCCTGTGACGACTCTGGCTATCAGGGATGCAAGAGCATCCGACGCGGCTGAACTGGCTCGCCTGCACGTGGCCGTATGGCGTGAGACTTATCGCGAATTAGCTCCCGCAGAGGCGTTTGCGGCACTGGATGAAGCCCGCCGTCTGGCTTTTTGGCAGGACAAATTCGCCAACCCGGCACCACGGCAGTTTGCTTTGCTGGCTGAGATTGACGGGCAACTGGTGGGGTTCACGCTGGCCTCTGAGTCGAGCAATCCGCAGATTGGCGAAATGGCCGAGATTAAGCTGCTGTATGTCGATACCCAGTATGCGCGACAGGGGATTGGCCGCTGTTTATTAACCGAAATCGCCCAGCGCCTGAAAAAACATGGCTTTAGCGCCGCCGGGTTGGGCGTGGTGGTGGGCAATCAGCCCGCCATTAATTTCTACGCGGCGCTCGGGGGCCAAGAGGCCGGACGCTATACCGATTCCGGCCCTCTGTGGCTTTCCGACAATCTGATTTATGCGTGGCAAGACATCAATCAGCTGCTGCCTTCACGCTAAACCGGCTATTTTCTGAAGGCTTCTAAACGCTGTTTCTGCTGGCCGTCGGCATCGTAGTTGTCGGCGCTCAGCCACTGCTCCAATTCTGCCTTACGCTCTGGCCATTCGCTGTCCAACATCGAGAACCACTGGGTGTCGCGGTTGCGGCCTTTAGTGACAATTGCCTGGCGGAATGTCCCTTCGTACTGGAATCCAAATCGCTTAGCGGCGGCGCTGGATGGCGCGTTCAGGCTGTGGCATTTCCACTCGCAGCGGCGATAGTTCAGGCCGTCAAACACGTATTTCAGCAGCAGATAAATGGCTTCGGTGCTGTGGCTGCTGCGTTTCATCAGCGGCGACCAGTTCACCCAGCCAATCTCAATCACACCGTTGACCGGATCGATGCGCATCAGCGCGACGCTGCCAATGGTGCGCTGCGTGGCGTTATCCACCACGGCGTAAAACAGCGGATCTTTGCTGGCGGCGTTGGCGGCGATATAGGCGTCGCACTCGGCTTGGGTCGCCGGGCGCTCCACGGCGAAATAGGTCCAGTCGCGGCCATCGTCGATGGCATGCCAAGCCTCAAATAGCTCTTTGCTGTGGCGCTCAACGCTCAGCGGCTCTAAATGGCAAAAACGGCCATCCAGTTGAATGCGTTGCGGGAGTTCGCGAGGCTCCCAGCCTGACAGTTCATCGCCGACGGGTTGTCCAAAGTGGTTCAGCTGGGTCATGTCTCATTCCATTTCGTCAGTAAGTAGTAAAACCTGCGTCTATAACAGCAGATGCATGGCTATCCTACAAGCCGCCAGCGAGGTTAAAACTGTTATAACTGACTTATCTGCAACCTGCTGACAGCGCGTTTCATTTCGCTGCCAGCGGGGAGATTAGAGGGAGGGGTTAAGCAGAAGGTTTGTTGTTTTTGAACACGTCGAAGGTGAAGTATTTCTTCTCTAACAGCTTATAAACGCCGTTGGCATGGATCCCGGCCAGCGCCTTGTTGATGATATCCATATGCGCCTGATCGTCTTTGCGCAGTGCAATGGCCGCGCCTTCGCCGAGGTACTGCGGGTCTAATACCGTTTTACCCACAAAAGCAAAATCAGCTCCGGCCTTGGTTTTCAAAAAGCCGGTTTCTGCCGCCGCGGCGTTGGTAAAGGTGGCATCAATGCGGCCGGATTCTAAATCCAGATTCACTGCGTCCTGATTCTGATAAGAGACCACCTGCACGCCTTTCGACTGCCATACCGCCATGGCGTAGGTTTCCTGCGTGGTGCCCTGAGAGACGCCGATAACTTTGCCTTTTAAGGCTTCGGCGGTGGCATCCAGCGTGCTGCCTTTCTTGGCGACTAATACGCTAGGAATGTTGTACAGCACGTCGGTGAAATTGACCTGCGCTTTGCGTTTTGGCGTGATCGCCATGGCCGACAGCACGGCATCGAACTTCTTGGCATTCAGCGCCGGAATAATGCTGTCATAGGCGGTTTCCACCCATTCGCACTTCACGTTGGCCTGCTTACAGATGGCATTGCCTAAATCGATATCAAAACCCACCAAGGTGCCGTCAGCGGCTTTGGATTCAAAAGGCGGGAATGAAGGATCCACCCCAAACTTAAGCACGGTTTCCGCGTGGCTCATCGCACTAAATGAACCCAGTAACGCCAACACCAATGCACTGTATTTTTTCACGATATTTCCCCTGGATAAGACAACAAGTAGAAAGTAAAACCCACTGATTGAATTTAAAGCAAGTTGTGTGCCGTAACCCAGAAGTATTTATCAGCGCAGTGATTTTAGAGTGATTTGCTTATGGAGATGTGGGTGGTGGAAGGGGCTGGCAGTAGGGGAAGCAATGGTTTCACCGGCTTCCGTCAGCCCTCGCTGGGGCAGGGTTTGCAGAGATATCGATATACTTTCTTAAGCCGATTGGACGCTTTACGCCGCGAGGATCAGAGAAGGGCAGTTTAATCATCGGCGATTCAGAGACTCGCACTGTCCAATTTGTATCACCAATAAAACGGAAGCTCGCCGAGTTGGAGGAGACGGTTAAACCTTCAAAATACCCCGAGGTATAAGCACCTCCGATAACCACTTTTTCAAGTACGCCATGAGAGCAGTCAATCAGCAAAATGGTCAATGCTTCTTCAAAGACAATGTCGTCAGTCACAAACAACAGATAATGGCCTTCATCAACTTTTATTGCGGCTTCAAGTACTTTGCCGGGAATGATTACTCCTGTTGCACGGTTTTCAATTAAAACCTCAGACCGAGCGCGAGCGGTATCCGTAGCTTCGCTTACTTCCACTAATGATAGTGTAGTGACTTGTTCCATTTTCATTTCCATCTATCTCCATTATCAGATTTCAGGTCTCTTGAGCCTCCAGTGCTGCTTTTTCCCAACTGATAATGCCAATATTTGCCTTACCACTGAGGTCAGAGGCTATTTCTTTAATGCGTTGAGAGTACTCAAGGCGTAGTGGGGGATCTACTGATAATGTAGTCGCTGCGGCAGACACATCACCTTGTAACGCATTGACTGCACTCTCAAATTTAGCTTTGTCATCGGAGTCTAGCGAGCTTAGTAAAGCAGTATCCATTTCAAGTCCCTTTAAGATGAGCCGTGTTTTAAATATAAAAGCATGTTTATGAAAAGTGAAATGGGCTTCAAGAGGGATCAGATACGGAAATGTTAGATTTTTTATTAAGCTTTTGATTTGAAATTTATTTATTTCCGATAGATGTGCGCCTCTAGTCGTAAAAAATACCGCGTACAATTAACTATGGTTAGAGTGGCTTAAGTTTTTTAGCGGTAATGTCTTAAACTGGTCATAACTGGGCTGGGGGAAGTTGAGGTAATTCCCTAACTTACTGTTTTAAAATGTTAATTATGAATTCAGATTTGTGGCGTATACCTAAAAGTATACCAATGCTGATTTTGAGAGGGATTCTCTGTTAAGGCCACTTGAATTCCGAAATCTAACCTATAAAAAATGTGATCTGTCTGTTGGTTATTTATTATAATTTTATAAATGCCAACTTTAAGAGTTCCATAAAACACAATTTACCGGCATTCTTTGCTTTGTAACCATCAATGATGATGTAAATTCCCGGCACTTAATAGGTATACCATCTTGCCGTAGTTCCTATCTGGCCTACAGTAGGTGTTCTGTTGCAACTTTACCAATCAGTATTGAGCTAAACTGGGTGCGGTGAATTTAATTCGTAAATGACGACTGGTCGTCTGCTGAGAGATAGAAGCTGCCAAGTCGATACTGTGTTCAAAGATTATCGAGTTAATATGAGTACAAGTGATTGATATGAATTGGCGAACAGGTCAATAGATGTGACGACAGTCTGGGCGTTAGGTTATATTAGTTTAATTGTATTATCCATATGCCCAGACTAATTATGTGTTAGAGTATGTTATTCTTACTTGTTAAACCTCACCGGTATCTTCTTCCAAATTATCATCTATTCTATCTATTGGAAGGCAGTCATAGATTGAGAAATCAAATCCATCTGGAAATCTACTCTTTGCTGCTTTTAAGATTCTTACTGAGTCATTACCATCCCTAGAACGATTTCTCCAGTAACATTGATTGTTATTATTTGTCCCAACAAGAAGAACTTCCAGTTGCTCCTTTGTATAATCTTTAAGGTTATTATCTATATATCTGTCGAAATATAGGTCTGCACGTGAAAAATCAACGCTGCTTATAAAACATGCAATACCAAAATCATGATACTCTGACTCGCAGCCTCGTTCAAAGCATACAGATTTAAATTTATCTAAATGCTTTTCGTTTAGATAGTCTTGGCCTGATCCATATTTTTTATAATACGTTTCGGATATCCTCTTTGTTACACGTTTCACATGTTCTTCTGGCGATTCAGAAATAAAAAAAGCGATACCGAAATATGAGAGATGATCTTTTAGGATTGGCTTTATTAATTCTTTCGCGAAGTCATCCAAAGCATCATAAATTTCCTTTTCCATTGAAATGAATTCAATTAGTGCTTTAATAGCATCCTGATCTCTTGATATATTAGAGTAATAGGATGCGTCTCCTTTAACCGATTCCACCATAAGCTGTCTTGCTTTTGAAAATATTAGCTTCATGGCTCTAATGTTAATCTCTCTATTTTCAACTGGTTTTGCATCCTCAGATCTGAATGAAAATTTCCATAATCCTTTAAATAATTTAACTAAAACGTCTTTGTTTAGAGATTTTAAATATTTTGATTCCAAGTATTTATTGAGGGCATTATCAGAAGGAAATAAATCCTTTACATTTTCAAGGTCTGATACAAAAGTGGACAGTATTGCCTGAGACATAAATGGTGGTTTGCTTAGTACAACCTCAATGCTATTTCGAATATCACTTCTGATCATTTCCTGTGTTGGTTCGAACAAAATGTCGTCATCACTAATTACAGGGTGAGCAGATAAATGTCGGTGAGACTGTATGAGCAGGACTTTATGATTGGAAGCTGTATCCAATAGTTGAGTCCTCTCAAAAACTTTCTTAATGAGTTCATTTTCCCATTTAGGTGAGTATGGTTCGTTTTTTTGCAATGCTTCGATTTCAATTATTATCTTTTCAGCAACTTTATCATTATGAATGTCTCGCAACTCTTGGAGTTTAAAAATTATATCACATACGACTACTGACCAGAGCATTACCGTTGAGGAACGGTAGCAATCATTAGCATAACTCTTATAGACCTCCTCAAAATATTTCCTAGTCCTTCGATCATAAATTTTGCTTTTCTGCGATTCTAATGAAAAAATTTTGGCATCCATATACTCTTCCTGAAGTATAATGCAATCTAACTGCATGACCCTTAAATAATTATAAAGTAGAGCCATAACGAATAAAGATTGCTATGGTTAACATTGAAAATACATCCTTAACGCTTTCGGAACTCCCACGAAAATATATTAACGATCACGTACACCTATTTCAATCGATTGTTTTAATATCTCTGTGAATTTAATCACTTTTTAATGAATTATATTGATGGTTTATGCTGAAAAAGAGGATGTTTAAGTAACTGCGAATGTCTGTTTCTGGCACATATCCGACTCTAAAGTTGGATTTCATTCACATCATCGCAAAGATTATCCTTTCGAGGCCCAATGGCCCTTTTTGTCACAGTAGATCAAAATAACTTAACCGTGAAAATGCCCGATAGTTATAAAATTCAGCGTAATAAAAGATTTATGGATAAAACTGATCACACTGTGCACCTTTACATTCTTTGTTTTTAATTTCATGTGGTTAGGTGGTAATGGCTTTATTCGAAATTATCCACAACTCATCACTTTAAAGTGACCAGTCGCCATTTTGCACATAAAAGACCGGCCTAAGCCGGTTCATATGAGTAGTTATAAAGTTTCGCACTTCGGCAACCAATCCGCCTCACTGTCATCGTTTAAGGTGAGGTTGGTCTGCATTCCCTGATTAGTTTTTCGCTTTAAGAATTCAATCTCATACTCTCTTAATGTTTGCGGTACTGCCTGACCAAAAGCCGTCAGGCTCATAGGCCGCTGATGCCCCCGCGCCCCCATAAATGACAGGTACGCGTCATAGAGATACTTTCTAGGGTCAGCCGAAATAATGTTGGCGTTGCCAATATAAAGGCCGTTTGGCGTGCTGACAGCAAGCAGGTGCCGTTCTGCTTGCTGCACATAGAACGGCCATGACAGCATGTTGCAGAATATACCATCGATAATGCTGTGGATGAATTCACTAAAATCATTCTAAATACAGATGTTATTAATGCCTGTGTAGTGGCTGCACGTGCCTATAGCGTATATCAGAGCAACGCGACGGAAATTATCGGAAACCGACTGATGGAAGCACTAGACGAGCGTATCGCTGCAGCTATGGCAATGCAGCTCGTCGAAAATCCAGTATTAAAAGAAATAGAGCTAATACGGCCTAAAGCTACAGGCGTATTAATGGAGCTGCAAAATAGCCCATTATGTCGGACGCAGGCTGAAACAGAGCTTGCCGAAAAACACCTTCGTTTTCAGCAACGAGAAAGTAAATAATGCGTTGCCCGTTGTGTACTCATGTCTCTTATATTCGAACGAGTCGTTATGTTACTGATCAGACGAAAGAAGCTTATTATCAATACACCAATCTCGATTGCTCATGTTCCTTTAAAACGATTGAGAGCATAAGCAAGGTAATAAGCAGAAAGGGCTGAATTAGCTGAGAATTATATTTCGGCTACCTACTAAAACTATATGATTAGCCGCTTTCAATTAAGGCGGCTTTTTCACGACATATCCACAAAGCCCACGTTCCAGAAGCCCCTTTCTCTGGTTAGCCGTCTTTAAAGACCTGTGCATGCATAGGGCGCATGGATTTGCATGCAATCAGGAGTGCTCAAAATGGCTTAAAACCCTTGCTACCCTGGCTTTTAGAGACTTTACTTTATGCATTAAAACCAGTGAGCTAAGTCAGCAGCGGGCAGGCGGGTAGAATTGCGCGCGCAGAGGTTTGAGCGACTTTTCGTTTAGTGCGTCAATGCTTCGGTGAGGCGTCTATTTATTGCGATTTAACTCAGCAGGATGCTGGCGCTATCACGCCGCAAACAGGTTGCTGCGGGTGCTTCTTTTTAATGCATGAGTGGGGAGTTGGTTACTATGTTTAAAAGCCGCCATAATGGCGGCGATGGTTGGCAACGATACATATAGCAAATTATTACGGAGCTTTTATTCCTAATTCAAACTCTTCTCCATCTTTTACCTTCTCAAGAAGTTCACGTAGATAGTTTGAATATCTATGAGATTGAATTTCCTCTCCGTTCATAATTGCGTAGTGATATTTATTATCAAAGGTCTTTATGTCTACTCCCGTGATGTTTTTAACTATTTCTAAAAGTTTGTTTGCATCATGCCAACCTTTGAAACCAAGTGCTTGCCCCAGTGATGTTAACGTGAAAGGATAGCTGGCATTAAATGCCATCCCATCAGAGGAGGTAGCTATACCATATAGTTTTGCAAGCTCACCCTCTGATTCTGTAATGTTTGATAAAACTCGATAGTCAACTTGCACGGGGTTTCTAGGAATGTCTGTTCTTACAAGGTCGTAGGTACGGGCTAATAACGCACGTAGTAATTTTGGATTTATATTGTCAAGTGCCCTGTTGGCTCCAAATGCTGAAAAAACCCATGAGAAATTAGTGGCAACTATACTTTTTATCCTGATGCTCTTGTTTGCTGATACTTGAATTAACCGCTCTCTGCGTGGGTATTCGTTCTCATTTTGTCTATCGGTCCATTCTAATATGTATATGTTAGGTATTACATCTCCATTCTCGGAAAGGAGTTCATCAATATCAGATAAAATGTTTTTTATGTTCGCGTCTTCAGCACTGTAACCTATAAATAAAAGTGGGTGCTCAGCGAAGAATGTTAACAATTTTGCACTGAGGTATTTCTTTTTCTTTATAAAATCATCGTAGTCATCGCGATTTATTACTATGCTTTCAGGTGATGAACAGCAACCGTGTATTTTTAGTATCTCACCAATACTGCCGTGATTGGCATATAGAATTTTTTGTCCTATTATTGGTGTGAATTCAGGGTATATTGATTCTAACAACCCATCATAGTTTGTTGTGATGATTGAATGAGGATGTACTTTCCTTAAAAGCTCAACCTCATCATTATCTACAATTTGCTTTTCTTGGATTAGTGAATTAAAAATATTTGATATTTTGTGTTTGAAGTAAATGCTTGGGTCATTGCCTTCTTCAAATAAAGTAGGTGGGAATTCACTTTCGCCCTCACTCCATGCCCACTCGTTATAAGCATCAGAGAAAATAGTGCCAATATCAATAAGCTCAGGGTATTTTTGTTTGTAATAGGCAAATTTTTTATCTATGTTAGGGCATTCAGCCGCAAGTTGTTGTAGCAATTCTTCCCAGTTCGGGCCGGCGAGGTATCTTTTTGTTAAACCCGAGCCAACGAAAAGTATAGGCTGACATCCCATGCCCTCAAGGCAAGTTTTTATATCATCGCTGACGTCTTCAATGTATTGATGGTAATTATTTGGCATCCAAGACTCCTTTGCTGTGCAATAATTATTAAATCGTCTTTATGAGCTGGTGATGGTTATAGTTATAGGTGAAACTCCCCCACCATTTCATCAAGTCTATACGCAGTTCAAGATAAGTTGAACGGTTGTATGCTCTGCGAACTTCATTTTTATCACTATGTGCCAATGCGGCTTCAATTACATCTGCATTAAATCTGGCCTCATTCATTGCAGTGCAGGCAATAGAACGTAGGCCATGAGCAACCAGCTTTCCCCCATACCCGATACGTTTCAATGGTGCATTCGCAGTTTGGTTATTGATCGGCTTGCGCGGGTCATTCCGGCTAGGAAATACATACTAACGATTACCGCTGATTGGGCGCATGATTTCTAGCAGCTCTAAAGCTTGTTCTGACAAGGGTACGATATGCTCGCGTTTTGCTTTCATCCGTTCTGCTGGAATACACCATTGTTTATTTTCGATATCAATCTCGGCCCAAGCTGTTGCAGAAGCTTCGGCGGGACGTATGAGCGTCAGTAACTGCCATTTAAGCAGATAGCGGGTTGGTATAGATAAGTTGCTCATAGAAATGGTGCGCATCAACTTGGGCAGCTCTTCGGGCCGTATGGTCGGCATATGCTGCTTCTTAGGTCGTGAAAGCATTACCAATACCTAAGGCCGGGTTTGCGTCAATTAGCCCGACATTAACCGCGTAAATCATTATCTCGTTTATGCGTTGTACTAACCGCCTGACCGTCTCTAACGCTCCACGTGCTTTGATTGGCTCTAACACTTGAATCAGGGTTCATGCTTTCAGCTCTTGAACAGGAACATTTTCGATACTGGGTAAGATATCCTTTTCGATAGAACGCCAGATATCTTTCGCGTGATCTGCGCTAACGTAACTTTGTTTCAACTCGAACCATTTACGCGCCACGTTAACAAATATGCTTTCCTGAGCAATCTGGAGCTTCTCAGCCTCTTCATCGGCCCTTACCTGCGGATCTATCCCACAGACTAGCATCGCTAACTTCTCCGCGCGAATTTCTCTGGCATCTGCAAGGGAGAGGGCAGGGTAAGCGCCGAGGCTTATCATGGTTCATTTGTTAATGTTGGGCAGTTGGTAGCGGAAACGCCAAATTTTCTTGCTGGTGGTTTTCACCAACAAAAGAGTCCGTCACCGCCGCGAGGGTTAGGTCTTTGTCGAGGGCTTTAGCTTTTGTACTTTGGTGTGGGTGTGGGTGTGGGTGAGGGTGCGTGTAGTCCGCGCCATGCAAGGATATTCACTTGATTGGTATACGTTTGTTGGTATAACAAGAGGTGATGGCTTCAGTCGGATCTTCTCGGACTTCTACAGACACAAAAAAGCCGCAAACCCTTTCAGGTTGCGGCTTTCTTTGCGGTAACGGCCTTATCTGGTGATAACCGAAACCTTGTTTGGTGGAGCTGGGGGGATTTGAACCCCCGTCCGAAATTACTACACCGTCGGCACTACATGCTTAGTCTAGTCTTTACATTCGCCGGTTAGCTGCGGACAGACACGCCACTAACAAACTATCCTGATTGGGTTTAACGCTTTCACCCCAGGCAAGGTGTCCACGCGATCTCTTTTAGGTTTGACCTCTCTTGATCCCCGTCCTAAGAGCGGAGGCTAGGGAGAGAGGGCTCTAAGCAGGGTATTAAGCTGCTAGTGCGTAGTTTTCGTCGTTTGCGACTATTTTTTTGCGGCTTTTTACGAGGCCAACCGCCCCTCGGCATGCTCCTTGGGCTTCGCAAATCCCGTCGAATCCAGAATCAGCCCCAAGTACTGTCGTGCAGTATATCAGAAAAACTGCATGCTAAGCCAGTAGCTTAGCGATTTGCGTGCTTCATGATACGTGCTTTGTCTAACTTCCATTCGCGATCTTTGATGTCATCGCGCTTGTCGTGCTCTTTCTTACCTTTCGCCAGACCGATTTTGACTTTCGACCAGGCATTTTTCCAGTACAGGGAGAGTGCGACAACAGTGTAGCCGTCGCGACTGACCTTGCCGAAAAGCGTTTCTAACTCGCGCTTGTTGAGCAGGAGTTTACGCGTACGCGTAGGGTCACAAACGATGTGACTCGACGCCACATTGAGAGGTTGAATAGTTGCGCCAAACAAAAAGGCTTCACCGTCGCGGAATGTGACATAGCTGTCAGAGATGTTTGCTTTACCAGCACGCATCGATTTGACTTCCCATCCCTGCAAAGCAAGCCCCGCTTCGATTTCATCTTCGATGAAATATTCATGGCGAGCGCGTTTGTTCATCGCGATAGTCGCGGAACCGGGTTTATGTGCTTTTTTCTTTGTCATAGTGTCACTTATTATACTGTAAGCATTGGGGAATGAAATCCCCACGGGGTAACAGCCTGCGTTTTTTGGCCTTTGTTGCTTTCGCTCCGAGGTAGTTTTTTGTCTCGAGGTCGATAAATGGTATGATTTGTACGATTTATGATACTTGGAAAATGATATGCCACAGATAAGTCGTTCTGCGCTCGTGCCGTTCAGCGTAGAACAGATGTACACCTTAGTGAATGATGTTGATGCCTATCCTCAATTTCTGCCGGGGTGTACGGGTAGCCGAATTATTGAGCAAGGCCCAGATTCCATGACCGCCGCGGTTGATGTTTCTAAGGCGGGGATCAGTAAAACCTTCACGACGCGCAATACGCTGTTCAGCAATAAGCGCATCGATATGCAATTGGTTGATGGCCCTTTCCGCAAGCTGATGGGCGGTTGGAATTTCACCGCGCTGAGCCCTGAAGCCTGCAAGGTCGAGCTCAATCTTGATTTCGAGTTCACCAACAAATTGATTGAACTGGCGTTTGGTAAAATATTTAAAGAGCTAGCCGGCAGTATGGTTCAGGCTTTCACCCAGCGCGCGAAAGAGGTCTACAGTGTCTGAGATCCGCGTTGAGGTGGTTTATGCGTTACCTGAACGGCAGTATCTGCGTACTGTGAAGCTGGAAGAAGGCAGCACGGTTGAACAAGCGATCGTTGCCTCGGGTTTATTGGAGCTGAGGAAGGATATCGACCTCAAGAGCAATAAAGTCGGCGTGTACAGCCGCCCCGTGAAGCTGGCGGACACTATCTCCGACGGCGACCGAATTGAAATTTACCGGCCGCTGATCGCTGACCCAAAAGAGCTTAGACGTCAGCGAGCAGAAAAGTCTAAAAAATAAGGCGCCTTGAGCGCCTTATTTTTTTACCCTGAGGATGGATTCTGGCTGCTGCCAGCAAGCATCAGGAGGGAGATTAATTCTTGTCGCTTAACGCAGGTTTGTTATCAACGTTAGTCAGCGTTCCCGCACTGTTAAAGGTCAGCGTCAAGGTTTGTTGCTTCACGCCTTCATGACCAGGCTGCTGGCGGAAAACGTAGTACCAAGTGTCATTACCGAACGGGTCGTCCAGCATTGGGGTACCAAGGACATAAGCCACTTGTTGCTTGGTCATGCCAGTATGAATCTTTTGAACATCAGCAGGAGCCAAGTAGTTCCCCTGATTGATGTCAGGCCGATAAACCACCTTTTCCAGTGTGGAACAGCCCGCAGTCAGCATTACAAGAGTTACTGCGGCGGCAGTTAGCGTTTTACAGCGCATAGTCGTTACATTCCTTTAGGGCATAAGATGCCGATGATAATAGACCTTTCATCAGTTTGAAACCTTTGCAGGGCACCTGTATGACCGCAGAATCGTAAAAAAGTTGAGCTTTTTAAGCTGCGAGCAGTTCTTTGGCGTTAGCAAGGGTGTTTCTGGTGACTTCGCTACCCCCCAGTAGACGCGCCAGTTCCTGCAATCTGGCTTTTTTATCCAGACGATTCATTTGGGTTTCAGTGGCTTCCCCGTCGGTATCTTTGCTCACAAAATAATGTTGATGACCACAACCGGCAACCTGCGGTAAGTGGGTCACACACATCACCTGCGTGGATTCACCCAACTGACGCAACAGTCTGCCGACGATAGCGGCGGTCGGGCCGCTGATACCCACGTCCACTTCATCGAAAATCAGCGCCGGGGTTTCCATTTTCTGAGCAGTGATCACCTGAATTGCTAAGGCAATACGCGACAGCTCACCGCCGGAGGCCACTTTCGCCAGAGCCTGTAATGGCTGGCCGGGGTTGGTGGTGACTTGGAATTCCAGACGATCCGCACCTTCTTGGCTTAAATGCTCAGGAACAAACTGTACTTGAATCTTAAACTTGCCGTGTGGCATCGACAGGCTCTGCATGCTGTCGGTGATCAGGCGAGTCAGCTCGTCAGCATAGAACTGGCGCTTATCATGCAGCTGCTGGGCGATGCTCAGCGCTTGCTGATAGTGCAGGTTCACGGCTTCGCTCAGCTCGGCCTGATTGGTTTCGTGGTCGTCGAGCATCTGCTGCTCGTCTAAAAGCTGGCGGTGCAGGGTTGGCAGCTCTTCGGCAGAAACGTGATGCTTTTTCGCCAGACTCAGCTGGCGAGAGAGTCTCTGCTCTAGTTCAAACAGGCGATTCGGGTCGATTTCCATCCGTTCGCTATAGTGGCGCAGCTCGTCACTGGCTTCGCTGATTTGGATAGAGGCGTCGTCCAGCATCACGATCAGCTCATTGATTTTGCTGTCGATTTCAGCCAATTCGGTCAGCTGGCTTTTGGCGCTATACAGCAGGCTAACCACGTTTTGGTCGTCGCCGTCGGCCAGCAGATAGAGCGCGTTTTGGCTCAATGACATCACCTGCCCGCTATTAGCCAGCAACTTGTACTCTTCGTCGATCTGTTCGTATTCGCCGGCCTGCGGGGCGAACTCGTTCAGCTCTTTCAATTGGTACTGCAGCAGTTGCCGACGCGCCTCGCGCTCGGTGACTTGCTGCTGATACTGCGCCAGTTGGCGGCAACTTTGGTGCCAGTTCTGGTACGCCTGACGCATCTGCGCCAGCAGCAGAGGCTGGTCTGCATAGGCATCCAGTAGCTGTTTTTGGTGTTCGGGCTTAAGCAGGAGCTGGTGCGCATGCTGGCCGTGGATCTGGATCAGATGCTGGCCAATTTCACGCATTTGGGAAAGCGGGACAGGGGTGCCATTGATAAAGCTGCGAGAGCGGCCGTCAGCGCTGATGGTGCGGCGCAGTAGGCAGTCATTGCCTTCGTCGAGCTGGTTATCGGCAAGCCATTGTTTAGCAGAAGGGGTGTCAGCCAGCGTGAAGCGCGCGCAGATATCGGCACGATTAGCGCCCAGACGCACGGTGCTGCCATCAGCGCGATTGCCGAGACACAAACCTAAGGCGTCGATAGCAATAGATTTACCTGCGCCGGTTTCACCGGTGATTGCCGTCATACCGCTGTGAAAATCGATATCTAACTCACGAACGATGGCAAAGTTACTGATAGTTAATTGCGCCAGCATGATCACCTTCCTGTACAAAACAACAGACCTGTAATTTCATACAGTATAAACTGGTTTTATATACAGTAAAGTCCCTGACGCAATATTTTTTATTTGGCCGCGTTTGCCATCAGAACAATTTCTTCGACCAGCCGAGTTTAGTGCTCAAGGTGTTGAAATAACTGTAATCTTTCGGATGGATCAGATTGAGATGATATTCGCTGCGGCGGATCACCACTTCCTCCCCTTGCTGAATCGGCAGGGCGATTTGGCTGTCACAGCTTATCTCTAAGTCACTGCTGACATTAGAGAATTTCAGGCAGATGGTGCTGCTGCTGTTGATCACCAGTGGTCTGGCCGACAGGGTGTGCGGGAACATCGGTACCAGCGCGATAGCATCCAGCGTAGGAGTTAAAATCGGGCCGCCGCCGGAAAGCGAATAGGCAGTCGAACCCGTCGGCGTCGAGATGATCAGGCCATCGGAGCGCTGGGAGAAGGCGAATTTGTCATCAATATAGACTTCAAATTCAATCATATGTGCGACTTTACCGGGGTGAAGCACCACTTCATTGATGGCGGTGCTGACGCGGCATTGGCGATCTTCGCAGCGAACCAAGGCTTCCAACAGGAAACGCTGCTCGCTGAGATATTCACCTTTTAACACGTCGTCGAGCTGCTGAAGGGCATTGTCGGGGTCAAGATCGGTAAGAAAACCGAGGTTGCCCCGGTTGATACCAATGACTTTGATGTCATAACGCGCCAGCACCCGCGCTGCGCCCAGCATGTTGCCGTCACCCCCCACCACAACGGCTAAATCGGCCTTTTTACCGATATCTGCAAGGCTGCCGGTTTGCGCGCCTTCCAGCTTAAGATCTTGGGCCACCGTGCGTTCCACCACCACTTCATAGCCTTTAGAGACCAACCAGTGATAAAGCATTTCATGGGTGGCGAGTGCTGATGGATGGCGGGGATGGCCAACGATGCCTATGCACTCAAATTTTTTATTCATTGCGGTGGTTATCCTCAATAGGCTTTTGTAACGCCTGCATTATGTCTGAACCTTTAAAAGCAAACCTTGAAACAACGGTTTTGATCCCCATAATAAGCCCAGTAGCAAGATTAATGCTAAAACGCGGAGAGATTCATGAGTAGTAAAGAACATAAGACGCCTAACGAGCAAGTCTCTGATGAGTTAAATCAGGAGCAAGCGCTGCATACGGAAGCGGAAACTGAGGCGGCAGACGTCGTTGATCCGCGCGACGAGCGTATTGCAGAACTGGAAAATCAATTGAAAGAAGCTCAGCAGCGCGAGCGTGACAGCTTGCTGCGTGCTAAAGCGGAAGTGGAAAATATCCGCCGCCGCACCGAGCTTGATATTGAGAAAGCCCATAAATTTGCACTGGAGAAATTCTCCGGTGAGCTGTTGCCGGTTATTGATAACCTGGAACGTGCGCTCGACTTGGCGGATAAATCCAATGCCGATCTGGCTGCTCTGGTCGAAGGTGTTGAATTAACGCTGAAATCACTGCTGGATGCCGTTCGCAAGTTTGGTCTGGAAGTGGTTGGTGACATTCACGTGCCTTTCAACCCTGAATTGCATCAGGCCATGACGCTAATGGAGTCAGAAGATTTGGCGCCTAACCACGTCATGATGGTTATGCAGAAAGGTTACACCCTGAACGGTCGCCTGCTTCGCCCTGCGATGGTTGCGGTGTCAAAAGTCAAGGCATAAGCCTGTCGCTTTTGTGAGAAAGGCATCCTTAGGGATGCCTTTTTTGTTTGCAGAATCAGCAGTTAAGCCGGAAGTTCTGGCATCCAGTTTATCGGCTCCAGCCCCTGTTTCTTCAGCAATTCATTGGTGGCGGAGAAGTGTTTGCAGCCGAGAAAACCGCGATGAGCCGACAGCGGCGAAGGGTGCGGTGCTTTCAGCACGTGGTGGCGCTGGGCATCAATAAAGCTGCCTTTTTTCTGCGCGTGTGAGCCCCAGAGCAGAAATACCACCCCTTGGCGATGCTCATTCAGCGCGGCAATCACTTTGTCGGTGAAGGTTTCCCAGCCTAATTTGGCGTGGGAGTGCGCCTGCCCCCCTTCGACGGTCAGCACGGTGTTGAGCAGCAGCACGCCTTGGTCAGCCCAGCTTTGCAGATAGCCGTGAGAAGGGCGCTCGAAGCCCGGAATGTCAGTCGCCAGCTCTTTGTACATATTGACCAAAGAGGGCGGAGCAGGAATGCCCGGGCGTACGGAGAAGGAGAGGCCGTGTGCCTGATTCGGCCCGTGATAAGGGTCTTGGCCCAAAATCACTACTTTGACATCGGACAGTTCGGTGGAGCGGAAGGCGTTGAACACGTCAGCCTGCGGAGGATAAATCGTTTTTCCCGCCGCGCGTTCGCTGGCGACATACTTCAGGGTATCTAGGAAGTAGGGTTGTTCTTTTTCGGCACCGATGACGTCATGCCATGTCAGGGTCGTGGACATTAACGCGCTCCTTTTCTTTGTAATTTCAATCGCGTTAGCTTACCTGCAAGCGGATTTGAGTGAAACCTTACCCTGTTAGCAAAACGCAAAGATTCGAGTTCGTCAGGCTCAATCAAATTTAATTGATATTTAACAATATTAATTGAAGGGAGGAGCTGGAAAAAATTGATATAAAACATAAATTTGCCGCAGGGCGCCTCACACCCCGAGGTTAAAGTTGATATTTATCAAGGAACGCGGGGTGTTCAACTGTTATACAGGTCATCAGGAGCAAGGTATTGCTGTCATTCCTTGGCGGCAGCTTGTTTACAGTATCGTAGCCATTAATGGAGGCAACACATGATCACCGGTATTCAAATCACTAAAGCCAATAATGAAGCACTGAAAAACTCTTTCTGGCTGCTCGACGACGAGAAAGCAGAAGCGCGCTGCGTATGTGCGAAAGCGGGCTATGAAGAAGATCAGATTGTCGCAATCAGCGAACTGGGCCAAATCGAGTATCGCGAAGTGCCGATGGAGTTCCAGCCAACGGTTCGCGTTGAGGGCGGTCAGCATCTTAACGTTAACGTGATGCGCCGTGAGACTCTGGAAGATGCCGTGAAGCACCCTGAGAAGTACCCACAGCTGACTATTCGGGTTTCAGGCTATGCGGTGCGTTTCAACTCACTGACGCCAGAACAGCAGCGCGACGTGATCACCCGTACTTTCACTGAAAGTCTGTAAGTTTGAGACGTTAAATTGCTGAGATAATAAAAAACCGCCTTAAGTGGCGGTTTTTTTTGGCTTTAGAGCAAGGTCAGAGTGCTTATTTCGCGCTGCCTTTGGTGTCAGCTTCAGCTTTCACGCGGCGTTTACCGACGTTTTTACTGTCGCGGTGGCGCACTTTCACTTTAACTTTTGATTTTGCCTGTGCTTCTTTCTGCTTCTCTTTACGCTTCGCCAGCACCTTCTTCGACGGCTTGCCGGTGGTTTTCTCACTTGGCGCTTTGGTCTTCGGACGCAGCTCATCAATCACGCGCGGCTTCAATGGCTCATTCAGGTAACGGCCAATTTTGCCCAGCAGCAGATGGTCATGCGCTTCAACGAAGGAGATTGCAGTCCCTTTGCGGCCCATACGGCCAGTACGGCCAATACGGTGCAGGTAGGTGTCTGCGGTCAGCGGCAGGTCGAAGTTGAACACGTGGCTGATGTCGTTGATATCCAGACCGCGCGCGGCGATATCGGTGGCAACCAGCACGTTAACGCGGTCTTCAACCATGCGTTTTACTGCTTCAGTACGTTTAACCTGAACCATTTCCCCTTCGAGATAGCAGGAGTTGATCCCTGCTTCACGCAGCCAGGCTACCAGCTCGTGCACGCGCTCGCGTTTACGCACGAAGATCACGGACTTGGTCACATCTTCTTGATTCAGAAGGTGGATCAGCATCTGGGTCTTGTGCGCGACGTCATCGGCGCGGTAGTACCACTGCAAAATCTTTTTGCGTTCGCGGCGAGAAGGATCGGCTTCGATCTCAACTGGCTCGGACAGAATGCGTTCTGCGAATTCGCGAATCGCTTCGCCTTCCAGCGTTGCGGAGAACAGCAACGTCTGTTTGCGCCAGCGCGCTTCGGCGGAAATGGTTTCGATATCTTGCGCGAAGCCCATGTCCAGCATGCGGTCAGCTTCGTCAAGGATCAGCGTTTCAATGGCGCGGCAGTCAAAGTTTTCTTCTTTGATGTATTGCAGCAAGCGGCCCGTGGTGGCGACCACGATGTCCTGATTTTCGCTGAACACTTCGGCGTGGTTCATGTACGCTACGCCGCCAGTGATAGTGGCGATGTCTAAATCAGTGTGCTTGGCGAGTTCGCGTGCCTGTTCAGCAACCTGCATCGCAAGTTCGCGGGTTGGCGTCAGAATAAGAATACGTGGCGGACCAGATTTCTTACGCGGGAAATCCAGCAAATGCTGCAATGCAGGCAGCAAGAACGCTGCTGTTTTGCCGGTGCCGGTAGGAGCCGAACCCAACACATCGCGTCCGTCCATCGCTGGCGGAATGGCCTCTGCCTGAATGACAGTCGGGCGGCTATAGCCTTTTTCGCTCAGGGCGTCTATTAGGCGTTCATCGAGTTCGAGTTCGGAAAAATTGGTTACAGTCATGGTCTACCTCTACTTGGGGCGCCGATTATAGACGTGTTAGGCGCGATCTTCACCTATTTAAGCGGCTAGCGTGGCTTTTCCTTGCCGAATGTTTCCCCTATGCTACGTCAGTTCTGGATATCAGGCCGTCTTGCTGATGGTTTAACGGTGAAAAATGTGGTGAAAGAAGTCAGTGCCAGTCAGCCAATGCGGCGTAATGGATTTACATTCAAACAGTTTTTTGTTGCACACGATCGCTGTGCAATGAAAGTCGGTACCGATGGCGTGCTGCTCGGGGCATGGGCGCCGGTGGCGGGGGCCACTCGCGTGCTGGACATCGGCTCAGGCAGTGGCCTTATCGCGCTGATGCTGGCGCAAAGAACCGATGACGCCGTCATGATTGACGCCGTGGAGCTGGATATTCCCGCAGCCGAACAGGCGGCCGAGAATTTCCAAGGTTCGCCGTGGGCGGCGAGACTTCAGGTTTTCGCGCAAGATATTCATGTCGTTGCCCAATCGCACCCGGCTCATTATGACCTGATCGTCAGCAATCCGCCTTATTTCGAGGCCGCCGTGGCCTGCCGCGATGAGGCGCGCAATACCGCCCGTTATACTGAAACCCTGACTCACGCCGCCTTGCTCGACTGTGCCGATAAGCTTTTGCAGCCCAATGGCAAGTTCTGCGTGGTGCTGCCTTATGACCTTGGATTGCAGCTCGAAGCCAAAGCGCAGCAAGCAGGGTGGTTCACATTCAGCCGCCTCGCCGTGCGCGATCGCCCCGGCAAGCCGCTCAATCGCCTGCTGTTAGTGCTCAGTAAACAACCTACCGAAGCTCGTCTTCAAGAGATGGATTTGCGTGAGCGCGAAGGGGTTTATAGCCCGGAGTTCCGCGCTTTAATCGCTGATTTCTATCTGAATTATTGAGTTAAGGGGCGACCAGTGCGATCCGTCGCACTGGTCGCCACTCTATTAAGGCTGAAGAATGGTTGGCTGAGGCTCGTCGAGCAGGTCAGGGTAGTCGAGTGTGAAGTGCAAACCACGGCTCTCTTTTCGCTTCATGGCGCTGCGAACGATCAGTTCTGCTACCTGAACCAAGTTACGAAGTTCCAGCAAGTTGTTGGAAATTCTAAAGTTGGCGTAATACTCATCAATCTCCTGCTGAAGCGTCATGATGCGGCGCAGCGCACGCTCGAGGCGTTTGGTGGTACGCACAATTCCCACGTAGTCCCACATAAACAGACGCAATTCGTGCCAGTTATGCTGAATAACCACCTGCTCATCCGAGTTATCAACTCGGCTCTCATCCCAAGGCGGTAACTGCTTGGCCAGCTTGGCATGAGGCAGGCGCTTGATAATGTCTTCCGCCGCCGACCAGCCGTAAACCACGCATTCGAGCAGGGAGTTTGACGCCAGACGATTCGCGCCGTGCAGGCCGGTATAGCTCACTTCGCCAATCGCATACAAGCCATCAAGGTCGGTGCGCCCGTGTTGGTCGACCATCACGCCGCCGCAGGTGTAGTGGGCAGCGGGAACAATCGGGATGGCTTCTTTCGTCAGATCAATACCCAGCGACAGCAGCTTTTCATAGATCATCGGGAAGTGCTGCATGATGAATTCCGGCGGGCGATGGCTGATGTCGAGATACATGCAGTCGGCGCCGAGGCGTTTCATCTCGTGGTCAATGGCGCGCGCCACCACGTCACGCGGCGCAAGTTCGCCACGCGAGTCGAAATCTGGCATGAAGCGGCTGCCGTCCGGGCGCTTGAGATAAGCCCCTTCGCCGCGCAGGGCTTCAGTTAGCAGGAAGTTTCTTGCCTGCGGGTGGTATAAGCAGGTCGGGTGGAACTGGTTGAATTCGAGGTTAGCGACCCGGCAGCCCGCGCGCCACGCCATCGCAATGCCATCACCCGAGGAGATATCTGGGTTGGTGGTGTATTGGTAGACTTTAGCTGCGCCGCCGGTGGCTAGGATCACGGCTTTCGCGCGGAAGGTTTCGACCTGTTCTTTTTGGCGATTCCATACATAAGCCCCGACCACGCGCTGAGTACCCGGCAAACCAATCTTGCTCGAAGTGATAAGATCGACCGCGTTATAGCGCTCTTTTACGCAAATATTCGGGTGATTTCTTGCTTTACCTACCAGCGTAGTCTCTACTTCTTTACCAGTAGCATCAGCACTATGCAGAATTCGGCGGTGGCTATGGCCGCCCTCGCGAGTGAGGTGATATCGCTCTTCGGAGCTGGCGTTGGTTTCGGTGTCAAACAGCACGCCTTGGTCTATCAGCCACTGCACGCAATGGCGCGCATTACCGGCGATAAATTCCACGGCTTCTTTGTCACATAAACCGGCACCGGCAATCAGCGTGTCATCTACGTGCGAGCTAATGCTGTCAGTTTCATCGAATACCGCCGCGATGCCACCTTGAGCATAAAAGGTTGAACCTTCGTTTAAAGGTCCCTTGCTAAGGACGGTGACGCTGCAATGGTCGGCAAGCCGTAAGGCTAATGACAGACCGGCAGCGCCGCTTCCGATGATCAAGACATCGCTGACAAATTCAGATGAAGGTTGCATAGCGTATGATGTTTGCAGAAGAAGAGTGAAATTCATGTTAGCCTAAACATCCTGGCAAAAGCCACGGACTTGAGACTTTAATAGAAAAAACAACAGCGATGTGGAACTTAACGTTTCATGTGAACTCCAAGCAGTACTTGCTCAGGAATATAATGATGATAGCTGGCAGTACTACTTTATGCGCGGAGATAGTTTTGGGGAGACTTTACCTCGGATGAGCGAGCAGTTAGCAGATCAGGTTCTGGTCGAGCGGGTCCAGAAGGGTGATCAGAAATCGTTCAATTTACTGGTAGTCCGTTACCAGCATAAAGTAGCGAGCCTTGTTTCCCGCTACGTACCACAAGGCGATGTGCCTGATGTGGTTCAAGAATCATTCATTAAAGCCTATCGCGCGTTAGAGTCATTCCGCGGCGACAGTGCTTTTTATACGTGGTTGTACCGTATCGCGGTCAACACGGCGAAGAATTATCTGGTGGCTCAGGGCCGCCGACCGCCTTCTAGCGATGTAGATGCAAATGATGCTGAAAACTTCGAAAGTGGCGGTGCATTAAAAGAAATTTCGAACCCTGAGAATTTGATGTTGTCAGAAGAGTTACGGCAGATAGTTTTCCGTACTATTGAAGCACTTCCTGAAGATCTCCGCATGGCGATCACCTTAAGGGAGTTAGATGGATTGAGCTACGAAGAAATAGCCGCCATCATGGACTGCCCCGTGGGTACGGTAAGATCCCGTATTTTCCGTGCCCGGGAAGCTATTGATAATAAAGTTCAACCGCTGATTCAGCGTTAACGATGGCGGACACTGGAAGGGTACTAGGCATGCAGAAAGAAAAGCTTTCCGCTCTAATGGATGGTGAAGCATTAGATTCCGAACTGCTGAATTCGCTGTCGGATGATAAAACGCTTCAACAAAGCTGGCAGAGTTATCATCTGATCCGCGACACCATGCGCGGTGATATGGGAAATGTCGTGCATCTTGATATTGCAGACCGTGTTGCTGCTGCGTTGGCGAATGAGCCAGCTAAGCTAGTTCCTGGTGCTGTGCGTGAATCGCAACCGCAGCCTCATTCATGGGAGAAAATGCCTTTCTGGCATAAAGTTCGTCCATGGGCGAGCCAACTGACGCAAGTTGGCGTGGCGGCGTGCGTTTCTCTGGCGGTCATCGCTGGCGTTCAATATTACAACCAGCCTGACGCTTCTGGTGCTTCTCCAGAAACGCCTGCATTCAACACCGTGCCTATCATTGGCAAAGCTTCTCCAGTTAGTTTTGGCGTGCCAACGAGTGAAAGCACTTCGTTAGATGGCAAGCAAAACGTGCAGGAACAGCGTAAACGCATTAATGCTCTTTTGCAGGATTATGAGCTGCAACGTAGATTGCATTCTGATCAGCTTCAGTTGGAAACTGCCACGCCACAACAGGCAGCGGTTCAAGTACCCGGAACTCAGTCTTTAGGAATGCAAACGCAGTAATGAAGCAAATTTGGTTTGCCGTTTGTTTACTGACCGGTAGCCTGTTAACTCCTGCAATCGCCTCGGCAGAACCTACTCCCGAGGCGTTATTGCAAGAGATGAGCAAGGCGAGCCAGTCACTAAATTATGAAATCGCCTTCATTAGCATCACGAAGCAGGGAATTGATTCCTATCGCTATCGTCATGCTATCTCCGATCATATCCCTCTCGCGCAGCTTGTCCTGATGGACGGCCCTCGACGCGAAATCGTCCAGCGTGGCAAAGAGATCAGTTACTTCGAGACCGGGCTTCAGCCTTTCACCCTCGACGGTGACCATATCGTTGATTCGCTGCCGACCGTGGTGTTCAGTGATTTTTCTCGCCTGGCGAAATACTACGATTTTATCCCCGTTGGCCGTGGGCGCGCTGTAGACCGTCTAAGCCAAGTGGTTCGCGTGGTGTCCCGTGATGGTACGCGCTTTAGCTATGTTATCTGGGTTGATGAAGATACCAAGCTGCCGCTGCGCGTCGATCTGCTGGATCGCGATGGTGAAACCTTAGAGCAGTTCCGCGTGATCTCCTTTGTAGACGATGATGAAGTCAAAGGGGCACTCACCGGGCTGGAAAAAGCGACCTTGCCGCCAGTTCTCTCTGTACCCGAAGGCGAAAAAGCCACCTTTACTTGGCAGCCGAAATGGTTACCTGACGGTGTGACTGAAGTTGCGCGTAGCCGCAGAAACTTGCCAAATGTCCCTGTCGCGGTAGAATCGCGCTTATATTCCGACGGGCTTTTCAGTTTCTCAGTTAACGTCAATGCCACCACCAGCGGCCCTTCAGAGCAGCTTGTCCGGCAGGGGCGTCGCACAGTGCAGACAGAAGTCCGTAACGCCAATGAAATTACGGTCGTAGGCGAATTGCCGCCTGCAACAGCGAAACGCATTGCTGATAGCATCGTGTTCGCGACACCCTAAAAGGTTAGGTACTTGATATGTTGAAAGAATGGGCCACAGTCGTTTCGTGGCAGGACGGTATCGCTAAGCTGCGTTGTGAGACGCAGGCGGGTTGTAGCAGCTGCCATTCACGTTCTGGCTGCGGTGCGCGCGTGCTCAACGAGCTAGGCCCGCAAACGGAACATAACCTTCAAGTACGCATTGCCGAACAGCTTCAGCCGGGTCAAAAAGTTGAGTTGGGTATCACCGAAGGTAACCTGCTGCGTTCCGCGCTGTTGGTTTACATGACACCTCTGCTCGGCGTGATCCTGGGCGGCGGGTTGTTGCAGTGGCTGACGCAAAGTGATCTTTACTCGGTGGTGGGCGCGGTGACTGGCGGCGTTGCGGGTTTCTTGGTGGCCCGAGCCTTAGCGACCAGCCTTGAGAAGCAGGCTGGGTATCAGCCGGTTATTTTGCAGATAGGCTTACCGCCAGATGCATTCCGCTTCCAGACGGACAACGCGCATATCGCGCCATAATCTCGGCTTGATTCGAAGCTAAAGAATAAAAAAATCGCTGCCCAAGGGCGGCGATTTTTGTTTCTAGCGTCATTGTCAGGCTTCAGCCGGTTCATGCTAATTGCGGATTGGGATCCGATTCTGGATCATATGTTCAATCAGCGCGATGAACAGGTCGGCATTGAACAGCGATGTATATAACACTGAGAAAAGAATGCGCCGGTTGCCGTCCATCAGGTGGATCATCTGGCTGTTCGAGCCGCCGCTGATATATTGAATTTCCTCAACGGGAATGCAAATTCCATCGTCCGAGGTGAGGAAACGCGCACTCAGCCGCAATTTCTTCTCATTTAACCCCATGAGATTATTAGCAAATAAATGGCGAAGGCCACATCTTGCCGCCGCGTGATAAGTGAAAACTACGCTGCCATCGTTAGCCAGAATATTTAACGCCTGCGGCCCTTTGGTCATCAACTGCTCATTCTTGATCACTTCAACCAGTCTTTCGGCATGGGCAATATTGGGCGTTATTTTGTGCCAATGAGGACTGTTGCCTTCGCGGAAAGCCATAGTGTTGAGTATTTTTCTGGAGTATTTCCCGGTCCTGAATCTATATATCTCAGTGATCCTTTCAAAGGGAATAAAACGGTTTTTGTGCTCCCGTTCATTAATCGCCAGAATTCCATTTTCATGCAGCTGATAGATTTGTTTCGGCTTAAGAATATGGCGGAAAATAAATAAAGCGATGCCTAACCCGATGCTGAAAATAGCGGTGAGGGTGATGACATACAAACCACCGTCGCTTGACCTTCCCAGAGCAAGCAGAAATACCACCTGGACCGCGCCGCCAACGATTAATAATGTGGCGAGAACCATGGTGATCCAGGAATTGACTCTGGCAAAGCCATGCTGACTTAGCAAACGCCCTTCATTGATCATGATGCTAACCTTAGTGACCGGATTGAAAAATAAAGCAAAAAAGTTAAAAAAGTGAAAAATAAAATGCTAATAAATTCTTTTATAACAGTTATTTAAAGGCTTTTCGGCTGGTGAGTATATGAGCATTTTCCTAAAGTCCCAGCGTCCCTGTGCCTATCAAAAAGGGCTGCCTGACTAAGTGCGCTAACTGCTTACAACTTATTGCATTTGCGGGGGGATTTACTGACAGGAATCAGTGCATAATCCAGAGTTCCGTGGCGGTGAGACTAGGTTTTCAGGCCCCTGACATGTAGAATGCTGCGACTCAGGCGAAAGACAGCCAACTTACAAACCGTCGCTGTGTTTTTATGGCGAATGATTCAGAAATACCAAGGTAGAAACTCTTTATAATGAAGAACATAAGAAACTTTTCCATCATCGCTCATATTGACCACGGTAAGTCGACGCTGTCCGATCGTATTATTCAAATCTGCGGTGGCCTGTCAGATCGTGAAATGGAAGCGCAAGTTCTTGACTCAATGGACCTGGAACGCGAGCGCGGGATCACCATCAAAGCGCAAAGCGTCACCCTCGATTACAAAGCTCAGGATGGCGAAACCTACCACCTGAACTTCATCGATACCCCAGGGCACGTTGACTTCTCCTACGAAGTATCCCGCTCCCTTGCTGCCTGTGAAGGCGCATTGCTGGTGGTGGATGCCGGGCAGGGCGTAGAAGCCCAGACGCTGGCGAACTGCTACACGGCGATGGAAATGGATCTGGAAGTGGTTCCGGTTCTGAACAAAATCGACCTGCCTGCGGCAGATCCTGAGCGCGCTGCTCAAGAGATCGAAGACATCGTGGGTATCGATGCCACCGACGCGGTGCGCTGCTCTGCGAAAACCGGCTTGGGTGTTCCAGACGTGCTGGAACGCTTAGTGCGTGATATTCCGCCGCCGGAAGGTGATCCAGAAGCTCCTCTTCAGGCGCTGATCATCGACTCATGGTTCGATAACTATCTGGGCGTTGTGTCCCTGATTCGAATCAAAAACGGTACCCTGAGAAAGGGTGACAAAATTAAAGTGATGAGTACCGGGCAGATTTATAACGCTGACCGTCTGGGTATTTTCACACCAAAACGTGTTGACCGTGACTCACTGGGTTGCGGGGAAGTTGGCTGGTTGGTTTGCGCCATTAAAGACATCCTCGGCGCGCCGGTAGGCGATACCTTGACTCTGTCACGTAATCCTGCGGATAAAGCCCTTCCAGGCTTTAAGAAGGTGAAACCACAGGTTTACGCAGGTCTGTTCCCGGTAAGCTCCGACGACTATGAAAACTTCCGCGACGCTTTAGGCAAACTTAGCCTGAATGACGCCTCACTGTTCTATGAGCCAGAAAGCTCTACCGCGCTGGGCTTCGGCTTCCGCTGTGGCTTCCTTGGCCTGCTGCACATGGAGATCATTCAAGAGCGTCTGGAGCGTGAATACGATCTGGACCTGATCACCACGGCGCCAACGGTAGTCTACGAAGTAGAAACCACCGGCGGCGAAGTGATTTATGTTGATAGCCCGTCAAAACTGCCGGCGCTGAACAACATTCAAGAACTGCGTGAGCCAATTGCTGAGTGTCACATGCTGATGCCGCAAGAGTATCTGGGCAGCGTGATCACCCTGTGTATTGAAAAGCGCGGCGTGCAGACCAACATGGTTTACCACGGTAACCAAGTTGCTCTGACCTATGAAATCCCGATGGCGGAAGTGGTTCTCGACTTCTTCGACCGTCTGAAATCAACCTCTCGCGGCTACGCTTCACTGGATTACAACTTTAAGCGTTTCCAGGCGTCTGACATGGTGCGTGTTGATGTTCTGATCAACGGCGACCGCGTGGATGCGCTGGCGCTGATCACCCACCGTGGTAACTCACAGTTCCGTGGTCGTCAGCTGGTTGAAAAGATGCAGGAACTTATCCCGCGTCAACAGTTCGATATTGCGATTCAGGCAGCGATTGGCGCACATATTATTGCGCGCTCTACTGTTAAACAGTTGCGTAAAAACGTCTTGGCTAAGTGCTACGGCGGTGACGTGAGCCGTAAGAAGAAACTGCTACAGAAACAGAAAGATGGTAAGAAGCGCATGAAACAAGTGGGTAACGTTGAGTTACCTCAGGAAGCATTCCTGGCGATTCTCCATGTTGGTAAAGACGGCAAATAAGCCCCCAATGAGTGGTAGGAGTATGCATGGCTAACATGTTTGCCTTGATTCTGGCGATTGCAACGCTGGTGTCGGGGATTATCTGGTGTCTTGATCGTTTCAAATTTGCCCCGGCTCGCCGGGCAAAGATTGCCGCTCTCAAGGTAGAAACTGCTGGCGCCGTCGATGAGAAGACGCTGAGCAAAGCCGCAAAACAGCCGGGCTGGGTGGAAACCTGCGCCTCTGTTTTCCCGGTGCTTCTGGTGGTATTTGTGGTGCGTTCATTTATCTATGAACCTTTCCAAATTCCGTCAGGTTCAATGATGCCAACGCTGTTAATCGGCGATTTCATCGTGGTTGAAAAATATGCCTATGGCCTGAAAGATCCTATCACTCAGACCAAACTGATCCCAACCGGCGAGCCAAAACGCGGTGATGTGGTGGTATTCAAATACCCATTAAATCCAAGTGTGGATTACATCAAACGTTTAGTGGGTTTGCCGGGCGATCGCGTGACTTATGATCCCTTCAGCAAGCAGGTGACCGTTCAGCCTGCTTGTAACAGTGGTCAGAATTGCAGCACCGCGCTGGCTGTGACTTATGATGAAGGTAAGGCGAGTGGTTTCGTCCAGACTTTCGGTCAGGCTAGCGGCAGTGAAGCCACCAGCGGCTTCTTTGAAATTCCTCCAACTGATAGCGTGCCACAAGACGGTATTCGCCTGTTAGCACGTCAGGAAACCTTGGGCAATGTGACCCATAATATTCTGACCGTGCCTGGCGCGCGTGACCAACTGGGTGCTTATTATCAGCAACCGGGCCAGCCTATGGGGACTTGGGTTGTTCCAGCCGGTCATTATTTCATGATGGGTGATAACCGCGACAATAGCGCCGACAGCCGTTATTGGGGCTTTGTACCAGAGAAAAATCTGGTGGGCCGTGCGTCGGGTATCTGGATGAGTTTTAAAAAGCAGGAAGGTGAGTGGCCAACAGGTGTTCGCCTGAGCCGCATCGGTGGAATTCATTAATTTGTTGCGGTCTATTTCCGCAGCAATATATTTCCACACGTTGTAGAATACACTTTCGAGCGATAAAAGTTGGCTCCCCGGTTTTTAAATTGGTCTTTAAATGACGAGATTTAAAAAGAATAGAGGGAGCCACTGCAAACGAAACAGCTTTGGATTGGCTTAAGGCGAAGCAGGCCTGTTCCGTATGCTGAAGTTTTTGACGCATTCTTGATCTATTGGTAACTCATGAATCCCATCGTAATAAACAGGCTACAGCGAAAGCTGGGCTACACTTTTCAACAGCAGGAGCTCTTATTGCAGGCACTGACTCACCGCAGCGCCAGCAGCAAACATAACGAGCGTTTAGAATTCCTGGGTGACTCAATCCTTAGTTTTGTTATCGCCAACGCTCTTTATCACCGTTTTCCTCGCGTTGATGAAGGCGATATGAGTCGCATGCGTGCCACTTTGGTTCGCGGAAATACATTGGCAGAAATGGCGCGTGAATTTGATCTCGGCGAGTGCTTGCGTTTAGGGCCGGGAGAATTGAAAAGTGGTGGTTTCCGCCGCGAGTCTATTCTCGCGGATACGGTGGAGGCACTCATCGGCGGCGTGTTCTTGGACAGTGATATCCAGAATGTCGAAAGATTGATTCTTGACTGGTACCGTAGTCGTCTTGACGAAATCAGTCCCGGTGATAAGCAGAAAGACCCAAAAACCCGTTTGCAGGAGTTTTTACAAGGTCGCCATCTGCCATTGCCTTCTTATCTGGTTGTGCAGGTTCGCGGTGAAGCACACGATCAGGAGTTTACCATCCACTGCCAGGTCAGTGGCTTGAGCCAGCCGGTTGTAGGAACCGGTTCAAGTCGCAGAAAAGCCGAGCAGGCGGCAGCGGAACAAGCGCTGATACAGCTGGAGCTTGAATGAGCGAAGAAAAAAATTACTGTGGTTTTGTTGCCATCGTAGGCCGGCCTAACGTCGGCAAATCGACGTTGTTGAATGAATTACTGGGGCAGAAGATCTCCATTACTTCACGCAAACCACAAACCACCCGTCACCGTATTATGGGTATCCATACTGAAGGCCCTTATCAGGCTATCTACGTTGACACCCCTGGGTTACACATTGAAGAAAAGCGGGCCATTAACCGCCTGATGAACCGTGCTGCCAGCAGCTCAATCGGTGATGTTGAATTGGTTATTTTCGTGGTTGAAGGCACCCACTGGACGCCGGATGACGAAATGGTAGTGAACAAGCTGCGTGACCTGAAGTCACCTGTCTTGCTGGCTATCAACAAAATCGACAACGTGACCGACAAGTCCAAGCTGCTGCCACACTTGCAGTTCCTCAGCGAGCAGATGAACTTCATCGACATCGTGCCAATGTCTGCCGAGAAAGGTATCAACGTTGATACCATCGCCAGCATTGTGCGTAAGCGTCTGCCGGAAGCGATTCATCACTTCCCTGAAGATTACATTACTGACCGTTCACAGCGCTTTATGGCGTCAGAAATCATCCGTGAAAAGCTGATGCGTTTCTTGGGTGAAGAGCTGCCTTACTCGGTAACCGTTGAAATTGAACGCTTTGTGACCAACGAGCGCGGCGGTTATGACATCAACGGCTTGATTTTAGTTGAGCGCGAAGGCCAGAAGAAAATGGTCATCGGCAACAAAGGCTCGAAAATCAAAACCATTGGTATCGAAGCGCGTCAGGACATGGAAGAGATGTTCGAAGCGAAAGTTCACCTTGAGCTGTGGGTCAAGGTTAAATCCGGTTGGGCAGATGACGAACGTGCGCTGCGCAGCTTGGGTTATGTAGACGACTTATAAGGTCCCCGCCTATGGAAGGCTGGCAACGCGCATTTGTTTTACATGGGCGACCTTACAGTGAAACCAGCCTGATGCTGGATCTCTTCACTGAAGGACAGGGGCGCGTGCGCATTCTGGCAAAGGGTGCGCGCGGACGTCGGTCAAACTTAAAAGGCTGCTTGCAGCCTTTTACACCTTTATTGGTTCGCTGGAGCGGCCGGGGAGAAGTCAAAACCCTGCGCAACGCTGAGCCAGTCTCCCTCGCACTCCCTCTCTCTGGCTTGATGCTCTACAGCGGCCTGTATGTTAATGAGCTGGTGGCCCGCGTCCTCGAGCAAGAAACTAACTATTCCTCGCTATTTTTCGACTACCTCAACTGCCTGCAAAATCTGGCGGGAGCCACCGGCTCTCCGGAACAGTCGCTGCGCCAGTTCGAGCTGGCTTTGCTGCATAACCTCGGCTATGGCGTTGATTTCCTGCACTGCGCCGGTAGCGGCGAGGAAGTGAGCGACACCATGACCTATCGCTATCGCGAAGAAAAAGGTTTTATTGCCAGTCTGGTGGTCGACAACCTGAGCTTCACCGGCCGCGACCTCAAGGCCTTGGCGAATCGCGAATTCCCAGACGTCGCCACACTGCGCGCCGCCAAACGATTTACCCGCATGGCGCTCAAGCCCTATCTTGGTGGTAAGCCGTTGAAAAGCCGCGAGCTATTCCGCCAGTTCTTAGTCAAAAAGCCCGCAACCACACCCGAAACGCCCGCCGAATAAATTGCCCGCTGGGGTACCCGACACGCCTGATACAGGTGTAAACTGCGCCAATTAGCGGGAAAACCGTCAGTATCAACCCGATCCTTTTGCGAACTCTTTAACCTATTTACTGGAGTTGTCATGGCTGAACTGCTGTTAGGCATTAATATCGACCACATCGCCACCCTGCGTAACGCGCGTGGCACGGCCTATCCTGATCCGGTTCAGGCCGCGTTTATTGCCGAGCAGGCGGGCGCTGACGGTATTACTGTGCATCTGCGTGAAGATCGCCGCCACATTACTGACCGCGATGTGCGTTTGCTGCGCCAGACTATCCAGACTCGCATGAATCTCGAGATGGCGGTGACCGATGAAATGATCGGCATTGCCTGCGAAACCCAGCCGCACTTCTGCTGCCTGGTGCCGGAAAAGCGCGAAGAAGTGACCACCGAAGGCGGTCTGGACGTTGCGGGCCAAATCGACAAAATGACCGTCGCCGTCTCCCGCCTGTCAGAAGCCGGGATTTTGGTTTCACTGTTTATTGATGCTGACTTCCGCCAAATCGACGCCGCGGTTGCCGTTGGCGCGCCTTATATCGAAATCCACACTGGCGCTTACGCTGATGCCAAAACCGATATCGAGCGCCTTGCCGAGCTGGAGCGCATCAAGAGAGGCGCGACCTACGCCGCCAGCAAAGGGCTGAAGGTGAATGCTGGTCACGGCCTGACCTACCACAACGTGCTGCCAATCGCCGCGCTGCCAGAGATGCACGAGCTGAATATCGGCCATGCCATCATCGGGCAGGCCGTGATTGACGGGCTGGCAAGCGCGGTGCGCGAGATGAAGCTCCTGATGCGGGAAGCACGCCGTTAATGGCTATTCTTGGACTGGGTACCGACATCGTCGAAATTACCCGTATTGAAGCCGTGGTAGAGCGCAGCGGCGATCGGCTGGCGAAACGGATACTGTGTGCCAATGAGTGGGCTCTGTATCAGAATCACCAGCAGCCGGTGCGCTTTCTCGCCAAACGTTTTGCGGTGAAAGAGGCAGCGGCCAAAGCGCTGGGCACCGGCATCCGTAACGGCTTGGCGTTTGAGCAGTTCGAAGTGGTAAACGACCCATTGGGCAAGCCGGGGCTGGTATTTCACGAGCGCGCGGCGGAAATGGCGTTAGAGCTGGGGGTTAAATCGGTGCACGTGACGCTAGCCGATGAGCGCCGCTATGCCTGCGCCACGGTGATTATCGAAAGCTAAAACAGTACGCTTCGCGCCGCCAGCCTTACAGCTGTGCGGCGTGATGCAGCAATACAAACTTGTCCCACAGCTGCTCATTGGTTTCAGTGTGCAGCGCATCCACAATGATGGTGTTATCGATAGGGCACACGCTTTGGCAGGTGGGTTTATCATAATGACCGACACACTCCGTGCAGCGATCGCTGTCGATCTGATAAATTTCATCACCCATTGAGATCGCTTGATTCGGGCACTCCGGCTCGCACATGTCGCAGTTAATGCATTTGTGTGTGATAAGCAGGGCCATGATCTCTCTCGCGTCAGTAATAATGAAGTCGCGCAGTATAGCAGATTTGACCTGCCCGAGAGCCTGCCGAAAAGACAATCGCGCTGTGGAATGATCCCGATCAAACCAGCTTCTTCACCAACTCCTCGCTGTGCTTAATCCGCCCCGGCGCTCTCTCGCTATCTTGCTGAATTAACGCCATAAATAAGATATCCGTCAGGGAATACTGCGCGGTGGTCGAGGAGATAGCCGCGCCGCGCGTCGCCGGGAGTTCTGCCACGGTGTACAGGCAGTGGGAAGCCTGCTGTTGCAGCGTATTGGGCGAAAAGCCCGTGAGGGCCAGCACCTGCGCGCCACTCTTGCGGGCGACATCTGCCGCCAAATTAATCTCCCGCCGCTCGCCGCTGAAAGAGATAGCCAGCAATAAATCGTCTTTCGACAGCGCTTGAACCGTCGCCAGCAGCACATGTGTATCCGGCTCGGCGATGGCCGTCAGTCCAATTTTCAACAGCTTATACGCCAAGTCTTTCGCCACCAGCCCCGACGCACCAATGCCGGTGAGCACGATTTTACGCGCATGGGTAAGCATCGATAATGCCTGCTGGAGGCGCTGTTCGTTGTTGATATCCAGCGTGGCACGCAGCGCGGCGTACTTTTCCGCCAGCAGCTTTTCGCCGACGGTTTGAAGGCTGTCGGTGCTGATAATCTGATTATGTACCGTGACCGCCACTTCATTTTGCGGCGAGGAGAGAGCTTCACTGAGCGCCAGCTTGAGTGCCGGAAAGCCTTTGTAACCTAGCTTCTGGGCGAATTTCACCACCCCGGACTGGCTGACTCCCGCCATCTCCGCCAGCTTCTGCGAGCTAAGGTGCCGCGCCTTCTCCGGCTGTTGCAGCAAGAAGTCGGCCAGCTTGCGGTCATTCTGCGCCAACGTGGGGTAGAGCTGACGAATTCGGATCATACTGCTCATTGTCGGACCTTCCCTTAGCACCTACGCACATCACGAATTGAACATTATCTTATCTAAGGTAGCAAAATTCCCTCGCCTTTAAGAATAAAATATTCAAATATGAATTAATATTTTGAATTAAAAATTCAGGAGTCAGCCAATGAACCTAGGATCGCTCGTTTCAGAAAGCCGCAATCCGGCCACCATGAACCTTGATGAAATGACCACTTTGGAGATGGTCGCCACCTTCAATCACGAAGACAGCAAAGTGCCGGAAGCCATCCGCGCCGTGCTGCCAGAGGTCGCTCAGGCCGTGGATATGGCCGCCGCTTCCTTTAAGGCCGGAGGTCGTTTGATTTACCTCGGCGCGGGCACCAGCGGGCGTCTCGGCGTGCTCGACGCCTCCGAGTGCCCGCCGACCTTTGGCGTGCCTCATGGCTTAGTCGTTGGGCTGATTGCCGGTGGGCCGGGGGCATTGCTCAAAGCCGTAGAAGGAGCGGAGGATAGCGAAGAGCTGGGCGTCACCGACCTGAAAAACCTGCAAATCACCCCGGCGGACACCATCGTGGGGCTGGCAGCTTCCGGGCGCACCCCTTATGTCATCGGCGCGCTGCGCTACGCGAGAGAGCTGGGCTGCGCCACGGTAGCTATCTCCTGCAACCCGGATTCGCCAATTGCTCATGAGGCGCAGGTGGCGATTTCTCCGGTAGTCGGCCCCGAGGCGCTGACTGGCTCGACCCGTTTGAAATCCGGCACCGCGCAGAAGCTGGTGCTGAATATGATTTCAACCGGCGCGATGGTGAAAAACGGCAAGGTTTATCAAAACCTGATGGTTGATGTGAAGGCCACCAACGTCAAGCTGGTGGACCGGGCCTGCCGCATTGTGGTGGAAGCCACGGGTGCCGCGCGGTCCGATGCCGAAGCTGCGCTCTCGCAAACCGACTTCGAAGTGAAACCGGCGATTCTGATGATTTTGGCAAATATCAGTGCTCAAGAAGCCATTCAGCGGCTGACGGCGCACCACGGATTCCTGCGCGCGGCGCTCGCGGGTTAAGGCTTTCAGGCTGATGGGGGAAGGGTATGGCGACGGCAATGGACAAAACGCAGCTGCTGGCAACGCAAATCCTGCAACGGGTGGGTGGCGAGAGCAATATCAGTAAACTCGAAAACTGCATGACGCGAGTTCGAGTTGAAGTGCACGACGAGCAGCTGCTTGATTTGAAAGGTATTCAGACGCTCGACGGCGTTAAGGGCTATATCAAGCAAGGCGAGCAGCATCAGTTTGTGGTCGGCCCAGGCGCGGCGGCGAAGGTGGTGGATGCCATGCGCGAGCTGCTCTCAGGCGCGCCAGCCCCGGCGGCCTCGCAGGACCTGATTGCCCGAAATAAGGCCGATGCCAAGTCGAAATACTCTGCGCCTATGAGCGGCGCTTTGCGCCAACTCGCCAACGTTTTCATTCCTCTTATCCCGGCGTTTATTGCCTCCGGCCTGATCATGGGCATTATCAATTTGCTCAAGCGGCCGGACATTGCTGGCTCTCTGGCGCTGGATTACCCCAATATTCTCGGGCTGCTGGGGATCTTCGGCGGGGCGATTTTCGCCATCATGAACATTCTGGTCGGGGTTAACGCGGCGAGAGTGTTTGGTGGCTCACAGGCCATGGGCGGCGTGATGGCGGGCATTCTCTCAAGCCCGGCGTTGGCGCAAATTACCCTGTTTGGCGAAGCGCTCCAGCCGGGGCGCGGCGGGGTGATCGCGGTACTCTTCGTGGTCGCGCTGATGTGCTGGCTGGAAAAGCGGCTGCGCCAATGGTTGCCGGAGTCGGTCGAGCTGATCCTCAACCCGCTGATCACCACTCTCATCACCGCCACGCTGGCGATTGTTATTCTTCAGCCGCTGGGCGGGGTTATCTCCGATGCCATCGCCCACGGGGTGAATCTGGCAATCGACAAAGGCGGCTTGGTGGTGGGGGCCATTCTCGCTGGAACATTCCTGCCGTTGGTGCTTTCCGGCTTGCATCAGGGATTGGTGCCGATCCACGTGGAGCTGATTCAGGCCCACGGCTCCAATCCTCTGCTGCCGATTTTAGCCATGGCAGGCGTCGGACAAGTGGGCGCGGCCATCGCCGTTTACATGAAAACGCGCAATGCCCGGCTGAAAAAAGTGATTAAAGGTGCTCTACCTGTCGGTATTTTGGGCATCGGTGAGCCGCTGATTTTCGGCGTGACTCTGCCCCTTGGCCGACCTTTTATTGGCGCATGTTTGGGCGGAGCGGTCGGTGGTGCGCTAATCTGTTATTGGAAAGTGGCGACGGTGATCACTTTTGGTATCTCAGGTTTGCCTCTGGCCCTGACCATTGTGTCGGGAAAAGTGATGTTGTACCTCGCTGGGATATTGATTACCGTATTAGCCGGATTTATTTTCACCTGGATGATGGGGTTCAACGATCCCGAGGAGTAACGCATTGGGAGCGAAGGCGGATCGGCGAGTAGTATTTTTTGATTTGGATGGCACGCTGCACCAGCAGGACATGTTTGGCTCATTTATGCGCTTCCTGCTGTGGCGGATGCCGCAAAACCTGTTGTTAGTGGTGCCGCTGTTACCTGTCGTGGGTTTAGGCATGCTGATCCACGGCCGCGCCGCGCGCTGGCCGATGAGCCTGCTACTGTGGTCAATCACCTTCGGGCACAGCGAGTCGCACCTGAAGGACCTCGAACTGCGCTTCGTGAACTGGTTCCGCCAGAAAGTGGTGGCGTTCCCGGTGGTTCAGCGGCGGTTGCGCGAATACATTGAGAAGCACGATGCCGAAGTGTGGTTAATCACCGGCTCACCCGAAAACTTGGTGCAGCAGGTGTATAACGCTTCTCCTTTCTTGCCGCGCATCCGTTTAGTCGGTAGCCGCATGGCGCGAGGCAAGGGCGGTTGGCTTCTGCCACTGCGTTGTTTGGGCGAAGAGAAGGTGGTGCAGCTCGAGCAACGCATCGGCTCTCCGCTGAAGCTCTACAGTGGCTACAGCGACAGTAAACAGGACAACCCGCTGCTGTTCTTCTGCGAGCATCGCTTCAGAGTCAGCAAGCAGGGCGAGCTTCAGCAGCTCGAATAGTGGTGTGACATATCGGGCCGGTTAATCCGGCCCGATGCTTTTCCTTCCTCAAAAATCCTGCCTATATCTTCTCTAGATAGATTTTTTATCCGTATGACCATGCCATGCTGGAAGATTATTAAATAATGTAAAAATTAACACGAGAAATATGATTATAAAAAAACTTAACTCCTGAAGAATAAAACTCAATTGATAAATAATGATTTTAGATAACTGAACTTACCTTTACCTTCTATTGATTATGTTTAGTAAACACGCCTTCTTTTATATGACTATTTTCACAAAAGCATGACGTAAATATAAACAAACCTTTATCACCACTTGCTTGAGAATTTTTAGGACTATAGATTGTTAACAACGGTCAGGGTATTGCAAGTAACGGTTGAGGTATTAATCAGATGGCGAATATTAGAGATGTTGCTCGTCTAGCTGGGGTTTCAATTAGCAGCGTTTCCAACGTCCTGAATAATCGGCTCAATCAGGTAAGTTCTGAAACCCTTCAGCGTATTGAACACGCTATGTCTCAATTGAATTATCGCTCAGAGAGAAAGGCCGTTGCAGCAATCAATAATGACCAGACAAGAATTATGGGTTTGTTGGTGCCCTCGATTGTTAACCCTAGCTTTTCGGCATTAGCCCACGAGGTTGATCTCGCGGCACGGGCATATCGCTATAGAGTTTTACTCAGTAATTCTTATCGTCAGGAGCGTGAAGAGGCTTTATTTGTTGAGGATATGTTCTCACATGGCGTGCGCGGCATCATTGTTGCGGCCAGCGACATTCGCAAAACGCATTTTGTTCGGGCGGCCGAAAAAGGAATGTTTATTGTGAGCTACGACAGCCAGTTCTCAGACAACATGGCCAGCGAATCTCAGATAGACAGCGTATCAATGGACAACATTGCAGCCGGCCAGCTTGCGACACAGCATCTGATAGAACGCGGATGCCAGAATATCGTTTTTGCCACGGAATCTACCCTGACCATTGGCCGTAACCAGAAGATTGAGGGCTTTCTAACTGCACTTCGACAGCACTCAATGCAGCACCGAGTCATAGAATGCAAGGCCAGCAGTGAATATGGTGATACTGAGATGTACGAGCTGGGGTTAGCAATGGCGCGGGATATTCTCACTCTAACTCCCCGCCCCGATGGCATTGTTGCCATCAATGATGCACTAGGCATTGGCCTAATAATGGGGTTCCGGGCCGCTGGCGTGAATGTTCCTGAAAGCATTTCAGTCGTGGGTATCGATAATATTTCTATTTCCTCCTTTATCGAGCCAGGGCTCACTTCTGTCATGCCGCCGTTGGCCGAAATGGCCAATATTATGGTAGAGCGGCTTGTTAGTCGTATCAATAATGAAATACCCGAGTCCAAAGAGTTGCTCTTATCTCCAACCTTAGTTGAGAGAGGATCTGTTATAAGTAATAAATAATGTAGAGGTGTCATGAGGAAATAATTTCTTCTAAGACTTATTTTTTTATCTTTTGTTATACACCTAATCCAGGTGCTCTATTTTTATCTGAAAATCTTATCATTCCGATTAACTACATTGGATAAGTTTCTATGAAACAAAGAACGCCACAAGAAATTGAAAATAGCGCCATTAGGAAACTCACGTTACATATTGTTCCTTTAATGATTTTGCTGTATTTCTTGGCATTTCTTGACCGTAATAATATGGCCTACGCGGCTATGGCGCTGGAAGACAGTCTTGGATTAACGGCTTCGGCTTTTGGATTTGCTTCAGGGATATTCTTTATTGGGTATTTTATATTTGAAATTCCGAGTAATGCGGGAACGGTGAAGTTTGGTCCGCGTATTTGGTTTTCGAGAATACTCATATCATGGGGAATATTTGCCACTCTACTCGGCTTTGTTCGAACGCCGACCGAACTCTATATTTGTCGTTTCATGTTAGGTGTCTGCGAGGCCGGTTTTTTCCCGTCTGTTATCTATTACTTTACGGTGTTTTTCCCTGAAAAATACCGCACCAAGATCCTGGGTATGTTTATTATTGTCCAGCCGCTCTCTAATGCAATTGGATCGCCAATCTCAGGGTTTATTCTGAATATTGAAAATGGATGGTTTGGCTTTGAGCCATGGCAATTGTTGTTTATCCTTGAAGGACTACCACCGGTGATTATCGGCTTGCTGCTTCCCTTCATAATAAAGAACTCGCCTAAAGAGGTGGGATATTTAGATGTAGAAGAAAAAAGCTGGCTAATGAACAGTACACATCGTTCAAAATCAGGCTCTAAAATTAAACTGGCTGATTTTATAAACGGTGTGAAGAATAAAAAATACTTGCTTTACGCCATGCTGAATTTTGGCATGGTCTGTGGGATTTATGGCTTCGGTATGTGGCTGCCTTCTATTTTGACTTCAATCTCTGGGGATAACATTTTTAAAGTCAGTTTGCTGGCACTGATCCCTTATGGACTGGCGGCATTGCTTATTTATCCTTGGAGTTTATTGGCAAGTAAGACAAAGAAACTCGCCATATTTAGCGGGATCAGCATGATAGTCGGCGCAATCGGCCTAGTGGGGGCGATGGTTTTCTTTAAATATAACTTATTCGTCTCACTCTCTTTTTTATGTGTCGCGTCTATTGGTATTTACACTGCCGTGCCGTCGTTCATCTCTATGCCAGCCAATATTTCAAATGGTGCGGCGGCAGCGGCCGGATTAGCCGTAGTTAATTGCATCGGTAATATAGGTGGATTCGTCGCGCCATACACTGTGGGCGTGCTGACCGATCTCACTCATAGCAGCGCGTCAGGATTATTATTTATGGCGTCGTGCCTATTAATAACCGGACTGACTTGCATCTTTTATTGCGCTAGGCAGCGCGAAGGCGTCATCAATTCATAACCTTTCTTATAAATGAAATAGAGAGTAGAGGAATCATATATGGGCAGTTTGACTGGCAAGAGAGTTTTAATTACAGGTGCTGAACAAGGTATTGGTTGGGCAACGGCAGAAATGTTAATTAAAGCAGGATGCGATATTTACTGTCATTACCATAGTGACGAAAGCGGGCCTAAGGCATTGGTTGCGCTGGCAGATTCTCTCGGACAGAAAGCGGGCTATATGTATGGCGATTTAACCTCACTGGAGGAGACAAGTCGCTATGTCACAACGGGGGCAGAATTCCTCGGCGGCGTGGATATTTTGATTAACAACGTCGGCGGCATTGTGGGTAGAAAGTGGCTGGGGGAGATAGAGCATCAGTTTTGGCAAAAAGTTATCGATGTCAATTTGACCACCATGCTGAATGTCACTCAGTCCGCGCTGCCATTTTTACGGGAGGCGGCTGAGGGCGCCAGCATTATCAATCTCGCCTCATTGGCTGGCCGCGCTGGCGGGCACTCAGGCTCGTTGGTTTACTCCACAACCAAAGGGGCGGTGCTGACTTGGACACGCTCTCTGGCGGCTGAGTTGGGTGAGCAGGGTATCCGGGTGAATGCCGTCGCCCCCGGGTTAATTCTGGGAACGCGTTTCCATAATCGACACACCACAAAAGAATCGGCTGAAGAGACAATTAAGGCAATTCCATTGGGTAGAGCAGGGACGCCGGAAGATGTGGCGCGGGCAATCACATTCTTGGCCGCAGAGTATGACGGCTTTATCACGGGCACCACTATAGATGTTAATGGCGGAATTTATCGCATGTAAGTCATTCGCAGACAGTTCGCCACCACTGTCTGCCTTTGCTGAGAGAGAGCCATGATTAAGTTCGACGTTATCCACCCAGAGTTGCTCTGCGCGCTGGCGAAATGTGGCCATAAGAGCCAACTTCTAATCGCAGATAGCAATTATGCCCATGTAACCAATGCCCCGAAGGAGGCAAAAATCATTTATTTGAATTTGTCCCCGGGGTTACTCGGTGCCACGAGCATTCTCGAGAAAGTCCTGACCTGTATAAATGTAGAGAAAGCCGTTCTTATGGCATCACCCTCCGATTTCATCAATACCATTGAAGCCGAATATCGGCAGTTGTTGCCAGAACACTGCCTCATTGAACATCTCGAGCGTGAGTGTTTTTATGCGGCGGTTAAATCTGAGCAAACGTTATTGGTGATTGCCAGCGGTGAGCAGCGCCGCTTTGCCAACCTTCTCCTGACGGTAGCGCCAGTTTTGTGATCAGAAACGCCGCTAATGGCCGTATTTGCTGTGTCTGATGAGATGCTTGAGGCGCGGGCTAGTCGCTCATTTATCCGGCTGAGGACTTCTCCTCGCTATTAATATTTATCCGATCTCCTTATGGGTTAGGTAGAATTAGTGAGTACGCTATAATAGCGGCCGGATAAAAGTTGTAGAGGTGAGAGTGACTGAGCAATTCAGCGATGAAGATTGGATGCGCTACGCGTTGAATCTGGCCCTTAAGGCGCAGGATGAAGGAGAAGTGCCGGTGGGTGCCGTGTTGGTGCTGGACAATCAGGTGATTGGCGAAGGCTGGAACCGTTCGATTGGTCACCATGACCCCACGGCGCACGCCGAGATCATGGCGCTGAGAGAGGGCGGGCAGAAGGTGCAGAACTATCGCCTGCTTGACGCCACGCTGTATGTAACGCTGGAGCCCTGCGTGATGTGCGCCGGGGCGATGATCCACAGCCGCATTCGTCGCGTGGTTTATGGCGCGACTGACCTTAAAACCGGCGCAGCGGGCTCACTTTTAGACGTGCTGGGGCATCCGGGCATGAATCATCAGGTCAAAATCGAGTCGGGCGTGTTGGCCGACGAGTGTTCAGCCATGCTCAGCGCATTCTTCCGCTGGCGTCGCAGCCAGCATAAGGCGTTGAAACAGGCCGAGCGCGCCGCCAAAGCCGACGCCGCCGACCCGAGTTAACTCAGGGCGCGGCGGCCAGCACCTCTGTAGCTTCAACCGCCGGGTAACCGGCACCCAGTTGAGCCTGCAACGCCGCCTGCTGCGCCTGTTTTTTCTCTTTCTCCATCAAATATCCCACCAGACTTATCTCGTAACGGCGGATATTCTCAACATAATTATAAGCTTGGGTACCCCGCGCATAGCCGTAGGTGGTGCGGGAGAAATATCGCTTCTGGTTGAGCATCGGCAAGCGCTGTTTAACGTCCAGCCAGCTATCCGGATTACCTTTCTGATCCGCCGTCAGCTTGCGGGCGTCAAGCATATGCCCATATCCCATGTTGTAGGCCGCCAGCGCAAACCAAATCCGTTCATCCTGCGGGATGCTGGTGGGCATCTTGTCCATCAGGCGTGACAGATAGAGTGCGCCGCCCTGAATGCTCTGTTCGGCGTCGGTTCGGTCATCGACGTCCAGCCCCGAGGCCGTGGCGCGGGTCAGCATCATCATACCGCGAACCCCGGTCGGCGATTTGGCCTGCGGATCCCAATGCGACTCTTGGTAAGAGATGGCCGCCAGCAGTCGCCAGTCAATGTTACCGGCGTATTTCTCAAACAGCGGCTGCAGCGCGGGCAGGGTGGTGTCTATGGCTTTGAGGAAGGTGCGGGTATCGACATAGTCAAACTCCCCAACGTGGCCGAGATACTTCTCTTCCAACTTCTCCAGCGTGCCGTCTTCCGAGATTTGGCTGAAGAAATCCAGCATGGCGGCGTACAGGCTGTCGTCATCGGTTTTCTTACTGAAATACCACGTCACTGGCTCATCGGCGGTGGCGTTAAAAGCCACGGCAAGGCGCGGGTAGACGCGCTGCATCAGCGCCACGGTAACCGAGTCGCCCATGGTGTAATCGAGTTTGCCGTCGGCCACCTGTTGCAGCAGATCGCGCGGCGACAGCTTGTCAGTCTCGGTCCAAGTCAGGTCCGGGAACTTTTTCTGTGCGTTTTGCAGGGTGGTGACGTGGGCGGTGCCTGAGGAAACGGTCAACGAGCCTTTCACGTCAGCGAAAGTTTTTGGGCGTGCGGAACCCTGGCGATACAACAACTGTTGTGATACCGAATAGTATTCAGGCCCGGTGCGATAAGCATTCAGACGCTCGACATTGTAGATAAGCCCGGAGGCAATCAGGTCGGCCCGATTGCTGTCCAGATCATTGAACATGGTGTTGACGTTATTGTGCGGCGACATGACAAGTGTCACCCCAAGATAGTCAGCAAAGCGTTTTGCCAGTTCGTAGTCGAATCCGAGGTTTCCGTCTGGGCTGTTAAAAAAAGTCTGCGGGGAATTTAGCGTCGTAACGCGCAGCTCTCCACGAGACTTTATCTGTTCTAGTTGGTCACCTTCGCCACGATGCCATGGCACCGTCGGCCATAAAGCCAACGCCAGTAGCAACGCTGCGATACCCACTAGAAAGTAATTTAATTTTATGCGCGTCAAATAGTTATCTCTCTGCGGCGCTATTATTTTTGTGAGCTTATGCTCTCTACTTACTATGGTTATATTCCCAGTGCCGACGCATTTTGCTCAACAAAGCGACAGCCTGCAACTTTATTCACAATACCCATGCTTAAGATGTGTGTTAGCGAATATATCAATATTCCCTACGCAAACGGTTTCGTCACGCTTCGGCTTTCTTTATAATAGCCCGCGTTTTCCCCCTGTTGCGCCCAATGAAGCACTACGGTCAGTTGCTTCGAAGACGAGAGATCTGTGATTATGGAAATACTGCGTGGTTCGCCCGCTTTGTCGGCTTTTCGTATTAATAAGTTATTGTCCCGCTGTCAGGATGCCCATCTCCCAGTCAGTGATATCTACGCCGAATATGTACACTTTGCTGACGTCAGCGCACCGCTGAATTCGGACGAACAAACCAAATTACAACGCCTCCTCAAGTACGGTCCTTCTCTCGCTGAACATGCTCCTGCTGGCCGCCTGATGCTGGTCACGCCGCGTCCGGGCACGATTTCTCCTTGGTCTTCGAAAGCCACCGACATTGCGCACAACTGCGGTTTGTCTCAAGTACTGCGCCTTGAGCGCGGTCTGGCGTTCTACGTGCAAGCGCCGAGCCTGACTGATGCCCAGTGGCGTCAACTGGGTGCTCTGCTGCATGACCGTATGATGGAAACCCTGTTTGACCGTTTTGAAGATGCCGAAGCGTTGTTCGCTCAGCATCAGCCTGCTCCGGTGCAGTCCGTGGATATCCTTGGCGAAGGCCGTTCTGCCTTAGAAGCGGCAAACACCAAACTGGGTTTGGCGCTGGCGCAGGACGAAATTGACTATCTGATGAACGCTTTCGCGTCGTTGGGGCGCAACCCGACTGACATCGAGCTGTACATGTTTGCGCAGGCTAACTCCGAGCACTGCCGCCACAAGATCTTCAACGCAGACTGGGTGATCGACGGTCAAGAACAGCCTAAGTCGCTGTTCAAAATGATTAAAAACACTTTCGAACACACGCCAGATCACGTGCTGTCGGCTTATAAAGACAACGCCGCCGTGATGGAAGGTTCGCAAGTAGGGCGCTTCTACGCCAACGACAAAGACGGCCTGTATGATTTCCATCAGGAACAGGCGCATATCCTGATGAAGGTGGAAACCCACAACCACCCAACGGCTATCTCTCCTTGGCCGGGCGCGGCAACCGGCTCCGGCGGCGAGATCCGCGACGAAGGCGCAACGGGTCGCGGTGCGAAACCAAAAGCCGGTCTGGTTGGCTTCTCGGTGTCTAACTTGCGTATTCCGGGCTTTGAACAGCCGTGGGAAGAGAACTTCGGCAAGCCAGATCGCATCGTTACCGCACTGGATATCATGACCGATGGCCCACTGGGCGGCGCGGCCTTCAACAACGAGTTTGGTCGTCCGGCGCTGCTGGGCTACTTCCGTACTTATGAAGAGAACGTTAACAGCCACAACGGCCCTGAGCTGCGCGGTTACCATAAGCCCATTATGCTGGCGGGCGGCATCGGCAACATCCGTGCTGACCACGTGCAAAAAGGCGAAATCACCGTCGGCGCCAAGCTGATTGTGCTGGGCGGCCCGGCGATGAATATCGGTCTGGGCGGCGGCGCGGCCTCTTCTATGGCTTCTGGCCAGTCTGACGCGGATCTTGATTTTGCTTCCGTGCAGCGTGACAACCCCGAGATGGAACGCCGCTGTCAGGAAGTGATCGACCGCTGCTGGCAGCTGGGCGAAGCTAACCCGATTCTGTTCATCCACGACGTCGGCGCGGGTGGTTTATCTAACGCCATGCCTGAGCTGGTAAGCGACGGCAATCGCGGTGGCCGCTTCCAACTGCGCGATATTCTGAATGACGAGCCGGGCATGAGCCCGCTGGAAGTCTGGTGTAACGAATCCCAAGAGCGCTACGTGCTGGCCGTCTCTCCGGCCCAGCTCGAGCAGTTCGACGCAATCTGTAAGCGCGAGCGTGCACCTTACGCGGTGATTGGTGAAGCGACCGAAGAGATGCACTTGTCTCTGGAAGACAGCCACTTCGACAATCAGCCAATCGACATGCCGCTGGACGTGCTGTTAGGCAAAACGCCGAAAATGACCCGCGATGTCACCACCTTGAAAGCTAAGGGTGACAGCCTGGATGCGGAAAACATTCAGTTGGCAGAAGCCGTCAAGCGCGTGATGCATTTACCGGCCGTGGCGGAAAAAACCTTCCTTATTACCATCGGCGACCGTACGGTGACCGGCATGGTGGCTCGCGACCAGATGGTTGGCCCATGGCAGATCCCGGTTGCTGACTGCGCGGTCACTACCGCCAGCCTCGACAGCTACCACGGCGAAGCCATGTCGCTAGGCGAGCGTGCGCCAATCGCGCTGCTGGACTTCGCAGCTTCAGGCCGCATGGCCGTCGGCGAAGCGCTGACCAACCTTGCCGCAGTCGAAATCGGCAATCTGAAACGCGTTAAGCTTTCTGCTAACTGGATGTCCGCAGCCGGTCATCCGGGCGAAGACGCTGGCCTGTACGCGGCGGTTAAAGCCGTCGGCGAAGAGCTGTGTCCGGCGCTGGGGATCACTATCCCGGTCGGCAAAGACTCTATGTCGATGAAAACCCGCTGGCAGGAAGGCAACGAGCAGCGCGAGATGACTTCTCCACTGTCTCTGGTTATCACCGCGTTTGCTCGCGTCGAGGACGTGCGCAGCACGGTCACTCCGCAATTGCGCACTGATAAGGGCGACACTGCGCTGCTGCTGGTCGATTTGGGCCTTGGGCATAACGCACTGGGCGCTACCGCGCTGGCACAGGTTTATCGCCAACTGGGTGACAAGCCTGCCGATGTGCGCAGCGCTGAACAGCTTGGCGGCTTCTTCAACGCCATGCAGGCGCTGGTCGCTGAGCGCAAACTTCTGGCTTACCACGACCGTTCTGACGGCGGCCTGCTGGTGACGCTGGCCGAGATGGCCTTCGCGGGCCACTGCGGGCTGAATGTTGATATCGCAGCTTTAGGTAAAGACGCGCTGGCAGCGCTGTTCAACGAAGAGCTTGGCGCCGTGATACAGGTACGTGCTGAAGACCGCGCGGCTGTTGAAGCGACTTTGGCGAAATTCGGCCTTGGCGACTGTTCTCACTATCTGGGCAGCGTCGAGCAGGGCGATCGTTTCGTTATCACTCAGGGCGACAAGCCGGTTTACAGCGAAAGCCGCACCACCCTGCGTACTTGGTGGGCGGAAACCACGTGGCAAATGCAACGCCTGCGCGATAACCCAGAGTGCGCCGACCAAGAGCATGAAGCCAAGACGCATGACCGCGATCCGGGCCTGAACGTGAAGCTTAGCTTCGCACCAGACGAAGACGTGGCAGCACCTTACATTGCTAAGGGCGCGCGTCCGAAAGTGGCGGTGCTGCGCGAGCAGGGCGTTAACTCACAGGTTGAGATGGCGGCGGCGTTCCACCGTGCTGGTTTTGACTCGATCGACGTCCACATGAGCGATCTGCTCAGCGGACGCCGTGATCTGCAAGAGTTCCACGCGCTGGTGGCCTGCGGCGGCTTCTCTTACGGCGACGTGCTGGGCGCTGGCGAAGGCTGGGCGAAGTCGGTGCTGTTTAATGACCGCGTGCGTGAAGAGTTCGAGGACTTCTTCCATCGTCCGCAGACCTTGGCGCTCGGCGTGTGTAACGGCTGCCAGATGATGTCGAACCTGAAAGAGCTGATCCCGGGGGCTGAACACTGGCCGCGCTTCGTGCGTAACCTGTCAGATCGCTTCGAGGCTCGTTTCAGCTTAGTGGAGGTGACTGCTAGCCCATCCATGTTCATGCAGGGCATGGCGGGTTCACGTATGCCAATTGCCGTTTCCCACGGTGAAGGCCATGTTGAAGTGCGCGACGCTGTGCATCTGTCTCAGCTTGAGCATGCGAATCTGGTCGCGCTGCGCTTCGTGGACAATAACGGTCAGGTTACCGAAAACTACCCGGCTAACCCGAACGGTTCACCAAACGGTATCACCGCAGTCACTAACTTGTCGGGCCGCGTGACAGTGATGATGCCGCACCCTGAGCGCGTGTTCCGCACTGTGAGCAACTCTTGGCACCCAGAAGAGTGGGGCGAGGATAGCCCGTGGATGCGCATGTTCCGCAATGCGCGTAAACAGCTGGGCTAATGTTTAGCTGAGATGACATTGAGCTGAAATGAAAAACCGGAGTGCTTCTGCCTCCGGTTTTTTTGTGATCCATAAAGGTATTAGCGTAAAAACAGAGCACTAGCGCATAAGAATTCATCCATAATATTAATCATGGTTTATTAATTACTGTTTCTTCAGCCTATAATTCTTTAATTGATAAGTTAATTTTTACTGTTTTCTATAAGGAATGTCTGGATCTATTCTTATTAAATCTTAGGATTCTTCTTAATGTTTTCCTTGGTTTTTAGATTGTTAACTTCTGGAATATTTTCTTACAAAACGATAAGTCGGTGTTTAAACCCTATTTAACCATCAGTTGCTAATATGCTCTTTAGAAAAAGGAGTATTAAGTTAAATGGTTATTTCAAAAAAAATTACATCGTGGATAGTCATATTATCCTGCATTTTACCTGTGACCGTTTTTGCTGGCGCTGAGCCGGCAGCACAGGCTACATCACCAGAACGACCTGGCTTTATGGGCTGGTGGGACTCATGGACCAATGACGTCTCAACCACTTGGAATGACTCGCCAAACAAAGATCTCTATCTGCCGGTTATTACTTGGCACAACCGTCTTACTTATGACAAAGAGAAAACGGATAAATATAACGAGCGCCCTTGGGGCGGGGGTTATGGTATTTCTCGTTATGATGAGAACGGCGACTGGCACGGCATCTATTTAATGGCCTTCAAAGATTCCCATAATAAATGGGAGCCGATAGGCGGTTATGGGTATGAGAAAATATGGCAACCGGCGCAAGATAAAAACTTCCGCTTAGGCTTGGGTTATACCGCTGCGGTGACGGCGCGTGATGATTACTCTTATATTCCCATACCGATTGTGTTGCCTTTAGCTTCGGTGGGGTACGATAAGTTAACCTTCCAAGCGACCTATATTCCGGGGACTTACAACAACGGCAACGTCTTCTTTGCTTGGCTGCGTTATCAGTTCTAACAAGGCTGTAATAAAAGTGTCACATTAACTGATTGATGTGACCTTGATCCCTCTATGCTGTGATGTATTCCCCTATGCTGCAAATTCACCGCTGGAACCAATCTAAGTAAAAGATTGGGCCACGGTGGATGTCTATTGCCAAGGAAATCACAGAGGATCAACCATTGAAAAAATCTCACCGCGTATTAGCTCTAACCGCATTAGCCTGCCTATTGCCGATGTCCACTCCCTCTTTTGCAGCCGATATGTCATTGGAGTTGCAGCAAGTATTGATCATGAGCCGTCATGGTATTCGCGCTCCCTTGGTCAACTATGGTGATGTTCTGGCTGAATCCACGACTCACACTTGGCCTAAATGGCAAACTGAAGGTGGCCTGCTAACGCCAAAAGGTGGGCAGGTCGAAGAGCATATGGGGCATTATTTCCGCGCGTGGCTGGCTAAGACGCAGCTGGTCCCGGCAGCGCAATGCCCAACGGCGGGGCAAGTATTCTCCTATGCCAACAGCCTGCCGCGCACCATCGATACCGCAAAACACTTTATCAGCGGTGCTTTTCCGGGGTGCGACTTGAGCGTGGTCAACCGGGTTGAAATCGGCAAAATGGATCCAGTATTCAACCCAATCATCACCGCCGAGGTGAATGACAAATTTAAAACTGATGCGCTGAATTCGGTGAATCAGCATGCGGGTGAAGGTGGAATTGACGGTTTGAATCAGCGCCTTAAACCAAATTACCAGCTGCTGCAAAACATCATGGATTACCAGAATTCCAAGGTGTGTAAGCAAGATAAGCAGTGTGATTTGGCTTCTCAGCCTTCGAGCGTTGTGCTGACTCAGGGCAAAGAGCCGGGGATCACCGGGCCACTGCGCATGGCAACCGGCGCGGCCGATGCCTTTATGTTGCAATACTATGAAGGTTTCCCAATGAAGGACGTGGCGTGGGGGAAAATTAAAACCTCAGAGCAGTGGACTCAGTTGGAAACCATCAAAAACATGTACCACGAAACGCTATTTGGCTCACCGGCAATTGCCGCCAATGCGGCCAAACCGCTGTTAACTTTCATCGCTGGGGCTTTAAATAAAGACCAAGCAAAGTCAGAAGATCAGCAGTCGGCGCAGAAAGCCAAGCTGGCTCTGCTGGTAGGGCATGATTCCAACATTGCTTCATTATTGGCAGCGCTGAAAACCAAGGATTACACCTTGCCGGGCCAATACGAGCGCACGCCGATCAGCGGAGCCGTGGTGTTCCAACGCTGGCATGACAAGAAAACGGACAAAGATCTGATGAAGATTGAGTACGTTTATCCGACTGCCAAGCAGATTCGCAACAATACGCCGCTGAGCCTGAAAAACCCTCCGCAGCGTGTGACCCTGCAAATTGAGGGCTGTGAAACCGACAAGCAAGGCTTCTGCCCGATGGACACCTTTACTCAGGTGTTGCAAAAGGATCTGCAAGGCTAATTTCGACGGTCTGCCCACCATTTGGCTGGCAGAGTCGAGAAGGGTGCTCAGAGATCGATGCACAACAACCAAGAGGCGGGGCACTGCGCCCCGCCCTTGGGTTGCCTTACCCGTTGGATTCGTAAGCCAGAGTGGCTGCAACCTCCGTCTCTCCTTGTTTGATTCGTATTTCACACAGTGAATTACGGGTTAACCCCGTAAACGCAATGAGCGTTATGCAGAAAACAATCAGACTGATTAAGAACAGTTTTTGTAGCATCTCGGTCTCCGCTTCCTTGCCTTTCGGCGGGTAAGAGGCTACCTTTATGTTGTCTGGCATAAGAGTGGCCTCGGGTTGATTTACTCAATTCGGGGCTTTTCTCTTTCTGAACCTTACAACATCGGTTTGACTGCTGCTCAGAACGGAAAGATCCTGAGCACCCGCGCGAAGTGTATCAACCTCAACCTATCCCACAAGTGTTTATTTACTATTCAGCTTTAGCAATTTATTTGCTAATCAAAGCGTTATTAGTCGCTTAACTAACCTTTTCCGCTACCTGATAATTGCCACATCTTCACTTCAGGCGCGCCGTTATGTCTTCGACTTCTCACTATCTACATGCTCGTCAACGAGCCGATATTCATCAGCTTTCACAGGCGTGGTGGTGGCGGTTGGAAATGCCGACGTGGATACTGATGGTGACGGTCTACAGCGGGTGGTTCGCCGTGGTTTATTTCTGGCAAACGCTGGGTGCGTGGGTAGCAACACCTTTGCTGGTGCTGTTTACTACTTGGTATATGTCGTTACAGCATGAGTTGATCCACGGCCATCCGACTCGCAAAGCCTGGCTGAACCAGCTGTTTGGCAGCTTGCCATTGGCAGTCTGGTATCCGTACGGTTTGTACCGCGACTCCCATTTGCATCACCATCGCAACGATCACCTGACTCTGCCGGAAGACGATCCTGAAGGTTACTATTTTACCCGCGCGCGCTGGGAGAGATTCCCCGCGTGGTTTGTTGCCGTGATTAAGCTGCGCAATACCTTGCCGGGAAGAATGATTGTCGGCCCGCTGCTGGATATTTACGCCACGCTTTCCGGCGCGCTGTTTGCTCTGTTTAAAGGCGAGATAAAAACTATCGCCATGTGGGTGATCCATATCGCCATGCTGGCGGTTCTGTTGTACTGGATGAGTCTTCGCGGCTTGTCGCCAGTTTATTTCGTCATTGCCGTCAGTTACCCAGCGCTGAGTCTGACCAAGCTGCGCTCCTTCTTTGAGCATCGCGCCCATGAAGCACCAGAGGCCCGTTCCACGCTGAATGAGGCGGGTTTCGGCTGGCGTTTGTTGTTCCTCAATCTCAATTACCATCTGGTGCATCATGACTTACCCGGCCTGCCTTGGTATGCCTTGCGTAAGGTGTATCTGGCTGAAAGAGAAGCCTACATTCAGCGCAGCGAAGGCTTTTTGGTGGAAGGCTATTCTCAGTGGCTAAATGAGCACGCGGTGAAGCCGGTTCATGTTGAAATTCACCCTCTGGCACCGGGTCAGCCGGATGCGCCTAAGGTGTTCAGCGGCTATGATTATCAGCAACAGGCCCGTCAGGAATATTGAATTTAGGAGTATCGCATGCTGGTTTCATTGCCGATGTACGGCGTAGAGCTCAACGACGTCGAGCAATTTTGGCAGGCGCTTCGCAACAAGTTAGCGGCGTCCGGTTTGGACTCGCTTCCCCCAACACTCGAGTGGCCGCAGCCGCTTCTCGGGCACTGGCAGCAAGTTGATTTGCTACTCAGCCAAACCTGTGGTTTTCCATTGGTTGAATTCTTGCCGCAGGTCCAACTGGTCGGCACTTTCAACTACAGCGCGCCGGGCTGCAATGGACCTTATTATCGCAGTTTCTTGGTGGTCCGCGCTGAAGATAGCCATGCCACTTTGGCTGATTTTCGCGGCCGCACTGTGGCTTTCAACAGCACGGATTCTCAGTCGGGATTCAACAGTCTGCGTGCTTTGATTGCGCCACTGGCTGAGAATGGAAAGTTCTTTGGCGACAAGCTGGAAACCGGCGGTCACCGCTACTCTCTCGCCGCCGTCCAACAGGGGCTTGCCGACATCGCAGCCATAGATTGCGTGACGCTAGATCTGTTGCGCCGCTATGTTCCGCAAGAGGTTGAAGGCTTGAGCATTATTGGCGAAACCGCACCGGCACCGGGCTTGCCGTTGATCACTTCCGCAGCGACTTCGCCAGAATTACTGACAACTTTGCGGCAGGCGGTGGCTCAAACCATTGCCGACCCTGATAATCAGGCGCTGTGCGAAAAGCTGCTTATCAATGGTTTTACCGTACTGCCGCGCGAGGAGTATCAGGTGATTCATCAGATGAAAGATGCCGCCTTGCAGCTAGGCGTGAGCCAGTTCTAAGCCTCTCCAAATATAAAAAACCGGACCTCAGAGTCCGGTTTTTTATTGCAACCAAAACCACGGTTTAGTGAGTTTCGATGGGGTAATCTTCGTCGATACTGCCCCATTCGGCCCACGAGCCGTCGTAAAGCATCACCTCTTTCACGCCGAGTGAGTCCAGCCCAAACGCCAACGCCGCGGCGGTTACGCCAGAGCCGCAGCTGGTGATAACCGGTTTATTCAGGTCAACGCCCAGACGTTCGAAGGTGGCTTTCAACTCTTGTGGCGACTTCAAATGGCCGTTTTGCGTCAGTTCGGTGAACGGCACGCTCAGGCTGCCGGGGATATGGCCGCCGTGCAGGCCCGGACGAGGTTCCGGCTGTTCCGCTTTGAAGCGGCCCAGTGAGCGCGCGTCGATGATTTGCACCTTGCCCAGCGAGTCCAGAACTTGCTGAGAGTTAACCACTACCGGGCGAATCAGTTTGGCGTTAAAGGTGCTCGGTACGCGAGCAATTTCGCCACTTTGGGTTGGGCGGCCTTCGGCTTTCCACGCGTTAAAACCACCATCTAGCACGCGAACGGTTTTCGCGCCGAAGCTGGTTAACATCCACCAAACGCGAGGGGCGGAGAACAGGTCACCTTCGTCATAAAGGATGATGGTTTGGGTGTCGGCGACGCCTAAACGGCTCATCGACGCGGCAAATTCTTCCGCGGTCGGCATCATGTGCGGCAGGCCGGTAGTGCAATCAGAAATGCTGTCGACTTCGACATAAATCGCCCCCGGAATATGCGATTCAAGATACTTGCCGTGGAAATCAATCGGCGGCGTGATGCCCGGTTTCGATTTACTACAGTCGATGATCACCACGTCCGGCGCATTGAGGTTTTTCGCCAGCCATTCGGTTGAAACAGTATGTGCAGAAGAACTCATTTTGATGCCTTATCCTAGTTATTCGCAGGGAGGTTTTTAAATTTTTGAGGTTAATCAGTCGACCAGATCGCTGGGTATTAATGAATACATCCAAGCGTTTCGCGGCTGGCCGTGGAAGTAAAGGCGGTTGCGATGTAAGCCTTCAGAGACTGCGCCAAGCTTTTCAGCCACTCGGCGGCTACGCAAGTTCCCCTCCATGGCGACGATCTCCACGCGGGTAAGCCCTAACTCATTAAATGCGAAATGTGCCGCGGCTTTGGCGGCGATAGTTGCCAAAGATTTACCAGTAAAGCCGCTGCGGATCCAGTAGCCAACATTGCCAAATTTGTAATCAGTATTGATGCGATTCACACTCACCGCGCCGACTATCTTCCCACTGTCGCGTTCAAAGATGCAGAAGTTATACTCCACGCCGCGAAGCTGTTTTTCTGCGCATTCGACCAAGTATTTGCGGCTATCTTTGAGTGCGTAATGCTCGGTGCACCAACCTTCCCACGCACCAATTTCTTTAACAGAATCGCTGATAGCGTCGAAATGAAGCTGAGCTTCAAGTTCAGTGGCAACGCGGATCTCAATATTGTCATCCTGATAAATTTGGCGAATTTGCATTGATGACTCCTGTCAGGGCGTTAATAAAGGGGATCGTTTAGACCAATTCAGCCTCACATATCTCTGATAAACCGTCAATTGGGCTTAGTGCTGTTCGATAAGCATCACCAGCTTAAATTCGGCATGGCCCGCTGGAAAGAAGGTCTGCTGGCGATAAACCACTTCGCCCTGAGTCGGATGCTGGAAGCGGCGTTCACCGCCTTCGCGGCCCAGCACGTCCTGCTGGGTCCACCACTTGTCGAAAATGTCGCTCTCCTCGCGCAGGGCCATAACCCCTTGGCGAATATCATCCGAATGGGCGTAGTGGGCGCTTTCGGCGCGAAATTCGGCCACCACGCGCTTGGCGCGCTGCGACCAGTTGACTACCAGCGTGCAGGCCAGTGGATTGAGAAACATAAAGCGCAGCAGGTTCGGTTGCGGATCGACCCCCAACCAGCCAGCGAAAAGCTGCTCGGCCTGCGGGTTCCAGCTCAGCACGTTCCATGCGCTATCCAATAAATATCCGGGGCAGTTGAGCTGATGTACCGATTCACGAATAGGCGCATCCGGGGTGTTATCCGTGATTTTGGCCTGCGGATCTTTCACCTCGGCGAGGCTAAAGAGATATTCGCGCGCGGCGATCTCCAGCCGCAGCGCCTGCGCTAGTCGATCAAGCGTCGCGGCAGAAATCGACACATCCCGGCCTTGCTCGATCCACGTGTACCAAGTGGTGCTGATGCCGCTGATTTGCGCCAGCTCTTCGCGGCGCAAACCGCTGGTCCGGCGGCGCGTCGAGCTGGGCAGCCCGACATCCTGCGGCGAAGTACGCTCGCGCTGTGCGCGTAAAAATGCGCCTAATGCCTTCGGGCCATTCAGAGGATCGTTGTTATTCATCGCCGTCGCTACTCAGAGTAAACCCTCAGACAGGGTGTTATTAATACTAGTATAAATGCTCATATTGTACCCGTATAAAACAATACCTATAGTGTTTCTACGGCCATTTTGGTCAAGTCCAGAAAACCGACAAAACAACAATAACGGCAGGCAGGAGCACACAATGGAAAGCAAAAACAGTCACAGTCAGACGGTCGATAAGCAGTTCGGCTCACAGGCGCAGGATTACTTAACCAGCATTGTCCACTCTCAAGGTGCTGATTTACAACGTTTAGGCCAGCTGCTGCAATCACACCCGGACGCCCGAGTTATCGACTTAGGCTGTGGAGCAGGGCATGCCAGCTTCGTTGCGGCGAAGGCGGTGAAAGAAGTGGTTGCCTATGATCTGTCAGCGCAAATGTTGGAAGTGGTCAGTCAGGCGGCGAAGGACAAAGGCTTAGCCAATATCAGCGTTGAGCGTGGCGTGGCGGAGTCTCTGCCGTTTGCCGACGGCAGCGCCGACATTATTATCAGCCGTTACTCTGCCCACCATTGGCACGACGTCGGTCAGGCACTGCGCGAAGTGCGCCGCGTGTTGAAGCCGGGCGGTATCATGATCATGATGGATCTGGCTTCGACCGGCCAGCCGGTTAAAGACATCTTTTTGCAGACCATTGAAAAACTGCGCGACACCTCGCACGTTCACAACTATGCGCCGGGTGAGTGGCTGACGCTGTTTAGCGAAGCCGGTTTGTTAGTCCAAGAGTTAACCTCTGGGCGCTCGCAGTTAGAGTTTAAAAGCTGGGTCGAGAGAATGCGCACCCCAGAGCACTTCGTGGTGGCGATTCGTGAGTTGCAGAAGGCGATGTCAGACGAAGTGATTCAACACTTTGAGATCCAAGAGGACGGCACCTTTACCGTGGATTTGGCCTTTATCATTGCGAAGAAAAGCTAGCGGTTAGGCAAGTGTCTGTAAGCTATATAAAGAAGAGGGGCCGCGAGATACACCGCGGCCCCTCTTCTTAACCTTTCTTAAAAATCTTAGCCTTTCTTAAAGATCTTCTGGCCGAGGGCGACGACGCCCAGCACGGCGGCACCGACAATCAGGCCGACAGCCAAATCAGTCGCGCCAGTGATTAGCGTACTGACAAAGCCCTGATGCCCGTGATTGAGCACTTCAACCAGACTGTGCATGAAGGGCAACCCGTGGCTGATGATGCTGCCACCGACCAAGAACATGGCGATGGTGCCGACTACGGACAGGGTTTTCATCAGCAGCGGCGCGGCGTTAACCACCATGCCGCCGAACGCGCGCACGCCTTTCATCAGGCTGCTTTCACCGCGCAGCTTGCTGAGATACAAACCGGCGTCATCGATTTTCACAATCAGTCCAACCAAGCCGTAAACGCCCAGCGTCATGGCGATAGCAATCAGCACCATCACGGTCACCTGACTCATAAACGGCGCGGCAGCCACCGTTCCCAGCGAAATGACAATAATTTCGGCTGAGAGGATAAAGTCAGTGCGCACGGCACCTTTAATCTTCTCTTTTTCTACCTTGGCAATATCAGCCTCGGATTTAACCTCGCGCGAGGTATCCGCTTTTTGGTGCTTATCTTCTTTGCCGTGCAACAGCTTGTGCGCCACCTTTTCGAAACCTTCATAACAAAGGTATGCACCGCCAATCATCAACAATGGCGTAATAGCCCATGAGGCAAATGCACTGATTAACAGCGCCAGTGGCACTAAAATTGCCTTATTAATCAATGAACCTTTTGCAACTGACCAGACAATGGGTAGCTCCCGGTCAGCTTTAACGCCGCTGACTTGCTGAGCGTTAAGTGCCAAGTCATCGCCCAACACGCTGGCGGTTTTCTTGGCGGCCACTTTGCTCATCGCGGCAACGTCGTCAAGGATTGAAGCAATGTCATCGATCAATGCCAGAAGGCTGGTTCCAGCCATATACGAACTCCCTTCTCAAATAAGTAAAAAGAATCATAACAGTGATTGCCATCGGGCGTCGATTTGTGCGAATCTGCTTCTCGGGTTGTAAATATCCGTCATCAAACTCCATCAAAAATCCTTAATTAGCTGCACCTTCCTGACACTGAAATTTTTGCTTTCACTCTCTCCTCATTTTCGTCACAAAGATTAACCATCTTTACGGCGCATTACGTCATCTTGCATTGGCTGGCGGATAATTAATTCAACGGAAATCATCCGCAAAATTAATTAACCGAATTTAGAACAGCAAACAGCAAAGGTGTGCATCATGAAAATCTTACCTATTATTGCAGCAGCCATCATCACTACCGCTTCTTTCTCTGCTCTGGCAGCGACTCAAATAACCTCAGCTCAGGCTGACAGCGGTAATTACCAATCATTGGGTGTGGTTTCTATCAACCAAATGAGCGGGGCACCGGGCAGTATTAAAGATCAACTGAATGCCGAAGCTGCCGATAAAGGCGCGAGCCACTACCGCGTCATCGGTGTTAGCACCCCAGGCGACTCAAGCCTTGAACGCGCAAGCGTAGAGCTTTACCGCTAAGCATTACTCATAAGAAGGTGCCGGGCCATCCGGTAATTTCTAACAGTAAACAGCTTCAAAAAGGCCGACTACACAAGTAGCCGGCTTTTTTATTTTGTATTTCTTACTGTTTATTTTATTAATCTTTCTTACAAAGTAATCAAAAGGAATAAGCCAAAGGTCTACTTAAAAGAGAATGTTCTTATTCCGCTTTATAAACCCCGCCGGATTTGAAAACTAAATGCAGGAATTAATTATTTCTTAAGAATTTTTCTTTCTGATAGAGGTCTACTTTCCCAGGGGTTATAAAACATGTTAAATGCGACAAAACTGACTATCAGAAACACCCGGGTATCGCTGCAAAATCAATTTTTTTATCTACAGAATTTTATCTCTTCGCCACGAACGATGGGGACACTCATGCCGTCCTCGCCTTGGCTGTGTCGCTCGATGCTTAGCCAAATTGACTGGGCGAAGTCTTTGAAGATTGCTGAGCTTGGCTCGGCCGACGGCGTGTTGACCAAACGCATCCTGAGCAACATGCGGGCCGATGCTCATCTTCAGGCGTTTGAGATCCAACCCAGCTTTGTACACAAACTTAACCTGATTGACGATCCGCGCTTGCAGGTGATGGCTCATTCGGCGGAGTTTTTGGAAGGCGATTTCGACGCCATCTTCTCCTGCCTGCCGCTATTGTCTATGCCAACGCGCATCAGCATGAAGATATTGCAACAGGCCCAGCAGCGCCTTAAAGCCAACAACGGCGTGATGGTTCAGTTTCAATACAGTCATTTATCCGAAAAAATGCTCTCTCGGTACTTCACCTGGCAGAAGATCCGCGTAGTGAAAAATTTCCCGCCCGCGCTGGTTTACGTGTGTAAGCCGCGTTAAATCGGGAGATATCCCTAGGCAATATGGTTGCTCTCCGCAAATATTGCGCCATCATTATTTATGAGTATCATGCCCACTGCGCAGGCGATGAACGCCCGCAGTCGGGCTAATCAAAAGACCGCACGTCTTCTAAGCTTCACCAACGGGTGATAAAAACCTGTTGATGAGGCTTTTTTGTTGTACTATCTCGCGAGTACAATTTGGCGGTTTTGACACTCATCAGACTATTCATCCTTTGGATGGAAGAAGCTCCGGGGCTTAAAGGACAGCAGTAATGACTCAACCCATTTTCATGATAGGCGCACGCGGCGCAGGTAAAACCACGGTAGGCAGCGCGCTGGCGCAGGCGTTGGGCTTTAAATTTGTGGATACCGATAGCTATCTGCTGCAAACCTCCAAACTCAGCGTGGCTGAAATTGTTGAGCGCGAAGGCTGGGAAGGCTTCCGCCGTCGTGAAACTCAGGCGCTTGAAAGCACCAGCGCTCCCCAGACCGTGGTGGCAACCGGCGGTGGGATTGTGTTGGCGGCGGAAAACCGCGCCTTTATGCGCCGTACCGGTACCGTCATTTATCTGCGCTCTCCGGCGGCAACGTTAGCTCAGCGCCTTGAAGAGTCACCTCTGGAAGACCAGCGCCCTACGCTGACCGGCAAACCTATCACCGAAGAGATGCTGCAAGTGCTGAACGAGCGTGAAAACCTCTATCAGGAAGCCGCGCACATCGTGATTGACGGCACCCAAGACCCGGCGAGCATTGTCGACGCCATTCTGGATGCACTGGCCGCGCCGGTGGCTCGCTAGTCACCAGCGCTTTCAGTCATTGATACTTAACGGGCCTGCTGGCCCGTTTTGCTTTTCAGAGGCTTCCGACTCAGGCTTTCTCAGCTCGCGCGGTGGAGTGTCTATACTTAACTCACTGCAAGTTAATGCATTCACTCAAGTCCAAGGAGTTTTTATGCCGAGCCAGCCTCCCTATCCTCGTAAAGCTTACATTGTGCCGGTTGAAAAGGGCGAGCCGGGCAAAACGGTCACATGGTACGAGCTGCGCGCCGACCATCCGAAACCCAATACCTTGATCAGCGAACACGAAACCGAACAAGAAGCTTTAGATTCCAAACGTCGCTATGAAGATGAAGACATCAGTTAAGGCCGCCCCGGTCACAATTGATGCAATATTCTGACAATTAAATTCAATGCGGCTTAATGTGCTGAAAAGCCGCGTTGAATTGTCTGAAAAGGCTTCTGCCTATCCCCTGTGAAGCATATTTAAACAACCTTATTTAACTTACAAAAAAGAAACATCTTGACCCTGTTCCTTATCGGATTTAATTTTTACTCAATCTTACAGGAACTGGGTTCCACATAACGGAACTGCAAGCATGACCACATTAGAAAACGCTTCTGCGGTATTAAAATTATTCTCCCAACAAGGAAGCCGACAGGGCCATCCCGGTCTGTCGTTCAGTGATGTGGTCGAGCACCTGAAATTGCCAAAAAGCACGGCGTCGCGCTTATTAATGACGATGGAAGGGCAGGGATTATTAGAACGCGATCCTGATAGCCGTTTATATCGCATTGGCAAATTACTGCTGTCGGTTGCCAGCCACTATTTATCGGCACCTTTGGTCGATGCCGCTTCGCCTTATATGGCGCAGCTCGGGCAATCCACGCAGTGTACGGGTTATATTTCGATGCTGTCGGGGCGCGATATTATGGTTATGCGCATGTTCCCCGGCAGAACCTATTTACAAGTGGTGACACCGGCGGGGAGTTTACTGCCAGCTCATGAAACTGCCATTGGTCGCGCAATTTTGGCGCGCCACAGTATTGATGATGTCATTCAACGATTTGGCACTGATTATCGTGTTAATTCGATCAATTCTCCGCAAACTTTAGAGGCATTATTAGCCCGCCTTGCGGAGATACGGGAAAACGGCGTGTCTCATGCATGCAACGAAACTCTGCAAGGTATCAGTACATTAGCCACCAGTATTAGCAATAAGCACCGCAATGAGATGGTGGGACTGTGTTTATCGTTTCCTTCGCCACAAGAGGGTCATGATATTCCTGCCGGAATCAAAGAGGGGCTGCTGGCCGTCACTCAGCAATTAGCTGAAAAATTGGGTGATGAGTATTGGCAATAGACTGATACCTCACCGCGACTTTTTGCCATTTAAGAACTGTGGATCTTAATAGCGAAAATAACGCGTTTATTTGCACCAATCTCAGGGGCAGTTATGGCACAACATGAGCTTCAAAATAATAAGCAGAATCCACTCAGGGATGTTGGCACATTAATTGTGATGGTATTGCTCTCTTTATTGGGAGCCATCATCGGCGTGCAGTTGATAACCACATTGGGCGTGACGCCTAACACGTCAATTATTGGCGCGTTATTTGCCATGCTGTTGGCGCGCATTCCGATGCAAGCCTTTCAACGTTATCGTTCTATTCACACACAAAACTTAGCGCAGACGGTTATCTCTTCCGCCACCTTTGGTGCCGCGAACAGCCTGCTGATGCCGATTGCTATCCCTTACGTTATGGGACAGCCGCAGCTTATTTTACCGATGTTTATCGGCGTGTCCGTTGCCATGTTGCTGGACGCTTACCTGCTCTACCGTCTGTTCGACACCAAGGTGTTCCCGGCCAGCAATGCATGGCCACCTGGGGTTGCCGCCGCAGAAGCTATCAAGGCGGGTGACAAAGGTGGGCGCCAAGCTTGGCTGCTGGTGGCTGGCGTGATTGTCGGCCTTGGCGGCGCGATGCTGAAGATCCCGATGGCTGCCTTCGGTACGGCATTTATCGGCAATATCTGGGCCTTGAGCATGTTTGGTATCGGCCTGCTGATCCGCGCTTATGCGCAGCCTTTGGCGGGTATGGACCTCAACGCGATGTACATCCCACACGGCATGATGGTGGGCGCGGGGCTGGTTTCATTGATTCAAGTGGTGCAGGTGGTGCGGGCGAAAAATGCCGAAGCCAAAGCCAGCTTCACGCAGCCAACTACCGAAGTGCGTAAAGCACTGGGCTTGGGCGCTTTTGGTTACATTGCCATTGCCGCACTGTTGGCGCTGGCGGGCGGTCTGTACAGCGAGATGTCACTCGGCATGCTGATTGCCTTCATCGTCTACGCCGCCTTTGCTGCCTTCTTCCATGAGTTGATTGTCGGCATCGCCGCCATGCACTCGGGCTGGTTCCCGGCCTTTGCCGTGGCGCTGATCACGCTGATTGTCGGTATCTTGATTGGCTTCCCGCCGCTGGCGCTCTGCGTGCTGACCGGCTTTACTGCCGCCACTGGCCCGGCCTTCGCCGACATGGGCTTTGACCTGAAAGCAGGCTTTATCCTGCGCGGCTACGGGAAAGATTTACAGGCTGAACTGCTCGGGCGTCGCATCCAGCTGTTCGCCGCACTGATTGCTTTTGTGATTGCCATTCCGGTGGTCTGGTATGCCCACATCGGCTACTTCGCGCAGGATTTAGTTCCGCCAGTAGCCCGCGTCTACGCCAAGACAATTCAGGCGGGCGCGCAGCCGGGTATCGCATACAGCTTAATGATTTGGGCCATTCCGGGCGCGTTAATTCAGCTTATCGGCGGGCCTAAGCGCCAGCTCGGTGTGCTGCTGGCGACCGGTTTGCTGATTAACAGCGTTATGGCTGGATGGGCGGTTATCACCGGTATCGTGCTGCGTATCATCATCATCCGTATTTGGGGTGAGAAGGGTCGCACGCCGATGGAGATTCTGGCGGCAGGCTTTATTGCCGGTGATGCCCTGTACAGCTTCTTTAACTCGATTTTCAGCTCTAAGGCTAAATAATACTCCAACCCTTTCGAGTCCGGTCAGCGTACCGGCTGGCTCGAGAGACGACGAGAATACTGCACCAACACCAGGGCTCACGAAGCCAAACGTAAAAACAGACCGATTCATTCTTTCATCTCATAGTGAAAAGAAATGAACGGCTATCGCGGCAGTTTTGGCATGTGCGCTCTCGCAGCGTCTGTCGCGAAGTACCAAGAGGAAAGCACCATGAGTTTGCAACAGACATTAACGGTGTTCGAACTGATCGATAACGCGTACGTCAGCGGTCAGGATGTGGTGGATTTGTTCGCTGGATATTCTGGCGTAACGGCGACCACGCACCGCGCTGATGGCCCGAAAGGCGGCACTGATTTTGTTAAAATCACGCTGCCGGGTAGCGACGGTAAAATCAGCGGCGGCAGTGCGCCAACGCTCGGGATTATCGGTCGCTTAGGCGGCATCGGTGCGCGTCCGACGCGCATTGGCGTGGTGTCTGACGCCGATGGCGCTATCGCGGCGATCAGCGCGGCTCTTAAGCTGGCTGAAATGCAGCGTAAAGGTGATGTGCTGGCTGGTGATGTTATCGTCACTACCCATATCTGCCCGAATGCGCCGACTCGACCTCATGATCCTGTGGATTTCATGGACTCGCCAATCGACGACGTCACCATGAATGACAACGAAGTGGTAGCGGGCGTGGACGCTATTTTGTCCATTGATACCACCAAAGGTAACCGAATCATAAACCATAAAGGTTTTGCGATTTCTCCAACGGTTAAAGAGGGTTATATTCTGCGCGTATCCGAAGATTTACTGCGCATTATGGAAATGACCAGCGGCAAACCGGCGGTAACTTTCCCAATAACCACTCAGGACATCACGCCTTATGGCAATGGTGTTCACCACCTGAACAGCATTCTGCAACCTTCAACGGCGACTGACGTGCCGGTGGTGGGTGTGGCAATTACCGCTGAATCAGTGGTTCCGGGTTGTGGAACAGGCGCAAGCCATGAAGTCGATATCGCACTGACGGCGAAATTTGCCGTTGAAGTCGCTAAAGAGTTTGGTCGTGGCACCTGTCAGTTCTTTGATGCCGACGAATATCAACTGTTGTTGTCGCTGTACGGAAGCTTGCGCCACCTGCAAAGCCGGAACTAAGCATTATGATGACTTCCTTTGCGACGCTGACTATCGGTCAGGCTCCACGCAGCGACATTATGCCGCTGTTGATGGAATATCTTCCTGAAGAGTCTGTGACCCACGTCGGCCTGCTCGACGGACTCACTTCTGAACAAATCGAGCAGCGTTTCTCCCCTGAAGAGGGTGAACCGCTGCTGGTTTCTCGTCTATTAGACGGCACGCAGGTGACTCTCGGATCGTGGCACGTTGAGCGCGGGTTGCAAGAAAAAGTGAACTGGCTGGAAGAGCTGGGCTGCGAAACCATTTTGCTGCTCTGCACCGGCGAGTTTCACGGGCTTAAAGCCCAAACTGCCATGCTGCTTGAGCCGGACCGTATTATTCCGCCGCTGGTAGGCGCGATTGTCGGCACGCATCAGGTGGGCATCGTGGTGCCGGTTGAAGAGCAAATTGAGGAGCAGGCAAACAAGTGGCGCAAGCTGTCGAAAAAGCCTTGTTTCGCCGTCGCCAGCCCTTATCTGGCTGATGAAGCCAAGCTGACAGAAGCCGCGCTGGCCCTTGAAGAGCAGGGTGCGCAGGTGGTGGTGCTGGACTGTATTGGCTATCACCGCCATCACGGCGACTTGTTGCAAAGCAAGCTGGGTATTCCGGTTCTGCTGTCAAACGTGCTGGTTGCCAAGCTGGCTGCCGAGCTTATCGTCTGAGTTACACCCAATCTGAATGCGAAAAAGGCCTGATTTACAGGCCTTTTTTATGCGTGAATTTCAGTGGTTCAGCCGCGAAAGTGCTCCAGCACAAACTCCACCCATACCCGCACTCTCGGCGGTAAATCCGCCGAACTGTAATAGAGCCACAGCGGCACGCCGGGCTGCCAATGGCTTTCCAGCACCGGCACCAGCTCGCCGCTTTGCACATGCGGGTTCACATACCAGTCTGCCAGACAGACAATGCCTAAATCGGCCAGCGCGGCGTTAATCAGCAAATCGGGACGCGAGGCGACAATCCGCCCCTGTAGCTCACTGGTCTGGAAAGGCTCGGCCAGCGGCCACTTCACTATCTGATTATTGCCCGGATTGCGATGCAACAGGCATTGATGATGAGCCAAATCACTTGGCGCAGCAGGCGTACCAAACTGCCGCAAATAGCCCGGAGAAGCAGCCAGAATATTGCGCATTGGGCTGAGCTGGCGGGCTATCAGGCGGCTATCCGGGTCGACGCGATTGCCAATTCCCACGTCAAAACCTTCGGCCACTAAATTCACCACCCGCGCCTCCAAAGAGAGGTCGAGATTGATTTGCGGATAGCGTTTGAGGAATTCCGGCAGCAGCGGCATCAGCATCAACTGGCCGAACCCGGGGATCACGCTAACCCGCACGCTGCCTGAAGGCTGACCGTCGCGGCTGGTGGCGTTCTCAAGCGTCGAAGCGAGGGCTTGCCACAGTGGCTGGATCTCCGCCAGCAGGGCTTTGCCTTCATCGGTCAGCACCACGCTGTGGGTGTTGCGGGCGAATAGCCTCAGCCCAAGCTTTTCTTCCAGCACGCGGATGTTTTTGCTGATGGCGGCAGGCGTCACGCCGGACTGGCGCGCGGCGGCCGAAAAGTTCTCACTCTGCGCCGCGCTAATAAAAGCGGGCAGTAAACGATGGAGTTCCAGCGGCAAAGACATGCGGATGACCTATCAATCGGTGGCGGAAAGGGGCAGATTCACAACTGTCCAGAATGGCACTGCGCCCCGGTGAAATCAAATCCCTTTCCTGCGTTTGCGGCACACCTCGGGACTCCTCCATAAACCAACAATAATCAGTGACAGCGGGCCTTTTCTGCCCCTAATATGGAGACTCTTAAAATTATCGCGAAGGGCCAATCTATGTTGAAAAATAATGAGTATTTTGCAGGGAAGGTTAAGTCGATTGGTTTTGACAGCGACAGTGCCGGCTGTGCAGCAAGCGTCGGCGTGATGGAAAAGGGCGAATACACCTTCAGCACCGACAAGCCTGAAGAGATGACCGTCCTGCTCGGCTCCCTGAAAGTGTTAATGCCGGGTTCCCCTGACTGGCAGGTCTTCGAGCCAGGCGAAAAATTCTATGTCCCAGGCCACAGCGAGTTCAACCTGCAAGTGGTTGAGTCAACGGCTTACCTGTGCAAATACCTGAATAAATAACGTCTGACCGCCAACCGGCAGATAGAAAAAAGGACGCAAATCGCGTCCTTTGTTTTTAGCTTGGCGCGAGAATTAACGCTGCGCTTCGCCGCCCAGTGCTTCCACCAGATTCTGAATCAACGCGGCCAGTTCGCCGGTCATCAGGATGAAATCGGCATCAAAGCGCTGCGCGAAGTCGTCGCGGTCAATGTCGTCATTCTGCTCGCGGATAACATCGCTGAACTTCAGGCGCTTGATGCTGCCGTCGTCAGCCAGCACCACGGCGATGCGCTCCTGCCAGTCAACCGCCAGCTTAGTCACCAGCTTGCCATTTTCGATATGGGTGGCAATCTCATCACTGACCAAAGCCTGCTTCTTACAGCGGATCACGCCGCCTTCTTCCAGAATCGCCTTCAGCTCGGCTTCGTCTTGCAGCGTGAAGCCAGCAGGCGTCTCGCCTGAGCGAACCCACTCGGTCAGCGTCAGCTCAATCGGGCTTTCCATGGTCAACGGCACCACCGGCAGCGAGCCGAGGCTCTTACGCAGCAGGGCCAGCATATCTTCCGCTTTCTTGGCGCTGGCGGCGTCAACCATGATCAGGCCGTTGACGGTATCAATCCACATAAAGGTCTGGCTGAAACGGCTGAAGGCGCGCGGCATCAGGCTGTGCAGCACTTCATCTTTCAGCGAATCTTTTTCGGTTTTCTTCAGTTTGCGATGCTGCTCGCTTTCGATCTGTTCGATCTTGGCCTGAAGCTCTTGCTTGATCACCGGAGAGGGCAGGATCTTCTGCTCCTGACGGGCGCAAAGCAGGATCTGGCCATTGTGCGAATGGGTCAGCGCGTCGCCGCCGTGTGAACCCATAGGAGACACCCAGCCGGTCTTCGCCATGTCCTGACTGCCGCAAGGCGTAAAGGTAAACTGGCTTAACTGCTTTTCCATCTCGTCGGCAGACAAAGAGACTTCACGGCTCAAACGGTAGACCAACAAATTTTTAAACCATAACATGATGTTATCCCTGTCCGTGCGTACCCGTGGTACGCTGATTTATCGAATGCAGGGCGGCATGATACCCAATTGAGCGGCGGTCGTCGTTAGGAAATCTTCTCGCAGACTGGTCGCTGGGCTCTACACTGATTAACCTGAACACCAGAAATCGCAGACAAAACCAAGTGAGGCACCCGTGCGTATTGGCATTGACTTAGGTGGAACAAAAATCGAAGTGATCGCGCTGTCCAACGAAGGCCGCGAGCTGTTTCGCAAGCGCGTAGATACGCCGCGAAATGATTATGAAAAGACCCTAAAAGCCATCGAAGGGCTGGTGCTGGACGCCGAAAAAGCCACCGGTCAGCGCGGCAGCGTCGGGCTGGGCATTCCCGGCACGCTGTCGCCCTTCACGGGCAAAGTGAAAAATGCCAACTCGGTGTGGCTTAACGGCCAGCAGCTCGACGAAGACCTCGCCACACTGCTCGAGCGCGAAGTGCGCATCGCCAATGACGCCAACTGTCTGGCAGTCTCCGAAGCCACCGATGGCTCGGGCGCGGGCAAAAAAGCGGTCTTCGCGGTGATCATCGGCACCGGCTGTGGCTCCGGCATTGCGCTCAGTGGCGAAGTCCATGCCGGAGGCAACGGCAACGCCGGAGAGTGGGGCCATAACCCGCTGCCTTGGCCGGACGAAGACGAAATTCGTTTCTCACAGGAAGTGCCGTGTTACTGCGGGAAATCAGGCTGTGTCGAAACCTTCTGCTCAGGCACCGGTTTTGAAGAGGACTATTTCCGCCTCTCAACCCAGCGCCTGAAAGGGCCGGAGATCATCAAATTAGCCGATGAAGGCGACGCCGTGGCCGAACTGGCGCTGGGCCGCTATGAGCGCCGACTGGCAAAAGCTTTGGCAAACGTGGTCAACATCCTCGACCCGGACGTGATTGTCCTCGGCGGCGGCATGAGCAACGTCGACCGTCTCTACCAGACCGTGCCTTTACTGCTCAAACAGTGGGTATTTGGCGGCGAGTGCGAAACGCCAATCCTCAAAGCCACCCACGGCGACTCCAGCGGCGTGCGCGGTGCCGCGTGGCTGTGGCCGCAGGAACGTATGCCACTCTAATCCTTCTTACTTACCCACCCCAAAAAGAAAAGGGTCTGCCATTCCCCCAGCAGACCCTTTCTTCTCACCCAATAGCTATAACCCCACCCCAAAATCGCCCTTAACCGTCCAGTGAAGTCCGATATCAGGGAAACTAAGGGGATGAGGTTCCCGCAGGGACGCCTCACCCCTTAGTAAGCCCGTCAGTCTCGATCAACTATCCATCACCAATCGACCGCAAACCTCAAGAAGCCAAAAGCAGACCCACTTCTTTTCACTCCCCCTCTAACATCAGATCTTTTGGCGCGCTGGTGCGCTGCACCTTGGTGGCCGCGAAATAGAGATAACCCACCGCCATAAACAGCACGAACACCCCGGCAATCACCAAATTGAACCACAGCATCGCCAGCAGACAGACCACTGCCAGCACTAGCGCAATGGCCGGAACCAGCGGATAGCCCGGCGCGCGGAAGCTGCGTGCCATCTCTGGGGCAATCTTGCGCAGGCGGAACAGGCTCAGCATGCTCATGATATACATCACAATCGCGCCAAACACCGCCATGGTGATCATCGCCGCCGTCAACGACATGCCCTGAAGATTAATCAGCCCGTCGCTGAAAATCGCCGCGATACCAATCACGCCGCCGAGCAAAATTGCCCGGTGTGGCGTCTGAAAACGTGACAGTTTTGCCAGCCCGGAAGGTAAATATCCGGCGCGAGCCAGCGCGAAAAACTGCCTCGAATAGCCCAAAATAATGCCGTGGAAACTGGCAACCAGCCCGAACAGGCCAATCCACACCAGCATGTGCATCCAGCCGGAGTGCTCGCCAACCACCATCTTCATCGCCTGCGGCAGAGGATCATTAATATTAGAAAGCTTGCTCCAGTCGCCCGCGCCACCGGCCATCACCATCACGCCAATCGCCAGTACCACCAGCGTTAAAATTCCGCTGATATAGGCTTTGGGAATGGTGCGTTTTGGGTCTTTGGCTTCCTCGGCGGCCATTGCCGCGCCTTCGATGGCCAAAAAGAACCAGATAGCGAAGGGAATGGCGGCGAAAATGCCGGAAAACGCCGGTAAGCCGAAATGCTCGCCACCCGCCCAGCCGTTGAGCACAAAATTACTCACGCTAAAGCCCGGCGCGACCACGCCCATAAACACCAGCAGCTCCAGCACCGCCAGCACGGTAACTACTAGCTCGAACATCGCGGCCAGCTTCACGCCGAGAATATTCAGCGCCATAAACACAATATAGGCACCAAAGGCCGCCACTTTAGGATTGAGGTCGGGAAACTGCACGTTGAGGTAAGCGCCGATAGCCAAGGCAATGGCCGGGGGCGCAAACACGAACTCAATCAGCGTGGCCATCCCGGCAATTAACCCGCCGGTTTCCCCAAAGGCGCGGCGACTGTAGGCGAAAGGCCCACCGGCGTGAGGAATGGCAGTGGTCAGCTCGGTAAAACTAAAAATAAAGCAGGTGTACATGGTGGCGACCAGCAGCGTGGTCACCAGAAAGCCCAGCGTACCGGCCACGCCCCAGCCATAGCTCCAGCCAAAATACTCACCGGAAATCACCAGCCCCACGGCAATCGCCCACAAGTGTACCGTGCCCAGCGTCGGTTTAAGTTGTGTTGTCATTGTGCTCTCCTGAAACCAGTTAAAGGGATATTCAGAACATTTTGCTCAGGACATTCTCCAGCGCGCCGACCAGAATCTCTGCGTGTTCGGCGGTAAACACCAAAGGTGGACGAATCTTGAGGATGTTGGCGTGCGGCCCGGACGCGCCAATCAGCACGCCTTCTTCACGCAGGGCGTTGACCACCGCCAGCGCGGTCACCGAGTCCGGCGCGCCGTCAGCCGTGACGAAATCCACGCTGACAAACAGACCCGCGCCGCGCACGCTGCCAATGGCTGGGAAACGCTGGGCCAGCGCGCTGATGCCGTCGAGAATGGCTTTGCCCGCGCGGCCCACGCTCGGGATCAGGTTCTCCTGCTCAATTACTTCCAACACGGCGAGGCCGACGGCGGAAGAGACCGTGTTGCCGCCAAAGGTGTTGAAATAGCTCGATTCACTGCCGAAACGCTGCAAAATATGCGGCTGAATGGTGATGCCCGCCATCGGATGACCATTGCCCATCGGCTTGCCGAGGGAGACGATATCCGGCAGCACGCCGTGGCGCTGGAAGCCCCACATGGTTTCTCCCGAACGGCCATAGCCCGGCTGCACTTCGTCGGCGATGTACAGCGCCCCGGCGTCGTGGATCACCTCAATCGCCTCTTTCAAGAACCCGGCCGGGTCAAAGAAGCCGCCGTCGCTGGTAAAGAAGGTGTCAATCATCAGCGCTGCCGGTTTTATGCCGTGACGGTGCATATCGGCCAGCGCCGCGCGGATGTCATTGGCGAAGCGTTTGCCCACTTCCGCCGGATTGGCCGGGTTATGGATAGGTGCTGGGATCACCCGCGCATCGCCATTCACCTTGACGTAAGGCCCCATCGACGCCGACAGCCCGGCAATGGCTTTGGTCATGCCGTGGTAACTGAACTCGGTCACAATCACCCCGGTGCCACCGGTAAAGTCCTCGGCGATGCGCAGGGCCAAATCGTTGGACTCGCTGCCGGTGCAGGTGAACATCACCTGACTCAGCTCGGCGGGCATGGTGCCGACCAGCTTTTCGGCGAAATTCAGCACATTTTCATGCAGATAACGTGTATGAGTGTTGAGGGTTGAAGCCTGACGCACCAAGGCTTCCAGCACGTGCGGGTGGCAGTGGCCGACCGACGGCACATTGTTGTACACGTCGAGATAGCGGCGGCCTTCGGCGTCATACACCCACACCCCTTCGCCGCGCACCAGATGCACCGGATTCTTGTAGAACAGCTGGTAGGCCGGGCCGAGTAAACGGCGGCGGCGCTCAATCATCGCCAAATTCTCAGCCGGAATATTGCTGCTGGCTGCGGCGTCAAAGGCATTGGTTTTCAACATGATAATTTCTCCTGACAGGCGATGAAGTTCTCGATACCGGAGGTTCCGGTGATGAAGGTGTTTTGATAATGCGCTGGTCACTACGGCAAAACTTGACTGTGGAATGGCGATTCGCGCGCCCTGAGGTCAAGTTTCCGCCTCGTGGGGGGTGAGGGGCGTCTACGGTCAACATTTACTATTGCCGGGTCAAGCAGCAAACGCCGCGGACTCTCATTCTGAAGGCAGATTCATTTGATTGATTGCCACCTGCCGGAGTGAACACTATGAATGCTAAACAGTCCGATACGCTTGATGCCGCCAGCCTGACCCAGTTAGCTCGCGAGGCGCTGCTGCGCTATCCCGCCGCTTTTCACGGGGAGTTATCTCTTTTGTGCCGCTCGGAAAACGCCACTTTCTTGGTGCGTGGCGACAGCGGCCAGCGTTTTGCCTTACGCATTCATCGCGGGGATTACCACCATCGTGACGAGATAGAGAGCGAGTTGGCGTGGCTGGATGCCTTGCGTCATACCGGCATCATGGTGCCGGAGGCGATTGTGGCGCTCGACGGCCAGCGGGTGCAGACCCTGCCGGTAAGCGACGGCGAAAGCCGCAATGTCACCTTCTTCCACTGGATTGAGGGCGAGATGCCGACCACCGAGGTTGACCCGCGCGCCTTTGCCCAACTGGGAGAGGTGACGGCGCGCCTGCACCAACACAGCCGGAGCTGGGCCAAGCCCGAAGGGTTCCGACGCATCGTCTGGGATCACGACACCATGGTCGGGCTGCAGAGTCATTGGGGGCGCTGGCAGGACGCGCCGGGGCTGCGCGAAGAGGATTTCCCGCTGATAGAAGAGACCATCGAGCACATTCATCAGGTGCTGCAAGACTATGGCAAAAGCAGCGAACGTTACGGGCTTATCCACGCCGATCTGCGCCTCACCAACCTGCTGCTGCATGAGGGCGAAACCCGAGTAATTGACTTCGACGACTGCGGCATGGGCTGGTATATGCATGACGCGGCGGCGGCGATTAGCTTTGTCGAGCACCACCCGCGCGCCTCCGAGTGGGTCGAGCACTGGCTGCGCGGCTATCAGCGCGTCTGCCCGCTGAGTGAGGCAGATCTGGCGGTGATCCCCACGATGATCGTCCAGCGGCGGATCCAACTGTTGGCTTGGCGCGGATCGCACGCCACCACCGAAATGGCGCAAAGTCTAGGGGATGATTGGGAAGCCGAAAGCCTGCGTTTGTGCCGCGATTATCTCGCGCGCCTGCCGCAACATCAGGCTCGGGCGTGAAGCAGGCTGCACGTTTTCTGTGCGCCGCACGGGCTTAGTCCTATCCCTGCGGCGCTAACCCTCTGTCCTGACTGCATTTGTTCTTCCCGCCGGGCTGGTACGAAACTTGCAGAACTTCCTGACCTGTTTGCCTTATGGAGTGGAAGCGCATGCACACTGAACCTTTACTTCAACCACTAACCGGCTTCACGCCGGGTTTGAACGGTGCGCTCAGCGCGCTGGGGCAGCACGAGGCTGGCAATCGCGGCGTTCTGGCCGCGGCGGCATCGGGGCTTAGCGAATTTATTCTGTCGAAAGGGGCGGATGTCGATCGGGTTTTGGGGCTGTGCCGCATTAATCCTGAACTGCTGCAACAGCCGACGCTGAGTCTTGGCCTGCCGAACTACTGTCAGGTGCTGGAAGAGGCGGCGGTGCAGTCGGGCTGCGATAACTTCGGTTTGCACTACGGCAAGCAGTTCAAACCCCAGTCATTGGGGCTGATTGGCTACATTGGCCTCTGTTCTTCTACGGTGGAAGCCGCGATTCAAAACGTGGTCAATGCCTTCCCTTTTCATCAGCACAACACCCTGACCCGGCTGGTGGACAAAGGCGATCACTACCGTTTTGATTATCAGGTGCGCCACGGCAGCATTCTGTGTAAACGGCAGGACGCCGAGCTGACGCTGGGGATGATCCTCAATCTGTTGCGCCACGGGTTAGGCAAAAGCTGGGCGCCGCGCGAAGTGCATTTTGAGCATCCGCGCCCGCACCAGTGGCACGAACACTGCAAAATTTTCGACGCGCCGGTCTACTTCGACCAGCCTTACAACTCATTGCTGATCGCCAAACGCGATTTGCAGCGCGCCATGCCGGAGCGCGACCAAACCCTGCTGCTGGTGATGCAAGACGCCATTCGCCGACTGAACGCCGATGCGCCTTCGCAGCAGTCAATCGTCGACAGCGCCCGTTCGCGAGTGCGTCAGGCACTGCTGCGCGGCGAGCCGGTATTGGATGAAGTGGCAGACAAACTGGGCCTGTCGGCCAGCTCCTTACAGCGCCGCCTGCGCGAGCAGAACCTGAGCTTTACTCAGCTGGTGGACAAGGTGCGCTGCGAGCTGGCGACCCACTATTTACAGCAACAGCAGTTGCCGATTTCGGAAATGGCGCTGCTGCTCGGCTACTCCGAAGTCAGCGCCTTCTCACGAGCATTTCGCCGCTGGTTTGGCGTCAGCCCGCGCCAGTGGCGGCAGGCTGGGGCCAGTGAGGAATCAGCTACAGCGCCATCTCGCGTTTAAACACTTCCAGCGTATGGGCTTTGACGCGAATAAATTCGGCATGGCTCATGATCTCGGCATCGCGCGGGCGAGGCAGGTCGAAAGGCACGATTTCCGCGATGCGAGTGGGCCTGCGGGTCAGCAGCAGGATCTCATCGGCCAGAAATACCGCGTCCTCCAGGTCGTGAGACACAATCACCATCGTCACGCCGGTCGCCATCTGCACTTCCTGCAACTTGTCGCGGATAAACAGCGTCATTTCGAAATCCAGCGCTGAGAAAGGCTCGTCGAGGAACATCACCTCCGGGCGCGTCGCCAAAGCGCGCATGATGCAAACCGTCTGCTGCTGGCCGCCGGAAAGCTCATATGGGTAGCGTTTGAGGTCAAAACGAATATCAAACATCGCCACCAGTTCGGCCACTCGGGCCTCCACTTCGGCCCTGTTCATGCCGTGGCGCACCAGCGGGTAGGCGATATTGGCCCACGAACTCATCCACGGGAACAGCGCGTCGCGGTAGTTCTGGAACACATAGCCAATGGTGGTTTGCGCCAGCGTTTTGCCGTCGAACAGCACTTCCCCCTGATCCAGCGGGATCAGCCCAGCCACCATGTTCATCAGCGTCGACTTGCCACAGCCGTTGGGGCCGAAGATTGAGACAATTTTTCCGCGAGGCAGATCCAAATTAAAGTCGGTATACAGCGGCTGACCGGCAAAAGATTTCGACAAGCCGCGAATAGTCACGTGGGTATCGGGGCGAGAAGGGTACTGCGGCAGCTGCGGCCCCTTGTAGTCATCGCGAAGTGAGAGAGGTTGCGTCATGCTTTGCTACTCCAGTGAACGATACGTTTTTCCACCAGCAGGAAGGCCAGATTCAACAGATAGCCGATGGCGCCGGTGATCAAGATTGAGGCATACATGTCTTTGATATTGAACACTTGCTGGGCGTCAATGATGCGATGACCCAGGCCAGTCTCCGCGCCGATAAACATCTCGGCGACAATCACAATCACCAGCGCAATCGACACGCCGGTGCGCAGGCCGACAAAGGTTTGCGCCAGACTCTCCATCAGCATGATGTCTTTGAAAATGTGCCAGCGCGAAATCCCCATCACCTTGGCGGCCATCAGCCGAGTCTTCTTGGCATTCATCACCCCATAGGCGCTGTTGAACAGGATAACCAGCACCGCCGCGAAGGCCGCGATGGCGATTTTGTTGGCGTCGGTAATGCCAAAGATCAGCATAAACAGCGGGATAAGCGCCGAAGAGGGCGTGGAGCGGAAGAAGTCGATGAGGAATTCCAGACTGCGGTAGACCTTTTCACTGCTGCCTAAAATCACCCCCAGCGGCACGCCAATCACCGCCGCGAAGGCGAATGACATCAGGGTGCGATAGAGCGTCGCGCCGATGTCGGTGCGCATGCTGGCGTCGGAAAACGACTGGAACATATAGCTCAGCGTCTCCACCGGCGAGGGCAGCAGCACCGGATTGAGCCATTTCGCGCTGACAGCTAACTGCCAAAACAGAAACAGCAGAATCGGGCCGATGAGCGGCAATAATTTCGTAGACCAGCGTGAAGTCATGGCGTTTCTCCCTGTTTAACCTTGGTAAATCAGCGATGCCACGTCCACCGGCTTGCTGAAGATCTTGCGTTCAGTAAACACGTCATAGAATTTCTGGAACCACTTCAGGTTGTCGCCGTTGAGCTGTGGATACATGACGAAGCCCGGCAGCGGCACTTCGCTGACCAGCGCAGGCTCGATGCTGGTATACCCGGCGATGTTGGCGCGGGCCTTGTCAGGGTTGGCTTGGATGAACTCCACGGCTTGGGCATAGGCGGCGATAAACTTCTTCGCCGCGTCCGGGCTGCTTTTAATGAAGGCGGTATTCAGCGCCGCCGCGCCGCCAAACCATGGGGCGTCGGCATCGCCCAGCACATATTTCGAGATAACCCCGGTTTCCAGCGTGCGCGACAGGTGTTTCATGCGTCCGACGGTGCCGGTAGGTTCAAGGGTGTAAACGCCGTCAATTTGCCCCGCCGCCAGCGCGGGCGCGTGCTGGCCGACCGGCAGCTCAATCACCGATGGATTGCTGAAGCCGTTTTTCTCCAGAATAATTTTTGCCATGGTGACGTTCTGAATCCCCGGCCCGCAGGCGATTTTCTTGCCTTTCAGGTCAGCAATTGACGTGGCTTTGCTGTCGAGTGGCACTAAGAATTCGTCCAACACCAGCGTGCGATTCGACGGGTTTGAACAGATGATTTTGAACAAATCCGGCTGGGTTATCGCGCCAAGCCCCAGCGCGCCGGTGGCCGTGCCGTTGGCGCAGCCGTGAATGCGGCCGGTGAGCATGCCTTCGATAATCTGCTGGGCGCTGGCGAACTTCACCCCTTTGACATTCAGCCCGGCCTGTTTGAAAAAGCCCTGTTCCAGCGCGACATAAAACGGCAGGCCGCCAACAATCGGCCAGTAGCCGATGCGGATTTCATCGTCATCGGCAGCAAAGGCGCTGGCGGGCACCATGCCGCCGAGGGTCATGGCACCGCCGGTGATCGCCAGCCATTTCATCAGTTGGCGGCGGCGTGGATTGACGAGGGATGACTCAGGTTTGCTGTTTTTCATCGGCTGGCCTCTTGCGGGTTAAGGAGGGGTTGCAGCTTGTACCGCAACTTGTATACATAACCCTAAGCACAGGCCGTGCCATGTTGGTGAAAAGCAGAAAAGTCAGCGTTTTCAGCAGACTAAAAATGCGGGAGTGCACTGCGCTGGTGCGCAAGAAGAGAAAAGCTGAGTTATAGATGTGCAAATGGCTAGCGGTTGGCTAGCCATTTTGAGGTGAAGAACGGGCTGGAATCAGACTTTAAACTGGCTGCTTAGACGGCTGACGCCCAGACCATTGACCTTGGTGACTTTGATTTGCACCGGAATGCGGTCTTTCATGGCCTCTACGTGGCTGATCACGCCGATGGTTTTACCCGAGGCGTTTAGGCTGTCGAGGGCATCCAGCGCGGTGTCCAGCGTGTCGGCGTCGAGGGTGCCGAAGCCTTCATCAAGGAACAGTGAGTCAATGCGGGTCTTGTCACTCACCAGATCGGAGAGCGCCAGCGCCAGTGCCAGACTGACCAAGAAGCTCTCGCCGCCTGAGAGGGTGCGGGTGTCACGCACCGCGTCGGCCTGCCAAGTATCTACCACTTGCAACTCCAGCGCGTCGCTGGTTTTGCGCTGCAACAGGTAGCGGCCGTGCAGCTTTTCCAACTGCTTGTTCGCCAGATACACCAGATGATCCAATGTCAGACCTTGGGCGAATTTGCGGAATTTCGCGCCGTCGCTGGAGCCAATCAGCGAGTTCAAATAGCCCCAGTCGTCGCACAGCTGCTGCGACTGAGCAATTTGCGCGATCAGGTTTTGCTGCCCCTCACGGCGCGTGACGTCGGTGGTCAGCTGGTTGCGGATCTCCCCCTGACGCTGCTGCAAGGCTTTCAACTGCTGGGCCAATTGCTCGAGGTGTTCGGCCAGCGGCGCGGTGTCGCTGTCGGTTTCGCTCAGGGTTTCTGGCCGCTGTTGGCGTTGCTGCTCGAGAGTGAGATTGGCCTGTTCCAGCAGGGCGCGATGCTCGGCCAGTTTCTGCTGAAGCTGCTCTTTGCGCTGCTGCAACTGCTGGCGCAGGGCGTCGTCGAGCAGGGCGAGGCTGACCGCCTGCTCGTCGGCGAAATCACTGGCGCTCAGTGCCTGCTGCCACGCGCTTTCGGCCTGCTGCAACCGCTCGGTCAACTGCTGCTGAGAGGCGGTTGCGCTGGCGACCTGCCCGGCTAGCCTGTCGCGCAGTTCCTGCGATTTTTGCAACTGCTCGCTAGCGGCCTGCAAGGCATTTTCACTGGCTTGCAGCTGGGCGCGCAGTTGTTCGCGTACCTGAGAAATCTGCTGTTCGCCGAACAGCGCAACCCGCTGCTGGCGGAGCTTTTGCAAGCTTTCGCCATCTTGAGCGACCTGCTGCTGAAGCTTTTCCAACTGCTGCTGTTGCTGAGTATGGTTGCTCTGCATCAGCGTGAAGCGTTCAGTTAATAACGCGGCCTGCTGCTGGGCTTTAAGCTGCTCATTCTGCGCCGCCGTCAGGGCATCTTTCGCCTGCTGTAGCGCTCGTGCCTGCTGCTCATGCTGGCTGCTAAGTTGCTGACACTGCTGCTCTTCTTGGTCGCGTTCTACCAGCCATTGTTCCAGCTGCGCCGCGTCTTGTAATTCAAAGCTGAGATTGAGCGGGGCAGTCAGCTGCTGCCAGTTTTCGAGATAGGCTTTTTGCTGGTTTTGGTCCCGCACCAGCTGGTTTTGCAGCCGCGCCTGCTGCTCTTTCAGGCTCTCGGTTTTGGCCCGCAGCTCGGTGCCTTGCGTGTGCAGCGCCTCAGTTTTGGCGCGCATTTCCGCCACGCGTCGCTCGGTTTCAGACGGCTTAACTGACTGATATTGCTCAATGGCCGGGTGTTCGGTCGAGCCACACAGTGGGCAAGCTTCACCAGTTTGCAGACGCGAACGCTCGGCCTCCAGACTGACAATCAGCTTCTCCTGCTCGAGCAGTTTTTCGACGTCAGTCTGATGGGCTTTGTGCTGCTTAAACTCTTGGCGGATCTGCTCCAGCTGTTTCTCGGCCGCGGCCAATTCAGCCTGACGCTGGGTAAACTCTTGGCTCTGTTGCTCAACCCGCTGGCTGATTTGCGGATACTGCTGGGAGAGGGAAAACAGCTGTTGGCGCACCGGGCGCAGGCGAGTCAGCTCCGACTGGCGCTGTTGCAATGCCGCCAGCGGATGGCGTTGTTCCAGCTCGGCCAGCTGCTTTTGCTGGCTGCCCAATGCGGCGGCGAGAGTGGTCTGCTGGGCTTGATGCTGCTGACTCTGCTGCTCCAGCTTCAGGCGATCTGCGCTCAGTTGTTCTAAGGTTGCCGTCAGCTCTGTCGCTTGCTTTTGGGTGTCGGATAAAGCCTGTTGGCTGTCTGCCTGCGTTTTATCTAGCTGGGCAATCTGGTTGTCCAGCGGCTGCACCTGCTCGTCAATCAGCTTCTGCTGCTGCTCTTGGGTTTGAACCTGCTGCTGGCGAGCCGCGCGAGCCTGCTCAACGGCCTGCGCCAGAGGAGCCATCTGTTGAAGCTGATTGGCCTGCTGCTCGCCCAGTTCTTTGAGGTGCTGGCTGAGTGCCAGATTGTCTTGACGCAGACGGTTGCGGTCATTGAGCAGGGGGCGAAGTTTCTCCGCCGGTTCGCTCTGCGCCAGTTGCAGTAACTGCGGCGCGGCCTGCGCGGCTTCCTGCTCGCTGGCCTGAAGCAGTTGCTGATATTGCTGCTGCTTGAGCTGCGCCTGCTGCCACTGTTGCAGCCAGTTGAGGTCGCGCTGCTGCGCCTGAGACTGCTGGCTAACTTGTTGTTCTTGCTGGTTTACCTCGGCCAGTTGGCTTTCCAAAAGCTGGCGCTGCTCTTCGCTCAGCAGCTCAATGCCCGCCATGCGCTGGTGTAAACCTTCGAGCTGGTTTTTCGCCTGCTTGTGCTGCTCGAAAACCTGCTCGGACAATCGACCATAAATCTCGGTGCCGGTCAGCTCTTCCAGCAGCTCGGCGCGGTCATTGGCGTCGGCGTTGAGGAAGGCGGCAAACTGGCCCTGCGACAGCATCATCGACTTGGTGAAACGGCCAAAATCCAGCCCGGTGAGCTGGGCGATGGCGTCAAGCTTGTCGCGCACTTTGTCGGCCAGAATTTTGCCATCTTCCAGCAGCGCCAGTTCCACCTTCGGCGCTTGCAGGTTGCCGTCCGGTGAGTTTTTGGCCCGGCGCTGGCTCCAGAAGGCGCGGTAGCCGACACCCTTAACTTCAAACTCCACCTCGGCCAGTGATTCTGCGGTGTGGCGAGTCATTAGCTCGTTTTGGGTTGGCGACACGTTGAGACGCGGCGTCTGGTGGTAAAGCGCCAGACAGATGGCGTCGAGCAGGGTGGTTTTCCCCGCGCCGGTCGGGCCGGTAATGGCAAATAGCCCGTTGCTGGCAAAAGGCTCGGCGGTGAAATCGATTTTCCACTCGCCTTCCAGCGAATTCAGGTTTTTAAGCCGCAGGCTGAGAATTTTCATTGTGCGCGGTCCTCCGCTGACTCGCCGCTTTGTACTTGTTCTACGATTTGCGCGAACAGGGTGCGCATTCTGCTTTGGCGGCTTTCATCAACTTCGGTTTCCAAGGCCAGACGGCGTTCGAAAACCTCGCTGACGCTCAGCTCGCTCAAGGTCTCTTTTTCCTGCTGCGAAATACTGTTCAGCCGCTGCTCTTTGCTGCGGCGCAGCAGCACCACTTCCACCGGCAGGTCGGCGGTGAGGGCCTGAATGCGGCGTTGAATGTCGCTCAGGTAGTCCTGCGTGGCGACCTCGATATCCAGCCACACCGGCTTGTCGCGGGCGGCGTCGGTAAACTGTTTCAACTGCTGTTCGATTTCCGCCAAGGAGCCTTTGATCATCTGCATCGGCTGGAATTGCGGGATCTCCAGCGTGTCGATGCTGTTCAACTGGTCGCCGGTGAAATCCAATAAATAGACGCTTTTCACCTTGCTCAGCTCGTCAAAGCTCAGGGCAATCGGCGAGCCGCTGTAGCGAATATGCTCGGTTTTCGCCACGCACTGGGCGCGGTGAATGTGGCCAAGGGCGACATAATCCACCGGCGGGAAAGCCTGCGCCGGGAAGGCGTCGAGGGTGCCGATATAAATGTCGCGCACTGAGTCTGAAGTGCTGACGCCGACGGTGGTCAGGTGGCCGGTGGCAATAATGGGCAGAGGCAGGCCCAGTTTCTGGCGTTCGGCCTGCGCCGCCTGATACAGCGCGTCATAGTGCGCGGCGATGGCTTCTTGCAGCGCCAGCTGTTTATCACTACCTGACTGCCCGGCCTGACTGGCAATCAGGTCGCGCGGGCGCAGGAAGGGAATGGCGCACAGCACCGCGCCCGGCGTGCCATCGCGATGATTTAAGGTCAGAACCTGCTGGGATAAGTCTTCGCCCACGGTGGCAATCACGCGGGTATTCAGGCAGGAGAGCAGCTCACGGGATTCATTTAGCGTGGCGACCGAGTCATGGTTACCCGCCAGCACGATAAGCTGGCAGCCGGTACTTTGCAGCTCGACCACAAAACGGTTATACAGCTCGCGGGCATAGCTCGGCGGCGAGCCGGTATCAAAGATGTCACCTGCCACAATCACGGCGTCAACCTGATGGCACTCCACCTGTTCTATCAACCAGCGCAAAAACGCCTGATGCTCGGCGGCACGGCTTTTGGTGAAGAAATACTGGCCTAAGTGCCAGTCTGAAGTGTGGATCAGGCGCATGAAACTCCCGTTGTTGGTGTGATGCAACAGTTTGCCGCAAAGTATAAACGTCAGGCTGGGGGCTGTCCTCGCTAAATCAGGCGGATTTCAACGACATGACGCATTAATGAAGGCTTAGCTACACTTAGTTTGGCTGCTGAGCGATTTTCATAAAAATGTCACAAAACTGACGCATAATCCCCTCCGCAATCAAACAATGATCGCTAACCTTTTGGCAGGACCTACGATGGCTAGACGTATTTTAGTGGTTGAAGATGAAGCTCCGATCCGTGAAATGGTGTGCTTTGTACTGGAACAAAACGGCTATCAGGCAGTGGAAGCAGAAGATTTCGACTCGGCAGTTGCCCGGTTGATTGAGCCATTCCCAGAGCTTATTTTGCTCGACTGGATGTTACCGGGCGGTTCCGGAATTCAGTTTATCAAACATCTCAAACGCGAAGCGCTAACGCGTGAAATCCCGGTCATGATGCTCACCGCCCGTGGCGAAGAGGAAGACCGAGTTCGCGGCCTGGAAGTGGGCGCGGACGACTACATCACCAAGCCTTTCTCCCCGAAAGAGCTGGTGGCGCGTATTAAAGCCGTGATGCGTCGAATTTCCCCGATGGCGGTGGAAGAAGTGATCGACATGCAGGGGCTGAGCCTCGACCCATCCTCTCATCGCGTCATGGCGAACGAGCAGGCGCTGGACATGGGGCCGACAGAATTCAAATTGCTGCACTTCTTTATGACCCATTCCGAGCGCGTTTACAGCCGCGAGCAGTTGCTGAATAACGTTTGGGGCACTAACGTATATGTTGAAGATCGCACGGTAGACGTTCATATTCGTCGCTTGCGTAAAGCGTTAGAAACCAGCGGACATGACAGAATGATTCAAACGGTACGTGGAACGGGCTACCGGTTCTCTACGCGTTACTGAGTCATTTATACCCTTGATAATTCAGGTTGTCGGTGCGCAAGGCCGCGCTCGGTAACCGGATTAGATTGGGTATAGTATGTAGGGGCCTTTTGGCTCGCCGCAGCGGAGAATCTGTGTGTTAGAACGTCTGTCCTGGAAGCGTCTGGCGGGAGAACTGTTTCTGTTCTGCCTGCCAGCATTAATTATCGGTATTTTCTTCGGCCATTATGGATGGCTGCTGTTTGCGTCGCTTTTGGCGGCGCTGGGCTGGAACTATTACAACCAGCTTAAACTCTCTCACTGGCTGTGGCTCGATCGCAGCATCACCCCGCCGAATGGCCGCTGGAGCTGGGAACCGCTGTTTTATGGGTTGAACCAGATGCAAATGCGTAACCGTCGGCGTCGGCGTGAATTAGGTCAACTCATCAAACGTTTTCGCAGCGGAGCCGAGTCTCTGCCCGATGCCGTGGTGCTGGCGACCGAAGAAGGCAATATTTTCTGGTGTAACGGCTTGGCTCAGGAACTGCTGGGCTTCCGCTGGCCGGAAGATAACGGGCAGCATCTGTTCAACTTACTGCGTTATCCCGAGTTTCGCAGTTGGATTCAAAACCGCGAATTTAACCGCGCGCTGAATTTACAGCTCAACAATGAACACTACGTTGAGTTCCGCGTGATGCCTTATTCCGAAGGTCAGCTGCTGATGGTGGCGCGTGATGTCACCCAAATGCGTCAATTGGAAGGGGCGCGTCGCAACTTCTTTGCTAACGTCAGCCACGAGCTGCGCACGCCGCTAACCGTGTTGCAGGGCTATCTGGAAATGATGGAAGACGCCAAGCTGGAAGAGCCTTTCCGCAGTAAGGCGCTGGACACCATGCAGGAGCAAACGCGACGCATGGACGGGCTGGTGAAACAGCTGCTGACGCTGTCTCGCATCGAAGCGGCCACCAATATCGATCTCAATGAGAAGGTGGATATGCCGCTGATGATGAGCATGCTGGAGCGCGAGGTGCAGACCTTGAGCAGCGGCCGCCACGAGATTGTGTTCCGCATCAACGATAAGTTGCAGGTGTTTGGCAATGAAGATCAGCTGCGCAGCGCGGTATCGAATTTGGTGTATAACTCGGTGAACCACACGCCAGCCGGAACACGCATTGAAGTCAGCTGGCAGCAAACGCCGCTGGGAGCACAGTTTCAGGTCAGTGATAACGGGCCGGGCATTGAGCCGCAGCACTTGCCACGCCTGACGGAACGCTTCTATCGCGTCGATAAGGCGCGTTCAAGGCAGACCGGCGGCAGCGGATTGGGGCTGGCGATTGTTAAGCACGCACTCAGCCACCACAACTCCAAGCTGGATATCATGAGCGAAGTGGGCGTCGGAACGCGGTTTATGTTTACCCTGCCACAGCGTCTGGTGGTGCCAGCCAACAAAGCCACGCCTAGCCGAGTGAAAGATTCTAAGTAACTGGCTTCGGCGCAAATGTTAAAAAATCAAAGCTGCTCATTGGGCAGCTTTTTTCTTTTCAACCAGCAGCTTAGCTCGCGCTAACACACGCCATTTTTACCCCGAATTAACACCTTATAAATGTGCGGGAAACGGCCGATTCTTGGAGGTTTCGCGCACTTTTATCAGCAATAGTCTGTATCTTGTGCTTAATTTGATTGATAATCATACATATCATGTTTTGCATATCTCTAGTGGCTTAGTGATATGCACTGCTTTTTGGTAAAAGTCTGGTCTAAGGCTCTGCTTTTTGGATCTCGGCTTGCCTTTTTACGACATAAACGTTTACCTTAGCGCCCGCTGTCGCTGAACTATTCCTGAATTACAACATTTTCATCTGCATATCATCAGGCGTTTTAGGCTTCTTTCTCTCCTCGAAATGGCATTGTCAGGCGGTTATCTCGCTCATTGACGTTATAACGAAAGAACAGGCGTCAGCATCGGTCACTTTATTCATTTGAACAGGCAACACGACACCAATCATGAGTACTCGTTTATCAAGCAAAGATATTTTGGCGTTGGGCTTTATGACCTTCGCCTTATTCGTCGGTGCCGGGAATATCATCTTCCCGCCGATGGTCGGTTTACAGGCCGGTCCCGCAGTCTGGTGGGCGGCGGCAGGGTTTATGATAACCGCCGTGGGCCTACCGGTCATGACCGTGATTGCACTGGCTCGTGTTGGTGGTGGTGTTGACGCGCTGAGCTCGCCGATTGGCCGCGCCGCGGGCATCTTGCTGGCGACGGTTTGCTATCTGGCCGTTGGGCCGCTGTTCGCCACGCCGCGTACTGCAACCGTCTCCTTTGAAGTCGGGATCGCGCCATTAACTGGCGACGGCCCGCTGCCGCTGTTCATCTATAGCGTCGTCTACTTCGCGCTGGTGATTGGCATCTCCCTCTATCCGGGCCGCCTGCTGGACACCGTGGGCCACTTCCTCGCGCCGCTGAAAATGGTCGCGCTGGGCGTGTTAGGTCTGGCCGCCGTGCTGTGGCCAGCCGGGCAGAGCATGCCTGCTGCCGAAGCCTATCAGCACGTGCCTTTCTCCAGCGGTTTCGTCAATGGTTACCTGACGATGGATACGCTGGGCGCGATGGTGTTTGGTATTGTCATTGTTAACGCGGCGCGCTCTCGCGGCGTGTCTGACGCTAAGTTGCTGACTCGCTACACTATTTTGGCGGGCCTGATTGCCGGTGTCGGCCTGATGCTGGTCTACCTCAGCCTGTTCAAGCTGGGCGAAAACAGCGCCTCTCTGGTGCCTGACGCCACTAACGGCGCGGTTATCCTGCACGCTTATGTCGAACACACCTTCGGCGGCGTGGGTAGCTTCTTCCTCGGCGCGTTGATTTTCATCGCCTGTATGGTGACGGCGGTAGGCCTGACCTGTGCCTGCGCGGAATTCTTCGCCCAGTATCTGCCTCTCTCTTATCGCTCACTGGTGTTCATCCTCGGCCTGTTCTCAATGCTGGTGTCGAACTTGGGTCTGAGCCATTTGATTCAGATTTCTATCCCGGTGCTGACCGCGATTTACCCGCCTTGTATTGTGCTGGTGGTGTTGAGCTTCACCCTGCGCTGGTGGAATAGCACCACGCGCATCGTGGCACCTGTGATGGTGGTTAGCCTGCTGTTCGGACTGGTCGATGGCATCAAAGCTTCGGCTCTGGCTGACATCATGCCAGCTTGGACCGCGAATCTGCCGCTGGCGGCGCAGGGTCTGGCATGGTTGCCACCTTCGCTGGTGATGCTGGTTCTGGCTGGGATTTACGACAAAATTAGCGGACCGCGCAGCGTGACGGCTCACCAGTAAATGACATTGGTGGTTCACTGGCGTCACGTTTCAGTCATATAATTGCGTTTGAAGAATGTTTCGCCAATTAGGCCACGGAAAACCCTTCCGTGGCTTTTTCATTGGTTTGAGTCCCTCATCAGCCTTGATGAACAAAGGAATTGGATAAATTCACATGCAGCAATCAGTTGAGAAAGAGCCGCCAGCGACCAAGTTAAAGCGCGGCCTGACCACCCGACACATTCGCTTTATGGCGCTCGGTTCGGCCATCGGTACCGGCCTGTTTTACGGTTCGGCGGACGCGATTAAGTTAGCCGGGCCAAGCGTGTTGCTGGCCTATCTGGTCGGCGGCATCGTGGCGTTTATCATCATGCGCGCGCTGGGTGAGATGTCGGTTAACAACCCGCAGAGTGGCTCGTTTTCGCGCTACGCGCAGGATTACCTCGGGCCGATGGCGGGTTACATCACCGGCTGGACTTACTGCTTCGAGATCCTGATTGTCGCCATTGCCGACGTCACCGCCTTCGGCATCTATATGGGCGTCTGGTTCCCCGAGGTGCCGCACTGGATTTGGGTGCTGAGCGTGGTGCTTATCATCGGCGGCATCAACCTGATGAGCGTCAGAGTCTTCGGCGAGCTGGAGTTCTGGTTCTCCTTCTTCAAAGTGCTGACCATCATCATCATGATTGTGGCGGGCTTCGGTATCATTATTTGGGGTATCGGCAACGGCGGGCAGCCGACCGGTATTCACAACTTGTGGAGCAACGGCGGCTTCTTCAGTCAGGGGATTATGGGCACCATTCTCTCGCTCCAACTGGTGATGTTTGCCTACGGCGGGATTGAGATTATTGGTATCACCGCCGGAGAAGCTGAAGATCCGAAGAAGTCGATTCCGAAAGCCATTAACTCCGTGCCGTGGCGCATTCTGGTGTTCTACGTGGGCACGCTGTTCGTGATTATGTCTATCTTCCCGTGGAATCAGGTCGGGACTCAGGGCAGCCCGTTCGTGCTGACCTTCCAGCACATGGGTATCACCATTGCTGCGGGCATTCTGAATTTCGTGGTGATCACCGCGTCGCTTTCGGCGATTAACAGCGACGTGTTTGGCGTTGGCCGTATGTTGCACGGCATGGCGGGTCAGGGCCACGCGCCGAAGATGTTCAGCAAGGTGTCGCGTCGCGGCATTCCTTGGGTCACGGTGTTGGTAATGATGGCGGCGCTGCTGGTGGCGGTGTATCTCAACTACATCATGCCGGAAAACGTCTTCTTGGTTATCGCCTCGCTGGCAACCTTCGCTACCGTTTGGGTGTGGATTATGATTTTGTTCTCGCAAATCGCCTTCCGCCGCAAACTGAGCAAACAACAGGTGAGCGAGCTGGAATTCCCACTGCGCGGCGGAGTGTTTACCTCGGCCATCGCTATCGTCTTCTTGTTCTTTATCATCGGCTTAATTGGCTACTTCCCAACCACGCGCGTGTCTCTCTACGCCGGGCTAGTGTGGGTCGCCGTGCTGCTGATCGGTTACGCCTTTAAACGCCGCAACGACCGCAAGAAGCTGGCTGCACAAAGCTAAGCAAGTACTTACATCAGTTAAAAGAAAAGCCCCGCGCTCACATGAGCTCGGGGCTTTTTCATATTTATTTTTAACCAAAATCATTCGCGCTGTATCAAGGCGGCAACTGCACGAATCCTCAGGAGCTTACATCAGTAAGTGACTGGGGTGAGGGCAGGCAGCCAACGCCAAGACAGCACGAAGGATGAAGGTTAAGGTTAATAGCCGATGGCCGCGCCAGCCGGTCGACGCACATCATTCGCGCCATACAGATAGCCTTCGCGCACTTTGCCCGACACCGCCGAGTCATTGCCCGAGTTAGCTGGTGTTACGCCCACCGCGCCCGGCAAGCCGACCATGATCAGCTCTGCCGCGCCCCACGGGGTCTGCTCAACCATCTTGTAGCCCATCTTGGCCAGAATATTCAGGCTGTCGACTGAAACGCCGCGCTGCTCGTAATAGACCTCATCCGGCAGCCACTGGTGGTGAATACGCGGCGCGTCGACGGCTTCCTGCGGAGGCATGCCGTAGTCAATCACGTTGAGGGCAGTTTGCAGGGTGATCGTGATGATGCGTGAACCACCCGGCGAACCCAGAACCATGAAGATCATGCCGTCCTTAGTCACTAAGCTCGGGCTCATGGAAGATAGTGGGCGCTTACCGGGGGCGATGGAGTTGCGCGTGCCCTGCACCAAACCGTAGAGGTTTTTCTCACCTACTTTGACCGTGAAGTCGTCCATTTCGTCATTCAGGAAGAAGCCGGTACCCGGCGCGATCACCACGGAACCAAAGCGGCCGTTGACGGTGTAAGTGGTGGAAACCGCGTTACCCATGCTGTCGACAATCGAGTAGTGCGTGGTTTCTGGCTTCTCGTGTGGCTCCATGCCGGGCTGAACTTGTTCAGAAGGCGTGGCTTTATCTGCTTGAATCTTCTTGCGAATCTCTTCAGCGTAGCTTTTGCTCACCAGACGATCGATAGGGTTCTTGATGAACTCTGGGTCGCCGAGATAGGTGTTGCGGTCCATGTAGGCGTGGCGCATGGCCTCGGTCATGTAGTGAATGGACGCCGCGGAGTTAAAGCCCATGCTCTTCAGGTCATAGCCTTCGAGGATGTTGAGGATTTCGCACATGGTCACGCCGCCGGAGCTTGGTGGCGGTGCTGAGACAAACTTGTAGCCGCGATAGCTACAGGTGATAGGGGCCGTCTCGGTGACTTTGTAGTTGGCGAAGTCGGCGGCGGTCAGGATGCCTCCGCCTTTGTTAGACGCAGCTTCGACCGCAGCCGGGATTTTGCCTTTGTAGAAAGCGTCGGTGCCGTGTTTAGAGATGGATTCCAGCGTGTTGGCTAAGTCGGTTTGCACCAGTTTGTCGCCCGGTTGCAGGGCAGTGCCATCTTTGCGCAGGAAAATGCGCGCGGCCTCTGGGTCTTCTTTGAAGCGTTTTACCGTGGTGTCGAGGATATCGGTGTCGGCGCGGGTAAGGACAAAGCCTTCACGGGCCAATTTAATCGCCGGAGCCATAACTTGCTCGCGGGTCAGCTTGCCATATTCGCGCTGGGCAGTGTCCATGCCGAGCACGGTGCCCGGAACGCCGGAGGCGAGGTAACCATACAGGCTGGCGTCTTTTTTCACTTTGCCATCGGCGTCCAGATACATGTTGGCACTGGCGGCGGCTGGGGCGGTTTCACGGAAGTTGATAAAGGTGTCTTTGCCGTCGGCAAGATGCACCGTCATGAAGCCACCGCCGCCGATGTTGCCGCAGCATGGGTTAACCACCGCCTGAGCGTAGCCAACGGCCACGGCGGCATCGATGGCGTTTCCGCCCATCTTGAGAATGTCGACACCCACCTGAGAGGCCAGATATTGCGAGGTGACCACCATGCCGTTTTTGGCTTCTACTGCGGGGTTAGACGCCGCGTGAAGTGAGCCGCTGACCAGCAATGCCATTATGGTTAACGGCTTTTTCCATTTAAGTAACATATAAACTCCTGTTTGATACCCTGTCAGTGCAGAACCTTCAGGTTCTTGTGTGATAACGCTTTTTTTCTATACAACGTTCATTCTTGCCGGAGGAAACCATGCAAGGTGCAGGCCAATTTATCGCTAAGCACGGCAGGCAAAAATGAGACGTATTTAGGTTAGATGGAATAGGGCTGAACGCGCAGAGTTTTATGAAATAAATGTGAAGGCGGTGATGACTATTCGGGAAAAAATGAGGGAAAAAATCCAAAAAAAAACGGCCAGCTGGGCTGACCGTTATCGCTTTGTGATTTTTTAAAGCCCTGAGGCTAAAGAAAAATTACAGGTTTGAAGCGTTTTCTGACAGGTATTTAGCTACGCCGTCTGGAGAAGCGCCCATACCTTGTTTGCCTTTTTCCCACTGAGCTGGGCACACTTCGCCGTGCTCTTCGTGGAATTGCAGTGCGTCAACCATACGCAGCATTTCGTCGATGTTACGGCCCAGTGGCAGGTCGTTAACAACCTGGTGGCGAACCACGCCTTCTTTGTCGATCAGGAAGGAACCACGCAGTGCAACGCCCGCTTCTGGGTGTTCGATACCGTAGGCTTTCTGAACTTCACGTTTGATGTCAGCAACCATCGCGTATTTAACTTCGCCGATGCCGCCTTTCTCAACAGGGGTTTTACGCCATGCGTTGTGAACGAACTCAGAGTCGAAAGAAACACCAACAACTTCAACGCCACGCTTCTGGAATTCTTCGTAACGGTGATCGAAAGCGATCAGCTCAGAAGGACATACGAAAGTGAAGTCCATTGGCCAGAAGAACAGAACAGTTGGTTTGCCCGCAGTGTGTTTTTTGAAGTTGAAGTTATCAACAACTTCACCGCTACCAAGTACAGCTGCTGCTGTGAAATCTGGGGCCGGACGAGTTACCAGGACCATAAGTACTCCTATTGGTGAGGTAAAAGAATTAGGGGTGTATAAATCGACAGCCAGTATAGAGGCTGGGGGGAAGCGAATAAACCCCATCAGACCAATCAATCAGATAGTATTCGACTATCAGTCTGTGGAGTAAGTCGCAATTCTGATTATGAATAACCGGCTGATTTGCAGAGAATTGTGTCGCGATTCACGATTATTTTCTGCTTAAGTCAAATTTCCTGCTGTCTGGCTTGCAGCATCATCTGCGGATAAAACTGCCAAAAAAGTTGTTCCAGCGCGTCATAATTCAATTCGAGGTCGTGATATGACCCAGCCAGCGCGCTGAGTTTCGGGCGGCGGGCGGCCATATTCGACAAGGCATTGCCGATATTGGGCAGTGCGGCATAGCTCTGCATCCAGCGATCTGACCACAAATAGCGATTCAGATTGATAAAGCGCTCCGGCATTCCATCCAGCTGTGGCTCAATCTCTTGGCGGCAAGCCTCGATAAACTCTTCCAGTTCAATGTCCGGCGAGAGGGTGGCCCAGTGGCGGCAGAGGAAGTGGTCCCACACCATGTCCAGCGTGATAGGCGCAACGCGGCGGAAATCATCGCGGAAATAGCTGCGGGCGATTTTCACTTCCGGCAGGGTGTCGGTCATGACGTCGACCCGCCGATGCATGCGAATGCCGCTGACGATCTCAGTGGAAAATAGCGAGTCAGGATTGCCACGGACGAAGTCGGCCAGCAGGTTTCCGAGTAGCGAACTGTTGGCGAGTGAGGCCAGGTGGAGATGAGCTAAAAAATTCATCCGCATAGTATAATGCAAGAAACATGATCAATGACATGTCAGGATATGCCTTTCTTGGGGGAGAAGCTTGCAGCAAAAGGCCCGTACCACTAGACTAAGCCGCCTGTTTTTGTCCGTTAACTGAAGTGAAAAGCCATGCGCGTTGCCGATTTTTCTTTTGAACTCCCCGAGTCCCTGATTGCCCGCTATCCGCAGACCCAGCGCAGCGGCTGCCGTTTGTTGTCGCTGGACGGGCCAAGCGGCGAACTGACGCACGGCATTTTCACCGACCTGCTCGACAAGCTCGACGCCGGTGATCTGCTGGTCTTCAACAATACCCGCGTGATCCCCGCCCGCGTCTTTGGCCGCAAGGTCAGCGGCGGCAAGATTGAAGTGCTGGTGGAGCGCGTGCTTGATTCCAAACGCATTTTAGCCCACGTGCGTGCTTCAAAGTCGCCGAAACCGGGCGCAGAACTGCTGTTAGGCGATAACGAAAATATCAAAGCCACCATGGTGGCGCGTCACGATACGCTGTTCGAGCTGGAATTTAATGAAGATCGCGATGTCTTCACTCTGCTGGAAGAGATCGGCCACATGCCGTTGCCTCCTTATATAGACCGCCCGGACGAAGACGCCGACCGCGAGCTGTATCAGACGGTTTACAGCGAGCGCCTTGGCGCAGTGGCAGCACCAACTGCTGGCCTGCACTTCGACCAGCCGCTAATGGACGCCTTGAAAGAGAAGGGCGTGGAGTTTGCTTTTGTGACGCTGCACGTCGGCGCGGGCACCTTCCAGCCCGTGCGCGTGGACACCATTGAAGACCACGTGATGCACGCCGAATACGCCGAAGTGCCGCAAGAAGTGGTTGATGCGGTATTGGCCTGTAAAGCTCGCGGAAAGCGCGTGATTGCGGTGGGAACCACCTCAGTACGCTCACTGGAGAGCGCCGCCAAGGCGGCAGAGGACGCGCTGATTGCGCCATTCTTCGGCGATACCAAGATCTTTATCTATCCGGGCTACCACTATCAGGTGATTGACGCGCTGGTGACCAATTTCCACCTGCCGGAATCCACGCTGATCATGCTGGTTTCAGCGTTTGCCGGATATAAAAACACCATGAATGCTTACCACCAGGCGGTGGCTGAGCAGTACCGGTTCTTTAGTTATGGTGATGCAATGTTCATCAACCGTAACCCGCTGGCTCCGCAAGAAGCGGTCGGCCAGTAACCATTGGCCCGGACGCATTCGATGCTTTCGGGCTTTCTTTTTCTGCGGATAACTCTGCGGAGTAACCCCATCAGACTGTTTCTCTGATGCTGGAGGCACTGTGAAGTACGAATTAAGCACTACTGATGGCCGCGCACGTCGCGGACGTCTGGTTTTCGAACGTGGCGTGGTTGAAACCCCGGCCTTTATGCCCGTGGGCACTTACGGCACGGTAAAAGGCATGACGCCGGAAGAAGTGAAAGACACTGGCGCGCAGATCCTGCTCGGCAACACTTTCCATCTCTGGCTGCGCCCGGGTCAGGAAATCATGAAGTTGCATGGCGACCTGCATGACTTTATGAACTGGCACGGCCCAATCCTGACTGACTCCGGCGGTTTCCAGGTGTTCAGCTTGGGCGCGATGCGTAAGATCAAAGAAGAGGGGGTGCACTTCCGTAACCCGATTAACGGCGATCCGGTGTTCCTCAGCCCTGAAAAGTCGATGGAGATCCAAAACGATCTCGGTTCCGACATCGTGATGATCTTTGACGAATGTACGCCGTACCCGGCGGATTGGGACTATGCCAAGCGTTCAATGGAGATGTCTCTGCGCTGGGCGAAACGCAGCCGCGATCGTCACAACGAATTGAATAATAAGAATGCTTTGTTCGGCATTATTCAAGGTAGCGTTTACGAAGATTTACGAGATGTATCATTAAAAGGGCTGGTAGAGATTGGCTTTGATGGTTACGCTGTGGGCGGCTTGGCGGTAGGTGAGCCGAAAGAAGACATGCACCGCATTCTTGAGCATGTTTGTCCGCAGATCCCGGAAGATAAACCGCGTTATCTGATGGGCGTCGGTAAACCAGAAGATTTGGTCGAAGGCGTACGTCGTGGCGTCGATATGTTTGACTGCGTAATGCCTACGCGTAATGCGCGTAACGGTCATCTGTTCGTCACTGACGGCATCGTGAAAATCCGTAATGCCAAGCATAAAGATGATACCTCGACCCTCGATGAGCATTGCGATTGTTACACCTGTCGCAATTACAGCCGTGCCTACTTGCATCATCTCGACCGTTGCAACGAAATACTGGGTGCGCGCCTGAATACCATCCACAATCTGCGCTATTACCAGCGTCTGATGGCGGGTTTACGCCAGGCTATCGAAGAGGGTAAATTAGAGCTGTTTGTAAAAGACTTCTACGAGCGTAAAGGGAAAGAGGTTCCACCTCTTAATTTTTGAGCCTGAAGTGTTAACGACCCGTTCTATTTAATGATTTACCGGCGTCGCTCTTTTGGCGGCGCTTTTAAATGAGTCGCTTAAACAGAAACAGACGATTTAACGTTATGTTTCATAACAACAATGAGGGAATTTAAATGAGTCTTTTCATTTCCGATGCAGTCGCAGCTACCGGCGCACCGTCACAGGGAAGTCCTTACTCTCTGGTCATCATGCTGGTCGTTTTTGGTCTGATTTTCTATTTCATGATCCTGCGCCCGCAACAGAAACGCTCTAAAGAACACAAAAAACTGATGGACTCCATCGGTAAAGGTGACGAAGTGATGACCACCGGTGGTCTGATCGGTCGCGTAAGCAAAGTTGCTGAAACTGGCTTCATTGTTATCGCGCTGAACGACACTACTGAAGTGATGATCAAGCGTGACTTCGTGGCTGCCGTTCTGCCGAAAGGTACGATGAAGGCTCTTTAATTTTCGATTTTCCCGAAGGGAACTGCCGTGTTAAACCGTTATCCTTTGTGGAAGTATCTGATGCTGATCGCTGTGATCATCGTCGGTTTGCTATACGCACTTCCCAACCTTTATGGTGAGGATCCGGCTGTTCAAATTACTGGCGCTCGGGGCTCCGACGCCAGTGTTGCAACGCTGGACCAAGTCAAAAACGTATTAGATCAAGACAAAATTCCAAGCAAATCTATTGCACTGGAAAATGGTCAAATCCTTGCCCGCTTTAAAGACACTGATGTACAGCTGCGCGCTCGCGAAGCCCTCACCAGCGCCCTGGGCGACAAATTTGTTATTGCTCTTAACCTCGCGCCAGCAACGCCGCGCTGGTTGAGCGTAATGGGCGCTGAGCCAATGAAGCTCGGTCTTGACCTGCGTGGTGGTGTTCACTTCCTGATGGAAGTTGACATGGATACCGCGCTGAGCAAGCTGCAAGAGCAGACCATGGACAGCATGCGCAGTGATCTGCGCGAGAAAAATATTCCTTACGCCACGGTCCGTAAACTCGACAACTATGGTGTCGAAGTGCGTTTCCGTGATGCCGCAACTCGCGACAGCGCCGTTAGCTATCTTTCCCCGCGTCACCGTGATTTAGTCATCACCGCCAGTGGCGACAATGCCGCGCGCGTCGTTATGACTGATGATCGCCTGAGCGAAGCCCGTGAATACGCCGTTCAGCAAAACATCAACATTTTGCGTAACCGTGTAAACCAACTGGGTGTGGCTGAGCCGCTGGTACAGCGTCAAGGTTCAGACCGAATCGTGGTTGAGCTGCCAGGGATTCAGGACACTGCCCGCGCCAAAGAAATTTTGGGTGCGACGGCAACGCTGGAATTCCGTCTGGTTAACACCAACGTTGATGCAACTGCCGCAGCTTCTGGCCGCGTGCCGGGCGACAGTGAAGTGAAAAATACTCGTGATGGGCGTCCGGTTGTCTTGTACAAGCGCGTGATCCTGACCGGTGACCACATCACTGACTCCACGTCTAGCATGGACGAGTACAACCAGCCGCAGGTTAACATCTCCCTCGACAGCGCAGGCGGCAACGCAATGTCTAACTTCACCAAGGACAATATCGGTAAGCCGATGGCGACCCTGTTTGTGGAGTACAAAGACAGCGGCAAGAAAGATGCTAACGGTCGTTCGATTCTGGCTAAGCAAGAAGAAGTTATCAACGTCGCGACTATCCAGTCACGTCTGGGTAACAGCTTCCGCATTACCGGTGTTAACGATCCGAATGAAGCTCGCCAGCTCTCTCTGCTGCTGCGTGCGGGTGCGCTGATTGCGCCAATTCAGATTGTCGAAGAACGTACCATTGGTCCAACTTTGGGTATGCAGAACATTACTCAGGGTCTGGAAGCCTGCTTGTGGGGTCTGGTCGCGTCAATTCTGTTTATGGTGGTTTGGTATCGTAAGTTTGGTGTGATTGCGACAACCGCGCTGGTAGCTAACTTGGTTCTGATTGTTGGGATCATGTCTCTGCTGCCGGGAGCAACGCTGACCATGCCGGGTATTGCCGGTATCGTACTGACCCTTGCGGTTGCGGTTGATGCCAACGTACTGATTAACGAACGTATTAAGGAAGAGCTGAAGAACGGGCGTTCCGTTCAGCAGGCGATTCATGAAGGCTATAAAGGCGCGTTCTCCAGTATCGTTGATGCCAACATTACTACCCTGATCACGGCGATTATTCTTTATGCGGTGGGTACCGGTTCGATAAAAGGCTTTGCTATCACCACGGCTATCGGTGTTGCAACCTCGATGTTTACATCAATCGTCGGAACCCGTGCCATCGTCAACCTGCTTTACGGCGGCAAACGCATTAAAAAGCTGTCTATCTGAGGAGTGCGTTGTGGCACAGCAACAATATACTGTTGAACAACTGAACTACGGCCGTAAAGTCATCGACTTTATGCGCTGGGACAACTTGGCCTTCGCCATTTCTGGTCTGTTGTTGATCGTTTCTATCGCGATCATCGGTGTTCGCGGGTTTAACTGGGGTCTGGACTTTACCGGCGGTACGGTAATTGAGATCAGCCTCGACCAACCCGCTAACCTTGATGACATGCGTGCATCAATGGAGAAAGCCGGGTTCACCGACCCTGTGGTCCAGAACTTTGGTAGCAGCCGTGACATTATTGTCCGTCTGCCGCCAACGTCAGGCACTGCGGGTCAGGAACTGGGTAACAAAGTCATCGGGCTTATCAACGCCGACATCGACAAAAATGCGTCAGTAAAACGTATTGAGTTCGTGGGTCCAAGTGTTGGTAGCGATCTGGCTCAGGCCGGTGCGATGGCGCTGTTGATTGCGCTGATCTGTATCCTGATTTACGTCGGTTTCCGCTTCGAGTGGCGACTGGCGTTGGGTGCGGTTATCGCGTTGGCGCACGACGTCATCATCACCATGGGCGTATTGTCTCTGTTCAGAATCGAGGTTGACCTGACCATCATCGCTTCCCTGATGTCGGTTATTGGTTACTCTCTGAATGACTCCATCGTGGTTTCGGACCGTATTCGTGAGAACTTCCGCAAGATCCGTCGCGGTACATCTTACGAAATCATGAACGTGTCCCTGACCCAGACCCTGAGCCGTACCATCATGACCTCAGCCACCACGCTGATGGTTGTTCTGATGCTCTACATCTTTGGCGGCGCGTTGCTGGAAGGCTTCTCACTGACCATGTTGATCGGTGTATCAATCGGTACGGTTTCATCTATCTATGTGGCATCAGCGTTAGCGCTGAAACTTGGCATGAAACGCGAACACATGTTGCAGCAGAAAGTCGAGAAAGAGGGCGCAGATCAGCCTTCGATCCTGCCTTAATCTGTTCAGCATTAGCCATGAAAAAGCCTCGCAATTGCGAGGCTTTTTTTATGCTTTGATAAAGCGGTTATTGGGCTGCGGCGGGCTGTTGAACTGCTGGCACCGGGCCAAGAATGTTATGCAGGCGAATAAAACCTAAGGTTTCGACGCGAATATTCTGGAAGTTCACGTCGATAACCTGCTCCGCGCTCGGCAGAAGGGTCGGCACGCTGGCGATATTTTGCGTTTGCATATCCACAGTTAAAGGTTTGCCAGTGACCGGGTCGAGCTGTCCCCAGTCCAGCGAGGCGGTGAATGGCGGCAGTGGCTGCCCCGACACGCTTTTGATCCGCAACAGCCCTTGAACACCGCTGGCATCTGGAGAAACATTGGTCAGGGTTACGCTTAACTCACCAATATCACTCTTCACCACCGCCGCGCTTTTCGCCGCAGGCAGGATATACAGACCATCTGTTGACTGGCGGTTGAGCAGGGTTTGCTGCTCCAGCGCGCTGGCTAAATCGGTCAGACGCTGTAATTTTTGGTTTAACTGGCCGACTTCTGACCGCAGTTCTGTCACTTGGGGGTCTTGTTGGGCACAACCTGATAAAGCCAGCAGGGCTGTAACGGCTAAAGTTGCGCGAAAATGCACTGTCATGTCGGTGAGTTCCTTTTCTTGTGCTCTGAGAGCGAGTTGCTCAGAGCCTGTAAAATCATAGGGTGAAGGGGGAAACGTGCGGCTCCTCCCGCTCAAACAAGGGGTTAAGTTTAACCTGATGTGCACCAAAGTAGCGACAGCCTTTGTTGTCGCGCCACTTCGCGCTAAACTAATCACCCATCAAGACCGCCATCAGGAACTGCTATGCATTGCCCATTTTGTGCTGCTGTTGATACGAAAGTCATCGATTCCCGCCTGGTTGGCGATGGATCGCAAGTTCGCCGCCGTCGCCAGTGTCTGGTTTGCCACGAACGCTTTACTACTTTTGAAGTGGCCGAGCTGGTGATGCCCCGCGTGATTAAAAGCAATGACGTTCGCGAACCCTTCAATGAAGACAAACTGCGTCGCGGTTTCTTGAAGGCGTTGGAAAAACGCCCTGTCAGCTCCGATGACGTTGAAATGGCCATCAGCCACATTAAGTCACAATTGCGAGCTACGGGAGAGCGCGAAATTCCTGCCAAAATGATTGGCAATCTGGTTATGGATGCACTTAAAAAACTGGATAAAGTCGCCTACATTCGCTTTGCTTCGGTATATCGCAGCTTTGAGGATATCCGCGAGTTCGGCGAAGAGATTGCTCGTCTTCAGGATTAAGGATAGTTATGTCCACAGAATCATTGCATGCAGATGAAAAATATATGGCTCGCGCCTTTGAACTGGCGCGACTCGGCCGCTTCACCACCACGCCAAACCCGAATGTTGGCTGCGTTATCGTCCGTGATGGCGAAATCGTGGGCGAGGGGTATCACATTAAGGCCGGTGGGCCACACGCCGAAGTTCACGCGCTGCGCATGGCGGGTGAGAAGGCCAAAGGCGCCACGGCTTATGTCACTCTTGAGCCTTGCAGCCACCACGGCCGCACGCCTCCTTGCGCCGACGCCCTGATTGCCGCCGGTGTCGCACGCGTGGTTGCTTCAATGCAAGACCCTAACCCGGAAGTCGCCGGGCGTGGGCTATACCGTTTGCAACAGACTGGCATCGAAGTCAGCCATGGGTTGATGCACAGCGAAGCCGAAGCCATTAACCTCGGCTTCTTAAAGCGTATGCGTACCGGTTTCCCATATGTGCAGCTAAAAATGGCGGCGTCGCTGGATGGCCGCACGGCGATGGAGTCCGGCGAAAGCCAGTGGATCACCTCCGCCGCCGCGCGTGCCGATGTGCAGCGCTTCCGCGCGCAAAGCTCGGCGATTCTTAGCTCCAGCGCCACGGTGCTGGCAGATGACCCATCACTGAACGTTCGCTGGGACGAGCTGGATAGCGACACTCAGCGCATTTATCCGCAGGAGTCTTTGCGCCAGCCGCTGCGCATTGTTATCGACAGCCAAAACCGCGTGACGCAGCAGCACAAGCTGGTCAATCAGCCGGGCGATACTTGGCTGGCCCGCCTTGCCGCCGATGAGCAATCTTGGCCTGAATCCACCGAGCAGTGGGTGGTTCCGGGGCGAGACAACCGCGTTGATTTAGTGCTGCTAATGATGCAACTGGCCAAGCGCCAGATAAACAGCGTTTGGGTGGAAGCCGGGGCAGAGCTTGCCGGGGCGCTATTGCAGGCCGGTCTGGTGGATGAGCTGATTGTCTACATGGCACCAAAATTACTGGGTGAAAACGGACGTGCACTTTGTGTGCTCCCCGGCTTGCAAAGCCTGTCCGATGCGCCACAATTCACCCTCAGCGATGTGCGTCAGGTAGGCGCGGATTTGCGTCTGCGCCTGAAACCTCAGTACTAAGCAGCACGGGTGAGTGCCGCGAAAACATCGCCAAAACTCTTCGGCAGGTAAGCTTCGGCTTATCTGCTACGCCTTTTGACGGAATGTGTTTATAAATCGCATGTCCAGACAAGGTAATAATATGATAGAATCCGCCCCCCTGCGGCTGGGCTGGGCCGGGGCTGTCAAAAGCTGAACTCTTGAACCCATTTAAAGGAAAACCTATGAACGTTATCGAAGGTGCTGTAGCCACGCCGAACGCGCGCGTAGCAATCGCTATTGCCCGTTTCAACAATTTCATCAACGACAGCCTGCTGTCTGGCGCAGTTGATGCCTTGAAACGCATTGGTCAGGTTAGCGATGACAACATCACCGTAGTTTGGGTTCCAGGCGCTTATGAGCTGCCACTGGCAACTCGTGCTCTGGCGAACAGCGGCAAATATGACGCCGTTATCGCACTGGGTACCGTCATCCGTGGGGGCACTGCCCATTTCGAATTCGTGGCTGGCGAATGTAGCTCTGGTTTAGCCAGCGTTGCGCTGAACAGCGAGATCCCAGTTTCGTTCGGCGTGCTGACTACCGAAAGTATTGAGCAAGCTATTGAACGCGCAGGGACAAAAGCCGGTAACAAAGGTGCTGAAGCAGCCCTGACCGCGCTTGAAATGATTAATGTTATCAAGGCTATTAAGGCCTGAATCTAGTTAAGGGGAAATCCGTGAAACCTGCTGCTCGTCGCCGCGCCCGTGAATGTGCCGTACAGGCGCTTTACTCTTGGCAGTTGTCGAAAAACGACATTGCCGATGTTGAATTAGAATTCCTGACCGAGCAGGATGTCAAAGACGTCGACATTACCTATTTCCGCGAATTGCTGACCGGTGTTGCTACCAGTGCAGAGAAGCTCGATGCGCTGATGGCTCCATACCTGTCTCGCCAGCTCGACGAATTGGGTCAGGTGGAAAGAGCAATCCTGCGTCTGGCTCTGTTTGAACTGAGCAAGCGTCAGGACGTCCCTTACAAAGTGGCGATTAACGAAGCGATCGAACTGGCGAAAACCTTCGGCGCTGAAGACAGCCACAAATTTGTTAACGGCGTACTGGATAAAGCGGGCCCGCACATCCGTAAAAAGTAACAGTACTGCGCGTTCACAAGTCACAACAATAAATGCATGTTGGTCATACAGCCTTTAATTTGGTTGAAGATTATGTGAAGTAACATCGCTTACCATGGCGTTGACCAACCTGTTGAGGCCGGATATCCGGCCTTAGTCATTTTTCTCCCTCATCATTCAGGTTGCAGGCGCGGGTTCCCACCTTCCGCAGCGAGGCAACAGCACGAGTGACGTGGGTGACTCAATTTGGAATTTTACTATGGCATGCGGCGAATTTGATTTAATAGCTCGCTACTTTAACCGGTACAGAACGGCCCGCCGGGATGTCCAGTTAGGCATTGGCGACGACTGTGCTCTGCTGACTGTCGCTGAAAAGCAGCTATTAGCAGTAAGTACCGATACCCTGGTAGAAGGCATTCATTTCCTCAAAACAATCGATCCGGCCGATCTTGGCTATAAAGCGCTGGCCGTTAACCTCAGTGATTTAGCCGCCATGGGCGCCGATCCCGCGTGGGTTTCGCTGGCCTTAACCTTGCCTGAAGTGAACACCGAGTGGCTGGAAGCCTTCAGCGATAGCCTGTTTGAGCAGCTCAATTATTACGGCATGCAGTTGATTGGCGGCGACACCACCCGTGGCCCGCTCAGCATGACGCTGACCATTCAGGGGCTGATCCCTGTCGACCGCGCCTTAACCCGCGGCGGTGCCAGCGTCGGTGACTGGATCTTCGTTACCGGCTCGCTGGGTGACAGCGCGGCTGGCTTGGCCCTGTTGCTAGACCAGCTGACCGTCGATAACGCCGAGCATCGCGACACTCTGCTGCAGCGCCATCTGCGCCCGACGCCGCGTATCTTGCAGGGGCAGGCGCTGCGTGGCTTAGCCACCTCGGCCATTGATATCTCCGACGGCTTGATTTCAGACCTCAAACACGTGCTGACCGCCAGCGGCTGTGGCGCGCGTATCGACTTAGACGCGCTGCCGCTGTCAGAAGCCTTGCTGGGCAGCGTGGAGGGCGATCAGGCGCTGAAATGGGCGCTGACCGGCGGCGAAGACTATGAGCTTTGCTTCACCGTTCCCGAAATTAACCGTGGCGCGCTGGACGTGGCTCTCAGCCATCTGGGCGTTGATTTTACCTGTGTCGGCCAGATGGCTCCGCTGTCGGAAGGCATCACCTTCTTGCGTTCAGGCGAGCCGGTGGAACTTGATTGGCAAGGGTTTGATCACTTTTCAGCAGGAGTTGTTGTGTGACCGTTAGCCATAAAAAGCGACCTGAGAACTACAAAGGTAAAACCGGCGACCATAAACGAGATATGGCCGCTGCGAAGAAGCGCCTGAACCTGCGCAACCCGTGGCACTTGCTGGCTACCGGCTTTGGCAGCGGGCTTTTCCCTTACGGGCCGGGCACTGCCGGTTCGATTGCCGCGATCCCTTTCTGGATCCTGCTGACCTACCTGCCGTGGCAGCTTTACTCGCTGGTGGTAATGTTCAGCATCTGTATCGGGGTTTACCTCTGCCGCCAAACGGCCAGAGACATGCAGGTTCACGACCATGGCAGCATCGTTTGGGATGAGTTTGTCGGCATGTGGATCACCCTGATGGCGCTGCCGGTCAATGATTGGCAGTGGGTCGTCGGCGGTTTCGTGGTGTTCCGCATTCTGGATATCTGGAAGCCGTGGCCAATCCGCTGGTTCGACCGCAATGTCCACGGCGGCATGGGCATCATGATTGATGACGTGATCGCCGGGATTTTTGCCGCAGGGATTATCTATCTGATTGGGCACCACTGGCCGATTGGCCTGTTTTAAGCCGATTTAAGATGTGAAAAGGCGCTGAGCTTATGGCTTCAGCGCCTTTTTTTATGCTTTTAGCTGAGCGCGATTATTTATAACCCGTCGCCTCATGCGGCTGATAGGCCATCTCCAGCTCGGCAATCTCCTCTATCGATAGCTTCACTTGCAGCGCCGCAATGGCGTCTTCAAGGTGCGCAGGGCGCGAGGCTCCGATGATAGGCGCAGTGACGGCGGGCTTCGCCAGCAGCCACGCCAAGGCTATTTGCGCGCGCGGCACGCCGTGGTCCTGAGCCACTTTCTCCAGACGTTCGGCAATCTTGGCGTCGGCGGCCTCGGTGGCGTCATACAGCCTTTGGCCGACCTCGTCGGAAACCGAACGCGCGGTGGTTTCACCCCAAGGCCGCGTCAGCCTGCCTCGCGCCAGCGGGCTCCACGGCAGCACGGCGATATTCTCCTGCACGCAGAGCGGATGCATGTCGTTCTCCTCTTCGCGCTGGATCAGGTTGTACTGGTCCTGCATTGAGACAAACGACGCCCAGCCGTTTTTCGCCGACACCTCCAGCGCCAGCTTGAACTGCCGGGCATGCATGGAGGAGGCGCCGATATAACGCGCCTTGCCTGATTTCACCACGTCATTCAGCGCGTCCAGCGTCTCTTCGATTGGCGTTTCATAGTCCCAACGATGGATTTGCAGCAGGTCCACGTGATCCATACCCAAGCGTCGTAGGCTGTCATCAATGGATTGCAGAATTGAGGCGCGCGACAGGCCCGGCTTGAGGCCGGTGACGGCGTTATAGACCTTGGTGGCGACTACTACGTCTTCGCGCCGGGCGAACTCTTTCAGCGCGCGGCCAATAATTTCTTCGCTACTGCCATCGGAGTAGTTGTTGGAGGTATCGAAGAAATTAATCCCGGCGTCCAGCGCCTGCTTGATGATAGGGCGGCTACTCTCCTCGGGGAGAGTCCAGGCATGGGAACCGCGGTCAGGCTCGCCAAAGGTCATACAGCCCAAACACAGGCGTGACACCTTAAGATCGGTTTTTCCTAGTGTAATGCGTTGCATCATTCCTCCTGCTTGTTGTTTTTATTCAAGAACAACCTGTGCAGATTCATAGCACGCTATAAGTGTAGTTCAGGCAGGGCGGAGAGCAGGATAACGGCGGGAGTAAGTGTGAAATTCCCCTCTTTAACAGCGTAAAGAGGGGAGGTGAGGCGGCGGTTAAGCCAGCCAGAGGTTGATTTGGCGTTCGATGCCTTCGGCGTCCAGACCAATGTCGCGGCGGACTTCGTCCTGCGTGCCTTGGGAGACAAAGTGGTCCGGCAAACCAATATTCAGCACTGGCACCATCAGGCGTTTGGACATCAGCAGCTCATTCACGCCGCTACCCGCGCCACCCATGATGGCGTTCTCTTCCAGCGTCACCAGCACTTCATGGCTGGCGGCCAGTTCGAGCACCAGAGCTTCATCAAGAGGTTTGACGAAACGCATGTCGACCAGCGTCGCATTGAGCTTTTCGGCTACGGCGTTGGCTTCTGGCAGCAGGGTACCGAAGTTTAAGATAGCCATCTTCTCGCCTTCGCGACGCACAATGCCTTTACCGATTGGCAGGGAAGCCAGCGGCGTACACTCCGCGCCGGTCCCATTGCCGCGCGGGTAACGCACCGCCACCGGACCCTCTTGATAGTGGTAGCCGGTGTGCAGCATCTGGCGACATTCGTTCTCATCGCTCGGGGTCATAATGACCATGTTCGGGATGCAGCGCAGGAAGGAGAGGTCAAACGCACCCTGATGGGTCTGGCCGTCGGCACCGACGATACCGCCACGGTCGATGGCGAACAGTACCGGCAGATTTTGGATCGCCACGTCGTGGATCACCTGATCGTAGGCGCGTTGCAAGAAGGTCGAGTAGATGGCGACGATTGGCTTGTAGCCGCCGATAGCCAATCCGGCGGCAAAGGTCACCGCGTGCTGCTCGGCAATCGCCACGTCGAAATACTGCTGTGGATATTCTTTGGAGAAGCGCACCATACCGGAGCCTTCGCGCATCGCCGGGGTGACCGCCATTAGCTTGCTGTCTTTGGCGGCGGTTTCACACAGCCAGTCGCCAAATACTTTGGAGTAAGTCGGCAAACCTTCTTTGCTTTTCGGCAGCGTGCCCAACAGCGGATCAAACTTCGGCACGGCGTGCCAGCTGATCGGATCCTTCTCGGCTGGCTCGTAGCCTTTGCCTTTCTTGGTCATGATGTGCAGCAGCTGCGGGCCTTTCAGCTCGCGCATGTTTTTCAGCGTCTGCACCAGCGCCAGCACGTCGTGACCGTCGACCGGGCCGATATAGTTAAAGCCCAGCTCTTCGAACAGGGTGCCCGGCACCATCATGCCTTTCAGGTGCTCTTCCGTGCGGCGCACCAGCTCTTTAATCGGAGGAATGCCGGACAGCACCTTCTTGCCGCCTTCGCGCAGGCGCGAGTAAAGCTTGCCGGAGAGCAGCTGTGCCAGATGGTTATTCAGCGCGCCGACGTTCTCGGAAATCGACATTTCATTGTCATTGAGCACCACCAGCATGTCTGACTTAATGTCACCCGCGTGGTTCATTGCTTCAAATGCCATACCGGCGGTGATCGCGCCATCGCCAATCACGCAGATGGTGCGGCGACCTTTGCCTTCGCGCTCGGCGGCGACGGCCATGCCTAAACCAGCACTGATTGAGGTGGAGGAGTGGCCCACGGACAGGGTGTCAAACTCACTCTCACCGCGCCACGGGAAAGGATGCAGGCCATCTTTTTGGCGAATGGTCGAAATTCTGTCGCGGCGACCCGTCAGGATTTTGTGCGGGTAGGCCTGATGGCCGACGTCCCACACCAGACTGTCGAATGGCGTGTTATAGACGTAGTGCATCGCGACGGTCAGTTCAACCGCGCCCAGACCGGACGCAAAATGCCCGCTGGACTGGCTGACGCTGGCCAATAGGTATTGGCGAAGTTCGTCGCAGAGCTTTGGCAAGCTCTCTTTAGGAAGCGAACGGAGTTCTTCGGGATTCTCCGCCAGCGCCAAGGTCGGGTATTTGGCTAATTCAAGACTCATGAGTTGCTCATAGTAAGTTCAACGGCATATAGGCTGCCTCGCGGACGTTGCTGCTTCCCTGTCGCAACGCCCATGGCCCGGCTATATCAATTATCGCGTTCAATCACGAAGCGGGCTAATGCGTGCAGCGGTGCCGTGTTGTAAGAAAGTGCGGCCAGCTGTTCTAATGCCGAGACCGCTTCTTGGTAGAGGTCTTTGGCTTTCGCTTGTGCGCCATCCAGTCCCAGCAGTGCGGGATAGGTGCTTTTACCGAGTTGCTGATCGGCTCCCTGACGTTTGCCGAGTTTTTCGGTGTCGCCAATCACATCCAGAATGTCGTCCTGAACCTGAAACGCCAGGCCAATAGCTTGTGCGTAAATATCCAGTTGCGGGAGTGCCGCGCGGCCTTTTTCACCGGCTGCTAACGCCCCCATGCGAACGGCGGCGCGGATCAGTGCGCCGGTTTTGTGGCGATGGATCTGCTCTAAGGCTTGCAGATCGATCTGTTGACCTTCTGCCGCCAAATCCAGTGCCTGACCTCCACACATGCCCGCGATACCACTGGCAGCCGCCAGTTCGGACATCATGGAGAGGCGGTCTTGCAGGCGAACTTCGCCCATTGGGCCGTCGGCCAGAATAGTGAAAGCCAGCGTTTGCAGAGCATCACCGGCCAGAATAGCGTTCGCCTCGCCAAATTTAATGTGGCAAGTCGGTTGGCCGCGACGCAGGTCGTCATCATCCATGGCGGGTAAATCGTCATGGATCAGCGAGTAGGCGTGGATGCATTCAATCGAGGCCGCCGGGGCGTCCAGCGAGTCCGAATGCAGACCAAACAGCTGACCTGTAGCATAGACCAAATAAGGACGCAGGCGTTTTCCGCCCAGCAAAGCCCCGTGGCGCATGGCTTGAGCCAGCGGCATTTCGGCAAAAGGTTGCGCGTCAATATAGGTGGTCAGCGCCTGATCGACACGTTTTTGCACCGCGCGGAGCTGACTGCTGAAGTCGATGCCTTCGGCTTGTTGTTCAATATCAGCCATGACAGATCACTCAGCTTCCGGGGTAAAAGGTGTCAGCGGGGCGTCATTGTCGCTATCAAGCAGGATTTGTACGCGCTGCTCGGCCTGTTGCAATTTCTGCTGTCCCTGACGGGCCAATTGCACGCCGGTTTCGAACTCATTCAGCGCGTCTTCCAGCGGCAATTCGCCAGATTCGAGGCGAGAGACAATCTGTTCCAGTTCGGCCAGAGCAGTTTCAAAGTTGGCGGGTGCTACAGCTTTTTTCGGCATAATTCTCTTTCAAACTCGTTGGTCAGATAGGTAGGGCAACAATGTGACGCTGCAATGTAAGTCATAGCCCTTGCGGGATTCCGTCTCGACGTCATACCCGATGTGTGGTTTTGTGCGCAGAGTCCCTATTTAAAGTGGTATACTTTGCGCCGCTGAATCTTGTGAAACAAAAAGTATTGTTAAGCTAAAGCTATTCAACGCTGAAAAGCCAACAGGCTCTATTACTCGTTAGTGTTAGTCGGCGTTGGGCTTAACAATAATAGGCGCTTTAAGCCTGATCCAGCCACTCATTCCCTGTTTTCTCACTGCTAACAAAAGACTGCTATGAAGTTTATCATTAAATTGTTCCCAGAAATCACCATCAAGAGTCAATCTGTGCGTTTGCGCTTCATTAAGATCCTCGCAAGCAGCATTCGCAACATCATTAAACCTCAGGATGAGTCATTGGCAGTGGTCCGCCACTGGGATCATATCGAAGTTCGTAGTAAAGACGAAAGTAAACACGACTTGATTATCGAATTGCTGTGTCGCATTCCCGGCATTCGTCACGTCGAAGAAGTGGAAGACCGTCCTTACACCGATATGCACAATATCTTCGAGCAGGCGCTGGAAGCTTATGGTCCTGAAGTTGAAGGCAAAACCTTCTGCGTGCGCGTGAAGCGCCGTGGCAAGCACAGCTTCAGCTCCGGCGACGTCGAGCGCTATGTTGGCGGTGGTTTGAATCAACACGTTGAATCTGCACGGGTTAATCTGACTAACCCGCAGGTGACAGTGAAGTTGGAAATCAACGATGACCAGCTGGTGCTGATCAAGAGCCGTCACGAAGGTCTGGGCGGCTACCCGATTGGTACGCAGGAAGACGTGCTGTCGCTGATCTCCGGCGGGTTTGACTCCGGCGTGTCGAGCTACATGTTGATGCGTCGCGGCTGCCGCGTGCATTACTGCTTCTTCAACCTCGGCGGCTCAGCGCATGAAATCGGCGTCAAGCAGGTGGCTTACTACCTGTGGAACCGTTTTGGTAGCTCCCACAAAGTGCGTTTCATCGCGATCGACTTCGAACCAGTGGTGGGCGAAATTCTTGAGAAGGTTGAAGACGGCCAGATGGGCGTGGTGCTAAAACGCATGATGGTGCGCGCTGCCTCGCAAATCGCCGAGCGTTACGGCGTTCAGGCGCTGGTCACCGGCGAGGCACTGGGTCAGGTTTCCAGCCAAACGCTGACTAACCTGCGTCTCATCGACAATGCCACTGACACGCTGATCCTGCGCCCGCTTATCTCTCACGATAAAGAGCACATTATTAATTTGGCCCGCCAGATTGGTACGGAAGACTTTGCGAAAACCATGCCGGAATATTGCGGCGTGATCTCCAAAAGCCCGACCGTGAAAGCCGTGAAAGAGAAAATCGAAGCCGAAGAGCAGATGTTCGACTTCTCGATTCTCGACAAAGTGGTCAGCGAAGCGCAGAACCAAGATATCCGTCAGATTGCTGAACAAGCCGCGCAGGAAGTGAAAGAAGTTGAAACCGTGGCGGAGTTAGTAAGCACTGACATTCTTCTGGATATCCGTGCGCCAGACGAAGCGGAAGAGAAGCCGCTGGAGCTGGACAATATCGAAATCAAAGCCGTGCCTTTCTACAAGCTCAGCACCCAGTTTGCCGAGTTGGATCAGAGCAAGACTTACTTGCTGTACTGCGAGCGCGGCGTGATGAGCCGCCTTCAGGCGCTGTATCTGCACGAGCAGGGCTACACCAACGTTAAAGTTTACCGCCCATAAGTTTTACGGCGCGCTAAAAAACAAAACCCGGCAATGCCGGGTTTTTTTATGGTTTTTTCAACGCAACCAGAAAGAGAGTGAGCGGTTACTCACGTGCGCCTTCATCAGTGAAATTATATATCCCCGGCGACATCACTAACTGAGCGGCAATCTCCGCCGCTTTGGCTCGGTCGAACAGCAGTTCGATCAGTTTCAGGGTGAACTCCATCGAGCTGCCCGGCCCTTGGCTGGTGAGCAAATTAACCCGTGGGTCATGCATCACCCGGCGATCGGACCATTTGTTGGCGGCGATTTTATCTTTCAGCCCCGGAAAACCGGTGATATTGGCGATGGGGAATAAGTCGTGATATTCCAGCACCAGCGCAGGCGCGGCGCAGATAGCGGCGACAACTTTCCCCGCGAAGTGCATCTGGCGAACGGTTTCCACCAGCAGCGGGCTGTCGCGGAAGCACTCGGCTCCTTTCACTCCGCCCGGCAGAACAATGGCGTCAAAGTCGTTATCGGCAACGTCCACCAGTGCGGCATCGGCCAGCAGCCTAACCCCGCGCGAACAGGTGATTTCCAGCGCGCCATCGCCCGCTACGCTAGCCGTGGTGACCTTGGCACCGGCTCTTACCAGCAGGTCGATGGCCGTAACGGCCTCAATTTCCTCACTCCCAGGAGCCAGGCAGACCAGAACCGAAACGCTCATAGCCATTTTCCTTTCTTTTAACGGTATCGAATAAGCGACTGTTCACCGGCAGAGTCAGCCCGTGCTTGCGCCCGCGACGAATAACATAACCGGTAATATAGTCGATTTCTGTGTGACGCTGGGTGCGGATGTCCTGCAACATCGACGAGTGGTTGGCGGCCGTGGTGTCGATCACCTGATATACATAGCTCAGCAGGGAGTCGGCGTGCGTCTGGTAGCCTTCAATCGCCATCACTTCGGCCACTTCAGAGCAGATCTGCTCGATTTCGCTGCCGAAGCCCAGCAAATCCCCATTGGTACAATTATGCACCGCGGTCAGTGGGTTAATCACACAGTTCACCGCCAGCTTGTTCCACAGGGAAGGGTAGATGTTGTTATGCCAAGCCACGTCGGGCAGGGCGTCGTGCAGCACGTCGGCGATATGGCTGGAAGCCGCGCCGCGCGCAGAAACCGGGCCGATATGAGTTATCCCAGCCGCAACGTGCAGAATGGCATTGCCCTCGTGGCGCGCGGCGTGGGTGGTCGCCCCTTGCAGGATGGACAGACGGCTGGCGGGCAATTCGTCGATGGTGCCCATGCCGTTATGCAGCAGCAGCAGGGTGCAATTGTCGTTGAGCATCGGCATCAGCGCGCTCACCGCGCCGGAGACTTGCCAAGCTTTTAGCGTCACCAACAGCAGTTCGCTTTCGGCCAAATGCTGCGGGTCATTGGTCGGGAGGTTACGGTTGAACGCCACGCCTTCCGGCGATATCACGTTAACGGCAACAAAAGGCTGTGGAATACGCACCCAACCTTGTACGTCGTGGCCTTGCTGGTAGAGAGCTGAAAGCCATAGTTGGCCCAATGCACCGCAGCCAAGAACTGTAATTTTCATTATGCCTCCTGAGCAATCAGATCAAACATACTCAGTAAATCGAATTTAATGTTTCTAATTTGTTATTAATTTGTATTTTTTAGTATAGCATTCTGTGCTGTGTGTCACATATTTTCGCGCGTCGGCCTCATCTTAACCCTCATCCTGATAAAAACCGACGGCTTATTTTTGGCTTCAATGAGCGAAGGCGGTATTATGCACGCCATCATAAGACTTATCATCATAACGACATGGGTTAAAGCCCCAGGGAGAAGCGATTATGCCGTCATTCGACATTGTTTCTGAAATCGACATGCAGGAAGTGCTCAACGCGGTCGACAACGCCAGCCGTGAACTGCAAACCCGTTGGGATTTCCGCAACATTCCTGCTAGCTTCGAGCTGAATGAGAAAAACGAAACCATCAAAGTCGCCAGCGAATCTGATTTTCAGGTGAACCAACTGGTTGATATTCTTCGTGAAAAGCTGGCAAAGCGCGGTATTGAAGGCGCGGCGCTGGAGATCCCTGAGAAGATGGATCACAGCGGCAAGACCTACAGCGTAGAAGCTAAACTGCACTCAGGGATTGAATCTGCGGTTGCTAAGAAGATTGTTAAGCTGATTAAAGACAGCAAAATCAAGGTGCAGACTCAGGTTCAGGGCGATGAAATCCGCGTGACGGGTAAAGCGCGTGATGACCTGCAAGCCGTGATGGCGCTGGTGCGTAAAGGTGATTTGGGCCAGCCTTTCCAGTTTAAGAACTTCCGCGACTGATTGCCCTGCGGGAAACAAAAAGGACGCCCTGTGAGCGTCCTTTTTTATTATATTATCAAAGTATTAGGCAACGGCGACCAATTGCTCTAGCGCTTTGCGGTTGGTCTGTTTTGTGTCGACTTTGACATAAGCACTCAGCTCTTCCGGCACCACAATCGCTTCGGCAACGCCCGGCTGGGCTTTGATGCGTGCTTCAAGGGCCGAGTCTTTCACCGCCAATTCAGACAGCGTAATGCGCAGGCTGCTGACGTAAGGCGGTTCGCTCATGGTGGCGCTGACAATCAGCCACACCACGGCAATGGCGGCGCAAACCAAGAAGACTGCGCCAGCGCCGCCCGCTCCGTAAACATAACCCCCCAAACTGCCGCCGATGGCCACGCCAATAAACTGGCTGGTGGAGTAAACGCCCATCGCCGTGCCTTTATAGCCCGCCGGAGACTCTTTGCTGATAAGCGAAGGCAGAATGGCTTCCATCACGTTGAAAGCTAAGAAGAACAGTTGGATACCGGCAATCACTACCCACAGGCGCAGACCGGCGTACCACAGCACCAGCTCAGCCAGCAGCAGCACCGCCACGCAGCCCATGAAAACTTGCTTCATGTGACGCTTAGATTCGGCATAGATGATGACCGGAATGACCGCCACGAAGGAGACAAGCATAGTCACCAGATAGACGCGCCAGTGCTCGCTCGGCGGGAAGCCCGCGTGCTCCATCACTTGTGGCAGCACCACGAAGCTCGACATCAGCAGAATGTGCAGACAGAGAATGCCAAAGTTAAGCTTCAACAGTTTCTTGTTCGCCAACACCTTACCAAAGCTGCCTTTTACCATGCTCGATTCACGGTTAAGGATGTGGGTCGCCGGAGCCGGGACCACCAACAGCGTGATAACAATGGCAATAATCGTCAGCAGGGCAATAGCCCAGAACAGCGCGTGCAGGCCCCACGCATGGGTAATGATTGGGCCGAGCACCATGGCGATAGCAAAGGTGATACCAAAGCTGATGCCGATAAAGGCCATCGCCTTGGTGCGGTTCTGCTCGCGCGTTAAGTCAGACAGCAGCGCCATCACGGCGGCGGCAATCGCGCCGGAGCCTTGCATCGCGCGGCCAATGATCACGCCCCAGATTGAATCTGTTGACGCGGCAACCACGCTACCGATACAGAAGATGATCAGCCCAAAGACGATCAGCGGCTTGCGCCCAACGCGGTCGGAGAGCAAGCCAAAAGGAATTTGGAAGACGGCCTGTGCCAGTCCATAGATACCGATAGCAATGCCGATAAGTGTTTCACTGGCACCCGCGAGCGCCATGCCGTAAGTGGTCAGGACCGGTAGCACCATAAACATGCCGAGCATGCGTAAAGAGAAAACTATCCCTAGTCCCCACGTCGCCCGGCTTTCCTGCGGGGTCATTTGGTTATCGTTCATTACTACCTCAAGACTAAAACCTGCGACATTGTAATGTCTTTAACTTGTGCCGGTAAATTGCTGGATGTTTAGCAGATATTACCGCCGCCAGTGGGCCAGAAGCACAACGTTATGAAAATTCTGACTGGATAAAGCAGGGGAGGGCTCAAAAAAATGACCAGTATCGCTACTGGCCATTGTTGTGCTGTATATCGCTAAAGAACTCAGCGCGTCATGCTTACCAGACGTAGGTTAACAAGTTGTTCGGCGAAGCGGCGTTGAAGTCGATAGACATCATGACGCTCAGCGAAGTGATCGCGATAATCGAGAAGACAAAGAGCTTTCTTGCCCAGACGATGTCGTTTTCAGTTTTGTAACCTTTCAGGGCCATGCCCAACCACCAGACGCTTACCGCGGCAGCCACAATCAGGTATTTATAACCCGCGTAGCCGCTCAGGGTCAGCATCAAAGTCGCCACCATAAAAGCAATGATGTAGACGGTGATGTGGTGCTTCGCCACTGAAATGCCTTTCACTACCGGCAGAACCGGAATGTTAGCGGCCTGATAATCTTTAAAGCGGAAGATGGCAATCGCGTACGAGTGCGGCATCTGCCACAGGCTGAAGATCAGCAACAGGATCAGCGCGCCCATATCGAACTGACCGGAAACGGCACAGTAACCAATAACCGGAGGCGCTGCTCCTGACAAGCTGCCGATCAGCGTGCCATATACCGATTTGCGTTTCATATACAGGCTATAAACCCCGACATAAACCACAAAGCCCATCACTGCCAGCCACATCGCCAGCGGATTGGCACCGATATACAGCAACGCAAAGCCCGCAATACCCAAAATGGTCGCGTAAACCAAGGTTGTTTTCGGCGGAATCAGGCCCTTAACCAGGACCCGGTTCTTCGTTCTTTCCATAATCTTGTCGATGTCGCGGTCGATAAAGTTGTTGAAAACACAACCCGATGCGACAACCAACGAGACGCCCACTAAGGTGGCGAGAAAGAGAGGGAAGTCGATGCTGCCTTTGGCAGCAAGGAGGAATCCCCCGACGACAGAAATTAAATTACCGAAAATAATTCCTGGTTTCGTTACTTGCAGGTATTGCTTAATCATCACGTGCAGCTCGGCTCTTTAACTGACCATCATATTGAGGTTGAGGTTATACATAATCCACAGTGAGCCCACAACGACGATAAAGATAATCACAGCGGTGAACAGAAATGCCACCAGGTTCCAGCGTGCTTCCGATGCAGTACTTAAGTGCAGGAAGTAAACCAGATGTACAACGATCTGGATAATCGCAGATGCGACCACCGTGCCAATGATAAGCGAATGTGAAGCTGTATCGCTCATTACCATGGCAAACGGGATAACCGTCAGAATAACTGACAGGATGAAGCCAATCAGGTATGACTTCACGCTGCCGTGGCTTGCGCCGCCATGGGAAGTGGCAGAATGACTCATGCTAATACCCCCATCAGATAAACAACGGTGAATACGCAGATCCATACCACGTCCAGGAAGTGCCAGAACAAGCTCAGGCACATCAGACGGGTTTGGTTAACTGCGGTCAGGCCGCGACGGCTAACCTGTACCATCATGGTGATGATCCAGATCAGGCCACAAGTTACGTGCAGGCCGTGGGTTGCTACCAGCGCGAAGAACGCTGACAAGAAACCACTGCGATCCGGACCGTAGCCTTCTTTAATCAGGTGATGGAATTCATAGAGTTCCATCGCGATGAAGCCAAGACCAAACAGGAAGGTCAGGAACAACCAGCTGTTAACAGCTTTTACGCTGCCTTTAGTCATGCCCAGCATCGCCATGCCGTAAGTAATACTACTGAACAGCAGGAAGAAGGTTTCTACCAGTACGAATGGCAGTTCAAAAATATCTTTACCAGACGGGCCGCCAGCGGTCCCGTGCACCAGTACTGCGTAAGTTGCGAACAAGCTCGCGAACAGTACGCAGTCGCTCATCAGGTAGATCCAGAAGCCGAAGACTTTGGTTTCACCTGCGTCGTGGTGCCCATGCTCTGCATGGGCTGCGTCGTGGTTAGTCAGGGTATCAGTTGCCATGTTTCAAGCCTGCTTTGCTGATTTGTTCAAAATGTTGGCTTTCAATACGTTCGATTTCATCAACCGGCACGTAGTAATCAACATCTTCATCGAAGCTTTTCACAATCCAGGTCACTACCAGGGCGATGAAGCTTACCAGCGCCAACCACCAGATATCCCAGATTAATGCAAAACCGCTTACCAGGCTGAGCATCGCAATGATGAAGCCTGCGCCGCTGTTACGTGGCATATGAATTTTTTCATATTTCGCTGGTTTAACATAAGCTTCGCCTTTCTCTTTCATGTCCCAGAACGCATCGCGGTCGTGTACCTGAGGTACTACTGCGAAGTTATAGAACGGAGGAGGAGAAGAGGTTGCCCACTCCAGAGTACGTGCGCCCCACGGGTCACCCGTCAGGTCACGGTTCTGGTCGCGGTCACGAACACTCACAACGATCATGATCAGTTGGCAAAGAATACCGATTGCAATCAATGCTGCACCACAAGCTGCCACTACCAGTAATGGGTGGAACTCAGGGTCGATATTCTGGCTAACGCGGCGAGTCATACCCATGAAGCCCAGTGCATAGAGCGGCATGAAGGCGACGAAGAAGCCGATGATCCAGAACCAGAATGAACGCACACCCCATTTCTCATTCAGCGTGAAGCCGAAGGATTTAGGGAACCAGTAAGTCAGGCCAGCGAAGCAACCGAATACCACACCACCGATAATCACGTTATGGAAGTGAGCAATCAGGAACAAGCTGTTGTGCAGCACGAAGTCTGCGCCCGGAACAGCCAACAGAACGCCGGTCATACCACCCACAGAGAAGGTGATGATGAAGCCGATGGTCCACAGCATCGCAGCGTTAAGCTGGATACGGCCTTGGTACATGGTGAACAGCCAGTTGAAGATTTTTACCCCTGTTGGGATAGAAATAATCATCGTCATGATACCGAAGAAGGCATTGACGTTGGCGCCTGAACCCATGGTGAAGAAGTGGTGCAGCCAAACAACGAACGACAACACGGTGATGGCGATGGTTGCCCATACCAGTGAGGTGTAGCCGAACAGACGTTTTTTGGAGAAGGTCGCAGTAACTTCTGAGAACACACCAAATACTGGCAGAACCAAGATATACACTTCCGGATGGCCCCAGGCCCAAATCAGGTTGATGTACATCATCATGTTGCCGCCCATATCATTGGTGAAGAAATGGGTGCCCAGATAGCGATCCAGGGTCAGCAACGCAACGGTTACGGTCAGAATTGGGAACGACACGATGATCAAGACGTTGGTACACAACGCAGCCCAGGTAAATACCGGCATTTTCATCAGCGGCATACCAGGCGCACGCATCTTGAGGATGGTGGCGAAGAAGTTAACACCGGTCAGCAAGGTACCAATACCGGATATCTGAAGACTCCATATCCAATAATCGACCCCGACACCCGGACTGTACTCCTTACCTGACAACGGCGGATAGGCCAACCAACCAGTCTGCGCGAACTCACCAACCCCCAGAGAGATGTTGATCAGTACAACGGCAGCGGCGGTGAACCAGAAGCTGATGTTGTTCAGGAACGGGAATGCAACGTCACGAGCACCGATTTGCAGCGGCACAACCACGTTCATCAGACCGATAACGAAAGGCATCGCCATGAAGAAGATCATGATCACGCCGTGCGCAGTAAAGATTTGGTCGTAGTGATGAGGCGGTAGGAAGCCCGGTTCTCCCGCAGAGGCGAGGACTTGCTGGCTACGCATCATGATCGCATCGGCAAAGCCACGCAACAGCATGACGAAGGCCAGAATGATGTACATGATACCTAATTTTTTGTGGTCAACGGAGGTGATCCATTCGTTCCACAAATACTTCCATTTGCCGAAATAGGTGATACCGGCCAGAACGGCCAAGCCACCAATAATTATCGCGGCAACGGTGACCACGATAATCGGTTCATGATACGGGATCGCATCAAGTGTTAATTTTCCCAACATCGTTTATTCCTCGGCTCCGGCTGCGTGAGCATGATCGCCCATGTCCATGCCTTTCATGTCAGTGCCAGCTGGCATTGGCATCGTCTGGCCTTTGTGCATGTTCATATCACCCATGAATTTGCCAATAATTTCTTTGAACAATTCAGGTTTGACGCTTGCGAAGTATTCAACCGGGTTGTCGATACTTTGCGCTGCCAGTTTGTTGAAGTCGTCAGTGGTTGCCAGTTGGTTTGGCGCGCTCTTCACTTTCGCTACCCATGCGTCAAAGTCTTCACGCGTAGGAGTTGCAATAGTGTTGAACTTCATGCCAGAGAAACCGCGGCCACTGAAGTTTGACGAGATGCCTTTATAGGTACCAGCTTCGTTTGCAATCAAGTGCAACTGAGTCTGCATACCCGCCATCGCGTAAATCTGTCCGCCTAACTGAGGAATAAAGAACGAGTTCATTACAGAGTCAGAAGTGACTTTGAACTGAACCGGAACATCTTTAGGGATAACCAATTCGTTAACAGTTGCGATGCCTTGTTCTGGATAAATGAACAACCATTTCCAGTCCAAAGAAACCACTTCAACTGTCAGGGTCTTTTGGTCAGATACGATAGGCTTGAACGGGTCAAGTTCGTGAGTGGTTTTCCAAGTTATCGTTGCCAGAATGGCAATGATGATAATTGGAACCGTCCATACCACGGCTTCGATTTTGTTGGAATGGGACCAGTTCGGGCTGTACTTAGCGTTTGTATTAGAAGCGCGATACTTCCATGCAAATGCAAAGGCCATGATAATAACTGGTATAACCACGATCAGCATTAATCCGATTGCGGTCAGTATCAGCGTTCTCTGCTCGAGTCCAATTGCTCCTTTGGGATCCATCAATGCCGTATTGCAACCACTTAACATTAAAGCAGATGCAAATAAGGACAACATCCCAATACTTTTATTGTATTTCTTAAGTCTCATCTAACGACCTCAATAAATCAGGGCTCTATTGTCGCTCCATGTGTGCGGGCATTTTACGGGAAGGTTGCAGTACTGTAAACACGCTTAAGGAAGTGTCAGCGGGCCACTGCCACTTTATGTTAACGAAGTCACACATGTCACGGAGAGTGACAATTTCTCAATGTCAACAATATGTTGCGTGGGGTTCTCTCACTATGGTGAGTAAAAACAAGGTATAGCAGTAACACCTAATATTTAATGCGAAGTGTAATGTTCTTGGTAAGTTTAATTAATGTTAACGCAATGTATAAATACGGTGAATTTAAAAATAAAAAGCAGGTAAAAAAAAAGTGTATTTGAAAGATGCTGTAACTTATTAAATATATTTTATTGAACGAAGTTTATCTCAGCGCAGGGAAATGTTGCTTAATTTAGGCTGGGTTTTGAGCAGGAAATTATCGCCGAAAAGCCGCGCCAGCCTTGATACGCCTGCGTTTTGCACAGACATATCAGGCCAGAATTCTAGCAGTGGGACAAGGGAGAACTGTCTTAAACTCGGCTAGGCCCGACGCAGGTGACGCAGAGCCATAAAGTCGAGCACGCTGCCCAGCGCGATGCCCAAAAGGCAAATCACGGCCCCGGCTTCGATCAGTTTTTGCGGCAGCGAAGTGAAGGCGGTCCACTCCAGCGAGTTGGTGATCAGCAGCACCAGCCAGACAGCTAACAGTAAGCAGCCTAACATCAGGATGCGCAGCGCCAGCCGGTAGCTGTTGGCAAACAGTGTGCGAGGCAGAAACTCATCGGTATTCTGCGTGTGTTCAAGGGTTTGGCGGCAAATCGCCAGCAGTAGCAGCCCCGGCACGGCGGCGGCGATAGAGAACAGATAGAACAGCGGCCAGCCGTGAGCCTCGACAAACCAACCGGCAATTGGCCCGACGTACACCCGGCCCACAGCGGAGAGCGCCGAAAGCAGGGCAAACTGGGTGGCGGAAAACGATTTGTTGCACAGCGTCATTAACAGTGCGACGAAGGCCGCAGTTCCCATCCCTCCGCACAGGTTCTCGAAGAAGATTGCCGCACCCATGGAATAGATGTGCTTGTCCGTGACCGCCAGAATCCAGTATCCGGCGTTGGAAACGGCCTGCAAAATGCCAAAAATCATTAATGCGCGGAACAGGTTGAGGCGCTGCATCACCATCCCGCCATACAGCGCGCCGAAAATCGTCGCCAACAGGCCAAGGGTTTTATTCACCAGCCCGACTTCACCCGCGTCAAACCCCACGCCGCGAATCAAGAAAGTGGTGCTCAGGCTGCCCGCGAAGGCGTCGCCCATCTTGTACATCACGATCAGCAGTAAAATCAGCCATGCATTGTTACGGCTGAAAAAGTCCTTAAGGGGAGCCACAACCGCGATTTCTATGGTGCGCGGCGCGGGCTCGGAGACATCAGGCTCCGGCGCCATAATGGTGGCCACCACGCCAATCAGCATCAGCCCGGCCATCAGCCAGTACATATGTTGCCAGCCGAGGTAGCGGTCGGCTATCCACAGCGCCAGCCCGCCGGAAACCAGCATTGCTAGGCGATAGCCCAAGACAGAGACAGCGGCACCGCTGCCACGCTCGGCGGCCGGCAGAAGATCGGTCTTATAGGCATCAAAAACAATGTCTTGCGAAGCAGAAGCAAAGGCGATCAGCACCGCCAACGCCGCCAGCCAGAACAGCTCTTTCGCCGGATCGAGATAACCCATGGCAAAAATCGAGGCGACGAGCAGCAATTGGGTGAGGATCAACCATCCGCGACGACGGCCGAAGAAAGAGGGGGTGTAGCGGTCCATCATCGGCGACCAGAGGAACTTGAAAACGTAGGCTTGGCCGACCAGAGAGAAGATCCCAATGGTTTTTAAATCGACATTCTCGACGGTCATCCAGGCTTGCAGCGTGCCCGAGGTCAATGCAAGAGGTAAGCCGGATGCAAACCCGAGCAGCAGTAATATCAGCGTGTTGCGCTGTGTGAAGATTTTGAAGTACTGGCTTACCATTAAAATGTGTTCCCGCAGACCGATAGAGTTGAGGCGCAGGGGAATGATAAATGAAGGCGGGAAATAATGGTAAAAACAATTCTGCCCGACAGTGCCGGGCAGAAGAGGGGATCAGCTAAGCCAGTTAAGATTAACGGGCGTTAGCTTTGATGAAGTCACTAATGCTGGTGTCTTGAGCCATGTCGTTGATGACATCGCCCAGCGTGCTGTTAACCGCATTGGTGATTTTGTCGTTGGTCGCAGTAAGCGCGCCCTGAACGTTGTAAGTCGAACGGTAGTTTTTAACTTGTTTGTTACCGTTTTTCGCCGTGGCGATGATGGAGATATCCGCTTTGGTCGTAATGTTGTAGCGCAGGTTGCCTTCTTGCACGTCAGCAAACAAGTTGTTCACCACAACTTGCAGGTCAACGGCGCCGTCAGCACCAATCATGTAACCGCGCGCGGTCATCTGCTTCTCCAGCGACTCTTGCAGCAGGAAGCGCAGGTCACGAGAAGGGGTCAGAGAAACCAACTGGCCGTCACGGTTCACTTTAGCCAGCGCCTGATCCTGACGTTGGTCAGCACCGTTAATGCTGATAGTGATGCCCTGAAGGGTAGGATCCTGCGTTGGCAGGGTGATTTTTGGCGAAATATTTAAGGTGTTGGTGCTGGTAGCGCAACCTGCAAGCATGAACAATGCTAATACAGGGAAAATGATTTTTTTCAACATGTTAGGTTCTCAATTAATGCATCTGATACCAGATGTAAAATGGGATCGGTTACTGAATGTAGTCACATCATAACATCGCCATTTTAGGGTGTAAGCCCTGACTGGTGGTTAAAGCGACATTTGATTAAATTTAAAGCAAACTGACTTATTGATATGTAATGGTTTCGCCTAAAATGCAGATTAATGGCTAAATACCACTAGGTAAGACAAACCGATTGCCTTTTTTATCAATCGCAGCAGAAATTTTGTTTCTGTAACATACTAATAAATCGCAAAGCCGCCTATCCTTAATAGTGTGACAGATGGTCAAGTAAGGATGCAGTTCCCTGCTAACGGCGTAAGGAGATTGCTATGATTCGCGAGCAAATAGAAGCAAAATTAGTTGCAGCATTTGAACCTGCGTATCTGGAAGTAACTGATGAGAGTTATCGTCACAATGTCCCAGCCGGTTCAGAAAGCCATTTCAAAGTAGTGGTGGTGTCCGACAAATTTGTCGGTGAGCGCTTCCTTTCACGTCACAGAGCGATTTATGGCGTACTTTCAGAGGAGCTCGCGGGGAGTGTTCATGCCTTGGCATTACACACTTACACGCAAAAAGAGTGGGAAGGGTTACAGGACACTGTACTGGCTTCGCCTGCTTGTCGAGGTGCAGGAACCTTAGCCTAAACGCGAAGGAGCTTGCTCCCAAAAATCATAAAATTCCCTTCTAGGGTACGGTATCACTGGAACTTTCTCCATAAGATGCGGTATTAGTAGGGGCAAATTCTGAAACGGCCTGCGGGCCGTTTCTGTTTTAACCGAGAAGAATAAGTGGCAGGCAGGCGACAGGGTTGTTTAAGCCTTTGCATCGACTACGTTTTCCGAGGGATCGACCGCAATGCGAGTTTTCCTCCCACGCAGTAGATTACCGTCCTCGACTCGCCGTCTATGCGCCGCTATAATGTCGCGTCTTATTTTTCCGGAATGGTTTCGGGACGCTTTCGAATACAGGGCTACGTTCTTAATCAGGACTGTCCCGGTTCTTAGAAGTCGTTTTCAAGGTAAGTTCGTTCTTTTCCACGCTTCTCATCTTGAGAACGACTTCTGGAGTTGACCGAGCACTGTAATTTTTTTGAGGTAACAAGATGCAAGTTTCTGTTGAAACCACTCAAGGCCTTGGGCGCCGTGTAACTATTACTGTTCCTGCTGACAGCATTGAAAAAGCAGTGAGCAGCGAACTGGTCAACGTATCGAAAAAAGTACGTATTGACGGCTTCCGTAAAGGCAAAGTACCAAAACACATCATCGAGCAGCGTTACGGTGCTTCCGTTCGTCAGGACGTTCTGGGTGATCTGATGCAGCGCAACTTCGTTGACGCGATCATCAAAGAGAAAATCAATCCAGCTGGCGCACCTAACTATATTCCGGGTGAGTACAAACTGGGCGAAGACTTCAACTACAGCGTTGAATTCGAAGTGTACCCAGAAGTTGAGCTGAAAGATCTGGAAAACATCGAAGTTGAGAAGCCAGTTGTTGAAGTTAACGACGCTGATGTTGACACCATGCTGGAAACTCTGCGCAAGCAACAAGCTGACTGGAAAGAAACTGACGCTGCCGTTACTGCTGAAGACCGCGTAACTGTTGATTTCTCAGGTTCTATCGACGGTGAAGATTTCGAAGGCGGCAAAGCCTCTGATTTCGTACTGGCTATGGGCCAGGGCCGCATGATCCCAGGCTTCGAAGAAGGTCTGGTTGGTCACAAAGCAGGTGAAGAATTCGTCATCGACGTAAACTTCCCAGAAGATTACCACGCTGAAAACCTGAAAGGTAAAGCGGCTAAGTTCGCGATCACCCTGAAGAAAGTTGAAGAGCGTGAGCTGCCAGAACTGACTCCAGAGTTCATCAAACGTTTCGGCGTGGCTGATGGTTCTGTTGAAGGCCTGCGTGCTGAAGTGCGTAAAAACATGGAACGCGAGCTGAAAGGTGCTGTTCGTAACCGCATCAAAACTCAGGCAATCGACGGTCTGGTTAACGCTAACGAAATCGACGTTCCAGCTGCACTGATCGACGGTGAAGTTGACGTTCTGCGTCGTCAGGCTGCACAACGTTTCGGCGGCAACGAAAAACAAGCGCTGGAATTACCGCGTGAGTTGTTCGAAGAGCAAGCTAAACGTCGCGTAGTTGTAGGTCTGCTGTTGGGTGAAGTGATCAGCCAGCACGAACTGAAAGCTGACGAAGATCGCGTTAAAGCGCTGATCGAAGAGATGGCTTCTGCTTACGAAGATCCGTCTGAAGTTGTTGAGTTCTACAGCAAAAACAAAGAGCTGATGAACAACATGCGTAACGTCGCGCTGGAAGAACAAGCGGTCGAAACTCTGTTGGCTAAAGCTAAAGTGACTGAAAAAGCCACTACCTTTACTGAGCTGATGAACCAGACTCAACCTGCATAATTGATTTGCCGGTGATTGAGCTGTTTGCCGAGAGGTTAACGGCTCTACATAAAAGCCCGCGGTTTTTACTGCGGGCTTTTTTATGCTCTACGGATGACATTTTTCTTTTTTGCTGTTGTTTTTGCACTATATTTATCAACGTAAGCAAAGAGAGTAGGCCGGCAAGTGAGTAGCAGAGGCCACTTTTATAGACTCTGCTATTGTTAAGCCAATCGATGAAAAATGCGCAGCCAGAGAAAGAAATCTCGCCGCGGGCTTGAAAAGGGGCGTTCGTTCCCCCAATTGTTAAATACAAACCAGGTAGCTTTGCTGCTAAATTCAGACTGATAACAACCGTCAGCCGTGTTAACGGCGACTTGGCCGCTTGAGCGTAGTCATCAATGCCTATCTCAAGTAGAATCGGTTTTAACTAGCGCCAAAAGAGAATTCTATTAGGAGACGGTTATGTCATACAGTGGTGAACGAGATCAATTTGCACCGAACATGGCTCTGGTACCCATGGTTGTTGAGCAGACTTCACGGGGTGAGCGTTCTTACGACATCTACTCCCGTCTGCTGAAGGAACGTATTATCTTCCTGACAGGCCAGGTTGAAGACCATATGGCTAACCTGATTGTGGCTCAGATGCTGTTCCTGGAAGCTGAAAGTTCAGAGAAAGACATTTTCCTGTACATTAACTCTCCGGGCGGCGTGATCACTGCGGGTATGTCTATCTATGACACCATGCAGTTCATCAAACCGGATGTCAGCACCATTTGTATGGGCCAGGCCTGTTCAATGGGTGCATTCCTGTTGACTGCGGGTGCTAAGGGCAAGCGTTTCTGCTTACCAAACTCGCGTGTCATGATTCACCAGCCGCTGGGCGGCTATCAGGGGCAAGCAACGGATATCGAAATCCATGCTAAAGAGATCCTGAAAGTGAAAGGTCGTATGAATGAGCTGATGGCGAAACATACGGGCAAAACTCTTGAAGAAATAGAGCGTGACACTGAGCGCGACCGTTTCTTGTCTGCTGAAGAATCTGTAGAGTACGGTTTAGTTGACTCCGTATTTACCCATCGCGTCTGACGACTTATTTCTGCCGGACTGATGGTCTATAGTTAAGTCATGCTGTGGCGCGTAGGAGCAGTGCTGGTTGCTGCGAATACGCGTCAATTCGTCTTTGACGGAACTGACATTGGTCAACGATATGGCAGCAGTTTAAAATAGTCGTGCCGCAGTCACCCTGCGAAACAGATATTAAAGAAGAGGTTTACTGATGACAGATAAGCGCAAAGACGGTTCAGGAAAGCTGCTGTACTGCTCTTTTTGCGGCAAAAGCCAGCATGAAGTTCGCAAGCTGATTGCCGGGCCGTCAGTGTATATCTGCGATGAATGTGTCGATCTGTGCAATGACATTATTCGCGAAGAGATTAAAGAAGTTGCTCCGCATCGCGAACGCAGCGCACTGCCAACGCCACATGAAATTCGCCAACACCTCGATGATTATGTCATCGGGCAAGAGCCTGCGAAAAAGGTTCTGGCCGTTGCGGTTTACAACCACTACAAGCGCTTGCGTAACGGTGATACCAACAACGGTATCGAACTGGGCAAGAGCAACATTTTGCTGATCGGTCCAACGGGTAGCGGTAAAACCCTGTTGGCTGAGACTCTGGCTCGTTTCCTCGACGTTCCATTCACCATGGCAGATGCCACCACCTTGACCGAAGCCGGTTACGTGGGTGAAGACGTTGAAAACATTATCCAGAAACTGCTACAGAAATGTGATTACGACGTACAGAAAGCGCAACGTGGTATCGTGTATATCGATGAAATCGACAAGATTTCCCGCAAGTCTGACAACCCATCTATCACCCGTGATGTTTCAGGTGAAGGTGTTCAGCAGGCGCTGTTGAAACTGATTGAAGGTACCGTTGCTGCTGTGCCTCCTCAGGGCGGTCGTAAGCATCCGCAACAAGAGTTCTTGCAGGTTGATACCTCAAAAATTCTGTTCATCTGTGGTGGTGCTTTTGCTGGCTTAGATAAAGTCATTGGTCAACGCATTAACACCGGTACAGGTATCGGTTTCGGTGCAGAGATCAAAGGCAAAGCTGAGAAAGCGACAGAAGGTCAATTGCTGGCTCAGGCTGAACCAGAAGATCTGATCAAATTCGGTCTGATCCCTGAGTTCATTGGTCGTTTGCCAGTGGTTGCGACTCTGAGCGAACTGAGCGAAGACGCGCTGATTCAGATCCTTAAAGAGCCGAAAAATGCCCTGACTAAGCAGTATCAGGCGTTGTTCAATCTGGAAGGTGTCGAGCTTGAGTTCCGCGACGAAGCGCTGGTCGCCATCGCGAAGAAAGCGATGATCCGCAAAACCGGTGCTCGTGGTCTGCGCTCCATCGTTGAAGGGGCACTTTTGGACACTATGTACGACTTGCCATCCCTCGACAGCGTCGACAAAGTGGTAATCGATGAATCCGTCATCGCGGGCCAATCTGAGCCGTTGATGATTTATGGCAAACCCGAGGCGCAGCAAGCATCTGGCGAATAATTCACCAGTTGTTCCAGAGGGTTAGTTAATAAATGGGGGATTTTGTCCCCCATTTTTTTTTACTCGCATTCTTGTCGTTGAATGTCAGATATTCATCCCCATATACTCCAATAACGACTTGCTGAAACCCGTCTGACTCGTGTTTCACGAGATTTCCTTAACCTGGCGGAAGCTAAACTAAGAGAGAGCTCTATGAACCCTGAGCGTTCCGAACGCATTGAAATCCCCGTATTGCCTTTGCGCGATGTGGTGGTTTATCCGCACATGGTGATCCCGTTGTTTGTTGGCAGGGAAAAATCGATTCGGTGCCTTGAAGCCGCGATGGATCACGACAAAAAAATCATGCTGGTGGCGCAGAAAGAAGCCTCTACCGATGAGCCGGGCGTTAATGATCTCTTCTCTGTAGGCACGGTTGCCTCCATATTACAGATGCTGAAACTGCCCGACGGTACCGTGAAGGTGCTGGTTGAAGGTTTACAGCGTGCGCGTATCACCACGTTGTCTGACAACGGTGAGCATTTTGCCGCACAGGCTGAATATCTCGACTCTCCGGCCGTGGACGAGCGTGAACAAGAAGTTCTGGTTCGCACCGCCATTAATCAGTTTGAAGGCTACATCAAACTGAATAAAAAAATTCCGCCGGAAGTTCTGACGTCACTTAACAGCATTGAAGATGCAGCCCGTCTGGCTGACACCATCGCTGCACATATGCCATTGAAACTCAGCGACAAACAGTCCGTTCTGGAAATGTTTGATATTACTGAGCGTCTGGAATATCTGATGGCGATGATGGAATCGGAGATCGACTTGTTACAAGTTGAGAAACGCATCCGTAACCGTGTCAAAAAGCAGATGGAAAAGAGCCAGCGTGAGTACTATCTGAATGAGCAAATGAAAGCCATTCAGAAAGAGTTGGGTGAGATGGACGACGCACCTGACGAGCACGAGGCGCTGAAACGCAAAATCGAAGCGGCGAAAATGCCGAAAGAAGCGCGTGAAAAAACCGAAGCTGAGCTGCAAAAGCTGAAAATGATGTCCCCGATGTCTGCCGAAGCCACCGTGGTTCGCGGCTACATCGACTGGATGCTTCAGGTGCCGTGGAATTCACGCAGCAAAGTTAAAAAAGACCTGCGTAAAGCTCAAGAAGTTCTGGATACGGACCACTTTGGCCTCGAACGCGTCAAAGACCGTATCCTTGAATATCTTGCGGTGCAAACGCGCGTCAGCAAAATCAAAGGGCCAATCCTCTGTCTGGTTGGGCCTCCGGGCGTGGGTAAAACCTCTCTGGGTCAGTCCATTGCGCGTGCAACGGGCCGTGAGTATGTGCGTATGGCGCTGGGCGGCGTACGTGACGAAGCCGAAATCCGCGGCCACCGTCGAACTTACATCGGTTCTATGCCGGGTAAATTGATCCAGAAGATGGCGAAAGTTGGTGTTAAAAACCCACTGTTCCTGCTGGATGAAATCGACAAAATGTCTTCCGACATGCGTGGCGATCCGTCGTCAGCTCTGTTGGAAGTGCTTGATCCAGAACAGAACGTGGCCTTTAACGATCACTATCTGGAAGTCGATTACGACCTGTCAGACGTGATGTTCGTGGCAACCTCTAACTCAATGAACATTCCAGCGCCGCTGTTGGACCGTATGGAAGTGATTCGTCTCTCCGGTTATACCGAAGATGAAAAGCTGAACATCGCCAAACAGCACCTGCTGCCGAAGCAAATTGAGCGTAACGCCCTGAAGAAAACCGAGCTGACAGTGGATGACAGCGCGATCATTGGCATTATCCGTTTCTACACCCGCGAAGCCGGTGTGCGTAGTCTGGAACGCGAATTGTCCAAGCTGTGTCGCAAAGCGGTTAAACAGCTGCTGCTGGATAAGTCCCTGAAACACATCGAAATCAACGGCGATAACCTGAAAGATTTCCTTGGCGTTCAGAAAGTGGATTACGGCCGCGCAGATACCGAAAACCGCGTGGGTCAGGTGACTGGCTTGGCGTGGACCGAAGTGGGCGGCGAGCTGCTGACCATCGAAACGGCCTGCGTACCGGGTAAAGGCAAATTGACCTATACCGGCTCACTCGGCGAAGTGATGCAAGAGTCGATTCAGGCTGCACTAACCGTGGTTCGTGCTCGCGCGGACAAACTGGGCATCAATGCTGACTTCTACGAAAAACGTGATATTCACGTCCACGTACCAGAAGGCGCGACGCCGAAAGATGGCCCGAGTGCCGGTATCGCCATGTGTACCGCGTTGGTTTCTTGCCTGACAGGTAACCCGGTTCGCGCCGACGTTGCTATGACTGGCGAAATAACTTTACGTGGTCAGGTTCTGCCAATCGGCGGCCTGAAAGAGAAGCTGTTGGCTGCTCACCGCGGTGGTATCAAAGTGGTGCTGATCCCTGATGACAACAAACGCGATCTGGAAGAGATCCCAGCCAACGTTTTAGGTGATTTGGAGATCCATCCGGTTAAGCGCATTGACGACGTTTTGAATCTTGCTCTGCAAAATCCAGCGTTCGGCGCACTTCCGGTAGCGGCAAAATAGTGATCACGACCATCACAGTTCAATAAAACTCAGGCTGGCAGGTGAAATCCCACTTGCCAGCCTTTTTTTGTGTCGTTAAGTTAGTCAGTTGTCAGTGCGTTTAAGACTGGTTTCGGTTGCTTGCATAGCCCTGACAAGCTTGATATAAAAGCTTCGCTGTCATATTCGCAGGGAAAATGCGACGTGACGATAGAATTTCAAGAGGGGATGAATAGAGTGAATAAGTCACAATTGATCGACAAAATTGCCGCCGGTGCTGATATTTCTAAAGCGGCTGCTGGACGTGTATTAGATGCAGTACTGGGATCGGTAACTGAAACTCTGAAATCAGGGGAAGAAGTTGCACTGGTTGGCTTTGGTACGTTCTCTGTACGTGAGCGTTCTGCGCGTACCGGCCGTAACCCACAGACTGGTAAAGAAATCAGCATTGCTGCGGCAAAAGTGCCTGGTTTCCGTGCTGGTAAAGCGTTGAAAGACGCAGTTAACGGTTAATTACCTGCAGGTCAGGCGTCAAACCTGCGTGACAAAAGCGAGCATGGTGCTTTTACTCTCAGGTCTGGTTGTTAAACAATAACCTGACGTCACCGGGCTGGTAAGGTAAGATACAAGGCGCATCGAATTCGATGCGCTTTTTTTATTACAGCGGAGTGTTGCCACACTATGATGGACAATTTACGCGCGGCCGCCAATCACGTCGTGCTCAAAATCATTCTGGCCCTGATTATTCTGTCCTTTATTTTGACAGGGGTGGGCAACTACCTGATCGGCGGTTCAGGCGACTATGCAGCGAAAGTGAATGGTCAGGAGATCGGACGTGCTCAGTTGGAAGAAGCTGTGCAAAACCAGCGTAGCCGACTGCAACAACAGCTTGGAGATCAATTCTCTGCGCTGGCTGGCAGCGAAGGTTATATGCAACAACTGCGTCAAGAGTCCCTGAATAACCTGATTGACGTCACTTTGCTGGATCAGTATTCCAAGAAGCTAGGCATCACCGTTAGCGATCAACAGATCAAAGACGCGATTCTGGCGACCCCACAATTCCAAACCGACGGCCATTTCGACAACGCCAAGTATCTGCAAAGTATCCAGGGTATGGGTTACAGCGCGGACAACTTCGCCAAATTGATGAAACAGCAGTTGGTTAGCCAGCAGTTAGCTCAGGCATTTGGTACTTCAGATTTCGTTCTGCCATCTGAAACCAGCGCCATGTCAGACTTGTTGCTGCAAGAGCGTGATGTTCGCACTGCGACGCTGGATACCGCAGCCCTTGCTGCCAAACAGCAGGTTAGCGACAGCGAAGCGCAAGCGTTCTACGACCAGAACAAAAACAACTTCGTTTCTCCTGAAGAAGTCAAAGTCAGCTACATCGAAATGGATGCTGCTGCTTTACAAGGGAAAACCACGGTTACCGACGCGGATATCAGTGCTTACTACGATCAGCATAAGAGCGAGTTTGGTCAGCCGGAGCGCCGTCGTTACAGCGTTATCGTGTTGAAAAACCAAGCTGACGCCGATGCGGTTGCCGCTGAACTGAAAAATGGCGCTGACTTTGCCCAGTTGGCTAAAACCAAATCTATCGATACCTTGAGCGGTAAGCAGGGCGGGTTGATGGACTGGGTTGAGCCTGAAACCACGCTGCCAGAGTTCAAAAGCGCTAACTTGACCACCAAAGGTCAGGTGTCTGGCGTGATTAAATCTGACAGTGGTTTCTTCATTCTGCGTCTGGAAGACATTCAACCAGAGCAGATCAAGCCGCTGGCACAGGTTCACGACAGCATCGTTGATAAGCTGAAACAAGATAAAGCCACTGACGCTTACTACGCGTTGCAGCAGAAAGTCAGCGAAGCCGCTAACAACGACAACGAATCTTTAGCTTCTGCTGAAGAAGCCGCTGGCGTTAAAGCGACTCACACTGACTGGTTCACGCAGCAATCTATCCCTGCGGGCATCAACTTCAAACCTGTCGTTCAGGCAATCTTTGATGGTGGCCTGATTGGTCAAGACGGTACGCCGGGCAGCAACTCTGACATCATCACCGTGGATGGCGATCGCGCCTTCGTGGTACGTGTTGATGCTCACAAAGCGGAAGGCGTTAAACCTTTTGCTGAAGTGAAAGAGCAGGTTGTGACCATGGTGAAGCGCCAGAAAGCTGAAGATCAGGCGCGCGTTGACGGTGAGAAGCTGTTGACGGCTCTGAAAGCAGGCAAGGGTGATGAAGCTCTGAAAGCCGCTGGTTTGAGCTTCGGTGACGTGCAGAAGGTTCAGCGTTCACAACAGCCATCTGCTTTCGAGCAGAATGTCTATGCGCTGCCTCATCCGCAAAAAGACCAGCCGGTTTACGGTTTGTCTCAGGATGACCAAGGCAACAGCGTACTGGTTCAGCTGACTGCGGTTAATCCAGGCAAGCTGCCTGACAATGAAACCACACGTTTCGAGCAAGAGCTGCAGCAATCTTCTTCCAACGTAACCTTCGATGCTCTGCTGTCGAACCTGCGTCAGGAAGCAAAAATTAAGCTGGGTTCTGCTGCACAAGTCCAGTAAACCTCGCAGCGTTATGCAACGTGTTGCAACAAACAAAGGCCGCTTTCGCGGCCTTTTCCACATTTTGAATCTGCCAATTGTTGCCTGATTAAACTTGCTGCACTCTGTCCGTGCTGAAAACACATGGAGGATACAGCATGAAAAAATTGGGTATTACATCTCTGTCACTGGCCTTAGCCCTTGGCCTTTCCACTCTGCCGGTCATGTTACAGGCAGCCCCGGCGGCCACCAGTAAGGTGGCGACGACGGCAACTACCGCGACTCAAACACCTGCTAGCAAGCTTGATGCGGCTCAGGCCAAGAAGGAGAAGGCCAGCACCGCTGACGACAGCACGGTGAGTATCAACACGGCTTCTGCAGAGGATTTCGCCCGCGTGATGAACGGCGTCGGCGTGAAGAAGGGGCAGGCTATTGTCAGCTACCGAGAGGAGCTTGGGCAGTTCACCGAGGTCGAACAGTTGCAGGAAGTGCCGGGGATTGGTGCCGCGCTGTTTGAGCGCAACAGGGACCGATTGAAATTGTGACGAAAGTCGCGGCGCTGACCTGTTAACGGTTGGTGCCGTTTTCTTCTGCTAATCTCATAAGACATCTGACCAGTTGTCAGGGTTTAACGATTATTTTGTCGGAGTCGGAAAGCAATTATGCATACTTTTATTACCGTTCGTGGTTTTCATATTGATGTTTATCAGCACGTTAACAATGCCCGCTATCTGGAATTCTTAGAGACGGCGCGCTGGGAGTGGCTGGATAACAAAAGCGGATTTAAGTGGATGAGCGAGAATAACATCGCCTTCATCGTCGTGAACATCAACATTAACTACCGCAAACCCGCCACGCTGGGCAACGTGCTGCGTATCGACAGCAGCCTCCAGCAGCTCAACACCCGCAGCGGCGTGCTCGAGCAAGTGGTGACCCACGATGGCGATATCGTCGCTGACGCCACGCTGACCTTCGTCTGCATTGATCTGCGCACCCAGAAGGCAATGACGCTGGAAGGCGAGCTGTTGGAAAGGTTGCGCGAGTTGGAGCTGAAAGAGGAGTAGGCGCGAGGTTAAGAAAGGCGCGAACGGCCGGGCTATAGCGCTAGCCCGGCTAAGTACAGGGGCAGGTTACTTCAGCCCGGTTTTCTGCTTCAGGCTAGCCATAACGCCGACCTTGTCTTGCTGATACTGTTGCAGGCCATTGGCGCGCAGGTTACAGGCGGCACACTCACCGCAGCCATCGCCTGCAATCCCGTTGTAGCAAGTCAGGGTGTGATGGCGAATCAGATCCAGCTGCTGGTAATAATCGGCCAGCGCCCACGTTTCGGCTTTGTTCAGCCACATCAGCGGCGTGTCGAAACGAATATCACGCGCAATGCCCAATGAAACGGCGTGTTTCAGGGCTTTGACGAACTCGTCGCGACAGTCCGGGTAGCCGGAGAAGTCGGTTTCACACACGCCGGTGATCACCGCTTCAGCCTGCACCTGATACGCATAAATAGCCGCCAGCGTGAGGAACAGAATATTGCGACCCGGCACAAAGGTGCTCGGCAAGCCGTTTTCTTCGGTTTCACCCAATGCCGGAACCGGAATGTTGTCGCGGGTCAGGCTGCTGACCGCCAGCTCATTGAGCAAACCAACGTCCAGAACCTTATGAGCCTTAGCGCCCAGCTCTACCGACAGCTTCTGAGCAATGTCGATCTCAGCGCGATGTCGTTGACCATAATCGAAGGTAATACAATGTACTTCGTCGTATTGCGTCAAAGCCTGAATCAGGCAGGTTGTTGAATCCTGACCGCCGCTGAAAACCACTACTGCTCTTTTCATGTTTTTATCCATTTGTACTTGAATGCATTGCCGCCGATCCCGGCAAATTTATGGGGCTCATGTTACTTTTCTTTGAGATAGCTGAACAGCCTCAATCATAGACTCTTAGGAGAGCGGCGGGGGGATCCACGCCTGACAAAAATCAAACCAGCCCCACGCGGTGAGCTGCACGCCGTTGACGCGCGGCGGCGCGCTGACCTGATACTGATAATTAAACAGCGGGGTAATGCTGCCGCGCTTCATCAGATGGTAAAAATGGTCGCGCAGCTCCTCGGCTCGCTTGTCCGCCAGCGGGAGCTGTTGAATGGTCTTGAGGCGCTGTGCCTGCTGCGCTAAATCTTCATCACTCAAAATGCCCGACCACAGCATGTCTTGGCGCAGCCAGTTCTCCAGCGTGGCCTCCGGCGCTTCGCCGATCAGGCGATCGCCCAGTATCAGGTCGACCTGATTGATTCCGCTCTCGTCGTCCCACACGCGGCCCTGATGATAAACGATCTCCAGTTGGCAGTTCTCGGCGAGCAGTGCCAATTGTAGCGCCTGTGCAACAAACTCCAGCTCGACCGGCGGGTGGAACAGCAATCTCAGCGTCTTCGGCAATACCACGCCATCGGCCTGATGCTCGGGGATCGGCCATTCGGGCAGCATCTCCCGACTGGGTTTCACCAAGTCGTGATCAATCGGCAGATGATTCAACAGGCCAGAGCGCTGAATAATCATCACCACCTTTTGCGCCTGCTCGGGGGTTAAATGTTGGCGTCGCAGGTTGGCGGCGATATAGCAAAAGCCCAGACTGGTGCTGCGTTTTACCGGTTTAACATCCGCTAGCTCGTCCTGCTCTCCGAGCATGATGCGCACCGGGTGCTGGCAACTGACATTATCGCGCTGCGCGAACAGTTGCGGGGTTATCCAGAACTCAATGGCGGCGAGGAAAGGGCGCTGTAAGTGGTAGTAGGCGTGCTGCTCAAGGCGCACCAGCTCGGAGGCAAAGCTTGCCAGACGGAAAGGCCCCGCGCCGCAGAAGGCATCGTCGGGGTGAGACAGCAAACAGCTCAGATCCGCCAGACGGTGCGCTAGCCAGTAGTCCGGCACCTCGAGATCAAATTGCAGGCAGAGCGCATGAGGCAGCTTTATCTCCGCCACGGCGGCAAAGGCGTGCTTGCTGCGCGGCGAATGGCGCAGGCGCTCAAACTGCTGGCGAAGCTGTTCGGCATGAATCGGCTCGCCGTTGTGCCAATACAGCTGGCTGCGCAGGAAGAAATGCCACGTTTTGCCGTTATTACTGATTTGCCAATGGTGCGCCAAATCAGGCTGGGGCAGAGGATTGCCCGTCGTGAAGCGAGTTAGCCCGGCGTGCATGGTATGGGCCAAGTGCTGCTCGGCGCGGCCGGTCAGGGTTTGCGGGTCCAGCGGCTGCATGCTGCGATAATAAGGAATGCGCAGTGTAGGGGCGTCGGCCTGCCACTGGCCGCCAAGATGGGGGGCGAGCAAGGCGTTTAAGTGATTCGGATCGACTTCGCTAAATTGCAGCGCTGCCGAGTGTTCCCCATTTTTCAGCAGCTGCTGTAAGTAATTTCCCCGTAAACTTTCTGGTGTATACAGGCACTGTAGCTCGGCGCGTTTGCCGCGCCCGGCCTGCGAATGCCAGTTTATCCAGCCTGCGTGCTGAAACTGCGACAGCAAGGTGCGGGTGTGGCGTTCGCTACAGCAGAAGACTTCCGCCAGCTCACTGACATTTACCGTCGCAGGCTGGCTGCCCACGCTGGCGTACAGCCGCTGAAACTGATTAAGACGGTTTTGCAAACGCATTTCACACCCACTTCCACTGAAGAGAAACCCGAAGCTGGAGCATAACCCAGCGGCTGGCGGGGAACATGGAGCAAAGTCACGGAGTGTGAGCTAAATCAGGAACACTATTTTTAAACTGTTCACTATTACTTCCGCAAATCGAGTTGCATACTCGTTTTGCTAACTTTCTACACCACGGCAGCTGAAATTGTTCATCCTGCCCGGTGGGATAATCGCGAGGTGTTATGTTTCGTTTGGCTGCATTTGATATGGACGGCACGCTGTTAATGCCTGATCACCGTTTAGGTGAAAAGACACTGGCCACGCTGGCTCAGCTGGCTGAAAAGCCAATGACGCTGACTTTTGCAACCGGGCGTCACTACCTTGAGATGAAAGACATTCTGGCGAATCTGGGGCTGGAAGGCTATCTCATCACTGGCAACGGCACGCGCATCCACAATCTGCACGGCGATCGCCTGTACGCCAGCGATTTACCCGACGACTGCGCTGAAGAGCTGCTGAGAACCCAATGGGATACCCCGGCCAGTCGCCACGTTTTCCGCGATGAAGGCTGGTTTACCGACCTCGACGACCCGCAGTTGCTGGTTCCCCACGAGTTCAGCGGCTTCCGCTATCAGCTGTGTAACTTTGCCGAGCTGCCAATTAGCGGCAACAGCAAAGTCTGTTTCTGCGCGCCGCACGACGTCCTGCTGCAACTGGTTCCGCAGCTGGAAAGCCACTTTGGCGGGCGGGTTGATTTATGTTTCTCGGCGGCAGATTGTCTGGACATCATGCCTGCCGGGAGCAACAAAGGCAGCGCGCTGGCTCTGCTCACCCAGCAACTGGGCATTGAAATGGCCGAGTGCATGGCCTTCGGCGATGCCATGAATGACCGCGAAATGCTGGAAAGCGTGGGCATGGGGCTGGTGATGGGCAACGCCCTGCCGGTGCTCAAGCAGCAGGCTCCGCACCTGCAAGTTATCGGACATTGCCAGCATCAGGCGGTGTCTCACTTTTTACAACATTGGCTGCATTCACCACACCTCACCTATTCCCCCGAATATTAAGGTTATTTCAGCCAGCCGGGCTATCTGTCCCGGCTTTTTTCTGCCTAGCGTGCATCTGTCACAAAACTGTCATATGACTTTCATATAGTTCGCCCATTCTCCGCCACGCGTCTTTTTCTTAATTCCGCTTTTATTTATAGTCCAGACAGGTAGTTAACCTTTTAAGGATAAAATAATGATCACTACTCCACGAGTGACCCGCGTTGCTCTTGCTTTAGCTTTTTTGATTTCTGCCAACGTGTCCGCCAGGGCCATTGATACCGTTCAGCCACAGGCTGATTACCACCAATATATTTCCGAACGCCAAACCGTTGATTTTCTGATCCAAGACGCCCTGACGGCGTTTAAATCTCCGGCGCGTATTTCTGACGCAGGCTTTACCGGCAAGCTGCCAACCAATATGGAGATTGTCGCCGACAGGCTGCAACAGGCCAGCAAACTGGAGCCTTACCGCGCCGATTTGCTGTTCAGCACCGCCAGCGCTTACATCTACAATAACAACGTGGATAAAGCCCTTGAGCTGTACAAACAGATTCTGGAGATTGCGCCGGACGACGTTGACGCCCACAGCTACATCGCGGCTTGGGATCGTTTCAAGGGCGACACCGCCGGAACCGACGCTCAGCTGGCAGAATTGCAGCAGCTGAATCCGGGGCGCGTGGATCAACTGAAGAAAGTGTTCACGGTAATTGACCACGTCACCACCATGCCGCTGCGCGACCATCTGCCTGCTGACGAAGCCAAATCCTTTACCGGGCCGACGGCGATTGTGACGCTGGGCTACGCGCTGGACCCGGATGGCTCAATGAATAAAATCCTGATTCAGCGTCTGGAGAAAACGCTGGAGCTGGCTAAACAGCTGCCTGACGCGATGATTGTGGTCACCGGCGGCGTGCCGCAGAACCATCAAACCGAAGGTAAATTGATGGCGCAGTGGCTGGTGGAGAAGGGCGTGGACAGCAAACGCATCTATCAGGACAACTTCGCCCGCTCGACGGTGGAAAACGCGCTGTTCAGCCGTTACGCCTTGGCCAAACATCGCATCAAGAATGCCGTGATTGTCAGCTCTGGCAGCCACGTGCGCCGCTCGCAGGCTCTGTTCACCATCGCCAGTTGGGAAACCGGCCCGCGTGACATTAAGTATGTTTCCGTGGCCGCCATCGACAAGCCGCTGGCTGAGATGCAAAGCGTTTCTCAGGGCGATAAGCAGGGGATTTACCGCGACGCGCTGAAAACCATGGGACTGTGGAGCTTCCGTAGCTATCCGTTGGAAGAGCGTTAACAGCCTGATATACCAGACGTTAATGCAAAAAAGGCGACCTCAGGTCGCCTTTTCACTTTTTAGCAGTCTTAGCGGATGCCCGCCAGCTGCGCGCTGTAGTGGCTGATATCGCCGATATTCGCCGCCACCCATTCCGGGTCGAAATAGGTATTCAGATAGCGCTCGCCGCTGTCGCACAACAGGGTGACGATGGAGCCGGTTTCGCCTTTCTCGCGCATCTGTTTCGCCAATTGCAGCGCGCCCCAGACGTTGGTGCCGGTTGAACCGCCGACTTTGCGACCCAGCACCACTTCCAGCCATTGCACGGTCGCCACGCTGGCGGCGTCGGGTACGCGCATCATGCTGTCGATGACGCTCGGAATGAAGGACGGTTCGGCGCGCGGTCGGCCAATGCCTTCAATCTTACTGCTGCACTGCGCGGTGACGCTCGGGTCGCGTTGCTGGTAATAGTCGTAGAAAACCGAGTTTTCTGGGTCAACCACTACCAGTTCGGTGTCGTAGCCCTGATAGCGAATGTAGCGGCCCAGCGTGGCGGAGGTGCCACCGGTCCCGGCGCTCATCACCAGATAACGCGGCACCGGATTAGGTTCCAGCGACATCTGGCGGAAGATGCTGTCGGCAATATTGTTGTTGCCGCGCCAGTCGGTGGCTCGCTCGGCATAGGTGAACTGATCCATATAGTGACCGTTCATTTCGCGCGCCAGCTGCTCGGAGGCGGCGTAGATCTGGCTGGAGTTTTCCACGAAGTGGCAGCGCCCGCCGTAGAACTCAATTTGCTGAATTTTACGCGGCGCGGTGCAGGATGGCATAACTGCGATAAAGGGTAGGCCGAGTAAACGTGCAAAATAGGCTTCGGAAATGGCAGTACTGCCTGAAGAGGCTTCAATGATCGGCGTATTTTCGCGGATCCAGCCGTTGCACAGCCCGTAAAGGAACAGCGAGCGGGCCAGACGGTGTTTCAGGCTGCCCGACGGATGGGTGCTTTCATCTTTCAGATAGAGCGCGATGCCGGGGAAATCGCTGAGGCTCAGACGCATTAAGTGAGTATCGGCTGAGCGCTGGAAGTCGGCGTCGATTTCTTTTATGGCGTGGTTTACCCAAGCATTAGTCATGATGAAGTCCGTCGGCAAAGAGATGTTGATTGCGCTTAGATTAACGCATTGTGCAGAGAAATAAGTTACTCTTTAGCCCATAAATGAAGACCTAAAGAGAATGATTTTCTCTCGGGAGGCGACTTGGTAGATAAAATAGACCGCAAGCTGCTGTCGATGCTGCAACAGGACTGCACACAATCCATCAATGTGTTGGCTGAGGCGGTGAACCTGACCACCACGCCTTGCTGGAAGCGTCTGAAGCGCCTCGAGGATGAGGGCATTATTCGTGGCCGGGTGGCGTTGCTCGACAACGAGAAGCTGGGGCTGGATCTCACGGCCTTCGTGCTGATAAAAACTCAGCACCACAGCAGCGATTGGTACCAACATTTTGTCGATCAAGTGGCAGCATTACCCGAAGTGTTGGGCTTTTATCGCATGGCCGGGGAGTACGACTATTTGCTGCAAGTGCAGGTGGCCGACATGAAAAGCTACGACAGCTTTTACAAACGTCTGGTAAACGGTGTGCCGGGATTGATCGACGTGACCTCGAGTTTCGCGATGGAGCGGATTAAATCCACCACCGAGCTGCCGCTGTAACCAGCTCTTGAGCTGGCAAGCCGTTAAGGCCAGCTCGAAAAAAGTTTCATCTGTCTGGCATGTTAAGGATGGTATTCTTGCCGCTGCTTGATAATAAAAATCTTAAGAATATGGATAAATCTGCGTGAGACTGTTTGCTCAACTGGGTTGGTATTTCCGCCGCGAGTGGCGACGTTACCTCGGGGCCGTTGCATTGCTGATCATTATCGCTATTTTGCAACTGCTGCCGCCGAAATTGGTCGGTATTGTTATTGATGGCGTGACCTCTAAACAGATGACTTCCGGCGTGTTATTCGCCTGGTTGGGTCTGATGCTGGGCACCGCCATTTTGGTCTACCTGCTGCGCTACGTCTGGCGCGTGCTGCTGTTCGGCGCCTCTTATCAGCTGGCGGTGGAGCTACGGCAGAACTTCTTCAAGCAGCTGAGTCGCCAACATCCGGCGTTTTATCTGCGCCATCGCACTGGCGACCTGATCGCGCGCGCCACCAATGACGTCGACCGCGTGGTGTTTGCCGCCGGTGAAGGGGTGCTGACGCTGGTGGACTCGCTGGTGATGGGGCTGGCGGTGTTGATCGTCATGGCGACCCAAATCAGCTGGGAGTTGACGCTGCTGTCGCTGGTGCCGATGCCTATTATGGCGATTGTTATCAAGCGCTACGGCGACCAGCTGCATCAGCGCTTTAAGACCGCGCAGGCCGCGTTCTCTTCCCTCAACGATCAGGCGCAAGAGAGCCTGACCAGTATTCGCATGATCAAAGCCTTCGGCCTTGAGAATCACCAATCTTCGCAGTTTGCCGACGTCGCTGCAGATACCGGCGTGAAGAACATGCACGTCGCGCGCGTGGATGCCCGTTTTGACCCGACGATCTATGTCGCCATCGGCATGGCTAACATGCTGGCGATTGGCGGCGGCAGCTGGATGGTGGTCAATGACCACCTGACGCTCGGCCAGCTCACCAGTTTCGTGATGTACCTTGGCCTGATGATTTGGCCAATGCTGGCGCTGGCGTGGATGTTCAACATCGTTGAGCGCGGAAGTGCCGCCTACAGCCGTATTCGCAGCCTGTTACAGGAAGCGCCGAGCGTGGTGGATGGCAAAACGCCTCTGCCTGCCGGGCGTGGCACGCTGGAGGTGAAGATTGATGATTTCCACTATCCAGAGAACAGCCAGCCTGCGCTGCAAGCCGTGGACTTTGTGCTCAAGCCGGGCCAGATGTTGGGGCTGTGTGGCCCGACGGGGTCGGGTAAAAGCACCTTGCTGGCGCTGATTCAGCGCCAGTTCGACATCACGCAGGGTGACATTCAGTTCCACGGCCTGCCACTGCCAGAAATCCAGTTGGACGACTGGCGCGGGCGCATGGCGGTGGTCAGCCAGACGCCTTTCTTATTCTCCGACACCGTGGCGCAGAACATCGCGCTCGGCCGCCCTGATGCCACCCAGCAGGAGATTGAAGAAGCCGCGCGGTTAGCCAGCGTCCATGAAGATATCCTGCGCCTGCCGCAGGGCTACGAAACGGAAGTCGGCGAGCGCGGCGTGATGCTCTCCGGCGGCCAGAAGCAGCGTATCTCCATTGCCCGCGCCTTGCTGCTTCAGGCTGAGATCCTGATTCTGGACGATGCGCTCTCCGCCGTCGATGGTCGCACCGAGCACCAAATTCTGCATAACTTGCGGACCTGGGGCAGCGACCGCACGGTGATCATCAGCGCCCATCGCCTGTCGGCGCTGGTGGATGCCAGCGAAATTCTGGTGTTCAGCAATGGCACCGTGGCCGAACGCGGCAACCACGAGCAGCTCTCCTCAAGGCTCGGCTGGTATCGCGATATGTATCGCTACCAGCAGTTAGAGGCCGCGCTGGACGACGTTCCGGCGGATGACCTTCCAGTGGATCAGCTTCCTGTGGATCAACAACCCCCGAGTTTGGTTGATATAAAACATGATTAAAATTCAGAAAAGCTGGCCGACGCTCAAAAGGCTATTGAGTTACGGCAAGCCTTACAGCAAACCCCTGTCGATAGCCGTGTTGATGCTGTGGGTGGCGGCGGGCGCGGAAGTGCTCGGGCCGATCCTCATCAGCTACTTTATTGATAATTATGTGGCGAAGGGCCAGTTGCCGCTGGGCATGGTCAGCCTGCTGGCGATAAGCTTTATCGTGCTGCAATTCCTCGCCGCCGGTCTGCACTACTATCAGGCGCTGCTGTTCAACCGCGCCGCGGTGGGCGTGGTACAGAAGCTGCGTACCGACGTGATGGACGCCGCGCTGCGCCAACCTCTCAGCGCTTTCGACACCCAGCCGGTGGGGCAGCTGATCTCCCGCGTCACCAACGACACCGAGGTGATCCGCGACCTGTACGTCACAATGGTATCCACCGTGCTGCGCAGCGTGGCGCTGATTGGTGCCATGCTGATTGCTATGTTTAGCCTCGACTGGCGGCTGGCGACCATCTCCGCCTGCATCTTCCCGGCGGTGTTCATCGTGATGGCTATCTATCAGGTGTACAGCACGCCGGTGGTGAGACGCGTTCGTAGCTATCTGGCTGATATTAATGACGGTTTTAACGAAGTCATTAACGGCATGGGCGTGATTCAACAGTTCCGCCAGCAGAAGCGTTTCGGGCAGCGGTTGACCAATGCCAGCCAGTCCCACTACGCGGCGCGTATGCAGACGCTGCGGCTGGAAGGCTTCCTGCTGCGCCCGCTGCTCAGCCTGTTTGCCTCGCTGATCCTCTGCGGCCTGCTGCTGTTATTTGGTTTCAGCGCCGAGGGGACGATTGGCGTCGGCGTGCTTTACGCCTTCATTAACTACCTCGGGCGTTTAAACGAGCCGTTAATTGCGCTGACCTCGCAGCAGTCTATCTATCAGCAAGCCGTGGTAGCCGGGGAGCGTATTTTTGATTTGATGGATCGCACCCAGCAGCAGTACGGCAGCGACGACAAGCCGCTGTGCAGCGGCGAGATTGATATTCGTAATGTCAGCTTCGCCTATCGCCCGGACAAATGGGTGCTGGAGAATATCTCCCTGCAAGTGCCGTCGCGCGGCTTTGCGGCGCTGGTCGGCCATACCGGCAGTGGTAAAAGCACCTTAGCCAACCTGCTGATGGGCTACTACCCGGTGAATCAGGGGGAGATCCGCGTGGACCGCCGCCCGCTGTCCGAGCTTTCCCACACTAGCCTGCGTAAAGGCATCGCCATGGTGCAACAGGACCCCGTAGTGCTGGCGGAGTCGGTTTTTGCCAACGTCACGTTGGGTCGCGATATCGATGAAGAACAGGTGTGGCACGCACTTGAAGTGGTGCAACTCGCGCCGCTGATCCGCGCAATGCCGGATGGCATCAACACCCGTCTCGGCGAGCAGGGGAATAATCTGTCTGTCGGACAGAAGCAGTTGCTGGCCATGGCGCGCGTTCTGGTGCAAGCGCCAGAAATTTTGATCCTTGACGAGGCAACCGCCAACATCGACTCCGGCACAGAACAGGCGATTCAGCGCGCGCTGCGGGCTATTCGCCAGCAGACCACGCTGGTGGTCATCGCCCACCGCCTTTCAACCATTGTTGATGCCGATAACATTCTGGTGCTGCATCGCGGTCAGGCAGTGGAGCAGGGTAACCATCTCCAACTGTTAGCCGAAAAAGGCCGTTATTATCAAATGTATCAGCTGCAGCTGGTGGGCGAGGAGCTCGCCTCTTCACAACACGAGCAGCCAGTAGCTGAAAATGGCTAAGCCTCTCGCGGTGACTTGACGCCCTCCGGTCGCCGCGCTTCTTTTCTCTCCTGTTTCCCAAGCCTTGCCCTTTGCCGTTGCACCATCTTCATGCAGCCTTTCTTTAGGTCAAATTTCCCTTGCACTGAAAAATAGCGTCGCGCACTTAAATAGTGCGCTAGGGGTTGGGCTATTTGCACCATTTTGAGCCTCGCCCCTGCAACGACTATTCCGAAATCCCGCCTTTAAGCCACAAAACGCCAGATCTCAGCTCTTAAACAACTCTGGCACAGCCTTTGCTTTATCCATTGCGTATCGGCGAGAGTCCTCTCGCGGCAGGCTCTTAATTCGAGGAGTGGCAACATGAAGCTGGTTACTGTGGTGATCAAACCTTTTAAGTTGGAAGACGTGCGTGAAGCACTGTCAGCTGTAGGAATTCAGGGCCTGACCGTGACGGAAGTCAAAGGGTTTGGCCGCCAGAAAGGACACGCAGAGTTATATCGCGGCGCGGAGTACAGCGTTAACTTCCTGCCAAAAGTAAAAATCGATATTGCGATCGCCGACGATCAGCTTGATGAAGTGATCGACGTGATTAGCAAAGCGGCCTACACCGGCAAGATCGGCGATGGCAAAATTTTTGTTGCTGAACTGCAACGCGTTATTCGCATCCGTACCGGCGAAACCGACGAAGCAGCACTGTAATTTCAGCCTTATTACTTTAAATCACAATTTGCAGTCTTTGAGAAACGGGGTGGGTTAACAATGAAAAAACTTCTCGCGATGATGGGGCTCGGTGCAACTGCCCTGTTGCCATCGATTGCCATGGCTGCTGCACCTGCGGTAGCTAACGGCGCAGATAACGCCTTCATGATGATCTGTACCGCGCTGGTACTGTTCATGACGGTTCCGGGCGTGGCGCTGTTTTACGGCGGCTTGCTGCGTTCCAAAAACGTCTTGTCTATGCTGACTCAGGTCATCGTGACCTTCGCGCTGGTTTGCGTACTGTGGATGCTTTATGGCTACAGCGTCGCGTTCAGCGAAGGTAACGCCGTGTTTGGTGGCTTCAGCAATGTGATGCTGAAAGGCATCGGCCTCGACTCTGTTACCGGCACCTTCTCACAGCTTATTCACGTTGCGTTCCAATGCTCCTTCGCCTGTATTACCGTGGCGCTGGTGGTTGGCGGACTGGCAGAGCGCGTTCGCTTCTCCGCGGTACTGATTTTCACCGTGATTTGGCTGACCTTCTCTTACCTGCCAATCGCACACATGGTTTGGGCGGGCGGTTTCTTGGCGGCTGACGGCGCGCTGGACTTCGCGGGCGGTACTGTTGTTCACATCAACGCCGCGGTTGCTGGCCTGGTGGGCGCATACATGGTGGGCAAACGTGCTGGTTTCGGCAAAGAAGCCTTCAAACCGCACAATCTGCCAATGGTCTTCACTGGCGCATCGATTCTGTATGTTGGCTGGTTCGGCTTCAACGCCGGTTCTGCTAGCGCAGCAAGCTCTATCGCAGCCTTGGCCTTCCTCAACACTGTTATGGCGACCGCGGGTGCAATCCTGTCTTGGACGCTGGTTGAGTGGATGGTGCGCGGCAAACCTTCACTGCTGGGCGCAAGCTCCGGTGCTATCGCGGGTCTGGTTGCTATCACCCCGGCTTGCGGTACCGTAGGCGTTGGCGGTGCATTGATTATCGGTCTGGTAGGCGGCGTTGCTGGCCTGTGGGGCGTGGTTACGCTGAAACACTGGCTCAACGTTGATGACACCTGTGACGTGTTCGGCGTTCACGGCGTGTGTGGCATCGTGGGCTGTATCCTGACTGGCGTGTTCTCCTCCAGCTCTCTGGGCGGCGTGGGTTATGCAGAAGGCGTGACCATGGGTCACCAAGTGTGGATCCAGTTGCTGAGCGTTGGCGTCACCCTGATTTGGTCTGGCGTCGTAGCCTTCATCGCTTACAAAGTGGCAGACGTGCTGGTTGGCCTGCGTGTTCCTGAAGAACAAGAGCGCGAAGGTCTGGACGTGAACAGCCACGGCGAAAACGCTTACAACCAATAATCGGTTAAGCGTCTGATTTCAAAGAGAGTAGTGCGCTAATTTCTGTTCAACAGAAATATAATAAAAAGCAAACACAACAAACTGTCCGGCGTGCTTAGAAACACTTAACGGATAATGATGAAAGCAAAAAGGGGCGATAGAGATATCGCCCCTTTTTTATGCATTTTCGAAGCAGTTGTAACCCGAGTTATGGGATTTCGCGCTGGCGAATCACCCCTTCCTGCACCGTGGTGGCAATCAGTACGCCTTCGCGAGTATAGAACTGGCCGCGCACAAAGCCGCGCGCGCCCGAGGCCGAAGAGCTTTCAACGGCATACAGCAACCAATCGTCCAGCTTGAACGGACGGTGGAACCACATGGAGTGGTCGATGGTCGCCACTTGCATGCCAGGCTCAAGGAAGCCGACGCCGTGCGGCTGAAGGGCCGTAGGCAGGAAGTTGAAGTCCGAGGCGTAACCCAGCAGATACTGATGCACGCGCAGATCATCGGGCATCTCGCCGTTGGCTTTGAACCACACCGCGCGGTGCGGCTCTTCTTTACTGCCTTTTAGCGGATTGTGGAACTTCACCGGGCGCATTTCGATGGGCTTCTGGCCGATGAACTTGTCGCGCACTTTCTCTGGGATCAGGTGCGCGAGACTCTTGGCGATATCCGATTCTGAAATCAACGACTCCGGCGGCGGCACGTCCGGCATGGTGTTCTGGTGCTCGAAGCCCTCTTCATGGCTCTGGAAAGAGGCGGTCATGTAGAAAATCGGCTTGCCGTGCTGAACTGCTTTTACGCGGCGGGCGCTGAAACTGTTGCCGTCGCGTAGGATTTCGACGTCATAAATGATTGGCTTACTGCTGTCGCCGGGGCGCAGAAAATAACTGTGGAAAGAGTGGATACCACGGTCGCTAGGCACGGTTTGCTTGGCGGCGTAAAGTGCCTGCCCAACCACCTGCCCGCCAAAGACCTGACGCAAGCCAAGATCTTCACTTTGGCCACGAAACAACCCTTCTTCGATTTTTTCCAGATCCAGCAGATCCAGTAATTTTTGTAGTGCCTGACTCATCGGTGGCCTCATGAAAGTTAGCCTTTTGCCGCCTCGGAAAACTCTGATAAATCAAGGTGCAGCATCAGGAAATGTGGGGTATCTCATTCATAATAGTGGATAAAAGCATGGCTCAGAAGCTGATTTTGGGCTGCGACAGGAAAAGGTCAGTTTTTTGTGCCATGATTAATGCGCAAGGTGGTTTAAGCCACTACTCATAGTCGGCGTTTATTTGAGCTTGTCGACAAGCGAATAATAAAAAGGAGAACGATCAATGAAACTTTGGCAGATTGTAGGTGGAACCGCGCTGTCTATCACACTGGCCGGTTGTGCATCGCACCCAGCACCAACACAGGAAGCGCCCGCGAATACGTCGGCGAGTCCATCAGGGCCAGCTATCACCGGGCCAAACGTGTCGGGTACGGTAAACATCTCACAGCGCGTGGCATTGCCACCTGATGCTGTGCTGACAGTTACCCTGTCTGATGCTTCTCTGGCTGATGCGCCTTCACGCGTTATCGCGCAGAAAGTGGCACGTACCGGTGGGAAACAGGCTCCATTTACCTTTATCCTGCCTTACAACCCGCAGGATGTCCCGCCTAACGCACGCGTAATTCTGAGTGCGGCGGTGACGGTGAATGGTCAGCTGACCTTCATTACGGATAGCATCAAAGAGGTGGTTAACCGTGGTCAGGGTACCAAAGCTGACTTGCAGTTAGTCCCAGTTGCCTCAGTGCCTGTGACAACCAAACCCAATGGATTAGGGCCAGAAAGCAACCCGAACCAGCCGGGTCTTGAAACCCCTCCGGGTGGACCAGGTGCGCCAGCACCCGCTCCGGCACCGACTCAGCCTAGCTATTAATTCTTAGCACATTAATTCTTAGCAAATTAAGAGTCAGTCGAGCAAAAGAAAAACACCGCCTAGGCGGTGTTTTTTTATGACCAGAATTCACCATTTCCAGCCATATTTCTGCAGATCAATCTGCCCGCCTTCGAACATAATGCCTTCTTCGAGCAGTGCCTGACGCTGGCGCTTAAAATCTTCCCCTTGCTGGGAAATTTCGCCGTGGCGATTAATCACCCGATGCCACGGCAGGGTGCTGCCCTCGGGCAATTTGCGCAGCACGCCGCCGACCTGTCTCGCCGCGCGCGGCGACCCGGCCAATTGGGCGACATTGCCATAAGTTGTCACTTGGCCGTAGGGGATGGCGGCGATGATCTGTAGGACGCGATGGCGAAAGTTATCTGTCTCCGACATGGTTGGCTCCTTGTGGGTTGCATTGCCATTATGCCGCAAACTGCTGCTGGATAAATGAGGTATCAGGCGTGGTTGTATAAGAAAACAACGGTCGTCGGCGGTTAACTTGCAATTGCCACGGCCATCACTGATAATGCCCACCGCTTCGATTATTCAGCAATGAGTCGCGAAGCCAACAACGACAATGGAGGCCCTGTTGGTTCTCCCGCAACACTAACTTGTTAACTCGGTCAGGTCCGGAAGGAAGCAGCCATGGCAGGTGTCGTGTGTGCCGGGATGTAGCTGGCAGGGCCTCCACCATTTCAGGGCTTCCGCGTTTTTCGCTCACTCCCTACTTAGTATTGATTCCCTAACTTTATTCACTTATCGCTAAATTATTGGCGGGTTTTGTCGTGCAAAAAAAAGCTGGGACTCAGCCCAGCTTTGGGTCTTAGCGTGCTTTATTGGCTTGAGCAATCACTGAACCGGCCAGCGTTTTGGCGACCTCGCTTGAGGAGGCGCTTTTTAAAGCTTTGGATGCAATAGCTTCCATCTCGGCACCGGTTTGGTTTTTAGAGCTGGCCTGTGAAAGCACTGAGCCTGCCAGACTTTTTTCAAGGCTACTGGCTTTGGAATTATTGAGGGTTTCGGCCGCGAGGCGGGCGACGCTTTCTGAGGATTGTTTTTCGTTACGTGTCATGTTTATCACCTATCCATGTGGTAAATAATCAAAGATGTAGTATTCCATATATCTATTGATGGCTATATATGGTGTTTCATCTTAGGGCGATATGTTGAATTTCTACAACAGTATTTTGGTTTTTGTGCTTTTTATAGGCATAAAAAAGGGCACGATGAACGTGCCCTGATGAAGAAGTATGGCGTTGCTAGTGGTGAACTAAGGTCGCGAAGTAGTACGCCAAAGGGACAGCCAGAATATACAGGCCAATCGGCACCTCGCGCGCTTTCCCCGCCACCACTTTAATGATCACATAGAACAGCAGACCACCGGCGATACCCGTGCCGAAGCTGTTTGAAATCAGGGTGATCATCACCATCATCAAGACCGGCAGGCCATCGGTGAAGTTGCCCAAATCGACTTTGCGCAGGCCGCTGAACATATTCAAACCAATCAGAATTAACGCCGGTGCCGTGGCCTCTTTCGGGATCATCAGCGCAATTGGCGTAAACAGCAGCATCAGCAGGAACATCAAGGCCGCCGCCAGCGCGGTCAAGCCTGTTTTGCCTCCGGCTTCGGCTGCCGCTGAGGACTCAATGAGCGCCGTCGCGGCTGGGATACCGACAATCGGCCCGAGCGCCGCTGCAATAGAGTCAACCACGAACGGACGGTTGATATTCGGCATGTTGCCTTGCTCGTCGAGCAGCCCGGCCTCGCCGCCAACCGCCAGCGTGGTGCCCATGGTGGAGAAGAACTCGGATGCGAAGAAGATAAACAGGAAAGGCAGGAAGGCGATGTTAATCGCGCCCAGCAAATCGACTTTACCCAGCAGCGGCCCGACAGAGTGCGGCAGGGAGAACCACTGCTGCGGCAGATGAGTGACGCCAAAAGGAATGCCAATCAGCGTGGCAAACAGAATGGCCCACAGCAGCGCGCCGGGGACTTTGCGCGCCTGAAGGGCGACAGCAACCAGCAGGCCGAGCAGGGCGATAATGGCACCAGGCGCGGTGAAGTCACCCAAGCCTAAGGCGTTGGTTTTTGCCGACGCAGCGACCAGACCGGCATTGCGAAAGCCTAGCAAAGCCACAAAGATACCAATCGACGCCGTTAAGCCCAGCTTGATGGATTGCGGAACGGAGCGAGTGACCACTTCGCGCAGGCCGAGCACCGTCATTACGAAGAACAGGATACCTGACCAGCAGGCGATACCCAGCGCGATGGGCCAGCTGATGCCGTCACCGGCCAGCGTAATGCCGACTAACACTGAACCGCCTATGCCCGGCCCGACCATAAACGGCAGGTTGGCGTAGAACGCCATCAGCAGGCTTCCCAGCACAAAAACGATGATCACGCCGGTGGTGGCCGCGCCTTTATCAATGCCGCCCGCCGCCAGCAGGCTTGGGATGACAATCAATAAATAGGCGGCGGCTAAGAAGCCGGTAATGCCCGCCAGACACTCGGTTTTCACTCGGGTGCCGCGCTGGTGTAGTTTAAAACGACGCTGCAACCAGCTTTCTTCGGCTGGCGCAGTGGCGTGCTTAACAGAACTGTCACTCATGTTGAAAATCCCCTGAAACTTTATGTTTTTTATGATGTTGTGGTTGCTATCACTTTGTTGCAGTACGGCTAAATCTGGTCTTCCCATATTTCGAGGATCGGGTCGACTATTTCTCTTAACCCGCCGTCGGTCAATCCTAAATCAGTCAGGTGCGGACCGGCATTGCAGGCCAAACAGGTGCCTTCGATGGCTTTGAAGACGCGATAAGGCGGCTCCCAGTCGGCAACTTTAGAACTCAGGTCACGCAGGTTTTTAAACTGCGCCGCCAACTCTTCTGCCGGTAAATCTGAAAGCATGCCGGCAATTGGCATGGCCACGTGGGCCAGAAGTTGTTCATTTTGGCTCAGCGCCATGCCGCCGCCGCTGGCAATCAGCTGATTGGCGGCCAGCACCATATCCGCAGGGTTTCTGCCCAGTACCACTAGATTGTGGGAGTCGTGGGAGTAAGAGGTGGCAATGGCTCCGCGCAGCTCGCCCCAGCCTTCCAGCAGGGCTATGCGCGGCGTAGCGTCATGGCGGCCGTGGCGGTGTTTGACCCAAATCAGGCTGAAGCCGTCAGGGATTTGCACTTGGCCGTCGCGCACGTTAACCACCACTTCACTCCACTGGGTGAAGCGCGCGCCTTTGATATTTCTCAGGCGAGCCTTGCCATTTTTCAGGCCGGGAATGCGCAGCACAAAGTCGTCTGCCGACAGACTGGAGATCTGCATGGTGTCGCGCGGGGGCGTCACTCCGGCGGCTTTCTTCGGACTGAACAGCAGCTTGCCGTCTTGCGCCACTTTCTGCCCATTGACGTAAACGGCTAAAGGATTGAGCGACTCCAGCGAGTCGAACACAATCATGTCCGCCGTGCGCCCGGCGGCAATCAGCCCAAGATCGGCGCGCTGCATGCGGATCGCCGCGTTGAAGGTCGCCATGCGCAGCACGTCTTCAGCCGCTAATCCGTGGGATATCAGCAGTTTAATCAGGGCAATCAGGCCGCCTTTTTCCAACAGAAAATCGGGTGGGACGTCATCGGTACACAGCGTGATTTGCGAAGAGAGGTGCGGCAGGGTTTTAAGCGCTGCGACAATCTCCGGCAATAAATAGGGGTGTGAGCCGCGAATTTGCAGCGTCAGGCCAGCTCGCAGCTTCTCCAGCGCATCTTCCGCGGAGGTTAACTCATGGTCAGAGGTGATGCCCGCTGCCAGATAGGCTTGCAGCCCGGCACCTTTCAAGCCGCGCGCGTGGCCTTCAATCAGTTTGCCGCTGCTCAGGCCAGCTTCGAGGATCTCAATCATGCGTTCGCTGGCGTTGAGCACGCCATGCATATCCATGACTTCCGCCACACCCGCGACTTCCGGCCAGCTCAGCATGGTTTGCATTTCACGCCCTTTGAAATCGGCCCCGGACATTTCCAAGCCCGGAGTGGAAGGCACGCTGGACGGCGCGGCGCAAATCACCCGCAAAGGCAGGTCGCGGCTGGATTCGACGGCATAACGCACGCCGTCTACCCCGAGCACGTTGGCTAATTCATGCGGATCCCAGAAAACCGTGGTGGTGCCTTGGGCAACCACGATCTCGGCGTAACGCTCTGGCGGCAGGTGGGAGCTTTCGATATGCACGTGAGTGTCGATAAAGCCGGGGGAGAGCAGCGCTCCGGCGAGATCCTCAACGTTTTCGGTCTGCAAAAACTCGCCGCAGGGATGCACGCTGGCGATCATCGTGCCGACTAACCCGACGTCGGCGTCGCGGATCTCTCCCGTCACCATGTCGATGACGCGCGCATTGCGCAGTAAGCGGTCGAAAGGAATTTTGCCTAATGCGGCCTGTACGGCGCGCTGGCGCAGGGCGATCGCGGGAGAAGAAACGGTCATAGAAGTGTCCAATATCGGGAAGTCATCCCGCTAATGTAGGCAGCGCGAAAGGCTTTGGACAGATGATTTATTTTATCGGGTTATAAGATGGGGTTATGCTGGGCAAACGTTTACTTTCTTTCGACTGGAACACGGGAAACTATGTCTGAACCTTGGCGTCGATTGCCTGCGCTATCCCTCAAACAGATACAATATTTTGTCACTCTGGCACAGCTGCGCAGCTTTACGGAAACCGCGAATCGCTTGGCTATCAGCCAGCCCGCGTTGAGCAGCGCGCTGCGCCAAATTGAGTCAGTATTAGGTGGGAAGCTGGTAAATCGCACCGCGCAGGCGGTGACGCTCACCGAGGAAGGCATCGCTATTTTGCCTCACGCCCAGCGTCTGCTGAATGCCGCGCACAGCGCCTTTGACGATATGCAGCAGATTATGGAGCAGGGCGGTGACGGCACGCTGAGAATTGGGCTGGTGCCTTCGGTCAGCACCTTACTTTTTCCGGCGGTGCCTCAGCTGCTTTCCGAACACTTTCCGAATATGCGCGTCGAGTTTCACGATTTAACTAATGACGCCCTGCTGGTGGAGTTGGAAAACGGTTCTCTGGATTTTGGTATCGGTGCCACCGACAGCACGGTACCGGACAGCCTGACGGTCTATCCGCTGCTGGAAGACCCCTTTGTGGTAGTGATGCGCAAGGATGATCTATTAGCAGAAACACACAATCTGCCGTGGCGGCAGTTGGCAAAACGACCGATAGCGCTGTTTCTGAAAGGCAACGTCAGCCGCTTGGTGGCGTCGCTGATTGAAAGCCATAAATTGAATCTCAGCATCAATTATCGCGTGGATTTTCAGGAGACGCTTTACGGGTTGGTTCGCTCACGCTTGGCACTGGCTATATTGCCGGAGTTATATACCGCAACGCTTAACGATGACCAATTAACGGTGGTTCATTTACAGCAACCGACCTTAAGCAGAACCGTGGCGATGATGCGTAAACCTGCTCCACTGCGTTCGGCGCAAACAGAACAGTGTTTTCAATTTCTATTACAGGCTTTTTTAGAAAGGATTAAGAAAGGAAATAAAGAGTTTCAATAATTGGAACTGATAAAGGAAGTGAATGTTTTGTCTGAATAATAACCATAGGGCCGCAGTTAATTACGGCCCTATGAAGCCATGTATGGAAACGTTACCGGACGAATTTCCAGACGGCGACAGGAACTTTGTCGTAAAGCTTATTCATTGTTAATTCTGCCAGGCGATGGTCGGCCGCAGAGTAAAACAACTCCAGTTCATCGTCGGAAAGTTCGTACTTATTTTTCTCAATAACGCGTTCAAGGGTGTCAATAGTGGTGCATTTTCTCAAACGCATCAAATAGTCGATTTTGTTCATCATGACCTTTTCATTATTTATCTAAATTACTGCTGGTGTTGGTTAAAGTATTACTTAAGTTTTCATCAGGGTACAGACATACTCGCCTGAGAACATTCTGAATAATCGCTTTTTGGTCTTTTGCCATTGACGTAGGTCAGAATCGTTTATTCCGTAATTACTGAAGAGGGTGTAGGTGTCGTCCAGATATTCCTCAACCAAATCGGTAAGAGGAGAATCATCAGGATATTTAATTTTAAAGCTCATCACAAAAGAGGCGATGTGCTCGATCAGTTCGTTAAGTTGCAGGTTTACCGCGGAAGTAGGATCGTTGACCCAACCGTGGTGGCTATCCCCCAGCGTAGCTATCCCTTCATCATACAGACTTTCATTCAGGAACCGCAGCTGCGCTATATCGTGTCGCTTAGGCGAGTACTCATCCATATCATCCCCTCCGTAATGGCTTATTCGGTGTTGACAACACTCTGTGAGTAAACAACAAAACTTGATGGTTTACGGGTACTTCACTGACAACTAAACACTATGAACTAAACCTAAAATACCGATGAGATTTAGCGATAATAAACACTTTCTTCAATAACCGTGGGGAATCGGATTAATTCCAAACATTACGTTTTAAATATAATTCATTTTGGCAATTATGCATCAATGCATTACTTAAAATTACAGTTCTTCAGCTGACGTCGATCGCTGCGTATCAATAATATCAAATTCAAGCCCGTGGCTTTTAACTTTAAATGATACCCGCTCAGTGGTGTACTCGTCGGCGTTAATGTCAAGGCAGCCGTTGAAGATAGTCCACTTGAAACCATAACTCATTGAATACTGATCATCACCGATAGCTGTGATAGAGATAATCTTCAAAGAGCCGGAGGTATATTGAGAATTTTCGGAGTAATAACTCAAATCCCCAACTAAATCTGTTTCTAATTGTGAAAGATTAGGCTCAATTGCCTTTTGCAAATACTCCGCCGAAACTTTGTTCCCATCGATTTCATAAGGGATTAGTTTTTTCATCTTTGTTCCCCAAGTGAAATACTCTTCTTACTATTATCGCATATTTTCAGTCACTTTGCCTGAGCCGCGGCGAAATTCTTGCGCAAAAGCCTGTGGTTATCCCCATGATTTCTCAGTTATTTATGAATGATTAATATTTAATTACCTTTTCCTTACAGTTAACGCCAGCCTGCGATTAATAAAAAACATTGAAGATTTCGCCTTCTATTTATTGCTAGCAGCAAAAGCTAGCAAGACACGAAAGATTACAACTTTGTATCTTGAATATTCGCTTAGCTTGTGATGTTATATTGTAACACCTCTGAGGTTTATCCATGAACAAGACGCTGTTTACACTCTCCGCCGCGACCCGATGCGGGGCTGCTGCCATTTTACTGGCCCTACTTTGGGGCGGTATTTATTGGGCTATTTCGTTGCCATGATTTCTGTCTCTCAACTTAGAGTCGGCTATGACCGACGCGCCGTCGCCATGCCGATTGATGGCAATTTTAGCGAAGGCTCCCTCACCGCCGTCATTGGCGCCAATGGTGCAGGGAAATCGACCTTTCTTAAAACGCTGGCCGGTTTACAGCCTGCGATTTCTGGCACCTTATCCTTTAATACGGCAGGCAAGCCCACTTCGCGGCCGCGTTTAGCTTATTTACCGCAGCAGGCCGAGTTGGATCGCGCCTTCCCAATCAGCGTGTTTGATCTGGTGGCGATGGGCTGCTGGCCGCAAAGTGGGTTGTTTGGCGGCATTAACCGCCGCTCCGGTGAGCTTGTCGAGCAGGCGCTGGAAACCGTGGGAATGACTTCGAAGGCCCATTTACTGGTAGGCGAACTGTCTGGCGGCCAGCTGCAACGCACCTTATTTGCCCGATTGCTGATCCAACAAGCTCCGCTGATCATGCTGGATGAGCCTTTTACCGGTATCGACAGTCAAACCACCGAGCTGCTGTTGAAGGTGATTGGCCAGTGGCATCAGGAAGGACGTACGGTGATTGCCGTGCTGCACGATATTTCCATGGTTGCGCGGCACTTCCCGCACGTTTTATACCTCAGCGCACAGCGTAATATTTGGGGGACCACCGACCACGTGTTGGGCCATTTCCCTAATCCGACTCACGCCTGCGTCTCCAACGACACCTTTACCCTTGCCGCTGGGGTCACCGCTTCATGATGTTATTCCACATAATTGCCGACCCTTTTATTGAATTTGGTTTTATGCGCCGCGCGCTGATTGCCTGTCTGGCGCTCTCTATTAGCGCCACGCCGCTGGGCGTGTTCCTGCTGCTGCGTCGAATGAGTCTGGTGGGCGACGCCTTATCCCACGCGGTTTTACCCGGCGCGGCAATCGGCTATTTGATTTCCGGCATGTCACTGGTCGCCATGGGCGTCGGCGGGTTTATTGCGGGTCTGGCGGTTGCCATGCTGTCAGGCTTGGTGAGCCGCCGGACGCAGTTAAAAGAGGATGCCAGCTTTGCCGGTTTCTATTTGGGATCGCTCGCCTTGGGCGTCACGCTGGTCTCGCTGCGCGGTTCGAGCGTGGATCTTCTGCACGTGCTGTTTGGCTCGATTTTGGCGATTGATTCTCCGTCAATCATCATGGTCGGCATCATCACCTCGGTTTCAGTCATCGTGCTGGCGGCGGTCTATCGCGCGCTGGTGATTGAGTCCTTCGACTCGCTGTTCTTGCGCGTCAGCGCGGGGAAATGGCTGGCGGCAATTCACGGCATCTTTTTGGCGCTGGTAGTAGTCAATCTGGTCGCAGGGTTCCAGATCCTCGGCACGCTGATGTCCGTCGGCCTGATGATGCTGCCCGCCGCGAGTGCGCGCTTCTGGGCGCGGGACCTGCCGCACACCATTTTAAGCGCCATGGTGATTGGCGTAATCAGCAGCATTGTTGGCCTTGAGTGGTCATATTACGCCTCGCTGCCAGCTGGCCCGGCCATCGTGCTTAGCGCCAGCGCCATATTCTTTATTTCAGTCTTATTTGGAACGCGCGGCGGCATGTTAACCGCCTCGCGCCGTTAAGCAGTACCACAAGAAAGGAGAAATGATGAAACGTTTACCTGTTGCTCTGGCAGTAGCTGCCCTGCTGTCGAGCCCACTGGCAATGGCGAAAACCGTCACCGCCGTGGCCAGTTTTTCAATTTTAGGGGATATCGTTCACCAAGTTGGTGGCGACCACGTCAAAGTAAATAGTCTGGTCGGCCCGGATGGTGACCCGCACAGCTTCGAACCTTCGCCGCAAGACAGTAAAGAGATCAATGCTTCTGACGTGGTATTCGTCAGCGGCTTGGGTCTGGAAGGTTGGATCGACCGTTTGGTGTCAGCTTCAGGTTATAAAGGCAAAGTGGTGACCGCCTCCGAAGGTGTTAAGTCCAGCCAGATGGTTGACGATGGCAAAGAGATCACTGACCCGCACGCCTGGAACAGCATGGCGAACGGCGTGATTTATGCCACCAACGTGATGAATGCTCTGATTGCCGCTGATCCTGAAGATGCCGACTATTTCCGTAAACGCGGCGGTGCCTACATCGAGCAGCTGAAAAAGCTGGATGAGTGGGCGAAAACTGAGTTCGCCAGCATTCCGCAGGAGAAGCGCAAGGTTCTGACTAGCCACGACGCATTCGGCTATTTTGGCCGTGAATATAACGTCACCTTTATGGCACCGGTAGGCTTCTCAACCGAAGCTGAAGCCAGCGCCAGCGGCGTTGCCTCGCTGATTAAGCAGATCAAAGAAGAGAAGGTGAAAACCTACTTTATCGAGAACCAAACCGATCCTCGCTTAGTGAAGCAAATTGCCGCAGCGACCGGGGCTCAGGCCGGTGGCGAGCTTTACCCAGAGGCGTTGTCTGGTCCTAAAGGCCCGGCGACCACCTATGAGAAAGCCTTTAAGCACAACGTTGAGACTATCGTCGCCAGCATGAAGTAAGCACTAACCCTTTCCGCCGTTGATGCGGAAAGGGATTCATCATTTCTGTAAAAAAGAAAAAGCCCCGTCCGGGCAAGCGGCGGGGCTTTTTTATTAAGGTGTTGGCGTAAGTAATCGCCTTTTAGCGTTTCTTCTTCTTACCTTGAACTGCTTTAAATCGCGGATTTGTTTTGCAAATCACATAAACCCGGCCTTTGCGACGCACCACGCGACAGTCTGGATGGCGGTTTTTCGCCGAGCGAAGTGAACTTAAAACCTGCATGACGGACTCCTAAGTTTATGACTTCTTTTTGCCAAGGAAGCTGCCAAAACGCTGGTTGAAGCGCGCGGTGCTGCCTTCTTTGGAGAAGTCTTTCTGCTTACCGGTGTAGTACGGGTGAGATTGCGAAGAGACTTCAATCGTGATGTAAGGGAAGGTGGTGCCTTCCAGTTCAATGGTGCGATCGGTCTTGATGGTTGATCCCACTTTGAAATATTCATCGGCGCTGGTGTCGTGGAACACCACGGTGCGATAGGCAGGATGGATGCCTGGCTTCATAATAACCTCAAATGTTATGTTATACTATAACAAATAGTATGCGCCAGTTACTGCTTGGGTTCAAGTCTTGAAATAAAAAAAGGCCGCTATTCGCGGCCTTTTCAATTTGCTTCACACTGGATTAGTGTTTCGGTTGCTGCTCTACAGGATGGCTGTGTTCAAGATCCTCATTCTTCTTACTAAAGCGGCGGCGGACCACCACGAAGAACACTGGAACAAAGAAGATAGCCAACAGCGTTGCGGTGATCATCCCGCCCATTACGCCAGTACCTACGGCGTTCTGAGAACCGGAACCTGCGCCGCTACTGATAACCAGTGGCATAACACCGAGGATGAATGCCAGTGATGTCATCAGAATCGGACGCAAACGCATACGAACTGCTTCGAGAGTCGACTCAACCAGACCTTTGCCTTCCTTGTCCATCAAGTCTTTGGCGAATTCCACAATCAAGATGGCGTTCTTCGCCGATAGCCCGATGGTGGTCAACAGACCTACCTGGAAGTAAACGTCATTGCTCAGACCACGCATCGTTGCTGCGATCAACGCACCAACCACGCCCAGCGGAACAACCAGCATGACCGAGAATGGAATTGACCAGCTCTCATACAGTGCTGCCAGACAGAGGAATACCACAATCAGCGAGATAGCATACAGGGCAGGGGCCTGGTTACCTGACAAGCGTTCCTGATAAGAAAGGCCTGTCCAGTCAAAGCCGATACCATTTGGCAGCTTCGATGCTAAAGATTCCATCATTGCCATGGCATCACCACTACTCTTGCCCGGTGCCGGTTGACCAAGGATTTCCATCGATGGCAGACCGTTATAGCGTTCAAGGCGAGGTGAACCGTATTCCCACTTCATGGTAGAGAAGGCAGAGAACGGCACCATCTGACCTGAACTACCACGGACATACAGGTTGTTGATGTCTGATGGCAGCATGCGGTATTTGTTTTCCGCCTGCACGTACACTTTCTTCACGCGGCCACGGTCGATGAAGTCATTGACGTAACTACCGCCGATTGACGCACCCAAAGTGGTGTTGATGTCAGACAGTGAAACGCCCAGCGCTGATGCTTTCTCTTGGTCGATTTCCACTTTGAACTGCGGCGTATCTTCCAGACCGTTAGGACGAACCTGCGTCAGCAAGTCAGGGTGTTGTGCCACCATGCCGAGCAGTTGGTTACGCGCCTGAGTCAGTTTGTCGTGACCCAAGTTAGCCTGGTCAATCAACTCGAAGTCGAAGCCGCTGGCTGTACCCAATTCCACGATAGCTGGCAAGTTGAACGCGAACACCAAACCGTCTTTGATTTGGCTGAAAGCACCCATTGCGCGAGCCGCAATCGCCGGAACTTTGTTTTCAGCGCCGCTACGCTCAGCCCAATCTTTCAGACTGATAAACGCAATACCGGTGTTCTGGCCACGACCTGCGAAACCAAAGCCGTTTACGGTAAACACAGATTCAACGTTGGCTTTCTCTTTAGTCAGATAATAATTACTGACTTCATCCAACACCTTCTGAGTACGTTCCTGAGTTGCACCCGCCGGTAGCTGGGCCATGGTCAGGAATACACCTTGGTCTTCTTCTGGTAAGAACGAGGTCGGCAGGCGGATAAACAGGAATGCCATGCCTACGACGATCAGCAGATACAGAAGCAAGTAACGACCGGTGCTGCGCAGAATGTTGCCTACGCTGTCGGTGTAGTGGTGCGTACTTTGTTCGAATTTCTTGTTAAACCAGCCGAAGAAGCCTTTTTTCTCGCCGTGGTCACCCTTAGCGATAGGTTTCAGCATGGTCGCACAAAGTGCCGGAGTCAGGATCATCGCCACCAGCACTGACAGCACCATCGCGGAAACAATGGTGATGGAGAACTGACGGTAGATAACGCCGGTTGAGCCACCGAAGAACGCCATCGGGATAAATACCGCTGACAGAACCATGGCAATACCGACCAGTGCGCCCTGAATCTGCTCCATCGATCGTTTGGTGGCTTCTTTCGGCGGCAGGCCCTCTTCGACCATGACACGCTCGACGTTCTCTACCACCACGATGGCGTCATCCACCAAGAGCCCTATCGCAAGCACCATACCGAACATTGTTAGGGTGTTTATCGAATAACCAAACGCGGACAAAATAGCAAAAGTACCTAACAGTACGACCGGCACGGCTATCGTTGGGATAAGCGTTGCGCGGAAGTTTTGCAGGAACAGGTACATTACCAAGAAGACCAAAACGATGGCTTCAAACAGGGTTTTGCCTACTTCTTGAATCGAAATCTTAACGAATGGCGTGGTGTCGTATGGATAAACCACTTTCAAGCCAGCAGGGAAGAACGATTGCAGTTTGCCAAGCGTTTCTTTTACTGAGGATGCGGTATCCAGGGCGTTAGCACCTGTTGCCAATTTAATCCCCAGACCTGCCGCCGGTTGGCCGTTGAAGCGTGCAACAACGTCGTAGTTTTCACCACCCAACTGGATTTTAGCCACGTCTTTCAGGCGAACCTGAGAGCCATCTGGATTCACTTTCAGAATGATTTTGCCGAACTCATCCGCAGACTTCAGACGGGTCTGAGCAACGATTGATGAGTTAAGCTGCTGGCCCGGAACCGGTGGAGTACCACCCAACTGGCCTGCTGCAATCTGGTTGTTCTGTACTTTAATGGCGTTGATAACATCAACCGGCGTGAGCTGGAAGTTGTTGAGCTTGTTCGGGTCCATCCAGATACGCATCGCGTACTGAGCACCAAACAGCTGAACGTCACCTACACCCGCAGTACGGCTGATAGGGTCTTTGATGTTTGAACCAACGTAGTCGGCGATATCATCCTGAGACATGGTGCCGTCAGTGGAGATAAAGCCTGCAACCATCAAGAAGCTACTACTTGATTTTTCAACCGAAATACCTTGCTGCTGAACTTCTTGCGGCAGCAACGGCGTCGCTAGCTGCAATTTGTTCTGCACCTGTACCTGTGCAATATCTGCATCAGTACCGGAAGCAAAGGTCAGGGTTATCTGAACCGTACCTGATGAATCACTGGTCGACGACATGTACATCATGTTGTCGATACCGTTCATATTTTGTTCGATAACCTGAGTTACGGTGTCCTGAACCGTTTGTGCATCAGCACCTGGATAAGTAGCCGTCAACTGTATCGCTGGCGGCGCAACGGTTGGATACTGTGCGATAGGGAGCGAGATTATCGCTAATCCCCCCGCCAACATGATGATGATGGCGATAACCCACGCAAATATCGGGCGATCTATAAAAAACTTAGCCATGAATTACCGGCTCCTATTAAGACTTCGGCGCTGTATCAGATGCAGCCTGTTTCTTAGCGTCTGCGTTTTGATCGACTTCCTGCGCATTAACCTGCACGCCTGGTTTGATTTTTTGTAATCCGGTCACAATCACTTTGTCACCCGATTTCAGACCCTCGGTAACAACCCATTTGTCGCCGATCGCTTGCGTCGTGGTAACAGTGCGCAGTTCAACTTTGTTGTCTGCACCCACCACCATGGCAGTGGCGTCACCACGTGGGTTACGGGTGATCCCTTGCTGTGGAACCAATAATGCGTTGTTGTTTACACCTTCATCCAGACGGGCGCGAACGAACATACCCGGCAGCAATGCGTCATCTGGGTTCGGGAACACGGCACGTAAGGTAATGGAGCCGGTGGTTTCATCAACGGTAACATCAGAGAATTCCAATGTACCCGCTTGCTTATATTCACTACCGTTATCTAACAGCAGCTTAACTTGCGCTTTGCCATTAGCTTGCTTCAGAGAGCCATCAGCCAGTTCCTGTTTCAGACGCAGGAAGTCATTGCTTGATTGGGTCACGTCGACATAGATAGGGTCGAGTTGTTGCACCGTCGCCAACGCGTCCGCCTGACCGTTAGTCACCAGAGCGCCTTCGGTTACAGCAGACTTACCAATACGACCGGAAATCGGAGAGGTGACTTTGGTGTAAGCAAGGTTGATACGCGCAGATTCAACCGCTGCTTTCGCTGCAACCACGGCCGCATCGGCCTGTGCTGCGGTAGAGAAGGCAGTATCGTAATCTTGTTTACTGACGTAGTTGGTGCCTAACAGCGGCTTGTAACGGTTAACCGTAACGCGAGCAACTTGAGCACTGGCTTGCGCTTTAACTAAATCGCCTTTTGCACTGTCGTACGCAGCCTGATAAGTCGCAGGATCAATCTGATACAAGGACATGCCGGCTTTAATGTCACTGCCTTCCACGAAGTTGCGCTTCAGGATAATGCCGGTGACTTGGGGACGGACTTCTGCAATGCGGAAGGAGGCTGTACGACCAGGAAGCTCAGTGGTCACATTCATGGCTTCAGTTTTCAGTGTCACTACACCGACTTCTGGAGCTTTTGGCGCGCCTTGTTGAGCTTCTTTATCATTACATCCTGTAAGTGCTAAGCTTCCGGAAAGCATCAGAACTACCGCCAGAGGCGTTAACCCTCTGTTTCTGTTCATAAATAAACCTCAAGTGTCCGATTTCAAATTGTTCAATGGATCACAAGCTTTTAAACCCATTGCTGCGCTTTTAATATGTGCATGCTATGTTACATACATTCCCGAATGTATGTAAATCAAACGCCCCCAAAAGCTGACGCCATGGCACGAAAAACCAAATTACAGGCCCTTGAAACTCGACAACAGATTTTAGATGCTGCTGTTCAGGAGTTCTCTGCCCGTGGCGTTGCTTCAACTTCGCTGACTGATATTGCTAATGCCGCTGGAGTAACTCGGGGCGCAATCTACTGGCATTTCAAGAATAAGGTTGAATTGTTTAATGGAGTCTGGGAAGAGTGTGAGTCCCAGATGCACTCGCTCGAATTAGAGTATCAGACAAAGTTTCCCAATAATCCACTGCGGGTTTTACGTGAGATACTGATTTATTTCTTACGTGCCACAGTAAACAATCCCCGTCGTAGAGCTTTGATGGAGATAATATTTCACAAATGTGAATTTGTTGGGGAGATGACGTCAGTTCATGAAGCGCGAAAGGCGCTTTATCTTGAAGGCTACAGCAAGATAGAACGTATTCTTCAACGCTGCATTGATGCCGACGAATTACCCCGCAATTTACACCCTCGTCAGGCAGCGATTATTCTCCGCGCTTATATCACTGGGTTAATGGAGAATTGGCTGTTCGTCCCCGAAAGCTTTGATTTAGAAGGGCAGGCGGCTCAACTCATTGATACCTATATTGAAATGCTTAGGTTCTGCCCCAGCCTGTTACTGCCAAAATCAGAGGCTTAACACGCCCCCTTCCTTATGTGAGTTTTTTGTCATTTTGTGACGTATTCTGACACGCTTTTCCGACTTCATAACTCTGTGTCACCTGTTAGTGTAGTGTTAATATCAATCTCTCTTTTTCCATACAATGTGCATCCATGTTTAAGCGATCCTCTGCGTTGCCAACCTCGCCTGCTTTATTTCTATTTCCGCTGACTTTTTTGCGCGCCCTGACATTTACATTACTGGTGTCTTTGGTGCTTTCATTTATTACCTACGCTAATGCGGCTGTTAATAATGATCTGCCTACTCGTTCTGAAGTCCAGAATCAGTTTGATGCGCTGAGTAAGCAAAAAAGCCTGACGCCGGTCGAGAAACTTTCGCAGCAGGATTTAGTTCACACGCTGGAATATTTAGACGCCCTTGAGCGTGTGAAGCAGGACGCGGCACAGCTGCGTCAGCAGGTCACCGACGCGCCGGTTAAACTGCGCACCGCGTCGGATGGTCTGGATAAGCTGAAAAACGGGGGCAACGACGGCGTCACCAAAGAGTCTCTGGCGACGCTCTCCCTGCGCCAGCTGGAAAATCGCCTGAATGACACCCTCGACGATTTGCAATCCTCGCAGGAGGATTTGTCGACCTTCAACACCCAGCTTATCTCGCTGCAAACCCAGCCTGAGCGGGTGCAGGGCGCGATGTACAACTACTCGCTGGCTATCCAGAAAGTGCGTAACCAGCTCAACGGCATGGCGCCGGGGCAGCAGGATCTGCGCGCCACCCAGCAGACCATGTTGGTGACCGAGCAGGCCCTGCTCAACGCGCAGATTGATTACCAGCGCAAAAGTCTGGAAGCCAACACCACGCTGCAAGATTTGCTGCAAAAACAGCGCGATTTCACCAACGCGCACATCAACCAGCTGGAGCGCGTGGCGCAAATGCTGCAAGAGGTGGTGAATGGCAAACGCCTGACCCTCTCCGAGCGCACCGCCAAAGAGGCGCAAACGCCGGATGACACCTCGAACATTCAAAATGACCCGCTGGTGGCCCAAGAGCTGGGGATTAACCGCACTCTGAGCCAGCGGCTGATTGCCGCCACTGAAGAGGGCAACCAACTGGTTCAAAAGAACATTACGGTCAAAAACTGGCTCGACCGTTCTTCGCAGGCCGAGCATGATTTGAAAGAACAAATCAGCGTGCTGAAGGGCAGCCTGCTGCTGTCGCGCATTCTTTACCAGCAGCAGCAAAATACCATTCCGCCGTCGGGCCTGATGACCGACATGAGCGCCAAGATAGCCGATTTGCGCCTTGAGCAGTTCACCATCAACCAGCAGCGCGACGCCTTATTCCAAGGCGACAGCTACATTCAGGGCGTGGTGGATAACAGCAAAGAGAAGATTAATGACGACATCAGCGACGCGCTGGATCAGATTGTCGACATGCGCCGCGAGCTGCTGGATCAGCTCAACAAGCAGCTAGGAAATCAGCTCTCGTTGGCGATCAATCTGCAAATTAACCAGCAGCAGCTACTGAGCATCAATGAGTCCTTAACTCAGACGCTGACCCAGCAGATCTTCTGGGTGAGCAGCAACAAGCCGATGAACTGGGACTTCATCAAAACCCTGCCGAGCGAGGTCAAAAGCCAACTTAGCGAGTTGCGAATCAAGATGCCGCTGGGCGAGCTGATGATGGGAGGGTTACATTCGCTGCCGGTCAACGTGCCGCTGCTGGTGGTCATTCTGGTGCTGCTGCTCCGCCGCCGCGCCTTGCAAAGGCATCTCGACAAGCTCAATAGCGACGTCGGCCAGCTTAAGCGCGACACCCAACTGCACACGCCGCGCGCCTTGATGATCATCATGCTGAGCACGCTGCCGGGCGTGCTGCTGACCCTCGGTATCGGCTATTGGTTCTCGCAGTGCGATATCGAACTCAGCGACTTCCTTTGGGCGCTCTCCCAGCGTCTGGCGGTCTTTATGCTGGTGATGGGCTTCTGCTTCCGCCTGCTAAAACCCAATGGCGTCAGCGAAAAGCACTTCAACACTTCGCCAGCCCAATGTGCCCACTACCGGCGCTCAGTCGTTCGGCTGGTGCTGGTGATGCTGCCACTGATTTTCTGGTCGGTGCGCGGTGAGAAAGCGCCGCTGGGACTGGTGGATGACATCATCGGTCAGGTGGTGATCCTCTTGACCTTAATCGCGCTGGCGGTGCTGGTATTCCCGATTTTCCGCGACAGCTGGCGTGAAAAGAACACCCACAGCGTGCGGCTGGTGATTGTGGCGGCGATTGCGATTGCGCCGCTGTTGCTGGTCGGGCTGATGGTCGCGGGCTACTTCTATACCACGCTGCGGCTGGCCGGGCGCTGGATAGACAGCTTCTATTTACTGATTCTGTGGAACATCACCTACCTCAGCGCGCTGCGCGGTTTGAGCGTTGCCGCCCGCCGTCTGGCCTATCGCCGTGCCTTAGCGCGCCGCCAAAGCATTAACGCCAAAGAGGGCGCGGAGGGGAGCGAGCCGGTGGAAGAGACGCCATTGGGCCTGGACCAAATCAACCAGCAGTCGCTACGTTTGACCACCATGGTGCTGTTCTTCATTTTCGCCAGCGTGTTCTACTGGATCTGGTCCGATTTACTGACCGTCATCTCCTATCTCGACAGCATTTCGCTGTGGCATTACTCGAGCAATGTCGCGGGCAGCGTGGTGCAGCAGACTGTCACCCTTGGCAATCTGTTACTGGCCTTCGTGGCGGTGATTGTGGCCTATGTGCTGACTCGCAACCTGCCGGGCCTGCTGGAAGTGGTGGTGCTCTCGCGGCTACAGCTGCGGCAAGGCACCTCCTACGCCATCACCACCATCATGACTTACTCGATTACGGTGATTGGCACGGTGACCGCACTCGGCTCGCTCGGCGTGTCGTGGGATAAACTCCAGTGGCTGGTTGCCGCGCTGTCGGTCGGCTTAGGCTTTGGTTTACAAGAGATTTTCGCCAACTTCGTTTCCGGTTTGATCATCCTGTTTGAACGCCCGGTACGTATCGGCGACACGGTCACCATCGGCACTTTCTCAGGCACGGTTAGCCGTATTCGTATCCGCGCCACCACCATCATCGACTTTGACCGCAAAGAGGTGATCATCCCCAACAAAGCCTTCGTGACCGAAAGGCTGATCAACTGGTCGCTGTCCGACACCGTTACTCGCATCATCATTAAAGTCGGCGTGGCCTATGGATCCGATCTGGATAAAGTGAAAGAGATCTTGCTGCAAGCCGCCCATGAAAGCTCACGCGTCATGAGCGATCCGGTGCCGCACGTCTACTTCCTCAACTTCGGTGCCAGCACCTTAGATCACGAACTGCGGGTCTATGTCCGTGAATTAGGGGATCGCAGCTACACGGTGGACGAGCTCAACCGCACCATCGACAGACTGTGCCGCGAGAACGATATCAACATCGCCTTCAACCAGTTGGAAGTGTATCTACACGATAAAAATGGGGGAGAAGAGGTGCAGGAAGTGAAGCGGGAGCTGCGTCAGCCGGGTGAACCTTTGCCGCCAGAGGGGATTTAAAGCGGGTTTATAGGGAATGTGCTGAAGACATTCCCTGTTTTATCCAGCCAGCAACTGACCGAAATTATAAATAGCTAACAGACAGCGTATTCAAGCTGCCTTTAAGCTTTTCCTGATAATCGCGTTTGACGATCTCTAGCGCGGCGAGCGCGGTTTCAGGTGCAATTTCATTGCACTCAAGTAAGTAGATCAGATCAACGGCGAGTTGTAGCTCGGGTGGCGCATTTTCGACAGACATGGGAGCCAACGTTCAGTGTATTGTGCGATGTAAATAAAGATCCGCTTTTGTTCAAATGACAGTTTTACGCGGATCCGAAGTCAACCTGAAGCAGGTAGGCCGTGGCTCAGTTGAGCAGCAGCCAGCACCTTTTGAGAACATCAATCATTCAGGTATGGAAACTGATTATAGATAATAAATGTCTCCGCCTGCCTGCACATTTCAAAAAATGTGATAAACATTCAAAAACCTTTTTCCTGCCTTTCAATTTGCCGCTCAATTTTGGCTAATGCCTGCCTGCAGCGCATCAATCGACCTTCCAGCGCGGCCAGCTCTTTCTGCACTCGCTGCTGGTCGCTGAAAGTGGCGAGCTGCCCAAGGGTGCTCTCGCGGTCTTCAATCATGGCGATTAAACGGCGCTCAAACTGCTGGGTTTCTGCCAGCCGGGTGTAGTTATCGTGGCTTTTGCGCTCCGGCGTTTGGTGAGTTTTGCGCAGCGCCTGCGTCGCCAGTTCACGCTGCAACGCGGTAATTTGCGAAATCAGCCGCTCGGCGATAAACGCCACCTGCGCCTGACGCTTCTCCGCCACCACTTGATGCAGTTGGCCGAGATTAACCCTGACTTCGGCGAGATAATCGCGCAGCCGGGTGCCTTTGGTGGCGAACAGCGTCACGTCGAAACGCGCCTGCTGGGCCGAAACGTGGCCGACAGGTTCAATTTCGTGCGCTAGCGCCTCTATTTGTTGGCTCAGGGCGTGCAATATTTGTTCAGTGCTCACAGGGGTTCTCCGCGTTGGACCTGATTAGCTTACCCTGAAGCGCAACAGATACAAGGCACGCGGCGTTTGGCAGGGGCAGGGCAGTTGTTTACACTGACGAGATAGCGACATCAATAACATAGACAAGTCGACAAGGATTGTATGAAACGTGTTTTGTTGATCATTCTGGGATGGGTCTCCGTGGTGCTGGCCACCCTCGGCGTGGTGCTGCCTTTATTACCTACGACGCCATTTCTGCTGCTGGCGGCATGGTGCTTTGCCCGCTCTTCGCCGCGTTTTCACTACTGGCTGCTCTATCGCTCGTGGTTTGGCAGCTACCTGCGCCACTGGCAGGAGCATCGCGCACTGCCGCCCGGCGCGAAGGGCAAGGCGGTGCTGGTGATCCTCATTACTTTCGCCGTTTCTCTCTATTTTGTCCCCCTGTGGTGGGTACGCGTTTTACTGCTTTGCATCATGCTTGGGCTGCTTATCATGATGTGGCGCTTACCAGTGGTTGACCTAAAGCAACAAAAAAGGTGATCATGTCCGGCTGCGGGTTGCTTTTTAAAGCGGCTTTGCATAGATTTGGGCATCTCGCGCACCCTCGGTGCGCGCCAATTTCCTTCCTTAAACAGCCAAACACTTTTGTAAGGCAAGAGCCATTTACTGGTTCGCGTTTAAGTATGAACAGCAGTTTTATCAGGCACTTATTATGACAGCTACCGCACAGCAGCTAGAGTTTATCAAAAATAGCATCAAATCCATTCAAGACTACCCGAAGCCGGGCATCCTGTTCCGCGACGTCACCAGCCTGCTGGAAGACCCGGCAGCCTATGCCGCCAGCATCCAATTGTTGGCTGACCGCTATCGTGACTCCGGCGTCACCAAAGTGGTGGGTACCGAAGCGCGTGGTTTCTTGTTTGGTGCTCCGGTGGCCTTGGCTCTGGGTGTAGGTTTTGTGCCTGTGCGTAAACCGGGCAAACTGCCGCGCGAAACGCTGAGCGAAAGCTATGAGCTGGAATACGGCACTGACAGTCTGGAAATCCACGCTGACTCTATCAAGCCGGGCGAGAAGATTTTGGTTATCGATGACCTGCTGGCAACCGGCGGCACCATCGAAGCTACCGTGAAACTGATCCGCCGCTTGGGTGGTGAAGTAACTGACGCAGCATTCATCATTAATCTGTTCGATCTCGGCGGTGCAGAGCGCCTGAACAAGATGAATATCAACTGCTACAGCCTGGTCGACTTCCCAGGCCATTGATTGACACAAGCCTCGCCTGCCCAGGCGAGGCTGTGATAGCATGACCCTCCCGACCACTCGACATCTCCGGTATTAATGAGCTATCAGGTTCTGGCCCGTAAGTGGCGCCCTCAAACTTTCGCCGACGTCGTCGGACAGGAACATGTGCTGACCGCGCTGGCTAACGGCCTGTCGCTCGGACGCATCCATCACGCTTATCTGTTTTCCGGCACCCGCGGTGTTGGCAAGACCACCATTGCGCGCCTGTTAGCGAAAGGGCTGAACTGTGAAACCGGTATTACCTCTACGCCGTGCGGCGTGTGTGATAACTGCCGCGAAATCGAACAGGGCCGTTTTGTTGATCTGATTGAAATCGATGCCGCGTCCCGTACCAAAGTAGAAGACACCCGCGAACTGCTGGACAACGTGCAATATGCGCCAGCGCGCGGCCGCTTCAAAGTTTACCTGATTGACGAAGTCCACATGCTCTCGCGTCACAGCTTTAATGCGCTGTTGAAAACGCTGGAAGAGCCGCCTTCGCACGTCAAATTCTTGCTGGCGACGACAGATCCACAGAAGTTGCCGGTGACCATTCTCTCCCGCTGCCTGCAATTCCATCTGAAGGCGCTGGATGTTGAACAAATTCGTAAGCAGCTCGACGTGGTACTGACCGCCGAGCAGATCAGCAGCGAGCCGCGCGCTCTGCAACTGCTGGCCCGCGCGGCCGACGGCAGTATGCGTGACGGCCTGAGCCTGACTGACCAAGCCATCGCCATGGGGCAGGGTGCGGTAACCACCGAAACCGTGGCGCAGATGCTTGGCACGCTGGATGACGAGCAGCCGCTGGCCGTGCTCGAAGCGCTGGTGAGCGCCGACGGTGCGCAGATGATGGCACAGGTTGAGCATGCTGCTTCTCGCGGCGTCGACTGGGAAAACCTGCTGGTGGAAACGCTGGCGCTGCTGCATCGCATCGCCATGGTGCAGCTGTTACCCACGGTGCTCGACAACCATTACGCCGCCATTGAACAACGCCTGCGCGAGCTGGCGCGGGTTATTCCGCCAGCCGATGTGCAACTCTATTACCAAACGCTGCTGATTGGCCGCAAAGAGCTGGCCTACGCGCCGGACAAGCGCATGGGGGTCGAGATGACCCTGCTACGCGCTTTGGCTTTCCACCCTAAAGTGGTGATTGCTGAACCTGTGGTCCAGCAGCCGGTCGCCCGAGCGCCAGCGCCTTCTGCTGCGCCAGAGGCCCAGCCGCAGAGCAGACCTGCTCAGCAAGAAGCACCGCCGCCGCAAGGCGCGCCGCAGCCGGGTATCTCAGATACCACGGCGCAACTGTTACAGGCCCGAACACAACTACTCAGGCAGCAGGGGAGTACCACCCCAAAAAAAGCTGAGCCGGCAGCGCCAGGAAAAGCGCGGCCGGCAAACTCAGCGCTGGAGCGTTTGGCTTCGGTGACTGAGCGTGTGCAAACGCAGGCCAGCGCCAGAAAAGAGAAAGAACCTGAGCAGCCCGTAAAAGAAGAAGCGTATCGCTGGAAAGCCCTGACTGAGCCAGAAGAGGCACCCGAGCCGGTAGCGACGCCCAAGGCGCTGCGTACTGCGCTGGAGCATGAGAAGTCGCCGGAACTGGCCGCGCGTCTGGCGGTCGAAGCCACAGAGCGCGATAGCTGGGCGGCTGAAATCAACCAGATGGTAATGCCAAAACTGGTGCAGCAGCTGGCCCTGAACGCGTGGTGCGAAAAGGTAGAAGCCGGGAAAATCACTCTGCATCTGCGCCCTTCGCAGCGCCATTTGAATTCCCCTTCGGCACAGAAAGTGCTGACGGAAGCACTATCGACACTCCACCAGACGCCGGTTGAACTCACCGTGCTAGAAGATGATAATCTGGCGGTCAAAACGCCTCTGGAGTGGCGACAAGCCATATACGAAGAGAAGCTGGCGCAGGCGCGCCAGTCGATTATTGCGGATAACAACATTCAAACTCTGCGCCGTTTCTTCGACGCCGAGCTGGATGAAGAGAGTATTCGCCCTGTTTAAACGCCGCAAATCCCCGCGGCCCGACGCAAAGAGAGATGATTATGTTTGGAAAAGGCGGCATTGGTAACCTGATGAAACAGGCCCAGCAAATGCAGGAAAAAATGCAGCAGGTACAGGCAGAAATCGCCCAGTTAGAAGTGACCGGCGAATCTGGCGCGGGCATGGTTAAAGTCACCATTAACGGCGCGCACAACTGCCGTCGTGTGGAAATCGATCCAAGCCTGCTGGAAGACGACAAAGACATGCTGGAAGACCTGATCGCTGCTGCTTTCAACGATGCGGCTCGTCGCGTTGAAGAAACTCAGAAAGAGAAAATGGCTTCTGTATCCGGCGGCATGCAATTGCCACCAGGCTTTAAGATGCCATTCTGATGCAAACCAGCCCACTCCTTGAATCATTAATGGAGGCGTTGCGCTGCCTGCCGGGCGTTGGCCCGAAATCAGCGCAGCGCATGGCATTCCAACTGTTGCAGCGCGATCGCAGCGGTGGAATGCGGCTGGCGCAGTCGTTAACGCGTGCGATGTCTGAAATCGGCCACTGTGCTGATTGCCGCACTTTTACCGAGCAGGATATCTGCACCATTTGCGCCAACCCACGGCGCAAAGAAAACGGTCAGATTTGCGTGGTAGAAAGCCCGGCGGACATCCATGCTATAGAACAAACCGGTCAGTTCTCCGGCCGCTATTTTGTGCTGATGGGCCACCTGTCTCCGATGGACGGCATTGGCCCGGATGACATTGGTTTGGATCGTTTAGAGCAGCGTCTGGAAAGCGAAAGCATGAAAGAGGTGATTCTGGCGACCAACCCGACGGTCGAAGGTGAGGCGACGGCTAACTACATCGCCGAGATGTGCGGCCAGTACGGCGTGCTGGCGAGCCGCATTGCCCACGGCGTGCCGATGGGCGGTGAGCTGGAGATGGTAGATGGCACCACGCTGTCGCACTCTCTGGCTGGGCGCGCACCTTTCAAATTCTGATCTGGTAATTGCCGCCACGCGCGCGATTTCACGCGTGGCGGTTCAGTTTTAAGCCAAACTCTCTCTTTTCCCTTGAATTATCCTCCTGATAACCCCATCTACTCCTCAGCGTTTTATTTTGGCCAATGTGCCGCCTATAAGGCTGGGCTTGCCAGCATAATGACAATTCAAATAGCGTAACTGAGGTAATTTGATGAGTATGAAAGGACAAGAAACCCGCGGCTTCCAGTCTGAAGTTAAGCAGCTGCTGCATCTGATGATCCACTCCTTATATTCCAACAAAGAGATTTTCCTGCGTGAGCTGATCTCCAACGCCTCAGATGCCGCCGACAAACTGCGTTTCCGCGCGCTTTCCAAGCCTGAACTCTATGAAGGTGATGGCGAACTGCATGTGCGTTTGGCGTTCGACAAAGAGAAACGCACTCTGACTCTGAGCGACAACGGCATCGGGATGACCCGTGACGAAGTGATCGACAACCTCGGCACTATCGCTAAATCCGGCACCAAAGCCTTCCTGCAATCCGTCGGTTCCGAGCAGGCGAAAGACAGCCAGCTGATCGGCCAGTTCGGTGTAGGCTTCTACTCCGCGTTTATCGTGGCCGACAAAGTGACCGTGCGTACCCGCGCTGCTGGCGCGAGCAAAGATGAAGGTGTGTTCTGGGAATCTGCTGGCGAAGGCGAGTACACCTTGGCCGACATCGAGAAAGCCGAGCGCGGCACTGAAATCACCCTGCACCTGCGCGAAGATCAGGACGAATTCCTCGACGATTGGCGCGTACGCTCGATTATCAGCAAATATTCCGACCATATCGCCTTGCCGGTTGAAGTCGAAACCCGCAATGAAGAAGATGACACCGTGACCTGGGAGCAAATCAACAAGGCGCAGGCCCTGTGGACCCGTGGCAAAGCGGAAGTCACCGACGAAGAGTACACCGAATTCTACAAACACATCTCTCATGATTTCAGCGACCCGCTGAGCTGGAGCCACAACCGCGTTGAAGGTAAGCAGGAATACACCAGCCTGCTGTACATCCCTTCACAAGCGCCTTGGGACATGTGGAACCGCGACCACAAACACGGCTTGAAGCTGTACGTGCAGCGCGTGTTCATTATGGACGAAGCCGAGCAGTTCATGCCGAACTACCTGCGTTTCGTGCGTGGTCTGATAGATTCCAACGACCTGCCGTTGAACGTCTCGCGTGAAATCCTGCAAGACAGCCGCATCACCCAGAACCTGCGCAGCGCGCTGACCAAACGCGTATTGCAGATGCTGGAGAAACTGGCGAAAGACGACAACGAGAAGTACCTGCAATTCTGGCAACAGTTCGGTCTGGTGCTGAAAGAAGGCCCGGCAGAAGATGGCGCCAACAAAGAAGCCATTGCCAAGCTGCTGCGCTTCGCCAGCACCCGCAACGACAGCTCCAGCCAGACTCTCTCTCTGGAAGAGTACGTTGCCAAGATGGTGGAAGGTCAGGACAAAATTTACTACATCACCGCCGACAGCTATGCCGCCGCGAAGAGCAGCCCGCACCTTGAGCTGTTCCGCAAGAAAGGCATTGAAGTCCTGCTGCTGTCTGACCGCATCGACGAATGGATGATGAGCTATCTGACTGAGTTTGATGGCAAAGTCTTCCAATCAGTCAGCAAGGCCGACGACACGCTGGACAAGCTGGCTGACGAAGAGAGCGAAGAGCAGAAAGAAGCTGAGAAGGCGCTGGAACCGTTCGTTGAGCGCGTGAAAACCCTGCTGGGCGACCGCGTGAAAGAAGTGCGTCTGACTCACCGTCTGACCGACACTCCGGCGATTGTCACCACCGGTGCTGACGAAATGACCACTCAGATGGCGAAACTGTTTGCCGCTGCTGGTCAGGAAGCGCCAGAAGTGAAATACATCTTCGAGCTGAACCCAGACCACGCGCTGGTAAAACGTGCTTCCGACGTGGCCGACGACGCGCAGTTCAGCGAGTGGGTTGAACTGCTGCTGGATCAGGCGCTGTTCGCCGAGCGCGGCACGCTGGAAGATCCAAACCTGTTTATCCGGCGTATGAACCAACTGCTGCAAGCATAAGGTTCAGGTTTCACGTAATAGTAGAAAAGCCCTGTCATTGCGACAGGGCTTTTTTTGCTTATTGAGGAAGGAGAGCGGATCAGCCTCTGCTGGCTTCTTCCAGCAACCAGCCGCGAAATGCGGTTATCTCCGGCTCATGGCTGCGATCGCTTTTCACCAGCATATAGGTGGCGCGATCCACCTCGGCGAAGCCCAGTGGTGCGATCACCGTGCCATCCTGTAGCTCCTTCTTCACCAAGATCTGCGGCGTCATGATGATCCCCAGCCCGTTTTTTGCCGCCTGAATTGCCAGCGTCAAATTGTCGAAATGCTTGCCCGCAATAAAATCGCCTTTGGCATTAGTCTTCTTGGCCCACTCCTGCCAAGCGTTAATTTTGGTGTCGGCGTGCAGCAATGGCAGGGTGGAAAAATCGGTCTGATAAGTAAAACGGTGGCGAAAATTCGGCGAACAGACCGGACCAATATAATCGACGGTGATCAGTGTTGACTCAATATCGCTGGTCAGCTGGTTCTCATTACTCTTAATAAGAATATCTGTCCGCTGTTCATGAACTTGCTGAACATCCGTATGGGTTTGGAAAGTCAGGACAATATTTTCATGGCGCTCCGAAAAACGGCTAATACGCGGAATAAGCCATTGTGCTAAAAAACTTGGCGCACAGGAGATAATTAAATTATTTTCCTGCCGGGCTTTAATTTCACGGCAGGTATTTTCTATTTCGACAAATACCTGATCGCAGCATTTCTTTAATTTCTCACCGTCGCGGGTTAAATAGACCCGGCCCGCCGCGCGTTTGAATAACGGCGTACCCAGCCAGCCCTCTAAATTCTTAATTTGATGACTCACCGCGCTGTGAGTCACGTTCAGCGATTCCGCCGCCAGACTGAAGCTTTCAAAGGTCGCAGCCTGCTTGAAATAGTGCAGGGCGCGCAGGGAAGGCAGGTTTGCCATATCAACACCTTGTTAGAAAAATTCAACTCAACTGTCTGTTTATATCATTTTCTTGTGCCGAAAAAACCCATTAGTCTCAACCTCGTTCCGAAGCACATCTCTCTAACAGGCGCTGTAATTCTACTGAAGAAAATTCAGTAAGTGCGCCAGTCTGCGCCTTGCGCGCTGGTTAAGTCTGTATAAAAAATAAGGATGACTATGAACAACTCACTTTCTGGTACAACGACTTCAACAGCAAATTCGACTCCACGAACGCAGTTAGTTATGTTCACAGGTGGCCGCGATAGCACGCTGGCCGCATGTTATTTAATGTTACAGGGTATCCCTGTGCATCTTTACTCGGCTAACAGCGGCTGCTCCCTGCATCGCGGCATTCTCGCCCACCGTGTCGACGAACTGCGTAATCGCTTTGGCGATTTAGTGGTGGAACACACCGTCGAGGATATCAGCGGGACTTTCCGCTCTATTGCCATCGAAAATATCGAAAGTGATATTTTGCGTCACCGTAAAAACCTGGTGTTACTCGGCGAGAAATTAGCGATCCACGCTCACTTGGTGGATTTCTGCCGCCGCAACGATATTAGCGTGATTAACGACGGTATTACCCATTACCAACAAGAATTCCCCGAGCAGCGTCTGGTCGCCAAAGAGTTTTTGGTCAACCTGATGAATGAATACGACATTCAATACCATTCGCCAATTTATGAATTTGCCCAATCTTCTGATGACGTTAAATACCGCCTACTGCAATTGGGTATTTCCACTAAGTCGCTGGAAGGCGTGAGTATTTTCGGTGACAGCTTCTCGACGCCAAATGACGAAACCATTCTGGCTTACCTGAATGAGAAAACGCCGCTGGCCCGCAACATCATTAAATTCCTCTCCGGCGAAACCCTGAGTTTGGGGTTAAAAACGGCGACTCACGCTGCGGCGTAATGAAGGACAACCCGATGAAAACTATCATCAAATGTTCGGCAGTGATCATCCGTGACCGCGCGTTATTACTAACGCGCAAGCGCGGAACCGACATCTTTATCTCTCCCGGCGGCAAGCCGCTGACCGGAGAAGACCACATCAGCTGTTTGCGTCGCGAGTTAAAAGAAGAGCTTAACGTCGACACGGCCAAAATCACGCCACTGGGCTTATTCCACGGCGTGGCGGAGTTCGAAAAAGTGGCGATTGAAAATCATGTTTATCAGGTGGAAGTGGTGGGGCAGCCCGTCGCCAGCGCGGAGATCGCTGAGATCGCCTGGGTGAATTACCGCAAGCCGCCTTGCGAAGTGGGAGTGGGATCCGTGTTTCGCGACAATGTCCTGCCGTTACTGTACCAGCGTGAGTTGATCGACTGATGGACCCTTCATCTCTCTCTCCCGCCTTGCAGCAACAGCACGGTGACCACTATTACAGGGAAGTAAACCGGCTGCGGGAAGTGCTGCGCGACAAGCTGACGACGGTCTATCGTCTTGGCGATTATGACATTTTTCTGGTGCAGTCGGTGCGCGTGGGCTTAGCGATGCTCTCCCATTTGCTGCATAAACATAAAATGTCGCTGAATCTGGCCGCGCATCACCACTATCAGCCCATTGAACTGCTGTTTTCCAAACCGGTGCCGATTGACGCGCCGGGCCAAAACAGCGGCATTAATATGGTCACCCACGTTAATCCTTACACCGGGGCTATCAACGACCTTGATGGTTTGAACCATAAAACCGTGGTCGACGGGTCGCACAGTTTCGCCACCGGTCTGCATGACGAATTGGTGAATAACAGCTCGATTTTCCTCGCGCCGCTGCATAAACACGCGTCGGTGGCGGTGGGCTTGACGCTGATTGCCGTGCGCCCCGAGCACTACAGCTGCTTGTTCCGTAGCGAGCTGCGCCTGTTCGAAGGGTCGACCGTCTCTCAGCGGCCTTTGCAGGAAGCCATTGCCGCGATGGAAGCACCGGACTGGCAGCCTTACAACGTGGCGAGCGTCGAGAAAATCGACCTGCCGCTGGCTAACGGCCTGCGTCTGACTTCCCTCAGCGCGTCCGGCTTGCCTTTTGCCTGCTTCCCGGTGGCTACCCTGTCGGATGACCAGCTGCATAAGGTCAAGCAGATCAACGGCAGCTATTTCGAGCACACCCATACTTTGCGTATTTCCCGCTGGGCGCGGGGCAATCGCTTGCAGCAAGTGGATAGCACCGGCAGTGTTATCGACGATTTAGCCCGACTTTGGAGTCAAAAATGAGTAAATCTACCCCGGTTAACGGCAACCTGATCGGTATTCTCGGCGGCATTATCCTGAGTACCGATTCCGTGTTTATCCGACTCATGAGTATTGATAATTCATGGATGATTGTGATGCTGCGCGGCCTGTTTATGTGGGGGCTGGTGGTGCTGGTTTACCTGCTGTGGCCGAAAAGCCGCTCGGTGCTCGGTGTGCCGTGGATCACTCGCCAAAACGCCTTGTCGACGCTGTTTTTCTGTATCGCGTCGGCCTGCTTCGTCAATGCCTTAAATCGCGGCAGCATCGCTACCGTGCTGGTGATCATCTCCTCAACACCGTTCGTCTCGGCGATAATTTCGCGCCTGTTCTTCGGCACTAAAATCGATAAATCGCTGCTGATGGCGGCTATCGCGGGCATGCTCGGCGTGGCAATCGTCATGACCGGTCGCGCGACGGGCTATGACCCATTAGCCAACTATTTCGCGCTGGCGACGGCGGTCTCTATGGCGCTGGCCTTTATCTTTGCTTCAAAAGTGGAAAACGGCACCGTTGGCCTGCCTTCCATTGGCGGCGTGCTGGCCTCGGTATGCGTGGTGGGCTTCACCGGCGGCGGCGTGCTGCATGCTGTTCCGCTGCTCAGTGGTTCGCAGTGGCTGTGGCTGTTTGTTGAAGGCGCGGTGATTATGCCGCTGGCGATGGGGCTGATTTCTCTCTCCACGCGCTTTGTTTCTCCGGTCAACGCAGGACTATTTTTACTGCTCGAAACGGCCCTCGCGCCGCTGTGGATTTTCCTGTTCCTCGGCGAAGCGCCAACGCTGCAAGCCGTTGTTGGCGGGTGCATTATTGTCTTTGCGGTTATCTCCCAGACCTTGCGAATTAAACGCCAAGAGGCGCTGGCTTAACCTTGATTGCGCGCAGCCTGTTCCTTGAGGAAGGGCGTGCAGAATGATATGGTTGGTCGTTTTGTACGTTTTAATAAAAATTACATGCAAGGGGATTTACGCAATGCGTATCATTCTGCTGGGCGCTCCGGGCGCTGGTAAAGGAACTCAGGCGCAATTCATCATGGAGAAATATGGCATTCCGCAGATTTCTACTGGTGACATGTTGCGCGCAGCTGTTAAAGCTGGAAGCGAGCTCGGCAAGAAAGCAAAAGAAATCATGGACGCCGGTAAACTGGTGACCGACGAATTAGTGATTGCACTGGTTAAAGAGCGCATTCAGCAGGAAGACTGCCGCAATGGTTTCTTGCTCGACGGCTTCCCACGCACCATCCCTCAGGCTGATGCCATGAAAGACGCTGGGATCAAAGTGGACTACGTGCTGGAATTCGACGTACCTGACGAACTGATCGTTGATCGTATCGTAGGTCGCCGCGTTCATCCGGGTTCAGGCCGCGTTTATCACATCAAATTCAATCCACCAAAAGTGGAAGGCAAGGATGATGTGACCGGCGAAGAGTTGATCACCCGTAAGGACGATCAGGAAGAGACCGTGCGTAAGCGTCTGGTTGAATATCACGACCTGACCGAGCCATTGGTGTCTTACTACAGCAAAGAAGCTGAAGCGGGCAACACCCAATACGTTCGTATCGACGGTACGCAGAAAGTGGACGAAGTTCGCCAAGAGCTGGCTTCTATCCTCGGTTAATACCGCTGTTATCGTAAATAATAAAAGCGACCAAAGCGACTTCGGTCGCTTTTATCATTTCTGCTCCCCGCACTTTTATTCATTAAATGAATGCTATTGATTACTTCTGCCATTAGCTGTTATCGGTTCCGCTCCCCGTCTTTTTGGTTACAATGTGCAAAGTTAAGTCGAAGCGCTGCTTTTGGCTTCCAGTCACCCAGGCCCAAGAGCCGTAATAATTTAGGAAATTCAGCATGATGCAGACGAAATTCGGTGTGTTACTGGTCAATCTCGGTACGCCCGAAGCACCAACGCCGCAGGCCGTAAAAAAGTATCTGGCTGAGTTTTTAGGTGATCCACGGGTTGTTGATACTAATCGTTTGATTTGGCTGCCGATCCTTTACGGCGTGATCCTGCCTCTGCGATCTCCGCGCGTTTCCAAACTGTACAAAGGCGTGTGGATGGAAGAGGGCTCGCCGCTGATGGTGTTTAGCCGCCGCCAACAAAAGGCACTGGCCGAACGCCTGCCGGGCACTCCGGTAGAGCTGGCGATGAGCTACGGCAAGCCAAGCATGGAAGATGCCATCGACAAACTGCTGGAGCAGGGCGTCACCAAGATGGTGGTTCTGCCGCTTTACCCGCAATACTCCTGCTCCACCAGCGCCGCGGTGTTTGACGGCGTCGCGCGGGTGTTAAAAGAGAAGCGCCGCCTGCCTTCCCTGAGCTTTATCCGCGATTACGCCGAGCATCCGGCCTATATTTCCGCGCTGAAAACCACCGTGCTGCGCTCCTTTGCCGAGCACGGCGAGCCTGACCGGTTAATCCTCTCCTTCCACGGTATTCCGAAGCGTTTTGTTGCTTTGGGCGACGACTACGAACAGCGTTGCCGCGACACCACGCAGGCGCTGACTCAGGCACTGGGCCTGCCGACCGGCAAAATTATGCTGACCTTCCAGTCGCGCTTTGGCCGTGAGCCTTGGCTGACGCCTTACACTGATGAAACGCTGAAAGGCCTGCCGGAGCAGGGCGTGAAGAACATTCACATCATGTGCCCGGGCTTTGCGGCAGACTGTCTGGAGACGCTGGAAGAGATTAAAGAAGAGAACCGTGAGATCTTTATGCACGCAGGCGGCGAGCAATTCCATTATATTGACGCCCTCAACGACCAGCCTGAGCATATCGATCTGCTTCAGCAGTTAGTGACTCAACATTTTTAACGTTTTTTGATCCACAGAGAGCATCAATGAAATTTCCTGGTAAACGTAAGTCCAAACACTATTTCCCAGTCAGCGCGCGTGATCCTTTACTGCGTGATTCAATGTTGCAGAGCATGATGCCTGACAGCGAAGTAGGGGCTTCTTATATCGTCGGTATCGATCAGACGATGGTAGATATTGAAGCGCGCGTAGACGAAGACTTCGTTGCCCGTTATGGCCTGAAGGCCGGCGAGTCCAGCGTTATCGACGATGCGACCGCCGAGGCGTTGTATCAGGAATTAATGAGTCAGGCGCTGATCACCCATCAGTTTGCCGGTGGCACCATCGGCAACACCTTGCACAACTACTCGGTGCTGGCCGATGACCGCTCCGTGCTGCTCGGCGTGATGTGCAGCCACGTACAGATTGGCAGCTACGCTTATCGCTACCTGTGCAACACCTCGAGCCGCGTGGATCTGAACTATCTGCAAGGCGTTGATGGCGCAATTGGCCGCTGCTTTACCCTGATCAGCGACAGCGGCGAGCGCACCTTTGCGATTAGCCCTGGGCATATGAACAATTTGCATCAGGAAAGCGTGCCGGAAGACGTGATTGCCGGTGCCTCGGCGCTGGTTCTGACTTCTTACCTGCTGCGCAGTAGCGAAGGCGAACCGATGCCAGAAGCCACGATGCAGGCTATCGCCTATGCCAAGAAGTATCAGGTGCCTGTAGTGCTGACCTTGGGCACTCAGTTCGTGATTGCTGAGAACCCGCAGGCGTGGCGCGACTTCATTGCAGAAAATGTCTCTATTTTGGCGATGAACGAAGATGAAGGTTTTGCGCTGACGGGAATGAAAGACCCATTGATGGCGGCCGATAAGGCACTTGAGTGGGTTGATCTGGTGCTCTGCACGGCAGGTCCGAACGGCCTGTTTATGGCCAGCTACACCGAAGAAGAGTACAAACGCGCCACCAACCATCCGCTGTTGCCGGGGGCGATTGCCGAGTTCAACCAGTATGAATTCAGCCGCGCCATGCGCCGCGACAGCTGCCAGAACCCGCTGAAAATTTACTCCCACATCGCGCCATACATGGGCGGGCCGGAGAAGATCATGAACACCAACGGTGCTGGAGACGGCGCGCTGTCAGCCCTGTTGCACGATATCGCCGCCAACGGTTTCCACCGCACCAGTGTGCCAAACTCCAGCAAGCACGCCCGCGACTATCTGACCTACTCCTCACTGTCTCAGGTCTGTAAATACGCCAACCGCGTAAGCTATCAAGTCCTCAACCAGCACTCCCCGCGCCTAACGCGTGGCCTGCCGGAGCGCGAAGATAGCCTCGAAGAGTCGTATTGGGAACGTTGATCCGAAGCAAACGTTAGCAGACTAAAAACGCGGCACTCGCCGCGTTTTTGCTTGCAAGCTATTAAGCGTTGCGGCCCGCCATAACGCCGCCGTCGATGTCCCAGATGGCGCCGGTGACCCACGTCGTTTTGTCGGACAGCAAGAAGGCCACGGTGTCGGCAATGTCACGCGGCGTGCCGACGCGGCCAATAGGGTGGAAGCTGTCGAAGCTGTTCATCACGCCGCCCACGTCCTCTTTCGGAATAAAGCCTTCATAGATTGGCGTGTGTACCACGGCCGGCGAGACGGCGTTCACGCGAATACCGCTCTGGCCGAGTTCCAGCGCCAGATTTTTAGTCAAGGCGTGCAGGCCCGCTTTTGCCATCGAGTAGGCCGAGGATGGCGTCGCGCCGATAGCCTGCTGCGCCCACATTGAGCCGATGTTCACAATTGAGCCTTTGATGCCCGCCGCCACCATGTTTCTTGCCACGTCGCGAGTGATGAAGAAGGTCGCGCGGTTGATGTTCATATACATGTCATAGTCGGCTTCTTCGTTTTCGACGAAGGCTTTCGGGAAGAACACCCCTGCGGCATTGACTAACAGGCTGATATCGCGATGGTCGCGGTTAATTTCCGCCATCACGTGCTTCATACCGGCTTCTTTCATCAGGTCGGCGACGATAATCGACACTGGGCCAAGGGATGACAGGGCTTGGCGCGCTTCTTCTGCTTTGGCCTGACGATTGCCCACCAGCACCACGCTGCCGCCGTTTTCTAACACAATGCGCGCCGTTTCCAGACCCATGCCGCTGGTGCCGCCGACGACTAACAGTTTTTTTCCCGCAAATGATGCTGACATATTGACCTCGAATTCTTATTTATCAATCAGTTATTAACAAGGCATCTGTCACATTCAGCTGCCCGACGATGAATCCAGATTGCCACGGGGCGAGCAGGCTGACGAATCAGAAGATGTTGCCTTATGACAAAGAAAATCTATGTCGCAAGCCATTTTCTGAGCTAGGATGAAGACATGACAAACCAGCAGGTGATTTTGCGATGCGCTCCTTAAACAGACTTAAATGGCTGCACGCCTTTGAAGCGGCGGCCCGACATGGCAGCTTTACCGGCGCGGCGGAAGAGCTGGGCGTGACGCCCGCGGCGGTGGGGCAGTTGGTGCGTTCGCTCGAGGAGTGGGTAGGGCATCCGCTGCTGACCCGCACCCGTTCCGGCAAAAAGCGTCTGATGGTGGTGACCGAGGCGCAAGACGCGCTGAAAGAGATCACCGACGGGTTGGATAAGCTCGAAAGCGGCCTGAAGAAGCTGCGCGGACGCCGCGCGCGCTCGGTGATTGTGGTTACCGCGTCGCAGGTGCTGGTGATGAACTGGCTGATGTCGCGCCTGAACCTGTTTGCCGAACACCATGAGGATATCGACCTGCGCCTCGACGTCTCGGATAAGCATATCGATTTGGCTCACGGCGAGGCGGATATCGGCATTCGCTGCGGGCCGGGCAACTGGCCGGGGCTGCACGCGACTTGGATCATGGATGAAGAGGCGGTGGTGGTGTGCAGCCCGCTGATTTTGAAAGCCGGGCAGGAAGCCGACTGCGATTGGCTGAATAAACAAAAGCTTATTTATGATGATACCCCGCATCCGGGTGCCAATATGCCCTCGTGGAGCGGCGTGCTGGACACCATCGGCTATGGCCATGTGAGCCAGAACAGCCTGCATATTAACTCTACCTCGGCGGTAATTCTGGCAGCGCTCGGCGGGCGCGGCGTGGCTATCGTGCGCCGCGCCCTGGTGCAGCAATCCATTGATAGCGGCCAGCTGCTCCAGCTCTATCCGTCATTTAAATGGCCGCTGACGTGGTCTTATTACATGGTGCGGTCGGAGCACGCGCTGAGTCGCCCCGAAGTGCAGATTTTCCATGACTGGATGCTGGAATATCAGCACTCACTAAGCTCAAACACCCCCGCCTAACTCTCTCTTTAAAGGATGGCTAAGCCACGGCTGGCTATCCTCCGCTCTCAGCTTTTCCGGCAAGATAGTTTTTCTTTGCCATAAGGCAAGTTTATCTCATTTGTTTAACACTCTTAACATTTCAATAATGCCTGCGACGAAAGGGGCGTGATGGGTCACGTCGCCTGATTGAAGAAGAGATTTTCTATGTTGCTGAACTGGAATGAACATCGCGATGAGCTGCTGGGGAAAGTGAATGAGTTCGCCAAGCTGACACCGGAATTTATGCGCGGGCTGGTCAAGATGGATGCGGGCGCTTCCGCGACTGGCCATTTGGACCCGAAAATCCATGAACTGATTGCGCTGGCGGTGGCGGTGACCACCCGCTGCGACGGCTGTATCTCCGTTCATGTTAAAGCTGCCGCCAAACACGGCGCGACGCGCGAAGAGATTGCCGAAGCGCTGGCCGTGGCGATTTCCCTCAATACCGGCGCGGCGCTGACCTACACCGCCCACGTGCTGGACGCCTTCGACTCACTGCCAAAAGCATAATTTTTCCGGCGCTTAGCTGCGCCGGCCTGCTCTCTTATCGGAAACGCATCATGTTAGTCAATCACGACCTCTCCCTGCGCGCGCTGGTCACGGCGGATGAATATGAGTGGGTAAGCTCGCCGCAGTCCGGCGTTCACCGCGTCATGCTAGACCGCGTTGGCGCAGAACAGGCGCGGGCCACCAGCATTGTTCGCTATGACGCTGGCTCAGATTTCCCCGCACATTCGCACCCTGACGGCGAGGAAATTTTGGTGCTGGAAGGCGTGTTTTCCGAAGGGGAGCAGCACTATCCGGCGGGCTGGTATCTGCGTAATCCGCCGGATTCTTCCCATCAGCCTTCCAGCAAATCGGGCGCGACGATTTTCGTCAAACTGCGGCAGATGGCCGCCGAGGATACCCAGCGAGTGCGCATCAACACGCTGGAAGCCAGCCGCTGGAAGCAACGGCAGGGCCGTGAGATTTGCCCGCTGTACCAGAGTGCGCATGAGCTGGTGCGGCTGGAAAGCTTAGCCGCCGGAGAGCCGATTTTTAGCGGTGGGCTGGTGGCCGGAGCCGAGCTGTTGGTGCTGGGCGGAGAGATAACAGAGGCCGCGGGCAACTATCCCACGGGCAGTTGGCTGCGGCTCCCTGCTGGGACTTTTACTGAACTGGTGTCCGGCAAGGCCGGGGCGCTGCTCTATATCAAAACCGGTCATTTGGCCGGGCAGAAAACATCGGCGGTGACGCAATGAAACAGGTGCAAGTTGCCATTGTCGGCGGCGGGCTGAGCGGCCTTTATGCCGCCGCGCTTCTGGAGCAGGCGGGCGTGGATTATCTGCTGATTGAAGGGCGCGAGCAGGCCGGTGGGCGCATTCAGTCGCTGCACGCCGGGGATGAAACTCAGCGTTTTGATCTCGGGGCTACATGGGTCTGGCCAGCCTTTCAGACCCAGTTGGCGCAGCTTTTACAACAGCTCGATATTGAGCTTATTGCGCAAGAGGAGCAGGGCGACATGTTGCTGGAGCGCGGCCTGCACCAGCCTATTTCGCGACATCCCGGTTACGTTTCGTCCCCGCCGTCCATGCGCGTTGTGGGAGGAATGCGGCGGCTGATAGAAAAACTTCAGCACAGGCTCAATCCGGCCAAGCTGCTGTTCAGTCACCTTGTCACGCAAATAGCGGCGAATGCCGAAGGGGTACAGCTGACGGCTCAAACGCCACTCGGAGAAAGCCTGTCGGTTCACGCCGAGCAGGTGTTTCTGGCACTGCCACCGGCCTTGGCAGAGGGGATTAACTTCAGCCCCGGGCTGCCGGAGGCCGTCGCCCGAGAGTGGGCCAATACCGGCACTTGGATGGCGCCGCACGCCAAATATGTGGCGGTTTACTCCCAACCTTTTTGGCGGCAGCAAGGGCTGTCAGGCGAAGCACGCAGCGCCGTCGGCCCTATGGCGGAGATCCACGATGCCTCGGCGTCAGGGCAGGCTGCGGCACTGTTCGGCTTTCTGGGAATGCCGGCGAAAACGCGCTGGACCACCAGCGAAAGCAATCTGAAAGATCTCTGCCGCGCTCAGCTGGTCAGGCTGTTTGGCGAGCAGGCGGCGCATCCGGTTGCTGAGTTTTTCAAAGACTGGGCCGAGGATCCGCTGACCGCCACCGCGAGCGATCTGACCGTGGAACCGGGTCATTCGATCCCTCAGGCTTTTATCCGCGAGGGCGTCTGGCAGGGGAGGTTACAGGGCATCGCCAGCGAGTGGTCGGCGGCCTTTCCGGGTTATATCGCCGGGGCAATAGACGCCGCGACGCGGGGCTTCACGACTTTCACCACGCAATCAAACCAACCCACTCAGGGAGCACAGTATGAGATTGAAAAATAAACGCGTTTTGATCACCGGCGGCACCAGCGGCATTGGCTTAGCTACGGCCAAATTGATGCTGCGCGAAGGGGCGCGGGTGGCGATCACCGGGCGCGATGCCGAGAAGTTGCAACAGATTAAACAACAGCTGGCAGGGGATGTGTTGGCGATTCGGGCCGACGTGCTTGTTCCTGAGGATCTACGGCGTATCCATGACCAAGTTTCCGCTGAGTTTGGCGGGCTGGATGCGTTTTTTGCCAACGCCGGTGTGGCCTTCGGCTCGCCGCTGGCAAGTACCAGCGAGGCGCGTTATGACGAGTTGATGGATATCAACGTCAAGGGCGTGTTCTTATCCATGCAGGCGATTTCGCCTCTGTTGCAGCCGGGCGCGTCGGTTATCCTCAACACCTCGTGGCTGAATCAGGTCGGCACGCCGGGCCTGTCTCTGCTTTCGGCCTCCAAAGCGGCGGTGCGATCGCTGGCGCGGACGTGGTCGGCGGAGCTACTCGAGCGCAAAATCCGCGTCAACGCCGTCAGTCCGGGGGCGATGAATACGCCTATCCACGGGCGTAGCGGCGGCACAGAGGCTGAAGTCGATGCTGGCAAACAGCGCATTGCGGCGCGAATTCCCCTCGGGCACTTGGGGGACGCCGAAGATATCGCCAACGCGGTGGTGTTCCTCGCCAGCGATGAATCTCGCTACATGCTGGGGGCTGAAGTGGTGGTCGACGGCGGCTTCTCGCAGATTTAACCCCTGATTTAACGCAATAAGGCCAGCCCTCGAGCTGGCCTTAATTTTCAGCCCCTTCACCCCGCCGCGTGCTACTCTTTTGATTCATTTACCCGCAGCAAAGCGAGGAAAGCATGTCCCAGACCGCCAAGGAAACTCCCACTCTTCATCTGCTCTGCGGCAAAATTGCCTCGGGCAAATCTACGTTGTCTGCTCGACTTGCTGCTCGCCCGTTAACCGTGATTATTAGCGAAGACCAGTGGCTGGCGCGGCTTTACGCCGAGGAGATGCATAGCGTGGCGGACTACGTGCGCTGCTCGGCCAAGCTGCGAGAAGCTATGGCGCCGCATCTGATTGCCTTGCTGCAAGCCGGCATGTCGGTAGTGCTCGACTTCCCGGCCAATACGCTGGCAAATCGCCAATGGATGAAGGGGATTGTCGAGGCGTCCGGGGCTCACAACCAGTTGCACTATCTCGACGTGCCCGACGAGGTGTGTAAAGCCCGTCTCCGCGCCCGCAATCAGGCCGGAGAGCACGACTTCGCCGCCACCGACCAGCAGTTTGATTTCATCACCAGCCACTTTGTCCCGCCGACTGAAGACGAAGGTTTTCAGGTGGTGGTTTACCGCTGAGTGAAATAAAAAAGCCTCCCCAATGGGAGGCTTTTTGCTAGCAGAGAAGGCGTTAAATCGGGCAGTAAGGCCGCTTTTCGTCTTCGTTCATCACGTCGACGTGCAGCATGTTCAACATACTGTTGGCGATCTCGCGTTCACCCATCACCACTTCGTTTGCGCCGCGCTCCATGATGTAACGCACTTCGTCGTCATAGTGCGCGCGGGCGATGATTTCGATATTCGGGCGTTTGGTTCGCGCCGAGGCGACAATCTCACCGGCTTCGTAACCATTGGGAATGGTCACTAGCAGCCAGCGGGCGCAGTCCAGACGGGCCAAATCCATCACTTCCTGATTGGCGGCGTTACCCAATACCGTGCTGATGCCTTGCTCGCGCAGGGCTTCGACCCGTGGCCGGGAGTTCTCAATTACCACCAGTGGAATACCCGCAGCCTGAAGCTTCTCGCCCAGCAGGCTACCCACGCGACCATAGCCCACCAGCAGGGCGTGATTGCACAGGTCGAAGGGGATCTGCTTCTCGTCTTCGACGGCTTCTTCCACGCTCTGATCGTCGATGGTTTCGGTCTTCGCCAGATATTTCTCCAGCAACGTGAACAGCAGCGGGTTGAGCATAATCGACAGAATTGCGCCCGCCAGCACCAGATTGCGGCCGTGCTCTGACAGCATGCCCAGCGTGATGCCCAGACCGGCGAGGATAAAGGCGAACTCACCAATCTGCGCCAGACTGACGGAAATCGTCAGCGCGGTGCGCCGCGAGTGGCCGAAGGTTTTCACCAGCAGGAAGGCCGCGATGGATTTACCAAAGACGATAATACCCAGCGTCGCCAGCACCGCCAGAGGCTCGCGGATGATGATCAGCGGGTCGAACAGCATGCCGACGGAGACAAAGAACAGCACCGCGAAGGCATCGCGCAGCGGCAGGGTGTCGTGCGCCGCGCGTTGGCTCAGTTCGGACTCGTTTAGCACCATGCCCGCGAAGAACGCGCCGAGCGCAAAGGAGACGTCGAACAGTTCCACCGCGCCATAAGCAATCCCCAGCGCCAGCGCCAGAACCGCCAGTGTGAACAGCTCTCGCGAGCCGGTACTGGCGGTGCGGGCGAGGATCCACGGCACCAGACGGCGGCCAACCACCATCATCAGCACCATAAAGGCGATCACTTTGCCGATGGTTATCGCCAGTTCCATACCCAGCGCGCCAAAGCTTGAATGCTCACTCTCCATCATGCTGCTAAATGCGGGCAGCAAGACCAGCGTCAGCACCATCACCAAGTCTTCGACTATCAACCAGCCAATGGCGATTTGCCCGCGCTGGCTGTCAATCAGTTGCCTCTCTTCCAGCGCGCGCAGCAGCACCACGGTACTGGCGGTGGAAAGACAGAGGCCGAAGACCAGACCGGCGGCTAAATCCCAGTCCAACAGGCGTGATAGTCCGATGCCGAGCAGCGTCGCCACTGCGATTTGTAGCACCGCGCCGGGAATAGCGATGGATTTTACTGCCAATAAGTCTTTGAGAGAGAAGTGTAAACCTACGCCGAACATCAGAAGGATGACGCCAATTTCCGCCAGCTCAGGAGCAAGAGAAGTATCGGCGACAAAGCCCGGAGTAAAAGGGCCAGCAAGCACGCCAGCGGCAAGATAGCCGACAAGAGGGGAAATTTTAAGGCGATTGGCGAGCATCCCGAACAGGAAGGCCAGTACCAAACCGCCGACGATGGTGGTTATCAAGGGCGTAGAGTTGTGCATCCATACTCCTTCTAGTTATGCGTCAGTGCAAAGTGTAAGAGAGTGTTAATGATTTTATGGCATATCGGCGGCCGATGTGTAAGAAAATGTGCCTTGAATGTCAAAAAATAACGATTTTGATGTAAATCAGGATGAAAGTGACATTTCACAGGGTTTTGGACAGCGATGTTTCAGTGGGCAAGGTGAGTGTGCTGCCGATAACGGAGTATCGGCAGCAGAAAGGCAGAAGTTTAGGACTGCTTTTGTTCAATATTCGGTAAGAATGCGGTGAGAATCCCCAATAGTGGCAGGAAGGCGCAAATCTGATACACCAGTTCGATACTGGTTCGGTCGGCAACGTAGCCCAGCACCGCAGCGCCAAGGCCGCCCATGCCGAAGGCCAAACCAAAGAACAGGCCGGACACCATGCCGACTTTACCCGGAATCAACTCCTGCGCAAACACCAAAATCGCCGAGAACGCCGAGGCCAACACCACGCCGATGATCACGCTGAGAATGCTGGTCCACATCAGGTTGGCGTGAGGCAGCAGCAGGGTGAAGGGCGCAACGCCGAGAATCGAAGCCCAGATCACGTATTTACGCCCAATCTTATCGCCAATCGGCCCGCCAATGATGGTGCCCGCCGCCACGGCAAACAGGAACACGAACAGGTGGATCTGCGCGCTTTGAATTGACACGCCAAATTTGTGGATCAAATAGAAGGTGTAGTAGCTGCTCAGGCTGGTCAGGTAGAAGTATTTGGAGAACACCAGCACCAGCAGAATACCCATCGACATCGCCACCGTGCGGCGCGGCAGCACGGTGATATTGCCCGCCACGGGGCCGCGCTTCTTGATGATCTGCTGCTGTTGGCGATACCACTTACTGATTTGCAGCAGCACCACGATACCCAGCAGGGCCGCCAGTGAGAACCAAGCGACATTGCCTTTACCATAAGGCGCGATGATCAGCGCAGCCAGCAATGGCCCGAGCGAGCTTCCCAAGTTGCCACCCACCTGAAACACCGACTGTGCCAAACCGTGACGGCCACCGGAGGCCATACGCGCCACGCGAGAGGACTCTGGGTGGAAGACCGATGAGCCAGTACCGACCAGCGCGGCGGCTAACAGCACCAGCGGGAAGGTCTGCGCCACGGCGAGCAGCAGCAGGCCGGAGAGGGTAAAGCCCATACCAATCGGCAGCGAGTAAGGCTGCGGATGCTTATCCGTGTAATAACCGATAATAGGTTGCAGCAGCGAGGCAGTTATCTGATAAGTCAGGGTTATCATGCCTATCTGGGTAAAGCTGAGTGAGAACTCGTTTTGCAGCAGCGGGTAAATCGCCAAAATCAGCGACTGGATCATGTCATTGAGCAGGTGGGAAACGCTGATTGCGCCGAGTATCCCGAAGGCCGTGCGCTTGGCGGCGCTGGCTACGGGTTGGGTAGGGAGGTCGGTACGGTCGGTCATCTCTATCTAAGCCTTTATTCTTGTAGTAAGTAGCGGAAGGGGTCAGTCAACTTTAGCGATGTCGGCAAATTTTCCGCGCAGCAGGGTACAAAGATCGCCCGCAGCCAGTTCAATATCAAGCCCGCGTTTACCTCCAGAGACAAAAATGGTGGCAAAGTTTTGCGCCGGGCTATCGATGACCGTGGGCAGCAGCTTTTTCTGCCCCAGAGGGCTGATTCCGCCGACCAGATATCCGGTGACGCGCTGGGCAATTTGCGGGTCAGCCATATCGGCCTTCTTCGCGCCAAGGGCTTTGGCGACTTTCTTGAGGTCTAACAGCGAGGCGACCGGCGTGACGGCCACAGCGAGGTTTTTTGCGTCACCGTTGAGCGAAACCAACAGGGTTTTGTAGACCTGATTAGCATCCAGCCCGAGCTTCTGCACGGCTTCGTCGCCGAAATGAGTTTCATCGCTGCTGTGTTCATAAGGGTGGAGAGTAAAAGCCACCTTGTTTTTTTCCAATAATTTGACTGCTGGCGTCATAACCTTCCCCGACAAAAGATCCCAATAAAAAAAGTCACCGGGTCTATAGGGGCAAAATAGCCTCAGACGTTCACGATGACTTAATTAGCGGAAAAATAATAACTCTGCTCAATCTTTTGATTGTAAAGCATAAAGCGTATTTCTTGAACGAATGTTAAATATTAGTCTAGCGAATGTCTGTTGCCAAGACCCAATACAGATTGCTAACCTACTACCGCCAGTGTTCTGTCCCGCAAGAGACAAATGCTGAAGCTATAACTAATAAAATGAAATTCCTCTTTGACTGGCCAATAGAAATATTGGCCACTTTTTTGATCCTCTTCATCCTTCAAGCCAGCTCTGCGTTGGCTTCCTTCGCTCGCCCTAGTCACTTACTTGTGTAAGCTCCTAGGGACTCGCTCAGTTGCCGCCTTGATCTGACTCGAATGATTTTGAGGATCTCGAGTTTTGGTTTTGTTCTGGTTCAGGCACAACCCAAATCAGCGCCGATCCGCTGTCAGCATATCCGGCAGGTTGCCTTCACCATAAAGATGCAGCGCGCCGACGGCGACCACGTATTTGCCGGGTGGTAGGGCGTTGAGCTGTTGCTTCCAGCGCAGGTTGCGTTGATTCATCAGCACGTCGTACAGGTCATTGCTGAAGGTGTTGGGCAGCGGCTCCATGCTTTGGCTGGGTTGTGATTCCAGCCACCAGCTGATCATGGTTTGCAGCAGCCGCGCGTTGGTGTGCCAGTGAGTCAGGGTATCTTCCAGCAGCGAGCGGCCGTCGTCCGGCAGTTGCTGAAGCAGGGTGAGCTGCTCCTGCGGGCCTTCCAGCTCGATGATCTTCTTCTGCTCGCGCCGCGCTGCTTTTAACAGCTGATAATCAATGCCGTATTCGCCGCGCAGCCCGAGGCGCTGGGCCTGACCGGCTTGCAGCATCAGCGCGACTTGCCAACAAGGCAGGTGATTCAGACTATAGATTGATGTCCCCAACTCCTCGCAAAGGCTCTCCACCTGCAAATATTGTTGCTCGCTCAGGCGTTCGCTAAGAGGCGACAGATCTTCCGCGATGCCGAAAGGCGACTCTGCCTCGCTGATATCAGCTTCGACAATCAGCGCATCGGCTTGTGACAAGCGTTTCAGCAAGATATCCGGCAGTGGCTGCATATTCATGGTGCCCATGTGGATGCTGCCCACCAGATGCAAATGTCGGTCGCCGGGAAGCTGGATATCCATCGCCGGATAGTGATATTCCGCGGGAGAAAGCAGACCGAGCCAGCGGGCAAGCTGGTAAAAGATATGGCCCATATGGCGTTGTCTCCTTGCAAGGGTGAAGGGGCATGCTAGCGCGTCGCTGGCTTAGCGAACAGGGGGAAAGTCTTGATTTTCGGGGGGAAGACGAATTAAAAGCATGAAAAGTCACGTTTATCGCCGCGGGCAGAGTTGCCAGCGGCGATGGCGTAAGGCCTTAAGCGACGGTCGCCTGATAGCCCGCTTCTTCGACAGCGTCGATCAGCTCTTGGGTTGGCGCAGAGCCTTCAACCACGGCTTTGTTCAACTCAACGTCCACTTTGGTGGTGCCTGACACGGCTTCCAGTGCTTTGCGCGTAGACGCCACGCAGTGTCCGCAGGTCAAACCTTCAAGGTTTAAAACGGTAGTCGTCATATTGTGTTCCTCTGGATACTGTTGGTTGGCCTTTAATCGATTCAGGGGTAGGATAAACCTTCCAGCAAGGTGAAGGTCAAGAGGGCAAAATGAATATCAGCGATGTGGCAAAGAAAACCGGTTTGACCAGCAAAGCGATTCGCTTCTACGAAGAGAAGGGGCTGGTGACGGCGCCGATGCGCAGTGATAACGGCTATCGTACCTACGCACAAAAGCATATTGAGGAGCTTACATTGCTGCGTCAGGCGCGGCAGGTGGGCTTCACCTTAGATGAGTGTCAGGAGTTGGTAGCGCTTTTCCACAACCCCGACCGCCACAGCGCCGATGTGAAGGCGCGGACTCTCGAGAAAGCAGCAGAAATAGGCCGCCATATTGAAGAGTTAACCGAGATGCGCCAGCGGCTGCTGGCGATGGCAGAGTCCTGTCCGGGCGATGAAGGGGCGGCGTGCCCAATCATCGACAATCTCT
>NZ_JMPJ01000063.1 GCF_000735345.1 Ewingella americana ATCC 33852 | reverse complement strand
CCTTCGACTTGGGTGATGACCACGTCGTCGCCCACGCTGAGTTGCGCGGTGCTGGTGATGCGCCACGTGCTGTCGCCAATGCGCACGCGGCTGTAGCCGTTGCTCATGGGTTCAAGCACCGTGGCATGCATGCCGACCAACTGCTGGCCGCGCTGATTGAGCGAACCATTGTGCCGGTCCGGCCTCTGGCGCGTGCTGAGCCACTTCCACCACAGCCACGCGGCGACCATCGTCAGCACGGCAAAGCTCACACCCTGCCATTCCCACGACAGCGGCAACAGCCAAGTCAGTAAGCCGACCAACGCCGCCGCAATGCCACTCCACAGCAAATAACCACTCGCACCGAGCAGTTCTGCTGCCAGCAACAGGCCGCCGAGTGACAGCCAAAACAGGTGCGGGCTTGCTATAAGCTGTTGCAGCATTATTTTCCGCCTTTGGTTTCTTTCAACAGTTCCGCAATACCGCCAATGGAGCCCATCAGGCTGCTGGCGTCCAGCGGCATCATGATCACTTTACTGTTATTGGCTGAGCCGATTTTGGTCAGCGCGTCGGTGTATTTCTGCGCCACGAAGTAGTTGATGGCCTGCACGCTGCCCGCGGCGATTGCCTCAGACACCATTTTGGTGGCCTGAGCTTCTGCTTCTGCCGCACGTTCACGGGCTTCAGCTTGCAGGAATGCCGACTGGCGCTCACCTTCGGCTTTCAGGATCTGAGACTGCTTTTCACCTTCGGCGCGCAGAATGGCTGACTGGCGCACACCTTCGGCTTCAAGGATATCCGCGCGTTTGGTACGTTCGGCTTTCATCTGGGCGTTCATCGCCGAGATAAGCTCTGCCGGTGGGCGCACGTCGCGAATTTCGATACGGGTGATTTTCACGCCCCACGGGTTGGTGGCTTCGTCGACGATATGCAGCAAACGTGCGTTGATATTGTCGCGTTGTGACAGCATTTCGTCCAATTCCATCGAACCCAAAACAGTACGGAAGTTGGTCATGGTCAGGTTAACAATCGCCTGCTCAAGGTTGCTGACTTCATAGGCGGCGCGCGCTGGGTCAATCACCTGAATAAAGCAGACGGCGTCGATGGCCACATTGGCGTTATCGCGGGAGATCACTTCCTGAGAAGGAATATCCAGCACTTGTTCCATCATATTGATTTTGCGGCCGACGCGGTCGACGAAGGGCACAACCAGATTCAGGCCGGGCATCAGGGTTTTGGTATAACGGCCAAAACGTTCGACGGTCCACTGATAGCCTTGAGGAACGATTTTTACACCGGCGAAAACCACCAGTAGGGCGAGAACCACAATAATCGGGATTACGGTCAACATAGTTTGAACTCCTGTAATACCTTAGATATTTCAAGCTAGGCAGGCGTGAGTTGCTTTCCTGCAACTGGAACTATTTGGGGTATGGCTGCGTGTCCTATTGTTTTCTGGAGATTCTCCAGAAAAAACAAATTCATGTGAGCACAATGCATATATTTTGCTCATAGGAGATTGTCGCACAAAACAGGCGTAAGTCGTATGGAATAAGGATAGTTCAGGACAAATGAAGATCGAGTTCAAGGACCAGCGCGACGAGTGCCGCGCTGGGGGAAGCATCTGAGGATCAGTAAAGTAAGGAGTACAGCTGGCGGCGATATTTGGCGGCCAGCGCGTCGCCAGTGCCGAGCGCAGCCAGAATATCCATCAGCGTTTTGCGCGCAGAACCGTTAGCCGCGCCGAGATCTTTCTTCAGCGGTGCCATCAGCAGTTCCAGCGCCTCTTCATTACGGCCAACCGCGTGCAGTTGCAGGCTGAGCTTAACCGCCAGCTCAACGTTGTCCGGCTCTTGCTGAAGTTGTTGCTGCAATTGCTGGATTTCTGGGGTGTCGGCAGCTTGCTTCAACAACTCGATCTGCGCGATAAGCCCCTGATAGCGCGAGTCTTTATCTTGCAGCGGAATAGTCGCCAGCACGGCTTCGGCATCTTCACTGCGGTTGAGCTGAATTTGCACTTCAGCCAGCAACAGGCCGATATCACTGCGCTGTTGGCTGAGCTGCCAGGCTTCTTTCAGCAGCGGCAGGGCTCCGGTCAGGTCACCGGCTTGCAGTAACTCTTGAGCCTGAGCGACTTTCAACTCTTCTTCTTTCGGCAACACTTTTTGCAGCAGTTCGCGGATCACTTCTTCCGGCTGCGGGCCTTGGAAACCGTCAACCGGCTGGCCGTCTTTAAACAGATAAACCGCCGGGATTGAACGCAGACCGAACTGCTGAGCAATCATCTGTTCCGCGTCGCAATCGACTTTTGCCAGAATCAGCTGCCCGGCGTATTCAGCCGCCAGCTTGTCGAGGATCGGCCCCAGCACCAGACAGTGCTGGCTGCGTTCGGACCAGAAGTAAAACATCACCGGAACCGACATGGACTGTTCTAACGTCTGGTGCAGGTTGGTTTCATTGATATTAATGACAGAAGGTTGTGCCAGCATAAATCAGTCTCTCTTATCTTGGTGAAGCCATGTCCCTTGTTGAACAGTTTCGCACCGAGATTGTGATAAATAATAAGATGTTAAAAGCTAAATGGGGGCACTTGTGCCAGCTTCAACCCCTAGCTGCTAGCTATTACCGCGCAGGATTTTATCCAGCACGCGGCCGGGTAACAGGCGGCGCAGCACCGTGATGCCGTGCGCCAGCAGCGTCACCGGATAGCGCAGTCGCGCCTTCGGGCTTTCTAAAGCATGGCGCAATTTTGGCAAAACTGCCTCTGGCGTCAGGGTAAAACGCTTGGCGATACCCGGATTATTCACCGGCTTGTCGGCCTGCGACTGATTAACGTTCTGCGTGAAGTTGCTGGTCAGCGGGCCGGGCTCAATCAGGCTGACCTGAATCCCGGTGCCGTGCAGCTCCATGCGCAGCGCGTCAGACCAAGCCTCTAGCGCGTATTTACTGGCGGCGTAGACCCCGCGCCCCGGCGTGCTGATTAAGCCCATCACCGAGCTGGTTTGAATGATGCGCCCTTCGCCGTGGGCCAGCATGGCGGGCAGCAGCAACTGGGTGAGCTGATGAGTGCCGAACAGATTGGTGGAAAATTGCTGCTCGAACTGCTCCCGGCTGATGCCGCTCAACTGCCCGTAAACCCCGTAACCGGCGTTATTGAACAGGCCGTACAGGTGATTGCCGGTCAGCGCGATGACTTCAGCGGCGGCGCGTTCGACGCTCTGCTTATCATCCAAATCAAGCTGTACGGTTTCGAAACCCTGCTGTTGAAGATTCTCAAGATCCTGCGCTTTGCGGCAAGCCGCCAGCACGCGATAGCCGCGCTGACGCAAATCGTGCGCGGCAACCAGCCCAATGCCGCTTGAGCAGCCGGTGATCAATACTGCTTTTTGCATAACTTTACCTGTCAGAAGCCCCTATTTTTCAGGACTGTGGTTTACTTAGGGTTTCGGCCTATTTGACCAGCGGCGCGAGCTTGTCCGCCATCCAGTCAGCAATAAATGGCTGAGCTACCTGAGCCGGATGCAAACCGTCATCCTGCATCCACTCTGGCTTCACGGCGACCTGTTCCATAAAGAAAGGCACCAGCGGAACATCATTCTGCTTCGCCAGCGCCGGGTAAATGGCATAGAAGGCGTCAGTATAACGGCGTCCGTAGTTCGGCGGCAGGCGGATTTGCATCAGCAGCGGCTCGGCGTTGGCCTGTTTCACCAAGCCAATGATTTGGTTCAGCGTCTGGGAGATAGCCGTAGGGGCAAAGCCACGCAGGCCGTCGTTAGCCCCCAGCTCAATCAGCACCCAGCGCGGCTGATGCTGTTTGAGCAGCGCGGGAAGGCGAGCCAGCCCTTGCGCCGCGGTGTCGCCGCTGATACTGGCATTCACAATGGTGGGTTTGCCTTGCTCACTCTGCCACTTGTTGTTGAGCAGTGTGGGCCAGGATTGAGCAACCGGCAGGCGATAAACCGCGCTTAAACTGTCTCCAACAATCAGTAACTTATCAGCCGCAGTAGCGCGAGCACTCAGCGTTGCAGCGACCAGCATTGATACAAGTAAAAGGAAAGGAAGATGCCAGCGGGAAACGTTCTTGAAGTTCATCATCTTAGTAAACACGTCGGTCAGGGTGAAAGTCAGTTAACCATCCTGTCCGGTGTCGAGCTGGTTGTCAAACCGGCGCAGACCATTGCGCTGATCGGCGAGTCGGGGTCAGGTAAATCTACCTTGCTGGGTATTTTGGCCGGGCTGGATGATGGCACCGGCGGCGATGTAAAGCTGCTCGGCCAGTCGCTGACCGACATGAACGAAGAGGGCCGCGCCGCGCTGCGCGCCAAAAACGTCGGCTTTGTGTTTCAGTCTTTCATGCTGGTGCCGACCCTCAACGCGCTGGAAAACGTCCAGCTTCCAGCCCTGCTACGCGGCGAGTCTGACGCCAATAGTCGCGCACAGGCGGTGCAGCTGTTGCAGCAGCTTGGCTTGGGCGCGCGCCAGCACCATCTTCCGGCCCAGCTTTCCGGCGGCGAGCAGCAGCGCGTGGCGCTGGCCCGGGCGTTTATCGGCAAACCTAAACTGCTGTTCGCCGACGAACCGACCGGCAACCTTGACCGCGCCACCGGCGAGCGCATCGTCGACTTGCTGTTTTCTCTCAACCGCGACGCGGCAACCACGCTGATTCTAGTGACCCACGACGAGCAACTGGCGGCCCGCTGCCAGCGTCGCCTGCGCCTGCGTGACGGTAAATTGTGGGAGGAAGCATGATTTGGCGCTGGTTTTGGCGAGAGTGGCGCTCGCCTTCGCTATTAATCGTCTGGCTGGCCCTGACGCTGGCGGTGGCCTGCGTGCTGGCATTGGGCAGCATCAGCGACCGCATGGAGAAGGGGCTGAGTCAGCAAAGCCGCGATTTTATTGCCGCTGACCGCGTGCTGCGTTCTGCACGCCCCATTACCGAAGCTTGGTTGCAGGACGCCGAGAAGCAGGGGCTGAAAGTCAGCCGCCAGCTCAGTTTCATGACCATGACTTTCGCCGGAGACACGCCGCAGCTGGCGGATGTCAAAGCGACGGATCTTGCTTATCCGTTATACGGCGATTTGCAAACCCAGCCACCGGGCATGAAGCCTGAGCCGGGCACCGTGCTGGCCGCCCCGCGCCTCATGGCGCTGCTCAATGTGAAAGTGGGCGACAATCTTGAAGTCGGCGATTCAACCTTCAAAATTGCCGGAGAGATTATTCAAGAGCCGGATACCGGCTTTAACCCGTTCCAGACGGCGCCACGTCTGATAATGAACTTGGCGGACGTGCCTAAAACCGGCGCGGTGCAGCCGGGTAGTCGTTTGACCTATCGCTACATGTTTGCCGGTCCGCCGGAGGATATTCAGGCTTACGGCGACGCCATCAAAGGGCTGCTGAAACCGGACCAGCGCTGGTACGGCATGGAGGAGTCCGAGGGCGCTCTGGGTAAATCCTTGCAGCGTTCCCAGCAGTTCTTGCTGCTCTCGGCGCTGCTGACGCTGATGCTGTCGATTGCCGCCGTGGCCGTCGCCATGGGCCATTACTGCCGCAGCCGCTATGACTTGGTGGCGGTGTTGAAAACCCTCGGCGCGGGCCGCCGTTCGCTGCAAAAACTGATTATCGGCCAGTGGGTGGCGGTGCTGCTGCTGGCGGCGGTGTCGGGCAGTGTAATTGGTTTGCTGTTCGAAGCCTTGCTGATGAAGATGCTGACGCCAGTGCTGCCTACCGCCTTGCCGCCGTCGGGCGTTTGGCCGTGGATCTGGTCGATGGGCTCGCTGCTGGTGATCTCCCTGCTGGTGGGGGCGCGGCCTTATAAACAGCTTCTGGCGACTCAGCCACTGCGGGTGCTGCGCAATGACGTCGTCGCCAATGTCTGGCCGCTGCGCTGGTTTATTCCGGTGATGCTGCTGATTGTGGTCGGCCTACTGGCGGCGCTGGTCGGCGGCAGCACCTTGCTGTGGTCGCTGCTGGCGGGCGTGGTAGTTCTGTCGCTGCTGCTCGGGGCGATTGGCTGGGGCAGCCTGCTGCTGTTGCGCCGCGTTACCGTCGGCAAACTGCCGCTGCGGCTGGCAATCAACCGTCTGGTGCGCCAGCCGTGGGTGACGCTCAGCCAGCTGGCGGCCTTCTCCATGTCCTTTATGCTGCTGGCGCTGCTACTGGTACTGCGCGGCGACCTGCTCGACCGTTGGGAAAAGCAGCTGCCGCCGGACAGCCCTAACTATTTCTTGTTGAACATCACCAAGGATCAGATCCCACAGGTGACGGAATTCCTGAATCAGCATCAGACCAAGCCGGAAGAGTTCTACCCGATTGTGCGCGTGCGGCTGACCAAAATTAACCAGCAGGTGTCGACGGATATCATTAAACCGGACGACGCCGCCGGAGAGGCAGTTAACCGCGAGCTTAACCTGACGTGGATGCAAGGCCTGCCGGATCACAACCCGCTGGTGGCCGGTGACGGGCCGCCGAAGGCTGGAGAAGTGTCGATAGATGAAGGGCTGGCGGGGCGTCTGGGCGTGAAGCTTGGCGATACGCTGACCTTCAGCGGCGACACGCAGGACTTCAGCGCCAAAATCACCAGCCTGCGCAAAGTGGACTGGGACAGCCTGCGGCCAAACTTCTACTTTATCTTCCCGCCGGGCGCGCTGGATGCTCAGCCGCAAAGCTGGCTGACCAGCTTCCGCTACGAAGGGGACGCCAAGGCGATCACCGAGCTTAACCGCCAGTTCCCAACTCTCAGCCTGCTGGATGTCGGCTCGATCCTAAAACAGGTGGGTCAGGTGCTACAGCAAGTAAGCCGTGCGCTGGAAGTGATGGTGATTCTGGTGATGCTGTGCGGCGGCTTGTTGCTGCTGGCGCAGATTCAGGTCGGCATGCGCCAGCGCCGTCAGGAGCTGATTGTGTATCGCACGCTGGGAGCCAGTAAGAAGCTGCTGCGCGGCACCCTGTGGTGTGAATTCGCGGTGCTGGGACTGGTTGCGGGGATTGCCGCCGCCGTCGGTGCCGAAGCCGCGCTGTGGCTGCTGACGCGCAAAGTGTTTGATTTTCCTTGGGAGCCGAACATGGTGCTGTGGTGGTCGGTGCCGCTCATCAGCGCTATTTTGCTGTCACTCTGTGGCGGTTGGATGGGCGTGAGATTACTGCGGGGAAGGGCGCTGTTCAGAGCTTACGGCAACTGATTTACCGCAACTGACTTACGGCAACTGAACTAGGGTAAATAAAAACGGCTCCCTCAATCTTGCGGGAGCCGTACTAATCAGAGCTTCGCCAAGGCCCAATCAATGCCGCTGGCGTATTCCGCTGGTAACAGCGGGATCAGCGATTTCAGGTTATCTTTCAACAACTCAGCGCTGGCGTCATTCAGGTTGAGATGCCCGACTTTACGCCCGGCGCGCACTTCCTTCTCATACCAATGCAGATTCACCAGCGGCAGGCTCAGCCAGTCGTTGGAGACATCCGTGCCAATCAGATTGACCATCACGGACGGCGTGCTGACCACTGGCTTAGGCAGCGGCAAGCCGAGAATGGCGCGTAAATGCATTTCGAACTGGCTGTAGGACGCGCCGTTTTGCGTCCAGTGGCCGCTGTTGTGTACACGCGGAGCCAGCTCGTTGATCAGCAAACCTTCGCTTACCACGAAGCACTCCATCGCCATCACGCCGACATATTCCAGCTCATTGAGGATGGCGGCCAGCATGCTTTCAGCCTGCTGTTGCAGAGCGGCGTCAGGAGTTGGCAGGGCCACGCTGGTGCGCAGAATGCCGTCCTGATGCAGGTTGTGAGTCAGCGGGTAGAACACGGTTTTGCCATCGTGGCCGCGTGCGCCTACCAGTGACACTTCACCCGAAAAATTAATGCCTTGCTCGACAATGCACTCGCCGTAGCAGTCGGCGGGCAAAGTCTGCTCTTCCCCGGCACGTAAGCGCCACTGGCCGCGACCGTCATAGCCGCCGACGCGGCGTTTAACGATGGCTAACTTGCCAAGCTGGGAAAAGACCTGCGGCCATTCGGCGGCGTCAGCCAGCAACTGCCAAGGGGCGGTGGCTAAACCGAGTTGGTCGAGTAACTGTTTTTGCGTCAGGCGGTCAGCCAAACGCGGGAAAATGTCGCGGTTAACGAAGGCGTTGTGGGTTGCCAACTCGCGCGTTAAGGCGGTTTCAGGCCAGCGCTCGATTTCAGCGGTGATCACGCTCTGCTGAAAAGGCACGGCTTCCGGCTCGGCGTCCAGCCCGACTGGGTAAACGGCGATGCCTAAAGGTTCACCGGCCTGACGCAGCATGCGGCCGAGTTGGCCATTTCCGAGTACGCAAACCGGCTTCATGCTTCCTCCCGAGGATCGGGATTGTTCAGCACTTCGTCAGTCTGCGCCTGACGCCATGCGGCGATATCTTTACCAATCTGCGCGTCGTGAAGCGCCAGAATTTGCGCGGCCAGCAGCGCGGCGTTGGCGGCTCCGGCTTTGCCGATAGCCAGCGTACCCACTGGTATACCGCGCGGCATCTGCACAATAGAATAGAGGCTGTCGACGCCACTCAGCGCGGCGCTTTGTACCGGCACGCCAAGCACTGGCACCAGCGTTTTGGCTGCCAGCATACCCGGCAGGTGAGCAGCACCACCGGCTCCGGCGATAATCACATCAAACCCGTTGGCAGACGCCTGTTCAGCAAAGCTAAACAGCTTGTCTGGCGTACGGTGAGCAGAAACAACTTCGACATGGAAAGGAATATTCAGCGTCGTGAGGATCTCGGCGGCGAACTGCATGGTCGCCCAGTCACTTTTTGACCCCATAACAATCGCGATTTTGGCTGGGGTAACGTTGGATGACATGTCGGTAATGCTCCTGTGATAATCAGTAAGTAACGCGCAGAGGCCGCAAATCATATCACGCTCAACTGGCAAGGAAAACGGTTGCGTCGCCGGAAACAGTTGGTTTTATGGTGAGAAGTCAGCCCGGGATTTGTATAATCCGTATCAATACGATCCTAAATAAATGAACTGGAAACTGATTTATGACACAGGCTTTGTTGGCTCCGATTTATGATTTTTTGCATTGCGAAACCCCGGCGCGTTGGGTGGACGTGGCGCTGGAGAATCAAGAGATCATGCTGATTGACCACGCCAACTGTGAAAAGAAGGCGGCGGCCACCGCCATGAGCCTGATGACCAAATACGTCGAGCGCACCGAGCTGCTGTTCTGCGCCGCCCGTCTGGCGCGTGAGGAGCTGCACCACTTCGAGCAGGTGGTGGAGATCATGCAGCAGCGCAATATTCCCTATACCGTGCTGTCGCCATCGCGCTACGCCAGCGGCATGATCAAGCATTCGCGCCATCACGATGAGTTGAATATTCTGGTGGATAGATTGATTATCGGGGCTTATATCGAAGCCCGTTCGTGCGAGCGTTTTGCCAAAATCGCGCCGCATCTCGATGAGACGCTGTCGCGCTTCTACACGTCGCTGTTGCGCTCCGAGGCGCGCCATTTCACGGATTATCTCGAACTGGCGCAGCAGTACGCGGGGGAGGATATTAGCGAGCGTGTGCAATCTTTCGGACGAGTTGAGGCGGAGTTAATTCTGTCGCCAGACGAGCAATTCCGCTTCCACAGCGGCGTACCGGTCTAACCTTTACGCATCAGTTTATTCAGAATGGGAAGGTGATCAGCTCGACGCCCTCGGCGCTGACTTTGATCATCGATCCCTCTTCGTGCCATGCGCCTAACACCGCGCGATGCCCGGTTTTACCGTCTAGCGGCACGTCGTGGACCGCGGGGCGGTGCGTGTGGCCGTGGATCATCCACTCGACGCCGTTGTTTTCCATTTCGCGGATCACCGCTTGCGGATTGACGTCCATCACCTCTAAAGATTTGCCACTGTTTGAGGCTTTGCTGTTGGCGCGCATTTTGGCAGCAATGGCTAAACGCCACTTGAGGGGCAGGGCTAAGAACAACTTCTGAATCAGCGGGTTATGCACTTTCTTGCGGAACTTCTGGTAACCCACGTCGTCGGTACACAGGGTGTCGCCGTGCAGAATAAGCACCCGGCGGCCATACAGCTCCAGCACTTTCTTCTCCGGCAATAGCTGCATCAGGCTGGCGCGGGCAAAGCGGCGGCCAACAAGAAAATCGCGATTACCGTGAATAAAGAAACAAGGCACGCCTTGCTGATGTAACTCGTTGAGCGCGGAGGCAATTTCAGCGTGCAGCGGCTCGGGATCGTCGTCGCCTATCCACGCTTCAAACAGGTCGCCGAGGATGTAAAGTGCGTCGGCCTGCGGCGCATCTTCACGTAAAAAACGCAGAAAACCGGCAGTAATTGCCGGTTCTTGTGCGCACAGATGGATATCTGCAATAAAAAACGTTGCCATTAAGACGACGATTATTCGCTAACGGTAACGCTAGTGATGATCACGTCTTCTTGTGGAACGTCTTGGTGCATGCCGCTGCGGCCAGTTTTTACTTTTTTGATTTTCTCAACCACGTCCAGACCGTCGGTGACTTCTGCGAACACGCAGTAACCCCAACCCTGTGCGTTTTCGCCACGGAAGTTCAGGAAGTCGTTGTCAGTGACGTTGATGAAGAACTGCGCGGTAGCTGAATGCGGGTCATTGGTACGGGCCATAGCCAGCGTGCCTTTGGTGTTTTTCAGACCGTTATTTGCTTCGTTTTTGATCGGCGCATCGGTGTTTTTCTGGTTCATGCCTGGCTCAAAACCGCCGCCTTGGATCATGAAACCGTCGATGACACGGTGGAAAATGGTGTTGTTATAGAAGCCTTTACGGCAATAGTTCAGGAAGTTTTCAACGGTAACCGGCGCTTTATCCGCGAAGGTGTTGATAACAATGTCGCCGTGGTTGGTGTGAAAAGTAACCATAATAATCATCCTGCTTATGTTGATGTGTGCTCTCAGTGTGAGCCCCCAATATAGCCTTTTCTTATACCACAACTCAAAAGCAGGCGTCAGCCGTGGGTTTTAGTTGCTCGCTTTACAAACAAGGGTTGCCTGATAATCGCCTTCTCTCTAACATTAAGTGTTACTTTATAACAATATGACCAGAGAAAGCCGCTCTGCGGCGGCTTATGCCGTTTCGGTGAAATCATTTTCGTTATATTATGACCACAATTGACGTTTTCTATGCCCAACACACGGAATAGCCTGATGCTTAAGATTTTTAATACCATGAGTCGCCAAAAAGAGGAATTCAAGCCAATTCATGCCGGTAAAGTCGGTATGTACGTGTGTGGGATAACTGTTTACGACCTCTGTCATATTGGTCATGGTCGTACTTTCGTATCATTTGACGTGGTAGCGCGTTACCTGCGTTATGCCGGGTATTCGCTGAAGTACGTGCGCAATATCACCGATATCGACGACAAAATTATCAAACGTGCTGCGGAGAACGGCGAGAGCTTCACCGCGCTGACTGACCGCATGATCGCCGAGATGCACGCTGACTTCGCCGCGCTTGGCATTCTGCCGCCAGACGCAGAACCACGCGCCACAGGCCATATTGCTGAAATCATCGACATCGTGCAGAAGCTTATCGACCGCAACCACGCCTACGTGGCCTCTAATGGCGATGTGATGTTCTGGGTGGAAAGCGATGCGGACTACGGCGCGCTTTCCCGTCAGGACCTCGAGCAGCTGCAAGCCGGTGCGCGGGTGGAAGTTGAAGCTAACGTCAAACGCAACCCGATGGATTTCGTGCTGTGGAAGATGTCCAAGCCGGGCGAACCGAGCTGGACTTCCCCGTGGGGCGAAGGCCGTCCGGGCTGGCACATTGAGTGTTCAGCCATGAACTGCAAGCAGCTGGGCGAGCATTTTGACATTCACGGCGGCGGTTCTGACCTGATGTTCCCGCACCATGAAAACGAAATCGCCCAGTCTACCTGTGCTCACGACGGCCCGTATGTGAACACGTGGATGCACTCCGGCATGGTGATGATTGACCGCGAAAAGATGTCCAAATCGCTGGATAACTTCTTCACCGTGCGCGACGTGCTGAAATATTACGACGCCGAAAGCGTGCGCTACTTCCTGATGTCCGCGCACTACCGCAGCCAGCTGAACTACAGCGAAGATAACCTCAAACTGGCGCGTACCTCGCTGGAGCGCCTCTACACCGCGCTGCGCGGCACTGACGCTGCGGCAAAACCTGCCGGTGGCGAAGCCTTCGTGGCGCGCTTCCGTGACGCCATGGATGACGACTTCAACACCCCAGAAGCCTACTCCGTGCTGTTCGACATGGCGCGCGACATCAATCGCCTGAAAGCGGAAGATATCAACGCGGCCAACGGCTTAGCGGCAGAACTGCGTCAGTTAGCTGGCGTGCTGGGCCTGCTGGAGAAAGACCCAGAGCAGTTCCTGCAATCCGGCGCTCAGGCAGAAAACGACGACGAAGTGGCTGAGATTGAAGCCTTGATCAAACAGCGTAACGACGCCCGCGCCAGCAAAGATTGGGGTATGGCGGACAAAGCTCGCGATCGTCTGAATGAGATGGGAATTGTGTTGGAAGATGGCCCAGCAGGCACCACTTGGCGTCGCAAATAAGCTATTTACTTGTCATTTTTCCCCCGGGTAGTGCTCTAAAATAAAAAAAAGCGCGGATGGATTTCTCCACCGCGCTTTTTTATTGTCTTAGCCGAGCTTATTCAGCAGAAGCTTTGACCACCAGCTTGCTGCTGGCGAACTCGACCTGTTGGTCGGCGAGAATTTTGCAACGTTTGCGGGTTTCTACCTGCCCGTTGACCTTCACCTGACCTTCGGCGATCACGGCTTTGGCCGCGGCACCGCTTTCACACCAGCCCATAAACTTGAGCAGGTCGCACAGTTCAACGTGCGGGTGTTTTTCGAGATAAAAAGTTTCCATGTATTCCTGACTTATCAATTACAGATTTTTAGTTGGCGCTGATGTCGTGGTATTCCTCGCAGGCTTGCAAGGTATTTTGAATCAGCGTCGCGACCGTCATCGGGCCTACGCCGCCCGGCACCGGTGTAATAAATGAAGCACGCTCGGCGGCGGCATCAAATTCCACATCGCCGACAACTTTACCATCTTCCAGCCGGTTAATACCCACATCCACCACGATTGCGCCCGGTTTTATCCATTCACCCGGAATAAAGCCCGGTTTGCCGACCGCAACCACCACCAGATCGGCGTGTTCAACGTGATGACGCAGGTTTTTGGTGAAGCGATGGGTGACGGTAGTCGTGCAGCCCGCCAGCAGTAATTCCATGCTCATCGGACGGCCCACGATGTTGGACGCGCCTATCACCACGGCGTTGAGGCCGTAAGTGTCGATGCCATAACGCTCGAGCAGGGTGACGATGCCGCGCGGGGTGCATGGGCGCAGGGTCGGCGCGCGCTGGCACAGGCGGCCAACGTTATAAGGGTGGAAGCCATCGACGTCTTTGTCTGGGCGGATGCTTTCTAACACTTTGACGTTATCGATGCCCGCTGGCAGCGGAAGTTGCACCAAAATGCCGTCGATATCGCTGTCGTTATTCAGCTCATCAATCAATTTGAGCAACTCACCTTCGGTGGTGGTCATCGGCAAATCATAAGAGCGCGACAGGAAGCCCACTTCTTCGCAAGAGCGACGCTTGTTGGCGACATAAATTTGCGAGGCCGGGTTCTCACCCACCAGAACAACGGCTAAGCCTGGAACGCGTTTTCCGGCTGCAATTCGTTGTTTAACTTTTTCCGCAACTTCGCTTCTAACCTGCTGCGCAATCGTTTTACCGTCAATAATCTTTGCTGACATTAGGGAGTAAATCCATCAATGAGTAAATGCAGGGGGATGGCGCTATTTTGGCAGAAGCGAGAGGCGCTGTCAGGCGTTGAATGATCTTCAGCATAAAAATAGCCGCAGTTTTGTTACGACTTGTGGTTAAAAAATAGCTATTTTAAAAAGGCACAACATCAAAATAATAAGGATAAAACAAGATGGTACGTAAAGTGGGTATTGTCGGCGCTGGCCATGTCGGTGCTGACGTCGCTTTTTCTCTGGTTACACAAGGCTTATGTGACGTCATCGTCCTGCTGGATGAAAATCAGCCTAAGGCTACAAGTCAGGCATTAGAACTGCGTGACATGGCCTCGCTAGTCTCTTCGCGGGTCAAAGTTTTGGCGAATGACTACGCCGAACTGCATGATGCCGACGTGCTGGTGGTCGCCGTAGGGCCAAAAACCCTGCTGCGCGAAGACCGGCTGGAGGAGCTGGCCGAGACCCGCGCGGCGGTTCGGCAAGTGATTCCGCAGGTGATTGCCAGCGGCTTTGATGGTGTCATCCTCAACATCACCAATCCGTGCGACGTCATTACCCAAATCATTCAGCAAACCAGCGGCTTCCCGCACAGTCAGGTGCTCGGCACAGGTACGTCGCTGGACACCGCTCGCATGAAGCGCGTGGTGGGGGAGTTCTTTGGCTTCGACCCAAAAAGCGTGACTGGCTACGTGCTGGGTGAACACGGCGAGTCGCAGTTTGTCGCCTGGAGCACCGTGCGCCTCGGCGGCCGCCCGGTAGCCGAACTGGCGGGCGATCGCGACGTGGATTGGGCGCAGATGGACGATAGAGTGCGCGGCGGCGGCTGGGATATTCTACAGGGCAAAGGCTGGACCAGTTTCGGCATCGCCACCGCGACGGCAAGGCTGGTGGACGTCATTCTGTCGGATGCCAACAGCGTCTATCCGGTGTCGGCGTGGGATGAAAACCTCAAGGTGTATATCGGCCAACCGGCGGTCATCGGCAAACGCGGCGTGGTGCAAACCTTGATGCCAGAACTCACGGCCTATGAGAATATCGCCTACCACGCCTCATCCCGCGTGATTTTGGCCGCCATCAATTCAGAAAAATAGTACCGATTGATTTTGCACGGAAAAAAACGGGCAGGGCGCGTAATGGCTGATAAATTATCGCAAATTGTTCAGTCATTAAGCAGTGAGTTCGAAAGCCATTGACTCACCGCGGTCTGCCCGTATAATCCGAGTCCGCAACGCTCCCATCCGGGACTGCAATGCGCCCTTAGCTCAGTTGGATAGAGCAACGGCCTTCTAAGCCGTAGGTCACAGGTTCGAGCCCTGTAGGGCGTACCATTTCAAATCAAAGAGTTACTTCAGTTTCATCCCAACTCGTTTTATCTCAAGTGTCGTGTTCACTAGACTGTGAATTGAATTTCTTGGTGTGCTCGAAAGAAGATTCGGTGAAAGCTGAGTATAGCGACGAACCCTTTCTATGCACTTGACCCTGACAACACAATCCGCGAATAAAGTCGTCCTTCAGGCCGCCAAGCCGATGTCCGGTATATTATTGAATCTCTTAACAGGGGCATTTAACGCAAACATTTTTTTCAATGTTTGCTGGGTAAAGTCTTCGGCTTGTGTCGGAGTGAATCTTTTCACTCTGCCCGGATTGACCCGTAATCTAGATTTAAATGCGCGGGTGAAGGTCTGTTGTGATTCATAGCCATATTTCATGGCGACCAGCACGATATCTTTCTCTTGGCCAAGCAGGTCGAGTGCGGCGAAGTACAATTGCCTTTTGCTGATATAACTACCGAGCGTCACGCCAGTATATTTTTTAAATATGCGTTGTAGATGCCAGTGAGAATACCCGGAGTATTCCGCGATAGAATGAATAGTCAGTCCCTGAGTAATATTTTCGTCGAGCCAAGCTAAGACATTAATGACGATAGATAACTGAAACTCTTCTTTATTTGTCATGTTAATCACTACTGTTGGGAGAATTAAAAGCTCCGAACATCGCGAAAGAGGAATAGGCTGGCCGAGTTGTTTCGGCCGCCTGAATTTATTGTCACCCAAGACAATTTATTCGCCTTAGAAGGTGTAAAGCACCGCCGCCGAGGTACTCACCTGATTACGCCGGAACACTATCGGGCTATCTGAAGCATGATCATTCAGCCATGTGTAACCAACATTCATCATCGTCGACCAGTGGGGCGTTAACTGATGGCTCCACGTCAGGTCACTTTCGACGCCGTACAGCCCGCCGCCGGGCTGATAAGCTGCATAGCCGCTGCGCGCACTTTGTTGTTCGCTCACGCCATAAAATGTCTTCATGTAACGGCGATCGCCAAACAGCGCGGCGGATTCAAACGCCACGGTATCGCTCTCATCCTGCCACGGCACCACTGTCACCGAAGTTTGATATTGTCCCCCTTGTCCATCAGTCAGGGGCAGTGTGGCTTTGCCCTCCAGCGAAAGCCACGAGGTGGCTTGCCAGCCCACCGCTATCGCGGTATTAAGGGCCGCTTTAATATTGCCCATGCCTTTTAGCCTGTCCGAGCCATCACGCCAGCTGGATTTTTTGTCAGCACGACCCAACTGGTAGCCCAGCGTATGTTCCAGATACAACCCATTTTCGCTTTGCAGGTCGTAGCCGATACCTTTGAGTGAATCGAAAAACACGGCGCCTTGGCGTGCCTGAATGACGGGTAATACATCAGTGCGGCGCTTCTCCGAGCCGCTGTAAGCCGGTGCGTTTTGTGCCCCAATCCCCAAAGTCACGGTGGATTCTGAGGGGCTTGTCTCGCCGGCTTGCGCGGTTGTGATGCTGCTCGCAAAGGCAATATAGGCCATAGGCATAATAAGTTTTCTGGATATCATTAGGTTTCTCATTCCCACGGGGTTGGGCTCAACAACAGATTAATGGTGCGTTTGATGCAGGAAGTGTGGCGCCATTGTGTCAATAATCTGCTTGGGTTTTATGAAGAAACTGTCAAGGTCGTTCAAATGCAGAAAAAAAGAGTGCTGATTATCGAGGATGATGCTGACGCCGCCAGCGTGCTCGAGGCTTATCTTGATCGCGAAAATTATGACGTAGCCATTTCCGGCGACGGTTTATGCGGTCTGGATAAGGCTCGCAGCTGGAAGCCTGACATTATCCTGCTTGATGTCATGCTGCCCGGTATGAATGGTACTGAAGTGCTGTCAACGCTGCGCCGTAAAAGCGATACCCCGGTGATTATGGTTTCGGCCATGGGGGAGGCGCCGGACCGAATCGGTGCTCTGCGTTACGGAGCGGACGACTATGTGGTGAAGCCCTACAATCCCGGCGAGGTGGTGGCGCGGGTTCAGGCTGTGTTAAGGCGCGTCGCGCCACAACATCGCCAAGAGCAGATTTTACGTTGGCAGAGGCTGGAGATTGATGTTGAGTCGATGGCAGTTAAGGTAACGGATGATGCCGGAAGTTCATCTGGGCTTGAGCTGACGCCCACTGAATTCGCATTGCTAGTGGTGCTAATGCGCGCGCCAACCCGCGCTTTTACCCGCCAAGAGTTACTGGAACGTTGCCTGCCGGACAGCGAGGCGCTGGAGAGAGTGGTGGATACACACGTCTACAACTTACGTAAAAAACTCGAATCGGCAGGGGTTTTTGATGTGCTGATCAATGTCCGCTCGGTCGGTTATAGGTTCAGGCAACCATGAGAAGTACACAACCGCAGTCCCTCTGGCGCTGGATTTGCGTCCGTGTTTTAGCATTAGCTATCAGCTCTGTCGTTTTGATCGCCCTGTGTATGTGGCTAAGCTACGGCATTCTCAATTTCTGGATAATCTCGCATATGTCGCCGGAGATGCGAGCTGAGTTTGCGTTATTGCGTGACCAGCCGGAATTGAATCCGGCCCGTTTCCATCAAATTGTCGATCAAGGCTGGGGTCTACGCTATTCGGAGCCCACCATTGCCACCTCGGATTGGGCGATGGTGGGCATTCTGGTTCTGATTGTTATCCCTTTTATCATTGTACTGGGGCTACGTGCCGCGCGGCCTCTCTCGGCGCAGGTCAGCCAACTGGCTAATGCCGCCGGTGCCGTGGCGCGAGGGGAGTTTGGCACGCGAGCCGTGGTGGCGGAAAAGGTGCCGATGGAGCTCATCCGGCTGACGGAAGATTTCAATGTCATGACCCAGCAACTTGAACGTTATGACCGTGAACTTCGCGCATCTCACGTAGCCATGGCCCATGAGCTGCGTTCACCCTTAACTGCCGCGATGGGGAGGCTACAGGGCATGATCGACGGGGTTTTTGCCGCCGAACCTCAGCAGCTTCAGATGGTCATGAAGCAGTTGCAGTATCTGAGCCGACTTTCCGATGAACTTCTTCTGCTTTCACTGGCAGATGCCGGCCAGCTGAAACTCAGTAAAAGCGCCACTAATTTGACCGATATTCTGCATGAACGGGTAATTTGGTTAAAGCCGCAGGCCACCGCAGCAGGTATGGCAATCACGGTTAACGCGCCGGCCCAATGTCGTTATACCGGCGACCCATTCCGCCTTGGGCAAGTATTCACCATTCTGATGGAAAATGCTTTGCGCTACGCCGCAGAGGGCGGACGTCTGGTGATTGACATTGCCAAGAATGATCGGGGCCACGAAATAACATTTCGCGATTATGGTCCGGGCGTGCCAACTGAGTTTTTGCCGACGATTTTCGAGCGTTTCACCCGAGCAGATTCCTCGCGGGCGCGCCATTCTGGCGGATGCGGCCTCGGACTTTCCATTGCACGCGCGATATGTCAGGCGCATGGGGGCACCATTAAGGCCACCCAGCCGGAAACTGGTGGATTACTTATCTCGATCTTTTTACCTTCCTTTTTAACCTCATCACTCTGATGGTCGAGGCGGGCAACAATAATTGCCCGTCTTGATACATCCTTGATGAAACATCGCGTAAGTCTGGACACGGTTTGAGTTGAATAGCGTCATTGCTATTCAGGAACCGTGTTATGACGCTGATATTCATCGATTACGCCAGACGGGCATTAGGCCATATTTTTACCCTGCATCGGCTGCGTCATTTACTGCCATGGCTTATCCTTTTTCCCACTCTTTTGGTGCTGAATTATTACTCGACAAGAATTCGGCTTGGCTTAATGCTGCTCAAGCGCCGAGGGCGGGAGAATAGTCGGTATAACCTGCGGCTCCTAGGTTCTAGAGCTAAGCGGGGTTTGCCGGTGAAAGAAACAGGGAAAAAGTAGCAAAGGGTTTTACATGATCCCGATGATTAATGATTTACGTAAAATTACCGCTATGAATTTTGATATAACCAATCATTTATGCTAAAAAAACTCACCGAAGTAATTCTTTCATCTGAGAAAGGTTCTCAGAGAACACAAACATAGGGATTGAATATGAAACTCATGGCCTTGGCACTGTCTGGAATGATGATGGCTCTCTCTGCTAATTCGATGGCGGCGGCAACGGGTGACACAGCAGACATCAGCAAGCTGCCGCTGGAGAAAGTCGCACCTTATCCGCAGGCTGAAAAGGGGATGGTTCGTCAGGTGATTTACCTGCCGAAGCTGGAAAATGAGGATAATTTCAAGGTTGAACTGCTGATTGGTAAAACCTTAGAAGTGGACTGCAACCGCCACATGATGGGCGGCAAGCTGACCAGCAAAACGCTGCAAGGCTGGGGCTACGATTATCTGGTGCTGGAGCAGCTCTCTTCCCCGGCTTCCACCATGATGGCCTGCCCGAACCAGACCAAAACCAAGAAGTTCATCGCCGCGAACCTCGGCGACCAGACCTTCGATCGCTACAACAGCAAGCTGCCAATCGTGGTCTACACCCCAAAAGATGTGGAAGTGAAATACCGCGTCTGGACCACGGATAATAATGTGAAGACGGCAGAAGCGAAGTAAGTCGCATCTGCAATCAATGAGGGGCAGCGCTGCCCCTCATTGGCTATCACCGATAACTCACATCCAGCGCGCCATAAGCGACCACGGCTTCTGAGCCGTCGCTGCTGGAATCTTGGTTATAATTCCCCGCTTTGAAGTACAACTCGATGCCTTGCCAGCTCTCTTTTGGATAGCTGAAAGTTTTCTTGCTGGTCTTGCCGTCTGCCGTGGTTTCGACGGTGACTTTTATCTCGCTTTTGCTGCCTTTGGCTTCGATTTTATAGTCGATTTTGTCTTTTAAACCCACTCCGGAGAGCAGGGTGGTGCGCTGCTCTTTATCGCCATAATGCGGTTTGACGCCCGCAACGATGTCGCCGTTCTGCCAGCGCAGTTTCAGCAGCTCCGAGCCGCCCGGTTTGTCGCCGTGGATCTGGGCAAAGATGATGGATTTGGTGTCGGGATTTTTGACGATATACACCGAGCCGGTCTGGGTGTTAGTGAAGTCGTCGCCGTTGACGAAGTTTTTCTTGGCACGGAGTTCGGCGCGTGGAAACTCGCTGTGCGGCGTGGAGCCAAAGCCCGACGGCGCTCTGAACATGGTCGCGCCCTGCGGAATGGCGGAGTCGCAGCGTTCGGCGTCGGCGCAGTTGCTGTAAAAATAGCTGTTTTTCAGGCCGCTGGTGATCGGCTCTTCATTGGGTTTTTTACTGCTGTCAAAAGCCTGCAAAATATAGGCGTCTTTCAGGATGGGAAAATTTTTAGCGGGGGTATTTTGTCCCCCTTCGGCAAAGGCGTTGGCGCTGCTCAGTGCCAGCAACAGGGCGCTGAATAGGGTGCTTTTACGCTGAATCATCCACTGCATTTTTACCGTCATAACTGGCCCTCATCAATCATGCTTTTCTGGTGGGTTCTGGTACTTGAATCAGTAAAGCACTGGCTTATTAAACGAACGCCATTCGCCCGGCATTTAGCGCCATTTGTTAGTAACAACCTTTGTCTAATTCTCTTTTTTCCTGACGTTTATTGCGCCGAAAGTTCTGCTTACAATAACCCGTTTCTGCGAAATAAAGTCTTCAAGATCTCTGCTATTTTCTATGCTGTTATAGGAGCAATATCAGCCCCAACCAATTAGGAAATCCATGGATCGTCGTCAGTTTATTATTGGGTCAGCCGCCGCGATGGTGGCGGTACGCACTGGGTCGGCACTGGCGCGTAAACACGCGGTGTCGGAAGACGGCGCTCTGGCCGCGCAACCGTCGGGGCAGTACACCGAAATTGCTTTATGGAAAGGGACTCCGCCGGGTGGCGGTGGGCCGTCTGGTGGTGAAGTTCTCTCGGCAAAAGGCGCGCTGAGTAATGTCACTCATCCGTCGCTGCGCGTGTTCCAACCGGCTCGCCCAAACGGGCAGGCGGTGCTGGTGGCGTCCGGCGGTGGCTATAAACGCATGGAGATGGGGCAGGAGGCGTGGCCTGCGGCGGACTGGCTGACCAAGCTCGGCTACACCGCCTACGTCCTGACTTATCGCCTGCCGAGCGAAGGCTGGAATGACGGCAGCGTGGTGGCTTTGCAGGACGCCCAGCGCGCGCTGCGCATTGTGCGCAGCCGCGAAAAGCACGTCAGCGTGCTCGGTTTCTCGGCGGGCGGACACCTGCTCGGTCTGGCGTCGACGCGCCCGGATTTTCGCTCTTACCCTGAGCAGGACGCGTTGGACCGCACCCCGGCCTATGCCGACCGCGCGGCGCTGATTTACCCGATTATCACTCTTGAGAAGCCTTACACCCGCACTTCAACCCACAAGGTTTTAGTCGGGCCGAGGGCCACGGATCAGGAGAACGCCGCGTGGTCGGTACAGAATTTTGTTACTCCGCGCACGCCGCCGATGTTCTTAGTGCAGGCTGAGGATGACCCGATCTCTGACCCGCACAACACGCTGATCATGGCTGCCGCCTGTGAGCGCGAGCACGTGCCGGTGGATATGCACCGCTACTCCTCCGGCGGCCACGGTTTTGGCATGGGCAAGCCGGGCACGCCAACGGTGGAGTGGCCTTCGCGCTACAAGGCGTGGCTGGAAGCTTAAGGTGTAAGATGCAATTAGGGCAGCCAGTGGCTGCCCTTTTTTATACGGCTAGTATGTCGAAAGCTTAACCCTGATTGCCGCCGACGGTGATGTAATCGGTGTAAATCTGCGGCGCGCCGGAGAATGACGCCAGCTCCTTCCACTCGGTGTACATCTGCTCGGTGTCCTGATGCTCGGCCACGAACTTCAAGGCTTTCTCGGTGGAAACGTCCAAATCCGGGTGGAAGGAGTTAAGTGACTCGAGGCTCTCGATGATTAACATCACCGCGTATTGATCCAGACGGTTGCCGCTCTGGCCCTTCAGCATATGGAATTTCCAGCCCGGATAGTCCTCGACGCGATGAATGTTGTCGGTGATGAACTGCTCAAACTGCTGCGGCGTGACGCCCGGCTTTAAGGCCAAGTTGTGAATACCGACGATGCGCTCGATTTTCTCCTGCCCCGGCACGTTGCGGTAGTTCGGGCCTGCAGGCAGTGAGCTGTTTTGGTTTTCCGCCACCAGACTGTAGTAGGTGTAAATGGTTGGCAGTTCGGCAAAAGTGCCGAAGGTTTTCCACTCGTCAATCAGCTTGGCGGCCTCGGGGTGCTGCTGCCAGAAGGCGCGAGCCTCCGCCGTTTGCTCGCCGTTGCTATCGACATAGCGGGCATAGGTGGCGGCATCTTTGGCCTGATAAACCATCAAATACTGGTTCTCGCGCTCACCGCGCAGCCCGCGCAACAGCGTCCACTGCCAGCCCGGATAGGCCGGAATGTTCACCCCTTTTTGGCGCACGAACTCTTCGAACTGATCCGAGGCGACGCCTCTCTTCAGGTTGATGCCGACATAGTGCAGGGAGAAAACCGGGCTTGATGCTTCATTCATGGAAACGTCCTCTTTAGATGAAATGGGTGAGTTAGCGCGTTAAGGCGCGGGCGCTAAGGCTGACCAGCAACAGGCAGAAAATCGTGCAGCCGAAGGCCAGCGTAAGGTTGGAGTATTTAGCGATAAAGCCAATCAGCGCGGGGCCTGCCAGCAGGCCGACATAGCCGACGAGGGTCACCGCGGGGAAGGCCAGATTGGGTGGCACATGCTCTTGGTTACCCGCCGCGTTGAACAGAATGGGCACCACGTTGGCGATGCCGAGGCCGACCAAAATCAGCCCGGCGAAAGCCACCCACGCCAGATTAACCGTGGTCACCAGCAGTAGGCCGAGCACCGCGCAGAGGCTGCCGAGCAGCAGCATGCGATAGCGGCCAATGGCGTTGATCAGCCTGTCGCCATACAGCCGCGCGAGGGTCACGGCGATGGCATAGAGTGTGTAACCCAGTCCGGCCTGAGATTTCGCCACGCCGCGCTCGGCATTGAGCAACAGGGAGGACCAGTCGAGCATCGCCCCTTCGGTAAGGAAAACAAAGAAGCACAGCAGGGCGATAAACAAGATCTTGCCGTGGGAGAGAGCGAACAGCGTGCCGCCTTTCTGCTCGCCGTCGATCTCACTTTTGGCTAATAGATCCGCCGAAGCGATAACCAGCAGCAGGGCGATCAGTGCCGCAATCAGCCCAATGGCGGTCGTTGGGGAGACGCCCGCCCACAGCAGCAGGCTGACGCTGCCCGCGCCGGAGATGCTGCCAATGCTGTAGAAGCCGTGAAAACCGGACATTTTGGCCTGCCCGCTTTCCCGTTCGACAATGATCGCCTGCGAGTTCATCGCCACGTCCATGATGCCGTTGATCGCGCCGAACACCAGTAAGGCTGCCCCCATCAGCAGCGGGGCGTCGAGCAAGGTCAGCAGCGGCAAATCCAGCACTAACAGCAAACCGGCGGTGAGAATGATTTTACGACAGCCCAATTTGCCGATCAGCTGACCGGTAAACGGCATAATCAGCATCGAGCCCGCGCCAATACAGAACAGCAGCAGCCCCAGCGAGCCGGCATCAATGCCAATTCGCGACTTCACGAAGGGGATTAACGGTGCCCATGCCGACATGCCTAATCCGGCCAGAAAGAAAATTATCCGGGTGGCAATTTGCTGACGGACATTCTCCGTGGCACCTCGAATCAGCAGGTTGAGTGTCATAACGACCGGCTCTCCTCAGCGGGCAGGCTTTCCGCGACGCAAAGATAGTCGGTGTAGATTTGCGGCGAGCCGGAGAAAGAGGCCAGCTGCTTCCACTCTTCATACATCTGCTTGGTGTCGCGGTGCGCCTTGGCGAACTTAGCCGCCTCGTCGGTGGCGATATCCGGCTCAGGGTAGAAGACGTCCAGCGCGTCCATGCTGGCTATCTCCATCATCACCACGTATTGGTCCAGCCGGTTGCCACGTTCGCCTTTCAGCAAATGGAACTTCCAGTCGGGATAATCTTCAATACGATGATGATTTTCGGCAATAAACTGCTCGAACTGCTCCGGCATCACTCCTTCGCGCAGGGCCAGATTGTGAATACCGATGATGCGGGCAATTGGCTCCTCGCCCGGCTGGTCCCGATAGCGCGGGCCATGGGGAACATCGCTTTTGGTGTTTTCCGCCAGCAATTGGTAGTCGGTGAATAGTGTCGGTAACTGGCTGAAGGTACCGAGCTTGCGCCACGCCGCCAGAATCTCCAGCGCCTCGGGATGCTGCTGCCAGAAGGCTTTTGCCGCCTCGGTTTTCTGACCGGTGGCGGTGACATAGCGGTCGCGGTGCGCCTGACTGTCCATCTCATACAGCATCAGATATTGCCCGACGCGTTCGCCGCGCAGGCCGCGCAGCAAGGTCCAGCGCCAGCCGGGATAGCAGGGGATTTTCACCCCCTGCTCGCGGACAAAAGCTTCAAACTGCTCGTTGGTGACGCCCACTTCGGTATCAATGCCAATGTAATAGAGGCTGAAAACCGGATGGGTGGCGGATGAAGAGGTTGCCATGGCGAAGCTCCTTATTCCGTCTCGGTGGTGAATTGGGTGTTGATGATCGCCTCGACCAGCGTGATGCCGATGGGCGTCAGGGTCACGACGTCGCCGGAAACCGTCACCAGCTTCTTCTGCACCAGCTTATCCAAGGTGCGATTAATCAGCGGATTTTCGAAGAAGCTGTTGCCGTCGAAACGCTGCTTGAACACCTTGTCATCCACCGGGATCAGAGTGGAAAGCGCCATCTTGAAGGCGTTGACCTCGCGCTGGGCAGGAGAGAAGCCGCGGCTCTCTTCGATTGGCAGGCGGTCTTCGTTCAGCGCCTCTTTATACTTTTTATAGCCGGTAATGTTGATTGCCTCGGAGCGGGTCGATTTAGAGCTGCCGCCCAGCCCAATCGCCACTTCTGGGTACTGTTTGTCGAGGTCGGTGATGAGTGCTTTCCACTTTTCCGGCTGCTGGTCATTGCGGTGGAAGTACATGGTTGGATGCTCGGTGTAGCCGTCGGCCAGATATTTCTCCACCAGTTCGCGCATCTGGTACTGCTTGCCGAGGCCGGGGAAGCTCATGTTATTAATGTTAATCAGCCCCTTTTTCTGCCACAGGCTTTCGCGCTCGCCGGAGACGCCGGTGCGGTTTTTGATGAATTCATCCATGTGCAGCTTGGTGCAGACCACGTGGGATAGTCCCAGCTCGAGGGTCTTCTCCATGTCATATTTCACGTCATCCACCGTCTGGCCGAGCATGCCGTAAATCAGGTCGACGCTGACCCAGTCGATGTCGATTTCCCGCGCCTGATAGATGGTTTCCACGCACTCGTCCGCCGAGTGCATGCGCCCGCAGGCGGTGATGATTTCGTCGTTGAAGGACTGGGTGCCGAAGCTGATTTTGCTGAAACCAAGATCTTTTAATATCGCCAAATACTCTTTGTTCAGCGTGCCCGGCTCGCCCTCGAAACGCATGGTGGCGGTGGAGAAGTTAAAGTGGCTTTTGTAGAAGGCCATCATGCGGCGCAGTTCTGGCTCTGGCAGCAGCGACGGGGTGCCGCCGAAGATATTGAATTCGCCGACTTCCACCGTGGCGAGGTTCGGCACGCGCTCCAGCCACATCAGGGCTTCTTTGATGTTGAAGTCCACCAAATCGCGGAATACCTCCTGCGAAGAGGCGGCTTTCGGGTTGAGGATCACCGTCGGATACTGGCAGAAGTGGCAGCGATAGCGGCAGGTGGGGATATAGGCCCAGAGGTGGATTTTGCCCGCTTTCTTGATGTCGCTGTCCATATCGGCAAAGAACGACGGCAGCGGGTAGTCGGTGATGTCGCCGGGGAAGACGTGGCAGCCAAAGGGATCTTTGTAGACATACTCCAGAAAAGCGCGGTTTTCCGGCTGGGCCAGAAATTCATTTACCAGAGGAACAGGGTAATTTTCATCAATATCCAGCAGGGAGTTCAGGGCTTCGTTGTTCATCAGAATACGCCTCCATTGGCAAAATAGTTGTGGGCTTCACCGGACTCGCGGTCTTCGCAGAAGTAGTAAACGAAGCGCGTGAAGTCTTCGGTTTTCACCTGATCGAAACAGGCGGGCAGGTCAGGCGGATAACCAATGTCGTCGCCGACGGCGCGGCGCATGGCGGCAAAGATCTCATCGCGGAATTCGAAATAGAGGCGATAAGCCGGGGTCTTATAGGCGTGGATCGGTTTGAAATCGATAATGCGCATTTCATGTTTGAGTTCATGAATGCGGCGGTAGAGCTTGTCAGCCAGCGGACCGGAGAAGAAGTCGCGCACTTCGCTGTTTTCTAACAAGATGTAAGGGTTGAGCAGGGCGGGCAGAATGATATTTTTCGGCGTGTAATCCTTCACCGAATAGTCCCACGCCTGTTTGGATTCGGCCGGGGTGGTGTCAACCAGCGTTGGCTTTTGCTGCTCAACGTCCGGGCGCACGTCTTTCATGATGATGATGCCGTCGCTGCCGTAAGCAACGCCGGTGATCACTTCATCCAGAATGGTGTCGACCCGGCGGCTGTTGATTTCGACATAGGAATTTCTGGCGTAGACCGGCTTGCCGCCGTAGGCGATGATTTTGATGCCGAAGTCCCAGTCGTCGGACAGGTGCTCGACAAAGCGGCCTTTGTTGAGCTGGTAGAAGATTTCGATGCCGCCAATGGTGTCGTACAGGCCGCGCTCGACGCCAAAGCCTTTACCGTCGGGGAAGCCGCCAAACAGCGAGAAGGAGTATTCGCGCAGACGCAGGGTTTTCTTGATTTCATTGAACAGGTTAGGGCGTTTTTCGAAATCTTCGGCATTGTAATAGTAGTTACAGGTGCCTAAGTCGCCCTGCTGGCTGACCATGGTGTTAATCAGCTCATACAGCCAGTAGGTGTCGACGGTGCAGTCGGCGTCGGCGGAGACAATATAATGTTTTCGCTTCTGCCCGAGGCGGCTGTCGCGGGCTTTAGAGCGCAGCGAGGCGTAATCCATGCCGCGCTTTCTGGCAGAAGAGACGCCCTGAACTTTCTCATCAATGACATGAATATCCATTGACGGGTTCTTGGCGCTAAACGCATTTATTTTTGCCACGGAATCATCGGTGGAATTATTATCCACGATAATTAACTCATAGCTGTCGTGAGTGATCAGGTTATCTTTGGTTTTCTGATTGAAGAGTGAAATTAATACTTCATCAATACGGTCGCTTTCATTATATACGGGTAGCACTACTGACACGAAAATAGAATCGCGCATAAGTTCTCCAGAATAGAGTAAGATCCACAATGAAATGGGTTAGGGTTTTAAATTAATTCACATTTAAAATGTCGATCACGTTATTGGAGAGCACCTGCTGCCCTAAGGCGAAATTTTTATCCGCCACGTGCGCCATATATTCCTTATTGTTGAGGAACTGATATAAATCATGAATAAACTCAGGGTTGGGTAAACCGTCCTGCTGTTCGGATATCGCCATGACCGGCGCTTCGAAGCCGTGCTGGCCGTATACCTCGTGATAATACTCATAGCTGGTGGTGATGTAGCAGCGCCGGTGGCTCACCGCCTCGCCAATTGGGTTGCCGTAGCTGTCGTAGTCATAAGAGGTGAGGAAAGAGACCAGATCACAGGAGTGATATAAGTCTTCTATGGCGATGGCGTCGCTTTCTGACTGCATACATTCATGAGGCAGCGCGCCGATAAATTTAATATAGGGTTTTACATTAAGCTCTTGCGACAGTTTATCCAGTTCCTGAAAATAACCGTGATTTTCCTTTTCATTTCCGGCAACCGCTAAATAGACGCGTCGGTCACTGTTACTATTATGGAATAAGGTGTTGAGATGGCTCACCAGCATCACGTCGCGGTCTAAGCGTTTTTGCGGAATAATACGCGTGGTGCGGGCAATTAAAATATCATCGGCGCGAACGCTTAGCCGCTCTCTAATATTGCAGCGCACCTTCTGCTGGGAAAAATCATAGGTATTTTTCTTCACTTTGACGTCTACGTCGTAATTACACCAAGCTTCTAATTTCTGCTTGAGGTGGTCATTCAGCGTGACATAAGTGATGTGCTTGGACTTGACCGGCTTGATGGCGTGAGAGTAGGGCGCCGGGCCATATTTCATCACCGTCTTTTCGCTATTCCACATCAGGTCGTGGTCGCGCCAGATAACGAAATTACCCAAATCCTGCTGCTGGCCGTACTGTTCAATCGCCAGATACAACGCCTTGGTATAAATGATATTTTCCGGCAGGGTGCCATTTTCCACCACCAGATTACTGATACCCAACTGCTGCCAGAGCGCCACGATACGCTGGGCAAGCAGATGTGCCGTCTGGTCGATGGTCTGCAACAGCGCGGCTTTTTCATCATCGCTAATCGGGCTTTTTTGGCTGATCAGCGCGCTGTGGGCGTATTCGATAAAATCGAGGTTGTAATGGGGGATCGACGTGATGTCGTCGATACGCACTAGTGTGAAGACGTCGCGATAAATCGCCGGCTCCACGTCATAAGGCTTATTAAAGTTTCCCTTATCAATCTTGATGTCGTACCCCAAATCCAGATACGACCGGAACCCCCGGTCTTGCAGCTTCTTAGCGATTTTCATCGCCTCAACCGTGATCCCTGATACCGCGACAGCATCGAACGAAACAAACATTGCACACTTATCTTGGCTATGTCGCATTGCACACCTCAGGCTATTTCCATTTAATTCATGTATTTAATAGCATTTTATCTTTGTGTCTTTTTCTCCGGTAACGATCCCAGTCGAACGGCGCAGACGGCCTTCTTGTGCTGTTCGACTTCCTCCAATGAGTGAGAAGGAATTTTCACCAGTTCCACAAACTTTAGAGGGATTTATGTTTTGTGAGGGGCTTCTCAAATCTTCAAAGATCGCAGGAAATAGATTGGTTATTTTTTGACAGCAAAAAATTCATAAACTATGTGGGTATCCTCCCCGTCAGGGGAGAGAAGCTTGGCGGGGGAAAGGGGATCAGTGGCGCAGCGCGGCGAGCAGGAAATCAATCATGGTGCGGGTGCGCAATGGCAGAAAACGGGCATGAGGGTAGAGCAGGTAAAACGGGCGGCGGGTGCCACCGAACTCTTGCAGCACTTCCACCAGTTGCCCGCTGTTGAGATCTTCTTGCGCCACGAAGCGATAAATTTGGAACAGCCCCGCGCCGTGGCGAGCCAGCGTCAGACCGCCGATATAATCTTCAGAGCAGGTAATGTGATGATCCATCACTCTTTCGCTCACTTCCCCCTGCTGCTGGAATAGCCACGGCAGAGGCCGCCCGTTGCTAGAAAGCTCATAGCCAATGCAGCGATGCTGAGTTAAATCATCCGGAGTCTTCAACGCGGGCGCGCTGGCGAGATAGTGCGGGGAGGCCACGACAATCAACTCGGCATCCTCGATTTTACGGGCAATCATATTGGACTCGGCGGGGGCTTTGCCGCGAATTGCCAAATCAAAGCCTTCTTCGAAAAAGTCGATATTGCGATTGCTGATGTGGGTGTCGACGGCCAACTGGGGATAGAGCGTCTGAAAGCGCGCCAGCAAAGGCAGCACCCGCCAATGGGCATAGGCGGTCGGCATGCTGAGTCGCACTTTTCCGGCGGGCTGTGACTGCTGCCCGCTCAGCGACATTTCGGCGTCTTTCAACAGCGTCAGCGCCGCCAAACACTGCGCGCGATACTGCTCGCCTGCCTCGGTCAGGCGAATCTGCCGTGTGGTGCGCACAAACAGCCGCACGCCGAGGCGCTCCTCTAAACGCGATACCGCCCGGCTCACCGCCGCCGGAGTGACTCCCGCCTGCGTCGCCGCCTTGCTGAATCCGCCGGTTTCCGCCGCCAGACAGAATAATTCCAGACTGCCAAGCATGATGTCGTCGAAGTCGCGTTGCATGGGTGAGTTACGCCTTATTAATTACATGAAGTAATAAATGAATGTCATTTAGCCTTATTTATCGCACCTGAACGCATAAGTAAAGTGACCGCAGTGAGTCAACAGCGGCATTTATCCGAGTGCCAACTTAGCGTTTATAGGAGTGTGTTATGAGTCAACAAACTGTGGTGATCACCGGCGCATCGAGTGGTATTGGTTTTGCACTGGCTGAAGCGTTCTTAAAGCGTGGCGACAATGTGGTGGGAAATGCCCGCACCAGTGAGCGTCTGGCCGAGGCGGCGAAAAAGCTCGGTAACCCGAAAAACTTCGTCGGCGTGGCTGGGGATATTGCCTTGCCGGACACCACCCAGCGCCTGTTTGACACCGCGCTGGAGCAGTTCGGGCGAGTGGATATTTTGATCAACAACGCCGGGATCTTCATCGCCAAGCCGGTCGAGAAGTACACCGAAGAGGATCTGGATGCGCTGCTGGCGACCAACCTCAAAGGCTTCTTCTTCCCGGCCCAGCGCGCGGCGGAGCTGATGAGCAACCAGCGTAGCGGCCACATCATCAACATCACTGCCAGCCTTGCGGTGCAACCTCTGCGCAACTTGCCTTCGCTGCTGCCGGTGATGGTCAAAGGTGGGCTGAACGCCGCGACCCAGTCATTGGCGCTGGAATTGGCGGATAAAAACGTGCAGGTCAACGCGATTGCACCCGGTGTGATTGAAACGCCACTGCACAGCGGTGGCGACGGCGTATTCCTGCGCGCACTGTCACCGGCCGGACGCACGGGAAGCACGCAAGACATCGTCGACGCGGTATTTTATTTGGTGGATGCGCGTTTTACTTCCGGCGTCGTATTGCCCATCGATGGCGGCGCAACCGCCGGTGTTTGGTAACAGGAGATAGGCTATGCCATTCATTAATATACAAGTTACCCGCGAAGGGGTGACCGCCGAGCAGAAAGCCGCGCTGATCTCCGGGGCGACAGATTTGCTGGTGAAAGTGCTGAACAAAGATCCGCAAACCACGTTTGTCATTATTGACGAAGTGGATACCGACAACTGGGGCGTGGCGGGAGAAACCATCACCCAGAGGCGTAAACGCAGCTAGTCGTTTCTGGCGAGGCTTGATATAAGCCTCGCTTTTAACCATTAGCCCATTTAACCGCGATGCGCTGATTGGGGCCTTTTATACACTCCACCTCTTTTTGACTTTTATTCTCATCGCGATAAATAAAGAAATAACGATTTTTTATTTTATTGACTAACAACATCTCATTATTTCTAAATTGATAAACCGTCAAAACGTTGCCGCTTTTATCGGTATAAGTTGCCGGACGCGGCGCGACGATAAATCCGTCATCCCATAGCAGTGTGGTAATAACATAATCAGTATTGCTGACCGACATTTCACCTCTGCCGGGGCAAGTGAGCTGATATTGCTGCATCGCCCAAATGGCTGGCGAGAACAGGCTGAAGAGTAACGTGATGAGTAATTTAGACTTTTTTATTATTGATAGGGTGTTTCTCTCTCCATGATTAACTGACATCTTATTTCCACTTGTCTGGCATTCTGTATTAGTCTTAGGGCCTGCAAGGTATAGGAAATAGCTAACTGGGTGAACCCAACGAAGGTTTAAACAGTATTAACTTGAGGTTTAGTATGAATAAGCTTAAAGCCATGGAGGTATTTATCTCTGTTGTTGAAGAGGGGAGTTTTACCGGCGCGGCGAAGAAAGAAGATATGTCCGTGGTGATGGTGGCGAAATATATTAATAACCTTGAGAAGACCCTTAAAACGGATTTATTGCAAAGAACCACCCGCAGCATGATGGTGACCTCCGCCGGGCAGCTATTTTATGAGTCAGCGCAGGGGATTATCGCCAACGTCAACCAAGCCTATGAGGCAATGGAAGGGCTGAACAATGAGCCGCAGGGCTTATTACGCATCAGCGCGCCGATGACCGTGGGCAAAGAGATTGTTGGGCCTATCGTCGCCGAATTTATGCAGATTTACCCGCAAGTTCGCATTGAACTGGTATTGAATAACAGCGTGGCGGACCTGATTGCCGAAGGCTACGACTGCGCTTTCCGCATTGGCGATTTGAAAGATTACGCTTTGGTGGCCAAGCCGCTGTTTCTCTATCGGATGATTATTTGCGCCACGCCGGAATACCTGCGCCAGCACGGCACGCCAGCCGGGCCCGAGGCGCTGAGTCAGCATCGTTTACTGATCCACTCGACGTGGAATTCGCGCTTTGCCTGGAACCTGCGCGAAGGGGGGAGCGATATAGCTTGGCCGAATAATTGGGTGATGAAATCTAACGACGGCTATGCCCTGCGCGACGCGGCGCTGGCCAGTAATGGCATTCTGATGCAGCCGCATTTTCTGGTGAAAGATGAGATAGCCAGCGGCAGATTGGTCACGCTGTTGGAGGATTTTCTACCCAAGCCGCGCCCGGTGCATCTGCTCTATGCGCCGAAGAAGAATGATGTCCCTAAGCTGGATAAGTTTGTGCAGTTTGTGATGCAGAAGTGCGAGGGGATGGAATAAAGAGAGGATTCGAAGAACCCTCTCTGTTGACTAAAGTCGGTTACTGCGGCTTGGCCGCCAGCCAGAACAGGCCTTTCGACGGCTGGTGCAAGAACTCTTTATGCACCATATCGAGGTCGGCCTGCGGGTCGAGATCCTTGAACAGCTCCGGGTGCAGGAATTTGGCGATAGCTTCAATAGCAAAAATGTTCAGCGGGCTGTCGTAATATTGATGATAAACCGCCAGAACGCGATGCTGTTTGATGGAATCGAGCACGTTGACGCCGTTGCGCGCCATCAGCTTGTTCAGACGTTGCGCCGAAAGCGCGGCATCCGCGTTGTAACCCAATGGCACGCCGATGCTCTCTTTAAAGCTGCTGCTCCAGTCCGCGCCGGTCATCAGGTAAGCGTCAGGCTTGCTGGTGATCAGCTGTTCCAGATTAATGGTGCCGCTTTTGCCCGCAAACAGCGCGCTGCCGAGATTCACCCCGCCCGCCGTTTGAATAAACTCACCAAAACTGCCTTTTCCGTAGGTAAAACAGCACTCTTCGCCGGTCATTCCGGCGTGACGCTCGATAAACACTTTTGGCTTCTGCTGCTCGGTCAGGGTCGCCACGCGCTGGTTAATCATGTCGATGCGCGACTGGTAGAAGTGTAAAAAGCCTTCAGTCTGCTGCTCATTGCCCAGCGCCTGACCCAACAGGCGGATGCTCGGCACGGTATTGGTCAACGGATGCAGGCGGAAATCGATAAACACCACCGGCACGCCAATCTTGGTTAGCTGCTCAAGAACCCGGCTCTCTTCCAGTTTCTTTTTAACGCCTGCATCAAAAATAATTAAGTCAGGCTTCAAACCTACGGTCTTCTCCACGCTGAAATCGCTGTAGTAAGCGTTCTCCAGCATCGGCAATTTTGCCAGTTCCGGGTAGTCGTTCTGGTAAAGCGTGAACAAGTCCGGGGCCTTGGCTTTTAGCGCGTTATCCCAGGCGATGATTGACTCGAACGGCTTAGTCGGATGAACAAGCTGAAGAGCTTGTATCGCGCGTGAGTCGGCCAAGATGACGCGTTCAGCAGGTTTTGGTAAGACCACTTGCCGGCCGGTGACATCGGTCAGCGTAATGGGGTCAGCCTGAGCAACAAAAGACACCAGACTACTCAGTCCTAATAACAGCAGGGCAGGCAATGTTTTCGCGAGCATAAAGGGCATTCCTGAAAGGCAGCTTAAACGGGGTTAAATCTTCAAAAAACACAGTATTTACTAATACTTACAGTCCTGATTATAATGCAAACAATTCTCATTACAATTAGCATTAAACAGACGTTACTTACGCAAAGTTAACACTTTTTATAACAGGAAAAAACAAGATATGTCAGCGCGTTACCGCCTTTCAGTCCTTGCCACGGCCGTGGCCATCGCTCTTCCTTATTACGCCTCAGCAGCCGACACCAAAACGCCAGCCGCAGCCACGCCATCGACCACCGCCACGCCGGAAGACAGAACGGATTCTGTGACCGTGGTAGGTAACTGGTTAGACAGCGGCGACAATGAAACGGCGGTACTCGATCACCCAGGCGCACGTACTATTATTGACCAAAAACAGATCCGCGAAAAAGGTGCCGAAACCATTGGTGAAGCGCTGCGCGGCACGCCGGGCGTTCAGGTACAGGAAAACAACGGCACCGGCGGTAGCGACATCTCTCTGAACATCGGCGTGCGCGGCTTAACCTCTCGCCTCTCTCCGCGCTCCACCATCATGATGGACGGCGTACCTTTGGCGGTGGCGCCTTACGGTCAGCCACAGCTCTCCATGGCGCCGCTCTCCATGGGCAACATCCAGTCAATTGACGTCATTCGCGGCGGCGCGGCAGTGCGCTACGGGCCGCAGAACGTCGGCGGGGTGATTAACTTCGTCTCCAAGGATATTCCAAAAACCTTCGGCGGCGATGTCAGCACCCAAACTGAAGGCGCAGCGCACGGCGGTTTAAAAACCTTAACCAGCGCCTCGGTAGGCGGCACGGCGGATAACGGACTAGGCGCAGAATTGCTCTACTCCGGCCTGCACGGGCAGGGCTATCGTGACAATAACGATAACACCGACATTGACGACTTCATGTTCAAAACCAAATACAACTTCACTGAAAAAGATGAGTTGTTGGCTAACTTCCACTACTACAACGCCAGCGCCGGTATGCCGGGCGGCCTGACCGCGCAGCAGTATAAAGACAACCCGTTCCAGTCGGTGCGTCGCTTTGACCAGTTCGAAGGCCGTCGTCAGGATATGTCCTTCAAATACCGTCATCAGGAAGACAACAGCCAGTTCGAATTGCTGACTTACTTCACCAAAAGCTTCCGTAGCAGCGACATCGGCTCAACCGGCGCAGGGGCTAACGCTGGCCTGAGCCGCTTCAGCGCCGCGCCGCGTAACTACACCACGTACGCCATTGAGCCAACGTACTCGCAGCTGTTCCGCTTCTGGGATATGGCTCACGAAGTGACGGTCGGCTATCGCTATCTGAACGAAACCTCCGACGAGAAGGGCTACCGCTCTGGCTGGTACGATCCGAGCACCACTTACTCGGCACCGGATTCACGCGCTACCTACTACCAGCATTCCTCCGGCGGCAGCGAAGCTCACGCGGCCTACATTGACGATGCGATGAACTTCGGCAACTGGACCGTAACGCCGGGCCTGCGCTATGAAAGCATCAAAACTCACGTTGATGACGGCTTCCTGAATATCTCGCGTGAGAAGCAGTACAGCGAGCCGTTGCCTTCCGTCAACGTGATGTATCACCTGACCGACTCATGGAAGCTGTTTGCTAACGCCAACACCTCTTTCGGCAGCTTGCAATACTTCCAGCTGACCCGTGGCGGCAGCGGCGGCCAGCCAGCGCCGGGCCTCGAGCCAGAGAAAGCCAAGACCTACGAAATCGGTACTCACTACGATGATACCGTGGTTAAAGCCGAGCTGACGGCGTTCTACATCGACTTCGACAACCAGCTTCAGTACATCAACAACACCATCGGCTGGACCTCGCTGGGTGCGACCAAGCACAAGGGTGTGGAACTGGCACTGAGCTATGATCTGAGCGAACTGAGCCACGCACTGGATGGCGCAAGTGTCTACAGTTCATATACTTACACCAAAGCGACGTCAGTCAACGGTGAGTTTGCCGGTAAAGACTTGCCGTTCTACTCCCGTCAGGTGTTCACCGTAGGGACGCGTTATGAAGTGGGTAACTGGGTGTGGAATGTCGACGGCTTCGCGCAGTCCAAACAGCGTTCACCGGGCTCTGCTGACTCCGGCAACGGTTATATCACTGACGAATCTGCTGACGGCCAATACGGCGACATCATGGGCTATATGACGTGGAACGCCCGTGGTCAGTATGACTTCGGACCGCGCTGGTCGCACCTGACCGTCGGCGCAGGGATTAAAAACCTGTTTGATGAGCGTTACTTCACTCGCTCTACCGACAACAACAGTGGCAAATATGTTGGCGAACCTCGCACTTACTTCATGCAGGCCTCCATCAAATTCTAAGAAAAGTAAGCCACTTAGCGGTGGCTTAAAAAATAAAAATCCCCCGTGGGCCAGCGCCTGCGGGGGATTTTTTTATGGTTTAAAGATAGGTTTCGAAGATTAGAAGCTGGCGATCAACTTACTGACGCCACGCAGGTTGGCGCGCGGGATCCACGCCAGCTTATCCAGATCTTGCAGTTGCAGATTCGGCAGACGCGTCAGCAACACGCTTAGCGCCGATTCCAGCTCAATCAGCGCCAGACGATGGCCCATGCAGTGGTGAATGCCCGCGCCAAAGGCCATTGAACGGCCAAGGCGGCGAGTAATGTCGAGCTGTTCTGGGTGCTCGAATTGCCCGGCATCGCGGTTGGCAGCGCCAATCAATAGCAGGATCATCGCGCCTTTTGGCACCTTAACGCCGCCAATTTCCACCTCTTCCAGCGCGGTGCGCATAGTCATTTGCACCGAGCTGTCATAGCGCAGGCACTCCAGCACCGCATTCGGCAGCAGCTCAGGATTATGCTTAATCTGCGCCAACTGCTCCGGGTGGCGGAACAGGGCAATCAGCGAGTTACTGATCATATTGGTGGTGGTTTCATGCCCGGCCAAGAACAGCAGCACCACGTTGGAGACAATCTCATCGTGGGTCAGGGTTTCGCCGCCGTCATTGATATGCACCAGCAGCGAGATCAGATCTTCGCCGGGCTGCTCGCGGCGCTGGTGGATCACCGCCGAGAAGTAGTCATCCAGCACCATAAAGGCGTCATTGGCCTGATTGATCTCCTCTTCGCTGATCGACGGGTCGAAAGCTTTCACCAGCAGCCCGGTGGCAACGCCAAGTCGCGGTGCGTCACTCACCGGCACGTCGAGCATTTTACAGATGATGCGCACCGGCAGCGGGAAGGCGAAATCCTTGGTGAGATCTAAGTTGCCCTGATCTTCGATTTGGTCGATCAGCTCATGGGCGATCGCCACGGCCATTTCGCGCAGTGAATCTATCTTGCGCGCATTGAACGCCTTCATCATTAGCCCGCGAATGCGGCTGTGATCCGGCGGGTTGAGCATCAGGAACATCCGGCTAAACGCGCTAAATAGCGGGATGCTGTCGGCCTTGTCTCCGTAACGAATGCGCACGGTATCCATATAGCTTTTACCAATTCGCTTGTCGCTGAACAGGGCATCGACCGTGGCGAATTGGGTGGCGAGGAAGGTATTTGGCCCAACCTGAAGCAGCGGCCCGCTGGCGCGCAGCTTTTGGTAAAACGGGTAGGGGTTTTCAATAAATTCAGGTGAAGAAAGGTCTTTTAATTGCATGGCTAGGGTACTCCCGGGTGAGTAACAAAAGGCGCTCTGTAGCTGAGTGGAAAAAATCACTAAAGAGCGCCAAAAAATTATGGTTATTGGCAGTGTTATGGGTAATTTTGTGTTTCGGCTTACGCCAGACTGAAGACGCCAACGGCCTCGCGCAGCTCGCGGGACTGGCCGTCCAGCGTCAGAGCGGCGGCTGAAGTTAATTCAACCAAACGGACGTTTTGCTGAGTGGTGGCGTCCATATGGGTTATGGCCTGCGCGGCTTCTTGCACCCCGGACGCCTGCTCGGCGGAGGCGTGGGCTATCTCATTGACGATGCTATTCACCTGATTCACCGAGCGCAGAATTTGGGTCATGGCGTTCGCCGCGTTGTTGATTTCAACCGCGCCCGCATTGACGCGCTCCACCGAGTGACCAATTAACTCTTTGATCTCCTTCGCGGCGCTCGACGACCGCTGGGCCAGTGAGCGCACTTCGGTGGCGACCACGGCAAAGCCGCGCCCCTGCTCCCCGGCGCGGGCGGCTTCTACCGCGGCGTTCAGCGCCAAGATATTGGTTTGGAAGGCAATACCTTCGATAACCGACGTGATATCGGCGATGCGCTTCGACTCGTCGGTGATGTCGCGCATGGTGTGGACAATGCCCTGAACCATGTCGCTGCCGTTGGCAACGTCAGAGGCGGTGGAGGTCGCCAACTGGCTAGCCTGCTGGGCATTGTCAGCGTTGTTTTTCACCGTGCCCGCCACTTGGCCCATCGACGCGGCGGTTTGCTGCAATGCCGAAGCCTGACTCTCAGTGCGGCGCGACAAATCGGCGCTGCCCAGAGCGATTTCGCCACTGGTGTTGGCGACGCCTTCGGCATGCTTGCGCACGTCACTGACCACTTTGCGCAGGGCCGATTGCATGCGGCTGAGTGACGCCAGAATGCTGTTGCTGTCGCCTTTGCGCAGTTGCAGCGCGGTGGAGAGGTCGCCGCCGCCAATGGCATCGGCAATGCGTTTGATTTGCGCCGGTTCACCGCCCAGCGAGCGCGTAATGGTGCGGGTGGTGGTGAGCATAATTAAGACGCCGAAACCAATGGTCACCAGCGCCAAAATCAGCATTAAATACTGGAAGTCCTTACCGACGCCGCGCGCCATGGCCGCCTGATGATCGTTAAGGTGGGTTTCTATATCAATAAAGCCGTTAATGGTCGCCAGCCACTCAATAAAGGCCGGGCGAGCCTGATCGAGCACTTCCTGTTTTACTCCGGCAAAGTCCCCGGACTGCTGGCGGGTGATTATCTCATGCACCAGCGGCATGGTTTTGGCTTCAGCATCTTTAATCTTTTGATATTGCTGGCGTTCCTCTGGCGTGACGTTAGTTCCTGCGTCAAAAATCTTGTTCATCGGCCCGGCGGAAGCCAAATAATCACTCTCTAACTGAGCAATGTGCGCCACTACCGACGGCAATTCGGCGGCTGAAACCAGCGTCACGTCGCGCACGGCGATGGAACGGTCGTGGACGCTGCCTCGGAAATTCACCGCATAAAGCTGTTTGACATTATTCACGTCATTAATGGTGGTGAGCGCGTTGTTGATTTTGCCGACTTGCACAATACCAATGCCCGCCAGCAGGGCTAAAGAGCAGAGGATGACGGCAAAGCTTCCGGAGATTCTTGCGCCGACGGAGAGGTTCTTCCACATAGTGATGTCTCTTGTTTTTGTAGGGTTTAGCAACTTCGCTGCGGGATAAATGCAGTGAAGTGGAATAAGCGTGGGGGCTGTGTAAAGTGCGGTGGTTTTTATTTTGATAATAAATAAACCACTGAGAATGGCAGAAAATAAACTGCGAGGTGAAAGGGTGTCAATTAAGAAAAGGTGAAGATTTTGCGTCTAATCATTTCACTCAAAAAATAGGTAAATATCTATAATTATTGAAGATTTGTGTGGGTTGGATTTGGCATTTTAAGGCCGACATTCCCGCTGACTTAATTCAAATGATTCGCCTAAACGGCTTTTTAATTCAATTCGCTGTCTTTTAACTGTCATATTTAAAATATTGCCTATCGATTTCATCGGTAAAAAAAATCATTTCATTTTCATAATCTCGCGCATTTTCTGGATTTTCATATTTTGAAACATAATGTCCCTAATAACCGCCAAACTAAGCTTGCACCATAGAGTATAGCCGATGCTATATTCGTTACAGCCGGGTGAAAACTACACAAAAAAATAACAAGCAAGAACAGGGTAGGTGCAGTATGAGTGGAACAAGCCAGACTTCTTCCTTAACTGAAAGAACTAACACCGCGATCGACAACGCGCTGTCGGGCCGCAAACGCGGTTTGATGACGCCGTTGCTGTTCGCCGGTCCTGCGGTGATCGCCTCGATCGCTTATATGGATCCGGGGAACTTCGCGACCAATATTCAGGCCGGATCTCGCTACGGCTACACCCTGCTGTGGGTGGTGGTGATGGCCAATATCATCGCTATGCTGTTTCAGGCGCTCTCCGCCAAGCTTGGGATCGTCACCAACAAAAACTTAGCCGAAATGTGTCGCGACCAGTTCCCCAAACCCGTGGTGTGGGGCATGTGGGGCGTCAGCGAAGTGGCGGCTATGGCGACGGATCTCGCCGAATTCCTCGGCGGCGCGCTGGCGCTCTCTTTGCTGTTCCATATGCCGCTGCTGGTCGGCATGGGCATCACGGCGATTATCACCTACGCATTATTAATGGTGGAAAAACGCGGTTTCCGACCGATAGAGCTGATGATCGGCGGGCTGGTGGCGGTCATCGCGCTGTGTTATCTGGTGGAAATGTTTATTGTGCCGGTCGACTGGGCTGCCGCTGGGTTGGGGATGATCACCCCGCAGCTGCCGGACGCGCAGGCGCTGACCATCTCTGTGGGGATCATCGGTGCCACCGTGATGCCGCACGCTATCTTCCTGCACTCGGGGCTGACTCAGCACCGCACCCACGCCAAGAATCAGGGCGAACGCCGCAAACTGCTGCGCTTTTCTAATATCGAAGTGGTGATTGCCTTGAGCATCGCCGGTTTGGTGAATATCGCCATGGTTATCATGGCCTCCAGCGCTTTCCACGCCGGGCATAGCGAGGTGGCGGAAATCGAAACCGCTTACCACACTCTGACGCCTCTACTGGGGATTGGCGCGGCGGGCTTCTTCCTGCTCTCGCTGATTGCTTCCGGTATTTCCAGTTCAGTGGTCGGCACCATGGCCGGGCAGATGATCATGCAGGGCTTTGTGGGCTTCCGCATTCCTATCTGGCTGCGCCGTCTGGTCACCATGGTCCCGGCCTTTATCGTGGTCGCGCTGGGGGTGAATGCCACCGATGCGCTGGTGTATAGCCAAGTGGTACTCAGTCTGGCGCTGCCCGCGCCAATGATTGCGCTGGTGATGTTCACCCGCCGCCGCGACATCATGGGCGAGTTCGTCAACAGTCGCCTGACTGCGGGGATCTCCATTCTCGGCACCGTGGTGATCGTGGCGCTGAACATCATCCTGCTGCTGCAAATTTTTGGGGTGAGCATCCCCGGTCTGGAATAAGCCTTAAACCCGCCTTGCTTGCTTCTTCCCCCTTGGCTTTCGCGCAGCTGATTCGCTGAGCCAAGGGGGAACTTTTCCGCCTCGGCCTCCACATAACCAAGACCAACGCGCCCGGCATGGCTCTGCGTCTGCCTCGCGCCTTTTGCGTTTTGTCCGGAGGCATTAATGAATTCAGCCATCAGTTCTGTCCCTCTTCCATCCACTGTGAAAACCTCGGGGTCCGGCTCCAGTTCGGGTCCGAGCGGCAGCACCAAGGCCAGCGGATTTACCGCCGCCGGGCAAGCGAAGCAGGTGAGTGTTTCTTCCAAAGGTTCTGGCGCGATGGCGTCTGAGTGGAAAATGTCTGCCTCGGATGAGCAGGGCAAAGCTTCTGCGCAGGACGCAGGCGGGCTGAAAAGCGTCACGCCGCGCACCCGCGAAGGCAAAGCTTTTGTCGGCCCTGAGGGCGAGGATCAGGCTGCGCGGTTGGTGACTTACGCCATGCGCCGCAATATGGGGCAGAAAATCCACAAGCAGATGCTGAATGAGGGCGCGCGTTGGGATGACCTGACGCCACAAACCACCGTCAAAACACTGTCGCGCGAAAACGTCAAAGACCTGCACATCCGTTTGCAGGGGCCAGAGCTGAATAAGCCGCTGGCGCCTTATGAAAAAGCCTTTCTCAAGCGACTGCTCGAGTCGCCGCTGAGCATCACCCACGCCACCAATGCGCTGGATAAAGTGCAAAATAGTGAAACCGGCGTGGTATCGCTCTCCTCGCGACAAAAGCTGGTGCGCGACGGCGTGCCTTTCCCGAAAGATAACACCTCGAAAATGGATATTCAGGCGCTGGCTAACGATGACAACGTGTTTTTTGCGCTGGAATCGGGGGAGAAATTACAGAAACCCTCCAGCCGTTTCGGCAAAAGCGTGATGCGCTTTGACTTGGATTCCCCGGCGGTGCAGCAGCACGCCACGCTGCACCTGTTCGACGTGCTCAACGGCTTCCCCGAGGCGGTCAAACACCTGACTACTTTGAAATCTTTGCATCATCGCGACCAGATGCTGACCGGGGATATGCTGGATAAGCACGAGCATTCGCGCTACGGCATGGACCCGAAAGGCAGCCTGTTTCAGGGCAAAGACATGAAGCGCGGGCTGGGTCTGGCAATCATCGACAGAACACGCGCGCTGCCCGAAGAGCTACGCGCCAGTATTCTGGAGAAAGAGGATATTAACGCCTTAATCAACGGCCTGTTCCGCCCGCAGGTGCTGGTGCCGCGCATGTTCGTCGGCAAGCCGACTGATATCAGTGAAGTGGAAAACATTCGCTCGGCGGCGGTCAGCGCCGTCGCGCTCGACGCCTTGCTTGAGTCTTACCTCAATGCCGAAGACTCCGACAGCGACTCCGAAAGTGATTACGGCAGCCTGCTCAGTGATTCTGACCTACCGACCTTTGGCAGCGCCGCGCCCTTTAGCTATGACGACAGTTCAGATGAAGAATTCCCGATGGGCTCCCACGCCACGTCGGCGGCCAATCCGCCGTTTATTCCGGACGCCTCTTTCCTCTCTTCGTCGCCGACCAGCTCTCCCGGCGGTGGAAATCCGCTGCTGGGCACGCAGTCACCCGGCTCAGTTTCCTCCTCATCTTCCTCCGGATCAATGCGCGCGCCATCGGACACCGACGCCGCCGACACCCTGCTGGAGATGATGAACGCCTTCGCCGCCGAAGATGCGCAGGCCCTTTTATGATCGACACTTTGCTGTTTTTAGTTGAAGCCAGCACCAGCCGTATGCGGGAGGTTTGTTATGAGCTCTGCCATTAATTCTATGCCCAAGCTGGCGTCAGTTGCGCCGCTGAATATTTCGAAACCCGGCTCTAGCTCGGGCACCGCCAAGGCCAGCAGCCAGACGGCCGCCGGACAGGCCAAGCAGGTTAGTGTCTCCTCACACAGCGCAGGGGCGCTGGCGTCGAAATGGGACATGTTCCCGATTCAGGAAGATGACGAAGGGGAAGCCCATCAGGCCGGGGCGCTGAAAAGCGTCTCCACCCGCGAGCGCCCGGTGAGGAACTATACCGAGGATGAAGCAGCGAAGATGGTGACCTACGCCATGCGCCGCAACATGGGGCAGAAAATCAACAAAGAGATGCTGGCCCGAGGCACTCATTGGCGCGGGCTGCCGAGCAACAGTTCGGTCGATAAGCTCTCCCGCGAGAACCTCAAAAACCTGCATGTCAGATTGCAGGGGCCGCTGATGAACCAGCCGCTGGCGCCTTTCGAACAGGCATTTTTGAAGAAAATGCTCGAGTCGCCGCTGCGCATTACTCACGCCACCAACTCGCTGGATAAAATCAGCGATCCGGCCACCGGCAAGATCTCGCTTTCGTCGCGCCAAAAGCTTATCCGCGACGGCGTGACATTCCCGCGTGAAAACTCCTCGGCGGCGGATATCGCCGACCTCGCCAACGACGACAACGTGTTCTTTGCGCTGGAATCGGGCGAAGAGCTGCAGAAGAAGGCCAGCCGCTTTGGTAAAGACGTGGTGCGCTTCGACTTCGATTCGCCGAATGTCCAGCAGCACGGCACGCTACACCTGCTCGACGTGCTGGAAGGGCAACTGCCGGACCCGAACAAGCGCTTCTCCACCCTCAATGACTTGCCGCCGAATGCCAAAATTAACGAAATCTTTGAGCTGAATAAGCACGAGCGAAAATTCGATTTTGATGCCAAAAACAGCGTGTTCAAAGGCAGTGATATGAAGCGCGGTATGGCGCTGTCGATCATCGACCGCTGCCGCTCGCTGTCTCCGGGTGTGCGTCAGGATATGCTGGAAAACGAAGATGTGAATACCTTGATTAACGGCCTGTTCCGCCCGCAGGTGTTGGTGCCGCGCGTGTTCGTCGCTAACCCGACTGACGTGAACGCCATCGTGCCGCCGCGCATGCAGGGGGCGATTCCGGGTGACCCAACCAAAGCCGCCGCGCCTGCCGCCGCTGAAACCAAAAGCGCCAGCGCCAGCCCGACCAGTGATTACGGCCATCTGCCGAGCGACCCGGAAGAGGATTTTGACGACGCCGCTTCCACCAAAGGGCTGATGACCAAGAAGAGCAACGATTCGCCAGCCTTTGGCTATGACTCGGATTCCGACAGCGAGTACAGCCAGCCCTCTGCGCCGCCAAGCCCAACCGTCGGCCCCGGCCCGTCGATTTTTGGTTCGAGCGGTGCCGCGCAGTCGGTGGTGTTTGGCGCGTCCAGCGCGGCGCGACGTGCGCCCTCGGACACCGACGCGGCGGACACGCTATTAGAAATGATGAACGCGCTGGAGCAAGAACATAGCAACTCCTTCCCGAGCGCTCTCGATAACCTCAGCAACCTATAAGGAAGAGTCGAAATGGAACAAGAGGATTTTTTCTATCACCTTCAGCCGCTGTTTGAAGGGCTGGGGGCTGACCCCTCATCGCTGGGGCCAGCGTGGAACTATGAAATCGCCTTCGAGCACCTGCAATTGCACCTCTCTGGGGCAAAAAGCGGGCGCGTGCTGATGGCAACGCGGCTGGGCAAGCCGATGAGCGAGGACGATGGCGAGCTGGGGTGGAAGCTGCTGGAGATGAACGGCTTCAATCAGGAGGTTCCGGCGTTTCATCACAGCGCCACCGCCGACAAGTTCATCGTGCTGTGGGTCGAGTTGCAGATTGAGAACTGGAAGGGCATTGAGCTGACCGCTATGCTCAATCGCTTTTTATCCCACGCCATGCAGGTCAGTGAACGCCTGCGCCAGCCGTCGGCTAGCCCGAAAGCCAAGAAACTGGTGCCTGCCGCTCATGAGTTAATGATTCGCCAAAGGCATAATTTTTAAAAATTAATAATTGAAGATTTATCCTTAAAAATCATCGAGTTTAGCCCTGTTATTCTGCCCCTTTTCGCCCGAAAGCGACCAGGGGCTTTGTTTTTCTGGAACCAATTCACCCCCCTCCACACATATTGTGTAGATAAATTAATATTTCCCCCCCGTAGTTGCATAAGGATTATCACTATGGCACTTAATTTTTCCGCACTGCTTAAACCGAGTCACATGATCAGCAATGCAGATATTGCCCGCCAGCAACAGGGGACGACGTCTGCTAGCCATCTTGCCCAACAACCCTCGCGGCCACGCCAGACGGGGGGCGGCACCTTAGCTCACAGCGCCACGCCGCGTAACGATATTAAGCAACAGAGCAGTCAGGGGAAACTTTCGCGCGGGGGCGTCTTTGGGCGTTTTCTGCGTTCAAAGCATGAACCCGTCGGCACGGGCATTCAGGATCTCGCCCCGCCACGCCTGCCTGAACTCTCCGAGCTAAACACCGCGCTGGGCGTGCCCGGCAGTGACGGCTGGGGGGCGAAAACTCAGGCCGAGCTGGGTGCCGTGGACAACGCGCCGCCGCCGAAAGTTAACGTGGCGCTCAACAGCAAAGGTCAGGCGCACTTCAGCGTACCCGACGGCAACCCGCCTTTTGACCGGCTGCTCAATGTCACGCTAGGCCGCTCCGAACAGAAATATCAGGGGCATGATGCTAGCGATGGCCAGCAGGTGCTGCTTGATACCCGCGGTCGGCTGGTCTCTTTGCAGCAGTCGCCGTTGAACTTAGTCGGCATGGTCAACAGCAAGAGCTATGAGAAACCGATTGAAACTCGCACCGGGCGCATGCCGGTGCTGCAATCCACCTCGACGGAGAATCATCAGGTTCGCTTGAGTGCCGACAATAAGCATGCCGAGATCCTCACGCCCGGCGGGCGACCGGCTTCGAAAGCCAAACTGCCCGACGCCGCCATTCAAAGTGAACTGACCGGGGTGTTTAGCCACCGTACCGCCAGAGGGCAAGAGTCCCTGCGGCTGCATGAGAAAAAGATTTATCGCCACGACGCCGCCAGCGGCGAATGGCAGGTGCATGACGCCTCTGAAGGCAAAATGTCCAAACTCAGCCAGCAGGGGAACGGCCATCTTTACGCCGTTTCTGATGATAAAAAGCTGCTCGACCTGACCACCGGCAAGTCGCTTCAGGCGCCGGGCAAAATCTCGCAGGTGGCGATGGACGCCAGTGGCCACGCCGTGATCCTCAGCGCCGATGAAACCAGTCACGAGCAGCAGTTGAGCTTCTACCCGCAGCTCAATGCGCCGATGGCCGCCGCGCAGAAAATGACTATTGCTCCGGCGGACTTCGCGCCGAGTGCCTTGGCGCTGCACAACAACACGCTGTACGCCACGGACAACCTTGGCGAGCTTTATCAGGCGAAGCTACCGACCAACGGTGGCCAGAATATGACCTTTGAGCCAGTGCCTGCCGCGCTCAAAATCAACCTGACGATGCAGTTTGGGCAGGGCGTGCGGGTGGAGTCCTTATTCACTGATGACCAGCAGCAGCTGCACGCTAAGTTAAAAGATATGCAGAACCAGCAGCACGCCATCACGCTTAACGGCAATAACGTGGCGTCGAGCTGGTGTATCAGCGACAGCATGGTGCTGGATAACCAGAAAGGATTGCCGCGCCCGGAACCCGAAGCCAAAAGCATTATGGATTTCGGCCCGCTCGGACAACTGGCGCTGCACGACGGCAAGGTGCATTACCTCGACCGCGCCACCAATAGCTGGGTGGCGTCGAAAGAGTCCGCCGAGCAGCTGCGGCGCGGGCAGGATGGCCAGCCGTGGATCCTCAATGAAGGCGAACTGCGCCGTCTCAAGGTCAACCTGTCGAGTGATGAAATCCGCCACGACAGCAGCTTATTCTCACTCGGCCGGGTGAAGAACAGCGTCAAGGCTGACCTGCCTGTGGGCGGCTTGGACAAAAAACAGAAAACCGTGGCGATTGATGCGTTATCCGAAGGGCGCTTTGTGGCGCTCAGTGGCGACGGTGACGTGCAATACCAGCAGATTAACAAAGAGAATCGCCGCGAAAAGGTCAGTACCCAGACTCTGAAAGCCGACGCGCTGAAAACCGCCATTACCGGGCTCAACGACGGCGGCAAGGCGGGGAAAATCGTCGATATGGCGCTGGGCAAAAACCAGCAAATGTACCTGCTTAGCGAAGAGGGCGGCTTGTTCAGCCTGCCCGCCACTTCATGGCAAAAAGGCCAAACAGCCGGGCTAGCGCGTGAAAATGTCCCGGCCACCGAACCGAAAGCGCCCGTAACGCCTGCGGGCACGCCGGAACCCGACATTATGGAAGTGCCGCGCGAGGGGCCGAAGTATACCTCCCTGACCCAGCGTGGCCCGGACAACTTATTGCTCAGCAATGACGAGGGCGATCAGGCCACTCTGCACGAAGGCGAATGGAAGAAGGGGCTGGTGGACATCGACGAGCGCCCTGAAAAACGCGTGGCGGAAGAGGTGTTCCAGCGCCTCGAAGTGGCGACCAAGGACACTCATCTGCCGGGCACCCACATCACGGTGAAGCGCGAGGTCAACATTGCCGGTTCCACCGGACAAGATGGCCTGCGGGTGCAAACGCCGTTTAAATCGCGGGTGCGCGCCTTCTTGTTCAAACCGACGATGGAAACGCCGCGCCCGGTGAAAAACGCCGGTTATTTTGTCCAGCACGGCTATGCCGGTCGTGAAGGGCTGCGCCCGGTTTATCAGGAGCAGGGCGAATTATTGAATCGCCTGCGTGCCGCCGATCCCGCCAACTCAAAAGAGGGGGCTAAAGCGCCACGCCCGCCAATCAGTTCGCGTATCGACAGCATGGATTGGACCGGCAACGAAGATTTAAAACGCGCTTTGGTTCGCTTCAACCAAGATTTGACTGACGTCTCCAGCCATCACGCCAACCTGCTGGGCCAGCACTATGGCGTGGTAGACAGCAACAACCAGCTGGTTCTCGGCGAAGGTAAAACCAAGAACAGCGGCAGCGGGCGCTTCAACCCGGCCAGTACCCGCGACGGCGAACTGACCGAAAGCCTGAACCGCATGATGCACTACTTCCCGTCGAGCGAAAACAGCCCGGCTAACAGCATTCTGGCGCTGATGGAAAGCAAGAAGGTGGTGCTCAACCATCAGAAACCGGAAGTGCCTTTTGGCAAGCAGCGCGACACCCACGACGACGTCGGGCTGGTGAAATCGCAGCTGATCCTCACCTCGCTGACGCAGGCTGACATGCATAACCTGCTGACCGAAATGCAGCAGGCGATGGCGAAAAAAGGGCCGGAGAAAGAGGCGGCGATGCAGACCGTGCGTTCGAAGTTCAATGAGCTGCGCGATATGACTTGGGGCGAGAACCCAATCAAGAAAGCCACCTCGATGGGCTTCGTCAACAACCGCGGGCTGGAAGCTAACTACGACGCCATCAAGTCGATGACCAAGGCGTTCTCCAAAGAGGACCATGGGGTGCACGTCACCAGCCGCAACGTGATGAGCGCCAGCGATAAAGCCGAGCTGAACAGCCGCATGAAAGAGACGATTTTGTCGCTGGAAAGCGGCGAAGACATCACCTTCAACCGGGCCTATGGCGCGGCGGGGACCGGCACCATGATCCCCGGCTCGCAAGGCTTTGCCAGCCCCGGCGTGCGGGTCAACGTGGATCGCAGCTACAGCCTGAACTTCTCCCGTGGCGAGACGGGGATTAACGTCAGCTTTGGCCGCAATGGCGGCGGCTCCGGCACGGTATTCGGCGCGGCGGGTTACAACATGCTGACGGATTACCTTCACGACCACAAAACCGCGCTGGACAGCGAACGCACCCTCTCGCCGGGCTTCCGCCTTGGCGGAACTGTCTCGGCCATGTTGCAGCGACAGATGCAAAACGGCATCAGCTTTAGCCTGAGCGAAGCCGAGCTGCCGGAGTTTCTGGATGCGCTGACCGAGGGTAATCTCGACCCGCAGGCGCTGATGGATAAGGGGATGGATCACAGCGTGAAGAGCGGCAACACCATGCGCATCAGTATGGATATCAACGCCGCCGCGGTCGCCAGCGTCGGCCTACCGATCACCAACGATCATGAGAAGAACTCGTCAACCAGCGCCCGCTTCGGTGGCGGAGTTTACGCCGGTGCTAACCTGCTCAACGGCACGCGCGAGCGCAGCACCACTCGCCGCGATGTCAGCGAACAGCAGTCGCAGAGTGACAACCGCCTGCGCGCCTTTAACCAGTTTAACGCCGGGGCCAACGTTGCGATCCCGGTCGGCGTCAACCAGAAAACCGGTGACGAAACCCACCTGCCGCTGTTTGCCGGGGCCGGGGCCAGCATTCAGGCTTCGGTGGATAACCGCACGCGTCAGAACATCAACCTTCAGTTGAAAGACGTCCAGCCGCTGGCCGACGTGCATATCGACAAGTTGATCAAAACTTTGGGGGATCAGTTCACCGATCCGGCCACCAACAAGCTGCTGGAGACCTTGAAAGAGGATGAGGGCAAGCTGCCCGCCGAGAAGCTCAAGCTGCTGGTGGGCCACTTCAAAACCCAGCTCAATACACCGTTCGAGCCGGGCACCACGCTGCGCGGCAATGCCCAGCGCGACGCCATTTTGCAGCTGGCGCAGAGCAATCGTCAGCAGATCTTGGCCGAGCGCAAAGGCAAGGAGATAGGCACCGCCGAGTACCGCTCGACTTACAGCAACCTGAGCAAGCTCGACAGCAACAGCTTCTTCCACAGCCTGTTCCACATGGTCAGCACGCGGCCTTCGGACAGTAATGCCGACCGTATTGCCAAGATGATGGATGACGACCCGCGGCTGAAACAGATGGTGCGCGAGTTGCAGCAAAACAGCAGTACCGAAGCCGTGGTGACGCTGGAACTCAATGAGTCGCAGAAGGACAAAATGGCCGGTGAGTGGCAGGTTGGCGGCATCACGCCGCAGGAAATTGTTGCCGTGCTGAGTAACAGCGACAACCTGCGCATTAAGTCGATTGGCTTTACTCGTTCCCAAAGCAAAGGTGACGGCTTCGCCACCCCGGCTTTCCTGATTGGTGGCTCCAACAGCGCCTCGGTGGCGATGAGCGTCAACCTCGGCAAAATCAACTTCAGCTACGCGGAGAACCAGCTCGACCCAACCGGATTCACCTTGGAAGGGAAAATCACCCGACCGAATGAAGAGGTACATAAGGCGCTTTCCGCGACGCAGAAACAGGGTTTTGTCATTAAAGGGTAAGGAACGCGGCCCGCTTGGCGGCGGGCCAGCAAATGAATAACTGAAATGTTAATCACAGGAAAATAAGATGAACGAAAGCGCACACTTGCAGAACTTATTGAGCCACTATGGCCGTCGATTGAATACATCGCTTAAATTGGAAAATGGCGTTTGCGCACTGTTCACCCCGCAGAAACAAGAAGCTGCGATCATTGAGTTACCGCCGGGCAGTGACGCCGTGGTGTTGCATTGTCAGGTGATGGTGCTGGAGCCAAACAGCTCTGCCGCGCTGCTGCACACCATATTGACGTTGAACTTTGAGATGGACGCCATGCGCGGCTGCTGGCTGGCGTTGGAGGAGCAGAACCTGCGTCTTTGCACTCAGCAGCCTCTCTCCTCGCTGGATAATCGCAACTTCTCCGGCCTGCTTGATGGCTTTATTCAGCAGGCCAGCGAAGTGCAATCATTTATTCGCGAATTCGTCCGTACCCTCCCGACGGCTCTCCCGGCCTGACGGCATTTGCTCCAGCGTCAGCAGGGTATCCTGACTGACGCTGTGCAGCAGGCGCTGGTAAATACGGCGCACATCACTGGCGTAGCGATCGCGCTGCGGCTGGTGTGAAGGCGCGGCCCCGGCGTTATACATTCCCACCGTGTTCCAGGATTTCCCATACTGCTGGAACATGCCATACAGCACCCATGCCCCGGTATTCACGCAGGTACAAGGTTCACTCAACAGCTTAGTGCGCGACACGCCAAGGCTCGCCAAATGGGCGAAATGGGTGCTGTTCACCTGCATCATGCAGACATCTTCCGTGTGGTTGCGATTGGCGCTGTTCACCGCTGACGGATTGAGGTGTGACTCTTTAATGGCTATCGACAGCAGCAGGGCAGGAGGGATGCCGAAGGCTTTCCCGGCGTCCTTAAAGCAGTTTGCCTGACAGCTGGCGGAGAGACAGAGAGTGATGGCCAGCAAATGTCGCTTCATCGCCGTGGCTCCATGATAAAGACTCAAATTCGAATGCTTTTATGTGGCGGTAGCGAGGCGGCGGTTCCACACCTCGTTACTTTTTGCAAAAAGTGTTATGGCTCGGAACTAACCGGCGGCAGGACGCACACAAATGACAGGGTAGAAGCGCCATGAGCGTCGCTTCCTGTCTTTTGATTCATCCATAACAGGGTTGCTCGAACGGGCGGTCTGTGGCAGCGCCGCGTGAGAGCAGAAGCATCACTTATTATGAGGATTGAGGAAGAATGATGAATGTTAATGGTTCGGGGTTTGTCCCTCAGTACATCCCCCCCGCGGATCTCGATCCGACCGGCGGGGTTGGTAACAATAATGGTGCGGTGAACAACAATAATTCAGGGGCCGGGGCGCTTTCTATGCCGCTGACGGTCACCTTTAGCGCCGCATCGGGTATCACGCCGGTGGATTTCGGTTCGCCTTCAGTTTCTGGCGTTAATGGCCCAACCCAAAACAACGCGCAAACTAACCCGCTTCAGGCGATGCAGGGGCAGGATGGCGCAGCGGGCGCGGGCGGCGGCCAGATGGCGGAGCTGATGAATATGATCCGCCAACTGCTGTCAGAGCTGCTGAAAATGCTCGGCGGCGGCGATAATTCAGACCAGCAGAACAGCACGCCATCGGCATCTTCAGGCGGTGGTGGTGGTGGTTCAGCGGCGCCGTCGTTCGGTGACGGCGGCGGCGGTGGCCCATCGGTGGGCAACAATCTGTTAGCCCAGCCGGGCGCGGGTGCGGGTGCGGGTGCAGCCAATGGTGCTAGCGGGGCGAGTGGGGCAAGTGGTGCCAGCGGCGCGAGCGGTGCTGGTGCGACCTCGGGCATGGCGGGTCTCAGCGGTTCGGGTAATTTACACCTGCCGCCACAGTTGGAGCCTTATCGTCAATCCATTAACAACGCGGCGCAGGCCACGGGCATGCCAGCCAGCGTGATTGCCGGGCAGATTTGGGCTGAATCTCGCGGCAACCTCTCGGCGGCGTCGACCAACGGCGGCAATGGTAAAACCGATGCGGGCCTGATGCAGGTCAACCCGGACACCTACAACGAGATGGCGAAAGAGAACCCAGGCTTGCTGTCGGGTGATCCGAACAGTGCGCAAAACAATATTATGGCCGGGGCGCTGTATCTCAAACAGCAGACTAATGCCTTTGGCGGAAATATCGGCGCGGGTCTGCGTGCTTATAACTCAGGCCCGGATGACGTGAATTTATCCAACCTGTCGGATATTTCTAAGACCGGAACCGGCGCCGCGCCTTATGTCGATAATGTTTTAAACTTTGCTAAAATTATCGAATCGGGCCAAGGTCAATTACCGGCTTAATAGCCTATTATGTCATTCAAATTGATTTAATTTACTTCATCCGATAATGAAATAAGTTCATTATCGGATTTTTTTATGGTTATTATTTTGAAGATATAACCTTTCTGAAATGTAATTTGACTTAGTTTCATAATAATCACCTTAGTCCTAAGGTAGGAATAATCTCAAATCTCGGCAATTTTCCGTCCGCCAGAATATGTCTAATTGTAAGAAGTATGTCAAAGCGCAATTTTTTTATCGATTGCGGCCGGAGTTATATTAAGATTTCGTTAAGAAGTGAGATCTGACGCACTATTTTTATGCAAGATTCAGCGAGTTTTAATCGGTTTTTTCAATCGTTAGTACTCTGCCGGAAAGCAAATATATTCAAAGGATGAAAATAAATTTGGCTGGGAACGTGCCCAGCATCCCGTTGATTATATAACTCTTTTTGGATGCGCTTTAATTGACCATTCTGCGTTAAATCCTCGCTAAGTACTTGTTTGACCAGTAGGTAAAATTTCTAGAAATAGGCAGTGAGTGATGTTTGCGAGGTGAGTTTTGAATGTTGTGATAGGTAAAACCGTATTGAGTAATACCTTTGTTAATGATCTGAAGCTTGTAAGGATTTCCCTACAACATTACTGCCGATTTCCTGATTGCCAGTCGAAATTCTGATGCTAATTTATCAGCAGATTAGTGCTGTCAGAGAAACTAAATATGCATCGTTCCTGCATGTTTAACTTTTAATATTCCTACCGGGCGCTAATTCATTCCTGAGTATTATTTTATTTTAATAACACAACATTATTATTTTCTTGATAGAAATGGATGCGAGGAAAGTATGAGAAACAATCTTCCGAACTCGACTAAGCCGGCTAAAATAAACCACCCGATTCACGAAGAGTCCTTGGATGAGGATATTCCTGAACAGCTAGATGTGCGTGAAGAGTGGGATATTCATAGCGACTTTGATTCCATGCTACAGACCCTAGCGCCGCTGAAAGTTGACCTCGCCCTCGAGGGGGAAACCGGCACCGGTAAAGACACCTTTGCCCGCCGCCTGTATGAGCGCTCCGGCTGCAAAGGGGCTTTCGTGCCGATTAACTGCGCGGCAATCCCCGAATCACTGGCCGAGAGCGAACTGTTCGGCATTATGGCCGGTGCCTACACTGGCGCAACCCACGCCCGCGCGGGCTACATTGAAAGTGCCAACGGCGGGATTTTATTCCTCGATGAAATCGACAGTATGCCGCTGAGCCTGCAAGCCAAGTTGCTGCGCGTACTGGAATCGCGCAGCGTTAGCCGTTTAGGCAGCACGCAACAAATTCCCTTGGATTTACGCATTGTGGTGGCGTCGCAAAAGCCGCTGTCGACTTTGGTTGAGCAGAAGCTGTTTCGCCAAGATCTCTATTTCCGCCTGACCACCATCAAAATTTCGCTGCCTGCGCTGCGTTCACGCATTAAATACATCATTCCGATGTTTGCCCGATTCAGTCAGGAAGCGGCGCTGCGTTTAAATTGCGCGCTACCTTCTATCACCGCCAATCTTAGTGAATCGCTGATCATGCACGACTGGCCGGGCAATATTCGCGAGCTGAAAGGGGCGGCGGAACGCTTCGTGCTCGGCATGCCTCCTCTGGGCAATGCCACGCGTTTAGACAGCGGATCTTTCCGCCTGAAAGAGCGGATGCGCCGCATTGAACACTGCCTGATAGAAGATTGCCTGATGCGCCATCAGAACAAAATTGTCAGCGCCGCCAATGAGCTGGGTATCCCGCGCCGCACCCTGTATCAACGCATTAAATCGTTGAATAGTTTAGATTAATCCGTTTTTCTAGGCGGATTCCTAATCCGCTAAAAATCGTGAAAATAATTGCCCCATGATGGAACCCGTCGCCGCGTAATCCTACTCAACTTGTGAATGAACACTCATTCACTCTATTCACCTTGAGAGGAGTAACACTATGGGCCCGTTAAATATTCTTGGTGGTTTGGCGTCAAGCGCCGCTGGTAGTGCTTCTAGCCAAGCTCTGCAAGCTGGTTCCGATGCAATCCAAGGCCAGTCTGTACAAGACACCCTGACCAAAATGGAACGTGACCGTCAGAACGCACAGATCGCTGGTGTGCAAGGTTCTGCGACCACTTTCATCAGTGCTATCCAACAGAACAAAATTTCGTTCTAAGTGTTAACAGGGAACCGATGCTGGTTCCCTGTATCCCCTTCCTGTGCAGTCGCGGAGTGACATTATGAAAATCAATCAACCCCCTGTTATCCAGCCATTGGCGGCACCTGACCTGTCGGGCAGTGAAGGAAGTGGAGTCACCCCAGCCGACGCGAGCTTCTTTGCCTCAGAAATTGGCCAAAGCAGCGATGCCGACGGCAATGATTCTAATGGCCTGCTGAACCACGTCTCCGGCATGTTCAAGCAGATCAATATGGACAGTCGCCACATCAGCAATGAGTTAACCAAGGCTGCCGGTTCTACCGACCCGATGGCGCTCAACAAAGTGGGCGGCGACTTGTCGAAGTACGATTTAGAAAACCTGATGAACGCCAAAATCGTCTCTAAGTCCGTACAGGGCCTGGATAAACTGACCAACTTGCAATAATGACCATGGTTAAAATCGCGCTGAAGATCTTCTCAACCCTGCTGATTGTTTTGGCCTTAGCTGGCTGCGAACAAAGGGTGGTTCTCAATACCGGTCTGACCGAAAACGACGCCAACGACATTATCGCCGAGCTGTCCCGCTACAAAATCTCTGCCGATAAGCAGATAGATAAAACCGGCGTGACCGTGCTGGTGGACCAAGACACTATTGAGCGTTCGGTGCAGATCCTCAACGCGGCCGGTTTGCCGCACAAAGCGCGAACCAATCTGGGTGAGGTATTCCAGAAAAGCGGCATTATTTCTAGCCCGCTTGAAGAGCGAGCACGCTACATATTCGCCTTGTCGCAAGAGGTGGAGTCCACGCTGGCGCAGATTGATGGCGTAGTGGTGGCGCGGGTTAACGTGGTGCTGCCAGAGCGCGTCGCGCCGGGCGAGCCTATCCAACCCGCCTCGGCTTCAGTATTTATTAAGTACCAGCCGGACCTCGACCCGGACAGCATCGAGCCGCAAATTCGTCGTCTGGTTTCTACCAGTATTCCGGGGCTGGCGGGCAAAGATAACAGCGCGCTGTCTATCGTGTTTGTTCCGGCCGAGGTCTACAAAGATCACGTTGAAATGGTCAACCTTGGGCCTTTCCAACTGACCATGAACCAGTACGGCACGGTAAAAATGCTGTTTCTGGCTCTGCTGGTGATACTGGCGTTGATCGCCATCGCACTGGTGGTGAAACCGAAAATTCAGCGGCGCATGGCAGCCAAAAAGGGCGCTGACGTCACCCCAGAAAACGCATGATATTCAGGGTGGGATAAACCATGAATGACGCACAAGCTTGGTTGCACTGGTGGACCGAGGGGTATTGGCAGCAGGCGGAAGAGAGCTGGCACAGTCTGGCTTTCTTCCAGCAGCCCGACTCCTTAACGTCGCGCTTGCAGTCAATCGACCCGCAGCTGATAGCCCGGCAGTTAGGGATTGAAGCTCGGCTGCCGTCCGCGCCACACGCCTTGACTCTCAGCTTACTGGCGCTGACGGCGCAGCAGCAAAACCTCGTGCTGCGCCTGACGGCTGAAATTTGCGGAATCTACTCCCCCGAACCCAATGACCCGTTATTGCCGGACGAAGCCCAGCAGTGGTGCAAGCGCATCTCCCGCGCGCTGCGCCCCGGCCTGTGGCTGCCGGACAATCTGGCGTCGCCTTGGCAGGTGACTTGCCTGTTGTTGTTGCGCCACGTGTTGCCGACAGGTTGCTGGCAGCGCGTGCGTTTCCTCTTCCCCCAGCCGTGGGTCAGCGCCTGTGAAGCCGAGCAGGGCGCTGAACTGGCACACAACAAGCTGCTGCCGCTGTGGGAATCCGCGCTGTGGCGGGCTTCACTGCCGGTCGCCTTGGCATCCGGCCCGGCGCAGGAGACACAAGATGTGGCAGCTTAAAACCCTTGAACTGCTGGCTGATACCCAGCCTGCCGACAGCATCCTGCTGCCGCAGGCTATTTTGCATCAGCATCAGCAAGGTATTTCGCTGATTGAAGAGGCCCAGCGGCAGGCGGAGCAGATCCTGCAACAGGCCGAGCTACAGGCCCAGCAGCTGATTGAGCAGGCGCGCTATGACGCCGAGCAGCAGGTGGCCGACCTGCTGGCTAATAGCCAAGCCGAGTTTTTGAGCCGGGCGGAAACCCTGTTCGCAGGCTGGCATGAGCAGCAGATCGAGCAGGAAGCGATGATCGTCGGGCGAGCCAGCGAGTTACTCAATCAGGTGATGACGCGCCTGCTGGAAGACACCAGCCCGGCGCAGCAGATGAATGCCTTACTGCGCCAGCTATTGCAGGCCCAGCCGCGCGGCCAGCAGGCTACCCTGTGGTGCCATCCGGCCAATAAAGAGCATATTACTCAATGGCTTGAAACCCGCCCGCACCTCACGTGGGAGCGGCAGTTTGATGAATCTCTTGAGGTTGACCAACTGCTGTTAGAGACCGCCAGCGGCGAATTGCGCATTGGCTGGCAGGCGCTGAAAACCCAATTACTGCGCGCCACGGCCTAAAATAGGCCATTCATCAATTTAACCTGCCTAATGCTTACAATTTAACTCAAAGTATTGATTAAAACCCGCCGCATTTTTGGAACCAATTGCCTCCCACCGCTACTCATTATCACCTTTAGTCAAAGCAGGAGGTGAGTATGAGCAGTTTCGATAAGGTACAGCGCCGTCTCGATTCGGCACTGATAACCAGCAATTCCAATGTCTATGACTTAGCCCGTGACTCTATGGGCGGGGCGCCGGACTTCTCCGATATCGTTGAATTCAAGCAAGCCATGCTGCGCGAATCCACCGCTAACTGGGCGTCTGGTCAGTTGAGTTCGCTCACGCACGATCTGAGCAAAGGCATCATCGATTCAATTAACTAATGTCTGCAACGGCTCGTGGCTGGCTGAATCTGGGTAGCTTCAGAGCCGTTTTTTGCTTTTACACACTCATTAAGACTCGACGGAAATCAGGGCAACGATGCGCACAACGACTCTTTTTATCTCTTCGAACGGACTGAGTCCTTTATTGAAGAGAGACATTCTCCCTCAGAGGGGAAAATCGCTATGAAGACCTTTTCAACCAAACTGACTCACACCCTGATGGCCGCCACGCTGGCATTAAGTCTGGGCAGCCTCTCTTTTAGCGCCTTAGCCCGCGCCCCGGACGGCTGGAGCAGCGGTGCCTATGCCTACTCGGCGCAAAACACCCCGCTGCGCACCGTGCTGGCCGACTTCGCCAGCAGCCACGGCGTGACGCTGAAGCTGGGCAATGTGCCGGAAGCCACGGTGAATGGCCGTCTGCGCGCCGACAGCGCCGCGACCTTCCTCGACCGCCTCGGCCTTGAGTACCAGTTCCAGTGGTTCGTTTACAACGACATGCTCTACATCAGCCCGCAGTCCGAGCAGATCTCCAAGCGTATTCGCGTCTCCTCGGAAGCCGCGCCGGATTTAAAGGACGCCCTCGACGGTATCGGCCTGCTCGAGCCGAAATTCGGCTACGGCGAGCTGCCCGATGATGGCGTGATCTTGGTTACCGGCCCGCCGGAGTACGTGGCGCTGGTCAGCCAGTTCAGCGAGCAGGAGAAAGATTACAAAACCGGCAAAGAGATGATGAGCTTTCCGCTGAAATACGCCTCGGTCTCTGACCGCGAAATTCATTATCGCGACAAAACCCTCACCGTGCCGGGGGTGGCTACCATCCTCAACGAGCTGTTGGGTAAGAAGAACAACAAGAGCGCGCAGGGCGTGAAGGCCAGCGGTAACGGCCAAGACGGCCTGAGCCAGCTGTCGCAGCAGCAGGCTGACAGCATTCTGTCGAGCCTGATCCAGAGCGGCGACCCGCACGGCTCTAATGATGATTTTGACGATGGCAAAAGCGGCCTGAACCCACTGGTTTCCGCCGACGTGCGTAACAACGCCCTGCTGGTGCGCGATGACCCGAAAAAACGCGAGCAGTATCAGGCGCTGATTTCGCAAATCGACGTGCCGCAGAAGCTGATTGAGATTGACGCGCTGATCGTCGACGTTGACCGCCACGCCATGTCGGCGCTCTCCGCCAACCTTGGCGGCAGCTTCGGCAACATCACCGCCGGTTCGACCTTGCTCGACGGTAGCAGCACGCTGTTCGTCACCGACTACCAGCGTTTCTTCGCTCAGGTGCAGGCGCTGGAAGGCAACGGCAATGCCTCGATTGTGGCCAACCCATCGGTGCTGACGCTGGAAAACCAGCCTGCGGTGATCGACTTCAGCCAGACCGCCTTTATCTCCACGGTCGGCGAGCGCGTGGCTAACGTCACGCCAGTCACCGCCGGGACCAGCTTGCAGGTGATCCCGCGCGCTATCGATAACGGCGGCAAATCAACGGTTGAGCTGATTGTTGACGTTGAAGACGGCAAGTTGGACAAGGGCGATGACGGCCAGGCCACCGGCGACAGCCGCGCGGTCGTGAGCACGCAGGCGCAGGTGCAGGAGAAAAACTCGCTGGTGATGGGTGGTTTCCACTCGCGGGAAACCGGCGACGAAGAGCATAAAATACCCATCCTCGGCAGCATTCCGCTGATTGGCAAATTGTTCACGTCGACCCGTCACGAAACCTCGCAGCGCGAGCGCCTGTTCATCATCACGCCGCATCTGGTGGGGGATCAGGTTGACCCGTCGCGCTACATCGGCGACGAGTTCCGCTCCCAGCTAAACGGCTCGTTGGAAGAAGTACAGCGCCGCCAAAAATATGGCTCGATTAAGAATGACGTCGAATCCGCCATGCGCGATTTGGCCGAAAGCGATATCCCGGCAGGCTTTAATCCGGGCGGCGAGGGAGTGGGGATCAACACCCTGTGTGACCCGCTGCGTGGCATCGCTTACGACACCTCGCACAGCCAGTGGTTTAGCAATAAAAACGTGCAAATCACCGTGGGCGTGGTGCGCAACACCTCGCTGGCTCCGCTGCGTTTCGACGAAGCAAGCTGCCGTGGTCAAGACGTGCTGGCGGTATCGGTCTGGCCGAGTGCTTCCCTTGCACCGGGCCAGTCGGCTGAAATCTATGTGGCGTATGAGTCGCGCGGCACGGCTCGCCGTACCCGTACCTCTCTGCTGAGCACTACCCGTTAAGGAGCTGCAATGAAGATTCGTTTAGCGTTACTCGCGGTAGCCAGCCTGTTGCTCAGCGCCTGTGCGGCCTCCAATGACAACGGCTGTGACAAGGCGACTTGCCGACCGTTGTCTAATCCGCACAGTCTGACTATCTGGTGGCCCTCAGATATCCGCAACGGCGTTCAGGATTATTCTCAAATCCCGGTCGGTCGTTAACTCTACGCGCCGTGTGCAGCTTATTGCACACGGCGCATTGCCTTGATTTATATCGGTTTAACTTCCAACTTATCCCCGCATTTCTTTTGCCGTTTTTCGCATAAATAAACCGCTTTTCACTGGCTAATCGGGGAACCCACGGGCCGATTTTGTCACTTAATCATCAGACTTCTGCACATTGTTAGCGAGTCTGGACATCTTATGCAGATGCCTATTTTCCTACATATCCACGATAGTGAGAGGCGACAAAAATGAATAATGCTATTGGCGGTGCCAATCTAACCTTTACCGTTCCGTTATCTGGAAACTCCGCGCCAACGCAAAGCTTCAGCCCACTCAGCTCTGGCGGCGGTGACTTTATGTCTCAACTGGCTGCCGCCATTACTAACGCGCTGTTCGGCGGCCAACAGGGTGCGCAGGGCGCACAGGGTAACCAAGGCAACCAGTCTAACTTTGGCGGTGGTCAGGGCGGCGGTTTTGGCGGCGGCTCACCGGTTGGCGGCCAACAAGGCGGCGGCAGCTCACTGCAACAGCTGCTGGCAGAAGTGATGCAAGATTTGGGCATCACGCCACAGAACTCACCGTTTAACGGCCAGTCAGGACAAACGGGTCAGGCTAACGCAGGCGCGTTCAGTCAAGGGATGCAAAACGGCCTGAGCAACCCATCTCAGGGCGGCAGCATGGGTCCTACTGGCGGTCCCGGCGGCTTCGGCGGTCCGGGTCTGGCGATGCCTCCGCAGCAGCAATCGCAGTTCAGCCCGGCGTCTATGCAGGGTCCGGGCAACTTCCAGCAGCTGGGTAACCAGATGGGCAGCGCGATGTCTAACAAAGCTGGCCTGCAACAAGTTGATGATATGACTGCCAAAAGCGGTCCTTTCCCAGGCATGAACAAAATTGAAGGCGGCTCGAAAGAAACAGCTCAAGAGATGGGTAAATTCATGGACCAATACCCAGACATCTTTGGTAAGCCGGACGCCGGTAAACTGCCGGGGCTGGTGGGCGGCAACAAGCACAACAGCAGCTGGGAAGATGCCCTGAGCAACGGCGGCATGCTGAGCGATGACTCAGTGAAGAAATTCGAGCAGGCCAAAGGCATGATGAAAAGCGTGATGGAAGGCGACATGGGCAACCCGAACCTGCAACTGCGCGGTATCGGTGGCTCTTCAGTAGGAATGGACGCTGCAATGACCGCCGGTAACATCAACAAAGCGGCGATGAATCAACTGGTTTAAAACCTTAGTACCTCTCGTTGTGCCGAACGACAAGGATGTCGTTAATAGTTGATAATAAGAAGTTTTACCAGCATTACCCTCTTTGGCGACTCTCATAGGTCGCCTTTTTTATTGGGTATTTTTCAGGGGGAATTTGCGACTTGGCTTAGTCTTCGTATTCAATAATTTGGTCACCGACCTGCTCTTCCAGCTCGCGCAGCAGGCGGTAGATTTGAGCCACGGCTTTGAGGGTTTCGCGCGGGATATAAGCCCCTTCGCGGGTGGTGCGGTAGAGGGTACGGGTCAACCAGATATAGCGAATAACCGGGATTTTGGCGTCGTGCGCCATTTTGATCACTTCGCGCACCTCTTCATCTTCGGTCTTAAACACCAGCTTCGGCAGCGGCGTTTCATCCGGGCGATAGTACAGGCCGACGGCGAAGTGGGTAGGGTTGATAAGCAGTACGTCGGCGTTTTCCACATCGGCCGGAGCAACGCGTTTTTTCGGCGCTTCGTTGGCTAACTCCTGCGCCAGCTGTTTGCGGTGTCCCTTGGTGTGCGGGTCGCCTTCGTTCTGTTTGTACTCGTTTTTCAGGTCTTCCATACTCATGCGGTTCTGCTTGAGGAAGAAGTATTTTTGCAGCCCGTAGTCCGCCACGCCAAAGGCCAGCAGCACGCCAAAAATGGTGCGAGTGAGCTTCTCAAGGATCTCGACGGCGGCGTGGATAAAGCCTTCCAGCGACGTGGTCGACAGCTCGGCAATCTCACCCAGTTTAGGTGTGATCAGTTTGTAGAACACGAAAGCCATCACCACCGCTTTCAAAATACTCACCAGCAGCTGCACGAACTGGCGGCCAGAAAACATCTGCTTGAACTTGCCCATGGGGTTGAGCGCGTCGAGCTTGAGCTGCAACGCTTCGGTGGCAAACAGCGGGCCGAACTGCGCCCAGCCGCCGACAATGCGCAACAGCACCGCCACCCCCAGCGTCATCATGAAAAACACCGCCACCAGCAGCAGGGCGCTGCCGACAATATCATTGAGTGCCGCGTCGAACGGCTGATCGAGGCGTTGCAGCGGCAGCATGATCAGCGCCTGAAGCTTCTCCAGACTCTCATCCACCATGGCGAACACGGTTTCGGTTACCCCGAGCATAATCAGCAGCTTGGGAATGTCCTGACTCTGACTGACTTGCCCCTTGCGTCGCGCTTCCTGAAGTTTTTGGGGGGAAGCTTTCTCCGTTTTTTCGGCCACTACAAAGGCCCTCCTTTCGGGAAGACCAGCGCCAGATGGGCAATCAGGTCATGGAATGTCGAGAGCTGGTGGTTGGCGAGGTATTCCAGCGTCGGCAAATACATCAGGAAAAACAGAATGCCGACGATGCTTTTCAGCGGCACGGTCAGCACCGTAGCCTGCAGTTGCGGGCTGTAGATACTTAACACGCCAACGCAGAAGTCGAGCAGCATCAGCACTAAAACCAGCGGCGCGGCGAACAGCACGATGTGGGTGAACATGTCGGCCAGCAGGTCGAGAAAATAGCTGAAGCCCTGCACGGTAAAGCTTGGCAGCCAAGACTCCAGCGGCCAGAGCCGGTAGCTGTCCCAAATCACCTGAGTCATCAGCGACAGGCCGAAACTGAGCATCATCAGCATGATGAACCACTGTTGCAGCATATGGCCGATGATGGTGACGTCGGGGCCGAGCGACGGGTTGAGCTGTCCGCCGGACATCGCCCCGCGCTGGTTATCAAACAGCGCGCCTACGGATTCGAAGATCCAGAAGGGCAGGGAGAGCAGGATGCCGAGGAACATGCCGATCACCACCTCTTTCATGGCGATACCCAGCAGCACGTAAGGGTCTTCGGACATGGCCGACACCGCGGGTTGCAGTGCCGGAACCAGAAACAGCGACAGCGAAACGATGATCGCGCTGCGCACCATGCCTTTCAGGGTGAAAAAGGAGAAAGCCGGAACGATCAGCAGGCAGGGGAAAATACGGGCTATGCCAAAGCCCAGCGCCAAAATATGGCTGAACAGGCCGTGCATCAGCGTACTTAACATATTATGGCGCGTTCACTGTGGCCATCATGGCGAAGGCGGACTGCGTGAGATCCAACAACTGCACGCCAATCCAGCGCCCGGTCAGGGCAAGGGTAGCTCCCACCGCCACCAGCTTAATGGCGAACGGCAGCGTCTGGTCTTGCAACTGCATCACCGCCTGCAACAGCGAGATGATGATCCCGATGATCACCGCCACCGCCAGCGGCGGCGCGGAGAGCATCACCACCAGCACCATCGCCTGCTTAAACATGTAGATAATATCCATACTTCTTCACCCTCAAAAGCGTCACAAATAGCTGTAGAACAGCCCGTCGAGCAGGCGCGTCCAGCCGTTGGCCATCACAAATAACAGAATTTTTAGCGGTAACGAGATGGTCATTGGCGACACCATTTGCATCCCCAGCGCCAGCAGCACGTTGGAGACAATCAGGTCGACAACCACGAAGGGGATGAAGATCAGGAAGCCGATTTTGAAACCGCTTTGCAGCTCTGAGAGCACGAAAGCCGGGATCAGCAGCATCAGGTTATTGCGATCTTTCACCGCCGAGTCGGCCATATCCTTCGGCCACATGCGCTGGGTGTTCTCCTGCAAGTGCGTCTCGATATCGGCGTCCGTGTTGTGCTGCATAAAGACGGTCAGAGGCTGAATGCCATTGGCTAAAGTACTTTCCAGCTTTTCAGACGATGTGGTGTCTATCGGCCGGTCGGTAAACCGCTGGTGCATGCCGTTAAACACCGGCGCCATCACGAACAAGGTGGCGGCCAGCGCGATGCTATAGAGCGCCATGTTTGGCGGGATCTGCTGCACGCCGAGGGCGTTTCGCGTCAGCATCAGCACAATCGAAATCTTTAAAAAGCTGGTGGTTATCATTAACGCCAGCGGCATTAAAGAGAGCGCGCCAAGCAGCAGCGCCAGCGCCAGCGGGTTAAAGGCATTCAGGTCGGTGGTCATTACACACCTTTCTCGGCGCCAACAGGCTGGTTGTTGATGATACTGGTCAGTTGCAATCCAAGGCGTCCATCGACGTTAACCAACTCCCCTTTGGCAATCGGGAAACTGCCGTGACACAGCATGGCCGCGCCCGGCGTGACGTTATCCACCACCACCGTCGAGCCAACGTCCAACTGCTGCAATTCGCCCAACGTCAGTTTGAGCTGCCCGCAGCGAATGCTTAATTCCAGCGGCAGGGCGTTAAGCGCCACGTTGAGCTGACTCTCACCGCCGATGTCGTCGTGCATTTCGCTTTGCGCGTAACACCCTGATTCCGTCTCATCCACGTGTGGATAGGGATTATCTTCATCTTCAGGCAGCAGTGGGTCATTCGGATAGCTCATGGTTAACTCCTTGATATCGTAAAGTGAAAAGTAGGCGCTGTGCGGGGAGTCGGGCGAAGGTTGTAACGCTCCGTGCAGTGCCAATTGTCCGATGTTAATCACGCCGTCACCTTCAACGCTGAAGTGCGAAGAGGGCGCACGCAGAACATCACCTGCCTGTAATTGGGTTATCTCTTCCAGCGGCAGCGAGAAGGTCGCCACCACCAGAGGTAAGTTGAGCGGCAGGGCTTCAATCAGCGCCGCGCCTTGTGGCTGCCAGCCGGGCGTGGCCGCCAGGTGATTAAGGCTTTCTGCCGACAGGCGCAGCTGGCTGCGGGCCTGCTGACCGGCAAAGTTGACCTGAATCTGCAAACAGAGCGTGTCCGGGTTGCTCTGCGCCGAGTCCAGCGGGCGCAGGTTGCCGAACAGCGACGCCACTTGGCTAAACAGGCTCTGATTGAACAGCCCCCAGTACCATTCGCCGTCGTCATCGCTGTCGCCGCTCATTGCCGGGCATTCGCTGAGTAAGGAGAACAGCGGGGCGAAATCGCTGAAGGCCAGAATTCCCGCCGCGCTGTTGAAACGCTGCCAATGGGCGTCGCTGGCTGTGTTTTCGCTCAGGCGAATACTCAACTCACCGGGCTGATTTTCATGCCAGAAGGCCAGCGTCTGGCCCTTGCCTATCCAGCGGCGGGCGTCGGCCTCGGCGCGGCTTTGCTGTCTAAAAATGAGTGAACTCATGCCCATTTATCCTGCGTGCTGTCCTGCGGGCGGCCGTCTTGCAGGTTGAAGCGCAAGCGCACTCGCTGCCCGAGACGCTGCGACAGCGAACGTCCGCAGTTCTCCTGCGCGCCGCGCACGGCTTCAAAACTGCCGCGTGAGAAGGCCAGCGCCACTTCCAGCTCGCCGCTGGTGTTTTGGTTCACCTGCGCGGTGACTTCCCCCAACTGCGGCAGCAGCAGGCTGAAGGTCGCCGGGAAGGCGGGCTGCTTGTCGATACCCTCCGTCAGCGCCGGTTCGACAATTTGCCAGCAGGCCGGAGGCGGGGCAGACTGCGCGGTTTCACTGGTTTCCGACAGCATCGGCTGGAAGCTCTGCCCGGCGTTATTGTCAGTCAGCATCACCGGCAGCATTGGGGCCAGCGGCTGGTCGTCGCCGGAGAGCAGGCTGGCGAAATCGTCTTTGTCGCGATTCAGCCGCTGTTTGTCCGCACCGCGTGACGGCGTAGAAGGGCGGCTGCTCTGCTGGCTCGATGCTGGAGTAAACGGCAGGTTTTTGGGCTGCGCGGGCGCTTTCGGCTTGTTGTCATTCGGCGTCGGGTCCGGGCGGTTTCTCGCCTGAGCCTCGGCCTGCGCGTCGCTGTTATGGTGCTGCGGTGGGCGGGCCGTCGAGGCCAATGGGTGAAGCAGAGGGCGATGCATCATGAGTGATTTCCCTGATGTTGCTGGAGCAGATACTCCACTTTTTCCACTTCGCGCTGGCGCAGGGTGACGTCGCGCTGGGCATTTTCATTCTGTTGCTGCTGCTGTTGGCGGTCGGCGTCTAACTGCACCAGTTGGTGCTGTTGTTGTAAAACCGCGAGGCGGCGCGACTGCTCGTCATTCAAGGCTTTCCGCAGCTGGTTCAAGGCTTCGGTCTGGCCGACATGCTGGGCATCCACCAGCTCGCTGGCGGTGCTGTAGTGCTCGCGATGCTCGGTAAGTTTTACCTCACCGGCGCTCAGCGCGTGGTCGCAGGCCACCAGTTTGGCGGCCTCGGCGCGTTGCAGGCGCTCACTGCGGCTTAGGCGCTGCTTGCGGATAGGCAGCAGCACTTTGAGAATGCGGTGCAGCTCTTCGGCTTGCAGATCGGGCTCTGGCGGGGTTTCGGCATCAATGTGTCGGCGCATAGCGGCTTACCTCAGCAAGGGCGTAACGAACATCTTCGAAGGTGGTCGGCGAGCGGCCCGCCTGACGCAAATAGGCATTAATGGCGTCCTGCGCCACCACGGCGGCGTCCACCATGGCGTCGTTGCCGGGCTGGTATTCGCCAAGGCGGATCAGCATTTCAACCTGTTGATAAGAGGACATCAGCTGGCGCACCAGCGAGGCGTCCTGCATCTGGGATTTCTCTACCACGCTGGACATGGTTCGGCTCAGGCTGGCTAAAACGTCAATCGCCGGATAGTGGCCGCGCTCGGCCAGACGGCGGGCCAGCACGATGTGGCCGTCAATCAGCGAGCGCACTTCGTCGGCCACCGGGTCATTCATCGAGTCCTGCTCGATAAGCACGGAATAGAGCGCGGTAATAGAACCTTTGGAGGTTTTCCCCGCGCGCTCCAGCAGGCCCGGCAGCAGGGTGTAAACCGACGGAGGCAGGCCGCCACGGCCCGGCGGCTCGCCCAGCGCCAGACCGATTTCACGCTGGGCGCGGGCGAAACGGGTCAGGGAGTCGATGATTAACAGCACGCTTTTGCCGCTGTCGCGGAAGGCTTCGGCAATCGAGGTAGCGGTAAAGGCAGCGCGGGCGCGCTCCATGCTGCTGCGGTCCGAAGTGGAGCAGACCAGCACGGTGCGGCTGCGCAGCTCGGCATCCAGCTCGTGGTCGAGGAATTCGCGCAGCTCGCGGCCACGTTCGCCAATCAGCCCGAAGACAATCGCGTCGCACGGCGTATTACGCGCCAGCTCGGCCAGCAGGGTCGTTTTGCCGCAACCGGCACCGGCGAACACGCCGACGCGCTGGCCGACGCCGATGGTCAACAGGCCGTCAATGGCGCGAATGCCGGTGGTCAGCGCGGTGTCGATGCGCGGGCGGTCGGTCGGAGAAGGCGCGTCGCCCAGCACCGGCGTGGCGTTAGGGTGTTCGCTGGATAAGGCGAAAGCCGAAATACTGTCTTCATCAATGGCGCGGCCAAAGCCGTCGAGCACGCTGCCGAGCAGCGCTTCGGACACCGCGATGCTGTGCGGCTGAAACAGCGGCACCACTTTGGCCCCTTGCGCCACGCCGTCCAGCGGGCCAAGGGCTGAAAGTAGGGTGTGATGCGGGTTGAAGCCTACCACTTCGGCCATCATCTCTTCATCGCCGCTGCGGCTGACGCGGCAAAGATCGCCAATACGCGCCTGCGGCAGACTGCTCTCCAGCAAAATACCGTTGATGCCGGTGATTTTGCCGCTGGCGGTGACCGCCGAAACGGCACCCAGCGCCTGTGAGCGTTGCTGATACCAGCTATCCAGTGCGTCTACGGCGTTCATTACCAGTTCACCGTGATGTCGCTGTTGTCCTGCCCGCTGAACTGCACTTCGTTGGCACTGATGCGCACTAAGCGGAAGCCGTCGTGCTCGTCGCCGATAAACAGGCGCTGGCCGTCGTCAGTGACGATATTGGCCTTGCTGCCGTCGGTGATTTGCGTGATGCGGAACGGCAGGGTGGTGGCGCGCGCCTCGGTGTCGTTAATCAACGGCACGCCCAGCTGATAGTTGTTTTCCACGTTGTCGACCATTCTTTGGACAATGGGTAACTGTTCTTTAGCCAGCGAGCCGCGCAGGATAATGCCTTTTTGCGAAGTATCGATTTTCACCTGATTGTTCAGCTGGCGCTCGCGCAGCATGTGATCCACCACGGCGCGCATGGCGGCCTGATCGTCGAGGTGCGGCTTGCTGATTTGCGCGGTGGTGTCGTTGCTTTGCTCGGCCATGCCCGGCTGTAAAATCCAGCTGGTCACGGTGATGGCGAAAAGCAGCATCAGCGACACGGCAGTGATCTGCGCCCACGGCGGCAGTAGGCGTTTGATCAGCGATTTTTTTCGCCGGAGTCGGCGCGATGCGGCCATCGTTGCTGGCAGCCTGAAATGCCATCTCGGGCTGGGACACGGACTGCGCGGCAGGCTGGCTGACAGCCGGGCCGCTGGCCCACGCGGCTTCGGCGGCCTCAAGACAGATCCACACGCCGTTGAGGGTGAAAATCTCCCCCGGCACAATATTGAACGGCATGGTCTGGCGTTCGCCTTCGCGATTGCACACCACGCCGTCTTCGGCCTGAAGCTGCCACTGAATCTGTTGACCCGCCGGGTCGTCTTGACGTATGAGCTGACAGTGGCGCGCCTTGATGCCATTGTCACAAAGTTGCAGGTCGCTCTCGACCGCGTTGCCTATCCACCACAGATTGCCGCTGAGGGGGAGCGCGGCACCTTCATGAAGACCATTTAAGACTCTGAGCTCATACATGATGACGTCCTTATGCGTTGAAGGATTCGAGTGAAGTATTCAGCTCAATACGGCCCAGCACGTTAACCGGCAGATTGAACTGCAACTCGGCAAACGACAGGACAGGTACATGGTTGAATTCATCCTGAATCAACATTCGTAGCGGGCTGCGTAAGTCTTGCGCCGTTAACAGCACGCCTGACAACGAATCAAAGGGTGAGAAGATCTCTCTTAGGCGTTCTAGTAATTGGGAGTGCTGCTGTTGGTCCAGCGCGAAGAAGGTATCGCTCTGGGTCTGACGCAGGCTGTCGCGCAGCACTTCTTCGGTTTCCGGCGTCAGCAGCCAGACCGGCATGCCGTCGTCACCGGCATACTGGTGGCAAATGTGCTCTTTCATGTCGATACGCACCTGATCGACCAGCAGGTTGACGTCGCGCTCGTGCTGGCCGTGCTCAATCAGGGATTCAGTAATGCTGCGCACCGCGCGCAGTGGGATGCGTTCCGCCACCAGACGCTGCAACACGGCGGTCAGGCGCGGCAGTGGGAAGATGCGCTGGAACTCCTGCGCCAGCTCCGACTGTTCGCTCTCTAACCAGCCCAAAATGGCGCGGGTTTCTTGCAGGCCGAGGAAGCGCGGGCTGTTGGCGAACAGCGCCTGCTCCATGCGGGTGAGCAGCAGCTGCGAGGCGCTCCACACCGGGATCTCTTTCTGTTGCAGCAGGCTGTCGTTGTCCGTCAGCCAGAGGAATTGGTTTTCATTGCGGCGCTCGTTGCCCGGCGTGCGGCCGTTGTTTTCATTGCGCTGCTCTTCGGTCAGCCAGCGCGAATCGACGGCGTAGCGATCGCGGCTGAGGCTGGCGATCACCTGTGGGATTTCATACACGCTGAAGCGGAACTCGTCGTCAGGCATGGCAGTGGTGAATTCCACATTGAACGGCGGCAGGGTGAAGCCGTAGCGATAGACAATGCGGTTACGCATGCGGCGGATATCTTCCATGATCTGATTGACCATAGGATCGCCATTCAGCGCCGCTGGGAAGCTGAGTAAGAAGAAGCGGGACGGGTTGAAGGAGCGCAGATCTTCGCTGCCGTTCATGTCCGGCGCGACGGCGTCGACCCCTTCATGCACCACCTGCGAGGCTTTCTTGCGCGCGCTCCACAGCTGGAAGGAGCCGGTGGTGCAGGTGATGGCGGCCAGAATAATAAAGATAACCGTTGGCATCCCCGGCAGCAGGGCGAAGCACAGCATGCCGAAGGAGGAGATGATCCAGGCTTTCGGCTGGCTGGTCAGCTGCTCGGTGATTTCGCGACCAATATTGTTGTCTTGAACTTCATCGTTGCCCGACACGCGGGTGATGATCATCCCGGCGGTCAGCGAGATAAGCAGGGCGGGGATCTGAGCAATCAGGCCGTCACCGATGGTCAGGATCGAGTAAGTGTGCATTGCATCGCCCGCCGCCATATCCAGCTGCAATACGCCGATACAGAAGCCGCCGATCATGTTGATGAACAGGATAACCAAGCCGGAGATGGCGTCGCCTTTAACGAACTTCATCGCACCGTCCATGGCACCGAACAGCTGGCTCTCTTTGGCTAAGTCTTCGCGGCGCTTTTTCGCCTGCTGCACGTTGATCATTCCGGCGCGCAGGTCGCTGTCGATGGACATCTGCTTGCCCGGCATGGCGTCGAGGGTGAAACGCGCTGCCACTTCCGCCACGCGTTCAGAACCCTTGGTGATAACCAGAAAGTTGACCACGGTAAGAATTAAGAACACCACCAGACCGACGGCCAAGTTGCCGCCCACCACGAAGTCGCCGAACGCCTGCACGATGTGCCCGGCGTTCTGTTGCAGCAAGATTTGGCGAGTGGTGGAAATCGACAGCGCCATGCGAAACATAGTGGTCAGCAGCAGCACCGCCGGGAAGGTGGAGAAGGCCAGCGGCTTTGGCAAGTACATCGCCAGCACGATCAGCAGCGACGACAAACTGATGTTAACGGCAATCAGCACGTCAATCAGCGGCAGCGGCAGCGGAATAATCAGCATGAAAACGATCGCCAGCGCGATAGCCGCGCCGACGATTTCTGAGCGCTGCATCGCGCTGATGGCAATTTTATTTAACAGGTTAAATAGGGTATTCATCTACAGCCTCAGGCCATCTCCATGCTCAAAATGGGTAACCACGGCATTAGCCGCCGGTCGATGTTTTAGTTTGTCGGGCCATTTTCTGTTCCCAAGTGACGTACTCACCAATCAGTGAACGCAGCATGGTCAGCGCGCTGCCGCGGTTTTTGTCGTCGCGCCACAGGGTGGCGGGCAGTTGCTGTAGCAGCGGTAACAGCTGGTTGAAAAACACCGACTGATGCTGCGGCTGCGGGCCAGCCACTTCCTGCCCAAGGTTGGTCAGGTCGCGGGCGTAGAAGCCGTTTTGGGTCAGATTGAGCAGGCGGCGGGTCAGCTGCGAGCCGTCGAGAGAGATGTGCGGATATTTGCTGTTCATGCGCTGCAACAGGGTATCGACCGCCGACATGGTGTGCGTAATGGAGCGCGTGTCATTCAGGCCGCTCAGCACTTTGCGCAGCGCCACCGGCGTCATTGACGGAGCCAGCGCGGCGATGTCGTCAGCCAGTGCACGCTGCAAGGTGCGCAGGGCGGGCATAAACCCCTCTTTGCCGAACTTGTCGAGCAGGGCATCGAAAATCGACCCAGAGGATTGCTGACCAATCACCGAGTTGTAATAGATTTGGCGCATCGCCTGTTTCTGCTCAGGCTGGGTAGTAAACAGCGAAATAGCGGCGGCGGTGTTGACGCCAGCGGCAATTTGCTCGCCGAACTTGCTGCCAAGGCTGGCCAGCGCCTGCTGAATACTTTCAATTGCCGCGCTGTCCTGACTCTTCTGCGCCTTCTCCAATGACATGCGCAGCAGGGTGTCGGCTACCGCCGGGTCGCCGTCGGCGGCGGAGACATACTCTTCCGGAGTGGCGCCGCCGCTGCGCGAGGTCAGGGCGTCAATCGCCCCCTGCTGCTTGCTTTGGGTCGCAGAGGGTTGGTTGTCCAGCAGCTGATAAAGCTCAGTCAGGCGCTCGATTTTGTCGATAGCCACCCGCAGGCGTCCCGCCGGGCGGTTATTCGCCGCGCGCTGCTCGTCAATTTTTGAGCGGCTTTCAATGGACTCAGCCAGCTGCGTCCCGCCTTTCTCCATGGCTTCGGCAAATTCCACCGCCGGTGATTTCACCTTGCGGGGAGTGGTGACGCTCTTACTGCTGTCGTCGCTGTCGCCGCCATCAATGTCATTCAGCTCATCGGCCGTCGGCTGAATCTGGTGATGTACTTTCGGAAGGGGGGGATGAATTCGCATAAACACCTCTACAGGTCAATGCAGTTGTGTGGTGCGTAATGCGGCGCGGTTCCGTAGGAATTGAAATTTTTAAAGGCCCAACTGAATCTGTGTCAAAAGTTGCACAAGTGGCCAAAAAAGCTGTGTCGCTTTAGACTCGGAATGGTCCTAATACGACTTTGCGTGTTATACAAATCAATGAGTTAAAGTGGTTTTTTATGCTGGCACGGCGCTTGCTATAGGAGTAACTCCAACCCTTATTAGGAGTTCTCAAATGTCAGCATTATTAGATTATGAAATGCACTACGTTGATCAGCCTTTCCCACAGCCGGTACCGGTAGTTCGTTGGGAGAGCGTGATGAGCCAGCAGGAAAAGCGCCTGATTAACTTCATCCGTAAACGCGTGGCAAACTACGCTGACGTGGAGGACTTAGTTCAGTCTACGTGGCTGGAAGTGTTGAAAAACAAGCATAAATATTCAGGCGCTTCTCGCCCTGAGACGTGGGTTTTCGGCATTGCGCTGAATCTGGTGCGCAATTATTATAAATCGCGGGCCACGAGTTTCCTGCACGATGAGTTAAGCGATGAACTGCTGAGCCAGCTGCCTTGCCACGACAAGCCAGATGACCTTACTGCCGGACACCGCACCTTAACCAAAGTGCTCAGCGTTGTGGCGCACCTACCCGAAGAATCCCAGCAAATGTTACAGCTGATCGTCGACGGTGATATTAGCTATCAGGAAGTAGCGCTCGAAATGGCAATTCCGATTGGCACCGTCCGTTCCCGTCTGTCGCGCCTGCGTCAGTCCCTGCGAAACGAGCTTGATCCGGATATCGCTTTCTAATTTCACATGAAAAATATGAAAATTGGTCGCCAATAACGTTGCCCTGTTCTGTGAACGCAGGGTGATGTTAATGCGCCACAGGATCAACCGGCAATGCTAGACAACAAACCGCTGCATGAAGAGTTATCTGCCGCTACCAATCTGACCGACGCGGCTTTCGAGAATTTGCGCGAATCGGTTTATATCATTGATGACAACAACCGTATCGCCTACGCCAATCGGCATGCGATGAAGCTCATGGGCGAAACCGCCCAGACACTGTACGGCAAAGATATTCTCTCTTTCTTGCACGGGCATCAGGAACAGAATATTTTGGCCCTGCTGTGGCAAGTGGAAACCACCAGCTACGGTGATAAATTTAACGTGTTTTATGCCACCCAGACCCAAGGCATTATTCCCGCCGAAGTCTGTACCAGCCGATTTATTTACCAGCAACGACAGCACGCGACCGTAGTAATTTGCGACACGCGCCACCGCAACGATTTACACCGCTTTTACTACGAACGCGAAAACAGCCTGCGCGGCATGTTGAAAAACGTGCCCGACGTGATGCTGCGTGTTGATACTCATCTGCGCTGCCTGTATGCCAACGAGGCGGCCCAACGCTGGCTGGACTATGTCGACGGCCCGCTGGTGGGGCAGACATTGCAAAACGTGTTGGAAAACAGCCTGTTGTTCCAGCAAATCGCCCTGTCTGTGCGCTCAGTGGTGCAGACCGGCAAGCTGTTCGAGAACGTGTTACGCAAGCTCGACGGCGAAGAGGAGTCGATTCTTCAGCTGCGCTTCATCCCGGAATTCAGCGACCGCCACGTGTTGAAATCGGTGCTGATCACCGGTCAGGACATCACCCGCCAGTTCAAAGACGACCAACTGCTGAAACGCACCCACGAGCAGCTACGCCAGATGACTCAGCAGATTCAGGTGAGCGTGGAGAATGAGCGCAAGAATATTGCCCGCGAGATCCATGACGAGCTGGGCCAGCGGCTGAGCACGCTGCGGGTGGTTATCTCCCTGATGCATGCCGAAGGGCGTGAGTGCAGCGAGCAGATGCAGGCGCTGAAGGACATTGTCGACGGCACCATCCGCGTGGTGCGCGACCTGTCGACCATACTGCGCCCGGCGGTCCTCAATATGGGGCTGATCCCGGCGTTAAGATGGCTGCGCGATGAGTCGAATAAATATCATCGCGACTGCTGCTGTACGCTGGAAGTGAATGAGGATGAAATCGCGCTTTCCGACGAGCACACCACGGCGATTTTCCGCGTGGTACAAGAGTCGCTGACCAATGTTTATCGCCACGCGCAGGCCAGCCGGGTGCATATCAAAGTGGTTCAGACTGGAAGTTCGCTGGCTATTGACGTGCGCGACAATGGCCGGGGATTTGATGTCAACAGCGTGCCTTCTACCGCTTTTGGCCTGCTGGGCATGCGCGAGCGCTGCACCATGCTCGGCTGGGAATTACAGTTTTGCAGCCAGCCGCAGCAGGGAACTCACGTGCGCATCACGGGTGAATTACCGGCATCATATTAAGATAGGTTATGTTTAATGCCGAAACGGATCATTTCGGCATTACTGCTGAACTGCATCTTTTCCACCATTCGCGCCTTGTGCGTACTCACCGTTTTATTGCTGATTTTCAGCGCCTCGGCGATGGCGTTAATGCTGTCGCCTCGGGTCAGCATCGATAGGATCTGCTTCTCCCGCTGGGAAAGGGTGGCGTAGCGATACTGCTCGCTGGTGTCGCCGTTGGAGAAGATAATTGCCTCCGCCAGACTGGGATCGATATAGCGCTGGTGCTGACTGACACGATGAATGGCATTGAGCAGGGTTTGCGGGTCCTGATCCTTGGTGATAAAGCCCTGCGCGCCGCTGTTAAGCACGGTCATCGCCACCTGCGGCTCGTTATACATGCTCAAGACCAGCACCGGCAGGCGCGGCCACTCTTTGGCAATTTTGCGCACCATCTCGGTTCCGCTGATGCCGGGCATGGAGAGATCGAGCAGCAAAATGTCGCATTCGGTCTGCGCCAGCGCGGTCAATACCTCTTCGCCATTGCCTGCTTCGGCAACCACGGTCAGTTGTTTATCCAGATTAAAAATCTGTTTTAGCCCTTCGCGCATCAGTACGTGATCGTCGGCGAGCATTAATCTTATGGTTGTTTGCATGAGGATAACGATTTTTCTTATTGTGGCGGCCGATTCAGAATAATCCGGAAATGGTCGATTTTTGAGTGAGTGTAAGCGGCGAAAAGAAGGGGAACAAGCTTAAACCTTCGTAATGAAACGGACTGAGCGACTCAGCCCGTTTCTGTTTAACATTTATTTAGGAAGTGAAGAAGCGATAAGTGGCGGTGTAAGGCACTTTGAGCGTCGCGCCGTACTGCGCTTTGGCACAAATGGCCTTGCCGGTGGTGCCGCCGTGGGTGTCTACGCGCTGTATTGTCGAGATATGCGCGAAGATGCCCGGCAGCTGGTGCGACGAGCCGGAAAGAATCAACCACGGAATGTCATTGGCATCGGGCGCGGCCTTGGTGGCGCGGACTTTACCGCTCACCTGACTGCCGTCCAACGCCTGCCACTGCGGGCCGTCGAAGTGCTTGGCGACTAAATCCGTCATCGCTTTATCGCTAAAAAGATCGGCTTCTGGTGCCTGAAACACCCACTTGCCGGTCTGGTTGTCGTCGTTGGCGGCGCAGCGATAGATCTGCACGCCGCGCGCGTAGAGCTGGGTTTGTAACTTCTCCCAAGAGGCCATTTTCCAGCTACCCGCGACGGCGTCGCTGTTGCCCGCCCATGCGCCGACTGACAGCAAGGCTAACGCGGCTAATGCTAAACGTGGACGCGTGATACTTACCATTTGGTCACACCACACACCATGCGCGCACCGCCACCGCCGAGCATGGCCGGATGGTCAGAATGGTTGTCGCCGCCTGCGTGGATCATCAGCGAATGGCCGTTAACGTCAGACATTTTCAGGCGCGGAGCCATCACCGGATAGGTGGCGGTGCCGTCCATGCCGACATACAGCGCAGGCAGGTCACCCAAGTGGCCGTTGCCCCACGGGCCTTCATGCTTGCCGGTGTGAGCCGGGTCTAAGTGGCCGCCAGCAGCCAGACCGGCCACCATTTTGCCGTCTTGCTTGGCCGGGCCGCAGTCTGGATTGGTATGAACGTGGAAGCCGTGAATGCCCGGCGGCAGCCCTTTTAGGTTAGGCGTAAACAGCACGCCGTACTGCGTGGCTTCAACAGTGATGGTTCCCGCTGGCTTGTAAGTGCCATCGGCAAAGACTTCATTCATTTGAACAGTTTGAACCGTTGCAGCATGGGCCACACCGGCAAATGCCAACACGGAAGAGAGTAGGGCAGCGTGCTTGATTGTGCGTAGTAAAGTCATTATTTCCCCTTGGAACAGTCAATGCTGGAAACCAGCCAAGCTTATGGGGGCGCCACCGAGGTTATAACCCCGTTGTTCAGCCCTCAGCTAAGTAGTTATAACGACAACAATGGTTCCAACTGGGGCGACTATCGCTTTAATAAGCCAAACCGATGATTTCCAACGCGAGTGATGACACGGATCATGACGGGAGTCATGGGTGGTATGGCTTAAGAATAATAGTCAGCGGGGTAGTGCGCGAATAAGGATAAGCAGAAGTGTGACAACTAGAGGCAAACAGCGGAAGGAAGTCTTACAGAGGTGGGTTTTAATCAATAGTCGTCTTCAACGTCTTTTGCTGCGGAGCGAAACACTAACGCCGCGACAATGACGATGACAGCCAAAATACCTAAGATTATCAGCGCTATCTTCATAGATAGTTGCGCCCCTCTAGCAACAAGTTTGTTCGAGTCGGATTTTAACGGCTCTATAAACGGCGAGTAAACAAAGTATAGAAGGGTTTTTAGTAACCATACGTAACTTTCTCATTTTATTCGATTTGATAGACAGCGCCTTCCAACAAGAAGGCGCTGAACGTTTTTAACCTCCCCAGTTGTGATATTCGCCTTTTCGCTTACGCGGGGCGGTTTCGGGGAGCAGGGCCAGCCCGATGATAGACACCACGCCGAGCACCATCATATAAATCGCTAGCCCGTGGTAATCACCGCCGGTGACCTGCAAAATTTTCACCGCCACCAAGCCCAGCACGCCGCTGCCGATAAGTGAGCCTATCTGCCAAATAAGCGCGATGCCGCTACAACGAATTCGCGTTGGGAAAAGTTCTGGGAAATAAGAGGCTTGCGGTGCGTAACACATGCTGTGGCCGAAGGTCAGCGCCAGAATCATGGCGATTTGCGTCATCCAGAAACTGTCGTGTTTAAGCACCAGAAAGAACGGAATGATGCCAATCACCAGCAATAGAGCACCGGCCATATAGACAGGTTTCCGACCAATTTTGTCAGAGAGATGCCCCATAAGCGGGATCGAGAAGATTTCGAGGATCACCGCCACAATCATGGTTTGCAGCAGGATGCTTTCACTCAGATGGTTGGCTTTGCCGAAGGCCAAAATAATCACCGTGAACATGGCGAAGGCGCAGGCTTCAATCAGCTTGGCGCACACCCCTTTGGCAATAATGCCGGGATAGAGCTTGACCACTTCGACCACCGGACGCGACTCCACCGCCTTGGTTTTACGGATTTCGGCGAACACCGGCGATTCGTCGATACGCAGACGAATAAACAACCCGACAATCACCAGCAGCAGGCTCAGCAAGAAGGGAATACGCCAGCCCCAGTCGAGCATCTGGCTTGGGCTAAGAGTGGCGGTGAGCAGGGCAAACAGCGCCGATGGCAGCAAAAAGCCTAATGGCGCGCCAATCTGTACCCAACTGGCAAAGAAGCCGCGCCGCTCGGGGCGGGAGTATTCCGCCGTCATCAGCACGGCCCCGGCCTGTTCACCTCCCACGCCAAAACCCTGCAGCACGCGAATCAAGATAAGCAGCGCCGGAGCCCAGAAGCCAATCTTCTCGTAAGTCGGCAGAATCCCAATACAGAATGTCCCCAGACCGACGATGAGAATGGTGATCACCAAGGCTTTTTTGCGCCCGACCTTGTCGCCGATATGACCAAAGACAATGCCCCCGAGCGGGCGGGCGAGGAAGCCGACGGCGTAGGTGGCAAAGGCCGCCAGCGTGCTGACCAGTGGGTCAGAGCTTGGGAAAAACAGCTGCCCGAAGAACAGGACGGCGGCGGTGCCGTAGGCGAAGAAGTCATAATATTCTGCTGCCGTACCAATCGCCGATGCTCCCGCGACGCGTCTTAACAGTGCGCGTTCTTCTTGTGGGGTATGGGCGTTTGCGGCTGGATGTGCTGATGAAACCTGAGACATATGCAGGGCTCCGGTTGTTAAAAAGCAGGCTTACCAAGGGAATAACTCCCCGCAATGGTCTGCGGGGAGGGGAGGTTTACGACTGGGTCACGCCGCTCAGCGGCAGGTGTTTTGGCGGTTTAATGACGAAGAACACCAGAATGGCGCCCAGCGCGGCAACGCCACCGGCCAGCATAAAGGCACTGTCGAAGCGCCCGGTGTTCTGCACGATATAACCGGTCACTACCGGGCCGATGATGCCCGAGACGCTACCAATCAGATGGATAAATCCGCTGGTGCCGCCAACGCGCGACTTATGTACCACGTCCTGAATGATCGCCCAGTAGATAGCCCCGGTGGTGTAGAGGAAGAAGATAGAAATCGACATCAGCACCACTGCTGGCACCACGCTGGTCACTACACCCGCCAGCGCCACGCAAACTGCCGCCGCCAACAGGCTGACTACCAGAATGATTTTGCGCGACAGCAACAGGCGTCCGGTGATGTTGAAAATCTTATCGGAAATGATACCGCCCAGCGCCAGACCGACGAAGCCGACAATCCATGGGATCACCGTGGTCAGGCTCATCTCTTTGATATTCAAGCCGTGGGCCTGTACCAGATAAGCCGGGAACCAGCTGAGAAAGAAGAACAGAATGTAGTTGTAGCTGAAGAAGGCGAAAGCGGTGACCAAGATGATTGGCTGACGCAGGTAATAGCCTAAGCCGTGAGCGGCCTGCGCTAAGTCCTCTTCTTGGGTCAGATTTTCATTTTTCATCTGGTCGATGAGACGCAGCTCATCTTGAGAAACGCGCTTACTTTTCAGCGGGTTGTCCGCCACGGTAAAGAACCACACCAGCATCCAGACGATACCAATTGCGGCAATCACCATAAAGGCCGGACGCCAGCCGAAGGAGATTGCCAGATAGCCGACAATCGGGCCCGCCACCGCGCCGCCAAGGGGCGAACCGGCACTGAGCAGCCCCATGGCGGTGGCCGCCTGTTTCTTCGGGAACCAGCCGTTAATCATCTTATTGGCCGAGGCGCAGATTGGCCCTTCCGCCATGCCGAACAGCACGCGTAGGATAAGCATCGAGTAGAAGCCGGTGGCGATAGCAGTCATGCCGCAGAAGATTGACCACAGGCCGACGGCGATGCCGAGCACCAGCGTCGGGCCAAACTTATCCACCGCCAGCCCGCCGATAAAGTTAAAGATGGCATAGCCGAAGAAGAAACTGCCGAAAATCATCCCGAATTGCTCAGGATTGATGGTCAGCTCTTTTTCAATCATCGGCACGGTTATCGACAGCGCGACGCGGTCGAGGTAGTTGATCATGTAGACCATAAACAGCAGGAATACGATGATCCAGCGTAGGTTTTTAAACATAGGTGCTCCACTGAGTATTGTGTTTTTTTAATTAGTGTTGCGTTCTGTAGGGTGTTGACGACTTAAAAAGTAAGGATGAAAACTCACCCTTCCTGGACTTCAGATTTCTGCTTTAACCCTGCGCGCTTTCCATTGGCGTACTTTCCATAGGGAATGTCAGCAGCACCTTACAACAGGCGCGCTGGTCCTTCTCGAACAGGGTCATGGCCGCTTTTACGTCGCTGGCGGACATCCAGTGCGTCACCAACTTCTGCGGGCTAATTTTTCCTTGCTCCATCCATTCAATCACCTGTGGGAAGCGATGACTGTTGAGGCGCGAGGAAAACAGAGAAATTTCTTTGCTGGTAATACTCTGTTGGGTCAGCGGGCTGGCTTCGCCGGAGAAGCCCATCATGCCGATACGCGCCGCCGGCGAGGCCAGCAGAATCGCTTCTTGCAAGATAGCCGGATGACAGGCGGCATCGACGATAACCGTCGGCTTCACGCCCTCTGCCGCCAGCGCGTCAGCTACCGACTGATGCTGATTATTGATGGTCCAGTCTGCGCCGCTTTCCCGCGCCATGGTCAGGCGTTCATCAATGCGATCGGCGACGATCACCTGCTTCACGCCATAAACCCCTTTCAGCACTTGGATCACCGTCAAGCCCATCGGCCCCGCGCCGTAAATCAGCGCGATGTCCTGCGGCTGTGGCTTGAGGAAGGCGGTGATGTTGGCGGCGATGGTGAAAGGCTCCACCATGCTGGCTAGCTCATCGGGAATGCTGTCCGGCACCACGTAGGCATTACTGGCCGGGACGCAGGCCGCATCGCTAAAACCGCCGTCGCGGTGAACGCCGATCACTTGCAGCGTGCTGCACACGTTCGGCCTGCCGATAGAGCAGGGGTAGCAGTGGCCGCAGCTCACTACCGGGTCAACCACTACGCGCTGGCCGATACGGCTGCTTTCTACGCCTTGGCCCACGGCGTCAATATGGCCGAAGAACTCGTGGCCGATGACGCGCGGGTATTTCGCAAAGGGGTTGTGCCCGTGGTAAATGTGCACGTCGGAGCCACAAATTCCGGCATAGGCTAGTTTCACTCGCACCTCGCCCGCCGCAGGCTGCGGCAGGGGCTTCTCTGCAATAATGAGTTCGCCGGGCTGTTGGATAACAACGCTTTTCATGATGATTTCCTTACCAGTTCCACAGAGTACCGTCATCCAGACGAGCTACCGGCAGGTGTGCCGGTTCATACGGATATTTCGCGGCCAGTTTCTCGTCAAACTCAATGCCCAGCCCCGGTTTTTCACCCGGATGCATGTAGCCATTGTCGAAGGTCCAGTTGTGCGGGAAGACTTCCAGCATCTGCTCGGAATAGCCCATGTACTCCTGCACGCCAAAGTTCGGCACCCACAGGTCAAAGTGCAGGGCGGCGGCCATGCAGATAGGAGAAAGGTCAGAAGGCCCGTGCGAGCCAGTGCGCACCTGATACAGCGAGGCAAAATCGGCGATGCGACGCATGCCGGTGATGCCGCCCGCGTGGGTCAGCGTGGTGCGGATATAGTCGATCAGCTGCTCTTCAATCAGCTGTTTGCAGTCCCAGATGCTGTTGAACACTTCGCCCACGGCAATCGGCGTGACGGTGTGCTGGCGGATCAGGCGGAAGCACTCTTGGTTCTCAGCCGGGGTAGGGTCTTCCATCCAGAACAGGCGATGCTCTTCGACGCTTTTACCAAAGCGCGCGGCTTCGATAGGGGTCAGGCGATGGTGCATGTCGTGCAGCAAATGCTCATCGAAACCAAATTTATTGCGCACCGCCTCGAACAGTTTTGGGGTGAAATCGAGGTATTTTTCGGTGTTCCACAGCTGCTCTTCCGGCCAGATGCCTTTGGTGGCAGGCTCGTAAGCCAGACCTTTGCCTTTCGCCATGCCGTAAGTGGTTTTCATCCCCGGCACGCCGCACTGGACGCGAATCGCCTTGAAGCCCTGCTCTTTATGCTTGGCGTAGTCGTCCAGCACTTCATCAATGGTGTGGCCGGTGGTGTGGCAGTAGACCATCACGCCGGTGCGCGAAGCGCCGCCCAGCAGCTGGTACAGCGGCATATTGGCGGCTTTGGCCTTGATGTCCCAAAGCGCCATATCCACCGCCGAGATAGCCGACATGGTCACCGGACCACGACGCCAATAGGCACCTTTGTAGAAGAACTGCCAGATATCCTCAATCTGATGCGCGTCGCGGCCAATCAGCTGCGGGCAGACGTGATCTTTCAGATAAGAGGCAACCGGCAGCTCGCGGCCATTAAGCGTGGCGTCACCAATCCCCGTCAGGCCACTGTCGGTGGTGATTTTCAGGGTGACAAAGTTACGACCCGGACAAGTGACAAATACTTCAGCGTTAACAATTTTCATCAATCAAACCTTTTTCCAAGCAGGAAGAGAGAGTGCATTGAGTAAAAAATACGCTTTATGCTGACTACCATACAAGTATCCATGTCGGATTTTGCAGGAGAGGATCACAAAGATCTTGCGGGGAGGGGGTGAGCCGATAAGCCTTCTCCGGTTTAGGAAGAAGGCGAGGACGAGGTTAGCGGAATGCGAGAAAGTGGCGGTTAGCCCAGCAGGGCGCAGTGTGGCGGCAGGCGACACTGAATGGCATTGGGCAGAATTTCAATATGAAATTCAGTGCCGGTCAGCGGTTCGCCGTCCAGATTGAACGTCATGTCGTGCGGCGCTTTAATTTCCAGCCAAGGCAGAGAGATAGAAATAACGTTTTTATTCTCTTCATTGCTGACCAGACTGCGAATAAACGACGGCAGAAGCTCTTCTGAAGTGAGCAAACGCAGTTGCAACAGGCCGTCGTTAATCAAGGCGTCCGGGCAAATCTGCTGCCCGCCACCGGCCTGACGACCATTGCCGATGCCAATCACCAGCGCGTCGCCAGCCCATGAGAAATCAGGCCCGGTGATTTCGCAGCTGTCGGCTTTGAGAGTATCCATGCGCAGCAGGCCGTGGATAAAGTAAGAGACGCCGCCGAGCGCCGATTTCAGCTTTTCAGGCGTCTCGGTAGTGATACGCGTGCCAAAACCGCCGGTAGCCATATTGATAAAGTAGCGATCGCCGTTGACTCGGGCGAGGTCAATATCTACCGCGCGGCCTTTAATCGCCAGACGCAGGGCCTGATCGAACTCCGGCGGGATGCCACAGCTGGTGGCGAAATCATTGGCGGTGCCCAGTGGCAGCAATCCTAGCGCCGGGCGCTGGCCCTCTGGCAATTTGGCGAGCGCGGTGGCAACTTCATTGATGGTGCCGTCGCCGCCACCGGCAATGACTGTTTCACAACCTAACTCAATGGCTTCGTGCACATAGCGCGCCGCGTCGCCGTGCTCCCAGGTGACACGGACGGCAAGGGCAACGCCTTCGCTGCGCAGGGCGTAAATGGCTTCGCGTAACATCTCATTGCCTGCCCCTTTTCCATTTAATATCAGAAGCGCCTCGGGCGTTTCTTTTATGCTTTCCTTCATTAATTTCTCCTGTCCGTAACAAGGTTCAGACTCTACCTCTAAAGATAGATGACAAACAACCGCGACGGCTATCGGAATAATCAGGTATTCCAAAGGCAAATCTCAGCGTTATTTTCTGCGGATTAATTAAACGAGGGAGTTAATAGGGGGATTTGTTAATTGAGCCGGTGAATGATTTTCTATTTACTTATAGGAGTTATTAATTCTATTAACCTATTTTGTTAATAGAATTGAAGTGAGGAATAATAAATCTATATATAAAAGAAAAGCCAGCTCAAGGGAGATTGAGCCGGCCAAGGAGGTGGTTCTTAGTATCGTTCGATAGTTTATTTTTCATTCGTCTAAATTGCGAAGAGGATAGTATCTAAAGCCTTTGTTGCTGAATGTGACCGGATTCTTACTTTTAGATTTTTTATTGTTTTTGTTTTATTTAAAGCCAATAAAAAAACGCCACTGAGCGTGGCGTAATTATCACTGAATTATTAAGGTCAGGATTTCGCGTGAGGGTTACGCGTGTCAGTCTCTACCAGATTGCGCAACAAAATAGCGAATTCTAAATTGATGTCTTCTGGCAGTGAAACGTAAACAATATGACCATTTCCCGGCGCGACATCCACCGGCTGACCTTTTTTATTGCGTAAGGCTTCGAGGGTGAATTGCACATTTCCCTTCGGCGTCATCATCTCGACGCTGTCACCGACGCTGAACTTGTTTTTGACGTCGATCTCCGCCCAGCCGTCAACGCGATTGCCGGTAAATTCGCCGACAAACTGCTGGCGGTCGCTCACCGAGTGGCCATATTCATAGTTCTGCTGCGCGTCGTGGGTGTGACGGCGCAGGAAGCCTTCGGTGTAGCCACGGTGCGCCAGCCCTTCCAGCGTGGTCAGCAGGCTTGGGTCGAAAGGCTTGCCTGCGGCGGCATCATCAATTGCGCGGCGATAGACCTGCGCGGTGCGGGCGCAGTAGTAGAAGGATTTGGTGCGGCCTTCGATTTTAAGCGAATGCACGCCCATCTGGGTCAGGGTTTCAACGTGCTGAATGGCGCGCAAGTCTTTGGAGTTCATGATGTAAGTGCCGTGTTCATCTTCAAAGGCACTCATATATTCGCCGGGGCGCATCGCCTCTTCCAGCATATACACTTTATCCGTTGGCTGGCCGACGCCGAGGGTTGGCTCGACCTTTTCAGCCGCAGTGACTTGTTTTACCGCAATTGGCTCATACTGGTGGACGATATTTCCGAGGTCATCCTCTTTGCCTTCCTGCACCTTGTATTCCCAGCGGCAGGCATTGGTACAGGTTCCCTGATTAGGGTCGCGCTTATTAATGTAGCCCGACAGCAGGCAGCGGCCGGAATAAGCCATGCAAAGTGCGCCGTGGACGAAGATTTCAATTTCCATATCCGGCACCTGTGCGCGGATCTCGGCAATCTCTTCCAGCGACAGCTCGCGAGACAAAATAACGCGCGTCAGCCCCATCTGTTTCCAGAATTTCACCGTCGCCCAGTTCACCGCATTGGCCTGCACCGACAAATGAATGTCCATCTGTGGGAAGGCTTCGCGCACAATCATAATCAGGCCGGGGTCGGACATGATCAGCGCGTCAGGGCCCATGTCGATCACCGGCTGCAAGTCGCGCAGGAAGGTTTTCAGCTTGGCGTTGTGCGGCGCGATGTTAACCACCACGTAGAATTTTTTACCCAGCGCGTGGGCTTCGTTGATGCCGATAGCCAGATTCTGGTGGTTAAATTCGTTATTGCGCACCCGCAGGCTGTAGCGCGGCTGACCGGCGTAAACCGCATCTGCGCCATAGGCAAAGGCGTAGCGCATGTTCTTCAGCGAACCGGCCGGAGAGAGTAATTCCGGAGTAAACATAAGCAATCTCAGTCTGATATCAAGTCAGGGCCGTCCCAGTGAGGGGGCGACGAAAGGCCGAAATTGTAGCTTCTGAAAATGCAAAAAGCAGCCGATTAGTATGGGTATTTGAGGTTTACTGGGGCTAGATCAATTTTGCGCAATGTATCGCAGATTTGGCTCCCTCTCCTTGAGCAAGGAGAGGGCGAGGTGAGGCTGAGTGTTGAGCCTAGCTGGTCAAATCACGGATATCCGTGGTCGGGCCGTTTTTAGTGACGGAGGCAATGCCTTTACGCGCCGCCGCGTCAGTGGTGTACATTTCGCTGACGCCAATGATCTGGTGGTTTTTCGCCTTGAGGACAAAATAGTGCTGACCGTCTTTTGCCGGTTTCACTTCGTACTGCTTCTCATCCGGGGAGTTAGTCTGCACCGAGGCGATGCCGTTCTCGGCAGAGGCTTTGCTGGCGTACATTTCGCTGGTGAGAATGATCTCGCCATTGCCCGCCTTTAAATTAAAGTGGAACTGTCCATTCTTGGCTTTCTTGAGCTCGTAGTGACCGGTAGCCATATAAATTTCTCCAGTGAGTGATTTCATCCAGAGATAAGTGTAGTTAATGGCTGATTTTTCACAGGCAGCGCTCCGCCGCCTGATGTTTTTATAACCAAAACTGTGATCTGTTTAACAGACTCTCACGTTCTTTACATTTATCAGCCGCCGGTCGCGGCGCTTAAATGATCTGGCAGGGTTCCGCTTCCCAGCGATATCCCACGCCGTAAACCGCGCGAATAAAGGCTTTATCGCCGTCGATGGACTCCAGCTTGCGGCGCAGGTTCTTGATATGGCTATCAATGGTTCGGTCGGTCACCACGCGGTAGTCATCGTATAAATTATTTAACAGCACTTCGCGGGTGAAGACGTAACCCGGCTTGACCGACAGGGTTTTCAGCAGGCGGAACTCAGCTGGCGTGAGGTCCAACTCGTGGCCCTGATAGCTGGCTTGGAAACAGGCTTCGTCGATATGCAATCCGAAATCTTCGCTGACACCCTCCACCGGGCGCACGCAGCGGCGCAAAATAACTTTAACGCGCGCCACCACCTCACGCGGGCTGTAAGGCTTGCAGATGTAGTCATCCGCGCCGATCTCCAGTCCCAGCAGGCGGTCGATCTCTTCAGTTTTGGCCGTCACCATCATGATCGGAATGTCGGAGAACTGGCGAATGTCGCGGCAGATGCTCAGGCCGCTGATGCCCGGCAGCATTAAATCCAGCAGGATCATCGCCGGAGGATTCGCTTTCACCAGCGGCACCACGTCACTGCCGTTGGACAGCCACTGGGTGGCGTAACCGGCGGCTTCGAGGTAGTCCACCAGCAGCTGGCCCAGCTTTGGCTCATCTTCAACAATCAAAATTTTCAACGGCGCGTTGGCGGAGAGTGTGGAGTCGTTCATTAGTTTCTCTGTCCGTGTGGAATCGAAAGCGGCAGGCAAATCGTCATACAGACGCCGCCGGAAGGTGAATGGCTGGCGCTAATCCGCCCGCCGTGTGCTTCAACGATGTTCTGGCAAATCGCCAGTCCAAGGCCGGAGCCGCCGCTGGCGCGGTTGCGTGAACCTTCGGTACGGTAAAATCGCTCGAAGATGCGCTGGAGCTGCTCGTCGCTGATGCCCGGCGCGCTGTCTTGGAAGCTAATGTGCAGCGATTTGTCTTTTTTGCTGGCGATAATTTCTAAGCCGCCACCTGCATCAGTATAGCGCAGGCTGTTTTCCAGCAAATTGTTGAACAGCTGGGACAGGCGCTGCGGGTCGCCGAACAGCATCACTTTTTCCGGCAGTTGGGTGGTCAGAGTTAACTGCTTTTGCTGGAAACGGTCGCGGAAACCGGCCTCGGCCAGTTGGATCAGATGAACAATGTCGATCTCTTCTTTGCGATAGGCCAGCGCGCCCGCGTCCGACAGCGACAGCTGGTGCAGGTCATCCACCAGTTTGGTCAGAATCGAGACTTCGGACTGGAGCGAGCCGAGCGAGTCGAGGGACATCTTGCGCACGCCGTCCTGCATGGCTTCCAGCTCGCCGCGCAGCACAGCCAGCGGAGTACGCAGCTCGTGGGAGATATCAGCCATAAAGGCGCGGCGCATCTGCTCATTCTTCTCAAGGGTGGTCGCCAGCTGGTTGAAGTCCTGCGCCAGCTTGCCGAGTTCGTCTTGGCTGTCCACTTTCACTCGTGTGCTGAAATTGCCCGCCGCCAGCTGATGCGTACCCTTCACTAAACGCTTAACCGGCGCCAGCATGCCGCGCGACAGCAGCCAAGTGACCGCCGCCGCCAGCAGGGCGGTGAAGCCGACGATGATCCAACTGGTGCGATTCTGCTGGCGATCAAAGTTGATGTCGGCATTGCGCGTCAGGCGCTCGGCGGGGGTCGACAGCACGGTGCCGATAGTCACGCCATTTACCACCATCACGCGGCGCGGGCCGCGCATGTCTGGCGGGATCGGGTAGTCGGAGCCGCCAATCCGCTGGTCATGGCTGTCGAGGATCCAGAACTTGGTGCGCCAGCCCTGCGGCGGCAGGCTGCTGCCGTTGCTCTGCTCGAACGAACGCATGATCTGGTAGATCAGCTTGTCATTTTTTTGCAAAAACTCCCAGTTGCCGTGCTGCTTGTACTGGTCTTGCAGGGTGTCAGCCAGCAGCTCGACGCGTTGCTCATTACTCTGGCGGATATAGTCGATGAATCCGCGTTCGAAGCTCATCCTCACGCCCCAGTTCATGGTGATTAACACCAAGCCGCAGGTGAAGAAGATAGCCATAAACAGCTTGGCGGTAATTCCTGGTCTCATGATTTTCTCATCGGATCGGGTGAGCCTGCTTGCGCGCGGCGACGGTCAATCAGGGCATTTTTTCGGTCATCGTTCGGCACGCGGGAGAAAATCCACGCCGGAATAGCGATAACCAAGGTCATGCATAAATAACAATAAAGGAACGCGGTGTGCATGTTCTCGCTGCCCGCCTGCACCTGCTGATGGGCGAACAGGCCGAGGAAGATACCGGCGACGCTCACCCCAACGCTCATCGACAGCTGCATGATCATCGACAGCAGGCTGTTGCCGCTGCTGGCAAGGCGCGGCGGCAGGTCTTTCAGCGTTAGCGTGTTCATCGACGAGAAGCGCAGCGAGTTCACCATTCCTTGGAAGAACAGCACGATTGGGATCATCCAGAACGCGCCGTAAATGGCGATCAGCGGGAAGACTAAGGTTATCAAGGCCAGCAGCAGCGTGGCGGTGACCAGCGCCCGGCGATACCCCAGTTTGTTCACCAGCCGCACCACCACGCGCTTCATCCCCATGCTGCCGAGCACCATCGGCACCATCATCAGCCCAGCGTGGAAAGGCGTAAAGCCGAGGCCGAGCTGCAAGAAGACCGGCGTCATAAAGGGCAGCATGCCGCTGCCGATGCGGCCAAAGAAGCTGCCAATCAGGCCAATTTTAAAGGTGGCGGTGTGGAACAGACGCAGAGAGAACAGGGCGGAGAGGTTACCGCGCGCGTGCAGCCAATAGATGCCGAGCGAAGCCAAACCGACTGTCACCAGCAGCGCCAACTGCCAGCCCGACAGCCCCAGCCCGCGACTGCCGTCCAGCGCCAGCGTCAGCGTCGCCATGCCTATCGCCAGCATCACAAAGCCGCTGATGTCGAAGCGCCGGGTCTGCATCTGGTAATTGGGGATAATCATCACGGTGGCGATACAACCGGCGATGCCCACCGGCAGGTTAATCAGGAAGATCCAGTGCCAGCTGGCATACTCCACCAGAAAGCCGCCGAGCGCCGGGCCAAGCAGCGGGCCGACCTGTCCGGGCAGCGTCACCATGGTCATCGCCGCCATATATTCACTGCGCGGCACGATTTTCAGCACCGTCAGCCGCCCGACCGGCACCATCATTGCGCCCCCCACGCCTTGTACCACGCGGGACATCACCAACTCCTGCAAACTGGAGGACTGCGCACAGAGCAGCGAGCCGACGGTGAACAGCACAATCGCCGAGAAGAACACCCATTTGACGCCAATACGGTCGGCCAGCCAGCCGCTGGCGGGCAGCATCACCGCCACGGTCAGCACGTAGGCCACCACCACGCTGTGCATATGCAGCGGGTTTTCACCCAGACTCACCGCCATCGACGGCAGGGCGGTATTGACGATGGTGGTGTCGAGCGCCTGCATAAAGAAGCCGAAGGCGACAATCCACAGCTGCCAGCGAACCGAGGGCGGCAAAGGCGCGGGTGGGGGTGTTTCTGTTATTTCTGTCGGTGAAGTCGATGAAGTCATTAATCCGTATCCGCCAATGGCGCAATTTTGGTTGTTGTTGAATTAGGGCTAAAGCGGCTGCGCAATCGGTCAAAGAACAGGTAAACCACCGGCGTGGTGTAAAGCGTCAGCAGTTGGCTCATTGCCAGACCGCCAACAATGGTGATGCCGAGTGGCTGGCGGAGTTCTGCACCATCGCCCGAGGTGAGAACCAGCGGCAGCGCGCCAAACAGCGCTGCCAGCGTAGTCATCATGATTGGCCTGAAACGCAGCAGGCAGGCTTGGAAGATAGCTTCGCGGGCGGTGAGCTGACCCCGCCTTTGCGCATCGAGCGCGAAATCCACCATCATAATAGCGTTCTTTTTCACGATACCAATCAATAACATAATGCCAATCAGAGCTATCAGGCTAAAGGGCGCGCCAAACAGCTCCAGCGCCAACAGCGCACCCACTCCGGCTGACGGCAGGGTAGACAATATAGTCAGCGGGTGAATGTAACTCTCATATAATATGCCCAACACAATATACACCGTGGCAATGGCGGCGATAATCAGCAATAGCTGGGAACGCAGCGTTTCTTGGAACACCTGCGCCGTCCCGGCGAACTGGCCGTGAATGGTCGCTGGCACGCCGAGCTGGGTCATGGTGCGCTCAATCGCCGCCGAGGCGTCGGACAAACTGCCGCCCTCCGGCAGGTTAAACGACACCGTCCCCGCCGCCGACATCCCCTGATGATTGACCTGCAACGGTGCGCTGGCGGGCTGCCACTTGGCGAAATCAGACAGCGGGATCGACTTCCCTTCACTGTTAATAATAAACATTTTGCTCAGCGAACTGACATCTTGGGTGTACTGAGGTGCGACTTCCATCACCACTTTGTACTGATTGAGCGGCTGGTAGATGGTGGAAATCTGCCGCTGGCCGAAGGCGTTATTGAGCAGGGCGTTGGCCGCCGAAATGGAGATCCCCAGCCGGGCCATGGTGGCGCGGTCGTAGGTCAGCTGCATCTCAGCACCTTTATCCTGCTGGTCGGAACTGACGTCAGCCAGCTCCGGCAGGTTGGTCAGCGCATCGGTGACTTTCGGCACCCACTGGCGTAAATCCTGCAAATTGTCCGACAGCAGCGTGTATTGGTAGCTGGCGTTGCCCTGACGCCCGCCGACCCGCACGTCCTGCACCGCCGAGAGGTACAACCCCGCGCCCGGCTCTTGGGCGGCGGCCACGCGAATACGCGCAATCACCTCTTGGGCATTGCTTTTACGCTCGGACAGCGGCTTGAGCGAAATAAACATCATGCCGCTGTTAGTGCGCGACCCGCCGGTATAGCCGGTGACGTTGGCGACATCTTTGTCCTGACTGACGATGCGAATGAAGTCCGACATTTTACCGCGCATCGCCTGAAACGAAATGCTCTGGTCGGCCTGAATAAAGCCCATCAGCCGCCCGGTATCCTGCTCGGGGAAGAAGGTTTTGGGGATGGAAATATAGAGCCAGACGTTGAGCGCGATGGTCGCCAGCAGCACCACGCCGACCCAGCGCGCGTGGTTGAGCACCCAGTTCAACGAGCGGCCATAGCCCTGCTGCATGCGCAACAGCAGGTTGGTCAGCCCCCGCTTCTTCGGCTGTTTTGGCAATGATGAGGCGCGCAGCATCCAGGCGCACATCATCGGCGTTAAGGTCAGCGAGACGACGAGCGAAATACCGATAGCGACCGACAGCGTCACCGCAAATTCGCGGAACAAGCGCCCCGGCAGACCACTCATTAGAAGCAGCGGGATAAACACCGCCACCAGCGAAACGCTCATCGACAGCACGGTAAAACCGACTTCTTTCACCCCTTGCAGAGCGGCGTTCATCGGTTTCATCCCCGCTTCGATATGGCGAGAAATATTCTCCAGCACCACGATGGCGTCATCCACCACAAAGCCGGTGGCGATGGTCAGCGCCATTAATGACAGGTTATTGAGGCTAAAGCCGCACAGATACATAGCGGCGAAGGTGCCGATCAGCGAAACCGGCACCGCCACGGCGGGAATAAGCGTGGCGCGACCCGAGCGCAGGAACAGGAACACCACCAGAATCACCAGCCCGACGGCGATGGTCAGCGAGGTTTCGACCTCTTCCAGCGAGGCGCGAATGGTGGGCGAGCGATCCTGCGCCACCTGCATGTCGATAGAGGCGGGCATGGATTCGCGCAGAGCCGGAAGCTCGGCGCGGATCCTATCAATGGTGGCGATGATATTGGCGTCGGCGCTGCGGCGGATCACCACCAAAATCGCCGGGCGCACGCTGCCGTCGGCCAGACTGGTTTGCCCGGCATTGCGCTGATCCTGCACGCCATCGGTGACAGTGGCGACATCGCTCAGGCGCACGGTGTTGCCATTGCTGACGTGGATCACCAGCGGCGCGTACTCTTTGGCGGTTTTCAGCGCGTCGTTGGTGCGGATTTGCCAGTGCGAGTTGCCATCTTCCAGCGCGCCCTGCGGCTTGCGCACGTTGGCGGCGGCAATGGTTTGGCGCACCGCGTCAAGGGAGACGCCCTGATTAAACAGCGCTTCCGGATTGAGATCGACCCTCACCGCCGGTAAAGAACTGCCGCCGACCGTCACGTCGCCCACGCCGTCCATCTGCGAAATAGTCTGCGCCAACTGGGTGGAGGCGTAGTCGTAAAGCTGACCCTGACTGTAGGTGTCGGAGGTCAGGGTGATTATCATGATCGGCGCGTCGGACGGGTTGGCTTTGCGATAGGTCGGGCGGCTCGGCATGCCCGAAGGCAGCAGGCTTTGCGCGGCATTAATCGCCGCCTGCACGTCGCGCGCCGCGCCGTTGATGTCGCGGTCAAAGTCGAATTCGAGGGTGATACGGGTACTGCCGAGCGTGCTGGTGGAGGTCATTTCATTCACCCCGGCAATGGTGCCCAAGGTGCTCTCCAGCGGCGTAGCCACCGAGGCGGCCATGGTTTCCGGGTCAGCCCCCGGCAGTGACGCGGTGACCGAAATCACCGGGTAATCTACCTGCGGCAGCGGCGCGACCGGCAGCAGGCGGAACCCCAAAATCCCCGCCAGCAGGATAGCCAGCGTCAGCAGGGTAGTGGCCACCGGGCGATGGATGAACAGCGCGAAAACCTTCATCCGTCAGTCCGTGGCGTGCTGGCGCGAGGGCGAACGCGGCGCGCCAGTTTATCAAACAGCAGGTAAATCACCGGCGTGGTGAACAGGGTCAGCACTTGGCTGACAATTAGCCCGCCGACCATACAGATCCCCAGCGGGCGGCGCAGTTCGGCACCCACGCCAGTACTGAGCATCAGCGGCAGCGCGCCGAGCAGCGCCGCCAGCGTGGTCATTAAAATCGGCCTAAAGCGCAGCAGGCAGGCTTGATAAATTGCCTCATACGGCGTCATGCCCTGATCGCGCTCGGCGGCCAGCGCGAAGTCGATCATCATGATGGCGTTCTTTTTCACGATACCAATCAGCAAAATAATGCCGATGATGGCAATCACGTCCAGCTCGCTGCCCGCCAGCATCAGGGCCAGCAATGCGCCGACCCCCGCCGTCGGCAGAGTCGAAAGAATGGTTACCGGATGAATAAAGCTCTCATAAAGCACGCCGAGCACGATGTACATCGCCACTACCGCGGCCAAAATCAGCCACAGCGTGCTGCCGAGCGCGGCTTCAAACGCCAGCGTCGCCCCTTGGAACTGCACGCTGATGTCCGCAGGCATCGCCAGATTCTGCTGGGTCTGTTTAATCGCCTCAACCGCCTCGCCGAGAGAATAGCCCGGCGCGACGTTAAACGACACGCTGGCCGACAGGAACTGGTCAAGGTGATTGACCGACAGCGCGGTTTTACGCTGCTCGAACTGGGCGATGGCGCTGAGCGGAATGCTGTTGCCGTTGCTGCCGTTCAGGCGAATATCCTGCAACGCGCTGAAACCCGGCGTTTGCGCCGTGTCATGCACCAGCACCACGCGATACTGATTGGCTTGGGTATAAATAGTGGAAATCAGCCGCTGGCCGAAAGCGTTATACAGCGCGTTATCGACGTCGGTCAGGCTGATGCCCAACCGGCTGGCGCTGTCGCGATCCACCTTGATATAGGCTTCCAGCCCCTGATCCTGCCAGTCGCTGCTGACATCCTGAAGCTGCGGCAGAGTGCGTAATTGCTCCAACAGCTGCGGCACCCAGCGGCCGAGCGAGTCCGTGGTCAGGGTTTGCAAGGTGAACTGGTACTGCGTGCGGGCGACTTGGGTGTCGATGGTCAAATCCTGCACCGGCTGGAGGTAAAGATCGACCCCCGGCACCTTGGCAACCTCGTCGCGCAGGCGCGGGATAATGGCATCAACCCGATCGCTGCGATCGCTCAACGGCTTCAAGGCTATCTGCAAGCGTCCGGTATTCAGCGTCGGGTTCGCGCCGTCCACGCCGATAAACGAGGTCAGGCTTTCGACATCCGGGTCTTGCAGCAAAATCGCCGCTACCTGCTGTTGGCGTTCCGCCATATTGCTAAAGGAAACCGACTGCGGCGCGACCAGCGTGCCCTGAATCAGGCCGTTATCTTGTACCGGGAAAAAGCCTTTTGGGATCAGCAAATAGAGCAGGGCGGTGAGCGCAAGCGTGCCCAGCGCCACGCCGAGCGTCAGCCACTGGTGGCGCAGCACCACCGTCAGCCCGCGACCATAAGTAGCAATCACCCGGTCGAACATGCGTTCGGAAGCGCGCGAGAAACGGTTCTGTTTGCGCAGCGATTCGTGGCTGAGCATGCGGGCGCACATCATCGGGGTCAGAGTCAGCGACACCACGGCGGAGATCAGAATGGCTATCGCCAGCGTGACGGCGAACTCGCGGAACAAGCGCCCGACGATATCCCCCATAAACAGCAGCGGGATCAGCACCGCAATCAGCGAGAAGGTCAGGGAGATGATGGTGAAGCCGATTTCACCGGCCCCCTTCAGCGCGGCATTGAGTGGCGTTTCGCCCTTTTCGATGTAGCGCGAAATGTTTTCGATCACCACGATGGCGTCATCCACCACGAAGCCGGTGGCGATGGTCAGGGCCATCAAAGTTAGGTTATTAACTGAAAAACCAAGGAAATACATCGCGGCGAAGGTGCCAATCAGCGACAGCGGCACTGCGACGCTGGGGATAAGCGTCGCCGCCATATTGCGTAAAAACAGGTACATCACCATCACCACCAGCGCGACGGAGAGCAGCAGTTCGAACTGCACGTCGCTCACCGAGTGGCGAATGGTCACGGTGCGGTCAGTGACCAGCTCGACCTTAACTGATTTCGGCAAATTCTCTTGAAGCGTCGGCAGAATGTTGCGGATGCTGTCCGCCGTGGTGATCACGTTGGCCCCCGGCTGGCGCTGAATATTAAGCACGATGGCGGGTTTTTTATCCGCCCAAGCCGCCAGTTTGTCGTTTTGCGCCCCTTGTTCAATCTCCGCGATGTCCTGCAGTCTGACTGGCGCGCCGTTTTGGTAGCTGACCACCAGCGCGCGGTAGTCGGCGGCGCTTTTCATCTGGTCATTGGCTGACAGCGTGACCGAGCGCTCCGGCCCGTCGAAGCTGCCTTTGGCCGAATTAACGTTGGCCGCCGCAATTGCCGTGCGCACCTCTTCGCTGGTTAAACCCAGCGCCGCCATGGCGGGGGCGTTGAGCTTGACCCGCACCGCCGGGCGCTGGCCGCCGGAGATGCTCACCCGACCAACGCCGCTGACCTGCGCCAGCTTTTGCAACACGCGGGTTTCGACTAAGTCTTCCACCGCCGTCATCGCCATCGCGCTGGAGGTCACCGCCAGCGTCATGATTGGCGGGTCAGCCGGGTTAACTTTGCTATAAACCGGCGGGTTCGGCAGGTCGGTCGGCAGTAAGTTGGTGGCGGAGTTGATGGCCGCCTGCACCTCCTGCTCGGCGACGTCCAGCGACAGGTCGAGGCCAAACTGCAAGGTAATGACCGACGCGCCGCCGGAGCTTTGCGACTGCATCTGTTTCAGGCCGGACATCTGCCCAAACTGGCGCTCCAGCGGGGCGGTAATGGCGGAGGTGGTGACGTCAGGGCTGGCACCGGGATAGAGCGTAACGACCTGAATAGTCGGGTAATCTACCTCCGGCAGTGCGGCGACCGGCAGGGCGCGGTAGCCAATAATGCCCGCCAATAGAATGGCGATCATCAGCAGCGTGGTGGCGACCGGGCGGAGGATAAACAGGCGGGAAGGCCCGCCCTGTGGTCTGTCTGGCATCACCTGCATCAGGAAGAGGACCTCTGGCGATGGTGTTTGCCCGCGTGTTTCTCAGCGTTTTTCTCCGCCTCGGCGGCCTGCGCGGCGGTTTGCGGCGCAATCACCTCCACCGTCGCACCTTCAGTCAGGCGGTCGATGCCGTCAGTGACCACGTTTTCCCCGGCACTCAGTCCGCCGGTTATCACGGTTTGTTGGCTGTCTTGGGTGCCGGTGGTGACAATGTGTTTGCTGACTTTCTTATCACCGTCCACCACCCAGACGAAGTGGCCTTCGTTGCCCATCTGCACGGCGGCGGTTGGCACCACCACGGCGTTTTGCAGGGTGCCGATTTTCAGCCGCGCATTGACAAATTGATTAGGAAACAGCGCGTTATCCTGATTATCAAACCGCGCTTTCAGCTTGATGGTGCCGGTGGTCGGGTCTATTTGGTTATCCAGCGTCAGCAGTTGTCCCTGCGTGAGCTGGTGCTGATTGGTTCTGTCCCAGGCTTCCACCACCAGCGGTTGTCCGGCGCGCTGCGCTTCAACAATGGTGCTGATGTTGGCTTCCGGCAGGGTGAAAACGGCGTCAATCGGCTGAGTTTGGGTGAGGATGACAATGCCCGTGGTGTCGCCGCTGGAGATGATATTGCCGATATCCACCTGCTTAAGGCCGACGCGGCCATTAATTGGCGAGGTGATTTTGCTGTAAGTCAGCTGTAGCTTGGCGCTGTCCACCGCGCCTTTATCCACGGCCACGGCACCTTCGCTCTGGCGCACCAGCGACTGCTGGGTGTCCAACTCTTGGCGCGAAACCAGATTGGTTTTCACCAGTTGCTGATAGCGATCTAAATCGCGACGGGCGTTGTCCAGCGTGGCCTGATCTTTGTCGAGCTGGCCCTGCGCCTGCGTCAGCTGAACCTGAAACGGCCGCGGGTCGATTTCCGCCAGCAGGTCACCGGCTTTCACCTGTTGCCCCTCGGTAAAGTGCAGCGCCATTAGCTGACCGTCTACCCGGCTGCGCACCGTCACGGTGTTCGACGCCGTCACCGTGCCAAGCCCGCTGAGGTATTGCGGCACAGATTTCTCAACCGCCAGCGCCGCCTGCACCGGCGGCATCGGCATATTTCGGCGGCCCCCGCCCGAGCTTGCCCCGCGTTTTTGCTGAGTCGCGCCCGGCGCGTTGGCCGTAGGAACAGAAGATTTATTGGCGTAGAAATACCAAGCGGCCAGCGCGGCAATGACCAATACCAGCAAAGTAATAAACAGTCTCAGAGGGCTTTTTCGCACAGTATTGATCTTCTCTTGGTAGATAAATCTTATTAATTAAAGGGTAGCAATGATTCACGCCAGTCTGCGGTCGTTTTTCGATTCTTTTACGGCTTATATTGTAGCCAGCGGAAGGCAATGAAAAATGGAGGAAATAAGGAGAGATTTTCATAATTTGTGTAAATAAAGCCTTATCCGGACTGACTTTTTTCCAACGGATGCTACTGTTATTGTTCACCTTAAAATAGTTAATAAGCGAAGCATTATTCACGTCAGAAAAAAGGGAAACGTTATGAGTAAAAGAGAATTAGGTCGTTCAGGAATTCAGGTACCAGTGCTCACTTTTGGTGGCAACGTATTTGGCTGGACGGCGGACGAATCGACATCTTTTAGCCTTCTCGACGCCTTACTTGACCATAAGCTTAATTTTATCGACACCGCGGATGTTTATTCCAGCTGGGTTGAAGGCAATAGCGGCGGCGAATCTGAAACTATTATCGGCAAATGGCTGAAAAAAACCGGCAAGCGCGACCAGATTATTTTGGCGACCAAAGTCGGCAAGCCGATGGGTGAGGGCAAAGTGGGGTTGTCGCCTCGCTACATCAAACAGGCAGTTGAAGCCTCTCTGAAGCGCCTGCAAACCGACCATATCGACCTTTATCAGTCGCACGATGACGACGCCGACACGCCATTGGCCGAGTCGCTGGCCGCCTTCGATGCCTTGATTAAAGAGGGTAAAGTGCGCGCCATTGGTGCCTCGAACTACAGCGCGCCGCGTCTTGCAGAAGCCTTGAAAGTGAGTAAAGAGAATGGATTGGCGCGCTATGAAACCCTGCAACCGCTCTACAACCCGTATGACCGTAAAGTCTACGAAGAAGCGTTAGAGAAAGTGGTGACGGACAATGGTTTGGGCGTGATCAACTTCTACGGCCTTGCCGCCGGTTTCCTCACCGGGAAGTACCGCACCAAGGCCGATGCCAGCAAAAGTAAGCGTGGCGAGTCGGTGATTGAGCGCTACCTGAATGAGCGCGGGCTGAAAGTATTGGCCGCCTTGGATAGCGTGGCGAAGAAGCACGGCGCTAAGCCGGGGCAGGTGGCGCTGGCGTGGCAGATTGCCCGCCCAAGCATCACCTCGCCAATTGTCAGCGCCACCACTCTTGAGCAGTTGGATGAGCTGGCTAAAGCCGCCACCTTGAAGTTGGACGACGCAGATATTGCGTTGATCAATGAAGGCAGCCGCTGGGAGTAAGCCCGTTTGCCAGAAATAAAAAAACCGCCCGAGGGCGGTTTTTTATTGCAGCTAACGCTTAGCGGAACAGCGTTTGCGCCCAGCGCGCCAAACCGGCGGTGACCGAGCCAAAGTCGTTGCCACCGACCAGTGGAATGCCCGGCAGCTGTGCCTGCAACGCGGCGCGCAGCAGCGGCGAACGGGCGCTACCGCCAGTCAGGTAGATAACGTCCGGCTTGATGTCGCTGGTGGAGAGCGCCAGATTTACCTGCTCCTGAATGCGCTCCAGCGGCTGGGCGATAGCCTCGCTCAACTGCTGCTGGCTGATGCTTTCCGCCAGACCGGCTTCGATAAACTCTAGCCCGGCGATCACGCTTTCACGCTCCGACAGCGCAATTTTGCTCTCTTCTGCGGCACGAACCAGACGGTAGCTCAGGCGCTGCTGATGGACTTTCAGCAGGCGCTTCACTTGGTCAGGCTGCGCGGCGTCGCGAATCAAATCGCGCAGCATGCGGCCATTAGCGACGCTGTAGAAATCAGCCTGCGCTGGCACGTCATTGGTCGCCACGGCGTTCCAATAAGGCAGCGCGGGAATGGCGATCCCCTTGGTCATTTCAGTGCCCATGCCCAGTTGTGGAGTCAACTGTTTGAAGGCGGTCATGATGTCGAGGTCGTTACCGCCAACGCGGCAGCCGCTGTGCCCCAGCAGGCTTTGCTGGCGCTCGGCTTTATCACGCCACTGCGGGCCCATCAGCAGCACCGAGCAGTCGGTGGTACCACCGCCGATATCCACCACCAGCACGGTTTTCTCTTCCGTCAGCGTGGCTTCAAAATCCAGCCCCGCCGCGACAGGTTCGAACTGGAAAGCGATATCGCGGAAGCCCGCACGCTCGGCAGCGCGCTGCAAAATGCCCTGCGCCTGACGGTTTGCCTCTTCGCCACCCATCCCTTGGAAGTTGATCGGGCGACCAATCACCGTCTGCTCGATGCTCTGCTGCAAAGAATTTTCAGCCTGACGCTTGATGTGGAACATCATGGCGCAAACCAAGTCTTCAAACAGGGCAATCTGTTGCGGTTTTAAGCCATTAGCGCCCAAGAAGGATTTCGGCGAGCGCACGAAATAGACTTCTTCCGGGTCTTCCATATAAGTAGAAAGCGCGTGCAAGCCAAAATTAACGCTGTTGGCATTGACCGGAATATCTTCTTCCCGGTTAAAACTGATACTGCGGCGCAGCAGAGCTAAATTCTCATCGCTGCCCGTAGGAACCTGCCCGTGACGGTTCAGCCATTCGCTGACCGCTTCACGCGTAGGCGCACACAGCATGGAGGGTAAATAAGGATCGTTGTTTTCCAACGCCAATAAGTGGGCGTCATTGTCGCGCATCACTGCTACCGAGCAATTCGCTGTGCCGTAGTCAAATCCAATAAACATCACGGTTCCCCATGCCAAAGAAGGGGGGGGACTTTATGTGGTTTTGGTTTTAATTTCAAATTTAAGTGTGGGGTGGGAGCCTACGGCCTCAGAAGCTTTAAATTCAACTTCAAAACCTTGCGTTGCCACGCAAACTGGCCCAGAAGGCGCGTAAGCGCGCGCCCTCTGGACTCCCGCGCTTTTTATTGCTGGAAGATCGAGGCTGCGCAGGGTTGGGATGGACATGTTTCAGCAACCTTGATGATCGTCGCGAAGTGCCGCCGCTTAGGCGGTTCCCTCAGTTCGGG
>NZ_JMPJ01000062.1 GCF_000735345.1 Ewingella americana ATCC 33852 | reverse complement strand
CCCACGACCTTGAAGTTGAAGTTGAATTTAAAAAGCCAGTCAGCGTGGCAACGCCCCCATTTCCTGTTACCTTTATTTTCCAAAAATAAATAGGCCCGCCCCCGTGACTAAACCCCGCTACCTCCCTTATACGCCGCCTTATGACTGGGGCTGGATGAACTCCTTCCTTGGTGCTCGCGCCTTAGCGGGCGTTGAGCAGATGCTGGATGGCTTCTATCAGCGCACGCTGGTAGTGGAATCTGAAACCGGGGCTATTGCGGGGTGGTTGCGATTACGGCCATTGCCGGAAAGAAATTGCGTGGAGCTGAGCCTCTCGCCGTCGCTTGAACAAGTGGCTGAGCGCGTTGAGCGGCAGGTTAGCCTGCTGCTGGATTTAGACGCAGATCCGCACCTGATTGCCGCCGGGCTGGGGGAGCTGGCGCAAAACAACGTCGGGCTGCGGCTGCCGGGGTGTATCAATCGGTTTGAACTCACGGTGCGGGCGATCCTCGGCCAACTGGTGAGTGTCAAAATGGCGGCGACGCTGGCGACGCGGCTGACGCAGAACTGGGGGGGAGTTATCGACACGCCTTTTGCCGGATTAACCCACCTGTTCCCGACGCCGGAACGCATTGCTCAACTGAGCGTGGATGACCTGCGTGGTATTGGCGTGCAGGCCAAACGGGCGGCCTGTTTGATTGGGGTGGCAAAGGCGGTGGAAGAGGGCAGCCTGCCGCTGAACAACATGCAGGATGTAACGCAGGGCGTGAAACAGCTGCTGGCGATGCCGGGAATTGGTGGCTGGACCGCCAGCTATATCGCTATGCGGGCGTGGTCCGCGCCCGACGTGTTCCTCGGCGGCGACTACCTGATTAAACAGCGTTTCCCCAATATGACGCCGGGCAAAATTGCCCGCTATGCCCAGCGCTGGCAGCCTTGGCGCACCTACGCCACCTTGCACCTGTGGGCCAATAATGACTTTATCCCTGAGGAAGAGGCGCAGGGGTAACTCGCTTTTAGTGAATGCCGAAATAGCCGGTGTTGAGCAGGGTATTGAGCGAGGTCAGCGGCGCGATGGTGTCGCCTTCCACTAAATCGATACCAATGCTGGTCAGCTTTTCCAAAGTTTCATTTAAATCCGCCGGGCCAGCCAGCGTCTGAGCCGCCAGCCGATGGGTGTTGCCGTGCAGGATGGTGACCAGCACTTCATCCATTTGGTTGTAGTGCAACTGGCTCATAAAGGTCGGATCAATCTGCACGTAATCCACGCTGCCTTCTGGCAACGCGTTAAATTCATTCAGATTCTTACCAATGTTGCGCAGCACGATTTTACAGCCGCGCTGCTTCAACTCGGCAATGTACTGCCGCAGATGCGGGTGCTTGAGCAACACCTCGGGTTCGATCATCAGGTTCACTGAGCCCATTGGCATTAGCGTGTTATCCAACAGGCGAGTTAGCTCTTGGCGCAAACTCTCTTGCAGCAGGCTCTCCGTGGCGAGCGGGATAGCCACGCAAATTCCCTTATTGTTGATGCCCTTAGCATGAACCTCCAGCACCTGACGCAGCATCCAGCGGTCGATTTCCGGCATCATGTCGTAGAAACGCGCGGCCTCTATCAGCAGTTCGGCGTGCTGAATGCCATTCACCGGCTGCACGAATTGCAGCGAAAGCTGATAGAAACAGACGGAAAGCGGCGTTTTCGGCGGTGACGCGGCGCGGCAGTTGAGCGACAGCTGATCTTCATTCAGCACGCGGCGGATATCTTCGGGGCGGAAAATCGCCGCGTGTGAGGCCAGCAGGCGCTTTTGCTGCTCTTCATAGGCGAACACCTGCCCGCGGCCGCGATTTTTGGCGGTGTAGCAGGCGACGTCGGCCTGCGCCATATATTCACTGCTGCTGAGCGAGGCGTCAGTGATGCGCGTGATGCCCGCGCTGGCGCCAATGCGGTAAATTTGGTTTTCCCACATAAACTGGAATTCATTGATTTTGTTCACTAATGACTGAACAACCTGCAAGCCCTGCTCGTGCGGGCAGTCTAGCAGCAGCAGGGCAAACTCATCGCCACCCAGACGCGCCAGCCGGTCGCTATTGCGAATATGGTCTTGCATCAGCTGGCTTAATTGGCGCAGCAATTCGTCGCCAGCCGCGTGCCCGGCGGTATCATTGACCGCCTTGAAATGGTCGAGATCGATAAAGGCCAGACTGTGCTGCTGTTGCTGCTCGGCGGTCAGTGTTAGCGCGCCTTTCAGGCTCTCTTCAAAGCAGCCGCGATTGGCTAAATCAGTCAGCAAATCGTGGGACGCGCTGTAGCTAAGCTGGCGCATCAGTTCGCGAGACTTACTTACGTCCTGTAGCACCAGTACCAGACCAATGGGCTCGGCGTTGAGCTTACGCATCGGCGATATCGCCAGCTGCACGTCGAACTGGCCGGTGTGATAGCCGTGCAAAATCAGCGATTGCTCGAGAGAGGTGTGCAGATACTGGCTGCTGTACATCGCCATCAGGTCGTTGATCAGTTCACCGTCCGGGCCAATGGTAAGATGCACCACATCACTCACCGGCTTGCCCTGCGCCTTGGCTTGGCTCCAGCCGGTCATCTTCTCGGCCACCGGGTTCATAAAGGTGATGTTCATCTGCTGATCGGTAGAGATCACCGCGTCATTGATGGCATTCAGCGTGATGTGCAGTAACTCTTTCTCTTCGTGCAGGGCTTCACTCAGCCGTTTATTGGTGATTTCGGTGTGTTTTAGCTCGTTAATATCTTCAATCTGGGCGATGAGGTAGACCGGATTTTGCTCGTCATCGCGCACCAGTGAAACCGCCAGCAGGGCCCAGACAATCTCGCCATCACGGCGCAGATAGCGTTTTTCCATCTGGTAGTTTTGAATCTCGCCGTCGAGCAATTTCTGTAGCAGCGTCAGGTCTTTGCCCAAGTCCTCGCCATAGGTTATTTCTTGAAATGTCAGGGTTTTCAGGTAGTCGGCTTCATAACCCAGCAGGTTACACAGGGCCTTGTTGACCTGAAGCCATTTGCCCTGTGGCGACACCAGCGCCATGCCGATGGCGGAATATTCCATCGCATTGCGAAAACGGTTTTCGCTCTGAGTGATGTGTGACTTCTCGACCCGCAGGGCGTGCATCGCCATCGCCATGGCATTAGCGGGCAGCAAAATCAGCAGCAGCGGGGTGAAAAGCAGGCCCGGCGGCACCACGGTGATGTGCGGGACAATGTCGATAATGCCGGTGGTTTGCAGCAGCGCAATCATCAGGGTCAGGCTGAGAAAAATGAAAAATGCCTCAACGCGCGGCAGGCGAATTGCCGCCCACAGCAGGGGAATAGTGATAAAAGCGAAAGGATAAGGCAGCCATTTGAGCGCCAGAAACGCCGCCACCATATTGATGATTAAGGTCGCCATCAGCTCGAGCAGGCGGCTTGAGTGCTGGAATAGCTGCTGCAAATAGCCTTTCTGGTATATCAAACCCAGCGGCGTCAGGGCCAAAATAGCCACGGCCTCGGACATAAACCAAGTAGCAAATCGCTGTTCAGACGCCTGCGGTGCCTGCGTGTGCTGGATGAATAGCGTCATGATAATTGCGCTGAGCAGCGGGCTGAACACCACGGCGACCAGCAGGAACTTCGCCCAGTTCACTAAACCCGAGAGCGGATCCTTGGTGGGCAAGAAGCGCCGCAGCAGTAAGGCGCAGACGCCCGCTTCAAACAGGTTGATAAACAGATAAGGCAGATATCTCGTTGACCACGAGTGAACCATAAAGTGTGAGGCGGCAATGCCTAAGCCAGCGGCGCAAAACAACGGCAGCCAGTCGCGATAGCGATGGTGGAATAAAACCGGGATCAATAGGGCGGTAGGCAGCCAGACCGACGCCAAACTCGAGGATTGCTGAATAACCTTCATGCAGGCGAGCGCCAGCAGGCAAATGCTCACGGCCAGCACCAACAGGGTTTTCCAACTGATGGGTGATTGTGAGTCCAGACGGGATATGTTCTTTTCCACGGTAAAACCCTTTCTAATAACCCGTCCGGCCACGAACGATAATCTTGGTGAATTCTACATCAGTAATGAATTGATAACGAATCTTGCGTGAGAAGAAGAAAAGGTTTTTATGGGTTTAATCAGTCACTCATCCCGCTTGTGACTTAATCAGGGAGAAACTTAAGCTGCGCCTTGGGTTTAAGGCGCAGCTTAGGAGAAGTTAAAGCAGGAAAATGGTCGCTAAACCGAGGAAGATGAAGAAGCCGCCGGTGTCGGTGATCGCCGTGATCATCACGCTGGCACCCACCGCCGGGTCGCGGCCGAGGCGCACCATGGTTAAAGGAATAATCACCCCCATGCTGGCGGCCACTAGTAGATTGAGCACCATGGCCAGCGTCATGACCGCGCCCATTTCCCAGTCGCCATACAGCAGCCAGGTGACGATGCCCATCAGGCCACCCCACACCAATCCGTTGATTAAGGCGACACCCAGCTCCCTGAATATCAGAAACTTAAGGTTGCCGAGCTGCACCTGATGCAGCGCCAGAGCGCGCACAATCATGGTAATGGTCTGGTTACCCGTATTACCGCCGATACCCGCCACGATGGGCATCAGCGCCGCCAATGCCACCAGTTGCGAAATCGTGCCTTCAAACAGGCCAATCACCCGCGAAGCCACAAAGGCGGTACAAAGATTGATCGCCAGCCACGCCCAGCGATTTCTCACTGCCTTGCCCACTGGCGAGAACACATCCTCTTCTGGGCTTAAGCCACCCATACGGCGCAGATTGGTGTCGGTGTCGTTATTGACGAAGTCGACGATCTCTTCGACCGTCAGGCGGCCCATCAATTTGCCTTTTTTGTCGATAACCGGCGCGGTGATCAAGTCATAACGTTCGAAGGCGCTGGCCGCGTCTTCGGCTTTATCTTCGGGTTCGAAGCAGGTTGGGTCGTCATTCATCACCTGAAAAACTTGGCGATGCGGCGAGTTAAGCAAAATGGTGGTGAGCGGCAGTTCGCCTAATAACATGTTGTTTCGGTCAGTGACGAACAGCTTGTCACTGGCTTCAGGAATATCTTTGCGGTAGCGCAAATAGCGCTGCACGGTACCCAGCGTGACGTCTGGGCGCACGGACAGCAGCTCGAAATCCATGATTCGCCCGACCGTGTCCTTGCCGAACTTGACCACTTCACGCACTTTTTCGCGCTGGCGCGGGTCCAGCGAGGTCAGTACGCGGCCCATCAGGTCACGCGGCAGGTATTCGGCCAGATAGACCTGATCATCCACGTCCAGCAGCGACATGGTTTTCAGCAGGTCTTTGTCACTCATCTCCTCAATCAGGCTGTCCCAGACGGTTTCCGAGACTTCAACCAAGGCTTTACCGCGATCTGCCGGGTCAACCAAGCGCCACAGCGCCAGACGTTCGCGCTCGGGCAGGGCTTCTAAAATATCCGCAAGGTCAGCGGCGTGTAGCCCGTCGATCAGATTGCTCAGCTCGGCAGTCTGGTCCATCAACAGGGACTGCGTGGCGGGGTCGATATCTTTGGATTCGCCGAGAATGCTGTCGGCAAGGTCGTCGCTGTCTAGCAGCAGGTTGAGTATGCGGGTACGTGTTTCCGCCAGCTTTTGTACGTGATAGCGATGCTTATTGGCAGACATGCTGCGTCCTTATCCTTTGAATTCCAAAACTAAAAATCAGGGAGCCGGCGTCGTCGATTGTTCTACCTGGGTCTGCTTTTGAGTTTGATGATGTGACCAGGCACCGACGGCGGAGTAAACCAAACGTCCGAATAAAATAATGAAGCTGATCGCTAATACGATCTTAGTCATCTTGATGTTGGCTTTTTTAGACATAGTAAATTCAGCTTATTAAACCGTAGCTCCATCAGGGTGAAATAATGATTTAAAACAGATTCATTCGCCCAATCAATATAGCACATCGACTAATACAGTCAGAAAAAAGCCTGATTTTGTAGGAAGTGTCTGTCAGTATATTCAGAATTGTCTTGGCGATTTTCGGTCGGCTAAACTTTTGAATAAGAATGGCTGAATGGAATTTGTAGCTCCATGAAATTTAAGGAGTAATTATTCACTCTTAAGTGAATTTATTAGGGACGGTTTTTGCGGAAATTATCAAACTCTCGGTTTATTGATCCTCATCAAATGGTTTAATATGGGTCAACTTAAAATTCGTGCTTATATGTCATTGCTGCGAAATCCGCTTTTTATCACTTTTTGCAGCCACTCAAGATGACATTTTCTTAAACCCGTTGTCTTTTTGCCGTTGTTGACCGTTCATCTGGCCTCTCAATGATTCCGGCACGCAACTCTGTAGCACGCATGCGGAAAAACATGACATATCCTATGAGTAAATTGTTATCTTGGCGTGAGTTAAGCCGCCATTGGTGGGGCATCCCCCTGCTGTGCGCGCTGGTGTTCATCAACCTTGCGTCCTACTTCTCGCCGATCATCTTCTTGCCGGAAGGCCGTACTTATTTGATGTACATGCCGCTGGCGGTGTGTGCTGCGCTATTGATGGTGTTTGACTGGCGCGCCTTGCCGGGCATCGCGATAGCCATGTTTGTTCGCTATGACATGCGAATTGGCGCTGAAATGGCGTCGCTGCTGACGCTAATCTCACTGTTTTGCCTGAGCGTCTCTTGGGCCGGTTATCGCTGGCAGGCGGGCAAACGCTGGTCTGCGTCCTTCGGGCTGCTGCGCCTGCCGCTGCCGCGCGTCTTCTGGCTGGTTGTCTTCCTCTCCTGCCTCTACATCTTTATTTTGCAGATTGTGGTGGAGTTGGGGCTGCTGCCGGGCTATCTGGGCATGGTCACCCGCGAGTTTATGACTCTGCGGACGCTTATCAACCTGCAGGCGATGATGCTGGGCATCTTGCTGAGCGGGCATCTGTGGTATCTGATTTTCCGCGTGATGCGCAAACCTCGTTACTTGCGCGTGCTGCGCCAAACTATGCGCAACCAGCGCGCGCCGGGGGTGAAGCCTGCCGAGCTGATGCTGTGGTTTGGGTTACTGATCACTATGGTGATTTTACTGAGCCTTGAGGGGATCAGTGAGCCGATCGCCAAGATTTTGCTGAGTGATTACACCTTAACCCTGCTGCTGCCGGTGCTGCTGTTTGGCGCGATGCGCTACGGCTACCACTTCATCACGCTGGTCTGGACCGTCGCGCTGATCGTGCTGTTTAGCCATTATCAGGGCTTCATCAACGTTAATGACTTTGTGCATAATTTGGTGTTTGTTTCGGCCCTAATGCTGGTATTTACCATTTGCCTGCTGCTGATGGCTTCTATCTCCTCTTTGCAGCGCCGACTGATGAAAAAGACCCGTTCAGCCGCGCTGCTGGACCCGGTTTTTGGCTTGCCGAATCTGCGCGCCTTTAATCGCGACTTATCCCGCTATCCGCGCTCTTTGCTGTGTTTTATCCGCGTGTCGGAAATGGATGTGCTTAGCCGCAACTACGGCATGCAGCTGCGCATTCAGTTCAAACAGCAGTTGGCGACGGGCCTGCGTCCTTTCCTGCAAGAGGGGGAGAGGGTGTATCACCTGCCGGGCTATGATCTGGTGCTGCGCCTCAATTGCGATGAAACGCTGGAGAAGCTCGACCGCCTACAGAACTATGTCGATGATTTTCGTTTGATTTGGAACGGCCTGCCGCTGCATCCGAATATCGGCCTGTCCTACTGCACCGTTTACCCGCCGGTTGAGCATCTGCACATGCTGCTGGGGGAACTGAGTGGGATTGCCGAGGTGTCGCTGACCACCGGCAAGCCGGAGTCGAATAAAAGCGACCACAGTCAGGTGCAGAAAGAGATTAAATCCAAAGTGGCGATGCTGCATAAAATCCAGCGCGCGCTGGATGAAGATCGCTTCGTGCTGATGGCGCAGCCCATCGCCGGTATTCGTGGTGACAGCTACCACGAAATCCTGCTGCGCATGCAGGATGACGAGGGCGGCCTGATGTCGCCGGACAAATTCCTGCCGGTGGTGCATGAGTTTGGTCTGGCTTACCAACTGGACATCTGGGTGCTGAAACACACTTTAATGTTTATCAACGATAACCGTGAGAAGTTGCCGAGCGTGCGCTTCGCGGTGAACTTCTCGCCGTCGACCTTCTGCCGCCCATCGTTTAGCAGCCAGTTCAAGGCGCTGATGGCGCAATATCAGGTCGAGCCGTTCCAAATCGTGCTGGAAGTGACGGAATCTCACTTGCTGCATAATGTGAAATACGCCGATTTCTCCATGCGTGACCTGCGCAACTACGGTTGTCGCATTGCGATTGATGATTTCGGCACGGGCTATGCCAGCTACGACCGGCTGAAGTTTATTCAGGCGGATATCCTGAAGATTGACGGCAGCTTCGTGCGTAACATGATGAATGACCCGCTGGATGCCTACATCGTGCAGTCAATTTGTCAGGTTGCGCGCATGAAGCACTTGTCGATTGTTGCCGAATTTGTGGAAACCGAAGAGCAGCGCGAAGCACTGCGGGCGCAGGGCGTGGACTATATGCAGGGGTATTTGATTGGTATGCCGGAGCCGCTGAGTCAGTTGGTGCAGGAGTCGGTAATAGGCTAAAAGCTGTAGCGCGATCCTCTCTTTGCAGCAGGAGAGGATCGCGGTTTAAGCAACGCTGGCGTTATTTAGCCTCGTCTTCCGGCTCGCCGTCCTCTTCTTCCAGAATCAGCTTCCAGCCCGTCACGTCATCCCAGTAACTCTGCTCGCGTTCAAAATCCAGCTGCACCAGATTGTTCTGCGCCAAATACCCGGCGGGGAAGCGCAGCGTCCAATGGTTGTCATCGGTCAGCAGGCGCAGCGTTTCTGGCGTGGTGGTGGATTGACGCTGATTGTTGAGCAGCGCGCCGAGGCGCAACAGCTGCACCAGCGGCAGGTAGTGCTTCTTCTTGAACAGGTTTAGGCGCGGCAGCTCTTCCAGTTTTACGGCTTTACGGTGGAAGCGCACCAGCGTAGACAGCAGGGTTTGCTGCTCCTGATTGAAGCCCGGCAGGTTGGTGTTCTGCAAAATATAAGCCGAATGGCGATGCATGCCGCTGTGGTTAATGCTCAAGCCCACTTCATGCAGCATGGCGGCGAATTTCAGCAGGGATTCGAGCTGCGGCTGCACCAGCTTTGAGTTTTGCGCCAGCCACTGGGCGTAGAGCAATTCAGTGGTTTCCAGCACGCGACGGGCCTGCTCGCGGTCAATGTTGTAGTGCTCGGCCAGACTTTTGGCGGTGCGGGTGCGGATATCCTGATGGCGGAAACGGCCTTCCATCTCATACAGCACGCCTTCGCGCAGTGCGCCGTCGGACAGACGTAACTCTTTGATTGCCAAAGCATCGAACACGCCGCACAGAATAGCCAGACCCGGTACGAATACCGATTGGCGGTCTTCCGACAGTCCCGGCAGGCTCAGCGAGGAGAAGTTTTTATAATTCATCACCTCGTCGGTAAGCATTTTCAGGCGTTCAGGGGTGATCAGGCCATCTTTCTCGCCCATTTCCACCAGCACTTCATAGGTGGCTTTGATGGTGCCCGAGGCTCCCAGCGCATACTGCCAGCCTTGCAGACGATACTGCCAAGCCATGGTTTCCAGCTTCTGCGCGGCGGCCAGCTGGGCGCGTTTGAAGTTGGCGCGGCTGATTTCGCCATCAGGGAAGAAGTATTGCCCGAAGCTGACGCAGCCCATGCGGCGGCTTTCTGCCAGCAGTGGCTCGAAATCTTCGCCGATCACCAACTCGGTCGAACCGCCGCCGATATCAATCACCAGCTTGCGGCCTTTTTCAGGTTGGGTGTGCTCGACGCCCATGAAAATCAGGCGCGCCTCTTCCTGCCCGGAGATGATTTCAATCGGGTAGGGGATAACTTCGGCGGCGCGCTGGAGAAACTCTTCGGCATTCACCGCCTGACGCAGCGAGTGGGTGCCGACAATGGTCACGTTCTCTTCGGGAAAGCCTTGTAAACGCTCAGCAAACAGCGCCAGACAGTCGAGGCCGCGCTGAATAGCTTCTTCGCTCAGCACGTTGTTGCTGTCCAGACCGTCCGCCAGATGTACGCGCTGCTTCAGGCGGCCCAACACCTGTAGCGCGCCATTGACGACGCGCGCTATCACCATATGGAAGCTGTTTGACCCGAGGTCGATAGCCGCAATCTCTTGCGGTTTGGCGTTTATGGTGTTGTTCAGGGGCATAATATGTGGTGCTCCAAAGTGTCAGGCTTAATCGTTTTGCTGTTTATTATGTCCAAGCTCGAAGGCTTTGAGGTAGTCGTAGATAGCCAATTGCGCGCGCACCTTACGACGATTTCCGCGTGGAACATAACGATTACTGAGATCTTTATCAATATATCTGGCTTTCACCGTGTCGCTGAACAGCAGGTCGAGGATGTCGAGCACGCGCTGTCTTAGCGTCGGGTCCAGCAGGGCAACAGCCACTTCAATACGGTAGTCGATGTTGCGCGTCATCCAGTCCGCAGAGGACAGGAACACTTTGGTATCACCATTGTTTTCAAACACATAAACACGGTCATGCTCAAGGTAACGGTCAACAATGCTGGTCACCTGAATGTTTTCACTGACGCCCGGCAACTCTGGTACCAGCGAGCACATGCCGCGGATCAGCAGGCGGATTTTCACCCCAACGTTGGAAGCGGCGTAGAGGCGGTCGATCAAGCCTTTATCCACCAAATTGTTGATTTTCAGCGTGATCCCGCCGTTACCGCCAGCCTGCACGTTGGCAATCTCCTGATCGATCAGCTTATACAGCATGTCGCGGGAGTTTTGCGGCGACACCATCAGGTGCTCGAAGGTCACCGGACGGTACGGATTCTCAATAAAGTTAAATACCCGGCGCACTTCATTGGTGATGCGGCTGTCCGCCGTCAGCAAGGAGTAGTCGGTGTAAAGACGGGCGGTTTTCTCGTTAAAGTTGCCGGTCCCAATATGAGCATAGCGGACGATTTCATCGCCTTCCCGGCGTGAGATAAGAAATAGTTTGGCGTGGATCTTCAGGCCCGGCGCGGAGAAGATCACGTGTACGCCAGCTTCCGTCAGGCGCTTGGCCCAGTGGATGTTGGCCTCTTCGTCAAAGCGCGCCTGTAGCTCAACCACCACCGTGACTTTTTTGCCGTTATGCGCCGCGTGGATCATCGATTCAATAATGCGCGAGTCTTTCGCAACGCGGTAAATATTGATTTTGATGGAGAGCACGTTGGGGTCGAAAGAGGCCTGACGCAGCAGCTCCAGCACGTGTTCAAAGGTGTAATACGGGTAGTAAAGCAGCACGTCTTGTTGGCGAATTGCCTCGAAGCCGTTGCGGAATTTGTCGAAGAACAGGTGACGCAGTCTTGGCAGCGGGCGATTGACCAGATTGGCTTTGCCGACATTTGGGAAGCCGATGAAGTCTTTGAAGTTGTGGTAACGGCCGCCGGGGATCACCGAGTCATAGTTGGAAATCCCCAGTTTGCCGCGCAGCAGCTCGACCATGTCATCAGGCATATCGCGCTGATACACAAAGCGCACCGGTTCGGCGGTCAGGCGCTGTTTTAGGCTCGAAGACATCAGTTCCAGCAGGCTCGATTCCATTTCCGTGACCAAGTCATACTCGGCGTCACGGGTCATTTTCATCGAATACGCGTTGAGCTGGTCGTAATCAAAGAAGCCTTTGAAGATGTCATCGAGGCAGTAACGCAGGATGTTATCCAGCAAGATCATTGGCTTGCGGCGGCGCGGGGTTTCCGGCGGCAAGTTCACGAAGCGCGGCACTTTGTCTGACGGGATTTCCAGCAGCGCGTAGTGGATCTCTTCGCCGCGAATAATTTCCACCGCCAGATAGGTGTAATCGTCTTTGAGGAACTGAACCAGATTGGTGTCGTGATTGATCAGAATAGGCGTGATGAACTGGCGTAAATGCTGTTTGAAATACTGACGCAGCCAATTTTGCTGGTTTTCAGACACCTGACGCTCATTGATCAGGAAAATCTGGTTGCGCGCCATCTCCAGCAGCAGGTCGTTGTAGAGACTGTCAAACTCTTGGTCGATGCGCAGAACCTTGGCCTGAATCTTTTTCAGCAGGTGGCGCGATGCACCAATAAAACCTTGTTCTTCGCTAATTAAAATTCGGCGTTTTAAATCGGCAAAACGGACTTTGTAGAATTCGTCCAGATTGTTGGAGTAGATGCCCAAAAAACGCATGCGTTCGATCAGAGGATTGCTTTTGTCTGCCGCTTCCTGCAATACACGTTCATTGAAGGACAGCCAGCTCAGTTCTTTTTCTATATAAAGCTTTTCCTGACCCATTTTAACTCCATTCTTTTTGGCCCAACATTCAGCGTTATCACGATGAATCACTAGGGAAAATCTCGCTATTTCCAGCTCACATCCGGCGGATGTTCGACATATCTCTAATGGAAAATATTGAGAGAGAGGGGCCTAGTGTCTACTACCAATATTGCGAAAGATTGACAGGAAAGTCCAATACAAAGCGGAGGTTAAATGAAAGGGCGAAAAGTGAGCGTTAATTGCAGGAATAGGGGAGGAAAAAGCTTAGCGGTGAACAAGATATCTGTAGAAGACTGGCTTCAAAGAAGCTGCTTGTTCACCGCTAATTAAGGGCGGTTAAACCACGCCTGCGCCAATAGGATCAACGCGTTTGGATTCCACCGGCTTGGTTTTGTACTTCGCCAGGAATTGTGGTTGGAAAATGCACATACGGATAGCGCTGCGGTATTCCCCGTTGACGAAGAATTCCTGTTTCAATTCGCCTTCTACTTCAAAGCCCAACTTGTTGTAAATATGGATCGCCTTTTGGTTTTCTTTATCGACGATCAAATACAGCTTGTAGAGGTTTAGAACCGAGAAGGCGTAGTCCATCGCTAACTTAACGGCATCACCGGCAAACCCTTTGCCCTGATGCGCCGGGTCAATAATGATTTGAAACTCAGCGCGACGGTGTATGTGATTAATCTCGACTAACTCCACCAGACCTACAGGCCCGCCTTCATATTCAATGATAAAGCGGCGTTCGCTCTGGTCATGAATATGTTTGTTGTAGAGGTCGGTGAGTTCGACAAAAGCTTCATAAGGCTCTTCGAACCAGTAACGCATGATGCTCGCGTTGTTATCGAGACGGTGAACGAACGCCAAATCGTCTTTTTCCAGTGGACGTAATCTGACGCGCATATTGCTAGGCATAAAATTTCCTGAAAATCCCGTGGCCCTTGCTCAAGCAATGAGGTTGGGGATTATTATTTTTTGCTCTTTTGGATGAGAGTCAGTACAGCAAAAGAGGCGAAAAACTGTAGCGACGCGCTCATTATAGCGGTCAATATGTAAACGAACGTAAACAGATATAAAACAAAAAACCGGCACGTGGCCGGTTTGTAGTTAAATCATCGCCTATGGGCAGTTTAATCTGCGGCGTAACCCTGTTCTGGTAGCGGATTACCGTCGAGGTAGGCCACGCCCTCTTTCAGCGCTAAACGGCCATCCACGAACCAGCCCACCACCAGCGGATAGATGCTGTGTTCCTGCGTCTGTACGCGCTCCACCAGCTCATCTTCGCTGTCATCGCTAAATACCGGCACCTTGGCTTGCAGAATCACCGGGCCGCCGTCGAGCTGTTCAGTCACGAAGTGGACGGAAGTACCGTGAACTTCATCTTGATTTTCAATCGCTTGACGATGGGTGTGCAGGCCGGGATATTTTGGCAGCAGGGAAGGGTGGATATTGAGCATGCGCCCAGCGAAACGCTGAACGAACTCAGCCGAAAGAATGCGCATGTAGCCCGCAAGCACGACTAAGTCAGGATTATAAGCCTCGATGGCATCGGCCAGCGCGACGTCAAACGCCGCGCGGTCAGCAAAGGATTTCACATCTAATGCATGAGCGGGAATACCGGCTGACTGCGCCCTTTCCAGCCCGAATGCCGAGGCTTTATTACTGAAGACGGCGCTGAGCGTCGCGTAAATACGTCCTTGCTGGCAGGCATCAATTAGCGCCTGGAGGTTGCTCCCTTCGCCTGATACCAGCACCACGATCCTTTTCATCTCAACACCTGTCTGTAGTCGAATTTACTTGATGATAACGCGTTCTTCGGAATCAGAGGCTTTTACGCTACCAATTTTCCACGCTTTTTCGCCATTATCATTCAGTAAGGCCACGGCTTCATCGGCCAGTTCAGCAGGCAGAGCAACCAACATACCCACGCCACAGTTGAAGGTGCGGTACATTTCGTGACGGCTAACGTTACCGGCAGTTTGCAGCCAGTTGAACACGTCCGGCCACTGCCAGCTTGCTTCGTCAATCACCACTTGGGTGTTGTCTGGCAGCACGCGCGGGATATTTTCCCAGAAGCCGCCGCCGGTTAGGTGAACGATGCCGTGAACTTCAACTTGTTCAATCAATTTCAGAATCGATTTCACGTAGATTTTGGTCGGTGCCAGCAGGTGATCTGCCAGAGACTTACCGGCCAAATCCGTGGTTTCTGGATTGGTTTTGCTCACTTCGAGGATTTTGCGCACCAGCGAGTAGCCGTTGGAGTGCGGGCCGCTGGCTGCCAGTGCAATAACGGCGTCGCCGTCAGCCACTTTGCTGCCATCAATGATTTCTGACTTTTCTACCACGCCTACGCAGAAGCCTGCCACGTCGTAATCTTCGCCGTGATACATGCCCGGCATTTCAGCGGTTTCGCCGCCGACTAAGGCACAGCCAGACTGCTTACAGCCTTCGGCAATACCGGTGATGACGCTGGCGGCGGTGTCGACGTCCAACTTACCGGTGGCGTAATAATCGAGGAAGAACAGGGGTTCAGCACCCTGAACAATCAAATCGTTAACGCACATGGCGACCAAATCAATGCCGATAGTGTCGTGGCGTTTCAAGTCCATTGCCAGACGCAGCTTGGTGCCAACGCCGTCGGTACCCGAAACCAGCACAGGTTCACGATATTTTTGCGGTAGCGCGCACAGGGCACCAAAACCACCCAATCCGCCCATCACTTCCGGACGACGAGTCTGTTTTACTACACCTTTGATACGGTCTACTAATGCGTTACCCGCATCGATATCCACACCTGCGTCTTTATAGCTGAGAGAGGTCTTGTCGGTCACTGCGTAATCCCCAAGGCGGTTGGTAAAATAAAACGCGGCAATTCTAACAGCCAAGGCAAACGTTTGCGAGGGGCTTGTGAGGTTGAGAGTCATTCTGCTGTCTATACTGTTGATCAACATTCTATTGACCGCGATCAGGCTATTGGCAGTGGCGTTCAAAAAAAAAGGCGTTATAATCTCGCGATTTTTTTTTGCAGCACAACCACCTTAGGAGAAATAAAAATGAAGATCGTTGAGGTGAAACACCCGCTGGTGCGACATAAGCTGGGCCTGATGCGTGAGAATGACATCAGCACGAAACGTTTTCGCGAACTGGCTTCTGAGGTGGGGAGTCTGCTGACGTATGAAGCAACTTCTGATTTAGAAACTGAGAAAGTGACTATCGAAGGCTGGTGCGGCCCGGTAGAAATCGATCAGATCAAAGGTAAGAAAATCACCGTAGTACCAATCCTGCGTGCTGGTCTGGGCATGATGGAAGGCGTGCTGGAGCACGTGCCGAGCGCGCGTATCAGCGTGGTGGGTGTCTACCGTGACGAAGAAACTCTGCAACCTGTGCCTTATTTCCAGAAGCTGGTTTCTAATATTGAAGAGCGTCTGGCGCTGGTGGTTGACCCAATGCTGGCGACCGGTGGCTCAATGATTGCCACTATCGACCTGTTGAAAAAAGCCGGCTGCCAGAGCATTAAAGTGCTGGTACTGGTTGCTGCTCCAGAAGGGATTGCCGCCTTAGAGAAAGCGCACCCGGACGTTGAGCTGTACACCGCTTCCATTGACCACGGGCTAAATGAGCATGGTTACATCATGCCGGGCCTCGGCGATGCGGGCGACAAGATATTTGGTACTAAATAAGCATTCGTTACTAAGCAGCCGACTGAGAAGTCGGCTTTTTTTTGATTTTTTATCAGGGTTTTACCTTTCTATCAGGCGGCAACGCCTGAAACATGACATCTATAATCGCCAACACTTTGAGAGGATCTATTCATGACACGTCGCGTCATTGGGGTAAGTGAGCGCCCGCCGCTATTACAGACCATTCCCCTAAGTTTCCAGCATCTGTTCGCCATGTTCGGTGCCACAGTGCTGGTGCCGATCCTGTTTAAAATTAACCCGGCCACGGTGCTGCTGTTCAACGGCATCGGCACCTTGCTGTATCTGTTTGTCTGTAAAGGCAAGATCCCCGCTTATCTGGGTTCAAGCTTTGCGTTTATTTCGCCGGTTCTTCTCTTATTGCCGATGGGCTACGAGGCGGCGCTGGGTGGGTTTATCGTCTGCGGGCTGCTGTTCTGCTTAGTGGCGCTGATTGTCAAAAAGGCCGGGATTGGCTGGATAAACGTCATGTTCCCGCCTGCGGCAATGGGCGCAATCGTTGCCGTCATCGGGTTAGAGCTGGCGGGCGTGGCTGCCAACATGGCCGGACTGCTGCCTGCCGAGGGCACCTCTGCTGACTCCACCACTATTACTATTTCCATGGTGACACTGGCGGTGACGGTGCTTGGCTCGGTGCTGTTCCGCGGCTTCTTGGCGATTATCCCGATCCTGATTGGCGTGCTGGTGGGCTACGCGCTGTCATTCTTTATGGGCGTGGTGGACGTTTCTACCATTGAATCCGCTCATTGGTTCGCGCTGCCTACCTTCTACACTCCGCGCTTTGAGTGGGTGGCTATTTTGACCATTCTGCCCGCCGCGCTGGTAGTGATTGCCGAGCATGTCGGTCACTTGGTGGTGACGGCGAATATCGTCAAAAAGGACCTGCTGCGCGAGCCGGGCCTGCATCGTTCGATGCTGGCGAATGGCCTTTCTACCGTGCTGTCCGGCTTCTTTGGTTCGACGCCAAACACCACTTATGGCGAGAACATCGGCGTAATGGCCATCACTAAGGTCTACAGCACTTGGGTTATCGGCGGCGCGGCGATTTTGGCAATTATGTTGTCCTGCGTTGGTAAGCTGGCGGCGGCGATTCAGGCCGTGCCGGTTCCGGTGATGGGCGGCGTTTCTCTGCTGCTTTACGGCGTGATTGGTGCCTCGGGTATCCGCGTGTTAATTGAGTCCAAAGTGGATTACAACAAGGCGCAGAACCTGATCCTCACCGCGGTTATTCTGATCATCGGCGTCAGCGGCGCGAAGATCCACATCGGCGCGGCGGAGCTGAAAGGCATGGCGCTGGCGACCATCGTGGGTATCTTCCTCAGCCTGCTGTTCAAAGTGATTGAACTGGTGCGCGGCGAAGAAGAGATCATTGATATCGAAGATGAACGTGAGGATCGCGCGGCGTAAATCTTCCCGCTAATCGCCGGTTGCAGGATCCTCTGCCCGGCGATTAGCTCGGTTAGCAAGCGGTTGTGCGGGGCAGAGTTCAACTCCAGCAAGATCCTATGCTAGAATTCTGTGGTTGCACGCTTTCTGATCTTGGCGGCAACAACCCGAAAAATAACCATGAGATACGACTTTTTGTTGATAACAACATTTGCGGTTTATAAGCCGTATTGGTTGAGGTGCTTCTGAATACGCCGGCACAGCTTTCCCTGCCACTTTATCTTCCTGATGATGAAACCTTTGCCAGTTTTTATCCGGGGGAGAACCCCTCTCTGCTTTCTGCCATTCAAACGGCGCTGCATCAAGAGCACGGCACTTACATCTATTTCTGGTCGCGCGAGGGCGGTGGCCGCAGCCATTTGCTGCACGCAGCCTGTGCCGAACTCTCCCAGCGTGGTGAAGCGGTAGGCTATGTGCCTTTGGATAAACGCGCCTATTTCGTGCCGGAAGTGCTTGATGGCATGGAACATTTAGCGCTGGTTTGTATCGACAACATTGAAGGGATTGCGGGGGATGACGAGTGGGAAGCCGCCGTGTTCCATCTCTATAACCGTATTCTGGAAACCGGCCGTACCAGACTGTTTATTACTGGGGATCGCCCGCCGCGCCAGCTTAATCTCAGCTTGCCTGACCTCGCTTCGCGTCTGGACTGGGGGCAAATCTACAAGTTGCAGCCACTGTCTGACGAAGAGAAGCTACAGGCGCTGCAATTGCGCTCGAAACTGCGTGGGTTTGAACTGCCAGAAGACGTCGGCCGCTTCCTGCTGAAGCGACTGGATCGCGAGATGCGCACGCTGTTTATGACGCTCGATCAGCTTGATAGAGCTTCTATTACTGCGCAACGCAAACTCACGATCCCCTTTGTGAAAGACATTCTTAGCCTGTAACTCGGTTCGCCGATTTACAGGATTTCCAGCACCTGCTCAGGTGGACGCCCCAGCCGCGCTTTGCCTTTCGACAGCACGATAGGGCGTTCAATCAAACGTGGATGATCGGCCAAGGCTTGCAGCAGTTGCTGCTCATTCAGCGCCGGATCGGCCAGATTCTCCTCTTTATAGATTTCTTCCCCTTTACGCATTAAATCGCGCGCAGAATCAAACCCCAGCTTCTTCACCAGCTCTTTCAGCGTATCTACCGACGGCGGGGTTTCGAGATATAAAATCACGTCCGGCTTAATGCCTTTGTCTTCGAGTAACTTCAGGGTTTCTCGGCTCTTACTGCAGCGCGGATTGTGATAAATCGCGACATCATGTTGCATAAGGTTCTCCATCTCTGTTTATTGCTCAGCGTCCAATCAGCCCTTTTGATATTGGCGGAAGCGCTTCTGTAGCTGGCGCAACTGGTCAATACGGGCGTCATAGCGAGACTGTTCAAGACTGCCCAGCTTCTGCAATGCACTGGCGTTGCTCAGTAGTTCGATGGCCTGATCAAGTTGGCCCATTAGCGCCATGCTCTCTGCTCTGGCCGCCAATTCCTGAGCGCGTAAGCCCTGCGCACCGCTGGCTTGTGACAGTAAATCCCAACCATTTGGATCGTTCGGGTAATTGAAAGTATAGCGGTTGAGGATGCGACTTGCGTTTGCGGGCTGGCCGCCTTCGAGATAAGCGTTGGCTAAGTTGAGCAGCAACACCGGATTCTTACTGGTTTCGGCATTGGCTTTTTCCAGCCGCGCAATGGCCTGTGGCGCGTGTTTTTGCTCGACATCGACGTCAGTGGCTAAGTCGAGGAACCAGTCGTTGCCGGGGTTTTTCTCTAGCAAAGATTCCAGAATGCTGCGCGCCTGATCGTATTTTTTGGCTTTGTAGAACTGCAATGCCTGACCATATTTCGCCGCCATCTGGTCGCGGATATTGCCGTTGCTCAGCTGGGTTAAATATTCATCGGTCAGCGGATTTCTTTCCGTGCCGTACATGCCGAGCATGCGCACCTTGGCCAGCAAATAGCTTTGCGAAGACTGAACGTTAGGGTGCGGCATCTGGTTGGCGCGGTTACGGATATCCGCCAGACGGCTGTCCGGCAAGGGGTGAGTCAAGAGCATTTCAGGCGGCTTGCTGGAGTAGCTCGACAGGTCTGCCAGCTTTTGCAAGAAGGCTGGCATGGCCTGCGGGTCGAAACCGGCCCGTTGCAGCACCTGAATGCCGATACGGTCGGCTTCCTGCTCGTTACCCTGCGTGAAGCTGATCATACCCTGCTGAGTCCCGGCCAAGGTGCCGGTCAGCGCGGCCATACCGGCCTGCGGGCTGGCCATCGCCAGTAAAATAGAGCCGAGGGCGCCGACCCAAGTGAGCGGGGCGTTTTTACGCTGATCTTCCATCGCGCGGGCCAGATGGCGCTGGGTCACGTGGGAGATTTCGTGCGCCATGACCGAGGCCAGCTGGCTTTCGTTATCGGTATAGCGGAACAGGGCAGAGTGCAGCACCACGTTGCCGCCGAAGAAGGCAAAGGCGTTCAGCTCATCGTTATTGACGATAAAGAAGTGGAACGGCGTGCGCACCGAATAGGCGCTGGCAACCAGCCGCTGGCCCAGTTCATTGATATAACGGTTGAGCAGCGGGTCATTAATCAGTGGGGTGCTGGCGCGCATTTGGCGGACGTAAAAATCGCCCATTTGCAGCTCCTGATTAATACTCAGGGTGCCGCCAGCCGTGGTCCCCATGTCGGGAAGCTGGTCACTGATCGACGGCTTATTCGGATTGGAGGACGCAATCGGCGTGGTCCAATAGCTGCTGTCATCGGCCAAGGCTGGCGTCAGGCTGCCCGCCATTAAGCTTCCCACCAATAGGGCTGTGAGCGTTTTTTTAAACCGCATCGCCATAATTAAATCATTCCTAATGAATTCATCAACACTCTGACATAAACCGCTTTAAGAGTTATTCTTCCATGAACGGACTCCGGTACACTCCGGTACAAGAACCATTCTTGGCTATTTATCTGATACTTAACAATAGCGATTTCTGGAAAAATTTGCAGTCTCTCCCCTGCACCCACTGTGACAACGAATTCAGCTAAAAGTTGGTCGCAGGCCGGGGGGCGAATCAGGAGTGTACGGCCTTGTCACATCAGGATCTAACAGGAGCGATATCCTATGCTTGAGATGTTATTACAATGGTACCGCCGACGTTTCACCGATCCTCAAGCCATTGCTTTGCTGGCCATTTTGGTCGCTGGTTTTTGCATTCTCTACTTCCTACACGGCATTCTCGCGCCTCTGCTGGTGGCGATTGTACTGGCTTATCTGCTTGAGTGGCCGGTGGTGCGCTTGCAGCACTGCGGGCTCTCCAGAACGCTGGCGACCAGCGTGGTGCTGCTGATTTTCGCCGGTATTGTGATGCTCGGCGTGTTTGTTATCGCGCCGGTCACTTGGCAGCAGGGTATCAATTTGATGGCCGACCTGCCGAACATGCTCAACCGTTTCTATGATTTCGCCGCAACCTTGCCGAAACGCTATCCAGCGCTGGTGGATGCCGGGATCATCGACATGATGGCTGAAAACCTGCGCAGCAAGCTTTCCGGCGTCGGCGACAATCTGGTGAAGTTCTCACTGGCTTCGCTGGTCGGGCTGCTGACGCTGGCTATCTACCTGATTTTAGTGCCGATGATGGTGTTCTTCTTGCTCAAGGATAAAGAGCAGATGCTGTGCGCGGTGCGCCGGGTGTTGCCTCGCGACAGCGGTTTGGCTGGGCAGGTGTGGCAGGAGATGAACCAGCAAATCACCAACTATATTCGCGGCAAAGTGCTGGAGATGATTATCGTCGGCGTGGCGACCTATCTGGTATTCTTCGTCATGGGAATGCGCTATTCGCTGCTGCTCTCCGTGCTGGTGGGGCTGTCGGTGCTTATTCCTTATATTGGCGCGATGCTGGTGACTATTCCGGTGGTCGTGGTGGCGCTATTCCAGTGGGGGATGGGGGCGGACTTCTGGACGCTGTTTGTCGCCTATCTGGTGGTGCAGGGGCTGGATGGCAACGTGATTGTGCCACTGCTGTTCTCTGAAGCGGTGAACTTGCACCCGCTGGTGATTATTCTGTCGGTGGTGATTTTCGGCGGGCTGTGGGGCTTTTGGGGCGTATTCTTTGCCATTCCACTCGCCACGCTGGTGAAAGCCGTGGTTCACGTCTGGCCGGACGAACTGCTGAACGAAACCACTTAAGCCGTGAATCGGCTGATTGAAGACATAAAAAATTGAAGACATAAAAAAAGCGCGTCTGCGCTTTTTTTTATCAATCAGTATCAGTACAACGCTTATTGACCGTTGATGTAGGCCAAAACGATGTCGTGGTGATCGCTGGTTTTGAAGTTGTCGAATACTTTCTCAACCTTGCCATTGCCGTCCAGCAGGAAGCTGATGCGATGGATACCGTCATAGGTTTTGCCCATAAAGGTCTTCTCGCCCCAGATGCCAAATGCCTGACAGACCTGATGATCTTCATCTGACAGCAGCGTGAAGTTCAGCAGCTCTTTTTCTGCAAATTTCGACAGTTTTTCTGGTTTATCAGTGCTGATCCCCAGCACTTCTACACCGGCTTTTTTCAACTGATCCATGTTGTCACGCAGGCCACAAGCCTGAACGGTACAACCTGGGGTCATGGCCTTAGGGTAGAAATAAACCAGGACCTTCTGTCCCTGGAAGTCGGCCAGGTTAATTTGTTCGCCGTCTTGGTCAGGCAAACTAAATTGCGGCGCAGGATCACCGGCTTTCAGTGGGTTCATTACAAATCTCCGTCAATTGTCTTCATGCTGAGTGTTGCTCACGACGTTAATACTGCCTTGCGCTTTCAGTTCTGTACATAGCTTATGAAAGGCTTGTTCAATTATTGTTGCGTCAGTGTTGGCTGGGCTGTGGGCGGTTATCTGTATAGACAACTGCGCCGGATTTTCACTATCCGCAGGGCGGGTTTTAGATGCCAGCTCAGCAATGTTCATTTGATGAGTATCGAATAAATCGGTGAATCGCTCAATCAGGTGCGGGGAGTCTTTTACATCGACTTTCACCCAAACGGTGGCAGGCATCGGCGGCCGGTCGTGGGCGCTGGTGCGTTTCATCACAATCAGTAACTCAAGCTCTGCGCCTTTTTGCGGCAGAGTGGACTCAATTAACGTGATGGCGTTCCAGCTACCTGAAAGGAACATGATAAACGTGAACTCGTCACCGAGCATTGCCAGACGGCTGTCTTCAATGTTGCAACCGCAACTGCTGACCTGACGGGTAATGGTGTTGACGATACCAGGACGGTCGGCACCCAGTGCGGTGATAACAAGATAGTGTTGTTGTTGCTGCGGCAAAATTGCTCTTCCTGTCATGCTTGGGAGTATTCCCAAGGTAAACATAAAAAAAACCGCCGGACAAGCGCTTACAACACGTTGATTGCTTGCTTTTGCAGTGGTGTCAAAAGTACCATGGATGACCTGTTTGTGGAGGGGAAGGTCAATGTTTACGGGAAGTATTGTTGCACTGGTTACGCCGATGGACGACAAAGGTGTTGTTGATCGCGCGAGTTTAAAAAAACTGATTGATTATCATGTGTCCAGTGGTACTGCGGCGATCGTTTCCGTAGGCACAACCGGTGAATCAGCCACCTTAACGCATGATGAGCACGGCGACGTGGTCATGCAGACGCTTGAGTTGGCTGACGGGCGCATTCCGGTTATCGCGGGGACGGGAGCTAATTCGACCGCGGAAGCGATTTCTCTCACCCAACGTTTCGAAGGCACTGGCGTAGTAGGCTGTCTCACCGTGACACCTTATTACAACCGCCCAACGCAGGAAGGCCTGTTCCAGCACTTTAAAGCGATTGCTGAACACACGGCGCTGCCGCAAATTCTCTACAACGTGCCTTCACGAACTGGCTGCGACATGCTGCCAGCAACCGTGGCGCGTTTAGCAAAAATTAAGAATATTGTTGCTTTGAAAGAAGCGACAGGGAACTTAAGTCGTGTTAGCCAGATCCAAGTGCTGGTTGATGATGAAGACTTCATCTTGCTGAGCGGCGATGACGCCAGCGGTCTGGACTTCATGCAACTTGGCGGCAAAGGGGTTATTTCGGTCACTGCCAACGTGGCAGCGCGCGAAATGGCGCAACTTTGTGAGCTGGCGGCGCAGGGCAATTTTGCCGAAGCGCGCCGTTTAAATCAGCGCTTGATGCCGTTGCATCAGGATTTGTTTGTAGAAGCAAACCCAATTCCAGTGAAATGGGCCTGTAAGGCACTGGGGTTGATGGCAACCGATACTCTGCGTCTGCCTATGACGCCGTTAACAGATGCTGCCCGTCCGGTAGTGGAAAAAGCTCTTAAAAGCGCCGGTTTGCTGTAACTCTTAGGGAGATTTGATGGCCTGTTCATTAGTTCAAAAGACCAGATTGCAAAAGTCGATGGTAGCGAAAGTGGTGGGCGTGTCCCTCATTATGTTGCTGGCGGCATGTTCCAGCGATCAGCGCTACAAGCGTCAGGTAAGCGGCGATGAAGCTTATCTGGATGCGCCACCTGTTAGCGAATTAAAAACGCCAGCAGGTATGATTTTGCCACTGCAAAACGGCACTTACGAAATTCCTTCCGGCTCGCTGAAAGGTAACGTCGGTAAGCAATTGGACATCCGTCCACCGCAGCAACCACTGGCTCTGCTCAATGGTTCCCGCACTCAGTTCAGCGGCGACAGCGGCACTGTATTGCTGGAAAACACTCCGCAGAACAGCAACCTGTGGAACAACGTGGTGAAAGCCGTTCAGCAGAACAATTTCAAAATTGCTAACCGCGACGACGCTAACCAGACGCTGACTACCGATATGGTTGAGTGGAACCGTGCTGATGAAGACTTCCAATATCAGGGCCGTTACCAAATCACCGTGCAGCAGCAGGGCTACCAGTTGGCGCTGATTGCTAAAACGCTTGAATTGAAACAGCAGGACAAGGCGGTGACTTCACCGGCTGAGATCCAGCGTTATAACAGCCAGATGCTGAACTCAATTACTGCCAGCCTCGATAAAGTCCAACAGGACGAGCAGGCTCGCCTTGAGAACCGCAAAGTGGGCGAAATTGACGTCCAGAGCGGCGCAGATGATACCGGCCTGGCCGTGTTGATCGTGCGTTCAAGCTACGGCGTGGTCTGGGATCGCTTGCCGAATGCCTTGGCGAAAGCCGGCATGAAAGTGACCGACAGCAGCCGTCCGCAGGGTACGCTTTCTGTGACTTACAAACCGTTGAATGACGATGCGTGGGACACTCTGGGTGCGAAAGATCCGGGCCTTGCTTCCGGCGACTACAAAATTCAGGTCGGTGACCTTGATAACCGTAGTAGCTTGCAGTTCCTTGATCCGAAAGGACATGCACTCAGCCAGTCGCAGAACGATGCAATGGTTGCGGTCATGCAGGCTGCGTTTAACCAGAGCAGCGCGACCAAGTAAGAATGAATCAAAAGGGGCTTCGGCCCCTTTTTACATCTCTCTTTTCATCGGTTATTTTTAAAGAATCACCATTAATTGTTTACTACTGGAGTAAGTAAAGATGCAAAAGTTAGCTGAGTTGTATCGCGGAAAGGCGAAAACCGTCTATACCACCGAAAACCCAGACCTGCTGGTTTTGGAGTTCCGCAATGATACATCAGCACTCGATGGCGAGCGTATTGAGCAGTTCGACCGTAAAGGCATGGTTAACAACAAGTTTAACCATTTCATCATGAGCAAATTGGAAGAAGCTGGCATTCCTACCCAGATGGAACGTCTGCTGTCTGATACCGAAGTGCTGGTGAAGAAGCTGGATATGGTTCCGGTTGAATGCGTTATCCGTAACCGCGCTGCTGGGTCGCTGGTAAAACGTCTGGGCATTGAAGAAGGTCTGGAATTGAACCCACCGCTGTTCGATTTATTCCTGAAAAACGATGCAATGCATGACCCAATGGTCAACGAGTCTTACTGCAAAACCTTCGGCTGGGTTAACGAAGAGAACTTAGCGCGCATGAAAGAGCTGAGCTACAAAGCTAACGATGTGCTGAGCAAACTGTTCGACGACGCGGGTCTGATTCTGGTCGACTTCAAGTTAGAGTTTGGTCTGTTCAACGGTGAAGTGGTGCTGGGTGACGAGTTCTCTCCAGACGGTAGCCGCCTGTGGGACAAGCAAACGCTGAACAAGATGGACAAAGATCGCTATCGTCAAAGCCTCGGCGGCCTGATCGAAGCCTATGAAGAAGTAGCTCACCGTATTGGTGTGAAACTGGACTGATCGGCAACGATTTTTTCAGGCTAGCGACGCAATCGTTTACGCGGCGAGGTTTGTCGCAATCTAGCCTGAGTGAATAGCAAACGGGTGGCCCATCAGGTGCTGCCCGTTTTTCTTTTTGCCCCTGACTTGTCTCAATTGCGCCAAACCTATCTCAAATTTCATTCATTTCTGGAATAACTCCCGTAAAATTGCCCGCTTTGGGAAATGGTATTTCCCGCACTCATTATCTAGTCTTAAAAAAACAGCTGGGAGGTGGACTATGCGTTGGCAAGGGCGTCGAGAGAGTGACAATGTGGAAGACAGGCGCGGGCAGAGTTCGGGACCCGGCTTGGGCGGCGGCGGCATGCGTCTGCCAATTCGCGGTAAAAGCGGCATCGTGATTATTATTGTGGTGCTGGTGGCGGGTTACTACGGCGTGGATCTCACTCCGCTAATTGATGGCGGCCAGTCCGGCGGCGTGCAGCAGACCCAATCTCAGTCCATCAGCCCGAAAGATGATGAACAGGCAAAGTTCACCTCGGTGGTGCTGGCTTCCACTGAAGATACCTGGAAAGAGATTTTCCAGCGTCAGGGCCAAACCTACGTCGACCCTAAACTGGTGATGTATCGCGGCCAAACCCGCACCGGCTGCGGCACCGGCCAGTCGGTCATGGGGCCATTCTACTGCCCGGCGGACAGCACGGTTTACATCGATCTCTCTTTCTATCAAGAGTTGAAAAACAAGCTTGGCGCGGGCGGTGACTTCGCTCAGGCCTACGTGGTGGCGCACGAAGTTGGGCACCACGTGCAGCACCTGATGGGCATTGAGCGCAAAGTTCGCCAGATGCAGCAGGGCGCGTCGCAAACCACCGTCAATCAGCTTTCGGTGAAAATGGAGCTACAGGCTGACTGCTTCGCCGGTGTCTGGGGCCACAGTGTGCAGCAACAAAACATGCTGGAAGAGGGCGACCTGAAAGAAGCGCTGGACGCCGCGCAGGCGATTGGCGATGACCGCCTGCAACAGCAGAGTCAGGGCCGCGTGGTACCAGACAGCTTTACTCACGGCACGTCGCAGCAGCGTTACACTTGGTTCAAACGCGGTTTCGACAGCGGCGACCCGAACCAGTGCAACACCTTTGCCAGCCGCTAATCGCCTGATATTTCAAGGCTGAATCGCTGGTTTGCGTGGCAAAACTGTTCAATAATTGACGTCCGACTCTGAGAGGCTTTCGAGCCTCTCTTTCTTCTTTTGAACCGCTGGAATCGTTATGGCCTTTCTGGATCCAACCTTGCTCATTCTGCTGGTGTTTGCGGGTTTAGGCATCATCAGCAATAACAGCTCGGTCACTATTGCGATGTTTTTCCTGCTTACCGTGCGCATCACGCCGCTGAACCAGTTTTTCCCATGGATTGAGCGCTACGGCCTGACCATCGGCATTATCGTGCTGACCATCGGCGTGATGGCACCTATCGCCAGCGGGAAAATCAGCGCCAGCACGGTGGTTCACTCCTTTATGCACTGGAAGTCCATTCTGGCGATTTTGGTCGGCGTGCTGGTGTCATGGCTGGGCGGCAGAGGGCTGACGCTAATGGGCTCGCAGCCTCATCTAGTGGCAGGTTTGTTAGTCGGCACGGTGCTTGGCGTCGCCTTCTTCAAAGGCGTGCCGGTAGGGCCACTGATTGCCGCCGGGCTGCTCTCGCTGATGGTCGGGAAGACCTAAAGTGACGTCGCCATGGCCGGATAAAATCGCCTTGCAGCAGCAAATGCAGCGCCACGGCGTTCGCCATCTGCTGGTGATAAGCGGGGAAGCCGATTGGTGCGCCGAGCAGGCCGCTGACTTTATTGACGGCCAGCCCGGCGACTGGACTTGGCTGTCCGACACGCCGCCGCTTTGGGCCGCTGACGCACTGCCGTTTTCTGCGGCCCACACCCTGCTAGGGCAGGAGAGGCTTCACGGGGTGTTTGATGCTCGACAGGGGTTGAACGTTGAAGCGCTGGCGGCGTTCGCCGGTATTTTGCAGGCGGGAAGCTGGCTGGTGCTGCTGGTGCCGGAGTGGCAGCAGTGGGCGCAGAGGCCGGACGCCGACAGCCTGCGCTGGAGCGAGCAGCCCCAGCCCATCGCCACGCCGAATTTTATCCAACGCTTGCAGTCGCTGATTCTACAAGACGCGGCCTGCACGCTGCACCGCCAGCATCAGCCCTGCGAGCTTACGGTTTTGCCCGAAGCCGCTGACTGGACGCCGCCCGATGGCCAACCGACGCTGGAGCAGCAGCGGGTTTTGCAGCAATTGAACGCGGCGCAGAGCGGTATTTATGTGCTGACGGCCCCGCGCGGCCGGGGCAAATCCACCTTGGCCGGGATGTTAGTGGCTGACTGGCCCGGCGAGTGCTGGGTGACGGCTCCGGCCAAATCTGCTGCTGACAGGCTGGCCGAGCAGAGTGCGGGCAAGGTGCGTTTCTGGTCGCCAGATGCTTTGCTGGCGCAGCTCGAGCAGCATCCGGCGGCTGACGTGGACTGGCTGCTGATTGACGAAGCGGCGGCTATCCCTACGCCACAGCTCTCGCGCCTGATTGCTGCTTTCCCCCGCGTTTTGCTCACCACTACGGTTCAAGGCTATGAGGGCACCGGGCGCGGTTTCATTCTCAAATTCTGCGCCTCCCTGCCGCAGTGGCATGATTTACGCCTCGACGCGCCGATCCGCTGGTCGAAAGCTGACCCGCTGGAGCCTTTCCTCAATCAGCTTTTGCTGTTCAATGACGCCCCCGCCGAAGTACCAGTAGAAGTGCTACCCAGTGAGCAATCACTTCAGCTAACCGCCATTCAGTGCGGGGAGTGGTTATCCGAGCCGGGCCTGCTGGCTGATTTCTACGGCCTGCTGACCAGCGCGCATTACCGCACTTCGCCACTGGATTTACGCCGCCTGATGGACGCCCCCGGCCTCTCCTTTGCCGCCGCGATGGCGGGGGACCGCGTGGCCGGAGCCATCTGGCTGGTGGAAGAGGGCGGGCTTAGCCCGACGCTGGCCCATGAGGTGTGGGCGGGCAGACGCCGCCCGCGTGGCAACTTAGTGGCGCAATCGCTGGCGGCCCACGGCGGGCAGATTGACGCCGCCGTGTTGCGCTCCCGCCGGGTTAGCCGCATTGCCGTGCAGCCCGGCGCTCGGCGTCAGGGCATTGCGCGGGCTTTATTGGCGCAA
>NZ_JMPJ01000061.1 GCF_000735345.1 Ewingella americana ATCC 33852 | reverse complement strand
GCGGGCTTTATTGGCGCAACAGGCTGAGATGGCCGCCAACGAGGGGTTGGATTTTCTGTCCGTCAGCTTCGGCTATACCGCCGAGCTTAGTGCTTTATGGCAGCAGGCCGGTTATCGCCTGTTGCGCGTGGGAAGCCAGTTGGAGGCCAGCAGCGGCTGCTACGCCACCATGGCCGCGCTGCCAATCAGTAATGCGGGCCGGCGCATGGTCGAACAGGCCGAACAACAGCTGGCGCGCGACTGGCCTTGGCTGCGGCAGCTGATCGCCCTTGAACTGGATGTGGAACAGGACCTGAGTCAGGCACTTAGTGAAGCCGACTGGCGCGAACTGGCCGGTTTTGCTTTCGCTCATCGCGCCGTGGAAAGCAGCTATGCCGCCTTGCAGCGCCTGCTGCTGGCGAGTGAACTGCCGCTGGCCGCGCTGCGGGCGCATTTGCAAGATAAGCTACCCGTCGCCGAGTGCGTCGAACGGCTCAGTCTCAGCGGTCGTAAAGCCCTACTTCAGCGCTGGCGGCAAGAGGCGGCACAGGCGCTGACGCAGCTCGACCCCGCGTCCTGCGAAACGTGGCGCAGCTTCGCCAAACCGAAAAATGGCGGTGGGGAATAGCCTGATTTCATTGCAATAAATGGAACGATTCGTTCAACAAAACCCGATTTACCCGGTTGTGAACCTAGGTATAGTGGCGGGAGAGACGCGCCCGGTGCGCAGTAATATTGATTGAAAGGAAAAGGTCATGGCGAGTCAAAATGTGATTGTCCAACAGCCGGAAGGTGTGGCGAATAAACTGATCCTGCTGTTTCACGGCGTAGGGGATAACCCGGTGTCGATGGGCGAGGTGGGGAAGTTCTTCGCCAAGGCTTTCCCTCAGGCGCTGGTGGTCAGCATCGGTAGCCCGGACGTTTGCGACTTTGGCCGCGGCTTCCAGTGGTTTTCCGTGCAGGGCGTGACCGAGAAAAACCGCCAGTCGCGTATCGACGAGGCAATGCCGCTGTTTGTTCGCACCGTGCGTGAATGGCAGGCCAGCAGCGGCGTAGCGGCAGAAGACACGGCGATTATCGGCTTCTCACAGGGCACCATTATGGCGCTGGAGTCGACAAAAGTTGAGCAGGCGCTGGCCGGGCAGATCATTGCTTACAGTGGCCGCTTCGCCAACCTACCCGAGCAGCCGATCGCCGCCGGAACCGCCGTGCATTTGATTCACGGCGAGCAGGATCCGATTATCAATCCGTACCAGTCGAAAACGGCCTTTGAACGCCTGCAATCGCTGGGCGCCGAGGTGACATTAGATTTGCTGCCGCACATGGCGCACGGGCTGGATGAGCAGATGATCGCGCTGGCGCTGGGGTATTTGCGGGGTTAGGTGATTGTTTTGCGCCCTCTCCTTTCTAAGGAGAGGGCGCAAAACCAGAGTCAAATCAAAAACCTACTTCTTCTTAGGCCAATCGTCTTCGTCATCCCACTGGGCATTGTTATCACGATGCGGTGGAATTTCAGGTTTATCATTGAGGTATTTCTTCACGTCAACGCGGTTTAGCTCTTTGATTCCGCTGATGACGATCCCCGCCAGTATGATCAAAATAATCCACCAGTAATCTTTAATCCACTCCATGGCTGACTCCTTATTGTTTTGGTATTGCGATAAAACGCGGGAAAATCGTTGCCAGATGATTTGTCACCCAGTCACAGCCCGCAACCTCTTGTCCTCGCCATGCTTCAATCAGCACCTCTGGCGTGAGCCGTGTTTCACACTGCGCTGCCAGAGGGCGGTAACTCAAATGCCAAGGCTCGACGGCGACGCCGCCACGGTCGATATCATAAGGGCGATAGAAACCAAAGCTCGCCATATTGTCCGAAAGCCACTGATTCAGGTCAGCAAAGTAGCCGCCTGCTTCATACTCCCACGGCTCTAGCTGAAGCTTGCTCCCTTGCGGCAGCAGATCGGGGTCGTAAATATCTAAATCGCTTCCCCAATGATGTCGGCTGGCACCCGGCAGGGCGGACCAGCGCAAAATCAGCTCGCAGCGTTCGGCATCGCTCAGCGAAACCACCTCAACCGGGCGGCTCTCCTTATCTAATACTGGGCGCTCACCGCGAAATTTGCCATTCCAAATCGCTAATTGCCGCTCGAAATCACGAAAGGTGCTCGCCGGTTGCAGGTTAAAGCCCGCCAGACGGGCTGCGTCTTGCATGCGGGTGAAAGCTTCTACGGCCTCGGGCTGTAGCCGATGTGGACCCTCGTTGATGGGCGCGAGGTGGGCCGCCGAACGGCCGGTCAACATCAGGTTATCTATCATGCGGCCAGTTGCTCCATGATCCGCTGGTACATGCGGCTCAACAGTTGCAGGTCGGCGGCTTGTACACATTCATTGATTTTATGGATGGTGGCGTTCACCGGCCCCAGCTCAACCACCTGTGCGCCCATCAGTGCGATGAAACGCCCGTCGGAGGTGCCGCCGGTGGTTTGCAGCTCGGGAGTGATTTCGCTGTAATGGCGAACCGCATTCACTACCGCGTCAACCAATTCGCCACGCGACGTGAGGAACGGCTGGCCGGAAACCACCCAGTTTAGCGTGTATTGCAGTTTATGCCGGTCGAGCAGCTCCGCCACGCGCTGTTTGATGATGGCGTCGGTCAGTTCGGTGCTAAAGCGGAAGTTAAACTGCACGTACAGCTCGCCGGGGATCACGTTATTGCTGCCGGTTCCGGCATTAATATTGGCGATTTGCATGCTGGTCGGCGGGAAGAATTCATTGCCCTGATCCCACTCGGTGGCGACCAGCTCATTCAGCGCAGGCATGGCGCGATGCACCGGGTTGTCTGCCAGATGGGGGTAAGCCACGTGGCCCTGAACGCCGTGAACGTGCAGGTTGGCGGTCATTGAGCCGCGACGGCCATTTTTGACGATATCGCCCACGCGGGTGGTGCTCGAAGGTTCGCCCACCAGACAGAAGTCCAAACGCTCGCGGCGCTCCATCAGTGCATTGACCACTTTTACCGTGCCATTGACCGCGCTGGCCTCTTCGTCGGAGGTGATCAGGAAGGCGAGGCGGCCCTTATGGTTCGGATTGCTGGCGACGAAGCGCTCGGCGGCAACCACCATGGCGGCCAGCGAACCTTTCATATCTGCCGCGCCGCGGCCGTAAAGCATGCCGTCGCGCAGGGCGGGTTCGAACGGGCCGGTGACCCACAGGCTAGGATCGCCGGTCGGCACCACGTCGGTGTGGCCCGCGAAGGCTAAGGTTTTACCTTCGCCACGGGTGGCCCAGAAATTCAGCGTATCGCCGAAGTTCATCGCTTCAATTTTGAAGCCAATGGCTTTCAGGCGCGCAATCATAATCTCCTGACAGCCTGCGTCGTCCGGGCTGAGGGAAGGGCGGCGAATTAACTGTTGTGCTAAATCGAGAACGGGGCAGCTCATGTTATTTCACCTGTTCGATAAATTGCTGATAGCTTTCTGGCTTGAAGCCAAGCAGCGATTCGCCGCTGGCGGCCAGTAAAAATGGGCGCTTAATCATGGCCGGATGCTCCAGCATCAAGGCTTTGGCGGCCTCCTGATTGTCACAGGCGGCGCGGGTGGCTTCATCCAGCTTGCGCCAAGTTGTGCCTTTGGTATTTAACAGCGCTTCCCAACTTTGCTTGTCGATCAACTGCTGTAAAAGGTCGGCATCCAGCCCGTCTACGCGGTAATCATGGAAGCGATAATCGCTGCCGTTATCTTCCAACCAGCGGCGCGCTTTTTTAACCGTGTCGCAATTTTTAATACCGTAGAGGATGAAAGGGGTCTTTGAGGATGTTTCTGCCATGGGAAAACGTTACCTGTTATAAGCTGAAAGTGCCTGTCAACCCGCCTCGGGCTGATGAATAAGATGAGGCACATAATGCGGGAAAATCCCTTAGGGGTCTACCTGAGGCACAGATTGAAAGATTAAATTCAAAGAGTGTAAGAATTATTAAAAATATTAATGAATATTTACAGTCGCTATTATTCGATGCGATCCAGATCATCACTATAAAAGGTGATGGCTTTCTTGTAGCGAATAATCTCTTCACTGGAATTACTGTTCATCAGCAGCATTAATAATTGCGCCACGGCTTCTTTAGCATGACCGAGATTATATAAGGTCATGGCGCGGAACATCCTGATTTCGCTGGCGTTCGGAAACAGCCTCAGGCCGGTATCAAAGGTCTCCAGAGATTCCTGATAGCGCCCCAGTGCGCGGTAGGTGCTGCCTAAGCCGAGATAGGCATCGCGTAAATCCTGCCCACTCAGTTGGTGATTAATGGCGGCCTGATAAAACGGAATCGCCTGTTGCTCAAGTCCAAGACAGTCATAGAGCGACGCCACGTTATAGAGCAGTTGTGGATTTTGCGGGGAGGAAGCAAGCGCACCCAGCGCGCTTTGCAGTGCTTCTTCATAGCGCCCCTGAGCGCTCAAATTCTCAATAGTTTCTAGCATTGCTCTGACCTTATGGGTTCTTTTTGTTGGATATCGAACAGTTGCCACTGGCTGGCAGGCAACTTAAGCCAAATAAAATAACCTTTCGCAACGCCAAGGGCAAATAACTGATGAATTTTTAGCCGCATTGCTAAGCGTATGATTAATCTGATTACCGCTTTTACTACTGTGATCCTGATTAAAATATCGCTAATTAGAATTTGTGAGGTTAATTTTTCGCCGTATAATCCCTTCCGTCAATTCAAGGGGAGTACCATGGTCGAGCAAGAGTTAGTTAACTGGAAAGACTTTATCGATGCCATGCTGCGCGGTTAATCGCCAGCTTGAGATTAAGATAAAGCAAAAAATAAAAGTGTAATTTAGTCCTTCTTAACGTTTTAAACGCTTTAAATTAAAAGCACCAACGGGACCAAAATGAGTACCTAAATAGAAGACATAAATTCAGGTACGCTAAATAAAAAGGCGCTAATTTGATTAGCGCCTTTTTTTATCGATTATTTTTCACCGTGGTTATTTATGTGGATCGCCTTGCGGGCCGGAATGAGGATCTGGCGCGGCTTCAACAATATCGCCAATCAGCGGCGCGACAGTTGGCTTCGCTGGGAAACGGCGGCGCACTAACATAAAGAACAGCGGCACGAAGAAGATAGCCAGCACGGTGGCTGAAATCATCCCGCCAATTACGCCGGTGCCCACCGCGTGCTGGCTGGCAGAGCCTGCGCCTTGGCTGGTCGCCATTGGCAGCACGCCGAAGACGAAGGCCAGCGAGGTCATCAGAATTGGGCGCAGACGCATGCGGGAGGCTTCAAGCGTTGATTCCAGCAGCGCCTTGCCTTTCAGGTTCAGGTCATTGGCGAATTCGACAATCAGAATGGCGTTCTTCGCCGACAGCCCGATGATGGTCAACATCCCCACCTGGAAATAGACGTCGTTTTCCAGCCCGCGCAGCCAAGTGGCAATCACCGCACCAATTACGCCCAGCGGCACAACCAGCATCACTGAGAACGGAATGGACCAGCTTTCGTACAGCGCCGCCAGACACAGGAATACCACCAACAGTGAAATGGCATACAGCGCCGGGGCCTGCGCACCTGACAGACGCTCCTGATAGGAGAGGCCGGTCCACTCAAGGCCGAAGCCGCTTGGCAATTTGGCAACCAACTTCTCCATGGTGTCCATGGCCGCGCCGCTGCTGATGCCCTGCGCCGCTTCACCAACAATTTCTACTGCGGAATAGCCGTTGTAGCGTTCGAGACGCGGCGAGCCGGTTTCCCAGTGGGAGGTGGCAAAGGCGGAGAATGGCACCATGCCGCCGCTGCTGTTGCGCACATACCATTTATTCACGTCGTCCGGCAGCATGCGATAAGGCGCGTCGGCCTGTACGTAAACCTTCTTCACGCGACCGCGATCCACGAAGTCATTGACGTAGGTCGAGCCCCACGCGGTGCTCAGCGTACTGTTGATATCAGCAATCGCCACGCCCAGCGCCTGTGCTTTGGCTTGGTCAATTTCGATTTGCAGCTGAGGGCTGTCATCCAAACCGTTGTGACGCACGCGGCTCAGGCTCGGGTCTTTGCTGGTCATGTCCAGCAGCTGGTCGCGGGCATTCATTAATGCGTCGTGGCCTAAACCGGCGTGGTCCTGCAATTCCATGTCGAAGCCTGCCGAAGTCCCCAAGCCATTGATTGACGGCGGGGCGCTGGCAATAACGCGGGCTTCTTTAATGTGGCGGAACTCTTTGGTGGCGCGCTCGATAATGTCCTGCGCCGAGTTGCCGCTGGCAGTTCGGTCATCCCAATCGGTCAAACGCACGAACATACGGGCGACGTTCTGCCCGTTACCGCCGGGGCCTGCGCCCAATGTCGCGAACACCGATACCACGTCTTTAGTCTCTTTGGTCAGCAGGTAGTGCTCAATCTTCTCCACGACTTTCTGCGTCTGTTGCAACGTCGAACCCGGCGGCAGCTGGACCTGAATGGTAAACACGCCTTGGTCTTCCTGCGGCAGGAAGGAGGTTGGCAATTTGACGAACAGGAATGCCAGCAGGCCCACAATCAGCAAGTAGCCGAACATAAAGCGCACGCTGTGTTTCAGGACGCTGCTGACGCCGTTTTCATAGCGATTGGCATTGCGGTCGAACATCCGGTTGAACCAGCCGAAGAAGCCGGTTTTGCCATGGTGATGCCCTTTGGCAATAGGCTTTAGGATGGTGGAACACAGGGCAGGGGTGAGGGTCAGCGCAACAAACACCGACAGCACCATGGCGGCGACAATGGTGATGGAGAACTGGCGATAAATCGCGCCAGTAGTGCCGCCAAAGAAGGCCATCGGGATAAACACCGCTGATAGCACCATGGTGATACCGACCAGCGCACTTTGAATCTGCCCCATGGATTTTCGCGTGGCTTCTCTGGGGCTTAGCCCCTCCTCGCTCATCACGCGCTCGACGTTTTCCACCACCACAATGGCGTCATCCACCAACAGGCCGATGGCTAACACCATGGCAAACATGGTGAGGGTGTTGATGGTGTAGCCAAACTGATGCAGCACCACGAAGGTGCCCAGCAGTACCACCGGCACGGCAATAGTTGGAATAAGCGTCGCACGGAAGTTCTGCAAGAACAGGTACATAACCAAGAAAACCAGCACGATAGCTTCGAACAGCGTTTTCACCACGTCGGTGATCGCGGCTTTAACAAACGGCGTGGTTTCATAGGCGATACGGGTTTCAAGGCCGTGCGGGAAGTACTTCTCCAGCTCGGTAAGGCGGGCGCGCACCAGCGTGTCGGTTTGCAGCTCGTTGGCACCGGAGGCCAACTGCACACCCATACCGGAAGCGGCCTGACCGTTATAGCGGCTCAGAATACTGTAATCTTCCGCGCCTAAACCGATGGTAGACACATCGCCAAGTTTCACCTGTGAGCCGTCTGCATTGACTCGCAGCGTGATGTCGCGGAATTGCTGCGGCGTTTGCAGCTGTGACTGGGCGTTAACCGTGGCGTTCAAAGCTTGGAAATCAACCGACGGCGCGCCGCCGAGCTGGCCTACCGCCACTTGGCTGTTTTGCGCTTTAATCGCGTTCACCACGTCGGTGGTGGTCAGGGAATAGTTGTTGAGTTTATTCGGGTTGAGCCAGATACGCATGGCGTACTGCGAACCATAGGCGGTAATGCTGCCCACGCCATCGATACGGCTCAGCGGGTCCTGAATGTTGGACGCCACATAGTCGGCAATATCCTGCTTATCCATGCTGCCATCGGTGGAGACGAAGGCCACGGTCATCAGGTTGGTATCACCGGTTTTAGAGACGGTCACCCCTTGGGTCTGCACATCCTGCGGCAAACGCTTAAGGGCCTGTTGCAGCTGGTTTTGCACCTGCTGCAAAGCCTCGTTGGGGTCTGTACCGGCAACGAAACTCAGGGTAATTTGCGATTTACCGTTGCTGCTACTTTGCGACGACATGTACATCAGGTTGTCCAACCCGGTCATGTTCTGCTCGATAATCTGCGTAACGGTATTTTCTAACGTTTGTGCTGACGCGCCCGGATAGGTCGCGGTAATACGCACGTTTGGCGGTGCTAAATCTGGATATTGCTCAATGGGAAGAGAGTGAATGGCCAGTGCGCCGGATAAAGAGATAATGATCGCTAAAACCCAAGCAAAAATTGGGCGATCGATAAAAAAGTTGGCCATGCGTCAAAAACCTCATTATCACCAGTACAGCGTGAAGAACATCAGCAAATAAACAGAATGTCGGTCACCTGGGGGTGAAGTTATATTCTGACAAATAGATCACCGCAAAAATTCCTTGCGCGTCGATGCTTTGCACCGAAATTATTATCCAATCCCAATAAGGATGCCGCAATGCGACGTGTAAGCACTTTACCCGCAACTCGCCAAGAAAACGTGGAGAAATAAAGGAGATAATGTAAAAAATAATACCCCTGACACATTATCAAACCGGTAATTTTCCTACGTTCAGACTACTATTTGATGACAGAAACGAGATGTTCACTATTTGCGATTCGAACGAATGCGCGCTGGAGGTAGTCAGAATAAAGCGCCATTAAAGGCTAATGCAAACAAAAAACGAAGCAGATCAGGAGTTATTCATGGAATTGAATTCAGTCTTTGCTCGCCGATTATATCTCTGTTGGTTGTTGAAAAATGAACCGCGTCTCAACGTGCCTAAATTAATGGCGCGAACCGGCTGGCCGCGTCGCACATTACAGGATGTTTTGAAAGCATTACCGGGGATGGGCATCGAGCTAGAATTTGTACAGCAGGGGATCAGAAATAACGACGGTTATTATCAGATAAAAGCGTGGGGACCGATTGATGTCGCGTGGATAGACCGCCACCCGGAGCAGTTGCTCGAAGCCATCGCCAGAGGATAAAAGCCTGTGCGCGGCAGATATTTCCTTTGTCATCCCGTCCCTAAGACGCCTATGATGTCTGGCTTCTCTCACTGAATTTTATTGGGCGGGGACGCGGTATGTCATCAAAGATTGAAAATGTCCAAAAGCAGTTACTTTCTGATAACTGGTACGTTTTACACAAATACACCTACGACCTCATCAAGAACAACGGTGAGCGCCAGCCGCAGGTTCGTGAAGTTTACGACCGGGGCAACGGGGCCACCATTCTGCTCTACAACCGCCACAAAAAAACTGTCCTGCTGATTAACCAATTCCGCATGCCGACCTACGTCAATGGCAATGCCACGGGCATGCTGCTGGAAACCTGCGCTGGCCTGCTGGATGACGACTCGCCGGAAGAGTGCGTGCGCAAAGAGGCTATTGAAGAGACGGGCTACGTGGTCGGCCCGGTGCAAAAACTGTTCGAAGCCTATATGTCACCGGGCAGCGTGACGGAAATCGTACACTTCTTTGCCGCCGAATATGATGAATCCCAGCGCGCCTATTCCGGCGGCGGCGTGGACGATGAAGACATTGAAGTGGTGGAACTGCCCTTTACGCAGACGCTGGAGATGATTAAAGACGGGCGCATCAAGGACGGCAAAACCATTATGCTGCTGCAATATGCCCAGACGCAGGGCTGGATGGCCTAGATCTTCTTGTACAACAGCCACATGTAAGCTGAACAACCACGCAAAGGCGAGGTAAAGAAAGCCCTTTGCGTGGTCAGCTTTTATGGTCCGAAAGTGCAGAATTACTGCGGCAAATGCAGCTTAACGTTACCCGGATGACCATCAATGGCGCTCCACGGCAATATCGACCAGTCTGGTCCTTCGCACGAACGCATCACGCGGGCAAAGGAAGGGCCAAAATAGACACCCTTAGCCGTTAAATACCACGCCGGGAAGTGCCACACCTGAGCATCCGAGTAGTCGCAGTCGTCATCGCTGTCTTCGGTAGGCTTAACCATCTCTTTAGGATGAGCAACCGTCATCTCTTTCACCAACCAAGGCGCGAATTTTTTCTCGCGATAAGCCGCGAAAGTGTCGAAATCCACATCGCTGGCCCCCGGCGCGGCGCGGTCTTCGGCTTCGCTATAGTGGAAAGGTTTACCTTCGCCGACCCACAGCACGTCTTCCAAAGTTAGCGGCTCGGCGTTTTTCGCATTGAGATTAATCGGTGACTCGCCGAAATCAGGGTGCGCACCGCCGCAATCATAGTTGGTAAACAGACTGACGCTGACCACATCTGCCGACATATAGGTCGGCGTCACCGTCTGGCTGTAATCTCCTTCACCAAAGCGCGTCGCGCCGAGCATACAGGCGTGCCAACTGATGACCTCTTGCCACAGGCGGGCGCGCAGCCGGGTATTGATGGCTTCCAGCTGCTTCTGCGGATAGCCAGACACCACTTCGAACAGGCTGATGTTCGACTGCGGCTCGCTCCACCACTGAAGGGTGTATCCCATGAAATCTTGCTGCTTGCCTTCCACCAGATTAATGCCAGAAAGGCGCAGGTACTCATAAGGATCGCTGTGCAGCAGAGAACCCGGATAGCTGTCATCGCCTTTTGCCGGCAGGACCGCTGGCGTTAAACTAATTGGCAGCGTTTTGCCTTTCGGGTCTGTCCAGGTGCCTTGCCAGTTGCCCTGTGGGTCGTGATCCAGCGTGAGGGAAGGGTGCGGAGTGTCATCAAAGTCATCAGCGCCTTCCGTCAGGCTTAATTCATTGTTTTTCAGCGTGCCGCTCAAAGGCAGGTCCAGACGATATTTCTGATAGAAATAGCGCCCGGTCACCTCTTGTGGCTTATTCAGGTCCAGCTCAACCACCACGTTGGCCTTGCCCAATGTGCCGGTGAATACTGAAAGAGGTTCTTCAGCAAAGGCCGACATCGAGAAAAGCGCCACCCAGACTATCCAAAACTTCATCCGTTTCTCCTGAAAATACGATGATGCTTTTCGCATCTTTATTATCTATTTTTCGGCCCCAGACAACCGCGCTACAGAATATCAGTCTGTTGAGACAGTGAAAGTTTTGTAGCAAAATTAATTTTAATTGCTCGGCATCCTCTTAAGCTATTATCAGGTCGATGAATTCAAAAAAGAGCAGAAAGTGATGAACGCCAATTGGATAACCGCTCCCCTTTTTGTGCTGGCAGGCCTTTTCGCCTCTAGCGCTTTTGCTGATCCTCTACAAACTATCTACAACGACTGGCAGCTCAGTTGTGACAACCTAAACCACTGTTCCGCCAGAAACTCGCAGGACGGGCAGGAGCTAATCCTCAATATTTCTCGCGATGCCGGGCCAGAAGGGCGCGCGGTGATTAAAATTGATTACCAGCGCAGCGGCGATGATTCAGGCAGCGAGCAGCCTATCGCCAATCGTTTACAGCTTGATGGCAGAAGCTTGCCGTTTAATCACCGCGAATGGGATGTCAGTAAAAACAGCCTGACAACCAGCAATCGTCTGGTGGTGAATGAGTTTATCGCCGCGATCCGCGAAGGCAAAAGCATTCAATTAACCGGCAAAACTGACCCACAGCAGGCAGTTAAACCTGCTATCTCTTTGAAAGGCTTTAAAGCCGCTTTGCTGGCAATCGACGCCCAGCAGGGGCGAGTTGGCACCAAAACCGCGTGGGCCAACCGTGGCAATAAACCGGCCACCACGGTTCCGGCCGCACCTGCCGCGCCTTTGCAGCCGCGCTTTAGCGAACCTCATCCGTTAACTGACACTGAAATCTCGGCAATCACGCAGAATGCCGCCGCCACCATTGATAACAATGATTGCAGCCTTGAGCCGTCCGAGCGGGAAGTCCACCTGTTTGCCTTGAGTAATGATAAGGCGCTGATGACGGTCAACTGCGACATGGGAGCCTACAACCTGTTTGTGTTGGGCTTCAGCGTTTCGCGTCAGGCTCCTTATAAAACCGAAGATTTAGCGCTAAATATGCCGTTCAAGCTGGGGGATGAAGAAGAGTCTCCGGAGCTTATCAATGCAGACTTTGACCCGAAAACCGGCGAGCTTTCTACCTTTGACAAAGGGCGGGGGATTGGCGATTGCGGCGTGGCGTCGCGCTGGGTTTACGACGGCAAGCAGTTCCAACTGACCTCGTTCTCCTCCGAGCCAAGCTGCGATGGTTACAGCAGCGGCGGCGAGTGGCCGGTGTTGTGGGTGACGCAAAAACGCTGATTTCCAGCCAATTCCGTCTTCGTCGCAGACAAAAAAGGCATCCCGAGGGATGCCTTTTGCTTTTGGCGTTTTAGCACATTACTTGAGTAATGACTGAGCCTGTGCCACCACGTTATCCACGGTGAAGCCGAACTCTTTGAACAGCAGATCAGCCGGAGCAGACTCGCCGAAGCTGTGCATACCCACTACCGCGCCGTTCAGGCCAACATATTTGTACCAGTAGTCAGCAATCCCGGCTTCAACGGCGACGCGCGCCGTGACGGCTTTCGGCAGCACGGACTCGCGGTAAGCCGCATCCTGCTTGTCGAAGGCGTCGGTCGAAGGCATAGACACTACGCGCACTTTAGTGCCTGACGCAGCCAGCTTGTCGGCGGCTTCCACGGTGATCCCCACTTCAGAGCCCGTGGCAATCAGGATAATGTCTGGCGTGCCTTCGCTGTCTTTCAGCACATAACCACCGCGAGCAATATTGGCAACTTGCTCTTTGGTGCGCGGCTGCTGGGTCAGGTTTTGACGAGAGAAAATCAGCGCCGCCGGGCCGTCAGTGCGTTCAATCGCATATTTCCACGCTACCGCAGACTCAACCTGATCCGCCGGACGCCAAGTGCTCATGTTTGGCGTAACGCGCAGGCTGGCCATTTGTTCGACCGGCTGGTGGGTTGGGCCATCTTCACCTAAACCGATGGAGTCATGGGTATAGACGAAGACGTTGCGAATTTTCATCAGCGCCGCCATACGCACCGCGTTACGGGCATATTCAACGAACATCAGGAAGGTGGCGGAGTACGGCAGGAAACCACCGTGCAGCGCGATACCGTTACTGATCGCAGTCATGCCGAACTCACGCACGCCGTAGTGAATGTAGTTACCGGCAAGGTCATCACCCAGTGATTTCGAGCCAGACCACATGGTCAGGTTACTTGGCGCGAGGTCAGCGGAGCCGCCGAGGAACTCTGGCAGCACTTTGCCGAAAGCTTCCAGCGTGTTCTGCGAGGCTTTACGGCTAGCGATGTTGGCTGGCTTGGCCTGCAGCTCATCAATGAACTTCTGCGATTCGCTAGCCCAGTTGGCTGGCAGCTCGCCCTGCACGCGGCGTTTAAACTCTTTCGCCAGCTCAGGATGCGCTTTTGCGTAGGCGTCAAACTTGGCGTTCCACGCGGCCTCTTTGGCTTTACCGGCTTCTTTGGCGTCCCAACCGGCATAAATGTCCTGCGGGATCTCAAACGGCGCGTGAGTCCAGCCGATATTTTTACGGGTTGCTGCCACTTCGTCGTTACCCAGAGCCGCGCCGTGCGCTTCGTGAGTCCCGGCTTTGTTCGGCGAGCCGAAGGCAATCACGGTTTTACACAGCAGCAGTGATGGCTTATCGGTCACTTTGTGGGCTTCATCGATGGCTTTCTTGATGGCTTCAGAGTCATGGCCATCAACGCCACGGATCACGTGCCAGCCGTAAGCTTCAAAGCGTTTGGCGGTGTCATCGGTAAACCAGCCCTCGACGTGGCCGTCGATGGAAATACCGTTGTCATCATAAAACGCGGTCAGTTTGCCGAGTTTCATGGTACCGGCCAGTGATGAGGCTTCGTGCGAGATACCTTCCATCATGCAGCCGTCGCCTAAGAAGGCGTAGGTATGGTGGTCAACGATGTCGTGACCCGGCTTGTTAAACTGCGCTGCCAGCGTGCGCTCGGCAATCGCAAAACCTACCGCATTGGCGATACCCTGACCCAGCGGGCCAGTGGTGGTTTCTACGCCCGGCGTGTAGCCATATTCTGGGTGGCCGGGGGTTTTAGAGTGCAGTTGGCGGAAGTTAGCCAGTTCGCTGATTGGCAGGTCATAGCCCGTGAGGTGCAGCAGGCTGTAAATCAGCATTGAGCCGTGACCGTTCGACAGCACAAAGCGGTCGCGATCGGCCCAGTTTGGGTTGGTCGGGTTATGGTTCAGGTAGTCACGCCACAGCACTTCGGCAATGTCAGCCATGCCCATCGGGGCACCGGGATGACCGGAATTCGCTTTCTGTACAGCGTCCATACTTAATGCGCGGATAGCGTTCGCAAGCTCTTTACGAGAAGGCATTATTCGACTCCAGTTAATTAAAGTTCAGCGGCCAGCATGTCTTCCAGCTTCTGCTGGTCAACGGCGAATGTGCGGATACCTTCAGACAGTTTTTCAACCGCCATTGGGTCCTGATTGTGCAACCAGCGGAATTCGCTCTCAGTCAGCGGCTTAGGCTGAGGGGAACCTTTCGTTGAAGGTTCAAGTTTGCGTTCTACCGGCTCGCTGCTGGCTTTCAGCTCTTCTAACAGATTCGGGGAGATAGTCAGACGGTCACAACCGGCCAGTGCCAGAATTTGTTCCACTTTGCGGAAGCTGGCACCCATGATCACGGTCTGATACTTATGAGATTTGTAGTATTCGTAGATATCACGGACGGATTTAACACCCGGATCTTTCTCGACGTCATAGGCCGCGTTCGGCTCTTTGGCTTTGTACCAGTCATAGATACGGCCAACGAATGGAGAGATCAGATACACGCCAGCTTCGGCACAGGCGCGGGCCTGAGCGAAGGAGAACAGCAGAGTCAGGTTACAGTTGATGCCTTCACGCTCTAGCTCTTCGGCGGCTTTGATGCCTTCCCACGTTGACGCCAGCTTGATAAGAATACGTGATTTATCAACGCCTTTTTCTTCATACATTGCAATCAGCTTGCGCGCTTTTGCCAGACACTGTTCGCGGTCGAAGGAGAGTCGCGCATCGACTTCTGTCGAGATACGCCCCGGCACGCTTTTCAGGATTTCTAACCCGATGTTAACGGCGAGTCGGTCGCTGGCGTTGATAATTTGAGTCTCTTTACTGCCACCTTTTTTGCGGGCGTAATCCAACGCGTCTTTGATAAGCCCTTGGTACTGCGGCAGATCGGCAGCTTTTAAGATTAAGGATGGGTTGGTCGTGGCATCCTGCGGTTCGAAATGACGGATAGATTCAATGTCACCACTGTCGGCGACCACCGTGGTCAATTTTTTCAGTGCGTCTAACTGGTTCATCTCTACTCCTTTAAATGCTTTTCGTCTTACAAGCATTGTTATCAAAAATCTTGCGTGCCGTTTGCGCAAATCGTGGCGCAACTTTTATGTGGGGCTCATACCCTGCATCAAATTGTTAACAATTTGAATGTGCTTTTTCTGATTGTTGTGATGGGCCAGAGCAATGGAAAACACAAAAGCTGACGCAAGGCTGAACGTTCAACCTGAGTTGCGCAAGGGGGAACTTTAAGCGTAGTTCATTTTTGCGAGATGTCTTCCGCGAACGAAAAGTAAGCGATGTAACGGCTAGATTTTGGTCGTGCTTCATCGTTTGTCGTGGCAAGTTACCTATACTAGATTTCGTGAAAGGCCCGACTCATGGCCTCTCCGTACTTCTACAGATGACCCTACAAATACGACCAATAACAACCTCACCTACAACAAGAAAAGAGGCCCCGACAATGGATGAACAGCTGAAACAAAGTGCGCTAGATTTTCATGAGTTTCCTGTACCGGGAAAGATTCAGGTTTCTCCAACCAAGCCCCTCGCCACTCAGCGTGATTTAGCGCTGGCTTACTCTCCGGGCGTGGCGGCTCCTTGCCTTGAGATTCAAAAAGACCCGCTGGCGGCTTATAAATACACCGCCCGAGGCAATTTGGTGGCCGTGATCTCCAACGGCACGGCGGTGCTGGGCTTGGGCAATATCGGCGCGCTGGCGGGCAAGCCGGTGATGGAAGGCAAGGGCGTTTTGTTTAAGAAGTTCGCCGGTATCGACGTGTTTGATATCGAAGTCGATGAGTTAGACCCGGATAAACTAATTGACGTGATTGCCGCGCTGGAGCCGACGTTTGGCGGCATCAATCTGGAAGATATCAAAGCGCCGGAGTGCTTTTACATTGAGCAAAAGCTGCGCGAGCGCATGAAGATCCCGGTGTTCCACGATGACCAGCACGGCACCGCCATTATCTGTACCGCCGCCGTGCTCAACGGCCTGCGAGTGGTGGGTAAAAATATTTCTGATGTCCGTCTGGTGGTATCAGGGGCCGGTGCCTCCGCCATTGCCTGCCTGAATTTACTGGTCGCGCTGGGCCTGAAGCGCCATAACATCACCGCCTGTGATTCTCGCGGGGTTATCTACAAAGGCCGCGAAGAGAACATGGCGGAAACCAAAGCCGCTTATGCCATAGAAGACAACGGGCAGCGCACGCTGGCTGATGCTATTCCTAATGCAGACATTTTCCTCGGCTGCTCTGGCCCCGGCGTGTTGACCCAAGATATGGTCAAAACCATGGGCAAAGATCCGCTGATTTTGGCTTTGGCTAACCCCGAGCCGGAGATCTTGCCGCCGCTTGCCAAGGCCGTGCGCCCTGACGCCATTATTTGTACCGGCCGCTCTGATTTCCCTAATCAGGTCAACAATGTGCTGTGCTTCCCGTTTATCTTCCGCGGCGCGCTGGACGTCGGCGCGACTACCATTAATGAAGAGATGAAACTGGCCTGTGTCCATGCCATTGCCGACTTGGCGATGGCCGAGCAGAGCGACGTTGTGGCCTCGGCCTACGGCGAAGAAGAGCTCTCTTTCGGGCCGGATTACATCATTCCTAAACCCTTCGATCCGCGCCTGATTGTCAAAATTGCTCCCGCCGTCGCCAAGGCGGCGATGGAGTCCGGCGTAGCGACTCGGCCGATTGAAGATTTCGACGCGTATATCGAGAAGCTCTCTGAGTTCGTCTACAAAACCAATTTGTTTATGAAGCCGATTTTCTCTCAGGCCAAGACGGACGCTAAACGCGTGGTGATGGCGGAAGGGGAGGAGGAGCGCGTGCTGCATGCTACCCAAGAGCTGGTGACGCTGGGGCTGGCGAAGCCCATTCTGGTTGGGCGACCAAGTGTTATCGACATGCGTCTTAAAAAGCTCGGATTACAGATTGAGGCGGGCAAGGATTTCGACGTCGTGAATAACGAGTCCGACCCGCGTTTCAATGAATACTGGAGCGAGTATTACCAACTGATGAAGCGCCGCGGGGTGTCTCAAGAGCAGGCGCGTCGTGAAGTGATTGGCAACCCGACGCTGATCGCCGCCATTATGCTACTGCGCGGCGAGGCTGACGCGATGATCTGCGGCACCATTGGCACCTATCACGAGCATTATGACGTGGTGGAGAAGGTGTTTGGTTTCCGCGAGGGGGCCAGTGTGGCGGGTGCGATGAACGCGTTACTGCTGCCAAGCGGCAACACCTTTATTGCCGACACCTATGTCAATGATGACCCAACCCCCGAGCAACTGGCTGAAATTACCCTGATGGCGGCGGAAACCGTGCGGCGTTTTGGTATCGAACCTAAAGTTGCGCTGCTTTCACACTCTAGTTTCGGCACCTCGGACGGCGCGTCGGCGGTGAAGATGCGCAAAACGCTGGCGTTAGTTAACCAGAGAGCGCCAGAGCTGGAAATTGATGGTGAAATGCATGGCGATGCCGCCTTAGTTGAAAGCATTCGGCAGGACATCATGCCCGACAGCCCGCTCAAAGGGGCGGCGAATATCCTCATCATGCCCAATATGGAAGCGGCGCGTATCAGCTATAACCTGCTGCGCGTGTCTAGCTCGGAAGGGGTAACGGTAGGGCCGGTGCTGATGGGTGTTTCTAAGCCAGTGCATATTCTTACCCCAATTGCCTCGGTGCGGCGCATCGTCAATATGGTGGCTTTAGCCGTGGTAGAAGCGCAAACCGAGCCGCTGTGATGGGGCAGGTTAGCCAAAGAGAAGGCTAAGCAGACAGATAAAAGAAGAGAGGAGAAGAGGCGCTGACTTCAGCGCCTCTTGCAGAGCTTGGCGTGCTACGGGAGCTTAAAACTCAACTTCACCAATGCGCTCGAGGGCATCGACAATTAAGTCCCAGAAGCGCTGGTGATCCAGCTTCACCGCCACCTGAGTATGGCAGTCCGCCGGTGGCGCAGCGCGGAAGTCAGCCACGGTCATTCCTAGCGTCAGGGTGCCGGTGAGTTCGATATCAACCGGCACTTTGTGCACCGTCATCACGTTCGGGTCGATGACATAAGCCACGGCGCACGGGTCATGAACCGGCGGCGCGTCGAAGCCCTGACGGTCTTTGTAGCTCTGGCTGAAGAAGTCGAGCAGCTCGTTGACGAATTTTGCCGGGCGAGTGCCGACAGCAGCAATACGGCTGTAAACCTCAGGAGTTGCCAGCGCCTGATGGGTGAGGTCCAGTCCGACCATGGTTAACGGCCATTTTTCGTTGAAAACGATGTGTGCGGCTTCGGGGTCGATTTTGATATTAAATTCGGCCACCGCGCTCCAGTTACCCACGTGGTAACCGCCGCCCATCAGCACCACTTCTTTAACGCGTTCGGCAATGCGCGGCTCTTTACGCACGGCTAAGGCGATATTGGTTAATCCGCCCGTTGGCACCAAAGTAATGGTTTTCGGTGGGTGGGACATCACAAGGTCGATGATCAGGTCAATGGCGTGTATCGGCTCAATCTTAATGGCGGGTTCTGGCAGCACCGGGCCATCAAGGCCGGAGTCACCGTGGATTTCATCCGCGACCTCAACCTGACGCACCAGCGGGCGAGTTGCACCGGCGGCAAAGGGAACGCCGGTGATGTTTGCCACGCGAGCCACGGCCAATGCGTTGCGAGTGACTTTCTCCAGCGTCTGGTTGCCGACAACGGTGGTGACGGCGAGCAGTTCAATCTCGGGGTTGCCGTGGGCCAACAGCATGGCGATAGCGTCGTCATGCCCCGGGTCGCAATCAAGAATGATTTTTTTAGCCATTATTATCTTCTCTTTGTAGGGGGACCTTCACACTGGTAAGTGTATAAAAATTAAGTCATTATTTTTATTATGGCCGGATTATTTTTTGGCTTGTTGCAGCCACTTATCCAGCTCATTGGCGAACTGCTGGCGGTCACGCTGATTAAGCGCAGGAGGCCCGCCGGTCTGCACGCCGCTGGCGCGCATGGTGTCCATGAAATCGCGCATGTTCAAACGCTCTTTGATGGTTTCGGTGGTGTAGCGCTCGCCGCGCGGGTTAAGCGCCACGCCGCCTTTTTCAATCACTTCGGCGGCCAGCGGGATATCAGCCGTAATAACCAAATCCCCCGGCTCGGTGCGTTTGACGATTTCGTTATCGGCCACGTCGAAGCCCGCCTCAACGCGCAGGGTGCGGATAAACTTTGACGGCGGCGTGCGGATAATCTGGTTGGCCACCAGCGTCACCATCATGCCGGTGCGCTCGGCGGCGCGAAACAGCACCTCTTTGATGACGTTCGGGCAGGCGTCGGCATCGACCCAGATTTGCATTACTTCGGCTCCTTGTCGGACAGCCAATCGCGAACCGGCAGGAAGTCACGGTACAGCGCGGCTTCCGGGCTGTCGCTTTCAGGCTGGAAGTTATATTCCCAACGCACCAGAGGGGGCATCGACATCAAGATAGACTCGGTTCTGCCGCCGGTTTGCAGGCCAAACAGCGTGCCGCGATCCCACACCAGATTGAATTCGACATAGCGGCCACGGCGGTAAAGCTGGAACTGGCGCTCGCGCTCGCCCCACGCCATGGATTTGCGCTTCTCAACAATGGGCAGATAGGCTTCGGTAAAGCCATTGCCTACCGCCTGCATAAAGGCAAAGCAGTGGTTGAAGTCAGGGGTGTTCAGGTCATCGAAGAACAGGCCGCCGATGCCACGGGCCTCATTGCGATGCTTGATAAAGAAGTAATCGTCACACCACTTTTTATACTGTGGGTAGACATCCTCGCCGAAAGGCTGGCAGAGCTGCTGTGCGGTCAAATGCCAGTGACGAGCATCTTCTTCAAAGCCGTAGAACGGCGTCAGGTCGAAGCCGCCGCCAAACCACCACACCGGCGCTTCACCGGCTTTTTCAGCGATAAAAAAACGCACGTTGGCATGGCTGGTTGGAATATAAGGGCTGAGAGGGTGGATCACTAAAGAGACGCCCATGGCTTGGAAGCTGCGCCCGGCCAGCTCTGGGCGATGCGCCGTGGCTGAGGCTGGTAAGGTGGCACCATGCACGTGGGAGAAGTTGACGCCCGCTTGTTCAAAAACCGCGCCTTGGGTTAATACGCGGCTGCGTCCGCCACCGCCTTCTTCGCGTACCCACTCATCTTCTGCGAACTGCGCTTTGCCATCGGCGGCGGCTAATTGTTGGCAGATAGTTTCCTGTAAGGAGAGCAGGAAGGCTTTTACTTGGGCGATGTCGGGGATCGGTTGACTCATGAGTTAACTCACAGACGTTGGCTTAAAAGACATTCAGCGCCAAATAGGCGCTGAATCAAAAATGGGCCTCAGTATATACCCAAAATCGCCGGATATGCAGGAAGGCTGCAATAGGCTGCGCGCATTAATGGCGCGGGGTCTTAACGCGGCTTGCGTTCGGTAGCGTCGAAATAGCTAAAGAAATTCACGATACCCTGAGAAATCGCCTGAGCAATCTCTTTGCGAAATGCCGTGGTGCTGAGCAACTGCTCTTCGTGATGGTTGGTGATAAACGAGGTTTCCACCAGAATCGACGGAATAGAAGGCGATTTCAGCACCGCAAAGGCTGCTTGCTCGGTCTGCTGGCTGTGCAGATGGTGAATAGGGCGGATCCTCTCCAGCACGTGGTGGCCGAGGGTCAGGCTATTTTTAATGGTGTCGGTTTGCACCAGATCGAATAACACCTGTTGCAGGTAGTTGGTGTCTTCTTTCGCCACTTTGGCACCAGCCACTAAGTCGGCGTCATTCTCTTTTTTCGACATATAGCGCGCCATCGCGCTGCTTGCACCGCGATTGGACAGTGCAAACACCGAGGCACCCGAGGCGCTTGGGCTGGTGTAGCCGTCAGCGTGAATCGACACAAACAGGTCAGCCTGATGCTGGTGGGCGATTTCAACCCGCTGATAAAGCGGAATAAAGTGGTCGGAGTCGCGGGTGAGTTTCACCTCGATATTGCTGTGGGAGCCGAGGATCTCGCGCACATAGTTGGCGATTTCCAGCACCACGTGCTTCTCTTCCGAGCCTTCATGGCCCACCGCGCCGGAGTCAATGCCGCCGTGGCCGGGGTCAATCATCACCAGCTTTTTAGCATTCGCTGGCTTGGGTGCCGGGGCAGTTTTGGTGATATGCCGTTGTTCTTGCGCCGCGACGGCGGTGCGAGTGCCCAGCACGCCAAAAGCCAGCCCGAGGCCGGATAGCAGCAGTTGTCGGCGGGTTGCAGAAGCAGGTAAAGGTTGGAAATGGAGAAACTTATTTAAAGGGTTAAGCATGGTGCATACCGTCAACGTCAAACAGAATAGTTATGTTATAGAGTATCCTTCCCGTTGGTTCGATCTGATAACTATTACTTTTTATGAATTTTGTGTCGTAAATGAATAAATTAGAAGCGAATGTGAGTAACTGTCTATTTTGATATTGCGTATCAAGCAGATCACGCGATAATTAACCAATACCCATTAACTCTTTAACAAACAGCGGCGAACAGTGATGGACATTCGCATTTACCGACAAGATGATTTCGACGAAGTGCTGACCTTATGGGAGCGCTGTGACCTGCTGCGCCCGTGGAATGATCCTGAAATGGACATTGAGCGTAAACAGAACCACAGCCCTGAGCTGTTTCTGGTGGCAGAAGTTGGCGGCGAAGTCGTGGGCTCAGTGATGGGCGGCTATGACGGCCATCGCGGCTCGGCGTATTACCTTGGCGTGCATCCTGATTATCGCGGTCGTGGCATTGCCAACGCGTTAATTAATCGTCTGGAAAAGAAGTTAATTGCCCGTGGCTGCCCGAAAATTAATTTAATGGTGCGTGCCGAGAATGACGCGGTAGTGAGCATGTATGAAAAGCTGGATTACGAAATTCAGGACGCGCTCACCTTAGGCAAACGACTGATTGAAGACCAAGAATATTAAAGCTCACTGTTAATTGAGCCGATAAAAAGTTAATTGAGCCGATAAAAAGCCCCGACGCACTGCTCGGGGCTTTTTTATTTATCAGCAATCTGGTGAGGAACTTACTTGATGATTTTGATGGATTTCACATCAATCTCAACCGAGTTCCAGTCTTTATCGACTTCACCTTCAATACGCACTTTGTCTTTTGGCGACACGTTCTGTCCCTGCCAGCGGTCGTGGTCGATGTCGACATTAATGGTGCCGCTGTTGTCGCGGAAAATATATTTGTCGCTGCCGGTGCGCTGATCGATATAGCCTTCCAGCATGACCCACTGGTCATCATTCATGGTTTGCGCGTCTTTCACCGTGCTCAGCGCGGTGGTATTGCCAGTAAAACCGCCTTTATTGCTTGGCTGGGCTTGGGTCTGCGGCGCGTTCGGGTCTTGGAAACCGCCAGTCTGCTGAGCCAACGCCGGAAGGGTGCAAAGTGCAATGAGGGTTGCCAGAGTGATCTTCTTCATCATAATAGGTCGTCCTTAATAAACTGGGTCTGGTGAGTGTAGCAAGTCATCCTTTAATGAGATGTCTTGCCGCGTTGAGAATCATTAAAGCAGACTGTTCTTAACGGTTTCTTAAGCTGGGTTAGTTACTTTTCAGTCACGACAATTCGAAGGAAGTATTTCTGAGGCTATGAACCCAGACGATTACAACAACCACGGCATGCTGCGTTTACCGCTGTGGTTCTGGACTATTTTGATTTTGCAGGCGCGCACTTGGTTGCTGTTTGTGATGGCCGGTGCGTCGAGCCAGCAGGGCACGGATTTACTCAAGCTGTTCTATCCCGACACTCAAAGTTTCTGGCACGGGATGATGCTCGGCCTGCCTCCGGCGCTGGTCTTTATGTTAAGTGGGCGTCGCCATCTGTGGCCACGGCTGTGGCAAAGTGGCTACTGGCTGCTGCTTGCGGGAATGTTTGTCACCTTTGTGCTGCAAGGGTTGGGGCTGTGGCAGGGGGCGGACACGCCGTCGCTGGTTGATTTGGCTTTGGCACTGCTCGACGCCGCCGCGCTGGCCTACTGGCTCTTAAGCCGCCGCCTGCGGGCTTGTTTTGACGCTTCCCAGCTGGTGACTTAAAGCTTGTTACTTCGTGGCTGAACTTTTTACGCCAATTAGCACTCGAACTGCCGCTGACCGATAAACTCAATTCTGTTTTGAATAGGCTAAACGGAGTCCCGGCAGACTTAAATGGACATGAAAGGAGTGAACCGAATGACGACTATGTCGCACAGGGCGCAACAACAGCCAAGCGTGAAGCACCCGCTGAAGGCTCTTAGCCCACTTTTACTGGCATTACCCCTGCTCTTAACGGGCTGTTCGACGGTCTCTAACATGTCCTGGTCGAGCATGAACCCGATGAACTGGTTTAGCAGTAGCCTGAAAGTGACCGATCAGGGCGTTGGCAAAGTCACCGCCAGCACCCCTCTGACCGAAGATGCGATTAAAGATGCTTTAGACGGCGACTATCGCCTGCGCAGCGGCATGTCGATGAATGACGGCAAAATGCTGGCGTTCTATCAGGCGATGGATGGTAAAGAGGTCAAAATGACCCTCAGCGGCGAGCCGAAGGGCCGCGTGCAGCGCATTGACGTCACCGACCCTAAAGTCGAAAGCGAGTGGGGCGTCAAAGTGGGTACGCCATTTAGCGACCTCTACACCAAAGCTTTCGAAAGCTGTATCAAAGGCACCGGCGACGACGCGCAGAGCGTGGTGTGTAAAGCGCCACAGAGCCAGCACGTTAGCTATGTCTTTAGCGGCATATGGCACGGGCCGGAAGAGCTGATGCCGTCTGATGACTCGCTGAAAGAGTGGAAAGTCAGCAAAATTGTTTGGCGAGCCAACTAAGCGCCATTCCTTCAGCAATGCTTTAAAAATAGTGCTGAAAATTTCTGCAATGCCTTGCGTCCGCGCAAGGCATTTTTGTTGACTTCGGTTATGATAGCCGCCGTCAAATTTACGAGGATAAAAACGTGACTCAGGTACAGAGTGGCATTCTGCTCGAACATTGCCGTTTCGGCATTTTCATCGAAGCTAAAGTTCAAGGCGAGCTGGATAGTCTGCGGCAGGGTTGCCGTGTGTTTGCTGCCGCATTAAGTGAAATGCAGCAGAAATTTCCGCAAGAAAAACTCGGCGCGGTGTTGGCGTTTGGTCATGACGTCTGGCGCGACCTCTCCGGCGGTCAGGGCGCTGACGAATTGAAACCTTTCGAGCCGCTGGGCAAAGGGCTGGCTCCGGCGACCCAGCGTGACGTGCTGCTGCACATTCAGTCTCTGCGCCATGACGTGAACTTCGCCGTGGCACAGGCGGCGCTGGCGGCCTTCGGCAAATCTATCCTGGTGGAAGAAGAGACTCACGGCTTCCGCGGCATTGAAGACCGCGATTTGAGCGGCTTTGTCGATGGCACGGAAAACCCGAAAGACGAGGCGCGCGCGCGAGTCGCTATTATTCCTGAAGAGCATCAGGACGCGGGCGGCAGCTATGTGATGGTCCAGCGCTGGAAGCACAATTTAACCCAGTGGAATCGCTTCTCGGTCAGCCAGCAAGAAGAGGTGATTGGCCGCACTAAGCTGACCGACGAAGAGCTGGACTCAGAAACGCGCCCGGACACTTCACACGTCAGCCGCGTTGACCTGAAAGAAGAGGGCAAAGGCCTGAAAATTCTGCGCCAGAGCCTGCCTTACGGCACTGCCAGCGGCGAGCACGGCCTGTATTTCATCTCTTATTGCGCGCGTCTGTGGAACATTGAGAAGCAGCTGCTGAGCATGTTTGGTGATCTGGACGGCAAGCGCGACGCCATGCTGCGCTTCACTCGCCCGGTGACCGGCAGCTACTATTTCGCGCCGTCCCTCACTCGCCTGCTGGCGCTGTAACCCCTCGCTATCTCCTTGGCGCGCCTGTCTCGGGCGCGCCACGTTTCGCCCTAATCCGCTGTTTCCCGCCTTATAGCTTTTCATGCTTGAAAATTACCAAACAGTATATAAAACCGTTACAGCCTGACGCTGAGTTATAAATACACTGTGGACTACTAAAGTGGCTGAGTTTTGCCATGTCGGATGTCCATACACTCAAGGCGGCGCATGAAAATGAACGGATTTAGAAGCGGATTACTCAAGGGTTCTCTCGCCGCCATGCTGCTGGCGAGCGGCGCGGCCTCTGCCACGGAATTACTCAATAGCTCCTATGATGTGGCGCGTGAACTGTTCGCCGCGCTCAATCCGCCATTCCAAAAGCAGTGGGCAGAGCAAAACGGGGGCGACAAGCTGGAGATTAAACAGTCTCACGCCGGCTCCTCCAAGCAGGCTTTGGCCATTCTGCAAGGCCTGAAGGCCGATGTCGTCACTTACAATCAGGTGACTGACGTACAAATTCTGCATGACCGTGGCGACCTGATCCCCGCCAACTGGCAGAGCCGCTTGCCGAACAACAGCTCGCCATTCTATTCGACCATGGCGTTCTTAGTGCGCAAGGGAAACCCGAAAAACATTCACAGCTGGGACGACTTAACCCGTTCCGACGTCAAGCTGGTATTCCCAAATCCGAAAACCTCAGGCAACGGCCGCTATACCTATCTGGCGGCGTGGGGCGCGTTCAATCTGCAAGACGGTAAAAACCAGGAACAGACGCGCGCCAAAATGACCCAGTTCCTGAAAAACGTGCAGGTGTTTGATACCGGCGGCCGTGGCGCGACCACCACCTTCGTTGAGCGCGGGCTGGGCGACGTGCTGATAAGCTTCGAGTCCGAAGTGAACAATATTCGCAAACAGTACGGCGACGACAACTATGAAGTGATTGTCCCGCCGGTCGACATTCTGGCTGAGTTCCCGGTGGCATGGGTCGACAAAAACGTTGAGAAAAACGGCACCGAGAAAGCAGCGAAGGATTACCTGAATTACCTCTGGAGCCCGCAGGCACAGAAAATTATTACCAGCTTCAACTACCGCGTGTATGACAAAACGGCAATGGCGGCGGCGAAAGGGCAGTTCCCGGACACCAAGCTGTTTAAAGTTGAAGATCAGTTCGGTAGCTGGCCGCAGGTGATGAAAACGCATTTCGATACCGGCGGTGAGCTGGATAAATTGTTAGAGCAGGGTCACAAGTAATGTTGTTGTCGAGCAAACGCGTACTTCCCGGATTCACCCTCAGCCTCGGCAGCAGCTTGCTGTTCGTGTGTCTGGTGCTGTTATTGCCGCTGAGCGCATTGGTGATGCAGTTGTCACAAATGACGCTAGCACAGTATTGGTCGGTCATAACCAATGATCAGGTGATTGCGGCTTACAAGGTCACCCTGCTGTCGGCGGGCGTGGCCAGTATTTTTAACTGCTTTTTCGGCATGCTGATGGCGTGGATCCTCACGCGCTATGAGTTTCCGGGCAAGAGCCTGCTCGACGGCTTGATGGATTTGCCTTTTGCGCTGCCGACGGCGGTAGCGGGTTTGACGCTGGCCGGGCTGTTTTCGGTCAATGGCTTTTATGGTCAGTGGCTGGCGCATTTTGATATCAAAGTGGCCTACACCTGGCTGGGTATCGCGGTTGCCATGGCCTTCACCAGCATTCCTTTTGTGGTGCGCACGGTGCAGCCGGTGCTGGAAGAGCTAGGGCCAGAGTATGAAGAAGCTGCCGAAACCTTGGGTGCTTCGCGCTGGCAGAGCTTCCGCCGCGTGGTGTTGCCAGAGGTGATGCCTTCGCTGATGGCGGGAACCGCGCTGTCATTCACCCGCAGCCTTGGCGAGTTTGGCGCGGTGATTTTCATCGCCGGTAACATCGCGTGGAAAACCGAAGTGACCTCGCTGATGATTTTCATCCGTTTGCAGGAATTTGATTATCCGGCGGCGAGTGCGATTGCTTCGGTTATCTTGGCGGCGTCCCTGCTGTTGCTGTTCGCCATCAACACCTTACAAAGCCGTTATGGCCGTCGTCTTGGAGGTCATTAATGTCTGATATTCCGGCTTACTCAGGGGAAGCGCGTCGGCCAATCGACTGGACCAAATGGCTGTTGATTGGCATTGGGATGCTGATTTGCCTACTGCTGTTGGTCATCCCGATGATCAGTATTTTCGTGCTGGCGTTTTCGGACGGCATTGCAGCTGTGTGGAAGAACTTGTCTGACTCCGACATGCTGCACTCTATCTGGCTGACGGTGTTGATGGCGCTGATCACCGTGCCGGTAAATCTGGTGTTCGGTACGCTGCTGGCGTGGCTGGTGGCGCGGTTTAATTTCCCCGGTCGTCAGTTGCTGCTGACCCTGATCGACATTCCTTTTGCCGTGTCGCCAGTGGTTGCGGGCCTGCTGTATCTGCTGTTTTACGGCACCAATGGTCCGCTGGGGCCGTGGCTGGATGCCCATAACCTGCAATTTATGTTCGCGTGGCCGGGCATGGTGATGGTGACCATTTTCGTCACCTGTCCTTTTGTTATTCGCGAGCTGGTGCCGGTGATGCTCAGTCAGGGCAGCCATGAAGATGAAGCCGCAGTGCTGCTCGGCGCGTCAGGCTGGCAGATGTTCCGCCGCGTGACGTTGCCTAATATTCGCTGGGCGCTGCTGTACGGCGTGGTGTTGACCAACGCCCGCGCCATTGGCGAGTTCGGCGCCGTGTCGGTGGTTTCCGGTTCAATCCGCGGCGAAACCTACACGCTGCCATTACAAGTTGAATTACTGCATCAGGACTACAACACCGCAGGCGCGTTTACCGCCGCCGCGTTGTTAACCCTGATGGCGATAGTCACTCTATTTCTGAAAAGCGGCCTGCAATGGCGTTTGAAACGTCACAACGACCGTCTTGAGCGGGAGGATAGCAATGAGCATTGAAATTAACGGTATCAACAAATATTTCGGCCGCACCAAGGTGCTGAACGATATCTCGCTCGATATTCCTTCCGGCCAAATGGTGGCGCTGCTTGGACCTTCAGGCTCCGGCAAAACCACGCTGCTGCGCATTATCGCCGGTCTGGAGAACCAGAGCGCGGGTAAGCTGAGCTTCCACGGTAAAGACGTCAGTCAGGTTCACGCCCGCGATCGTCAGGTTGGTTTTGTGTTCCAGCACTATGCGCTGTTCCGCCACATGACGGTGTTCGACAACATCGCCTTTGGCCTGACCGTGCTGCCGCGCCGCGAGCGCCCGAATACTGAAGCGATTAAAAAGAAAGTCACTCAGCTGCTGGAAATGGTACAGCTAAGCCACTTGGCCAATCGCTACCCGTCTCAGCTGTCCGGCGGGCAGAAACAGCGCGTGGCGCTGGCTCGTGCGCTGGCGGTCGAGCCGCAAATCTTGCTGCTGGATGAGCCTTTCGGCGCGCTGGATGCTCAGGTGCGTAAAGAGCTGCGCCGCTGGCTGCGTCAGTTGCACGAAGAGTTGAAGTTCACCAGCGTGTTCGTCACCCATGACCAAGAAGAGGCAATGGAAGTCGCCGATCGCGTGGTGGTGATGAGCCAAGGCAATATCGAACAAGTGGGCACGCCGCCGGAAATCTGGCGCGACCCGGCAACGCGCTTCGTGCTGGAATTTATGGGTGAAGTGAATAAAATCAGCGGCGACATTCGCGGATCTCAGCTTTATGTCGGCCCGTACCATTGGCCGCTGGAGAACCCGCCGTTGCATCAGGGCGCGGTTGACCTGTTCCTGCGCCCGTGGGAGATGGAGATCACAGCGCAGCCAACCCAGCGCTGCCCGCTGCCGGTAAAAGTTTTGGAAGTCAGCCCGCGCGGTCATTTCTGGCAATTAATCGTCCATGCCGAAGGCTGGCACGACGAGCCGCTGTCAGTGGTACTGTCTGATTTTGCAGGACAATCTACCCCGCAGCGCGGTGACAAGTTCTACGTGGGTGGTTTGAACGGCCGCCTGTACGCCGGGGACGAAGCACTGCAACCCGTTGCATTGGCGAAAAGTGCCTGATACTTTTTAGCCAATTCAGGTTAAATTTCTAAAAAAGGGCGGTCTGAGAGCTGCCCTTTTTATCGTCTAATTCTTATTTATTCATTTTTGCATGGTGTTTATAACCCATCGTGATAAGGCAAGCACAGTGAGCACGCTCGAACAGTACATCGGCAATACGCCTCTGGTGAAATTACAGCGACTGACCCATGATCTGGACAGTGAAATTTGGGTCAAACTGGAAGGCAATAACCCAGCGGGATCCGTTAAAGATCGCGCCGCCCTTTTTATGGTCGAGCAGGCCGAAAAGCGCGGAGAGCTGCGCCCCGGCGATACGCTGATTGAAGCCACCAGTGGCAACACCGGTATTGCACTGGCGATGATTGCCGCGCTCAAGGGTTACAAACTCAAGCTGCTGATGCCGGAGAATATGAGCCTGGAGCGTCAGGCTTCGATGCGCGCTTACGGCGCTGAATTGCTGCTGATTAGCCGCGCGCAGGGCATGGAAGGGGCGCGAGATTTGGCGCTGGAGATGCAAAGGCAGGGGCAAGGTAAGGTGCTGGATCAGTTTAATAATGCCGATAACCCGCTGGCGCACTTCACCACCACTGGCCCGGAGATTTGGCAGCAAACGGCAGGGCGCATTACCCATTTTGTTTCCAGCATGGGCACCACCGGCACCATTACCGGCGTCAGCCGCTACCTGCGCACCCAAAGCAGTGAAGTGAAAATTATTGGTTTGCAGCCCGAAGAGGGCAGCAGCATTCCGGGCATTCGCCGCTGGCCGCAGGCTTATATGCCGGGTATCTTCAAGCCAGAACTGGTGGATGAAACCATCGACATGGCGCAACAAGAAGCCGAAGACACCATGCGCGAACTGGCTCGCCAAGAGGGCATTTTCTGTGGCGTCAGCTCCGGCGGCGCGGTGGCTGGAGCTCTGCGCGTTGCTCGTGCCAACCCCGGCAGCGTGGTGGTGGCAATCATTTGCGACCGTGGCGATCGCTACCTTTCGACCGGTGTGTTCGATCTCTAAGCCCAAATTTGGCTTACAAGTGTAAAATTAGAGTAAAAGCGGCTGCGCGTGGTCGGGTTAGGGATAAAAATAACCAGAACTCAGTTAGGTGGAAATGATGATGAAAATTTTATTGGTCGATGACGATCTCGAACTGGGTACCATGCTCAGCGAATATTTAATTGCTGAAGGCTTTAACGCATCGCTGGTGCTGACCGGCAAGGCCGGGATTGACGGGGCGATGTCCGGCGAGTATTCCGCGATGATCCTCGACATCATGCTGCCTGATATGAGCGGCATTGACGTGCTGCGCCAAGTGCGTAAGAACAGCCGTCTGCCGATCATTATGCTGACCGCCAAAGGCGACAACATCGACCGTGTTATCGGGCTGGAGATGGGCGCGGATGACTATATGCCGAAGCCTTGCTATCCGCGCGAGCTGGTAGCGCGTCTGCGTGCCGTGCTGCGCCGCGTTGAGGAGCAGCAGGAAGCCCCTTCAGACTCTTCCGTTATCCATTATGGTGACCTGACATTGAATCCCGCGACGCGCAGCAGTCAGTGGCGCGGCGCGCTGTTTGACTTGACCGCTTCCGAGTTCAATCTGCTAGAGCTGTTGCTGCGCGCACCGGAGCGCGTGGTGTCGAAAGATGAGCTTTCCGAGAAAGGTTTAGGGCGTCCGCGTGAAGCCTACGATCGCAGCATTGATGTGCATATCAGCAACATTCGCCAGAAGCTGGCGTCCCTTGCTGGCGGCGATATCCTGACTATTGAAACGGTAAGAAGTATTGGCTATCGCATCAGGTAAACGCCTTCGCGGAAGGCTATTTTGGAAAATCCTGTTTGGATTTTGGTTCACCTTCATCGCCATCACTCAGGTTCTCTGGGTGACTTTTGCTTTCTATAACCACCACGAGCCGCCTGAAAGCGGCATCGCGCGTCGGTTTGTGAAGCTGCAAATCACCTCAGCCGTCTCAACCCTGCGTTCCGGCGGCATGCCCGCTCTCGACGCCATGATGGCCGACTGGCCGGATGACGATCGCCAGTTCTTCTCCGTCACTCCTTCCATGGTGCCTGCCGAAGGCGAAACCCTGAAATCGCTGGAGCCGGGGAAAGCGCCGAAAGAGATTGTCGAGTTCGTGCAGGGGCCGAAAGGGCAGGGCTATAGGCTGCGTTATAACGTCGAAGGGTTGATGAGCGAGTACCGGCCGAAGCACCGCGAGCATATGCTGCACATCCCAACGCCGCTGCTGTGGATTGGCGGCCTCGGCGGTCTGCTGTTCAGCGCGGTGCTGGCGTGGAACTTAACCCGACCGATGCTACAAATGCGTCAGGCTTTTGGTCGCGTGGCGCAGGGCGACCTGTCGGTGCGGCTGTTTGCTAAAATGGGCAAGCGCCACGATGAGCTGTCCGAGGTAGCGCGAGACTTCGACTCCATGGCGGAACGCCTGCAAGTGCTGGTTAAAGCGCGCGAGGAGCTGCTTCACGACGTTTCCCACGAGTTACGCTCACCCTTGGCCCGTTTACAGCTAGCGATTGGTCTGGCGCGGCAGAACCCCCTTAACGTCGAAACCTCGTTGCAGCGCATCGAACATGAGGCGGGGCGTCTGGATAAGATGATTGGCGAGCTGCTGGCGCTGTCGCGAACCGAAAACGATCAGATGCCGGATGAAGAGTATTTTGACCTCTACGGGCTGGTTGAGGCGGTGGTCAACGACGCGCGCTACGAAGCACAGCTCCCCGGTGTGGAGATTGAACTGAAGCCGGAAACCCCCGAGCAGAATGACTATACGGTGAAGGGCAATGCCGAGCTGATGCGCCGCGCGATAGATAACGTGGTGCGTAACGCGCTGCGTTTCTCCGCCCGCGAGCAAAAGGTGGTGGTGTCACTGATTCAGACGGAAGGTTGGCTGACGATTGAAGTCGAAGATCAGGGGCCGGGCGTTGAGGAAGATAAGCTTTCAAGCATCTTC
>NZ_JMPJ01000060.1 GCF_000735345.1 Ewingella americana ATCC 33852 | reverse complement strand
CAAGTGCCGCACTGGAAGATTTAAACCTAGCCAAGCAACACGCTTTCAAGAATGTCAGGCAATAAAAAAGGCGCTTAATCTAAGCGCCTTTTTCACATCATTGAGTGACTTACTTTTTGATACGGATAATTGGCGTTTCGCCAACGGTCACAGTACCAGTCAGTTTAATCAGCTCTTTGATCTCATCCATGTTAGAGATAACAACCGGAGTCAGGGTAGACTTGGCTTTCTCTTCCAGCAGAGGCAGATCAAACTCGATAATCAAATCACCTTTCTTAACGCGTTGACCTTCTTCAGCGATGCGTTTGAAGCCTTCGCCTTTCAGTTCAACGGTATCAATACCGAAGTGGACAAACAGCTCAATGCCGCTGTCGGATTCGATAGAGAAAGCATGGTTAGTTTCGAAGATTTTACCGATAGTACCGTCAACCGGTGCAACCATTTTGTTGCCAGCTGGTTTGATGGCAATACCGTCGCCGACGATTTTCTCAGCGAAAACAACGTCTGGCACATCTTCAATGTTGACAATTTCACCAGAGATCGGCGCTACGATTTCAATAGTGCCAACATCTTTTTTATCATCAGAAACTAGTGATTTCAGTTTATCGAACAAACCCATGATCTTCTCCTAAGCATTAATTTGGGCAGCTTTCCAGCATCGCGCAATTAGCAGAGTGTTTTTTCTTCAATGAACTTGTTAACCAGGTTCATTAACTCTTGCGCCGTAGGTTGGGCCAGGGCCTGGTCTGCCAGCGCTTTCACATCTTCGAAGTTCGTATTACGAATAATTTTCTTGATGCGCGGGATAGAGATAGCACTCATGCTGAACTCATCTAAACCCATGCCCAATAGAAGAAGTGTAGCACGTTCGTCACCTGCTAGCTCGCCACACATGCCTGTCCATTTGCCTGCAGCATGAGATGCGTCAATGACTTGCTTAATTAAAGCCAGTACAGAAGGTGACATTGGGTTGTAAAGATGAGAAATCAGCTCATTACCGCGATCTACTGCCAGAGTATACTGGGTAAGATCGTTAGTACCAATACTGAAGAAATCGACTTCTTTTGCCAGATGATGAGCAATCACTGCCGCAGCCGGTGTTTCCACCATCACGCCAACTTCAATGCTTTCATCAAAGGCTTTGCCTTCTTCGCGTAGTTGCGCTTTCAGCAAGTCCAGCTCTGCTTTCAGTTCACGCACTTCCTCAACGGAAATGATCATTGGGAACATGATACGCAGTTTACCGAAAGCAGAAGCACGCAGAATGGCACGCAGCTGGTCGTGAAGAATTTCTTTACGGTCCAAACAGATGCGGATTGCGCGCCAGCCCAGGAACGGGTTCTCTTCTTTCGGCAAGTTCATGTATGGCAGGTCTTTGTCACCGCCAATGTCCATGGTACGAACGATAACTGCCTGTGAGCCCATCGCTTCAGCAACGGCTTTATAAGCCTGGAATTGCTCTTCTTCGGTAGGCAGGCTTTCGCGGTCCATGAACAGGAATTCGGTACGATACAGGCCAACACCTTCAGCGCCATTGCGCTCTGCACCGGCGACGTCACGCACGGTACCGATATTGGCACAAACTTCCACCTGATGGCCGTCCAGCGTGATTGCTGGCAAGTCTTTCAGTTTGGTCAGTTCGTCTTTTTCAGTGATGTACTGGTTCTGAACAGCTTTCAGCTCGTCAATAATGTCTGCCGTCGGGTTGACGTAGATTTTATTGTTCACGGCATCAAGGATCAGATAGTCATCATTTTTCACCTGTTTGGTCACATCGCTGGTGCCGACGATTGCCGGTAATTCCAGTGAACGCGCCATGATAGAGGTGTGGGAAGTACGGCCACCCAAATCAGTGATGAAGCCCAGCACCTTGTTCAGGTTCAGCTGTGCAGTCTCTGATGGAGTCAGATCGGTCGCCACCAGAATAACTTCATCCTGAATGGAGCTCAGATCGACAATCGCCAGACCCAAAATGTTGCGCAGAAGACGTTTACCGATGTCACGCACGTCAGCGGCGCGCTCTTTCAGGTATTCATCATCCAGCTCTTCCAGAGCCTTGGCTTGCCCTTCAATAACAGAAAAGGCAGCGGCGTCAGCGGAAGCGTGATCATCTTTGATAAGGGCTATGATTTCCTGCTCAAGCTCTTCGTCTTCCAACAACATAATGTGGCCTTCGAAGATGGCTTCTTTCTCTTCACCGAAGGTCTCGCCTGCTTTGGTCTTGATCGTCTCTAACTGTGCTGAAGCTTTAGCACGGCCTGACAGGAAACGTTTTACTTCCTGATCAACTTCTTCAGGAGAGATTTTTTTCCGGTTGATGACAATCTCATCTTCTTTCAACAGAAGCGCTTTGCCGAAAGCGATACCGGGAGATACTAAAATGCCTGAAATCATAACCCTACCTTTCTCTTGACTGGTTTAAACTATTAAGACCGGGCTACTTACTCGAGCTCTGCCATCAGTTTTACCAAGTGTTCAACGGCTTTCTGCTCGTCTTCACCTTCTGCAGAGAGGGTTACCACTGTGCCCTGAGTCAGACCCAGAGTTTGCAGTTTGAAAAGGCTCTTTGCGCTAGCGCTTTTACCGTTAGAGGTCACGGTGATGTCAGAAGTAAAACCTTTAGCTTCTTTCACGAACTGTGCGGCAGGGCGAGTGTGCAGACCGTTAGGTGCGGTAATAGTAACTTCTTGCTGGAACATTGTTGTTTCCCCAACTTATTAAAGTAATGTTGTGGAGCTAAAGTCTAGCTCAAGAGGCCGACTTTAGCCTGATAAGATTCGCGCCTGACTATGGTTCAGGGGCAAGGTGTGATGCAACAGGAAAAGGCGAAAATAAGCACGTTGTGACAAAAAGAATATCCGGTGCTTCCCAATTCCTATCAACTTCCCATTATGCCGTGTTTCACCATCTTGTAACAAATCAGTAAATCGATTCAGCAGCAGACATTCAGCAAGCTGATTAATTTCGCGCATCGAAATAATTGAAGGGTTAAATACTAAACCTGGCTGATAAAATCAATCACAGACTGCTATAAACTTTGATGTAGGCCACAAAAAAGCACCCATTCGGGTGCTTTTTTAAACGATTTAAAGAATGTGGCATTATTGTTGCAATTCTTTTTCCGTAAACAAATCTGCAAACAATGCGGTACTCAAATAGCGCTCGCCGGAAGATGGCAGGATGACGACGATAGTCTTATCGGCGAACTCTGGCTCTTCGGAAAGTTTCACCGCTGCGGCCACTGCTGCACCGGAAGAGATACCCGCCAGAATGCCTTCTTCTTCCATCAAACGACGTGCCATGCTGATGGATTCGTCATTGGTTATCAGAGACACGCGATCGATCAGGTCAAGATCAAGGTTGCCCGGAATGAAGCCTGCGCCAATGCCCTGAATCTTGTGTGGGCCGGGCTTAACTTCTTCGCCATTCAGAGTCTGAGTGATGACAGGGGAGTCAGTCGGCTCCACGGCAATCAGTTTAACGCTGCTTTTCTTACTTTTCAGGTAGCGACCTACGCCGGTGATAGTACCGCCAGTGCCCACGCCTGCGATGAACACGTCAACGTCGCCGTCGGTGTCTTCCCAAATTTCAGGGCCGGTAGTCTTCTCGTGGATCGCCGGGTTAGCCGGGTTGCTGAACTGCTGCAAAATCAAGTAGCGGTTTGGATCGCTGGCCTGAATCTCTTCAGCCTTGGCAATCGCGCCTTTCATGCCTTTCGCGCCTTCGGTCAGCACCAGATTGGCACCCAAGGCTTTGAGCAGTTTACGGCGCTCAACGCTCATGGTTTCAGGCATGGTCAACGTCAATTTATAGCCGCGAGCCGCAGCAACGTAAGCCAGCGCGATGCCGGTGTTGCCGCTGGTAGGTTCTACCAGTTCGATATCTTTGTTCAGAATGCCGCGTTTTTCAGCATCCCAAATCATGTTCGCGCCGATACGACATTTAACGCTGAAGCTCGGGTTACGTGACTCGACCTTGGCCAGAATACGCCCATTGCCAATACGGTTCAGGCGAACCAGCGGCGTGTGGCCGATTGTTAATGAATTGTCTTCATAGATCTTGCTCATAACCCGTCCTTTAACTGGTTGGAATTCCGCAGTGTGTGGTTTCAACACTATGAAAATAGTGGGAATCACGAAAGCATACGCGATCGGTTTTCCCAGTGAAGTAAGGAATTGGTATATCTATATGTTATTAAGAAATATGTTTCCGACACAAGGATCAAGATGAAAAAACAGCCACTAGGTTGCAGTGGCTGTTAGGGAAATTGCACTTAGCGGCGGCGCGTTTGACTTATGTCGTGCCCGTCGACCACGTGTAGATCGCGGTAGCGATCAACCCACATTGCCGTTGCGCCACAAACCGCGACCGGCAGGATGACCAGATTCAGTACCGGGATCATGGTGAACAGGCTGACCAGCGCGCCAAACTGTAAATTGTCGACTTTGTGACGACCGAGCGAGCGACGCATATCAAGGAAGCTGACTTTGTGGTTATCGAAAAGGTAGTCACAATATTGAATAGAGAGCATCCACGCGCTGAACAGGAACCACAGCACGGGGGCGACCGTTTGACCTATGCCGGGAATAAAATAGAGCACCAGCAGCACGATGGCGCGCGGGATGTAATAAGCCAATTTCTGCCATTCGCGCTTCATGATGCGTGGCAGATCTTTCATTATTCCCCAAATGCCGGTGTCCGGCTGGGTTTTTCCGGTCAGGCGGGCTTCGAGCTGCTCCGCCAGCAGGCCGCTGAACGGCGCGGCTATGAGGTTGGCGATGGTACTAAAGAAGTAGCTGAACACCAGCAGGACCGAGAGCACGGCAATTGGCCAAAGCAGGTAATCCAGCCAGCTCAGCCAAGCCGGTATCTTGCTCATCATGGCCGGGATCCAGTCGCCCAACTTGGCGAATAACCACCAAAATGCGCCACCCATCAGAACAATATTCACCAACAGTGGCAAAACCACAAAGCGACGAATGCCAGGCAAGGAAATCAGTGACCAACCCTTGCTGAAATAGTGAACTCCGTTTACCGCGTTAGCGCCTTGCGAAGATGTCATAAAAGAAATTTTCTCTCTGAGTTGAAGGACGTGGACTATCATATCGATATGATTTTCCACTGGCTAGCAGCGTATTGGCTGAAAAAGCGACAAAAAAAGGTGCCGTAATCATGTTTATTACTAGAAAGTAGTGTCCAGACTTGCACTTATCAACTCAGGCAAATAGAGTTAGAAATGTGAATGTTTGCCGTGGTGGCAATGAATTAGAACAACCTAGAGATAGCAATGATGCAGGATTTGCGTCTGATATTAATCGTTGTTGGCGCGATCGCCATAATAGCGTTGTTATTGCACGGTTTGTGGACCAGCCGTAAAGAACGCTCTTCGCTTTTTCGCGATCGTCCAACTAAACGTGTGAAAAAAGAACGAGAGCAATCTCCGGCCGACGATTTCGTCGACGGGGTGGGTGAAGTGCGCGTGCGTCCATCCTATCCTCAGGATGAACCTTCTTTTGGTGAGTATGATGAACCTGAGCAGGTTGCTCCTGTTCGCACTCAGCCACAGCGCCCACCGCAGGCTCCTCCCGTCCAACAGCCTACTGCACCGCGTCAGCCGGCTCCTCAGCCCGTTGCGGCTCAGGATGATCCGTTGTTGAGTGGTTACTCAGCGGCAGACCCTGCTGATGCACCGCGTCGCGAAACCAGCTTTGCGCCGCAGCACCCAGCGCCGCAGCGTGAAGCGGCACCTCAGCCAGCGCGCGAAGTTGAGAAGCCACAGGCTCCGGTTCCACCAGAAGAGATTCATGCTGATGCTGCACCAGCAGCCAAAGCTGAGCCGCACAATGATTCACCTTTCTCTCTGGCAGAAGAAGCGCCAGTTAAAGAGAAGCTGAAAGAGACCGTTCTGGTGCTGCACGTTGCTGCACATCAGGGGGGCGTGATCGGCGGTGAAGTGTTGCTTAATAGCGTATTGCAGGCTGGCTTCCAGTTTGGCGCGATGAACATTTTCCACCGCCATGTTAGCCCGGCGGGCAGTGGTCCAGTGCTGTTTAGTTTGGCGAATATGGTGAAACCTGGCTCATTTGACCCAGATACCATGTCAGACTTCTCAACCCCTGGTATCACGCTGTTCATGATGGTGCCTTGCTACGGCGACGCGCATCAGAACTTCAAACTGTTATTACAGTCGGCTCAGCGCATTGCTGACGACGTGGGTGGCATGGTCCTCGATGACGAGCGACGCATGATCACTCCACAAAAACTGGAAACCTATAAAGCGCGTATTCGCGAGGTTCTTGACGCGACGGCGAAATAAAACGCCGGGCGTATCCAGATATTCAGTCCTTTCCAATGACCCCCGCTTGCCGGGGGTTTTTTATCTTCATGGTGAGTCATGGCCACAATCGAAAATCAAATCAATCAATTACGCACCCAGTTACGCCATCATGAATACCAGTATCACGTGCTGGACGCCCCTGAAATCCCGGACGCCGAATATGATCGCCTGATGCGCGAACTGCGCGCGTTAGAAGAGGCCAATCCGCAGCTGATCACCGCCGACTCCCCAACCCAACGCGTCGGCGCGGCACCCATTTCTGCTTTCGAGCAGGTGAAGCATCAGGTGCCGATGCTGTCGCTGGATAACGTGTTTGATGAAGAGAGTTATTTGGCTTTCTATAAGCGCGTTCAGGACCGTCTGAAAACCACCGAGCCGCTGACCTTCTGCTGCGAGCTAAAGCTCGATGGTCTGGCCGTCAGCCTGCTGTATGAAAACGGTGAGCTGGTGCAGGCCGCCACGCGCGGCGACGGCACCACTGGCGAGAACATTACCGCCAATGTGCGCACCATTCGCGCTATTCCTCTGCGTTTGCAGGGAGAGAATATCCCCGCCCGGCTCGAAGTGCGTGGCGAAGTCTTTATGCCACAGCCGGGTTTTGAAGCCCTGAATGAAGAAGCGCGTCGCACCGGCGGCAAAGTGTTTGCTAACCCGCGTAACGCCGCTGCCGGTTCTTTGCGCCAGCTCGACCCGCGCATCACCGCAAAACGCCCGCTGACCTTCTTCTGTTACGGCGTGGGCCTGCTGGAAGGCGGCGAGCTTCCGCGCAGCCACATCGCCCGTTTGCAGCAATTCAAGGCGTGGGGCCTGCCAGTCAGCGACCGCACCCAGCTTTGCACCGGCCGCGACGATGTGCTGGCTTTCTATCGCCAAGTTGAGACAGACCGCGCTAACCTCGGTTTTGATATCGACGGCGTGGTGGTCAAAATTGATTCCTTGGATATCCAAGAGACTCTGGGCTTCGTGGCGCGCGCGCCGCGCTGGGCCACCGCCTTTAAATTCCCGGCCCAAGAGCAGATCACGCTAGTTAAAGATGTTGAGTTTCAGGTCGGGCGTACCGGGGCTATAACTCCCGTCGCGCGTCTTGAGCCGGTGCAGGTTGCTGGCGTGATGGTGAGTAATGCCACGCTGCACAATGCCGATGAAATTGAGCGTCTGGGCCTGCGCATTGGCGACACGGTGATCATTCGCCGCGCCGGTGATGTTATCCCGCAGGTCGTTGGCGTAGTGCTGGCTGAGCGCCCTGAAAATGCCCGCGAAGTGGTGTTCCCGACGCACTGTCCGGTGTGTAATTCCGACGTCGAGCGTGTGGAAGGCGAAGCCGTGGCGCGCTGTACCGGCGGACTGATTTGCGGCGCGCAGCGCAAAGAAGCCTTAAAACACTTTGTCTCGCGCCGAGCGTTAGACGTTGACGGCATGGGCGACAAGATAATCGACCAACTGGTGGAGAAGGAGTATGTCAAAAACCCGGCAGATCTGTTCCGCCTGAGTGCTGGCAAGCTCACCGGTTTGGACCGAATGGGGCCGAAATCCGCGCAAAATGTGGTAAACGCGCTGGAAAAAGCCAAAGAAACTACGCTGGCTCGCTTCCTCTATGCGCTGGGGATTCGCGAAGTGGGCGAGGCCACGGCGGCGAATCTGGCGGCGCACTACGGCTCGATTGACGCACTGCGCGCAGCCGATGTGGAATCGCTGAAAAGCGTGCAGGACGTCGGCGACGTGGTAGCCAAGCACGTGGTGAACTTCCTCTCCGAGGAGCACAACCAGCAGGTTATCGACGAGCTACTCAGCCCGGAAATCAACATCCACTGGCCAGCGCCGGTTGTGGTGGTGGCCGAAGAGATTGATAGCCCGTTCGCCGGGAAAACCGTGGTGCTGACGGGCTCGCTGTCGATTCTCTCCCGTGACGAAGCCAAAGATCGCCTCACCGCGCTGGGCGCTAAAGTGTCTGGCAGCGTGTCGAAGAAAACCGATTTAGTGATTGCGGGCGAAGCGGCTGGCTCGAAACTAGCCAAGGCGCAGGAGCTGGGCATCGAGGTTATCGACGAAGCGGAAATGATCCGCCTGTTGGGTGATTAACGGCCATGGAAAAAGAAGATTTAATCGAAATCGCCAACATGAAAATGCCTTTCGGCAAGTACGCCGGGCGCGTGCTGATTGATTTACCCGAAGAGTATTTGCTGTGGTTTGCTCGCAAAGATGAGTTCCCGGCGGGCAAGCTTGGCGAGCTGATGCAGCTTACGCTGGCAATCAAAAGTGAAGGTTTACAGAGCTTGATTAACCCACTGCGCCGAGGCGGTCCGGGGCTTTCCGGCACTGACGAGTAAAATAAAAGAAGGCGCTGATTTCAGCGCCTTCTGCTTTCTGTCTGCTAAATCAACTTAGTTCATTTTTGCCTGAACCTGAGCTTTCGGCTCTGGCTGCTGCTTCGCCAGCTGTTTACGCTGGTAGCGTTTCGCCAGCACGGCGCAGGTCATCAGCTGCACCTGATGGAAAATCATCAGCGGCAGCACCATCATGCCAATTGCGCTGACCGGGAACAGAATATTCGCCATCGGGATGCCGTTCGCCAGACTCTTCTTCGAACCACAAAACACGATGGTTATCTCATCGGCCTTGCTGAAGCCCATCCAGCGAGCCATATAGGTGTTAATGACCAGAATAAAGGCCAGCAATACCAGACTGAAGACCACGATAAACAGCAGCGAACCCAACCCCACCTGATGCCAAATCCCTTGAGTTACCGCCTCGCTAAACGCGGTATAGACCACCAGCAGGATGGAAGTCTGGTCCGTCTTACCAATCATTTTACGGTGGCGCTCGACAAAACCGCCAATCAGCGGGCGCAGCAGGTGCCCGGCCACAAACGGCACCAGCAGTTGCAGCATGATGTGCCACACCTGCTGCAAGCTATCGCCGGTAGTGCCCTGCACGTGCATCAACAGGCCTACCAGCAGCGGCGAGACGAAAATACCCAACAGGCTGGATGCAGAAGCACTACACACCGCCGCCGCCACGTTGCCCCCGGCCATGGAAGTAAAGGCAATCGCCGACTGCACGGTGGCGGGCAGAATGCACAGATAGACAAAGCCGCTATAAATTTGCGGGCTGACATCAATCGGGTGCCACCACTGGAACAGCAGCCCGAGCACCGGGAAGATGATAAAGGTGCTGCACATCACCCACAGGTGCAGCCGCCAGTTATTACTGCCGGCGAAGATGGCTTCGCGCGACAGCTTCGCGCCGTGCATAAAGAACAGTAGGCCGATGGCGAAGATAGTCAGGTTATTGAAGAAGGCGACAAACACGCCGCTGGCGGGCAGGAAGGTTGCCAGCAACACGGTGCCAATCAGCGTTTGAGTAAAGCGGTCAGGTAAAAAGCGCATGAGTTTCTCTGCATGAAAAGGAATAAAGCCATGCCGCTATTTTGAATCGCTGGTATACAATTAAAAAATTGATTTATTTAATGCATTGATGAAATTTATTCATGAACTACTCTCTCAAGCAGTTGCGGGTGTTTGTTGCCGTGGCGCGCTACCAAAGTTTCAGCCGGGCAGGGGACGCCATTGGGCTGAGCCAGTCTGCCATAAGCCACAGTATGAAAGAGCTGGAGGCCGAGGTTGGCGTGCGTTTGCTGGACAGAACCACGCGCGAGGTGATTCTGACTAACGCCGGTCAGCGGCTGGCGAGCCGTGTTGAGCCATTGCTCGACGAGCTGCACGCGATGCTGCTTGATACCCGCAGTTTCGGCACTCAGCATAACGGTCGCGTGCGCATTGCCGCTAGCCAAACTATTTCCGCCCAACTGATGCCCAGCTGCATCGCCCGTAGCCAAAAGGATTATCCCGACATCACCATCTTGTTGCGCGATCAGGCGCAGCGACTGGTGCTGAACAGCGTGCGTAATGCCGAAGTGGACTTTGGCATAGTGATCGAGCCGGGCATTAGCCCTGATCTTGAGGGCGAGGTGATTCTGCACGAGCCGTTCTTGCTGCTGTGCCGCGAAGACCATGCTTTTGCACGGCAGAGGGCGGTGCAGTGGCAGCAGCTCGGCGAGCAGCCGTTAGTGCTGCAAGATTATGAGTCGGGCAGTCGCGTCCTGATCGACAACGCGCTGGCGAAGCAGGGGATTGCCGCCAATGTGGTGCAGGAAGTGGGGCACCCGGCCACGCTGTATCCGATGGTTGAAGCCGGGCTGGGCGTCAGCGTCCTTCCCGCGCTTGCACTGCCTTTGCCGCAGGGCAGTCAACTGGTGGTTCGCACGCTGGAGCCGGAAATAAACCGCGCTTTGATGCTGGTGCGGCGTAAGAACCGTTCGCTGTCACCCGCCGCGCAGGCTATTTGGGAAGAGGTGAAATGGCAGGCGGCGCAGCTGACCAAAAAACGCAGCCTGCAAGGATTGCTATAAAGCAGGCAATCAGACGTAAATATCGACCTGACCGGCAGCCTTTTTATCGTCATCCTTTTTAGGATTGGCTTTTTCAGCGTCGAGCATGGCTTTCTCAGCTTGCTGTTCAGCTTTCTGCGCCTGTTGCTGCTGAATCTGTTGGATCTGCTGCTGCAACATAATGATTTGTTGGCGAATCGATGCGATTTGCTTCTGCACATCTTCTTGCGACTGGTCGCTTTTTTTCGACAGATTTTTTAGCTGCTGGGTGAGTTTATCAATCTGCTTATTTAATTGAGCAATCTGGCTACCGCCGCCGCCAGACGCTGATCCCATAGAGATATTGGTGGTTGTGCTAATCGTACTCATTACTGCCTCGCTTATTTTTTGCCTGTTATTGCATACACGGGTACTTAACAGGTATCGGCAAGGCGGCGGAGATCTTTAAGATTGCGGCAGTTGGAGGCGCAGCTTAGGCCAGCGCGCTAGCCAGCCTTTGCTCTGCACGCGCTCCAGCAGCACTAAGGTATTACCGTGGCGCGGATTAGGCGTTATGCTGAACTCAAACAGCTCGGCGGTGCCGACCGGGGCAACTAGCTCCACCTGATTGTTATCATTTAGCTTCGCGCCAATCACCGTCTCGGTCTCCACCCAATAACTCATGGCTTCGCTGCTGGACGAGTAGGGGGCATGGTCATGCAGAAGGTGCATCCGCGCCTGATTCTTCACCGACCAAGGCAAGTCGGCAATATCTCCAAGCTGCCGCTCAAACTCTTTTTCGACGTCAACCGACGTATTTTCAGGATTGAAGTAAATCACGTCGATATCATTGAGCGGCGTGCTTTGGGTGAAGTCGTGCAGACGGTCCCACACCAAATTGCGAACAAATCCCGCCGCTAAGCACCAATCGTTCAGTGCCAGCTGTTTCGCGGCACGCAGGGCCAACATGCGCATCTCATCTTGTTCAATCCACTGGATTATTTGTTGCTGTCGCTGTTGCTCGCTCATTATCTCGTCCCTTATCGAAATGATGGACAGTATAGATAAATGTGACGAAAGAAGGGGGAAGGTTTTTTGAGGGGGAGGATGGGAAATGCAGACCAGCAACTGGTTCGCCTCCATCACGGTTTGGGTCATGGTGATTCAGAAACGAAAAAAGCGCCTAAAAGGCGCTTCTCTCTGAATTGGTGGGCCGTGCTGGATTCGAACCAGCGACCAATTGATTAAAAGTCAACTGCTCTACCAACTGAGCTAACGGCCCGCAGAAGTGGTGGGCGATGACGGGCTCGAACCGCCGACCCCCTCCGTGTAAAGGAGATGCTCTACCAACTGAGCTAATCGCCCCCGTCGTGATGGAGTCGCATTATAGGGATACTTAAACTTACGTCAACGGTTTTTAAAAACAAAAAACACCGTTCGCCCGAAAATTAGACAAGATGACTGATTTCTCGCCCGCGCAGTTGATTCTTTACGCATTCATGGTGTGAATAGCCCTTGTGAACTCCCTATCGGCGTTGAGGATTCAGGGCAGAGTGGTAGAATGACGCCCACTTTTTGTTAATTGATAGCAACGTTTTTTGGCGTTGCGCTATTAAGGCTGCATTCCAGATGAAAATCAAAACCCGTTTTGCTCCGAGCCCAACCGGCTATTTGCACGTCGGTGGCGCCCGTACCGCGCTTTACTCCTGGCTTTTTGCCCGTAACTTGGGCGGTGAGTTTGTGTTGCGTATAGAAGACACCGATCTTGAGCGCTCCACTCAGGCTGCCATTGACGCGATTATGGACGGCATGAACTGGTTGAATCTGCAATGGGATGAAGGTCCATACTTCCAGACCAAACGCTTTGACCGTTATAACGCGGTGATTGACCAGATGTTGGAAAATGGCACGGCATATAAGTGCTACTGCTCCAAAGAGCGTCTGGAAGCCCTGCGTGAAGAGCAAATGGCAAATAATGAGAAGCCTCGTTATGACGGCCGTTGCCGCGACAGCCACGATCATCACAGTGCTGATGAGCCGTGCGTGGTGCGTTTTCGCAACCCGCAGGAAGGTTCTGTTATCTTCGACGACCAGATCCGCGGCCCAATCGAATTCAGCAATGACGAGCTGGATGACTTAATCATTCGCCGTACCGATGGTTCACCAACCTATAACTTCTGCGTAGTGGTGGATGACTGGGATATGGAAATCACCCACGTGATCCGTGGTGAAGACCACATCAACAACACCCCGCGCCAGATTAACATTCTGAAAGCGCTGGGCGCGCCAGTGCCAGTTTACGCGCACGTGTCGATGATTTTGGGTGACGACGGTAAAAAGCTGTCTAAACGCCACGGCGCGGTCGGCGTGATGCAGTATCGCGATGACGGCTACCTGCCAGAAGCACTGCTTAACTATTTGGTGCGTCTGGGCTGGTCCCACGGCGACCAAGAGATCTTCAGCATTGATGAAATGAAAGCGCTGTTCTCTCTGGAGAATGTCAGCAAATCCGCCAGCGCCTTCAATACTGAGAAGCTGCAGTGGCTGAACCATCATTACATCACCACCATGGATCCACACTACGTGGCGACTCACCTGTTGTGGCACGTTGAGCAACTGGGGATTGAGACGCGTAATGGTCCACAGCTGTTCGAAATTGTTCAACTGCTGGGTGAGCGTTGTAAGACGCTGAAAGAGATGGCTGAATCCTGCCGTTACTTCTATGAAGATTTCAGCGAGTTTGATGCTGACGCGGCGAAAAAACATCTGCGTCCGGTTGCTCGTCAACCGCTGGAAGCCGTTCGCGCCAAGCTGGCTGCGATCACTGACTGGACTGCCGAGAACGTTCACAACGCGATTCAGGGTACGGCTGATGAGCTGGGCGTCGGTATGGGTAAAGTCGGTATGCCATTACGCGTTGCAGTAACGGGTGCTGGTATGTCTCCGGGCATGGATGTGACGGTTCACGCGATTGGTCAAAGTCGCACTCTGGCGCGTATCGATCAGGCTCTGGCCTTTATTGCTGAGCGTGAAGCCCAACAGTAAGCGTCAGCATTGAGATAAAGAAAAAGCCAGCGGGTTTCCCTCGCTGGCTTTTTTTATGCGGCTAACAAATCAAAGAATTAACGTTGTTGCGCCACGGATTCTGCATTCGGGCGGTAAGCCAGGAAGTACATCAAACCGACGAACACCGCGCCACCCACTGCGTTGCCGAGGAACACGGCGACGAAGTTAGGCAGGTACTGGGACCAAGTCAGCGCGCCAGCAAAAATAGCCGCTGGGATGATGAACATGTTGGCAACCACGTGCTGGAAGCCGATTGCCACAAACGCCATGACCGGGAACCACATACCAATCACTTTCCCGCCCATGTCTTTACTGGCGTAGGCCAGCCACATTGCCAGACAAACCAGCCAGTTACAGCCGATGCCAGAAATGAATGCCTGACTGAAAGTCGCATTGATTTTAGCCGTCGCGGTAGCCACGGTTTTAGCCAAGAACGCGCCTTCGGTAAGGCCCAGAACGTGACCAAAGAAGTAAGCAACGGCCAGACTGCCCAGCAGGTTTGCCAGCGTCACCCAGAACCAGTTACGCAGAACTGAGTACAGGGTGATTTGGCGAGCGAACCACGCGATAGGCAGGCTCATCATGTTGCCGGTCAGCAGCTCACCGCCTGCCAGAACCGTCAAAATGATCCCCACTGGGAAAACAGCCGCGCCCAGTAAGTTACTGAAAGAACCCCAGGATGCAGGCAATGTCCCTATTACGTGCAAATCCAGGAGGAAACCTGTGGCGATGAAAGCACCGGCCAAGAATCCTAAAATTAACAAATTCATCACGGTTGCGCGGCTTTTAGTTGTGCCTGTCGCTACTGCGATTGACGCGATTTCTTTTGGTGAATACAAGGACATAAGAGCACTCGACGATAGTTGGTTATGATTATATCGCGGGCAGTCTAGACGCAGAATTATCCGAAAACAAGACGATTATCATAGCCTGCTAACAACCTATTAATGATTAGGTCACACATGTTAAAAAAATGCTTAATAAGATCATAAGGCTGGATAAAAATGACCGGAGGAGGGCAGAGCAATTCAGACGTATTTAGCTACAAAATTGTATCTGGACGTCGGAAAAACTTGAGAGTTATGGCCGGGTTGGCGGCTTTTTCAGCGCTTGATTCCATATTCAGATTTAGCCGTTGACAGGGTTAGCTCGGTTTCATATGATGCGCCCCGTTCACTCGTTTTTACGAGTCGGAAATGGGGGTATAGCTCAGCTGGGAGAGCGCTTGCATGGCATGCAAGAGGTCAGCGGTTCGATCCCGCTTATCTCCACCAACTTCCTTCTCAGGGTAAGTTGGTACTTGATTCCTCTGAGCGGAATTGAGTAGAAGACCTAAAACGTGAACAACCTCGTGTGGGGGTATAGCTCAGCTGGGAGAGCGCTTGCATGGCATGCAAGAGGTCAGCGGTTCGATCCCGCTTATCTCCACCAAAATTTAAGAAACCGGCCTCTGGCCGGTTTTTTGCTTTCTGCCATTCGGCAATCTATTCCTGCTTCAATCCCACTCTTCCAGCTAGCTCCTTCGCCAAATAGCAGGCACAAAAAAAGGCGCCGAAGCGCCTTTAGAAGCTGTGTGCAGGTTTGTGGCCTACGCCAGTACCAGACCCGCGATAGAAGCTGACAGTACGCTCACCAGCGTTGAACCGTACAGCAGTTTCAGGCCGAAGCGTGAAACTACGTTGCCTTGCTTCTCGTTCAGGCCCTTGATGGCGCCCGCAACGATACCAATTGAAGAGAAGTTGGCGAAAGAGACCAGGAACACAGACAGGATGCCAACGCCGCGTGGAGAGAGCTCGCCTGCGACTTTCTGCAGGTCCAGCATGGCCACGAATTCGTTAGAAACCAGTTTGGTTGCCATGATACTGCCGACTTGCAGCGCTTCGTGGCTCGGTACGCCCATAATCCATGCGAACGGGTAGAAGACATAACCCAGCACGCCTTGGAAGGTGATACCGAAAACAACGTCGAACAGCGCGTTCAAGCAGGAGATCAGTGCGATGAAGCCAATCAACATAGCTGCAACGATGATAGCCACTTTGAAGCCCGCCAGAATGTATTCACCCAGCATTTCAAAGAAGCTCTGACCCTGATGGGTGTTGCCGATTTGCAGGTCTTCTTCTGAATCAACTTTATAAGGGTTGATCAGTGACAGTACGATAAAGGTACTGAACATGTTGAGAACCAGCGCAGCAACCACATAACGCGGCTCAAGCATGGTCATGTATGCACCCACGATTGACATAGACACTGTCGACATCGCGGTAGCAGCCATGGTGTACATACGTTTTTCTGACATTTTGCCCAGAATGTCTTTATACGCGATAAAGTTTTCAGACTGACCAAGGATCAGGGAGCTAACGGCGTTGAAGGATTCCAGTTTCCCCATACCGTTAATTTTTGACAATACTGTACCGATAGCGCGAATAATAATTGGCAGGATACGGATATATTGCAAAATACCAATCAGTGCAGAGATAAACACGATTGGGCACAAGACTTTCAGGAAGAAGAACGCTAATCCTTTATCGCTCATGCCTCCAAATACGAAGCCGGTCCCTTCTGCGGCAAAGGCTAACAATTTCTCAAACAGGTCAGAGAAGCCTTTTACGAAACCTAATCCAAACTCTGAGTTGAGGAAGAAATAGGCTAATAAAACTTCAAGGACCAAAAGCTGTGCAATGAAGCGTAAACGGATATTTTTACGATCACGGCTTACCAGCAAGGCCAGTACAGCGACAACGGCCAACGCTAATACAAAGTGCAGTATTCGGGACATGGGTGCTCCAAATTAGAGGCAGGCTATATTTCGACGGACATTCTATGTAACGCGTACATTTAAAACGTGAAGTGGCCTGCAAATATAGAAATTGCGGACACTGATTGCAACATTTCTGAACAGACCACACAAAAAATCAAGATGTTATTAAAAAGCGTCACAACTTGAATTGTTGTGCTAGCTTTATTATTAGCCGTAATAGTTTTCTAAATATGGTCGACCGTCTCTATTTCGCCCCTGAGTCTCTGTGCCTATCAGAGAAATCAGCTGGATCAATCTAAATGCACTTGATAATCATTATCAATTAGATATGATTGATGTAAACGCAACAATAGTAAGGTTAATGCGACTATGTTTAACAGCCGAGCCGAATCCTCCGGCCGAGCCTCCCGC
>NZ_JMPJ01000059.1 GCF_000735345.1 Ewingella americana ATCC 33852 | reverse complement strand
ATGCCAATGGCATCATCAATCTGGCTGGTTTTACTAGCTCCAATCAGCACGGAGGTGACTCGGTCACCACGCAACACCCAGGCTAGAGCCATCTGCGACAACTTCTGGCCGCGCGCTTCGGCAATGGCATTCAGCTTACGCACTTTTTCCAGCTTCTCGGCGGTGAGTTGGTCGGTGGTGAGGAATTGGCTGCTGCTCGCCGCGCGTGAATCCTGCGGAATGCCCGCCAGATAGCGATCGGTCAACACGCCACCGGCCAGAGGGGAGAAGGCAATCGACCCAACGCCGTTTTGCGCCAGCGTATCCAGCAAATCGGCCTCTACCCAGCGCTCGAACATTGAGTATTTCGGCTGATGGATCAGGCACGGCGTGCCGAGGCGTTGCAGAATGGCGAAAGCCTGTTTGGCGCGCTCGGCCGGATAGTTGGACAACCCGACATACAGGGCTTTCCCCTGACGAACGATCAAATCCAGCGCCGCCATGGTCTCTTCCAGCGGTGTGTCCGGATCTGGGCGGTGATGGTAGAAGATATCCACATACTCTAGACCCATGCGTTTTAGGCTCTGGTTGAGGCTGGCGACCAGATATTTCTTCGAGCCCCAATCGCCATAAGGGCCGTCCCACATGGTGTAACCGGCCTTGGAGGAGATGATCAGCTCATCGCGATAAGGCAGCAAATCTTCCTGCAAAATGCGGCCAAAATGGGTTTCAGCCGAGCCGGGCGGTGGGCCGTAGTTGTTGGCTAAATCGAAATGGGTAATGCCATTATCGAAGGCGTGACGAATCAAATGGCGCGCGTTATCAAAGTGCGCGTTGTCGCCAAAGTTGTGCCACAAGCCAAGAGAGATGGCGGGCAACTTCAGCCCGCTGTGGCCGCAGCGGCGGTATTGCATCTGTTCATATCGCGTCGGTTTCGCCTGATAAGCCATAGAGTTAACCTTATTATTTTTAATCGTAGGGAAGATAAAAAGCTGTTTTAGTGTATGCGTTTCCACAGAATTTTCCAGCCAGTGACTTAACAAGGTTGCGCGAGGTGACCGCGCTTATCAGCAATCATGATGAAGCACGCCGCCTGCGCCCAAAACGGGCAGGGGTGTAAGGCAAAATTTCCAACCCTAATTTCTTGGGGACATTTCCTAATCGGCGATCTGCGTCAATACTTTCTAGAGTTATCAACTATAGAAGTTAAAAATATTAGGGGATCATGATGAGTAATGCTTATACCGTAGGTGACTATCTCCTTGACCGACTATCACTTAGCAATATTGCCCACCTGTTCGGCGTGCCCGGCGACTACAACCTGCAATTTCTCGACCATGTGATTAGCCACCAGCAAATAACCTGGGTGGGATGTACCAATGAGTTGAATGCCGCCTACGGCGCTGACGGCTATGCGCGGCGCAATGGGGCGTCTGCCCTGCTGACCACTTTCGGCGTGGGGGAACTCAGTGCGCTAAACGGGCTGGCGGGAAGCTATACCGAGTACCTGCCGGTGATCCATATTGTCGGCGCGCCGCCGCTGTCATCGCAGAAGAAGGGCGAACTGCTGCACCACTCCTTGGGAGACGGCAACTTTACTCGCTTTGCCGAGATGTCGCGGCAGGTCAGCGTGGCGCAGGGGCTGTTAACCCCGGATAATGCGCTGGCGGAAATTGACCGCGTGGTGGCCGAGGCGATTTACCACTCGCGGCCCGGCTACCTACTCTTGCCAAGCGACGTCGCCAAGCTCCCTGTCACCAGCCGTGCCACTCAACAGCCTCTTCTCCAGCCCGCCTTCTCCCCGGATTCCCTCACTGCCTTTACCGATGCCGCCCGTGAACTGCTGCGCGACAAGCGCCGAGTGACCGTGCTGGGGGATTTTCTGGCCGACCGTTTTAAAGCCAATCAGGCATTGCAGCAGTGGGTGGATGATGTTCCGCTGGCGCACTCAACGCTGCTGATGGGCAAAGGGCTGTTCAATGAGCAGAATCCACACTTTGCCGGGACCTATTCGGGCGCGGCGAGCTGCCCGGTGGTGAAGAAAGTGGTGGAACAGGCCGAGGTGGTGGTGACTGTCGGGGTGCGTTTTGGCGACACCATTAGCGCCGGATTTAGCCAAAAGCTGCCAGAAGGCGGCTGCATCGACCTCGAACCTTTCAGCGCCAAGATTGGCAAACAGGTTTTCCATCAGCTGCCGATGGCCAAGGCCGTCGAGGCGCTGCATCAGCTGACAGCCGAACTTCGCCAACAGTGGGAGAAGCCAGACTTTAGCCGCACGCCGCTGCCGGTTTCAGATAACAGCCAGCTGGACCAACAGGTGTTCTGGCAACTGATGCAGGAGTTTTTGCAGCCCAACGACCTGCTGGTGGTGGAGCAGGGCACATCCAGCTTTGGCGCGGCGAGTCTGACCTTGCCCGCAGGGTGTGATTTTATCGTCCAGCCGCTGTGGGGGTCGATTGGCTTCACCCTGCCTGCCGCCTTTGGCGCGCAGACCGCAGAGCCCGAGCGCCGGGTGGTGCTGATCATCGGTGACGGCTCGGCGCAGCTCACTCTGCAAGGGCTGGGCGCGGCGATCCGCTATGGCTTGAAAACCACTATTTTCCTGCTTAACAACGACGGTTACACGGTAGAAAGAGCGATTCACGGCGAAACGCAGCGCTACAACGACATAGCTCGCTGGAACTGGACCCTGTTCCCCGCGGCCTTTGGCGGGCCTGACGTGCTTAGCCAGCGAGTTGAAAACCGCGAGCAACTGAGCAAGGTGATGGGCACCTTGCGCGATAAACGGCAAATGGCGTGGGTGGAAGTGGTGCTGCCGAAGATGGATATTCCCGAGCTATTAGATGCAGTCAGCAAGTCTATCTCGAAGAGAAACTCCGGCGACTAACCAGACCGACGGCTCAGGGTTCATCGGCCAGCAAAGGATCGATTAGTTGGTCGATGAACCAACTTCCCGCCGGGCCGGGCTGATTATTCTTACTCCACACCGCGTCCACTGAAATCAGCTTCGGCCAGCCGCGCATCGGCAGCGTCACCAGCTTATTATGCCCAAACTGGCGCACCAGCCAGTGCGGCAGCACCGACCAACCAAAGCCTTGCTCGGCCATTTCCAGCAGCATCAGATAACTCGGCGCGGACCAAGTCTGCCCCTGCGCCCGCGTCTCGGTGCGGCGATAGGGCTGAAGGCTTAACTGGCGGAAAGTGTGCAACTGCTCCGGCTGGATGTTGGAAAGCTGGGCCAGCGGGTGGTCGCGGCTGACAAAAATATCCATGTCGGTCTGCTCCGGCAGGCGCGCCACGCCGATGTCCGGCGGATAGGAGTCCTGCACTTCCAGCATACCAATGTGCGCCCGCCCGGCCTGAAGCAGGTCAATCACGTCCTGATCCTCGGCAATCAGGCATTCAAACTCAATATCGGGATAGCGCCGCTCAAAGCGCTTGAGCAGATTTTCATGATGAGTCGGCTGGTAAGTGTCTGAAAGCACGAAGGTCAGCCGGGTTTCCACCTGCGTGGAGAGGCGGATCGCCAGCTCATCAAGGCGCTCGCTGGCAGCCAAAATCGCCTGAACGTGATTGAGCACCCGCTTGCCCTGCGGCGTTAACACCGGCTGGCGGCTATTGCGGTCAAACAGCGTCAGGCCCAAATCCACTTCAAGATTGGCGATGGCGGTACTGACCGTCGACTGGCTTTTGCGCAGTTTGCGCGCGGCGGCGGAGAAAGAGCCGGTGTCGGCGGCTTCCACAAAGGCAACTAAGGCTTCTGGCGAGTAACGCATGGCGATCTCCGGGCTAGCGAGTGGGTCAACCCATCTATTTTATCGATATTAACTATCTTTAACCTATCTTATTTGACGATGATAATGCTGGCCTGTGACCAAAGTCACTCACCAAATTGAGGAATTACGGCAGGTCTATATGTCAAAGTTAAAAACTAACGCTCAACTCGCGAGCAAAAAATCTTTAGGCGAGCGCATCCTGCATGCGGTCGGCTTTGAAGCCTTAGCGGTAATGATTTCCGCGCCGATCGCTGCATGGTTGTTGAACAAGTCGATGTTTGAAATGGGCACCTTGGCGATTTTACTCTCCACCACGGCAATGCTGTGGAACATCGTTTATAACTCGATTTTCGATCGCCTGTGGCCGGTCAGCCGCGTGGCGCGGACCCTGAAAGTGCGTGTCTGCCACGCCTTAGGCTTTGAGGGCGGCTTTATATTGATGGGTCTGCCGATTGCCGCAGGCTGGTTGGGCATTTCGCTGCTTAACGCCTTTATGCTGGAAATCGGCTTCTTCCTGTTCTTCCTGCCCTACACCATGTTCTACAACTGGCTGTATGACACCTTGCGCCAACGCATTGTTGAGCGCCGGGCAGCTCGCCTCGCGGATCAAGCCGCTGAGAAAGTCTGCTCTGCAAAACAGTAATTTTCTGCTCACCGGGCGCGCCTTCGTTTGTCAGCGAAGGCGCGCTCAGTTATGTTTTACCCTCACGCAAAACAGAGTCGGCAGGGGAACAGCAGATGAAAACCTTAGGATTAATTGGCGGCATGAGTTGGGAATCCACCGTGCCTTACTACCGCACCATCAATGAACACGTCAAACGGCAGCTCGGCGGATTGCACTCTGCGCGGCTGTTCCTGCACAGCGTCGACTTCTACGATATTGAAAAACTTCAGGCCCAAGGGGATTGGCAGCAGGCTGGGCAAATTCTCGGCGATGCCGCACAGGCGCTGGCGCGCGCCGGGGCTGAGATAATTGTGGTCTGTACCAACACCATGCATAAAGTGGCGGATGACATTGAGCGTATTGGCGGCCTGCCGCTGCTGCATATTGCCGACGCGACGGCGGAAAAGATCAAAGCTCAGGGGCTGAAGCGCATTGGCCTGCTCGGCACCAAATTCACCATGGAGCAGGATTTCTATCGCGGCCGCTTGCAGGATAAACACCAGATTGAGGTGCTGACCCCGAACGAGGCTGACCGCAACATTGTGCATCGCATCATCTATGAAGAGCTTTGTCTGGGGGAAATCAGCGACGCGTCCCGTGAAGAGTATCGCCGCATCATGGGCGAGCTAGAGCAGCAGGGCGCGGAGGGGATTATTCTCGGCTGCACCGAAATCACACTGCTGGTGGGCCAGCAGGATGCCAGCGTGCCGGTGTTTGACACCACCGCCATCCATGCACTGGCGGCGGCGGAGTTCGCGCTTTCTGACCAATAAGCCTTTATTCGGCTTCTTTATTCTCTTTGCGAGCAGGCAGATATTTGCTGACCAGCATTAGCGGTTTGCCTGCCAGCAGCAGCCACGCTGGCAGCATCACAATGCACAGCAGCGGCAGCAGTTTCAGGCCCGGCACCACGGCGGCGGCCATAAACAGGCTTAGCCAGCCGTCGCGGGTGACCACCAGTACCATGCCCATCACGGCGCAAGACACGGTGACCGCAGCAGGCACGTCGGGCGCGTATTGATGCAGCATCAGCCCAAGAGAAACCCCCACGAAAACCGCCGGGAAGATGCGCCCGCCCCTGAAGCCACAGGCGGCGGCGACGACTAGCGCGGCAAGCTTGGTCAGGGTTATCGCCAGCATCGAGCTAATTTCAAATAGCTGGTCAGATTCCGCCAGCTGTTTCATCTCATCCAGCCCTTTAAACAGAGTAATTTCCCCGCCAATCAGCGCCAGAAGGCCTAACACAAAGCCGCCAAGGCCAAGCATCAGAACCGGGTTTTTGATGCTGTGGAACAGGCGATGCACGTGTGGGAATAGCCAGACGGCGACCATGCCGATCGCAATCGCAATCAGCACCACCACCGAGCCGCTGAACACATCCACTAGACGCGATGCGTCGTAAGGGTCGATATTCAAAGAGAAATCTGGCTCGAAGAACTGATCGGTAGTCAGCGCACCCGCGCCCGCAGCGACCAGTGGCGCAAACAGCCTGTCCCACAGCGGAACGTCTTTATCTCCGCCGAGCATTTGCGAAAAAATCAGCGCGGCGGCGATAGGTGTGCCGAACAGCGCGCCGATGGTGCCCGCGGCGGCTAAAATCACCCAGTCCATGGTCGGTACTTTCGGCAATAAATAGCGCCCGGCGGTGGCGACCAGCGCGATATTAATCACCGTGATAGGGTATTCCGGCCCGAGACTCACACCGCCGGCTAGCCCCAGCATCAAGGCCAATGCCAAGCCCGGCAGGGCGTTCAGCGCAACCGGCGGGCCAATCAGCGATTCGGTGGCGGGATCTGGCCCAGCGTGGCCCGGCATATACTTAATGATTGCGCCAACGCCGAGGCCAGTTAGCGTCAGCATAAATAAGGTCCAGCTGGCGGAGCTGGTATCAATATGCAAAGCGGAAGGAATGTGTTGCCAGAGCAGGGTTTGCAGCGCGCCTGCCAGCATCATGATAGCGACCAGAATCAGGCTGGATAAGATGCCAATGAGCAACGCGGGCAGAGTAAAAACCAACATCGTTTTCGCACGGGGATGCAGCATGCACATATCCTTTTATGATGAGCTGCACTCGCTCGACGCTTCAGCACAGGCTTTGTATCGCAATGATGGCTAAGAATTTGGGCATAAGCGACATTATTTTAGATGCCGTGCCGCATAAATGCGCGTTGCCTCAAATGGGCGTTGCAGGCTATAGCAATTACCGCTATTTTGCCCACATTATTCTGTAAACTTTTATAGTCCTGCAAGCGGGTTTTAACCAGCCTCAACGATTGATAATAACGGTATTTATCGTTTTTACCCGGCCTCCAGACCAGACAGGATTGAGAATCTACTTTTTCGGAGAAGAAAATGACCAAATACTCCTTGGTGGGGGACGTCGGCGGTACTAACTGTCGTCTTGCACTGTGCGCGCTCGACAGCGGAGCCATCTCGGCTTCTAAAACCTTTTCTGGCTTGGATTACCCAAGTTTAGAAGACGTAGTGCGTGTCTACCTTGAGCAGCAAGAGCACGAAGTAAAAGACGCCTGTATTGCCATTGCCTGCCCGATCACCGGCGACTGGGTGGCAATGACCAACCACACTTGGGCATTTTCAATTGCCGAGATGAAAGCCAACCTGAAGTTGGATCATCTGGAAGTGATCAATGACTTCACCGCCGTTTCCATGGCGATCCCGATGTTACAGGAGCAAGACCTGTTGCAGTTCGGCGGCAAAAAGCCGTTAGACGGCAAACCGGCGGTGATTTTTGGCGCGGGCACGGGGTTGGGCGTCGCCCACCTGATCCACGCCGACAAACGCTGGCTGAGCCTGCCGGGCGAGGGTGGTCATGTTGATTTCGCGCCAAACAGTGAAGAAGAGGACATCATCCTCGAGCAGCTGCGCGCCGAAATGGGCCACGTTTCCGCCGAGCGCATTTTGTCTGGTCCGGGGCTGGTGAATCTGTACCGCGCGATTGTGAAAGCCGATGGCCGCGTGCCGGAGAATTTCGCGCCGAAAGATGTTACCGAGCTGGCGCTGAGTGACGAGAATCTTGACTGCCGCCGCGCACTCTCGCTGTTCTGCGTGATCATGGGTCGCTTCGGCGGCAATCTGGCGCTGAACATGGGCACCTTCGGCGGCGTGTATATCGCCGGTGGCATCGTGCCGCGCTTCCTCGAGTTCTTTAAGGCTTCCGGTTTCCGCGCCGCCTTTGAAGACAAGGGCCGTTTCAAAGACTACCTACATGACATTCCTGTCTATCTGATCACTCACGATCAGCCGGGGCTGCTGGGATCGGGTGCTTATTTACGCCAGTCGATGGGCATGACGCTGTAATCTGCCTCTCTTTTCTCCCCCGGCCTCGGGGGAGAATATTTACGTTAAAAGCGCATTAACGTTCTGAATTCCTTCACTTTGCTGCGACTCACCGGCACTTCGAAATCCAAATCGCTTAATCGCAAAATATAGGTGTTGTTGAACCACGGCACGATTTCGCGGATTTTCGACAAATTCACACAATATGAGCGATGACAGCGGAAGAAGTGCTCTTCCGGCAGGCGATTGCACAGCTCGGTGATATTCATCGGCATGGTGAATTCTTCTTTGCGGGTATAAACCTGCGTCACCTTCTCCTGCGCCGCCGCGTAATAGATGTCATTGATATCAGTGACAATGATCCGCTCATCTTTAATCAAATTGATGCTGTGGCTGGCGCGATTGCTGCTCGGCGCTGGCTGGGTTAGTGCCTGTTTGTCGCGTTTAAAATGCATCTCCAGTTTTTGCAGCATGGTGACAATCCGCGACTCGTGATAAGGCTTGAGAATGTAGTCGAAAGCCTCGATTTCATAAGCCTCGGCGGCATGCTCTTTATAGGCGGTGATGAAGATAATGTAAGGCTTGTGCGCGAACTTGCTGATGTTCTGCGCCAGCAGCACGCCGTCGAGCGACGGAATGTTGATATCAAGGAAAATCGCATCAACTTCATGGGTTTGCAGATACTTCAGCACGTCCAGCCCGTCGTCAAAGCTGGCTTCGATTTTGATTTCACTGTGCGCATTAATCAGATAACTCAGCTCCTCCTGTGCGAGGACTTCGTCTTCAACGATGATGGCTTTCATTAGCATTTTCCGAGGTGATCAAAAATGAAATTTCCGTGCCCGGCTCAAGGCGGCGGATGGTTAACCCGTGGCCATACAGCAGTGAAACGCGATGATGCACGTTGAGCAGGCCGATTTTATTGCCGGGCATTTCATTTGCCGCTACCCGGTCAATGGTTTCCTGATTTATGCCGTGTCCGGTGTCTTTAATCGACACTCTAATGTTACTGCCCTGACGCTTCACCGCAATCACCACCACGCCTTTACCGCTGCACGGCTGAATGCCGTGAACAATGGCGTTTTCAACCAAAGGCTGAATTAACAGGCTGGGGATCTGCACCGAGATATCGTCATCAATATCATAGATAACCGTCAGCTTGCTGCCAAAGCGCGCTTGCTCAATGGCGATGTAATCCTGCACCTGATGCAGCTCTTTACGCAGGTCAATCAGTTCGTCATTCAATTCCAGATTGTAACGCAGATAGCGCGACAGATTGATGATCAGCTGGCGCGCGGTGTCAGGCCGGGCGCGGATTGAAGAGGAAATAGCATTCAGCGCATTAAACAGGAAGTGCGGATTGATTTTGCTCTGCAGGGCGCGCATTTCGGCTTTATTGGCCATTTCGCGCAGTTGCTCAGCGCGCGACACTTCCATCTGAGTCGAGATAATTTGCGACAGGCCGACTGCCATCACTTTTAGCGAATAGGTGATGCGGTGGGCGTGGCAGTAATAGATTTTTAGCGAGCCGGTCACCACGCCGCTCTCCCACAGTGGGATAATGATCAGCGAGTGGATCTCCGGCGTGCGGTCCACTTCATCATTGTTCTTAATGGTGATTTGCCCCGACTCCAGCGTCGCCTTGGTGATATCGCTGATGATCTCGTGGCCGATGTTGTACTGATCCGCGCCCACGCCGACATAGGCCAGAATATTTTTGGTATCAGTAATGGCGACGGCGTCGGCGTTGATATCTTCGCGAATAATACTGCAAATCTTTTCCAGCGACCGGGCGTTGATATTTGGCCCTTCAATGTGGCGGAAATAGGGCAGGGTTTTATTGGCGATGTCCAAGGCCAGTCGCGCCTGACGGGCGGCAATCACCTCTTTTTCGTCGGCCACGCTTTGCACCAGCAGGATAATCAGGCCAATCGAGCTGGCTCCCAAAATCAGCGGCGCGGCGATGCTCATGACGATATCCACCCCCAGCGAAAACGGCTTCGCCATCAGCAAAATCAGCACCATGGTCAGGGCTTCGCACAGCATTCCGGCGGCGATACCCACTTTCCAATGGTTAGCTTTTTTCACTTTCAGGTTGATATAACCCGAGGTAAAACCGGCCACGATGCTGGTTATCAAGCAGGGCAGCGAGGTGACACCATGGATATCAATAAGATAGCGGTGCGAGCCGGAAATCAGGCCGGTAATAATCCCCACCCAAGGCCCAAACAGGATGCCGCCGGACATAATGGCGATGGTGCGCACGTTAATCAGCGAGCCTTCGACATTAATCCCCGACAGGGTGCCGAAAATGGCAAACAGCGAAAAAATCGCGGTAGCGGCGGCGAGTTCCAGCGCCGTGTGGTTATGGCTCTCTTTCTGTAGCAGCTTGCGAAACAGGCGGGTACGGGTGAGGAAGAACAGACAGATTAACATCAGGGCTGCACGGTCAAAGACCGCCAGCAACATTTCAAACACTTGTGGCACGGCAAGCTCCCTGTTTTGCGGCTTGGCCTATTATAACAGGGAATTATCCTAGGGAATGAAATGCACTAAAACCATAAATGGTATGAATAACCAATAATTCAATTGTAAGCTGAGTCGGTACCTACCCAGAGGAAAATAATGATGAAAACTCTGACCCCGTTACAGCTCACCAGCCCGCGTCTGGTGATGCAACCGATTGAAAATGAAGACTGGTGGCTGTTCCAAAAGCTATACCAAACGCCAGAGGTAATGCGCTTTATTGGTGATATCGACTCGCCGGCGCAAATCCGCAATCGCTTCGAGCAGCGCCTTGGTCACTGGGATCGCTATGCCGATTTTTGGCTCTGTCTGGTGATCCGCGAGCGCCAAACCGGCGCGGCAGTAGGGCTGACCGGCTTCTTCCCCGACTGGCGGCCTTATCAGCAAGGCGAAGTCGGCTTTATCATTTCTCCCGAGTATCAGGGCAAGGGCTTCGCAGTGGAATCACTAAAAGCCGTGCTGGATTTTGCTTTTGATACCTGCGGCTTTCATCGCCTACAGGCCAACGTGCTGGAGGGCAATTTCGCCTCACGCAAGGTGCTGGAGAAGTGCGGATTCAAGCTCGAAGGCTGCCTGCGCGACAGTTACCGCATCGGCGAAAAGTGGCATAACGACTGGCTGCTGGGAATTCTGGCCGATGACCCGCGCGGTGAATTGCGTGTTGATTAAAAATAGGTCGTCTGGGGTATCGACAGTTTTTTCTGCCTGAGATATGTTCTTGGAAGGCCGCATCGCGGCCAGCGTCGCTCGGACGGTCCGGGCGCTCACGTATCCTTGAGGAATTTATGGCTGACTCCAGTTCTCCACGTCGTTTTTCGCGTATCGATCGTCTTCCCCCTTATGTTTTTAACATTACCGCTGAATTGAAAATGGCTGCGCGACGTCGCGGCGAAGACATTATTGATTTCAGTATGGGGAACCCTGATGGCGCAACCCCGCCGCACATTGTTGAGAAAATGGTGCAGGTGGCCCAGCGCGAAGATACCCACGGTTACTCCACGTCACGCGGTATTCCGCGCCTGCGCCGTGCGATTTCCCGCTGGTATGCCGACCGCTATCAGGTAGAAATCGATCCAGAAAGCGAAGCCATTGTGACCATTGGCTCGAAAGAGGGGCTGGCGCACCTGATGCTGGCGACCTTGGATCACGGTGATACCGTGTTGGTGCCAAACCCAAGCTATCCGATTCATATCTACGGCGCGGTGATTGCCGGTGCGCAGGTGCGCTCGGTGCCATTAACCGACGGCGTGGATTTCTTTGCTGAACTGGAACGCGCTATTCGCGAAACCATTCCGCGCCCGAAAATGATGATCCTCGGCTTCCCGTCTAACCCGACGGCGCAGTGCGTCGAGCTGGATTTCTTCGAACGCGTAGTCGCGCTGGCGAAGCAGTACAACGTGCTGGTTATCCATGACTTGGCCTATGCCGATATTGTGTATGACGGCTGGAAAGCGCCTTCTATTATGCAGGTGCCGGGCGCGAAGGACATCGCGGTCGAGTTCTTCACCCTGTCGAAAAGCTACAATATGGCGGGCTGGCGCATCGGCTTTATGGTCGGTAACCCGGAGCTGGTCAGCGCGCTGGCGCGAATCAAAAGCTACCACGACTATGGCACCTTTACCCCGTTGCAGGTGGCAGCGATTGCCGCGCTGGAAGGGGATCAGCAGTGCGTGAAAGATATCGCCGAGCAGTACCGTCAGCGCCGCAACGTGCTGGTTCGCGGCTTGCACGAGGCGGGCTGGATGGTGGATAACCCGAAAGCCTCGATGTACGTTTGGGCTAAAATCCCTCCCGCTTACGCACACTTAGGTTCGCTGGAATTCGCCAAACGCCTGCTGGCCGACGCCAAGGTTTGCGTCTCGCCGGGCATTGGTTTCGGTGACTACGGCGATACCCACGTGCGTTTCGCTCTGATCGAAAACCAGGATCGCATCCGTCAGGCGGTGCGCGGCATTAAAGCCATGTTCCGCGCAGATGGCGTGATCCCGGCTAAATCTTAATAAACTCTTCGGTTCGCACAAGGCGCCGCAATCATGCTGCGCCTTTTTTATTTCTGGAATGTTTCTTCCAAAACGCACTCGAAACGCTTATCTTAGTCCCATATTGGGAGTAGGGGAGTGAAACCATGACCATTCATCCGATTCGAAATGAGCAAGATTATCAAGCGGCGCTTAAAGTCGTTTCACCTCTCTTTGATAATGAACCAGAGCCCGGCACGCCTGAAGGGGATTTCTTTGAGGTGATGATCACCTTGATTGAAGCTTATGAACTCAAGCATTTTCCAGTCGATCTGCCTGATCCGATTGAGGCGATCAAATTTAGGATGGAGCAGTCGGGCCTGACTGCCAAGGATTTACAGCCCGCGATTGGGCGTACCAATCGGGTTTACGAGGTGCTCAATGGTAAACGTAAACTCACGTTACCGATGATTTGGAAGCTGCATACTTTGTTTGGCATTCCTGCTGAAAGCCTCATCAAACCCATCAATTAGCAGCCCAAAACAACAAAACCCGGCATTGGCCGGGTTTTTTTATGGCATTAGGTTATGCCGTGCTCATGCTTATCGAGCAAACAAGCTGATTATTTACGGCCTGTCAGTTTCGCCAGCAGGAAACCTACACCGGCTGCGATAAGCAGGGCCGGGACTGGGTTATCTGTGGTTTGGCGTTTCACCGTATCTACGGCATCGTTCACCGCGTAGGAAGCCTGAGAAAGGTTTTTGCGGACTACGCCCTCGGCTTGCAGACCACGGTCTTCTGTTGCACGACCAAACTCTTCCTGACCTTTGCCAACCAGCTCTTCAGCTTTATCTTTCGCTTTATCAAACATAAGCAGTTCCTTTTGTCTGGAGGACGGGCAACATGCCAGCCCAACGCACTTCAATTTATACAAAACGCACTTTAATTCATAAAAGCGTCATACCTCATTAACTGTAGACCATGAATTGAAGAGAACAGGGGCCGATTTGCTGAGAGTTATCTTAAATCTTGTGGGAAACCAGCAAAACCCAAGCGAGTCACTAGTCTTAGACAGGTGGTCTTAGATTTCACTCGTTGAGTGATAAGAGGGGGAAAATGACACAGGACGCGCTAAAAAAAAGTCGCATTGAGATAGTGAAGCAGTTTTACAGCAAGCTGGATCAGGCAGATGCGACACTGCTGGACCTGTTTACCGACGATACTGAGGTGTTTTTCCCAAAATTTGGTACGGCGAAGGGAAAATCATCGCTGGGCGAGTTGGGTAAATGCTTCGCGCTGGAAATCGATAAAATCCAGCATATGCAGGATAAGTTTCGCTTTATCACCGATGGCGACACGCTGGTGGTCGAGGGGCAGATGCGCGGCGTGATGCAAAGCGGCGAACGCTGGCCTACGGCCGAGGCGGGCAGTCACCACTTCTGCGCGGTATTTGAATTTAATCAGTTATTGATTCAGCGGCTGAGTATTTATCTCGACCCGGATTTTAATCTGGAAGATAAAAAACGGGTCAATAATTACCAACAATCTGAATAACATTCCGAGTAAAAACTGAGCAAAAAAAAGAAAGGAAACCCGCCTCAATCGTTGGGTTTCCTTTCGCCAACTATTGCCAAAACCCGGCGTCATCACGCTACAGGGGATCCGATTTTCTGGGATAACGTGAATCAACGGCTCCGAATTCAAGAGGCAATAGGGACAATCAGGTTCTTATACTTTTCGAGCACCGGCGCTTTGGCATCCTGCGGATTTTGCAGTTGCCACAAGTTGCGGCTGATACCGTCATTCACCAGATAAATTACGCCGGTTTCAATCGCCGACATCAGACAGAGCATCACAGGTTCATTGGTGGTGTAGCCTAATTCTCCTTCCAGTAATCGTTGATAATCCACAAACCGGAACACCCCGGCCTGCACCTCATAGGACAAAATGGTTTTGCTGGTATTAACAGACGACAGAACTTCCCCGGTATTGACGTCGACAGCGCGCAGGTTCACAGCTATCTGGTCTAACTGGTACTGCGTGCTGGCCCCGATACCGAAGTATCTGGCACCTACGCCGCCGGATTTCACATTGCTTTCGTAGCCAATGATTGACCCTTCAATCAAAATATTCGCCGCCACCAGTGAGGAGAGGGCGCGGGCGTTGTTCTCCGCCACGCTGCCATTTTCCTGCGCGGCGCGGATGATCTTGCGTTCATTCAACAGGTTCTGTAGCCCCTGGCGCTCTAAAGGAATAAACCATTTGGAATCCTTGAGCGCCGACACCAGCATGGCGGTGGCGCTTTGCGGCACGGCAGTCGAGAAGTTACTGGCCGGATAAGGTTTGAACTGGCCGGTTTCATCCTGAATGTTGTAAACCGAGACAAATATTTTGCCGCGCGCTGGAGGCAAGTTCGTCAGGTCCTGATAGCTCTGGGCGCGAGGTAGCAAGGTCGGTTTTGCTGCCTGATTGGGTGGTGCAGTCAAACAGCCCGTGAGGGCAAAAATCATCAGAAGTAAAAACAAGCTGCGCATAGTGGTCTTCCCGCTGGTGTTATTGGCAATAAGTTTGGGGTGAAATTTATTTTGGTTTTTAATTAGAGCCACTGATGCCCTGAACCTGGATGGTCGAAATCTTCCCGGTTTTGCGGTCGGTGACGTTCATCACCAACTGACCGTCGGTGTTTTGCACATCAACAATAAAATCTTGGGTCACCATCCGTCCCGGCTTGCCCTGATTCACATTGCCCATCAGGGTGCCCAGCAGCTGTGACTGCAGAGCAGAGGTGAAGTTGTCCAGCGCCGACGGGTTATAGGCATCGAAGTTATAGCCGTTCGGATCTTTATAAGAGTTCTGCGCATTGGCCGAATTCAGCAAAAAAGCGCCATTGTTTGGGTTGCCGCCAAAGTTGGGGTTCACAAACTGATGCACCATATTTCCCGCCCACGTGAGAGGGGAGAGAAGTAACAACGATAAAAGCGCGACAGATATTTTCACGGTGTGCTCCTAGAATTCATCGCCGGTGAGGTCACCGGTGCCTAATAAGGCTTTGTCGATTTGGCGGCGTGACAGGGCTTCATGCACACTGGCCACGGCGGTATCGACCTCTTTGCTAAAATTGCGCCGGTTAGGAAACAGCAATATTTGGTACAGCGTGTCTTGCCCAACCTTGATGCTTATCCAGCTTCCCCAGCGGGCGCTTGGCCGCTCGCTGATGGTGATTGTCTCGGCATAATTAATGTCCCAGCGGTCAGCAAACCCACGGTAGAAGTCGTGACCGACGGATGTCACCGTGTGGTCGGTTATCAGTCCGGGGTCTTTAATTTCTGCCGCAGAGGCATATTGGCCTAACACTAATGTCAGGCCGAAAAGCAGACAGATGACGGATTTCATCATGTCAGCGCTTTAAATTATCGTTAGCCCAAGAGACGGCCTGAGTCCGGTTTTTAACGGAAAGCTTGCGGAACAAATTGTATAAATGCGTTTTGACCGTGTTCTCACTGATAAACAACAGCCGGGCAATTTCAGTATTTGAAGCGCCGACGCGTAATTTATTCAGGATCTCTTGTTCACGGTGTGTCAGACCGGTTTCGCTATGATTGAGATAGCGATATTGCCCTGACTGACTAATGAGATAACTGGCAAATCCTTGAGTGAAATAACATTCTCCATTGAGAACGTTATTAATGCCTTCTACCAATTTATTTTCTTCCGTGGAGTTATAGAACACGGCGCTAATGCGCGGCCAGGCTTCTATTTCTCTAAACTGATAATCACTCGGGGTGTTAAATAATAAAAGCTTCACATTATCGTCATAGCGGCGAATCACCGATTGCCATAAGACAACCTGCCGTTGGTCAGCTTCCATCATGTCAAACAATATGAGTGCCTGGTTTAATGAATCATCTTCTAAGGTCTTATTAATGTTATGTAGTTTGGTGTTTACACTTAACTGATGTTTTAACTGCTGTAATAAAGCACTGGCCTGAAGTGACGGCTTAGTAATTAACAATAGAAGATTGTTATTTAATATTGCTTCATTAGTCATAATGAAACTCCACCTAATTTTTTTTGGCAGCCTACTGATGCCTTATAAATGAAGGCATTAAATAGGTTGCTTTGCTGCTGGATGTAGCATGTGCAAGCCCGTGGTGTATTAACCAAAAACAAATAAAGAAAACCGGAAAGTTGAATAACCACTGCACACGCAGGTTTGTCATTATTAGAAATAGGATTTTTCCTACATCATCAATCTATCCATTAGACATTCTAAATCAAGGCTTATTTGTGTTTCAAAATGTAACTGAAAATGTGCAAATTTTGCTGTGTGCTTTAGTTATTAAAAGCAGGCAATCTGTTAAGACCCCTTAACCTATCTTCCGAGGCGCGCATAGCAAGGTTGCAGATAAATAGAGCTAATTCATCCGTCTAGCTAGCAGGTTAATGCACTAACGAAACGCACTAAGTGAATTTTTCTTCTGATTTATCTCAAATATTATACTTTTGTTGGTATTTTCATCACTGGTTTGACCTCGTAAAGATTGTCTTTAGTCCAGCCATCCTCACCTAAAAAAGAGTGACAAGATGCACAATCTCACCCGTCTGTCGCATCGACAGGAGGAAAACTTTGGTCTTAGCAGGCTAAGTTTTTTGTTAGGAAAATAACAATTGATGCAATTGTATGATGAATTTGTTTGTTGAAGGTTTATTTAAGTTACTTATCTTTGTTAATCATTTTTTAAATTTCAGGTTGATGGAATTACGGCATATTTTGGGCTTTTACTCATGCTTTTTGGTGAGGATTAAATTAAAAATACGACTTACAGGTGAGTTTTTTATTTTTACGAATATCCATACTCAACTCGTCCAGCAAACAAACCTGACTTCCTCATCGAGTTTGTTGATTGCCATTGTTTGAATGCAAAAGAAAGTCAATCAGGGCCGAAAAATGAAAAAAATGATTTTTACCGTTGCGCTGCTTTCATTACCTTTTATAACGATGGCGCAACCGAACGATCTCGCCCATAGCGAATTGGGCTTTAGCGCCAACACCAGTGATATTTACTATTACAACAATTCGTTTGATAACGCCGTAGCAGGGGGCTATTCATCCTCGGGCAATGCCGCTTTTATCTTACAAAAAGGCAATGGCAATACCGCGGTCACTCAGCAAAACGGTAATAGTAATCGGGCGAATATCACCCAGTTTAACAATGACAATAATGCGGTTGTTAATCAGCGGGGTAATGGCAACGCTGCCGATATTGTGCAAAGTGGCAGTGAAAATACCGCCGTTATTGCCCAGCTTGGAAATAGCAGCTCGGCATCTATTGAGCAAAAAGATTTTGGCAATACCGCCGTTATTCTCCAGCGAGGTAGCCGGAGTGTGACGCAAATTAGCCAAAGTGGTACGGACCGGTCCGCCGGTGTTGTACAAAATTCGTCAGGAATGGCGATCAGAGTCACACAGCGTTAATAACTTTGTCTCAAATGAAGATCATCCAACTTTAACCAATGGGGTAGCACCATGAATCTTTTGAAAATTGTGGCAGTATCTGCGTTAGTGATCAGCGGCAGCGCGTTGGCAACAACGCCTCCAACTTCTTCTCTGCCAGTATTCCAGACCACCAACTGGAACGCAGAAATTCAAATTTACCAAGCGGGTACGGCTAACCGTGCTCAGGCTAATCAGAGTGGCGTCTCTAAATCGCTAACGTCGATTGACCAGCGCGGCTCGCAAAACAAAGTGGGCAGCAACCAAACCGGCAACAACAGTCTGGTAAAAGTTTCCCAAGCCGGTGACTGGAACAACGCCAACGTGTTGCAGGCGGCGAGCAGCAGCATTACTCAGATCAGCCAAAACGGGACGGGTAACTACGCGCAGTCCAATCAGTATGCTAACGGCAGTCTGGCAAATATCCAGCAGTTCGGTACAGGTAATCAGGCTTACGCGAGCCAGCACTGATTCGCCTGACTTTGACTGTCATGCAATATGTTCGTCGCAAAACAGGGCTTATGCCCTGTTTTGCTATTTATAAGGAGGAACAATGCAGATCTTGTTGATTGCCGCCGTGATGTCTAACCAACTGTGGTTCGACACCCAAACCGAAGCCGACTTTTATATTGTCCGGCCCATGGCGACTCTGAGCCAAAATTGCGCCTGTCAGGTCTCCATCGACGTCTTACATCGCGCCGCGCAGGGGCAGAGCACCAGCCGCCAGCAGGGCAGTGTGAATCTTGCCGCCAACCAAACCCTCTCTCTTGGACAGATGCGAATCGCGATGCAAAAAGGGGATTGGACACAAGTGACCGTCACGCTCACTAATGGCCAAGGTTTAAGGCTGGAAAGACAAATCATTGTGCCAAATAATCGTTAATAGTGAGTGAGAACTAAGGGACATGTATTTTTTCAATGAGTAACTGGCTGGGGATAATATTTTAATGGTTTTAAATATAATTAATTTGTATATGTTTCACGAATGGCATGTATATTAAAAATGGATTTTATTGTTGGCTTGTTAAGCTTTCTATTTAACCAAGATCTCATTATGAAATTTGATTTAATTATTTAAAATCATATAGTTATGATTTTAATATTAACGGTTTCAATAAGTTTATATATTAATTTCTCTACTGATTCTTCTGGATTATTTCTTTTGACAAAGAGAATAAAAGATATTGTAAATTGACTTCGCATGGTCATAATGCAACTGGATTAAGGATGATTTACCCATGGATTAATAATAAGGATGTTTTTACGTGCGCAGCCCCGCTATTAATATTGCCTGCCAGTCGCTGACTGTTTTCCTTAGTCTGTTTATTGCCAGCAGCTATGCTGAACCTCTTATCGGCCCCTCTCCTTTTCGTGAAGCAGGGGATCAACAATTTATTCATCAGCAGGAGCAGCAACGCGCTCTGCAACAGAGCCTGACCCCCGAGGCACCGGATGTCCGTCTTGCACCTCCTGTCGGTGCTTTTGGGCGCATCAATTTCCCGCAGGAAACCCCCTGTTTTACTCTCTCGCAAGTGCGGCTGAGTGGCACGGAAGCCTTACCGCATTGGCTGCCGCTGCAACGTATTAGTAATCAAGCTGTCGGCAAATGTTTGGGTAGCGAAGGTATCAACTTGCTGATGAGCACCTTGCAGAACCGGCTGATAGATCACGGGTATATCACCACGCGCGTGTTGTCTCCGGCGCAGGATCTGAAGAGTGGGGTGCTGCAACTGGTGGTTATCCCCGGCAAAATCCGCAAGGTGGAATTGACGCCGGACAGCAATCGCTATCTCAGCCTGTATAGCCCATTTCCAGCCCATGCTGGCCAGCTTTTAGATTTACGCGATATTGAACAGGGCTTAGAGAATCTTCAGCGCCTGCCGACGGTGCAGGCTGACATGGAAATCCTTCCCGGCGAGCAGCCGGGAGAAAGTGATATTGCGCTGCACTGGAAACAGGAAAAGATGTGGCGCGTCGCGACGGGCCTTAATGACTCAGGCACGCGCAGCACGGGGCGTTATCAGGGAAACGCGACCCTGTCGCTGGATAATCCCTTTGCCCTTAACGATCTGTTCTACATTTCCGGCACCAGCAGCCTGCCTCACAAAAGTGGCAAGAGCACTGGCAACGTTACCGGGCACTATTCAGTGCCTGTCGGTTATTGGATGTTTGGCCTAACTGCCAACAGTTATCAATATAACCAGACCAGCGCCGGGCTGAATGGTGATTATCGGTATAGCGGTAAAAGTAAAAACCTCGATTTTCAGGTCAGTCGCCTATTGCACCGCAATGCTAGCCAGAAGACCACGCTGACCTACGACGTGCTGGCGCGCGAGTCCAGAAATTATGTCAATGATACTGAAATCGAGGTGCAACGCAGGCAAACCGCGGCGTGGCGCTTGGGGTTACAGCATCGTCACTATATTTCGCAAGCCACGCTCGACATGGGGGTCAGCTACCAGCGCGGCACCCGTTGGTTTGGCGCGACTCGCGCACCGGAAGAGTATGGCGGCTACGCGACGGCGCTAAGCAAAATCGTCCAGCTTTCCGCCCAACTTGATCTGCCTTTCACCATCGCCAATCAGAAATTTCGCTACAACACGCGATACCAGCGGCAATACAGCAATACCCACTTAACACCTCAGGATCAGTTTGCTATCGGCAACCGCTGGACGGTGCGTGGCTTCGACGGCGAGCTGAGCCTGAATGCCGATCGCGGCTGGTTTGTGCGTAATGACCTTGCATGGGCGACCCCGCTGCCTTCCCAAGAGCTTTATCTCGGCGCGGACTACGGCGAAGTGGGCGGCAACGGCACGCAATATCTGGTGGCTAAGCACTTGGCGGGCGGTGCGGTCGGGGTTCGCGGCAGAGCCTTGAAGGTCGGTTATGACCTGTTCGCCTCAGTCCCTTTTTCAAAACCTGATGGTTTCTCGACGGACCCCGTCTCGCTGGGCTTCAACCTCAACTGGTCGTATTAGAGTAAGGACACTCTGCTATGAATAAACATCTGTACCGCATCATTTTTAATAAAGCCCGTGGCCTGTTGATGGTCGTAGCGGAGATTGCTTCCGCGGGCCGCGAAGGCGGACGCCGCGTGCGCCGCAGCAAAACGGCTGTATGCCAGTGCCGTTTGAGCAGCCTGTCATGCGCTATGCTGGCGCTCTTTAGCTCGGTGCTGGTGGTCAACAGTGCCTTTGCGGGTATTGTAGCCGACGGTCAGGCGCCGAATAATCAGCAGCCGCATATCGTCAGCACCGCCAACGGCACCCCGCAGGTCAATATTCAAACGCCCAGCCAAGGGGGCGTTTCCCGCAACACTTACAGCCAGTTTGACGTGGGCCAAAATGGGGTGATCCTCAACAACTCCCGCCAGAACACAGCGACGCAGCAGGGCGGAATGATACTGGGCAACCCGTGGCTGGCGCGCGGCGAAGCGACGGTGATCCTCAATGAGGTGAACTCTCGCGACCCAAGCCAGCTCAACGGTTATGTCGAAGTGGCGGGCCGTCAGGCGCAGGTGGTGATCGCCAACCCGGCGGGGATCACCTGTGACGGCTGCGGCTTTATCAACGCTAACCGTGCCACCATGACCACCGGGCAAGCTCAGCTCAACAATGGCCAGCTCACCGGTTTTGATGTCGAACGGGGCGAAATTGTGATTCAGGGCGCGGGGATGGACAACAGCCGTCAGGATCACACTGATATCATCGCCCGCTCGGTGAAAATCAACGCTAGCTTGGTGGCGAAAGATCTCAAGGTGACGGCAGGGCGCAATCAGGTGGATGCCAGCCATCGGCAAATCGATAAAAAAGCCACAGGCGGTTCGAATCGCCCGATGATGGCGGTAGATGTCGCACAGCTCGGCGGCATGTACGCTAATAAAATTCGCCTGATGGGCACTGAAAACGGCGTCGGCGTGCATAACGCAGGCAATATCGGCGCGCAGGCTGGCACGCTGGTGGTCACCGCCGATGGCCGAATCGAAAACAGCGGGCAGATGAGCGGCCAAGAGGGCGTTTCAATTGCATCTAATGGCGCGATTGAAAACAGTGGTGCGGTGCGTTCAGGCGCGGATGCCAACTTGACTGCCGCGGGTGACCTGCACAACAGCGGCGCTGTTACCGCCAATAACCATCTGCAAACTAAAAGCGCGACGTTAAATAGCGAGCGGGGAAGCGTGCTGGCGGCGGGGGTTAATCAGGATGGCAAGCTGGTAGGGAGTAGCAATCTCACTCTCGATGCCTCGGGGCAATTACGGGCTCAGGGGCAGAATTTGGCTTCTGGCGACCTGACGGCTCGCGGTCAGGGTGTAGATATTCGCCAAAGCTCGACCAGCGGCAATAACGTCACTCTGGACGCCGGGCAGGAAGGTCTCCATACAGGCGGTGCGCAGGTTGCCGCGCAGCAGCAGCTAACCGCGCGCAGTGGCAAAATGCTCAATAACGACGGCGGAAAGCTGCTCGGCGACAAGCTGAATATCAGCGCGAACTCCCTATCTAACCAGCAAGGTGCAATCGCGCAGCTGGGCAGCGATTCCCTGCAATTCTCCCATAAAGGCTCGCTCAATAACCGTGGCGGCAGCATTGCCAGCAACGGCGAAGATCTCAATATCAAAGCCGCTCAAATCAACAATCAGGGCGGCAAAATCCTCCATGCTGCCGACGGCAACCTGACCCTTGAAAGCGCCAGCCTGCAAGGTGAAAAGGGCCAACTGCTTTCCAACGGAAAACTCACCATTACTGGTGGCGATCTCCTGCTGGATGGCGCCACCACTTCAGCGGAACAACTCACTTTGACCGCCAATCGCCTCTCTAACCGCCAAGGCAAAATCTTGCAGACCGGCAGCGGCGCGATGACCCTCAACGTGTTTGACGGCGTGGATAATCAAGCCGGGAAAATCGCGGGCAATGGCAATCTCGACTTCAAAACCGCCAGTCTAAACAACCAGCAGGGGCAGCTCGGCGCAGGGAAAGCCTTCACCTTAAAGACTGGCGCGCTGAATAACCAACAAGGCACTATTGCGGCCCTTGGCGACATGCAGTTGACCAGCGTTGGGCTGAACAATGACGGGGGGCTGGTGCAGTCGGGCGGTGGTATGGCTCTTGATCTACAGGGTGGGAGCCTGAGTAACCGCGACAGTGGCGATAATCGCGGGATTGTCAGCCGTGGGGCGATGTCGATCAACAGCGGCTCACTCGACAACCAGCAAGGCTTTATCGCCAGCACGGGCGATTTACGACTGAGCTCTGCTGAGTTCAACAACCTCAACGGCACGCTGGCAAGCAACAGCGCGCTTAACCTCACAACGGGCAAATTCAATAACCAGCGCGGGCTGGTTCAGGCAAATCAAAACCTTAATTTTAACTCACAGAATCAAGCGGTTGATAACAAAAGTGGCGCTCTGATTGCCGGTAACAACCTGAACTTATTGAGCGGGGCGCTGCTCAATCAGACTGGGCAAGTCCGCGCTGGCGGTAATGCCATTATCAACACTCAGGGGCAGGCGCTGGAGAACGCGCAGGGTAATATTTCTGCCGGCGGTAATGCCCAACTTGATATTGCCGGGCTGAATAACCGGGGCGGGCAGCTTCAGGTTGCGGGCAATGCATTGATCAATGCATTCAACGGCTTGGTAGATAACACTGCCGGTTTGATTCGAACTGGCGCTACAGCCACCCTGAATGCCGCGCAGATCGTCAATCGTGATACCCAAACTCAGGACATCGGGCTGGAAGGGCAGTCGGTTCGCCTAAACAGCGGCTCTGTGGACAACACGCAGGGCGCGCTACGCGCCAATGACCTGCTGGATATCAATACCGGCTTGCTGAACAATTCCCAAGGCTTGCTCTCTTCCGCCGATACATTAACGCTGACTGGCAATGGGTTGGCGCTGACAAACACCGGCGGCACGCTGATCGCCGATAAAAATCTGCAACTGTCGGCCTCATCATTGACCGGCGACGGCAGCCTGCTGTCGCAAGGGAACATGGTGCTGAATCTGGCGCAAGGGTTCAACAATCAGGGCAAGGTGGTCGCCAACGGCGACCTGAACTTCAACATCGGCCAAGGGCTGGAAAACAGTGCGCTGATCAAAGCGGGTGGCACGCTCAACCTCAATGCCGCCAACGTGAATAACAGCGCAGCGGGCGAAATCAGTGCCGCGCAGAACCATATTCTCACCTCGGGCGAAGTGACAAACCGTGGGCTTATCGACGGCAACCTGACCCATATTCAGTCTGCGACGTTGACCAATACTGGCAGCGGGCGCATCTATGGCGACCATATCGCCTTGCAGACCGGTACTCTCAATAATCTGGCGGAAAACGGTACTGCGGCAACCATTGCCGCCCGCGATCGTCTGGATATCGGCGCGCAGGCCATCAGCAACCGCGATCATGGCCTGATTTTCAGCGCTGGCGATGTGGCCGTGGGTGGACAGCTAAACGATCAGTGGCAGGCGACCGGTCAGGCGTCAGTGTTTAATAACCACAGCTCGACGCTGGAGTCGGCTGGCAATATGGTGTTGAACATCGGCCAGATAAACAACCTCAACGATCACTTTGCAACGGAAGTGGTGGTAACCGAGGATTCGCCACATCACGAGGCGGTGTTAAAAGGTTCGACTCAACGCTATAACTGGGATGACGTTGATACTTCATGGAAAAATAAATACGGCGTCCATGACGCGATCATGCCCGATGGCTCCCGCAACAATGAGTTTTATGAATATCAGTACCAGCGCACCGTCACTGAGACCAAGGTCAAAGAGAGTGAACCGGGGCAGATTATCGCCGGGGGCGATCTGGCCATTTACAGCAACCTGCTCAATAACCTCGACAGCCGTATCATGGCGGGCGGCACGCTAGGTGGCGTAGTCGCCGAAATACATAATGAAGCCACGCCGGGTCAACGCACCATCACCGATGTCGGGACTCAGACCCGCTGGTATGCGAAAAAAAAGAAACGCCGACACGGCCGTGGAACCGAGACCTCACAAGGCAAGGATAGTAATCGCTACAGCCCGGAAATCATCATTCAATCTATTGATTTAAAAGCGATGGTTTATGCCGAACATACTCAGGCCACGGGTAGCGGAACGACCATCGTTAAGAGAGATACCTCGACGCTTAACCAGCAGGCAGGCAGTGCGGGCGCGGTAAACAATGACTCTACGCCTCAGCCCATCCAGCCTCCAGCCGGGCAGATATTTGAGACTCAGCCAAAGAACCATCTGGACTCGGTGGTGCGCATCACCAGTCCCAACCTAAAGCTGCCTGACAGCAGTCTCTTCCAACTGCATGGCGAAGCGACCCGTCGCTATTTGATTGAGACTGACCCGCGCTTCACCAACCAAAAGCAGTGGCTCGGCAGCGACTATATGCAGAACGCCCTTCGCCAAAACCCTGACCATATGTTGAGGCGTCTGGGTGACGGCTTTTACGAGCAGCAGCTGATTCGCCAACAGGTCGCTGACCTCACCGGCCAGCGCTATCTGGCGGGCTACAACAATGATACCGACCAATACAAAGCCTTAATGGATGCTGGGATTGCTTTTGGGGAGCATTACAACCTGACGCTAGGCGTGGCGCTGACTGCGGAGCAGATGGCCTTGCTGACCAGCGATATAGTGTGGTTGGTCAAACAAGATATCACGCTGCCGGACGGCACGGTGCAAAGCGTACTGGTGCCGCAAGTCTATGCGCGAGTGAAAAAAGGCGATCTTGAGGGCAGTGGCGCGCTGCTCTCTGGCAACAATGTAGTGCTCAATAGCCAGCGCGACATCACTAATAGCGGCAACATTGTAGGTCGTGAAGTGACGCAGATTAATGCGAATACGCTCACCAACAGCGGTTTTATCGGCGGCAATCGGCTAATCATTAACGCGCGTACCGACATCAATAACCTCGGCGGCACGCTGCAAGGTGGCGACAGTCTGGTGGCGATTGCCGGGCGCGACATTAATGTCAGCAGTACCCTCGCGGGCAGCGACACGAATCGACATCTCGACCGCGCGGCGGGTATCTATGTGCAGAACAAAGACGGCAAGCTTGGCCTGCAAGCCCTGAACAATATCAACCTGACGGCGGCGCAGGTCAGCAACACTGGCGCGAACAGCCAGACCCAAATCATTGCGGGTAAAGACCTCAACCTCTCGACACTCAGCACGACGCATACTGAGAACAGCGACTGGGACAAAGATAACTATCGCCACCTGACTCAGACCCAAGACGTTGGAACGCAGATTAACACTGGCGGTAGCCTTGGCCTTAGCGCGGGGCATGACCTCAATGCTAGAGCCGCGTCGGTGACTGCTAAAGAGAGCATCGCGGCGGTGGCGGGAAACGACATCAACCTGACCGCCGGTAATGACTCATATCATCTGACCGAGCACAGCAAGCAGAGCAGCAAAGGTATGCTTTCCAGCATGTCGCTGGAGACTCACGACGAAGTGCGCAACCAGAGCGCGCTGGGTAGCAACATCAGCGGCGACAGGGTCACCATGCAGGCAGGGAATAACTTGCTGGTGGATGGCAGCAGCGTAGCGGGAACTCGCGACGTGAACCTGCTGGCGGGTAATGACCTTAATATCACCGCCGCCGACCAATCCCGTCATGAAACACACCTGCGCGAAGAGAAGAAATCCGGCCTGTCCGGCACGGGCGGCGTCGGCGTGAGTTACGGCAGTCAGAGCACCAAAATTACCGATGACGGCAGAACCCAGAGCAGCGCGGGCAGTACCGTTGGCAGTACGCAGGGCAACGTCAACCTCAGCGCGGGCGATGGCCTGAGGGTAAAAGGCTCAGATGTCTTGGCGGGTAAAAACCTCAACCTGATGGGCAAAGAGGTGAACATTCTGGCGGCGGATAACCAGAGCGTGCAGACCCACACCGTTGAACAAAAACAGATTGGATTGACACTGGCGCTGTCCGGCGCGGTAGGCAGTGCCATCAATAGCGCGGTGTCCAGCGCCAACGAAGCGAGCACCGCCAGCAGCGGGCGCCTTGCCGCGCTGGATGGCATCAAGTCAGCCCTCGGAGGCGTGCAGGCTTATCAAGCCTCGCAGCTCGGCGAAGCGCAGGGCGAAGATCAGCAGAACCTGTTTGGCATCAACCTCTCATACGGCAGCCAGTCGTCCAAGTCGGAGCAGACCCAGACCAATAGTCAGAGCCAAGACAGCACCCTGACGGCGGGGAGCAACCTCAACATTCGTGCCACGGATACCGACATTAACGTGCAGGGCAGCCAGCTGCAGGCGGGCAAAGATATTGGCCTGATGGCTAACCGCGACGTGAACCTGATTTCGGCCACCAACACCTCGGTGCTGGACGGCAAGAATGAGAGTCACGGCGGCTCGGTGGGCGTCGGCTTAAACTTCGGCGGAAATAACAGTGGCTTCACGGTGAATGCCAGTGCCAATAAGGGCAAAGGTTCGGAGAGCGGCAACGGCGTGACCCACACCGAGACCACCCTCAATGCCGGTAACAATCTGAACATCGTCAGCGGCCGCGACACCACGCTGACGGGAGCACAGCTTACCGGCGACAAAGTCACGATGAATGCTGGCCGCAACCTGACGCTTTCCAGCGAGCAGGACAGCGATAACTACGACTCCAAACAGCAGAACGTGAGCGGCGGTGTAAGCGGCGGGTTGGGTTCAGCCAGCGCGTCAATCAACCTCAGCCGCGACAAAATGCATAGCACCTACGACTCGGTGAAAGAGCAAACCGGCATCTTCGCGGGCAAGGGCGGTTTCGATATTACCGTCGGCGAGCATACCCAGCTCAATGGCGGGGTTCTGGGCTCCACAGCAGAAGCCAGCAATAACAGACTTGATACTGGCACTCTAGGCTTCGGCAACATTGAAAACCGCGCGGGGTATGAGGTCGAGCACCAGAGCGTGGGGATGAGCACTGGTGGCAATATCGGCGGCCAGTTTGTCGGCAACATGGCAAGCAGCCTGCTGGTCGGAGTCAATGGTAAGGGCAGTGACAGGTCGACCACCCAATCGGCAGTCAGCGATGGCAGCATTGTCATCCGCGACGAAAGCAAACAGAGGCAAAATGTCGCCAACCTGAGCCGCGACGTCGAGCACGCCAACCAGACCCTCTCGCCAATCTTCGACAAAGAGAAAGAGCAGCGCCGCCTGCGGGAAGCGCAGAAGATTGGGGAGATTGGGAGTCAGGTTAGTGATATTGCAAGGACTCAGGGTGATATTCGGGCTACAAACGCTGGTAAAGCCGAGCTGGCAGAAAAAGGTATTACAGAACCAGAGAAAGGCGCGAAGCAAGAGGCTTGGGATGAGTATCATGCACAATTGGTCAATACTTCTTCCTATAGGACTGCGCAAGCTGAATGGGGTACAGGAAGTGCTATCCAACAGGGGATGCAGGCGGCCACGGCAGCGATTCAGGGGCTTGCTGGTGGGGATCTTAAAGCCGCCCTGGCAGGTGGCGCGGCGCCTTATTTGGCTGAAGTGATTAAACAGACGGCCCCAAATGAAACTAGCAGGGTGATGGCACATGCTGTGGTGGCGGGGGTTCTGGCTGAAATGCAGGGCAACAATGGCTTGGCAGGTGCTGCAGGTGCGGGTACATCGGCATTGGCTGGAGAAGCTATCAAGAAAGCGTTGTACGGTGATACATCAGTTGACCAACTGACAGAGCAACAAAAGCAGACTCTAGTCGGACTGAGCACATTGGCGGCAGGGTTAGCAGGCGGCCTAGCTGGTAGTGATTCGTCTGGTGCGATAACAGGGGCTCAGGCAGGTCAGAACGAAATCAGTAACAATATGACGAGTATTGGTTTGGTTCAGCAGATTATGGCAAACCAGATTCTGAACTCGGCAACTATGGCTGAAGCAGGCAGCCAAAATCCAAATGATCAGGCGGCTCTAGCCTTGACCAAGCAGGTCAAATCAGGGTTAGATTCGGCATGTTTAGCCAACAGTGCGTGTTTGATGTTGGCAATAGTTAAGGCGCAGAGCCAGCAGCATACAGGTGGAGCGGGCAGTAAAACCGAAACCATACCGGCGGCTAAAGATGATTTAATCGGTGGCAAGTTGGAAAATCCAGTAGCGGATCCAAATAAGGACACGGCACTGGTGACACCGGATCAACGTGGTGAGCAAGGTGCCACTCATACTGGGAATTCGGATGGAAAATCAGATACCGATGGGAATGTATTAGTAAATCCAGGAGTTGATCCGTTTACTAAAAAAGATGTTGTGTATCTATCTGAAAACTCAAATGCCAAGATAGATAGCATCATTAATGAAACTATGTCAGGGAAGAAAAACTTCACCAGTTCTACAACATTAACAACTGATGAGGCTTTGGCTGCAGGTTTAAAATTCCTCGGTTCAGGTTATAAAGAAATTGGTAAATCAGGTTCTGGGATTTATCACAGTGCTGATGGAACGAAAGAGTTTAGGATCGATTCAGGATCTATAGGCGGAGCCCATGCTCCTGGTGTACCGCACGTGCATTTTGGTTTAAAAAATCCTGAAACAGGTAAATATGTCTCGAATAATCATGTTCCTTATAAAGATTAAGGAAAATCAATGGTCTTAAAAAATGGTGTTGTAGCTAGTGGAGAATATCAAGGATGGAGCATCAAGATAATCGATGATACTCAAGGGGATACAGGTGGGTTTTATTTGATATTACGTGATCCTACTAATATAGAAGTCTTTGATTATTGGTTTGAAAAAGAGGAATTCCTTAAAAATCAGATGGTTGACTTTGATGTTTGTTGGGATTTCTAAAGTATCCCCCCGACTATAGTGTGGGGGATATTGTATTTACGTCTCAAAAGCAACCTTAGCTCGCTGGGTAATCACCATCTTGCCCGACGAGGAGGTACGGTAATATGTGCTGCCTTGTGAGGTCAAACTCGCTCAACCTCTCTTATGGCACAGTCGTCCAAGTCGGAGCAGACCCAGACCAATAAGCACCCTGCCGGCGGGGAACAACCTCAACATTCGTGCCACGGATACCGACATTAACGTGCAGGGCAGCCGTTAATAAAGAAGCCAACTTGATGGCGCATGCTGTGGTCGGTGCCGTGGTTTCGCAGATTAACGGTAATAGTGCCCTAGCGGGGGCATCCGGTGCTGCTATGGGTGAATTTATTGCCCAACAGCTTTATCCTGATATTAAGCGTGAAGATCTGACTGAAGAGCAGCGACAGACAATCAGCGCGTTGGGCACGATGGCGGCGGGGCTTGCTGGCGGGCTGACGGGGGACAGTTCGGCGAATGTGGTTGCTGGGGCGCAGGCGGGTAAAACGGCGGCGGAAAATAATAACCTTGCTGTCATTCGTACCTGTGTAGCGGCTTGTGCGGAAATACCTGCGTGTCGTAAAGCTGTCATTGATATTGGACTCGGCGCTCTGGTCGGTGTTGGTGTCGCCACCTCGGCGATGGAAGATCTCTCAGGATCGCAGAAAACCAATGTTATGCTCGCAGCGATGTCGGGCGATCAGAATCTTATGGACAATCTGTCACCGAGCGAGCGTGCAGCTTATGAGGAATGGAAGGGAAATCAAGGCCTGATCACGGCGTTCCCTGCGGGAGATAAAGATCCAACCGGTGGTAAGCTTGAAAATCCTATCCCAGGCCAGAATAAAGGAACGTCACTGGTTACGCCGGATCAGAGTGGCGGGCAGGGCGCGATTAATACAGGTAATAGCGACGGTGCACCGGATGTAGGTGGGAATACCACTACGCCGGTTGCTGAGCAGAATCCGGACGATTTGGCTTATTTGGCCTTGAAAGGCAAAGAAGCCCAAGAAGCGGCTAAGAACTTAGGTTTTGGACAACGAATCCCACCGCAAAAAGCACCATTTGACTCACACGGTCAGCCGGTATTTTACAATGGGAAAAATTATATTAGCCCCGATGTTGACAGCCATAATGTGGCAAATGGTTGGAAGATGTTCAATAGTAAAGGTAAGCGTATTGGCACTTACGACAGTGATCTGAACCGGATCAAGGATTAATTATATGTTTGGTATATTCCCCGAAGATACACCAGTGACAATGGAAGATGAGCCGGTTTTTCCTGCTGAAATTATCATTGATGATTTTAAAGAAAAACTAAGTATCCCAATAAGTTACTGGGGTTTAAGTGATTACAAACAAAGTTGGCTTAAATCACTTGAGAGCGGCCTTGCTAAAAAAGATCATGCAGTCCTAGCTGTTTCAATGTATGAGCCTGGGCAAAGTAATTTTATTTTTGTATGGGTGATATATTTTGAAGAGAAAAATGCTTACTTACAAAACAGTATCCTTTTTTTAGATGAACATCCGGATTTCACGCCGGATAAGATAAATGAATTTATAGAGCCTCGGATTACCCATGATGAAGACGGCATGAAAATCTCTGAGTGGAATACGGATCTAGATAGTGTTCGGGATTTTTACAATCGCCTAAAAAAATAACAATAATCCGGCCTTCGAGCCGGGATTATTCTTTATAACCTCAGCCGCTAATCTCAGCCCTAATAACCAAACACCCGTTTTCAGTCGTAATACTCACCGGCTGGCCGGTACTAAACCCCAGCTGTTCCAGCCACTTACCTGTTATCGTCAGCTCTGGGCTGGGGTTCGGTCTGCCCTCATTTTGGTACCGGAGGGAAAGTACAGCGAGCTATTCAGGCAGCAACCGCTGCGTAACATCCACAAGCCAAGCTTAGCGGATACCCATATTATTCAGCTAACCGCACAAATTGATGACACCCATACATAAAATGGATAATCAGCTGTTCGTTTGCGGCTAGGATAATTCTATCCATAACTAAATTATTTCTTATAAGTAGCCTTAATTAGTTGAATCGGTATTTTAATTAAAAAACCCATTTGGTACTATTTACACCGATTGTATATCCACTTATACAATTTTATTTATACTTTCTACAAGTTACCAATCTATGGTGCTAATCCATATCGGGTATGGCTCATTACTTTCTTATAATTTTAGTTAAGGATAACACATGAAGTATGGCATTTTATCTCTGGCAATCTTGGCATTAGTCGGCGTATCAAACGTTGCAAAGGCCGATTCACAAACCATCAGTCTGGGCTATGCACAAAGTAAGGTGCAAGACTTCAAGAATATTCGCGGTGTGAATGCTAAATATCGCTATGAATGGGACTCGCGGGTAAGTATTCTCGGTTCATTTACTTATATGTCAACGAGCGGTAATTTATTTGATAGTGAATATAATGAATATACTAACTATGATGATCATATAAAAGTAAAATACTACTCTCTGCTTGTTGGACCGGCTTATCGCATTAATGAATATGTATCGTTTTATGCGTTGGGTGGTGTTTCTAAAAACAAAAGTGACTTAAGCCAGAATTACCACCACAGTGATTATACTTACACAGAAAATTCCAACAATGGCGAAACTGCTTTCGCATATGGTGTCGGTGTCCAAGTTAATCCAACAGAAAATATCGCAATTGATGTGGGTTATGAAGGCAGCAAAATCGTAGATGCTAAGATTAATGGGTTTAACGTAGGTATTGGCTACCGTTTTTAATCAATAATTTTGAATATTAAAAGGAGTAACATAATGTTGCTCCTTATATATTCAGTTTACTACAATAATAAATAATATTTTGATTGAAAAATAAATCATAATTTAATGTATGAGGTTGTAATGTTTATCTGTAAGAATGCTATGGATGGTTTTTTGAAATTAATGGGATGTGCTTTCCTAGTCTCAATGCTATCAGCTTGCACTGGTTATAATTCACTTTATCCAAAATATTCAAGTTATCAAGGGGATGATTCTGCGATATTGTTTGTTATGGATGATAGCTATAATCAATCAATTTATACCTATGAATTAACTAAAGAGGGGTGCTTTGACCAGAAACAACGCCGACTACTCACTCGCAACCTTGCTTTAAAAGGTACGGGGAAGGATATTTACCAGTACAAAATAAAAGCAGACCAATACTATATTATTGGTGTTCAGAGTCCAGGTTATTTCCATTATAGGACTTTCATTCCAAAATCAAACAAAATATATGGGATTTATTCTGGGTATGTGATTGAGCTATCGGCTACTAAAGATATTAATAATGTCACCCCGGAAGATTTTTATACTACAAAGGTTGAGCCTAGCCAAATTAATAGCTGGAATATAAAAAATGTTTGCCCAGGATTGTTTGGCTCTAAAACTATAGGTTAAAATAAATGACCATGGAAATAGATAGGATTTGGAGTGCTTTATTCAAGGTTAACGCCGCATAATGGGGTAACTGGTAATGGGGCGCTCACAGATTCTTGCACTAAAAATCACGGGCCTAAACAATGACTGATACAGCAAAGATTGAAAAGGACATTAATCGTTTTGTTAAAAATGCCTGGGGGGCGGCGATACTGTCGGCGGCTATTAACCTGGGATTTACGCTCTACTTTTGGTCGGGGCTAGGGCATGGGTTGTTAGCCAATATTTATAGTATTGGTTACACCCTTGCTGCTGTTGCTTTGGCTTATGGGATTTATCGTAGAAGCCGTATTTGCGCGGTGGCTATGTTGCTGCTTTTCCTTTTCGTAAAAGCCCTAAATATATCGGCTCATAACACAGGTAGCACAATTATTGTGACGATGTTTATTCTTATGTTTTGTGGCGGGGTGGTGGGGACCTTCTTCCATCATCAGAACATAAATTCTAAAAACATTGTCAGCAAACACATGACCCTTACTACCGTAGTTTGTGTTTTAGTCTCTCTTGGGGTGATGTTTGGAATGGGGGCTTTATTAACCAAAAGTGCCGATCAGGCTTGGGCGGCGTTTGAGGCACAGAGTCAGGCTGAAATCTCTAAATTATCACTGCCAGTCAGAATGGATTATTACACGGTTTTAAAAAGTGTTGAGATTAATAATAAGAAACTCATTTATACCCACGGCGTCGAAAATATAGATTTCAATGAGGTGGATTTTTCAGCGCTGGATAAAAATAACAGAGCCATTTTTATTAAAGGCTTTTGCGCTACGCCGATGGTACAACAATATGGTCTGACGGTTGACTATGTTTATAACCAAGGCTTGAGTGAGAAGACCTTATCTTATGACAAAACGGACTGTCCGACTGAATAGCCGGAGAATCTAAACAGTCTGCACCTCTCTCGGAAATAGATTTTCAGTCAAACCTCCCCGAAATGGGGAGGAATAAACCCCGACGGTTTCCTCGCCAACTAATTCACAATCTCAATTTTTATCAGCCTTGAATCGCCGCGCCCGTGATCGTCCACGGCCCGGATGCGATATTGGCCATTATTTTCAGGTCGCCACTGAAGCGCGGTTTTGCTGGCGCTGCTGCCGAGATAGATATCATCCACAAACCAATACACCGTTTTGCTGTCCGCGTCGGTGGTGGCGTTGAAGACAATCGCATCGCGGCCTTGCTGCGACTGGCGCAGGGTGTAAGTGGTATTGCGCAGTGGAGAAGTGATGCGCGGCGGCGAACCGCTGACCGAATTAATGTCACTCTTGCAGCGGCTGTTGTTCGGCGGCGTGCGTTTGGGTAAACCGGCCTGTGCGAAAACGTTCGCCAAGTCCGACGGCCAGAACTCAAACACCTCGGTGCGCGTCTGCTCAGGGTCATAAGGCGGGCAGGCGACTTCCCCGGTCTGAATATCCAGCACTACCGGGCGGTAAATGGTATCGACCTTAATTGGCGATTTGCCCGGAATAAACCAAGTTTTACCCTGCTGCTGGCACCAAGGGGTCGGCAGGTCGCCGCTGGCGAGGCAGATATCCACCCGTTTTAACTGTTTCGGCCACGGGTGTTTTGGCTCGCGCAGGGCTGGATAATTTGCCTGCACGCTGTCGATAATGTTGAAGAACAGCGGCGCGGCGGCATCTGCACCAATGAAAGCCCCGTTGCCCTTACTGTCGAAATTCCCCTCCCACACCACCAGCACGTAGGGGCCGAAAATCCCCGCCGTCCATGCATCGCGAAATCCCCACGAGGTGCCGGTTTTCCAATACACCGGCAGAGAGGTCGGCCTTTGCGCCAGCGTGTCGCCCGGCCTGCGGTGCTGGCGCAGCATATCCAGCGTAATAAAACTGGCTTCATTACTCAGTAGCCGAATCGGGGCAGGGGAGGCGTCCTGCTTTTGCAGGCGCAGCGGTTTGAGTTCGCCACGGTTAGCCAGCAGCGCGTAAAGCCGCGCCAGCTCTTGCACCGTGACTTCGCCGCCACCAAGCACCAGCGACAAACCATAGTGACTTTCACTCGCCATATTGGCGACACCCGACAGCCGCAGAAACTGATACAGCGTCGGGTTCTTGAGCTGGGAGGCGATATACACCGCCGGAATATTGCGGCTGAAGTTTAAGGCATCGGTGGCAGTGACCGGGCCGAGAAAGCGCCGATCAAAATTCTCTGGCGCATAAGCCCCGAAGGAAGAGGGCACGTCTTTGAGAATGGTCATCGGGTGCAGCACGCCCTGTTCCAGCCCCAGCGCATAGATAAAAGGCTTGAGGGTCGAGCCGGGCGAACGCTTGGCATTGGTGCCATTCACCTGCCCCTGAATATCCCGATTGTAGTAGTCAGCCGAGCCGACCAGCGCCCGCACGCCCATATCGCGCGTATCGACCAGCAGCGCGGCGGCGTTGTGGATCCCCCGGCTGGCGTTGCGGGTGATGAAGGCGTCGACCTGACGCTCGACCAGCTTTTGCAATCCTGCGTCCAGCTCGGTATCGACCCGGCTTTGGGTGCCTTGCAATGGCGGATGCTCTTGGCAAATCTGTTCGATAAAGTGCGGCGCTATATAGGGCATCTGCTCCGGCTGGCGCAGGCTCAGCGGCAGTTGAAATAGCGCGTTTTGGCTGCTGTCGGTGTCGTAGCGCTGCTGCCAGCGGGCAAACAGCCGGTTGCGCGCCTGATTTAGCGCCTCGCCGAGCACGCCGGTTTTGGTGTCAATGCGATAGCTTGGCGATTGCGGCAAGACCGCCAGCGTCAGGGCTTCCGGCAGGTTGAGATCGCTCGGCGACTTGTTGAAGTAAATCAGGCTGGCCGCGCCGATGCTCTCAATGTTCCGTCCATAAGGCGCATAGTTGAGATAAGCCTCGAGAATGTCGTGCTTGGAATAACTCAGTTCGAGCTGCACCGCGCGGACAATTTGCCAAAGCTTGCCGGACGGCGTGCGGGTGTTGAGATGCCAGTGCATGCGCGCCAGCTGCATGGTCAGCGTCGAGCCGCCTTGCTGCTTGCCGCCAAGAATATAACTGCGCCAGAAGCCGCGCAGCAGGCTGGCAGGGTTGAAGCCGGGATGAAAGTAGAACCAACGGTCTTCATGCAATTGAATGCCCTGAATCACGCGCGGGGAAATTTGCTCCAGCGGCGTCCAAGTGCGGTATCGCTCGTCATTGGCGAGCGTGATACGCAGCAGGGTGCCGTTGCGGTCATAGTAAGTGCTGGAAAACGGCAAGCCGTGCGACAGCGGCGGGTGAGGCCACAGGCGGCAGCCGACAAAGAAGATAGCCAGCAAAAAAACGGCCATAAGGCCGTTTTGTAGGAGACGTTTTAGGCTAAAAGTCTGAGTCATGCGTTACTTTTTAGCATCCGCCGGAACCACCACGATATTTCCCGAACCTACCGACAGGGCCTGAACCTCGCGGTCGTACATGGCTTCGCCGAAGGCTGGAGGGATCATGAAGCTGCCGGTATTGGTCGATTTAATCTGATATACAAACTCCTGCACCTCGGTGCTGGCGCTGCCATAGATAATCACCCGATCGTCGCGCACGTCGCTGTAGTCCGGCTGCCATGTTGAGCCGTCGGCAGCGATTGGTGAGCGCCAAACATTGTCGGCCTGCGCTTCGCTGTCACCGTTCTCACCTTCGTTTTCCGGCTCTGGCGCGGCTTGCTGCACCACTTCAAAACCGCCCGGCAGCAAATCGACAATCGCCAGATTACTTTGGCCTTCTTTAGCATTGGCGCGGATCTTCAGATGGACATTAATCTTCTCACCCAACGTCACCTGAGTAACCGGCTTGCCGTGCTCGTCGGTGTAATCGCGAGTAATTTCCAGTCCGCGAGAAATGGCTTTCTGCGGCGCGGCCACGTCGTAGCCCGATTGCGTCACCACGTACCACGCCGGGGCGTTGTTCTGGTTGCTGAACTCAATCGAACGCGCCGAGGCGTTGAAATCACCCTTGGCGAACAGCCCTTGCAAGGTCGAGATAACTTCCGGCTGCGCCTGCTTCTCTTTATTTATGGCGCTGATGCTCAGGCCATCGGCACTTGACTGCTGGGCGATTTGGCTAGAATAACTGTCCAGCGCCAAAATGCTCATGGCGGAGGAGTAAGTGGTGTAACGCTCCTCTTTCAGCGCTTTCACCATATTCTCCAGCACCTGCGGCGGAATCGACGCGGCTTTCTCCGGGAAGTGGCGCGTGATCAGGTACAGGCGAGTGGCGTCCTGCACCAGCGGGTCGAAGTAGTTCTGCGACCACCATGCGCTGTTGTACGCCTTGCCCAGCTCATTCCAGCTTGGCTGCAACAGCTTATTGGCTTCGTCATCCATTTTCAGCAGGCGGTAAGAAGAAGCCAAATAGAGCGCGCTCAGGTCAGTTTGCCAGCTGGTGGCATAACCTTTTTGCAGGCTGTCCTGCACCGATGCCAGCGAGTTGGTGGTGACTTCCCCCTGCAGCGTCAGCAGGTAAACCGCAAAGGCGCGCAGGCGCAGATGGTACAAGTCCTCATAACCGCTGGCGGCCTGTTCGCGCAGGGCGCTGTTGGCCTCTTCCAGCATACCGGCAGGGATGGCGTAGCCAGACGATTTTGCCAGCAGCATATATTGCACGACATATGGCGTGATGAACGGATCGGCGACTGGCGAAGCCTGCCACAGACCAATCGCGCCGCTGTCGTTCTGCCGCGAACGCAGGGTGCGCAGCATGTTGTTCAACTGGCTGTTCACCTCGGCCTGACTCAGCTTGCCCTTGAGCTGCGGATATTTGCTTTGCAGCACCAGTGGAATCGAACGACTGACAATCTGCTCAGAGCAGTAATACGGGTAGTCCGCCAGATAGTGCGCCAGCCCGCTGGTCAGCACCAGCGGTGAGTTCGACACCACCGCCTCACGCTGGGCGTAGGCATCAAACATGCTGCGCAGGTTATCGACACTCTGGGTTTTACCGCTCATACGACCCATCACCGACTGGGTGCGGAATGGCATCGCCGGGCGTACCGAGGTGCTGATGGTGCGGCGGCTGCTTTTGTCGGCGTATTGAGCGTCGAAGACCAGCGGCGCGTCTCCCAGTTCAGCTTTGGCGCGCAGGCGGAAGGTCAGATTGCCTTCGCGCTTGGCGGCCAGCGACAGCGACTGCTGGGCATTGCCCACCACCTCAAGCTGCGGCGGCGGGGTTAGCTTAACGGCGATATCCACCGGCTGGTCGCCCATGCCTTCAAGGTTGTTGCTCACCCCGACGCTGACGTCAAACTCATCGCCCGGTGCCACCATAGAAGGCACATTTGGCGTCATGATGAAGTTGTCACGCACCGTGGCGTTGGTCTGCGCCATGCCGATTTTGTCCGGCGTGACCGAAATCGCCATCACGCGGATTTTGCCGTTAAAGTAGTCCGGCACCGGGTAGTCAAAGCGCGCCTGACCATTGACCGGCACGATGCCAGACCAGTAGGCCACCGGCTTATCGCGTTTACGTTTGAACGGGTTGAGATGCAGATCCAGCCCTTCACCGGCATCACCGCCCGGTGCTGACGTCAGCGACATGATTTTACTGAATTCCGGCAGGATCAGGTCGAGGATCTGCGCGCTGTCGACACTCAACTCGCGCTTGCGGAAGAAGAACTCCAGCGGATCTTTCAGCTTGTAGCGCGCGACCTGCAAAATCCCTTCATCCACGGCGAACACCACCACGTTTTGCGGCGAGTCGGTGTTGACGGTGATCGGCAGTTTCTCTCCCGGTTTAATCACCTCCGGCGTGCTGAGTTGTAACCCGGCTTTGCGCGCGCTGGTGCTGATTTTGAATGGCATCACGCCGTAGCTCAGCGGGCTCATGAAGATCTCGTCGGAATTCACATCGCGCACGAACTGCACGTTGATGTAGCCATTCCCTTCCATGCCTGCCGGAACGCGAATCTTCTGTACTGAACTCGTGGTGGAGCTTTTAAACCACTGCCAACTATAGACTTTATCTTTTTCGATGGTGATTAGGCCGCTGCCGGTGTAAGGCGCGTTGATGGCGATTTCAATCTCTTCGCCCGGCTGGTATTCAGCCTGATTAAGCTTCAGTTTTAGCTCGGCATTGCGGTCCAGAGAGCGGCTGAGGTTGGCGTTACCGGCCACGCTATAAGAGACGCGGTTAAGCACCTGACCCTGCGCGGTTTTCACCACCAGCACGAAATCGCCCGGCTGCTGGGTCGGCAGGCGGAAGTCGCTGCCTTCTGCGGCAATCGCCAGCGGCTGCTCTGAGAGCTGCACTTCGCGCATTTTCGACTGATATTTATAGACACCTGAGTCCTGCTTAGTCAGCACCGACACGGTTTTTTGCTCAATCAGCGACAGGCTGAGGTTCGGCAGGGCAATCTTCGCCAACGACGGATTAATCGCAATCAGATTGAGATGGCGCTCGGCGTCCTTATTGATGTAACCCAAGTCACCGTCGGCCTTCACCCCCACCAGATAATCATAAGGCGACACCAGCACGCGGGCGGTGGCGGCTACCGAGCGGCCACTTCCGGCGGTGAACGCTTCAGACAGCAGTTGCAGCTGATAGGTAGCATCAGCATAGGCTTTGAGATCCAGCGGGATCGCGGCTTTACCCTCCAGATCGGTGGTCTGCTCCTGCAACTCGGTGTCGAACCCGTCGTTGTTGGTGCGGTTCTCGTAGAACAGGTAATCGGGGTATTGATCAAAGCTCGGGTACATTGGGCGCAGAGTCAGTTTGGAGGTCACGCGGCGGTTCTGCGCCGGGGTGCCAAACAGGTTTTGCACATCAATATTGGCTTGCAGTTCCGACGGCTTGACCCAGCCCTGTTTGCGGTCCGGCGTCAGTTGCAGTTTAACCTTCAACTGGTCCGGCTCGAACTCTTTGACATTGACCGCCACGTGGCCGAGCAGGGTAGTGGCGTCGTTATTTTTGCCAATCAGGTAGAGATAGACATTCCACTCGCCGGTCGGCGAACTTTCGCTGGTGGTGTAGCTCAGTTCGTTAAAGCCGCTGGCGGTGAGTTTAAGCGGCTGGGTGCTCATCAGCGTGTCGCGCGGGTCGCGGATTTCAGCGCGAACCGGCACGCCCGCCAGACTGTTGCCCCACTGGGCGGTGCGGGTGATCAGGCCGATGTTGAAAGTGTCGCCGGGGCGATAGACGCCACGGTCGGAGAACAGATAGCTGCTCAGAGTGCGCGGGTCAGACGGCGTTTGCTCGCCGCTGACGTCAAAGCGCGATAGGTCTAAGCCGCGATCGTTGTAATCGCTGGTCGGCAGGAAGGAGACGTCTCCCTGCTTTTCGACCAAGAACATCACCGGCTGGCGCTCATTTTTGTAGACGTCGAGCACCGGGAAGCGCGCGTGGCCGTCAGCATCCGTGGTTTGGGTGAGCAGCGCCACGCCGTTTTTACCAATCACCGACACCTTGGCGTCGCTGACCGGCAGGCCGGATTGCACTGACTGCACGAACACGTCGCGGGTTTTGTCCTGCGAGCGCTTGCTGATAATGCCCAAATCGGTGATCACCACGAAGCGCGAGTCGCCGACCTGCGCGTCGCCGCTCTCATCGTCTTCGCTGTACTGCTCTTCTTCTGGCTGATTTTCTTCAGACTGCTCGGCCTTTTTCGCCGGGTCCCACGGGGTCAGGGTGAGTAAGAAGACGCCACGACGGGCGTTCGGGTTATCTGATAAATAGCGCGACAGGTCGATGCCCTGATAGCTCACTTCGCCCGGCTTCTGATTGTCCACCGCGTGGGTGTATTCAAAGTGCTCGGTAAAGTATTCATCGCCCAGACGGTTGAACTCCGCCGAAGAGTATTGGCTGCTTTTGAAGGAGACGATGTGCTGCAGCTGGCTCGGAATAACTCGCTTGATATCCAGCTTGAGGCCCGGCACGTTGCGAGCCGCCACGCTAATTTGCTTCTCACCGTTCATGGAGAGCAGCGAGCCTTGCGACATAAAACTGAGCGAGGTCGGGTAGTCCGGCACCGCCACCACGCGATACTGCTTCTCCGGCATCTTATAGCCGCCGAAAGAGGTCAGCGCGTTATTGATTTCCACCAACAAGTAGCGATGAGCCGGAGCGTCAAAGGTGAAGCTAAACTGCGGCTGGTACTCCTGCTCGGCGTCGTTTAACGCCAGCTTGACCGGCGCAGACTGGCTGATGATGCCGGTATCGATGTCGGACATCGACCACGGGTAGATAGCATCTTGGTCATCATCGCCGTATTTCGGGTTCTTTTGCGGCAGCAGCCAAGCTCTTACGGCGGCGCCGATCTCTTTGTCTTTCACGCCGTCGCTCAGGGCGACCACCAGCGCGCGGCTGCCTTGGTTGTCGTCGGAATTCACCACCGTGGCGGCCACGTCGGCCACGCTGAGGCTATACAGGCTCGGCACGCTGACCCAGTTGTCTTTCTTGCCCGACGTCGGCTGCGAAGACACGCTGGCCTTGACGCCGCTATCAATGGCGACGTGAACCGAGCCGCCCTGTTCTAAGGCTTTTAGCGGTTCAGAGTGAACCCATGCGTTGAGCTTTTTCTCGTCATACACCAGTGAGAAGTTGAGTTTTTTCTCCGGCGTCTCTTTCCCTTCAATCAACCCCAGTGAGATGCGTTTTTCGAAGCTCGCCACGTCCACCGGCGCGTTGAACTGCACGCGGAAAATCGCGCTGCGCTTCTGGGCATCCTGCGGATCTTGGTAGTACTCGGCCTGACCTAATTGATAGTCAAATGACGGCGCGTTGGCGCTGTATTCGGTCTGGTTAATTTTGATTTGCGGGGCCAGCAGCTTGGCGGCGTCGAGCTTGATTTTATACGCCGAACCCATTGGCAGCGCGCCTTTCGGGGTGAAGACCAGCGTTGCGGCATTGCGCCACGCCCATTGGCCTTCAACGGCAGGCGATAGGCTGACGCCTTGCTCGACGGTTTTACCCACCAGTGTGATTGGCGCGGCGGCATGGCTGAAATAGAGAATAATTTCCTGCGGCGGGCGGTTCTGCGCGTTGTAGTTAATCAGCTGCGGCCCGGCGACGCGCACCGTGGTTTGCTGGTAAACCATCGGCGCAGGTTCAATAGGCTGCGGGCGGTTGAGCCACGCGTGATAGCCATAAAACCCGCCAACCGCCAGCGCAATCAACAGCACAACGGCGGTGGTGACGGATTTCGGGTGGTTGTCTACACCTCTTTCTGTAGCGAGAAACCCCTTCTTCACGCCAGCGACCCATGCCGGAGAACGCCACTGAATATTGCCAATCAGCGGGCGCAGCACCAGCCCTAGCAGCCAGAAAATTTTGGCCAATAGCCAGCACACACCTTTAACTAAAGTGAAGGGCAGACGAAGCAAAAACCGTAATAAATCCATTATTTGAACCTTGTTCCACATGCTAAGGATCGGTATCACTGCGCGCGGCGAGCAGCCAAAACGGCAAAAAAACTCAGGCTATCGGGCTGGCAGGAAGGCACACCACATTTGTAAGGAATGGTAAGTAAAAGCAAGGGAAATAGCGAATAAAACTCTCTCTCGAAATGACAGGTCAATGACGAACAATTTTGTCTGTCTTTGACTTTCAAATCCCACCGACTTCTCGAATTAACACAATTCTCTAAGACATTTTTTGTACATTTTTCTTACCTAATCTATACGTTTATTTAACTTAAATTTATCAATAAAAATCCTTCCAAATACTTTTGGTGAGTTGCCCTGCAAATCATTGGGCTAACCAAAGGTAAATTTTTAGTGCTTATAGCTAGCCTCACGGATGAGTTACCACCTTTTAATACTCATCTGGGAGTTTTTATGAATCGTAGACCGGCGTTGTCAAAAGTAGCGCTTGCTGTCCTTTCCGTTATGTCATTCCCTTCTGTTTTGCTTTACCCACATCCCGCCACCGCCGTGGTGTTAGAGCCTTATAACCCTGCCGACAACGACCAGCTTGCGGGACGGGTAACTGCCAACGGTAACACCCTCGACCTTACCGGCGTGCAGCGTTTTCAAACCGGCGTAGATGGCGCGGTAAACACCACGCTGGGCGATCTTTTAAATAAAAATCTGGTGGTTAACGGCAACACCTTTATTAATGCCGACCGGCTGGATATTGGCCCACAGAATTTCGGCATCACCATTCCTGACCCGACCACCGGCGGCAATACCACTTTTCAGGTCTACAACCCGAGCAGCCTGACGGCGTTACCCAAGATTGATAGCAGCACGGCGGTGGCGGATATCGTCAATGTCGGAGACAACCAGTACATCAACGCCCGTGTTGCCGATGTGAACAACGGCGGCACCTTAAATGTGAATATCGGGCAGCCGAATTCAGCCTCGACCGCGAGTTCAAACGGCTGGAGCATGGCGGCCAAGCAGAGCACGCTGTTTAATGTCGACGGCACCGCCGGCGGCGACTCGACCCTGAATTGGAACTCCAACAACCGCATCACCTTTACTGGCTCCGCGGCCGACCCTACCGTGCCGCGCCAGTATGCTGTGACTAACTTGATCACCTATAACGGCGCGTTCAACGTACAGACGCTGGATGGCAAAAGTAACAGTTTCAACGTCACCTCGGCGGCAGGGCTTAAAACCTATAACGACTGGCTGATCACCCAGCTTGAGTCGGGCAATCTGGACAAAAGCGCCTATCTGACGGAGTTCAACAAAGCCTTTGTGCGCAGCAGCGGCACCATTGGCTATAAGATTTCCGCCGATGACCCGAATGACGACGTCGCTCAGGCGATTGGCAACCGAATTGTCATTAACGCCAGCGGCGCGGGAGCCAAAGTCAACGTAGCGGCGGGCAAAACGCTAGAAGTCATTGGGGCCAACGGCGGGGCGATCCGCGGTTCGAACGGGGCTGAAGTCACGGTTAACGGCAAGGTCAGCAGCTCGGGTTCGATTGGCTCTGAGGGCGCGGCGGTTTATCTTACCGACACCAGCAAAGGGACCAACAGTGTAACCGGGGTGATCAACGGCGGTTTTGTGAATCGCAACGACGGCACCGGCGTGACCTCAACCGGCTATGGCTCAAGCGCCGTTCAGGTGCAAAATAGCAGCACCTTTGATAACCAAGGCATTATCAACTTAGCCACCACCGGCGGCACCACCTCGGGCATCAATCTTGGGGGCGGATCTACCGCTTCTAACAGCGGAAATATCAATGTCGGCGTCAACGGTTCCAGCGCCACCGGCAGCACAACCGGCGTGCTGGTGGGCGACGCCGCTTCATCCTTTATCAATAACGCGGACGGGGTGATCTATCTTGGCCGTGGCCCGCAAAACAACAAGTCAGATACGCCGGCCGATACCGCGCTGAACCAGAGTGATTTGGCGGCCGGCGTGCAGGTTAACAGCGGCGGCAGCGCCACCAATAATGGCAGTATCGTGCTGGGATCGAGAGTCCAGAATGGCGCGGGGATGTTTGCCAACGGCGGCGACACCACCACGATGGTCAACAACGGCACTATTGATGTGAACGGCCGCGCGACCACCATCCCGCGTGAAAATATCGGTATGTCGGTAGTCAATGCGGGCAGCGGCGGCAATATCAATAACGCCGGAACCATCAATCTGAACGGCGTAAACGGTACCGGGATCAAAGTGATTGCCACGGCGGGCAATACGGCGTCGGCGAAATCCACCGGCACCATTAACGTGGCGGGCGGCGCGGACGCAGCCAGCTCCACCCGCAACTTCGGCGTATGGGTTGAAGGGCAGGGAACCGGCACGGCCACCGCGCAGGTCGACGGCCCGGTGAATTTGTCCGGCAATGGCGCGATTGGCGTCCACGCGCGTGGCAACGCCACGGTCGACGTCTCCTCCACTGCGATCCCGACCTTCAATCAGGGCAGTAATCAAATCGCCTTCTTCGCCTATGGCCCGAATGCCAGAATTAACACCATTGGCAACAATGCCTTTGACGTCACAACCACCGGCTCGACGCTGTTCCGCCTTGAGCAGGGAGCCGATTTTGATGGCACCGACCTGACCTTAACCACCTCGGGCGCGAACTCGGTCGGCGTGATGGGAACCGGCACCGGCGGCACCAACGTGGTGACGCAAAATGCCACCTTTGACGTCTCGGGCAATGGCGCGACCGGCGTGATTGTCGAGGGCGGTGCGGTGGGCGTGATTGATGCCGCCACCACCATTAACCTCACTGGTGAAAACTCGGTGGGAGCCATTGCCGACGGCCAGAAACACACTCTTACCGGCGCGAACAGCGGCACGGCTTCACCTAATACCAACTTGACCTCAGCGGCGGCCCTCAACTCATCACAAAATGGCCTGACGGGTTACATTGCCCGCAACCGCGCTTCGCTGACTAACTCCGGCGACATCAATTTCACCGGCGCAGGCGCGACCGGCATCCGCGTCGAAAGCGGCGCGACCGGCACTAACACTGGCAACATCGCCATTGGCGACGGCGGTACCGGCATCGTGGTCAACAGCGGCACCGGCACGCTGAATACCACCGCCAGCACCAGCGGCACCATTGATGTTAACGGCGGCAGCACCGCCAACCGTACGCGCGGCGTCAGCGCCAGCGGCAACCGCGCCACCGCGACGCTGAGCGACGGCTCTTTAATCAACCTCAATGGCGTCGGGGCGATTGGTGCAGAAGCCATTAACGGCGGCAAGGTCAACGTGTCCGGCAGCGCCACGCCAGCCTTCAACAATACTGACCAGATTGCTTACCGCGCCGTCGGTGCGGGCGCGGCGATCAACAGTGCCACTTCCACTTTGAATGCCAGCACTGACCGTTCAACGCTGTATCGCATTGAAGATGGCGCAGCGCTGGCCTTGGCGAGCGGCTCGACCCTGACAGCCTCGGGGGCCGACAGCCAGTCACTGGTCGGTTCCGGGCTGAATACTCAAATCAACACCACCGGCTCAAGCCTGATTGCCAGCGGCAACGGCGCGCGCGGCGTGGTGGTAGAAGGCGGCGCGACGGGTAATCTCGACGCGGGCAGCTCTATCTCGCTGACCGGCGTGAACAGCATCGGTGGCGTGGCCGACGGCCAGAAACATGATTTAAGCGGCGCTAACAGCGGCGCACCGCAGGCAGGAACCACCCTGACCAGCGCCGCGACGCTGGTGGGCAATGCGGCGGGCGCGATAGGCTTCGCCGCGCGTAATTTGGGGCAAATCGTCAATAACGGATTGCTGACACTTAATGGCGCGGGCAGCACCGGGCTGTTGGCCGAGCAGGGCGGGACAAGCAGCAATAATGCGAACATCAATATCAGCGGCACCGGCGGGACGGGCCTGCTGGCGCAGCAAAACGGCATTGCCAACAATAATGGCCAAGTGAATGTGACGGGCGCTTCGGGCGTCGGGATGTCAGCCTTGCAAGGTGGGGCGAGCAACAACAGCAGCGCCATTAATATGAGCGGGGCAAACAGCATCGGCATGCAGGCCGAGCAGGGCGGCGTTCTCACCAATAACGGCAACATTAATGTCATCGGCGGCAATGGGACCGGCGTGCGAGTCGCGTCTGGCAGCAGCGTGACCAATAGTGGTGCGATTCAGGTGGCGAACGGTACGGGTATCGATGCCAGTGGCAGCGGCACTTCTATCGCCGTCGCTGGGAAAATTAATGTCGATGACGGCGTGGCGGGCATTCGCATCGCCGATGGCACCCAACTGGTGTTAAACGGCGGTAGCGACGCCATTAACGTCGGCGGAACGGCGCACGGCGTATTGCTCGATAGCGGCGCGGCGGGCTTGTCGACCAACAATATCAACTTGAATATCAACGGCACGGGCAACGGCATTGAGAACCGCGCCGAGACTGGCAACGTTCTGCTGCAAAACAGCGTTATCAACGTGGCCAACGGCAGTGGGGTGCGCACCGCCACCTCTTTCGACCCGGCTTCTGCATTGCGGGTGAACGTCACGGGGAGCGGCACCGGTTTTAACTTCACTCAGGCCGACCTTTCGACCGCCTCTGGCAATTTGGTGCTAGGCAATAATTATCATTTTGAAGTCAGCGGAGCAGGCGGGACGGGGATCAATGCCAATACCACCGGCAACGTCGTCACCTCGGCGACGGTCAATGTGACCAATAGCGCGGGCGGCGCGGCGCTGGTGGCGGGGAAAGCGGGAACCGTGTTGAACACCGGGGTGCTGACCTCGGCAAGCTTGGTCGCGCCGGTGGTGGACCTGAGCAATGGCAGCACGGCGGTGTTTGAGAACCAAGGCACCATCACGCCATCCTCGGCCAGCGCCGTGGCGGTGCAGGGCGGCGCGGGGAATGACAACGTTCTCCTGACCTCCGGCAGCGTGTTTGGCGATATCAACACCGGCGAGGGGGATGACACCATCACTTGGAACGGCGGCACGCTCGACGGCAGCCTGTCACTCGGCGCGGGCAATGCCAATCGCGCTTACATCAACCATGTTGACCTTTCTACGACGCGCCACATCACCAGCGGCATCGGCACGGATAATGAGCTTAACTTCTCGCAAATCACGTCGCGCGGCGGCAGCTTCGCCAGCGACGACCCGTCGCGCGGGGTCAATCTGGGCAATGGCTGGAACGTGATTAACTTCAGCAATGGCACTGAGTGGGAGCTGACCGGCGACCTGTCACTGGCGCACAGCAACGTCAACATTGATAGTAGTTCAACCCTGTATGCCGGGAATGGCGTCAACCCGATTATCTCGGGGGGCGAGCTGAACTCGGCAATTGTCACCAACAGTGGCACCATCGACCTGACCAACAGCGCAGGCTCGCCGGGCAACCGCCTGTCGATTAATGGCGATTTAGTCTCTAACGGCGGGGTGGTGAAGATGATCACCGACCTCAACGAAGGCGGCGTGGTGAGCAACCAGTTCACCGACTCGCTGCGCATCGCGGGGAACGCCAACAGCGGCGTCACCACCCTGATTGTCACGCCAGCGGACATTAGCACCGGCAAACTCACCGACCTCAACCACACCTCATCGATGGATGCCTATGAAGGTATCTCAGTGGCGCAGGTGGCGGGCAATGCCAACGCCAACAGCTTCGCGCTACAGGGCGGTTATCTGGCGCTCGGGCCTTGGAGTTACAAGCTTTATAGCTTCGCGCCGGGCAGCAGCGACGCTAACCAACGTCAGGTCGCTGGAGGAACCGATAACACCTTCTGGGATTACCGCATCGGTAACGTTTATGTCTGTGAAGGGGATGACTGTAACAAGGCCGCGCAGCCGGTGGCGGTCACCCCGACCAACCCCGGCACGCCTGAACAGCCGTCAGTACCGGTAGATCCAAACGCCCAGCCTTTGGTCAATCCGCCGGACGATGGCTGCGTAGTTGACGGAGTCGACAACTGCGCGCCGGGCCGTCAGGCCGTTACGCCACAGGTGCCGTCTTATATCTCTGCCCCGGTGGCGCTGGCTTATTACAACGCGGCAATCATGGATAACTTGCACAAGCGCCTTGGTGAGTTACGCCACGAGGAGAGCCGTCCTGATGGCAACGGTGGCGAGATGTTCCTGCGCTATATCGGCTCCAACATGACCTATAAAACCAATGTCGGCTTCAAGCAGTTTGGTTATGACTTCGACATGGATTACAGCGCGGTACAGTTGGGCGGCAACCTGCTGCGCCTCGACGGCGACAAAGACAGCCTGCGCGGCGGTCTGGCTTATACCCACGGTAATAACCGCGTGCGCCCAAAAGCCGCCGATGGCTTTAGCAGCACCACCTTCAACTCGGACAGCATCGCGCTCTATCTGTCTTGGCAGCGCCAAAACGGCTTCTACATGGACGGTGCGCTGTCGCTGGATAGACATCGCGGCGAGACTGATATTCCACGCCAAAAAGAGGTGGGATCGTCGAAAGGTAAGAGCTGGAGCGCCTCGCTGGAGTCGGGCTATCCGTACCTGTTCGACAATGGCCTGAAGCTCGAACCTCAGGCGCAACTGATGTACACCCGCATCAATATGGATAACTTTATTGATGAAGATCGCACCACGGTGGATTACCAAAATTACAGCCAGACCATTGGCCGTTTGGGCCTGCGCGCCGACCGCACTTGGGTGGATGACGCAGGACGCCAGTACACGCCTTATGTGCGCGCGAACTACTATCGTGGCTGGGGCGGCGAGGCGAAAACCACCATTGGCGCGGAAGGTTTCGACGTCAGCCACACCTTCACCAGCGGCAAGTTCGGCCAAATTGGCGAGCTAGGCGTGGGCGGCACGGCGACCTTCAAAAAAGACGTGTCGCTCTATGCAGAAGTGGATTATCGCAAAGAGATAAACAGCAATGGTGCCAAGGGTTGGGGCTATACCGGCGGGGTGCGCTGGACGTTCTAACCATGACTGATTAAGTCCATAATATCGGTCACAATTCTGTCATGAATATCTGCTTTGACAGGCCAGCGATGCTAAGGTTAGGTGGTTGTTTATTCGCCACCTACTTTAGGTCGCGGTATTTGTTTTTAAAATGTCAAAGAGGCTTATTTATGAAACTTTTACCCCTTCTCGCGGTATTACCCTTGCTGTGCGCGTCAGTTGCCTCAGCTAACTCTCTTATGTCAGTGGGCTATTTCAACGGCGGCGGCGACGTCACTGCCGGGCCCGGTGGCGACATCGATAAACTCGACGTTCGCTTGATAACCCATCTCAACTACTCATTTGGTCTGGTTTACAACAATGAAGCGGGCGAGACCAACGCCGCGCTGAAAGACCCTGCCAAACTGCACCAGATTTGGCTGTCACCCAAAGTTGAAGCCGATCTGGCAAAAATCCCCGCTTTGCGTAAACAGAACCCGAACCTGAAAGTGCTGCTTTCGGTCGGTGGTTGGGGCGCGCGCGGTTTCTCTTCCGCTGCCGCTACGCCGGAAACGCGCAAAATCTTCATTGATTCTGCGGAACAGATCGTAAAAAAATATGGCCTTGATGGCATCGACCTCGACTGGGAATATCCGGTCAACGGCGCGTGGGGGCTGGTGGACAGCACGCCTGCCGACAAGGATAACTTCACCGCCATCTTGAAAGAGCTGCGCGAAAGATTTGGTAAAGAGAAGCTGGTGACCATCGCCGTCGCCGCCAGCGCGGAAAGCCCGAAAAGCTGGATCGACGTCAAAGCCATTGCCCCGTCGCTGGATTACATCAACTTGATGACCTACGATATGGCCTACGGCACGCAGTACTTCAACTCCAACCTGTATGACTCCAAAGAGTGGCCAACCGTCGCGGCGGCGGATAAATACAGCGCAGATTTCGTGGTGAATAACTATCTTGCGGCGGGGCTGAAGGCCAGCCAGATGAACCTCGGCATAGGTTTCTACGGGCGTGTACCAAAACGCACCATGGAGCCAGGGATTGACTGGACCAAGCCAGACGCGCAGAAAAATCCGGTCACCCAGCCATCGTTTAGCCCAACCGAGGTCGCCTTGTTCAAGTCGCTGGGCTATGACCTGACCAAAGATACCTATGTGAAGTACAACGATATTGTCAGCAAACTGCTCAACGACCCACAAAAACGCTTCACCCAGCACTGGGATGACGAAGCGAAAGTGCCGTGGTTGTCGATTAAGTCCGCCAAGGGCGATCCGCTGTTCGCTATCTCTTACGAGAACCCGCGCTCGGTGGCTATCAAAGGGGAGTACATCAAAAGCAAAGGGCTGGCTGGGGCCATGTTCTGGGAGTTTGGTGCCGATGATAACAACCAGTTAGCCAGAACGCTGGCTGACACGCTGGGTGTTAAGCACTAAATTAGACACGCCTTAAGTCATCAATGTAATCAGCCACTTACTGGGTAAGTGGCTTTTTTATCTCTGAAGCAAAGGTAATCAAAGAGAATCAAGATAAGTCATGAACTCGCTGAGCTTTACCGACATCCCGCCGACGTTAAACAGCAGCGCAATCCACAGCAGTAACAGTAAAAATACTAAAATCTCTAAAAACCGGTAAAACACGCGCTTCCCTTGCTAATTGTTTAGTTCTCAGCTTAAGCTGATAAGTCCTCACCAATCGCCATCCGATGCCCGTCCGGCGTCGCAATGGTGAACTCACGCATGCCGTGCGGCATGTCGGCAATAGGGTGCAAAATAATCGCGCCCGAGGCAGTAAATTCTTCATAAAGGGCAGTCGCATCATCAACATGCCAATAACCAAAGTAACTATGGTCGCCTAACGCCGAAGGCGCAATCGCGTCCGGGCAATCTCCCAGCATAATTCGCACTTCCCCCCGCACCGCCAGCTGCCAGCCACCTCCATCCGGCCAAGCAAGTTTAAACCCCAACGCATCACGAAAATAAGCCGAAGTTTTGGCGAGATTGGGCACGGCAAGGACGTGGGAGAAGGGGGTTAGGTTGGGCATGTTGGGAATCCGAAGCAAAGATAAGGATTTTAAATATAGTAATGATAGTTAACTTGTTCAAGTTAAATGGGTTTTGTATCTGAATGGTTATGTCTTCGTAAGATTTTATTATATCTAGCTAAAGTTTTTAAAATAATTGCCGACAATAATTTCTCTATATATTGGTCTATGAGGTGATAATGGTATTTCAAGATTTTGATAACATCCTTAAATTGGCTACAAGTATCCTGACTTTACCAGTGGTTGGTTTAATGGTTGGTTTTTTTCTTTCAAGAAGTAAGAATAAAATCAAGAATATAGAGAAACTCATAACTGTTGTGTCTTCAGATAAAATAAATAATATTTTAGTGGAGGCACTATTCCAAAGTATCTATAGGTCAAAATATGTTTCTGCTGAAGAAGTTAAAATTCTAATGCAACAAGAAAACCAAACGAGGCTTATCCAGTGTTATTCTAAATTAAATATGCTTCTAAAAATCACTGAGTTAAAGTCTGTTGATGGTGATTTGATTATTAGATATTCACAGGGGTTACATACGCTAAAACGTAGAATTTTTTGGGGCGCAGGAACAGTCCTTACATCAATCTTACTGTATGTTTTATTTTTATATGTGGAGATTGATTTTATCCAATATTTAGATGGTAATTCTTATGGGAGTCAATTGAATAATATCTTTGGTGTTACCTTGAATATACTTATTTCAGCGATGGTTCTCATTGCATATAATTATATCTTCCTATTAGGTGCTCAAATTTTGATATCAAAAAGGATAATTAATAAATTTAATTTTATTCTTTTTTCAAGACGATAGGAAGTTGGAGAGTCAGTGCTCAAAATGTCTGTATATTGAATTTAATGTATATATAGATGGGTTAATGAATCCAATTTAAGACAAGGGATTGTTTGACTTCGCGATTTAAATGCGAAATCTAATACGTGTTTAAACTATCACCAGGTTTTAGGACCTGCATACTTCTTCAATTGGGGGGGGAGAAAACGTTCTGTCAATGAAATGGTGTCCCCTACAGGAATCGAACCTGTAACTAGCCCTTAGGAGGGGCTTGTTATATCCGTTTAACTAAGGAGACACGGGCGGCTTGGGAAAGCGCCCGCGTAGTATACTCGTTTTTGCCACAATAATAAGGCGTTAGGCGGTCGTTTGGTTGTTTCGTCGCCAGTTATTGCGCTTTCTGCTGGTTTTCCTGCTTGTTGTTGGCTCTCTTTTGCTGCTTGGCCTTGTTCTGGTTGCTCATGTCATTGCGGATTTGTGCATGGCTGATGAGCGCGAAGATAAAGGTGCCGCCGATGATATTCCCAGTGAGGGTCGGCAGGGCGAAGGGCCAGATGAACTGGTGCCAAGGGATTGCGCCGGTAAAAACCAGATAGAGGATTTCCACCGAGCCGACCACAATGTGCGTCAGGTCGGCGATGGCCACCAGATAGGTCATCAGCATGATCACCCACACTTTTGCCGCGCCCGCCGAGGGCAGCATCCACACCATGGTGGCAATCAGCCAGCCGGAAATAATGCCGCTGACAAACATCGCCGTCGGGTCTTTCTTCATGATCTCCAGACTGATGCTGCGAAAGGCCGCGTCGGTGTCGGCGTCGAAAAACGGTACCAGATGGAAAGCCAGCGCGGCGCAGGCGCAGCCAATCAGGTTGCCTCCGAGCACCCAGCTCCACAGGCGCAGCAGCAGGGCGCTGTTTTTTAGCGTCAGCTTATGCATCACGGGCAGCACGGCGGTGACGGTGTTCTCGGTGAACAGCTGCTGGCGGGCCATAATGACAATAATGAAGCCCGCGGTGTAACCAATATTCTCGATGAAAAAGCGCTCCGGCGACTCCGGCAGGCGAGCGTGCAAAATACCTTTCGCCATCATGGACGCACTAATCGACAGTCCGGCGGCCACCGCCGACCAGAACAGCGCCAGTCCGTCGCGCTCCAGCTCTTTCTCTCCCTCTTGGCGAATCTGCTCGTGAACCGCCGCCGCACGCGAGGGCAGGTTCTCTTCATCAACTTCAATCTCAGTGCCTTGCGCGTGCTCCTCGCTGTCGACATCGTTCTCTATATTCTGCTCTTTAGTGGCTTGATTCATGGTGTTTCCCCAGAAGTTTTGCGAGGCGTCGCGGAAAAATAAAACCGTTTTAAGCATAGGCGAGGGATGGTGGTTATGCTGCAACACAGACTGGCAGTGGCAGGAACCACTGTAACCTCTGGCTGCGACGCATAGGATGCTTATGATATGATGTACCCTTGTGAATTTTACGGGATATTCCGATGTTTGAAGCCGTTAACCTGAGCTGCGTGCGCGATGAGCGGACCCTGTTTAGCGACCTAAGTTTCACCATCGAGCCCGGTGACATGGTGCAAATTGAAGGCCAGAACGGCGCCGGTAAAACCAGCCTGCTGAGGATTTTGGCCGGGCTCTCCTCGCCAGACTCCGGTGAAGTGCGCTGGAAAGGTGAAAATACGCGCCGCCAGCGTGACCTCTTTCATCAGGATTTACTGTTTCTCGGCCATCAGCCGGGAATAAAGTCAGTACTCACTGCGTATGAAAATCTGGCGTTTTATCAGTCGGTTGACGGCAAAGTAGATAGCGACGCCCTGTATCAGGCCTTAGAGAATGTCGGCCTGCTGGGCTATGAAGATGTCACCGTGGCGCAGATGTCTGCCGGGCAACAGCGCCGCGTTGCCTTAGCTCGGCTGTGGCTGACCCGCGCGCCGCTGTGGATCCTTGATGAGCCTCTGACGGCTATCGACAAGCAGGGCGTGGCGACACTGATCGAACTGTTCGAAATGCATGCCGGGCGGGGCGGTATGGTAGTGCTTACTACACACCAAGACTTACAGGGAGTGAACCGCGACGTGCGTAAGCTCCGTTTAACTAGCGCAGAACTGCTATGACTCGATTAGGGAAGTTGGTCTAATGTTTATTAAAGTCCTGCGGCGCGAACTGAAAATCGCTTTTCGCAAAAGTGCGGAAATCATCAACCCGCTGTGGTTCTTTATCATCGTGATCACCCTGTTTCCGCTGGGACTGGGACCGGAACCACAACTGCTGGCGCGCATCGCGCCGGGGATAGTCTGGGTCGCGGCGCTGCTCGCCTCGCTGCTGTCTCTTGAGAGGCTGTTCCGTGATGACTTCCTCGACGGCACGCTAGAGCAGCTACTATTGTTACCATCCCCGCTGGCACTCACGGTTCTAGGCAAAGTATGTGCTCACTGGGTGGTTACCGGGCTGCCGTTATTGATTTTGTCTCCGGTGATTGCCTTGCTGCTGTCATTGGATTTCAACACGTGGAAAGCCGTAGCGCTGACCATTTTGCTAGGGACGCCGACCCTGAGTTTTATCGGTGCGATTGGCGTGGCGCTGACCGTGGGCCTGCGTAAAGGCGGGGTTCTGCTCAGTTTGCTGGTATTGCCGCTGTACATTCCGGTGCTGATTTTTGCCACCGGTGCCATCGACGCCGCCTCTATGGGCATGCCGCTCGGCGGATATCTGGCAATTCTTGGCGCGATGCTGGCGGGAAGTGCGACACTCGCGCCGTTCGCTACGGCGGCAGCTTTGCGAGTTAGCGTTCACTGACCGGTCATACTTCGAGCAGCCTTGCTGAACTCGACTTATTTAGGGTCAATATTATTTCGGTCAATTTGGCTAAATTTACCTGTAGTTACAAATTGGCAGAAAAAGCGCAACCTTTGACTAACATCACACTTCTCTATAGGGAACAATATAGGGAAGGGGTATTCAGTGCGAATAAATAAGTGCGGATAGAAACCGGTTCCATCTCTTACCGCGCAATAGGCCAATAACGGTCCACGCGCCCCAGTGAAAGTCTTTTTAGAGTGAGCAACGATAACAATGTGGAAATGGTTACATCAACTTGCGCGACCCGAGCGTCTTTACTCGGTCTGCGGCCGGTTTATTCCGTGGCTCGGCATTCTGGGATTAGCCTGTTTGCTAATTGGCTGGGTCTGGGGCTTTGGCTACGCGCCGCCTGATTACCAGCAGGGTAACAGCTATCGCATCATGTACATTCACGTCCCGGCGGCTATCTGGTCGATGGGAATTTACAGCGCGATGGCGATTGCAGCCTTTATCGGGCTGGTGTGGCAGATGAAAATGTCTGACTTAGCCATGGCCGCCATGGCACCCGTCGGGGCCGTCTTCACATTTATTGCGCTGGTCACCGGCTCCGCCTGGGGCAAACCTATGTGGGGAACCTGGTGGGTGTGGGACGCGCGCCTGACTTCCGAGCTGGTGCTGCTGTTCCTCTATCTGGGGGCTATTGCCTTATACCACTCCTTTGAAGATCGCCGCCTTGCCGGGCGAGCTGCGGGCATTTTGGTGCTGGTCGGCGTGGTCAACATTCCTATCATTCACTACTCGGTGGAGTGGTGGAACACTCTGCATCAAGGCTCGACCAACATGCAGCAAACCATCGACCCGAGCATGCGTTACCCGCTGCGCTGGGCCATCTTCGGCTATCTGTTCTTCTTTATTACGCTGACGCTAATGCGCCTGCGTAACCTTATTCTTATTCAGGAGCGCCTTCGCCCGTGGGTGGCCGAATTGGTTAATAAGGAGCGCCGCTGATGAACGCCGCATTCTCAAGCTGGCAGGCATTCTTCGACATGGGCGGCTACGCCTTTTATGTCTGGCTCTCTGTCGCCGCCACGCTGATTTCTCTGATTGCCTTAGTGGCGCACACCATGGTGCAGCGTCGGCAAATTCTGGCTGACGTTCGCCGTCGTCAGGCGCGGGAAAAGCGCATTGTGCAATCCAAACGAAACCCTACTAATGAATCGCCAGCCGCGACGAAGCCGGCTGTACCTCGGTTGAAACCGGACGCGTCCGGGGAGAAGTTATTGTGAATCCACGTCGTAAAAAGCGCCTTTCGCTGGCGCTGGTGGTGCTGGTCGGCCTTGGCCTGAGCATCTCTCTGGTGATGTACGCCCTGAGATCCAACATTGACCTGTTCTATACACCGACCGAGATTCTGCAAGGTAAAGGTGAAAACCACGAGATGCCGTTTGTCGGCCAGCGCCTGCGCATTGGCGGCATGGTGATGCCTGGCTCGGTGAAGCGCGATGCCAAGAGTTTGCAGGTCAGTTTTAAAATTTATGACGCCCGTGGCGCGATTAGCGTGACCTACAACGGCATCCTGCCGGACCTGTTCCGCGAAGGGCAGGGCGTCGTGGCGCAGGGTGTGATGGAAGCCGGTAACGTGGTCAATGCTCAACAAGTGTTGGCGAAGCATGATGAGAAATACGTTCCGCCAGAAGTGGAAGATGCAATGAAAGATGATAAAAAAGCCCCGGCTGCGGCCTACGCGGGTAACGATAAAGGAAGTGTTCGCTCATGATGCCGGAAATAGGAACGTTTTCCCTCTGTCTGGCTTTAGGTCTGGCGATACTGCTGAGTATTTACCCGCAATGGGGCGCGGCGCGGCAAGATAACCGCATGATGGCGATGGCGCGCCCGCTCTCTTACGGCATGTTCGCCACCATCACGCTGGCCTTTATCATTCTGGTTCACGCCTTTGTGGTGAATGACTTTACCGTCACCTATGTGGCGAATAACTCCAATACCCGCCTGCCGCTCTATTACCGCATGGCGGCCACGTGGGGCGCGCACGAAGGCTCGCTGCTGCTGTGGGTGTTGCTGCTCAGCTGCTGGACGCTGGCGGTGGCGCTGTTTAGCCGCCGCATGCCGCAAGACGCGGTAGCCCGCGTGCTGGCCGTGATGGGGATGATCACCGCCGGATTCTTGGTGTTTATCCTGCTGACGTCTAACCCGTTTATTCGTACTTTGCCGGGCTTTCCGGTGGACGGCAGTGACCTTAACCCCGTGCTGCAAGATATCGGGCTGATATTCCACCCGCCGCTGCTGTATATGGGGTATGTCGGCTTCTCCGTGGCCTTTGCGTTTGCCATTGCCTCGCTGATGGCGGGCCGTCTTGATACCGCGTGGGCGCGCTGGTCGCGGCCTTGGACGACGGCTGCGTGGGTATTCCTGACTATGGGCATCGTACTGGGTTCGGCATGGGCTTATTACGAATTAGGTTGGGGCGGCTGGTGGTTCTGGGATCCGGTAGAAAACGCCTCGTTTATGCCTTGGCTGGCAGGCACCGCGCTTATCCACTCGCTGGCGGTGACTGAAAAACGCGGTACCTTCAAAGCTTGGACCGTGCTGCTGGCAATCACCTGTTTCTCACTCTGCCTGCTGGGGACTTTCCTAGTGCGCTCGGGCGTGCTGGTGTCGGTTCACTCCTTCGCCTCAGACCCGGCGCGCGGCATGTTTATTCTGGCCTATCTGGTGATCATCATCGGCGGCTCGCTGCTGCTTTACGCCATCAAAGGGAACTCGGTACGTGCGCCAAGCCGCCACGAACTGCACTCGCGCGAAAGCTATCTGTTAGGCAATAACGTGCTGCTGGTGGCCGCCATGCTGGTGGTGCTGCTCGGCACGCTGCTGCCGTTGATCCACAAACAGCTCGGCATGGGCAGTATCTCCATTGGCGAACCCTTCTTTAATACCATGTTTACTTGGCTGATGGCTCCGCTGGCCCTGCTGTTGGGCATCGGCCCACTGGTGCGCTGGCGTCGCGACGAGCCAAGCAAGCTGTGGCGTCGCCTCGGCGTGGCCTTAGTGGTGACGCTGCTGCTGTCGATTCTGCTGCCTTGGCTGCTGCAGGACAAAATCGTCGGCATGACGGTGGTCGGCCTGCTGATGTCAGTGTGGGTAATTGTCCTCACGCTGATGGAACTGCACGAGCGCGCTACCCATCGCCACACCTTCTGGCGCGGCCTGACCCACCTGTCCCGCAGCCACTGGGGCATGGTGCTGGGGCATCTGGGCGTTGCCGTCACGGTGATTGGTATCGCCTTTAGCCAGAACTACAGCGTCGAGCGCGATGTGCGAATGAAAGCGGGTGACAGCGTGGATATCCACGATTACCACTTTGTATTCCGTGACATGCGCGATATCCAAGGCTCCAACTATTCCGGCGGCGAAGCCAATATCGACGTCACCCGCAATGGCAAGCCTGTCACCACCTTGCATGCTGAAAAACGCTATTACAGCGTGGCGCACACCATGATGACCGAAGCGGCAATTCACGGGAATCTGGCGCGTGACCTGTATGCCGCGCTGGGTGAAGAGATGGACGACGGCTCGTGGGCCGTGCGCCTCTACTACAAACCTTTCGTGCGCTGGATCTGGCTCGGCGGCATCTTTATGGCCTTTGGCGGCGTGCTCTGTATTCTCGATCCGCGTTATCGCATGAGCAAAAAGCTCAAGCGTCAGGGCAAAGCGGAGGCTGAAGAGGCATGAATCGCAAACTGCTATTTATTCCACTGGTGCTGTTTCTGGCGCTGGCCGCGGCCTTTATGGTGCAGCTGACCCGTAACGCCAACGGCGATGACCCGACTCTGCTGGAGTCGGCGCTGATCGGCAAACCGGTGCCGGTATTTAAGCTGGAATCGCTGTCGCAGCCGGGCAAAACCTACGACCAGTCGGTGCTGCGCGACGGCAAGCCGATTTTGCTTAATGTCTGGGCGACGTGGTGCCCGACCTGCCGCGCCGAGCATGAATATCTCAATACGTTGGCGGTCAAAGGCATCCGCGTGGTCGGGCTGAACTATAAAGATGACCGGCAGAAAGCGGTTAACTGGCTGAATACGCTGGGTAATCCTTATGCACTGAGCCTGTATGACGGCGACGGCATGCTGGGGTTGGATCTGGGCGTGTATGGCGCGCCAGAGACCTTCTTGATCGACGGTCAGGGCATCATCCGCTACCGCCATGCCGGTGATATGAATGCTAAAGTGTGGCAAAATGAGGTCCTACCGCTGTACAAAAAATATGGCGGTGACGCATGAGAGCCGTCACTTCGCTTTGTGCGCTGATCCTCGGCCTGAGCCTGAGTTGGGCGGCCTTTGCCGCCATTGACACTTACCAGTTCAAGTCAGAGGCGCAAGAGCAGCAGTATCGGCAAATCACCGAGCAACTTCGCTGCCCGAAATGCCAGAACACCAGCATCGCGGCCTCGGATTCGATTATCGCTGCCGATATGCGCACTAAGGTTTATCAATTACTTAACCAAGGCCAAACGCGCGAGCAGATTGTGCAGTATATGGTGGCGCGATACGGTAACTTCGTCACTTATGAACCGCCAGTCACGCCTTCCACGCTTATTTTGTGGCTTGGTCCTTTGCTGTTTGTCCTGATTGGCGCGTCGGTGATTATCATGCGCGCGCGTCGCCAGAATGGGCAGACAGGGTCAGATACATCGGTGAAACAGGGCGTGTCAGCGTCAGAGCTTTCAATAAAAGAACAACAGCGGCTGGCGCAGTTACTGACTGATGTCACGAAGACAGAGAGCGACGGGAAAGGATCATGAGTATTTTTTGGCTGACTATTGTAGTGATGCTTATCATTGCGCTGGCACTGTTTTTGGTGCCGGTGATGCGTCGCGACAAGGCAGAACACACGTCGCGCGATGCGTTGAACAAAGTCTTTTACCAACATCGTCTGAGCGAACTTGAGCAAGACGAAGAGCAGGGCGTGGTTGACGAGCGCCCGCAGCATATTCGCGAATTGCAGGAAAACCTGCTGAGTGATATTCCCGAAGAGCAGCAGCGCGCCGCGCAGCCAATTGGCCGCTGGACGCTGGTGCCGGGCGCACTGTTATTAGTGCTGGTCACGCTGGGATTCTACCTCTATTCCGGCGGATTAACTCAGGTCAGCGCGTGGAATAACGTCATGCAGCGCATGCCCGATTTACGCCATCGCGTCGCCGATGACAACTCGCCAGCGCTAACCATTAATGACGTGCAGGATCTCGGCTTAGGGCTGCGTACCGAATTGCAGCGCGACCCGAACAATGCGCAAGACTGGATGATGCTCGGCCGCGTGGGGATGGCGCTGGATAATGCCAATACCGCGACCCAGGCTTTTGCTCACGCTTACCAGCTTTCGCCGAACAATATGGACATCAAGCTCGGATATGCGGAAGTGTTAACTCGCTCCGGCGATCCGCAAGATAACATTAGCGGCGGCAAACTGTTGCGCAGTATGCTGGAACAAAATCAGGGCAATCTTCGCGTCCTGAGTTTGCTGGCCTACAATGAATTTGAACAGGGGCATTACCCGCAGGCGATTGGTGCTTGGGAGTTAATGTTGAAAATTCTGCCAGCCGGGGATAAACGCACTGAAATGGTTCGCGCCAGCATTGAGCAGGCAAAGGCTAAATCGGGGCAGAACTCCGCCAAACTGGCAGTGAATGTGTCGCTTTCTGACAACGCCGCGAAGAGTATTCCGCAGCAAGGCACGGTATTTATCTCGGTCACCGATGGTAGCAGCCCAGTGCCGATTGCCGTGAAGAAACTGCCTCTAAGCCGCTTCCCGCTTGCCATGACAATGGATGATTCCAATGCCATGATGCCGGAAAGATTGCTTTCTTCGCTGCATCAGTTAAAAGTACGCGTTCGAATTTCACAAAACGGACTGGCAACGCCAGCCGCAGGTGACTGGTACGGCGACAGTCCGCTGACTGATTTTTCCGGCAATGGACAGGTCAGCATTGAGATCAATCAGCAGGTTCCCTGATAGCGGAACTGAAGAAAAATAGGGAGATATCCATGAACTTACGCCTGACTGGGCTGGCGTTTGCGACCGCGCTGCTGGTGGGTTGTGCCGGTACATCATCGGACAGCCAACCGCAGGGACGTTCTGATCCGCTTGAAGGTTTCAACCGGACAATGTTCGACTTCAACTACAACATCATGGACCCTTATGTTCTTCGTCCTGTTGCTGTGGCGTGGAGAAACTATGTGCCTGTGCCAGCGCGTAACGGGATGACTAACTTCTTCGATAACCTCGACGAACCTGCCAGCATGGTCAACGCCTTCGCACAGGGTGACCCCTACCGTGCGATGATCCACTTTAACCGTTTCTTCCTCAACACCCTGCTGGGGATGGGCGGCCTGATTGACGTGGCGTCAATGGCTAACCCGAAACTGGCGAAAGAAGAGAAGCGCGGCTTCGGCACTACCTTGGCACACTATGGCGTAGGCTACGGCCCGTACGTGCAACTTCCGGCTTACGGCAGTTTCACCCTGCGTGACGAGGGCGGCGACACCGTCGATTACCTCTATCCGATGCTCAGCTACCTGACCTTCTGGATGTCTGCTGGTAAGTTCGTGCTTGAAGGCGTTGAGACTCGTGCTGAATTGCTCGACTCCGATCCTATCCTGCGTAACTCGTCTGACCCTTACCTGATGGTGCGTGAAGCTTACTTCCAGCGTCACGACTTCTTGGCCAGCGGCGGCAAGTTAACCCCGCAGAATAACCCGAACGCCGCGGCGATTCAGGATGATCTGCAGAGCATCGACTCAGCCAACTGATTCAGATTCTGCTCACACAAAAAAAGC
>NZ_JMPJ01000058.1 GCF_000735345.1 Ewingella americana ATCC 33852 | reverse complement strand
CGTCCGTTCGGCGCTTTTTTTGTGTCTGGCAATCAACAAACTAAGCCAGATATTGCAAACTGTCGCATTAGAAACTGTAGTTGAAGTTAGCGCCGTACAGCATCGCGGTACCTTTGGCTTGGAACTCATAGTTCGGCACGCCGTCAGCCACTTTCTCGCTGATGTTAACCGTCTGGCCGTGCATGTAAGACACACCCAGGTCAACCGACGCATCTTTGTTAAACGCATAAGTGGTACCGGCGCTTATCCAGAAACGGTCTTGGTCAGGAATCGAGATGGTGCGGTTATCTGCTGGAACCGGGCTATCATCGAAGGCGATACCGGTACGGAAGGTCCAGTTATCGTCATAGTAATAGGTGGTACCCAGCGCGATGCGGTAAGCATCGTGATAGTTTTCATCTTTCTGGAACAGCGTCTGGCCGTTGCTACCGGTAGCTTTCAGCTCTTGGAATTCGCTCCAGCTGGTGTAAGCCAAGCTGTAGTGAATCGCCCATTTCGGTGCCACTTTGTTATAACCTGAGATTTCCCACATTTCTGGCAAGTTCAGCGTTAAAGAGCCCGGAATTGTGCTGCCGCCGGTGCCGCCTGCCTGAACTGGGACGCTGTTGCGGTAATCACCTTTAAAGTCGATATCCACTTTGGAGCGGTAGGTGAAACCGTAGCGGTTATTTTCATCCACTTCATACAGGATACCGGCATTCCAGCCGAAGCCCCATTCGTCACCCTTCAGGTGAGCAATCTCGGTCTTGGCTGGCAATTGGCCGCGTGATTGGATAGGGCCTAGCTCACCCGCCGTGCGGCTGATTTTCGCTTTTGCCCATACAGCATCGAAGCCTAAACCTAAGCTGAAGTGATCGTTAACACGATACGCCGCGCTCAAGTTGTTGTTGATGGTGATCAGGTCGGTTTTGCCGCCTAAAGGACCTGCCGCGTAGTTGTCGTTGAACTCGGTCGCCAGACCGTAGTTGGAGGTGGAAGATGCGCCCAAGGCCCACTTGTCATTCAACGGCAGAATGAAGTGCAGGTTCGGCACCCACTGGTTTGGCGCGATGTTATCGGCGTCAGTGCTGTTGCCCGTAATTGGCGAGCGACCCGTAATGTTGACGTCAGGCGCGACGTAAATCGCACCGCCGGAGAAAGAAGGGCGATCAAACATGGTCATGGTTGCCGGGTTTCGGCTGCCGGATGCTGCGGTATCAGCAATGGCCCCTTCACCTGAAAACGAACGACCAAGACCGGCTGCGGTGTATTCATTTAACTGAAAACCGGCCGCATACACGTTTGAGGAAACAATTGCCACTGCAGCTGCCAGAGCTGATCTTTTCAACAGGTTTTTCTGGTTCATGACCAAAACCTCAATTTTATGTTTTTATCAAACAATGTTACATCAAGTAACAATGAGCGCGGGATTGTAGGGTTCGTTCTCAGTCTGACAAATCAGACCAGTGAGCGAAGTATAGGTCCGACCTGTACACATGTTGCAATGATGTTTCATGGATATTTCCAATTTGATGCCAGAAATTAGATCCGCTTAACAAAAAACATACAGCTCCGGCGGAACTTAATAACTCGAGAGTTAAAACTTGGTGACATTTATAACCTTTTGAATTTATTTCTGTGATATTAGTCACTTAAAAGACACACAAAAAGTAAGTGCTAGGCGTTGTGGCCGAGCAGGCGTAAAATAGTGGTGGAAAATACAACTTTGAATGACTAACAGGGCCGAGCGCTAAGGCGAAAATTTGGCCCAGGAGAAGATTATGTCCGAAGCAACTTTGTCATCGAAATCCACCCAACCTCTGCACTCCATTAACAAATGCGGCGCGGAAGAAACGGCGGCCTGCTGTTGTGTTGATGTCGGTACTATCATGGACAACACCGACTGCACCGCCTCCTACAGTCACGTATTTGCCACCGAAGCTCAGGCAAATGAGATGCTAAACAGCCTGACCGCCAAAGCGCGCGCGGTTGAATCTGAGCCTTGCGTGATTGATAGCCGAATTGAAAAGGTTGAAGGCGGCGTTGAGCTGAATATCGACTTCACTTTCTCATGCCAAGCCGAAACCATGATCTTCCAACTAGGGTTGCGCTAAACCCAACCTGCAAAATTCTCTCAGTTCTCCAAGCCGCGACCCCTGTGTCGCGGTTTTTTTTGCAGTCGCTCGCAGTTCCCTCCTTTAGCTATTTGCTAAATGTAAACATATGGTTAAAACTGACTTATCAGGTCTGACCTCTTAAATTGGAGTCCGTATGAATAAGGTTATCCCGCTGGTGACGCGTGAAGGCGATCGCATCGCGATTGTCGATGGTTTACGCACGCCATTCGCCAAGCAGGCCACGGCGTACCACGGCATTCCGGCGGTTGATTTGGGTAAGATGGTGGTCAGTGAGCTGCTGGCGAAAAGCGGCATCGACCCAAAAATTATCGATCAGCTGGTGTTTGGGCAGGTAGTGCAAATGCCCGAAGCTCCCAATATCGCGCGCGAAATCGTGCTCGGCACCGGCATGAGTGTCTCGACAGATGCCTACAGCGTCTCCCGCGCCTGCGCCACCAGTTTTCAAGCCGTGGCGAACGTGGCGGAAAGTATCATTAGCGGGTCGGTCAGTATCGGCATCGCCGGGGGCGCGGATTCCTCTTCGGTCTTGCCGATTGGGGTTAGCAAACGGCTGGCGCGCACCCTGGTTGATGTCAACAAAGCCCGCACGCTGTCGCAGCGTCTGGCGCTATTTAGCAAATTGAAATTCCGCGACTTACTGCCGGTGCCGCCCGCCGTGGCCGAATATTCCACCGGCCTGCGCATGGGCGATACCGCCGAACAGATGGCGAAAACCCACGGTATTTCCCGCCAGCAGCAGGACGAATTGGCGCACCGTTCCCACACGTTAGCGACTCAGGCGTGGGAGAACGGCTATCTCGATTCGCAGGTGATGGCCGCCCAAGTGCCGCCGTACCGCGACGTGTTGCAGAAAGACAATAATATCCGCACCCAGTCTGAACTGAGCCAATACACCAAACTTCGCCCAGCCTTTGATCGCCGCCACGGCACGGTCACGGCGGCCACCAGTACGCCATTAACCGATGGCGCGGCGGCGGTACTGATGATGAGCGAATCCCGCGCGCGCGAACTCGGCCTAAAGCCGCTGGGTTATTTGAAAAGTTTCGCCTTCGCCGCCATCGACGTTTGGGAAGATATGCTGTTAGGCCCGGCTTACGCCACGCCAATTGCGCTGGACAGGGCAGGGCTGACGCTCAGCGATTTGGACTTAATTGAGATGCACGAGGCTTTCGCCGCACAAACGCTGGCAAACATCAAAATGTTCGCCAGTGAGACGTTTGCCCGCGAGAAGCTGGGGCGTGAGCAATCCATCGGCGAAATAGACTGGGAGAGATTCAACGTGCTAGGCGGCTCTCTAGCCTATGGCCATCCTTTTGCCGCCACCGGCGCGCGCATGATAACTCAAACATTACACGAGCTTCGCCGTCGCGGCGGGCGTTACGGGCTGACCACTGCCTGCGCGGCGGGTGGTTTAGGTGCCGCAATGATTCTGGAGGCAGCCGAATGACCGACGACCTGTTCTTGCTGGAGAACCAGCCGGATTCTGCATTCAAACTGACCTTTACCAACCAGCACGTTGGCATCATCACCATCGACGTGCCGAATGAAAAGGTGAATACCTTAAAGGCTGAATTTGTTGAACAAATCGGCACGATTTTGCAGAAAGCCCAGCAATACTCGCAGTTGAAAGGCTTGGTGCTGATTTCCGGTAAAACCGACTCCTTTATCGCCGGTGCCGATATCAGCATGATCAGTAGCTGCCAAACGGCGCGCGAAGCCAGTGAGCTAGCCACCAAAGGCCAGACAGTGATGTCGCATATCTCGGCATTTCCGGTGCCGGTGGTGGCCGCTATTCACGGAGCCTGCCTTGGCGGCGGGCTAGAGTTGGCGCTGGCTTGCCATTCGCGAATTTGCTCCCTCGACGATAAAACGCAGCTTGGGCTGCCTGAAGTGCAGCTTGGCCTGTTGCCGGGCTCTGGCGGCACCCAGAGGTTACCAAGGCTGATTGGCGCGCCGAAAGCGCTGGATATGATGCTCACCGGGCGCAGTATTCGCGCCAAACAGGCACAGCGAATGGGGCTGGTGGATGACGCCGTGCCGCAATCCATTTTGCTGCAAACTGCCATTGAGCGCGTGCTGCAAGGGCGCAAAAGCCGCGCTCCGCTGCCTTGGCAGGCGCGCTTGGCGGGCGGCCCCTTGGGCAAAGCAGTGCTGTTCTCGGTGGTTCGCAAAAAGACCCGAGCCAAAACTCACGGCAACTACCCGGCTACCGAAAAGATCATCGACGTGGTCAAGCAGGGGCTGGATAGCGGGCGCACCAGTGGTTATCAGGCTGAAGCCGAAGCCTTTGGCGAGCTAGTGATGACGCCACAGTCGGCGGCGCTGCGCGGTTTATTCTTCGCTTCTACGGCCTTGAAGAAAGAGCGTGGAGCCGACGCCGACCCGCTGCCACTGCGCAGAGTGGGCATTCTCGGCGGCGGGCTGATGGGGGGCGGCATCGCCAATGTCACCGCCACGCGCGCGGGCCTGCCGGTGAGGATCAAAGACATCAATCAGGAAGGCATTCGCCACGCGCTGAAATACAGCTGGGATCTGCTAGAGAAGCGCGTTCGCCGTGGTCGATTGAAAAAGGCCGAGCAGCAGCGCCAGATGATGCTGATTTCCGGCACCATCGATTACAGCGGTTTTGAGCGCGTCGATTTAGTGGTTGAAGCCGTGTTTGAGGATCTACAACTCAAGCAAAAGATGGTTTCTGAGATTGAGCAAAATGCCTCTGAGCATACGGTTTTTGCTTCAAACACCTCTTCTTTGCCGATTCACGACATTGCGGCCACTGCCAGCAGGCCGCAGAACGTGATTGGTCTGCACTATTTCAGCCCGGTGGACAAAATGCCGCTAGTTGAGGTTATCCCCCATGCAGGAACCAGCGAGCAGACTATTTCGACCACCGTGGCGCTGGCGAAGAAACAGGGCAAAACGGCGATTGTGGTGGGTGACAGCGCCGGGTTCTATGTAAACCGCATTCTTGCTCCTTATATTAATGAAGCGGCGCGCTGCTTATTAGAAGGGGAGCCGATTGAACATATTGATAAAGCGCTGGTTGATTTCGGTTTCCCGGTCGGGCCACTGCAATTGCTGGACGAGGTTGGTATCGACGTCGGCACCAAAATCATTCCGATTCTGGTCAATGCCTTGGGTCCGCGCTTTGCCGCGCCGCGTGCGTTGGATGCCGTGCTGCAAGATGACCGTAAAGGGCGCAAAAACGGCAAAGGCTTCTATCTCTACGAGGATAAAGGCCGCCCGGCGAAGAAGAAACAGGCTGACCCGGCGATTTACCGTTTGCTCAACCTGTCGCCAAAACAGCAGCAGGGCGGGGAGCTGATTGCTCGTCGCTGCGTGATGCTGATGCTCAACGAGGCGGTGCGCTGTCTGGACGAAAATGTCATCCGCAGCGCCCGCGATGGCGATATTGGTGCGGTGTTTGGCATCGGCTTCCCGCCGTTCCTCGGAGGGCCGTTCCGCTACATCGACCAACTCGGCGCGGCAGAAGTGCTGAAAACCTTGCAGGGCCTCCAGCAGCATTATGGCGAGCACTTCGCGCCATGCTCGGGCCTGATACGCCGGGCGCAGGAGGGCAGCCGCTTCTATTCATGAGGCTGTTGGCCATGATGCAGTTGACTTGAAAAAGCGGCGGATGATGAAAAGCTTTCATGCCGGGATTATTGCGGCGCGCATGAAAGCTCATCATCCTGTGACAACGATCACGGCTAAGGCAGCGTTTTCGCGGGAATCTGGCAAGGTCTGTTTCTAGATACTGTAATGAGTCAGATAATGCCTCTGTGCGAAAAGAAATATTGTGAGCTGCTTAGGCAGTGATGAGCTTTACAGCAAGCGTTTGAAATACATCCAATATGATTAATAAGTAGGCAAACTAGTTTACAAGTGGAATCAGTTGATGTAAAAAACAGCGTTTTCTTTACGTGAAGTTTCAGGCAAAATGCCCGGCCGCCATAGAGAGACGGCGCGTTAGGTGGCTGTGGTTTGCCCTTCAGGCTTTCAACGAAAGCATCGGGCAAAGGGTGATACAGCACGCAAGGCGTTTCTGTATAGCGCTATTTTTGTTAACAAAAGCGGTGCAATATGCAAGTTGTGATTATGCGTCACGGTGAGGCAGCTCTTGAAGCAGCCAGTGATTCGGCAAGACCTCTTACCGAGTGCGGATGTGACGAATCAGTACATATGGCGGCGTGGCTGAAAGGTCGCGCAATCAATATTCAGCGTGTTTTGGTTAGCCCGTATCTACGTGCGCAGCAGACGCTGGAAAAAGTGAAACAGGCAATCGGCTTGCCCGACGAGGTGGAAGTTCTGAAAGAACTGACTCCGGGTGGGGATCCGGCCATCGTCGCGCAAGAACTTCATGCGCTGGCGCTGGAGGGCGTGAGCAGCGTGCTGGTGGTCTCACACCTGCCGCTGGTGGGCTATCTGGTCGCCGAGTTGTGTCCGGGGGTTTGCCCGCCGATGTTCGCCACCTCAGCGATGGCCAGCGTAGAGTTAGACGCTGAAACCGGCAAAGGCACCTTCGACTGGCAGTTCAGCCCTTGTCAGGTGATGGCGAAAGTCTAAAACCTTGCTCCGCTAGAAATGAAAAAGCACAGCTCAGGCTGTGCTTTTTTGCTTTCTACTTTTGCCAATCGGCGGGCGAGTTACAGCTCTTGCTGCTTATCATCCAGCTCAATCAACACTAACAGCGCGGCAGTTCCGCCCAGCTCTTTGGGTGCTTGATGGAAGGCTAACACGTCAGGGTGCTGCGCCAGCCACAGCGGCGTCTGCTGCTTGAGAATGTGCTTGCCGTGACCGTGCATCACGCAGGCGCAGTGTACGTGCTCGCGGCGACAGGCGGCAATCAGCGCGCCCAGCTCCTGCTTGGCTTCGTGCTGAGTCAGGCCGTGCAAATCGAGGAACAGCTCCGGCGAGTAGTCGCCGCGGCGCAGCTTCTTTAACTCGAAATGGCTGACATCCGGGCGCACGTGGCGCACCGGGCCTTCTTCCTGCAACATCGGCTGGAATTCGTCGGAGAAGTAGTAAGTCGCATCCACCTGTTCTTGTAACAGCTTTTTCGGCGACACCTCGGTCACTTTTTTACGCACCGGACGATGAGTAATAGTGTCATTTTGCAGGCGTTTAATCCCCGGCACGGCTTCACGGAAAAGCAGCTTTTCCTCCGGGCTTAGCGCATGTTTTTTCTTCATGGATTCATCATCATTCTTAGTTCATTTTCACAGTGTACCTGCGCATTAGTCGAGGGTTAACTAAAACTCAGACTTAAATTCCCATCACTTCTCGCAACAACTGCCTATAGCTGCTGATTTGTCCCCGGCTTCGTGGCAAACTATGCGGCAAATTAGGTACTGTAAACCCACGGTTAAAGGGCTGTTAAAAGCCAGCCTGCCGTCAGGAGAGAAAATTGGACAAAATATTCGTAGATGAAGCCGTAGGCGAGCTTCACACCATTCAGGACATGCTGCGTTGGACAGTAAGCCGCCTGAACGCCGCTAATGTTTATTATGGCCATGGTACCGACAACCCGTGGGATGAAGCCGTGCAGCTGGTGCTGCCAAGCGTGTTCCTGCCGCTCGACATCCCAGAAGACATGCACACCGCACGCCTGACCTCAAGCGAGCGTCATCGCATCGTTGAGCGCGTGATCCGCCGCGTTAACGAGCGTGTGCCGGTCGCCTACCTGACTAACAAAGCCTGGTTCTGCGGCATGGAGTTCTACGTTGACGAACGCGTGCTGGTGCCGCGCTCACCGATTGGCGAACTGATCGACAATCGCTTCTCCGGCATCCTGCGCGACAAGCCGCAGCACATTCTCGACATGTGTACCGGTAGCGGCTGTATTGCCATCGCCTGTGCCTATGCTTTCCCGGAAACGGAAGTCGACGCGGTAGATATCTCTGCCGACGCGCTGGCGGTTGCCGAACGCAATATCGAAGCCCACGGCGTCGAGAACTGGGTCACTCCAATTCGCTCCGACCTGTTCCGCGAACTGGTGTCATTGCAGTACGACCTGATCGTCACTAACCCGCCATACGTTGACGAAGAAGATATGTCAGACCTGCCGCAGGAATATCGCCACGAGCCTGAGCTGGGCTTGGCTTCCGGCACCGACGGTCTGAAGCTGACTCGCCGCATTCTGGCCTGTGCGCCAGACTACCTGACCGAGCAGGGCGTGCTGATTTGTGAAGTGGGTAACAGCATGGTACATCTGATGGAACAGTACCCAGAGATTCCATTTACTTGGCTGGAATTCGAAAACGGCGGCGACGGCGTATTTATGCTTACTAAGCAGCAGTTGCTGGATTGCGCAGAGTATTTCACTGCTTACCGCGACTAAAAAATTTTGGGTGACGGGCCTCGCAGCCGGTCACCTCATCAAATAAACAACATAATGGTTAAGGAGCCGTGATGGCAGGGAACAGTATTGGGCAGTTTTTCCGCGTCACCACTTTTGGCGAATCCCACGGCGTGGCCTTGGGTTGCATCATCGACGGCGTGCCACCGGGCATTCCGCTGACCGAAGCCGATTTACAGCACGATCTTGATCGTCGTCGTCCGGGCACGTCGCGCTACACCACCCAGCGCCGCGAACCGGATCAGGTGAAGATCCTCTCCGGCGTGTTCGAAGGTGTCACTACCGGCACCAGCATCGGCCTGATCATTGAGAATACTGACCAGCGTTCTCAGGATTACAGCGCGATTAAAGACGTTTTCCGTCCGGGACACGCTGACTACACCTACGAGCAGAAATATGGCGTGCGCGACTATCGCGGCGGCGGCCGTTCTTCTGCCCGTGAAACCGCCATGCGCGTTGCCGCAGGTGCCGTCGCCAAGAAATATCTGGCGCAAAAATTTGGCGTAAAAGTCCGTGGCTATCTGGCACAGATTGGCGATGTCAGCTGTGAGTTGAAAGATTGGGACTTGGTAGAAACCAACCCCTTCTTCTGCCCGGATGAGTCCAAGCTGGAAGCATTGGACGAACTGATGCGCGAGCTGAAAAAGGCCGGTGACTCTATCGGCGCGAAAATTACCGTGATGGCGGAAAACCTGCCAGCGGGCCTCGGCGAGCCGGTCTTCGACCGTCTTGACGCTGATTTGGCTCACGCGCTGATGAGCATCAACGCGGTGAAAGGCGTGGAAATTGGCGACGGTTTTGCCGTAGTCACCAAGCGCGGCAGCGAAAACCGTGACGAAATCACACCAAACGGCTTTGAAAGCAACCACGCAGGCGGCATTCTCGGCGGTATCAGCAGCGGTCAGCCGGTTATCGCGCATATTGCGTTGAAACCGACCTCTAGCATCACCGTTCCGGGGCGCACCATTAACCGCGAAGGGGAGCAGGTGGAGATGATAACCAAAGGTCGCCACGACCCTTGCGTTGGTATCCGCGCCGTGCCAATCGCCGAAGCGATGATGGCTATCGTGCTGATGGACCACTTGCTGCGTCAACGTGCTCAAAACGGTGATGTGAACTCAAGCGTTCCGCGTTGGTGATTGGCTAATCAAAGGTGGTAAACCGATGAAACCTGCTTTCATGACGGCAAATCTGTTCAAAACGGCCTGCGCTGGCCTGCTGGCGCTGGCGTTTTGCGCGCCCGCTCTGGCGGTAACGCCTTGGCAAAAAATCACCCATCCGGTGGCGGGAACGCCGCAGGCTATCGGCGGTTTCGCCAATGGCTGCCAGATTGGTGCCCAGCCTCTGCCGCTGAATTCGCCAAATTATCAGGTGATGCGCACCGACCAGCGCCGCTATTTCGGCCAGCCTGACCTGCTGGCTTTTATCAAACGTCTGGGACTTCAGGCGACGGATAAAGGTCTTGGCACCATGCTGATTGGCGATATGGCGATGCCCGCCGGTGGTCGTTTTAGCAGTGGACATGCTAGCCACCAGTCGGGTTTGGATGTCGATATCTGGCTGCAACTGCCGCGTCAGCGCTGGAGCGAGCAGATGCTGCTCAAGCCGCAGCCGATTGATTTGGTTAATGCTGACGGCAAAACCGTAAACCAGAGACAGTGGCAACCGCGCATTGAAACGCTGATCAAGCTGGCCGCGCAGGACAACGACGTGACGCGCATCTTCGTCAATCCAGCCATTAAGCAGCAGCTGTGTGCTGATGCTGGAACGGATCGTGCTTGGCTGCACAAGGTTCGCCCATGGTTTGGTCATCGTGCGCATATGCACGTCCGTCTGCGTTGCCCTGCGGGCAGCCTAGAATGTGAAGATCAGGCTCCGCCTCCTCCGGGAGATGGTTGCGGTGCGGAACTGCAAAGTTGGTTCCTGCCACCTAAACCGGGCACGGGTACGCCAGTGAAAAAAGAGCCACCTCCGTTGCCGCCTTCTTGTCAGGCGCTGCTGGATAAACACGTGCTCTAATCGCTATTGAACATTCCCCGCTTTATAGAGCGAGACAAAAAGAAAAATGGATTGGTTGATTGTTGCCCCTTGGGTAGTAGGCGTTCTGTTTTTAGTGGCTGTTTTAGCGGGGTTTATTGATTCAATAGCCGGGGGCGGAGGTTTACTCAGCTTACCGGCACTGCTGGCGGCGGGGGTTTCTCCCGCTCAGGCAATTGCCACCAACAAGCTCTCGGCGGTCGGCGGCTCCTTCTCCGCCAGCCTGTACTTTGTGCGCCGTGGCGTGGTGAACCTAAACGACCAAAAGCTCAATATTGCCTGCACCTTTGTAGGCTCGGTATTGGGCGCGATTTTGATTCAGCACCTGCGGGCAGACATGCTCCGGCAGATCCTGCCGCTGCTGATCATCTGCATTGGTCTCTATTTTCTGCTGACGCCAAGATTGGGTGAAAGCGACCGCCAGCGCCGTTTGTCCGCGCTGCCTTATGCACTGGTCGGCGGTGGCTGCGTCGGCTTTTACGACGGCTTTTTCGGGCCGGGCGCGGGCTCTTTCTACGCGCTGGGCTTTGTGATGCTGTGCGGCTTTAACCTTGCCAAAGCCACGGCACACGCCAAAGTGCTGAACTTCACCTCTAACTTCGGCGGCCTGCTGTTCTTCATCATGGGCCATAAAGTGATTTGGAGTATTGGCTTGGTGATGCTGGCCGGGCAGTTTATCGGCGCGCGCCTCGGGGCTCGCATGGTGCTATCCAAAGGGCAGAAGATGATCCGCCCGATGGTGGTCTGCGTCTCGACGGTGATGAGCTGCAAGCTGATTTACGACAGCCACGGTGCTGAGATTTACCAGTGGCTCAGTTTGCACCTGTAGCAACAGGCTAGTCACTGAGGCAAATCACTGATCAATATCAGTAAAAACAATTTTTAAATAGGGGAGTATCTGCCCCTAATTTCACTTGATAGAGTTTTGCAGCAACTATGTCCGATTCAACAGAAACCCATAATTATCATCAATTAATCCAGATTTTTGATTCCTGCTTCTATGAGGAATTCAACACGCGGCTGATTAAAGGTGATGACGAGCCGATTTACCTGCCTGCCGACGAGCAGGAAGATTTCAACCGCATCGTTTTTGCGCATGGTTATTACGCCAGCGGATTGCATGAAATCTCCCACTGGTGTGTGGCCGGGGCCGAGCGCCGCAAGCTGGTGGATTTTGGTTACTGGTACTGCCCGGACGGCCGTGACGCGCAAACCCAAAGTGAATTTGAAAAGGTCGAAATTAAGCCTCAATCCTATGAGTGGCTATTTTGCGCCGCCGCCGGGTTCCGCTTTAACGTCAGTTGTGACAACCTGAGCGGCGATTGTGAACCGGACCGCGTGGCTTTCCACAATAAAGTCCGCGAAGAAGTGCTGCGAGTGTTGCAACAAGGCATTCCAGCCAGACCGGCACGCTTTATAAAAGCGTTACAATCGTTTTACAATACGGCACCTTTGACGGCGGCAGATTTCCCAGCGCTGCAACCGCTAGAATGAATTTCTGAATATTGAATAATTGAGGATGATTGATGATCGCAGAATTTGAAGCGCGTATTTTGACGCTGATTGACGACATGGTTGAAAGCGCCAGCGATGATGAGCTGTTCGCCAGTGGCTATCTGCGAGGCCATCTGACCGTGGCGGTTGCCGACGCGGAAGAGAACGGCGAACACACTGCCGAAGCATTGAAAGTACGGGTGCAACACAGCCTAGATAATGCCATCAAGGCCGGGGAACTCTCTCCGCGCGATCAGGTTCTGGTGCTCGGCATGTGGGAAAACCTCTATCAGGCGTCTCTGCCAGAAGCCAAATAATCAGTCATACCTTGTAAAAACAAAGGGCCATCAGGCCCTTTGTCAATTCTGTCAGTTCTCTTCGCTCACTACCGGTTTGCCCTTCAGCAGCTTTCTTACCCACATGCGATGCGGGTTAAGCGCCGCCAGCGTTTCGCTATCAAGCGGCATCGGCTCCTCCGAGATTTGCGCCGCCAGCACTTCCGCTACCAGCGGGGCTGAACTTAGCCCACGCGAACCCAGCGCCCCAAGCAGGAATAGATTGCGATGGTATGGCGCATCGGCCACCGGCTGGCCGCGTTTCACGGCGATATCCAGTTTGCTATAAGCCTCAAGCATGGCGTCATAATCGGCCACTGCACCCACCATCGGCAGGTGGTCGCGGGTCGCGCAGCGCACGCCATTTCGGGCTTCGCCGCTGCTCACGTCGACTTCTCGCGCCCAGTCGGCTTGCGGCAAGCAATCAATCAGCCGCTGGCGGTTCTGTTGCTGGTCATCTTCGCGATAAGCCGTCGATTTATCAGCCCGGTGATAGCTCGCGCCAATGCAATGGTGCTGATTCAGTGGGTTAACCGGCGTGAGGTAGCCGTCATAGCACAGCACTTGTTTAAGCTTTTGCAGTTCCGGCGTGGTGGGAATATGTGAAACCTGCCCGCCGACGGCGTACACCGGCAGCTTCTCGGTTTGCTGGAAATCAGTAATGTTCGCGCCATTCGCCAATACCAGACTCTCATGCTGCACGGTTTCGCCATCGGCGAAGGTCATCGCCCAGCCGCTGCCCGCCGTTTGTTGTAGCGCAGTGACCGGCCGGTTGAAGTGCGCCTTCAGGCCCAGAGTCTGCGCCAGCCGAATTAACTCAGTGGTCAGTTGAGCAGGGCAGAGCCAACCGCCCAGCGGATAGTTTATCCCGCCGTGATGACACTCCAACCCGCTGGCTTCTGTCAGCTGCTGCTGGGTGAGGGCGGCGGCGAGCTCGGCGGGCAGTTCTCCTGCGAGGATCTTATCAATCTTGCCTTGGCTTTTTACGTCATAGCCAATCTGGCTAACGCCGCACCACTGGTGGTCGAACGCGACGCCACTTGCCGCTAAAGCCTGATACTGGCGGCGTGCGAAGGTGAATGCGTGCGAGAAGAAGCGCTCCAGCGCGTCGCTTTTACCATTAAGCAGCGGATAAACCGCGCCCTGACGATTCCCCGAAGCACCCTGAGCCGGTTGGTCATCGGCACAATAAAGGGTGACGTTAAAGTCGCGACGCAGCAGCGCCAGCGCCAGCACGGCACTGGCGACGCCGCCGCCGATAATAGCAATGTCTTGTGTGTTTTCTGCCGCCGGGCGCTGATACCACGGGGCCGAATGGGGCAGATTCAGTGGATTATTCATCACGCCGCTAAGCATATGTTTCTTTTGACCGAACCCTTTTACTTTCCCGACGTCAAAGCCTGCATCGAGTAAACCGCGACGGACAAAACCAGCCACGGTAAAGGTTGCCAGCGTGCCTTGCGAGCGTGAAAGCCGCGCCATATTAGCGAACAGCTCTGGAGTCCACATATCGGGGTTTTTAGAAGGGGCAAAACCGTCTAAAAACCAGGCATCAACCTGCTGATTCATACTGCTGTCACAAGCAGGAAGCAGGGTAGTAACATCGCCGAACCACAGGTCGAGAGTGATGCGCCCGTTATCTAGCAACAGGCGGTGGCAGCCGGAAAAAGGCAGCGGCCACTGGGCGATAAGCTGGCTGGCATATTCAGAAAGTTCAGGCCACTGGGCTAACGCTGCTGTTAGATCATTTACGGAGAGTGGGAATTTCTCGAAGCTAATGAAATGCAGGCGTTTTAGCCGCGCTTCGGGCTGCTGCTGGCTAAAGTCATCAAAGGCTTGCCACAGAGTGAGAAAGTTCAGGCCGGTGCCGAACCCAGTTTCTGCAATGACGCAGACTGAGCGCGGATGTTCGGCAAAGCGTTGTGGGAATCCGTTACCGTTTAGAAAGACGTGGCGGGTTTCCAGCAGGCCGTTTTGGTTGGAAAAATAGACGTCATCAAAATGTCGGGAAACAGGTGTACCCTGTTCGTTCCAACTTAATTCGGCGGGCTGGATTGGGGTGTGGCTCACGTGAAACTCCCTCAGTTCAAGGCGATGCCGAAGTTTAACGGCCAGTTTGACCTCGCGCAAATTTACTGCGATTTACACAAGGAATTGCTGATCGGACTTGTTCGGCGTACAACTGTACGCTAGAGTGCGTCACGAAATCCCGAATAGTTAATAGTACAAGAGGTATTAAATGAAACGTGCAGTCATTACTGGCCTGGGTATCATCTCGAGCATCGGTAACAACAAGCAGGAAGTACTTAACTCCCTGCAAGAAGGGCGCTCAGGGATCACCTTCTCGCAAGAGTTGAAAGATGCCGGAATGCGTAGCCATGTCTGGGGTGATGTTAAGTTAGACACCGCAGGGCTTATCGATCGTAAGGTCGTGCGTTTCATGAGTGATGCTTCTATCTACGCTTATCTGTCCATGCAGCAGGCTATCGAAGATTCTGGTCTGACGCCTGAGATGGTTTCTAACGAGCGTACCGGCCTGATCGCAGGTTCCGGCGGCGGTTCACCACGTAACCAAGTTGCGGGTTCAGACGGCATGCGTGCTAAAGGTCTGCGCGGCGTGGGTCCTTATATGGTGACTAAGGCGATGGCTTCTGGCGTTTCTGCTTGCCTCGCGACTCCGTTCAAAATTCGTGGCGTTAACTATTCGATCAGCTCTGCTTGTGCGACCTCTGCTCACTGCATCGGTAACGCGGTAGAAATGATTCAGCTCGGTAAGCAAGACGTGGTCTTTGCCGGTGGCGGCGAAGAGCTGTGCTGGGAAATGGCCTGTGAGTTCGACGCCATGGGCGCACTCTCTACCAGCTACAACGACACTCCAGATAAAGCTTCCCGTACCTACGATAAAGCCCGTGACGGTTTCGTCATCGCTGGCGGCGGCGGTATGGTTGTTGTGGAAGAGCTGGAACACGCTCTGGCACGTGGCGCGCACATCTACGCAGAAATCGTTGGCTACGGCGCGACTTCTGACGGCGCAGACATGGTTGCTCCATCAGGCGAAGGCGCAGTACGTTGTATGAAGATGGCAATGCAGGGTGTTGATACCCCGATTGACTACGTCAACGTCCACGGCACTTCTACTCCAGTAGGCGACGTGAAAGAACTCGGCGCAATCCGCGAAGTGTTCGGCGCTACAACGCCAGCTCTGTCTTCTACCAAAGCGATGACAGGCCACTCTCTGGGTGCCGCTGGCGTGCAGGAAGCTATCTACACCTTACTGATGGCTGAAAATAACTTCATCGCACCAAGCATCAACATCGAAAACCTCGATGAGCAGGCTGAAGGCATGGACATCATCACTAAGCCAACTCAACGCGAGCTGACTACCGTGATGTCTAACAGCTTCGGCTTCGGCGGCACTAACGCCACGCTGGTAATGCGTAAGCTGAAAAACGACAAGTAATCTCGTCGTACTCTTTAAAAAACCCGCCATCGAGCGGGTTTTTTTATGCCCGTCGTCACACTCCCCAGCGCCTCAATAGCTACAAACTACTTAACTAATCAGGTACAATTCCGCCGCTTTCTTTTCACTCTGTAGATACTTTTATAACTAAGATGCAATGCTCTCACTTAGCCAGATAAAGCACAGGCACAGCCTTTTTCCTGCCTGGCTTGGGATTCTGGCCATCCTGATGTTATTTATCGCTCCGGTGGTGTCTAAATCACTGGTGACTGCTGGCATGTCGCATTCAATGATGCCCGGTATGTCGATGGCAGAAATGCCGATGGCAGCGATGGATATGTCAGAGATGACAGAGCCCGACATGCCAATGTCGCATGATGAAATGGCTGATACGGCGGCTCATCAAAATTCCATGCCCATGCACGATATGGGGCTGGGGATGATGATGCCCGGCGACATGAGTGGTGCAGCCTGTGGTTACTGCGTTCTTTTGGCCCACCTGCCGCTGCTACACATGTTGGCGCTGCCGATGCTATGGGTGTCTAGCACCTCCAGCCGAGCACCGCCGCGCCTTGCCGCCGTCCGCCTTGTTCCCACTGCTTTCTACCCTGATTCACAGCCCCGCGCTCCTCCTGCTTTCAAATAGCCTTTTTGTTTCTTCTATAAAACATCGACTGAACAGTGCCGATTTGGCGTAGCTGTTCTGTACCTGCTATTTGAACACTCAGGAAAAATTCTTGATGAGCCAGCCTGCAAGCTCTACCAAAATGACGGCAAAAGCCGCGTCCATTGCGTTGCTCAAACGCATCCATTTCTACATCGGTCTGTTTGTGGGACCTTTTATATTTGTCGCCGCGCTGACCGGCACGCTGTATGTGCTTACCCCGCAGCTTGAAAACCACCTGTACGCCAACGTGCTTTTCACTTCGTCGAAAGGCGACGCGCAGCCCATCTCTCGCCAAATTGAGGCTGCGCTGGCTGTCGCTGGCGATCAGGCCAAAATCGCTGCGATCCGCCCGGCCCCTGCGATGGGTGAAACCACACGAGTGATGCTGTCGGACCCAAGCCTCGGCGCATCCAAAAACAGAGCCATCTTTGTTGACCCAGTGACGCTGGATATCAAAGGTGAAGAGACCGTGTATGGCACCAGCGGTATTCTGCCTTTACGCACTTGGCTAGATGAGATGCATCGCGAGTTGCTGCTGGGCGATATTGGCCGCAATTACAGCGAGCTCGCCGCTTCTTGGCTGTGGGTAGCGGCACTGGGCGGCATTCTGCTATGGGCAACCAGCCGCCAGAAAACTCGGAGTAACCGTAAGCTCACCGGCACGGCGGCCAAGCAGCACACCAGCCGCCGCTGGCACACTGGGCTCGGTATCACGCTACTGGTCGGCATGCTGTTTCTGTCAGTCACCGGCCTAACATGGTCACAGTGGGCTGGCAGCAATATCAGCGTACTTCGCGCACACATGGGCTGGATGACGCCTGCAGTTTCAACCAGTCTGGTAGGCGAAAGCTCGGCTCCTGCCGATGAACATGCCGATCACCACATGACTGATATGAGTGACATGGGCGATATGAGCATGGCAGATATGCCTGACATGCCCGATATGGCTACTCACCACATGCCCACCAAAGCTGAGCAGGTTAATGTTCTGCCCATCACCTTCGATCAGGTCACCGCCGCCGCGCGCCATGCAGGGATCAGCGCCAACAAAATTGAAATTCGCCCGGCTTATACGGCGGATAAAGCTTGGACAGTGACGGAAGTGGACCGAAGCTGGCCGACGCAGGTTGATGCCGTTTCGGTGAACCCGCAGACGATGGCGATTATTGACCATACTGAGTTCGCCCATTTCCCGCTGCTGGCGAAGCTCACCCGCTGGGGTGTTGATGCTCATATGGGGATCCTGTTTGGCTTCTGGAATCAGGCCATTCTGGTGCTGTTCGGCATCGGGTTGTGCGTGATGATTGGCTGGGGCTACCGCATGTGGTGGCTGCGCCGCCCGGCGATGAACAGCGGCCCGCATCCTGTGGTTACCCTGATTCAAACGTGGCGTCATCTTCCAGCCAGCCTGCAATGGCCAATTGGGCTGATAGCATTGGCTCTCTCCATCAGCCTGCCGGTGATGGGGGGCAGCCTGCTTATCTTCTTGCTGATTGATGTGCTGCGTTGGTTGCGACATAGAAGCATTCTCCAGACTGCAACGGTGAATTAAACAGCGCCGACTTTATCTTGCGAAGTTCAAAAAACAAGCTGAAAAACCAGCGGAAATAAGGGATTGCGAGCCTTCTCGCAAATAATTGACGAGGCCCTAATCGGCCTCGTTTTTTATTACGAGCTTTGCTGGAAAACTCATTTTTGCAGTAGCGGGCCGCTACGTCTTCGGGTAACGTCAGCGCAATCGAAACGGTCACTCATTGCGGAAAATTATGCTGGCAACCTTGTCCACCACATTACTGAAACCCTTCTTACGTGACCGTTTTCTGCACGTCTTATTGCTATTAGGTCTGGTGCTGACTCTTTTCCAGCCGGAGAAAATCCATCAGTTTGCACAATTTGTGGATTGGTCAACGATAGTCACCCTGATAGGTCTGCTGATGCTGACCAAAGGCGTTGAGGTGAGCGGCTACTTTGATTTCGTTGGCCGTAAGATGATGAACAGCATCAACAATGAGCGCTATCTGGCGTTATTTTTGGTCTGTGCCGCCGCGCTGCTTTCTACATTTATGACTAATGACGTGGCACTGTTTATTGTCATTCCGCTCACGATCACGCTGAAAAAGCTCTCCACGCTACCCGTCACGCGGCTGATCATCTTTGAGGCGTTGGCGGTGAACGCGGGCTCTTTGCTTACCCCGATTGGGAATCCGCAAAATATCCTGTTGTGGAACAAATCAGGCATGACGTTTATGGGCTTTATCGCCCAAATGAGCCCGCTGGCGCTGGTCAGTTTTGTAGCTTTGTTAATCGTTACTTGGGTCAGTTTCCCCGCGACCAAGCTGAAGCGGTTGGAGAACAATCAGGGCTATCCATACCAGAAAAAGCTGCTGTTTAGCTGTCTGGTGATGTACGTGGTGTTTATTGGTTGCGTGGATTTCGGATTGGCGCTTTATGGCCTGATTGCCGTGCTGCTGTGCTTCTTGCTACTGGCCCGGCAGGTGCTATTGCGCATCGACTGGCCGCTGATTCTGGTGTTTATCGCCATGTTTATCGACGTGCGGCTGATTGTCGGTCTAGACGCAGTACAAGGTGCGGTAAATCAGATTGCTCATTTGAGTCCGGCGGGTGTATATGCCCTTGGCATTGGGTTGTCGCAGGTGATAAGCAACGTGCCAGCCACAATTCTGATGATTAACTATGTGCCACCTAACGCCTTGCTGGCTTACGCCGTTAACGCGGGCGGCTTTGGCCTCGCGATTGGCTCACTGGCGAACCTGATTGCCCTGCGCATGGCGAACGATCGCAAAATCTGGCTCAAGTTTCACTACTTCTCCTTCCCGTTCCTTATCTTGAGCGGCTTTGCGGGCTGGTTGTTATTGGCCTTGGTTTAAAGGCAGTTTGGCTAAGCGATTAACCGCCGCGGTTATCTCCCCTGGCGTTAACGCTGAGAAGCCGAGCAGCCATCCATCATTTATTTGCTCCGGCGCGCCAGCGTCTGGCAGCCACAGCGGCGAAAGGCGTGGCGTAGTTACACCCTGTTGCAGGGCCAGCTGAGTTAGCCTGTTTTCATAACCTGCGGGCAGGCGAGCTGCCAGCTGTAAGCCTCCGGCGGCGGGTAGTGGTATCAACCAGCTTGCGAGCTTTTGCTGGATCTCATCCAGCAAGTGATTGCGGCGGCTATGGTAAAGCTGGCGCGAAAAACGCAGGTGCGCGGCGAAATGGCCAGACTGAATAAAATCAGCCGTCACCGCCTGCATCAACTGCGACGAATGGCCGTCATACACCGTGCGCAGCGTGGTCATTGGCTCGACCAGCGCCTCGGGCAGCACCGCATAGGCCAGCCGTAAAGAAGGGAAGAGTACTTTGGAGAAGGTGCCGAGATAAATCACCTGGTGGTGTTTATCCAGCCCCTGCATGGCGGGTAGCGGGCGGCCGTCGTAATGCAGCTCGCTGTCGTAATCATCTTCGATGATCCACGACTGATGTTTCCGCGCCAGCTCCAGTAACGCCAGTCGGCGGGGCAGGCTGAGACTGACGCCGGAAGGGTAGTGGTGCGAAGGCGTAAGGTAGATAACTTTAGGCTGAACGGTCTGGCCGACGGGGTTCATGCCTTCTTCATCTACCGGGACTGGGCAAATTTCGCCCCCGGCGCTGGTAAAAGCGTTTCTTGCGCCAAGATAACCCGGCTGCTCCAGCCAGACGCTATCGCCCTGATCGAGCAGTAGCGTGGCCAATAGCTGCAAAGCCTGCTGGGAGCTGGTGGTTATCATGATTTGCTGCGGGCTGCACTGCACGCCGCGAGATTGCTGAAGGTAAGAGCAAATGGCGTCGCGTAGCGGAGCAAAACCTTGTGGATCGCCATAACCCAGCAGTTTTGTGCCGCCGATACGCAAATGCTTGTTGGTCAGCTGTTGCCAGATTTTTAGTGGGAAGGCGCGCAAGTCAGGGCTGCCCGCGGCGAAGGGCAGAGGTGACTGTGGATCCTGACAGCCGCCAGTCGCGACGATTTGCGTGCCACGGGCAGAAAGCGTGGTCAGCCTCGGCGACGCCTTTTGGCTCTTTTTATACGTGGGCTCTGATGGCACGGCAATACTGACAAAGGTGCCTTTGCCGATTTCACGGCGTAAGTAGCCTTCGGCTTCCAATTGCGCGTAGGCCGCCTCAGCCGTGATGCGTGAAACCTTCAAGTCGGCGGCGAGCTGGCGTGATGAAGGCAGGCGCTGCGCATTGCTCAGGGCACCGCTGTTAATTGCTCTGCGCAGCGTGGCGCAAAGCCTTTCGCGTAACCCAAGGCTTGGGTCGACGCTGTTCTCGAACAGAGTCAGTAAGGTGGCGGAACCGGAATAAGTGCGCATCAGTGGCCTTATTGGTTGAGGCTAATTGGCATTATGTATAAGACCAAAATAACGGATGATAGGGCCGTTGTCATGCGGCACTTGTTGTATGGCATTAGTTGTGCGGCGTTCCCATTTCACGATTAGAAGAGAGAGGCAAAATGAGTCAAACACAGCAAAGCAAGGCGTCAGCCGTATTACAGTTTGCGCCACCGGCTCCGGCGGTGAGCGAAGCCTATCTCTTCAATAAATTGAGTTTTTATACCGATGCCGCCGACGTGGCTGAAGATTTGAAAAACCGTATTTCAGGCATTGTGGTGCTGGACACCCGCGCCGAGGCGCATTACCAGCGCGGGCATATTCCGGGCGCAATTAGCTTTCCGCATCGTTTGATGACCGAAGAGTCAACGCGGCAGCTTAATAAAGAGCTGGTGTATGTGACTTATTGCGATGGCATTGGCTGCAACGGCTCGACCAATGGAGCCTATAAGCTGGCGAAGTTAGGGTTTCGCGTCAAAGAGTTGATAGGGGGATTGGATTTTTGGATTCGCGATCGCCATCCGCTGGCGACCGGCGCTGAAAGCGGCGAATACCCCGCCGACTTTAATGTAGAAGAGTGTGGTTGCAGCTAACTCTTGGGCTGCTTAAAACAGCAGCCACAGCAGAATGACCACCACCACAAAAGCGATGAAAGCCAGCGGCTTGCCGCCCATGGATTGCATCGACTGCGGTAGCATGGCGACGAACGGATTGATGATTGGCTGAGGCTCGGTGCGGGTCACCACCGTAAAGTCATCATCCACTTTTTCAGGGCGCGGTGAGCGATCAACGCGCTGGCTGAACAGCACGCCGACCAGATCGTTAAGCTGCGCGACATTCAGCGGCGTATTGGGCGTGGCGTTGAAACGGCTTTCGACATATTCGGTCAACTGCTGGACTTCAGGCAGCGTCGCCGGTTGTTTCAACACGCTGAGCAAGGTGGTCAGCGTCGGTGGCGCTGCGGGTTGGCTCAGTGCCGCCTTGACCTGCATAAACTGGCTTAACAGCTGGAAATGGCGCGCTGGAATTGGCTCGCCCACTTTCACGCCGACTAAGTTAAACAGTTCCTGCCACAGCTTGGCGGGCGCTTCGCCGGTGGCGGCGCTGAGTCGAGTCACCAACTGCTGCAAACTGTTATGTTCGGCGGGCAGCAGGGCGCGGTCGGTGATGGGTGTTTGCTGCGGCTTTGGAATGGTCATTTCGCCTGTCTGCACCAGCAAAAAGACCTGTTGCAGCTGCTCGTGAGTTAGCTGGCTGAGCACGGTATGGCCAAAATTTTGGCGAATAAAATCGCTGACCGCCTGACGGTTATTGCCCTGCGGCAATAATTCGGTGAGCTGCTGGAGCAACTGGCGCGTGGAGTGACTGTCCTGCGCCTGAGTCAGTTTGCCTTGCAGAATGCTTTCCGCGCGCGGGTAGATAGCGGCAGTCAGTTCAGCATCATGAGGCAGAGAGAGCTCGTGGCGTAGACCAGCCCAAATTTCGGCCGACTTCATTGGGGTCAGCGCCATTAATTTGACGATGAGTTTTTCGAGGGTGGTGCGCTGCGCAGGGGTAAGCTGCTGGTTGTCGCCAGAGCCCGCAGGAACTGAGTTATTCGGTTGCATCCTGTTGTCGCCAATTGGCGCGCCCGGGCCACTTAAAGGTTGCATATCACCAGTCCTTCGCTGCGAGTTAAAACGGCGCAAAGCGCGCAAGCGCAACATCATACCTGCAAACGAAATCAATCAACACCGTGAATGGGTATGGAAATAATATTCTTACTCTAATTTTTTGCAGAAAATGACGAGTGGGGCGCGAAAGCGATAAAAGGCGGGATAAATAATGCCGCCTGCGGAGCTACAGGCGGCGATAACATCATTAAACGGCGGGTTTATTTTCCGCCACTTCAGGCTTATTGCCAAAAAGCGGACGGCGCAGGCGCTGGGCCAGAATCACCCCGAGCAGTGTGATACCGCCCCCAATCAGGTGGTAGCTGTGTAACTGCTCGTGGAGGAAAATCACGGCAATCACGGCGGTGAAGATCGGTGCCAGATTCATGAAAATGGAGGTTTTGTTGGCCCCAAGCCGAATAACCCCCTGAATCCACAGGAAAGGCGCAAGGATTGATGCCGCAATTCCGGCAAACGCCACCAAGGGAATATTGTGTGCATTCAGCTGCACGTTGTCCGTCATCAGGAAGTTCGGTAACAGCAGCAGCACGCCAAACAGGATCTGCATGTAAAGCGACTGCCAGTTAGGCAGCGGGATCGCCCAGCGTTTGGTCAACACGCCGTACAGGGCGTAGGAGATTGAGGCGACAAACATCATGATTTCGCCGCTACCAATGCCGTGCTCCAGCAGCTGTGCCGGGTTGCCTGCGCTGACCAGCCAAATCAGCCCAATCAGCGACAGCACGCCGCCGAGCGCCAGACCCACGGTTGGCACCACGCTCAACACAAACAGGCTGATAAGCACGGTCAGCAAAGGAATGAATGAGGTGATGATGCCAATATACAGCGCGCTCACGGTATGGGCCGCGTAATAGGCCAGACTTTGGAACAGCACCATGCCCAGCAGGCCGAGGATCAGCAGTTTCCACCAATGCTGCTTAATCTCTTTGAAGTTGCGAATTACGCTCGGCAAGACAAAGGGCGTGAGAGTGATCAGCGCCAGAAACCAGCGGTAGAAAGAGATCGCCGCTGGATCGATGGCGGTGGCAGAGGCTTTGCTGACTACGGCGTTAATAGACCAGATCAACACAGCCAGTAATGGGAAGAGAGCATTCATTAAAAATACGTCCGTAGTTAAATCGTTGCGCTAGTGTACGTTTGTCTTGTTTGTTATATATAACGATAATCAGACAATGCTCTACGTAATTCGGACAACTTGATGCCGAATCTGTGATGACCACAATTGACAAAGGGTTTTATGCCGCAACCTCGATTTTATCCTCCGGTTCCTGAACAGTTCCCCAATACGCTGCTGTTTCGCGGAGAAACCATCCTGCCTAACTCGGAATATGTCTGCCATTCGCACCCGTGGAGCCAGCTTATTACCATCAAGTCGGGCGTGATGGCGATGAAGGTTGAGGGCGCGCGCTACCTCGCACCGCGCGAGTTTGCTATCTGGATACCGGCTGGCGTGAAGCACTCCAGCTACAACCGCCGGGCGACCCGCTTTTGCGCCATAGATATTGCGCCTGAGTGGGATGACGGCCTGCCACAAAAACCGTGCTTGCTGACTCTAACGCCGATTTTCAACGCCATCGCCAACGACTTCGCGCTGCGCAAGCTCGCGGAGCCGCAATCCGACCGCGACATGCGTATGGCATTGGTGCTGCTGGACCAAATCTGTCAGGCCCCGCGGCAAAACACCTATTTACCCACGTCCGACAACAAGCTGCTGTCTCAGGTGTTGAACGCGCTGGAGAAGAACCCGGCGGATAACACCTCGCTGGCGGAGTGGGCCGCGCGGGTGTATACCACCGAACGCACGCTGTCACGCCGCTGCCAGCAGGATTTGGGCATGGGCTTCGCCGAATGGCGTCAGCGCTTACGCTTCTTGCACTCGATTTCTCTGCTCGAGCAGGGCAAGACGGTGCAAGACGTGGCGCTGGAAGTTGGCTACAGTTCATCATCAGCGTTTATTGCCATGTTCCAGCAAATATCTGGGACCACGCCGCAACGTTTTCGTAATGAACGGTAAGCCATGACTCACTGGCATTGGGATCTGCCGCAGTTCGTGGCAAAATCTTTCTCCTCTTTATAGTCTGTTCTTTCTATGGCACTGCCTGCCGGAGACACACGTGAAAATCCTGGTTGATGAAAATATGCCTTATGCCGTCGAGCTGTTCAGCCGACTGGGCAATGTGCAGGCCGTTCCGGGCCGACCTATTCCGCAAGATGCACTCAATGACGCCGATGCCCTGATGGTGCGCTCGGTGACCAAAGTGAATGAGGCGCTGCTGGCAGGAAAGCCGGTGAAATTCGTGGGCACCGCGACGGCGGGCACTGACCACGTCGATGACGCTTGGCTGCAACAGCAGGGGATTGGCTTCTCCGCCGCGCCGGGCTGTAACGCCATTGCGGTAGTGGAATATGTGTTCTCTTCTTTACTGATTTTGGCCCAGCGCGATGGCTTCCAATTGCGCGACAAAACGGTCGGAATCGTTGGCGTCGGCAATGTGGGGTCGCGTTTGAATGCGCGCCTGCGCGCTCTGGGGATTCGCACCTTGCTGTGCGACCCGCCGCGTGCCGATCGTGGTGATGAAGAGACTTTCTCTTCGCTAGACCAGCTGGTGGCCGAAGCCGATATCTTGACCTTCCACACACCGTTGAACATGTCCGGGCCTTACAGCACGCACCATCTGGTAGACGCCGACCTGCTTGCACGTCTGCCTGCCGATCGTATTTTGATTAACGCCTGTCGTGGCGAAGTGGTGGATAACGCCGCGCTGCTCGACGCGTTGAATGGCTCGAAAAAACTCACCGCCGTGCTGGACGTGTGGGAGCCGGAGCCGGATCTCTCTCTGGCATTGCTAGATAAAGTGGCGATTGGCACGGCGCACATTGCCGGATACAGCCTCGAAGGCAAGGCGCGCGGCACCACTCAGGTGTTCGAAGCATTCAGCCAGTTTATCGGTCAGCCGCAAAAAGTGCCGTTGGAAGAGCTGCTGCCTGCGCCTGAGTTCCCGGTTGTCTCATTCTCCGGCGAACTGAACGAAGCCAGACTGCTGCGACTTATTCACTTAGTGTATGATGTGCGCCGCGATGACGCGCCTCTGCGCCGCGTGGCGGGTAAAGCGGGTGAGTTCGACAAGCTGCGTAAATTCTATGAAGAGCGCCGCGAGTGGTCATCGTTGAAAGTGATTTGCGATAATCCGGCGACCGTCGAGTTACTCAATAAACTCGGTTTTACCGCCGTTCAGGGCTAAGGCCCGGCGCAATTTTCGATTTGAGGGCGGTGAACTACCGCCCCTTTGTATTTCTGTACGATTCATTTTTTGGAGAAGACCAACATGTCTGATGGCTGGAATATTGCGCTGCTTGGCGCCACGGGCGCAGTCGGTGATGCGTTACTGGAGCTGCTGGCCGATCGCCAGTTCCCGGTTGGTGAACTCTTTCCCTTAGCCAGCGAACGCAGCGCGGGCCAAACCGTGCGCTTCAATGGCAAAAGCCTGCGCGTGCAAAACGTTGTCGAGTTTGACTGGTCGCAGGTGCAACTGGCTTTCTTTGTAGCGGGTCACGAAGCTTCGGCGCAGTTTGCCGAAGAAGCCGCCAATCAGGGTTGTCTGGTTATCGACAGCAGCGGCCTATTCGCCATGGAACACGACATTCCGCTGGTGGTGCCGGGGGTTAACCCTGACGCGCTGGCGCATTATCGCAACCGCAACATCGTGGCGGTCGCCGATAGCCTGACCAGCCAGCTGTTAACCGCCATCAAACCTTTGACCGATCAGGCTGGTTTGGCGCGTCTGCACGTTACCTCTCTGCTCTCCGTTTCTGCCTTGGGCAAAGCGGCGGTGGACGATTTGGCCGGGCAGAGCGCGCGCCTGCTCAACGGCATTCCTGCCGAAGAGGGCATCTTCAGCAAGCAGTTGGCTTTCAACCTGTTGCCGCTGTTGAGTGACGAAGAGGGCAGTGTGCGTGAAGAGCGCCGTTTAGTCGATCAAGTGCGCAAAGTGCTGCAAAACGACGGCTTGCCGATTTCCGTCAGTTGCGTCCAGTCGCCGGTGTTTTACGGCCACGCGCAGGTGGTGCATATGGAAGGCTTGCGCCCGCTGTCTGCCGAAGAAGCCCGCACCGAGCTTGAACGCATTGATGATATTAATCTCAGCGAAGAAGACGATTTCCCAACGCAGGTCAGCGACGCCTCTGGCAATGCCAACCTGAGCATCGGCTGTCTGCGCAATGACTACGGTATTCCTGAAGTGGTGCAGTTCTGGTCAGTGGCTGACAACGTGCGCTTCGGCGGCGCGTTGATGGCGGTGGAAACTGCCGAGAAGCTGATTGGGGAGTATTGGTATTAATGTCTGAATTGCCTGCTGCGCCCGTTGCCGGGCGCATTGCATTAGGAATTGAGTACGACGGTAGCGCCTATTATGGCTGGCAGCGCCAGCAAGAGGCGGCCAGCGTTCAGGCTTGTCTGGAAAAAGCCTTAAGCCGCGTGGCGGATGCGCCAATTGTGGTGTTCTGCGCGGGCCGTACTGACGCGGGCGTCAGCGCCACCGGGCAGGTGGTGCATTTCGAGACGCCGGTAATGCGCAAAGAGGCGGCGTGGACCATGGGCGTGAATACCCATTTGCCGAAAAACATCGCCGTACGCTGGATGCACGAGGTGCCGGAGGATTTCCACGCGCGCTTTAGCGCCACCGCGCGCCGCTATCGTTACGTTATCTATAATCATCGCTACCGTTCGGCCATTCTACACAGTGGCATAACTCACGTGCATATGCCGCTGGACGTCGACAAAATGCAGCGTGCCGGTCAGGCGCTGTTGGGTGAAAACGACTTCACGTCGTTTCGCGCCTCGCAGTGCCAGTCGCGCACGCCGTGGCGTTATATGATGCACCTGAACGTCACGCGCCACGGCAATTACGTGGTGGTGGATGTCAAAGCCAACGCCTTTGTTCACCATATGGTGCGTAATATTGTCGGCAGCTTGATTGATATCGGTGCCGGGATCCAGCCTGAAAGCTGGATGGGCGAGCTGTTAGCAGCCAAAGACCGCAATTTGGCGGCTGCTACCGCGCGAGCTGAGGGATTGTACTTAGTCTCAGTGGATTACCCGGAGAAGTTTGGCTTACCCAAAATGACTATGGGGCCGCTGTTCTTAGAAGACTGAAGACGGTTTTCTAGTGATTAACATTGCGCATCGGGCGCTTAAAAAAGGCGATAAATCAAATGGATTTCATCCACCTTGTTATTGATTTCATTTTACATATCGATGTGCACTTGGCCGAGCTGGTTGCTCAGTATGGTGTTTGGGTCTACGGTATCCTGTTCCTGATCTTATTCTGTGAGACAGGGCTGGTGGTCACGCCGTTCCTGCCGGGCGATTCATTACTGTTTGTGGCTGGTGCGCTGGCGGCCTTGCCGGGCAATGATCTGAATGTTCACCTGATGGTGTTCCTGATGGTAGTGGCGGCGATTCTGGGCGATGCGATTAACTATACGATTGGCCGCCTGTTTGGCGAACGTTTGTTCAGCAACCCGAATTCGAAGATTTTCCGCCGTAGTTATTTGGATCAAACACACAAGTTTTACGAGAAACATGGCGGCAAAACGATTATTCTTGCGCGCTTTGTCCCAATCGTACGAACTTTTGCACCCTTCGTTGCGGGTATGGGGCGCATGTCGTATCGCCACTTTGCGGCTTATAACGTGATTGGTGCGCTAGTTTGGGTGCTGTTATTTACCTATGCTGGCTACCTTTTCGGCAACGTGCCGGTGGTTCAGGAAAATCTGAAATTATTGATCGTGGCGATCATTGTGCTGTCGATTCTGCCGGGTGTGATTGAAATTTGGCGCCACAAACGTGCGGCAGCCAAGGAAAAGCGTCAGCAAGGCTAGCCTTAAGGCAGCAAAGCTGGGAAATATAAAGAGATTAAACCAGAGGGTTCGACCAGTTTTTTATCCACAGCGTCGGGCCGTTATGGTTTAATGAGCGACATTTATGGTCTGTTCCTGCGAACAACCCTTCCGTTTTGCATGGTGAATGCCACTGGGCATCAGTGCTGGCGGGTGATTTTGGGTAGGTTTCAGGGGACTTGTTACAGCATGAACAGCGGACTGGCTTCGGCCGGGTTCAAACAGAAAGGTTATCGATGAGCTGGATTGAACGAATTCTTAATAAGAGCAACGTCTCGCAAACCCGTAAGGCAAGCATTCCTGAGGGTGTCTGGACTAAGTGTGACAGCTGCGGTCAGGTACTTTACCGCGCCGAGTTGGAACGCAATCTCATGGTTTGCCCAAAGTGCGACCATCACATGCGCATGTCTGCGCGTATGCGCCTCTTCACCTTTATGGATGAAGGCAGCGAGGTTGAATTAGGCAGCGAGCTTGAGCCTAAAGATGTTCTGAAGTTTAAAGATTCCAAAAAATACAAAGACCGTCTGGTCGCAGCACAGAAAGAAACTGACGAAAAAGACGCCATGGTTGTCATGAAAGGCACCCTGTACGGCATGCCAATCGTCGTTGCGGCTTTTGAATTTGCCTTCATGGGCGGTTCAATGGCTTCTGTTGTTGGCGCGCGTTTCGTTCGTGCGGTAGAGCAGGCGTTGGAAGACAATTGCCCGCTGGTTTGTTTCTCAGCCAGTGGTGGTGCGCGTATGCAAGAAGCGCTGATGTCCCTGATGCAGATGGCGAAAACCAGTGCAGCTCTGGCGAAATTACAGGAACGCGGCCTGCCGTACATTTCTGTAATGACTGACCCAACCATGGGCGGCGTGTCGGCGAGTCTGGCAATGCTGGGCGATATCAACGTGGCTGAGCCAAAAGCGCTGATCGGCTTTGCTGGCCCACGCGTTATCGAACAAACCGTTCGTGAAAAACTGCCGCCGGGCTTCCAGCGCAGTGAGTTCCTGATTGAGAAGGGCGCTATCGACATGATCGTTCGCCGTCCTGATCTGCGACCTAAATTGGGCAGCGTGCTGGCCAAATTAACCGGTCAACCTGAGCCTAAAGTGGACGTGGTTCAGGCTGCTGTCAGCGGCAACGCGGCTGACAACCATCAGGATGCCTGATTAGTCTGAGATGAGGCCGGTCGGTCATTTCAAGCGTGCGGGAACACTCGCACGCTTTGCTCCACGGGCCGTGTCTCATCTGGTTTGTAGTCTTGCTGCAACTTCAATGACTTTGGGTATAGTGTCGAAGTGAACCTAACATTGGCTGAACGAGACTCATGCAGAATCAACCTATTCCCCAAGCCACGTCGCCTTTGGCCGCGTGGCTTTATTATCTCGAAAATCTCCATTCTCAAGTGATAGAGCTGGGTCTCAAGCGTGTCAAAGCGGTCGCCGCTAAGCTCGACTTGCTGCAACCCGCACCTTTTGTCATCACTGTCGCCGGCACCAATGGCAAGGGCACCACCTGCCGCACGCTGGAAGCTATCTTAATGGCTGCGGGTTTGCGCGTCGGCGTCTACAGTTCACCTCATTTGGTTCGCTACACCGAGCGGGTCAGAATTCAGGGTGAAGAGCTGCCAGAACAAGCACATTGCCAATCTTTTGCTACGCTTGAAGCCGGGCGAGGTGAGATTCCTCTGACCTATTTCGAGTACGGCACCGTCTCCGCTTTGCAGCTGTTTAAGAACGCCAAACTGGACGTGGTTATCCTCGAAGTGGGCCTTGGCGGGCGCCTTGACGCCACCAATATCGTCGATGCCAACGTGGCCGTGGTGACCAGCATCGCGCTGGACCACACTGACTGGTTAGGGTCAGACCGCGAAAGTATTGGCCGCGAAAAAGCCGGCGTGTTCCGGGGGCAAACGCCCGCCGTGGTTGGCGAGCCTGATATGCCACAGTCGATTGCTGACGTGGCCGCAGAGAAGGGTTCCGAGCTGTATCGCGTGGGTGAAAATTGGCGCTACGCTGTGCAAGGCGATAGCTGGAGCTGGCAGGCCGCCGAGGGCAAGCTGCTGGCTAATCTGCCGATGCCCAACGTTCCGCTCGCTAATGCCGCGACCGCGCTGGCGGCCTTGCATTTCAGTAAGTTAGAGGTTGCCGAAGAGGCGATTCGACGTGGCTTGCAGCAGGCACAGTTGCCAGGCCGTTTCCAGACGGTAAGCGAGTCGCCGCGTCTGATTTTGGATGTTGCGCATAATCCGCACGCCGCGGCTTATCTGGCTGGGCGTTTATCCGAATTGCCACGCAACGGCGGGAAAGTGCGCGCGGTAGTCGGTATGCTGCATGATAAAGATATTGCGGGTACTCTGGCTTGCCTTTCGCCACAAGTGGATTTTTGGTACTGCGCGCCGCTCGAAGGGCCGCGCGGTGCCAGTGTAGAAGAACTCTCTGTGCATCTGACGCAAGCGTATCAGTTCACGGATGTGGTTTGCGCCTGGCAGCAGGCGATGCAGGATGCTGATAGTCAGGATATTGTGATTGTCTGCGGATCATTTCATACCGTAGCGCACGTGATGGCTGCTTTAGACGCGGGGAAAACCAGTGGCTAGTAAGTTTCAAAATCGTCTGGTCGGAACGGTTATTTTGGTGGCGCTCGGCGTGATCATTTTACCCGGCCTGCTCGATGGCAAGAAAAAGCATTATGAAGATGAATTTGCTTCCATTCCGCTGGTTCCAAAGCCGGGTGACGCGCCAGAACAAGGGGACGTGCCGCCGCCGGTGACGCAATCTCTGCCAGCCCAGCCGCCGGAAGGCGCGAGCGATGCCGTGAAGGGGCAGGGGAATATCGCCTCACAGCCAGCCAATAGCGGCCAGGAATTGCCTGATGACACCGACGCACAGCCGGACGAGCCGGTCGTCGCGCCAGTCACCAAGCGCCCTGAGCAGCCGAAAGCGACGCAGCAGACGCACCAGACCCAAACCAAGCCGAAGGCCATTGAGTCTAAGCCAATGGTGGAAGCGAAACCGGTCGAGAAGCCAAAGCCGGTTGAAAAGCCGAAACCAAAACCGGTTGAAAGCAAACCTGTAGAGCAGCCGAAGGCGGTCGAGCAACCGAAAGCCGTTGAGCAGCCAAAAGCGGCGGAAACGCCGAAAGCTGAAAGCAAGCCGCAGGCGGAAGAGAAAGCGCCAAGTGGTCAGGCTTATATCGTCCAGCTCGGTGCGTTGAAGAATGCCGCCAAGGCCAGCGAGATTGTCGCGAACCTGCGCCTGTCGGGCTATCGCGCTTACACCGTGCCAAGTACGCCGGTGCAGGGGCAGATAACGCGCGTGTTCGTCGGCCCGGATGCTTCGAAGCAAAAACTCGAGGCTTCTCTGCCGCAGCTTAACCAGATCAGCGGGTTAAGCGGACAAGTGCGTTCTTACAGCGCAGGGAAGTAAACCTACATTGTTGGCACTCTGGTTGCGCCAATGACTGGGTTTAGATCTTGAGAAATAATCGGAAAGGGCACGCGTTTTGTGCCCTTTTTCTATAAGATTCTGAGGTCGGAATTTTATAGGTTTCTGCGATGATTGAGGTTTTTTTCATCGCTGTTAATAATTTTCCTAACCCGCAGATTTCCCCTACGCAAACGTTTTCTTTTTCTGTTAGAATTCGCCGCGAAATGGATAGGAGACGGGTTTTACTGGTCTACACATTGGAATACGTTAATGGTCTGGATTGATTACGTCATTATTGCGGTAATTGGGTTTTCTGCTTTAGTTAGCCTGATCCGGGGTTTTGTTCGCGAGGCCTTATCACTGGTAACTTGGGCTTGCGCCTTCTTCGTTGCCAGCCATTATTACCCCTATCTCGCCATCTATTTCACACGTTTCGAAGATGAATTAGTTCGAAACGGGATCGCAATTGCCATCTTGTTCATCGCGACGTTGATCGTAGGTGCAATTGTCAACTATGTGATTGGTTCACTGGTTGAGCGAACCGGGTTATCCGGCACAGACAGAGTGCTAGGCGTGTGTTTCGGCGCACTGCGTGGCGTACTGATTGTTTCCGCGATGTTGTTCTTCCTGGATACCTTTACCGGCTTTTCACAAAGTGAGGACTGGAAACAGTCTCAGTTGATCCCACAGTTCAGTTATATCATCAGGTGGTTCTTTGACTACCTACAGAGCACGTCGAGTTTCTTGCCAAAACATCTCTAGTTTTTGGCAGCGCTGATGAGGAAAAGACAACATGTGCGGTATTGTCGGTATCGCCGGTTTTGCGCCGGTAAACCAGTCGATTTATGATGCGTTAACGGTGTTACAACACCGTGGGCAAGATGCTGCGGGCATCGTCACCATTGATGCTAATAACAACTTCCGTTTACGGAAAGCCAATGGTCTGGTGAGAGATGTATTCGAAGCACGCCATATGCAACGCTTGCAGGGCAACATGGGTATTGGGCATGTTCGCTACCCTACGGCTGGCAGTTCTAGCGCTTCTGAAGCTCAACCTTTCTACGTCAACTCACCGTTCGGCATCACCTTGGCCCACAACGGTAACCTGACCAACGCTCACGAATTGAGAAGTAACCTGTTCGAAGGCCAACGCCGCCACGTTAACACCACTTCTGATTCTGAAATTCTGCTCAATATTCTGGCCAGTGAACTCGACCGTTTCCAGCACTACCCGCTGGAAGCTGATAACGTGTTTGCTGCCGTATCCGCCATGAACCTGAAAATCCGCGGTGCTTATGCATGCGTCGCGATGATCATCGGTCACGGCATGCTGGCGTTCCGCGACCCGCACGGGATCCGCCCGCTGGTTATCGGCAAACGCACTCTGGAAGATGGCCGCAATGAGTACATGGTGGCATCGGAGAGCGTGGCGCTCGACACCTTAGGTTTTGAGTTCCTGCGCGACGTCGCGCCGGGCGAAGCGGTGTACATCACCGAAAAAGGCCAGCTGTTCACCCGCCTGTGTGCTGAAAACCCTCAGTACAATCCATGTCTGTTCGAATACGTCTATTTCGCACGTCCGGACTCTTTCATTGACAAGATTTCCGTTTACAGCGCACGTGTTCGCATGGGCGAGAAGCTGGGCGCGAAAATTGCTCGTGAGTGGGAAGATTTGGATATCGACGTGGTCATTCCTATTCCGGAAACCTCTTGCGATATCGCGCTGGAAATCGCCCGTATCCTCGACAAGCCTTATCGTCAGGGCTTCGTGAAGAACCGCTACGTAGGCCGTACCTTTATCATGCCGGGCCAGCAGGAGCGCCGTAAGTCGGTGCGCCGCAAGCTCAACGCCAACCGTGCTGAGTTCCGCGATAAAAACGTGCTGCTGGTGGATGACTCCATCGTGCGCGGTACCACTTCGCAACAAATCGTTGAGATGGCGCGCGAAGCCGGGGCAAAACGTGTTTATCTGGCCTCTGCGGCTCCAGAAATTCGTTTCCCGAACGTTTACGGTATCGACATGCCAAGCGCCAACGAGCTGATTGCTCACGGTCGTGAAGTCAGTGAAATCAACCAGATGATTGGCGCCGACGCGTTGATCTTCCAAGACTTGAGCGACCTGATTGCGGCAGTAAAAGAAGATAACGTAGATATCGAGCAGTTCGAATGTTCGGTGTTTGATGGCGTTTACGTCACCAAAGATGTGGATCAGAACTACCTCGAATATCTCGAAGCCCTGCGCAACGATGATGCTCAGGCATTACGCGGCCAGCAGGAAGCTGAGAATCTGGAAATGCACAACGAAGGCTAAGTTTCGCCAAGGTAAGCTCTAACAGAGCCATGCCAAGTTGTCGCCGCTATCACGCACCCGTCCAATTCATCTTGGGCGGGTGCGTTTTTTTATGTCAGTATTGGCGCTGAATTCAGTGCAACTTTCCAGAGGCAGTCTCATGAAACGACTTATTGTCGGCATTTCCGGCGCGAGTGGCGCAATTTTTGGTGTTCGGCTTCTTCAGGTGCTGCAAAGCGTGCCGGAGATCGAAACCCATCTGGTGATGAGCAACGCCGCCCGCCAGACCTTAACGCTGGAAACCGATTTAACGCTGCGCGAAGTGCAGCAACTGGCCGACGTCGTCCATGATTCCCGTGATATTGCCGCCAGCATCTCTTCTGGCTCATTCCGCACCGGGGGGATGGTCATCCTGCCGTGCTCGATCAAAACCCTGTCTGGCATCGTCAATGGCTATACCGACGGCCTGCTGACCCGCGCCGCCGACGTGGTGCTGAAAGAGAGCCGCCGTCTGGTGCTGTGCGTGCGCGAAACCCCGCTGCACCTTGGGCATTTGCGCTTAATGACCCAAGCCGCCGAGCTTGGCGCGGTGATTATGCCGCCGGTTCCGGCGTTTTATCATCGGCCAACCAGCGTCGATGACATCATCAATCAGACCGTGAATCGGGTGATTGATCAATTTGACATAGAGCTGCCGGAAGATCTTTTTGTTCGATGGCAGGGCAGCCGCTAGTCGTTCTTCACCATTTACGCCCACCTTTTGCACAAATTGATAACATTGCACCAAAATCAAACATTGCCTGTTTCATTTTGGTGCATTTTTATTGCAATCTGTTCCTGTGCTTTATTCATCTTGCTGATTTCCAGAACTATCTTGATGCATTTTTAATCGCATCGGGCGAGCAATGACCGGTTAACCCATCCGGAACACAATCGGCATGAAAACTGCATAGTAAAATCAGGGGGATTCCTCTCTCCCGCCTGATAAATAAGCTGCAAACATAATAAAAAGACGTTCAATCACAACAGAAACGACCAACCACAACAGACGATTAATGACTGAGGGTAATGTATGAAAAAGTTGTTCAAGGTTCTTCCTCTGGTTTTGGTTTTAGCCAGCGCAAGTAGCGCTTTCGCAGCTGCTCCGACAGCAATCAAGATCGGCACAGACCCGACTTATGCCCCGTTTGAATCCAAAGACTCCAGCGGCAAACTGGTTGGCTTCGACATCGATTTAGCCAATGAGATGTGCAAACGCGCAGAAATCAAATGTACCTTCGTCGAAAGTGACTTTGATGCGCTGATCCCATCGCTGAAAGCCAAGAAAATCGACGCCATCATCTCCTCGCTGTCTATCACCGAGAAGCGCCAGCTGGAGATCGACTTCACTGAGAAACTCTACGCGGCTAACGCCCGTCTGATCGCGCCAAAAGGCACCAAACTGGTTCCTACTCTGGACGCGCTGAAAGGCAAAAACGTTGGCGTGCTGCAAGGTTCAACTCAGGAAGCTTATGCTAATGCCGAGTGGCAGCCAAAAGGCGTGAACGTGGTGGCTTACCAGAACCAAGACCTGATCTATGCAGACTTGGCTTCAGGCCGCCTTGACGCCGCCTTCCAAGACGAAGTCGCAGGCAGCGAAGGCTTCCTGAAACAGGCTCCGGGTAAAGATTACGTGTTCGCTGGCCCATCAGTGAAAGATGATAAATTCTTTGGCGTGGGTACCGGTATGGGCCTTCGTAAAGACGACGGCGACCTGAAAGCCGCGTTGAACAAAGCCTTTGACTCAATGCGTAAAGACGGGACTTACGACAAACTGGCGAAGAAATACTTCGACTTCAACGTCTACGGCGACTAACCCTTAGCCTGATGATGCTCGCGGCCTGCCGTCAGGGTAGGCCGCACTCAGCCATAAAATTGTATTTTGGTCTGTATAAAAGTTGTCTGTATCACAGTTGTCTGCGTAACAGTGTCAGCATAACGATAACCTGCGACAGATGTCGGTCAAAGACAGGAAAAAAGCATGCTATACGGGTATTCCCAAGTCATCATTCAGGGCACTTTAGTTACGCTTGAGCTGGCGATCTCCTCAGTTCTGCTGGCGGTGGTCATTGGCCTTATCGGGGCCGGTGGCAAGCTCTCAAAAAGTCGTCTTATTTCCGGGATCTTCGGCTGCTACACCACGCTCATCCGCGGTGTGCCGGACTTGGTTCTGATGTTATTAATCTTCTACGGGTTACAAATCGTCCTCAACAGCCTGACTGAGTCACTGGGCATGGCGCAGATTGATATCGATCCGCTCAGCGCCGGTATCATCACGCTCGGCTTTATCTATGGCGCTTACTTCACCGAAACCTTCCGTGGTGCCTTTATGGCCGTGCCTCGCGGGCAAATTGAAGCCGCCACCGCCTTTGGTTTCAGCGGCGGGCAGATTTTCCGCCGGATCCTGTTCCCCGCCATGATGCGCTTCGCCTTACCGGGCATTGGCAACAACTGGCAGGTTATCCTCAAGGCGACCGCGCTGGTCTCCCTGCTTGGCCTGAATGACGTGGTGAAAGCCACGGTGCTGGCGGGTAAGGGCACTTATCAACCTTTCTATTTCGCCATCGTTGCCGGGGTGATTTATCTGGTGTTTACCACGGTTTCTAACGGTGTGCTGCTCTGGCTTGAACGCCGCTATTCGCTGGGTGTGAAGAGGGCGGACCTATGATTGAGATCCTGCAACAATATGGCATGTCGCTGCTCTACAGCGATGGCTACCGTTTTACCGGGCTGGCGGTGACGCTGTGGCTGCTGATTAGCTCAGTGGTGATGGGCGGCCTGCTGGCGGTGCCGATGGCCGTCGGGCGCGTGTCGTCGAATAAATTTATTCGTCTGCCTATCTGGCTCTACACCTACGTGTTTCGCGGCACGCCGCTTTATGTGCAGCTGCTGGTGTTTTACTCCGGCATGTACAGTTTGGAGATCGTGCGCGGGACGGACTTCCTCAACGCCTTCTTCCGTAGCGGCCTGAACTGTACGATTTTGGCGCTGACACTCAACACCTGCGCGTACACCACCGAGATTTTCGCCGGTGCCATTCGCGCAGTGCCGCACGGCGAGATTGAGGCTGCCAACGCTTACGGTTTCTCACGCTTCAAGCTCTATACCTGCATCATTTTGCCTTCGGCGCTGCGCACGGCTCTGCCTGCTTACAGTAACGAAGTGATCCTGATGCTGCACTCCACGGCGCTGGCGTTTACCGCCACTGTCCCGGATGTCTTGAAGATTGCCCGTGACATTAACTCGGCGACCTATCAGCCGTTTTACGCCTTCGGCATCGCGGCGGTGATTTACCTGTGCATCTCCTTCGTATTGATTGGTCTGTTCCGTTTGGCGGAAAGACGCTGGCTGGCGCACGTTAAGCCTCAAGCTCACTAATAAGTATTATTTTGCGGATATAACACTATGCCAGACAACAAATTAGCGGTTATCGACCTGCACAAACGCTACGGCGAACATGAAGTTTTGAAAGGCGTGTCGCTCTCCGCCAACGCCGGTGACGTGATAAGCATTATTGGATCCTCTGGTTCGGGTAAAAGTACTTTCCTGCGCTGCATTAACTTCCTTGAGAAGCCGAGCGAAGGCTCGATCAGCGTCAATAATCAGGACATCCGGATGGTGCGCGACACCGACGGTCAGCTGAAAGTCTTCGACAAGAAGCAGCTTCAGCTGCTGCGCACCAAGCTGACCATGGTATTTCAGCACTTCAACCTGTGGAGCCACATGACAGTGCTGGAAAACGTCATGGAGGCGCCAATCCAAGTGCTAGGACTGAGCAAAGCCGAAGCCCGCGAGCGCGCGGTGAAGTATCTCGACAAAGTGGGTATCGACGCCCGCGCTCAGGGGAAATACCCGGTTAACCTTTCGGGCGGTCAGCAGCAGCGCGTGTCTATCGCCCGTGCGCTGGCGATGGAGCCTGAAGTGTTGCTGTTCGACGAGCCAACCTCGGCGCTGGACCCCGAGCTGGTGGGCGAAGTCTTGCGCATCATGCAGAAGCTGGCGGAAGAGGGCAAAACCATGGTGGTGGTGACGCACGAGATGGAGTTTGCTCGTCACGTTTCCAGCCACGTGATCTTCTTGCATCAGGGCGTGATTGAAGAGCAGGGCAATCCGGCAGATGTGTTCGGCAGCCCGAAATCTGCGCGTTTGCAGCAGTTCTTGTCAGGTGCTCTGAAGTAATAGCTGGAAGTAAGAAAGTAGAAGTAACAAAAGCGTCCTCCCCGGCTGAAGGGGAGGACCTTGCTGCATTAGCCTTTGGCGGCCAGCAGGCAGAGTTGCACGGTCAGTTCGTAAGACTTCACGAAGGAGCTGACGGGCAGGAACTCATACTTAGAGTGGAAGTTGTGCGCGCCGGTGAAGTAGTTTGGCGTCAGCAAGCCTTTCGCTGACAGCGCCGCGCCGTCGGTGCCGCCGCGCATTGGAATCACCTTCGGCTCCACGCCAATCTGTTGTAAACCGGCGAAAATCAGGTCGATAGCGCGACGGTCTTCGCCAATGGCGCTGCTGATATTGCTGTAGGTATCGCTGATTTCTACCGAGACTTTAGCCGTCGGGTATTTGGCCTGGATCTCTTTCGCCACTTGCTGAATTTTTACTTTTCGCGCCGCAAAGCTGTCGCTGTCGAAGTCGCGAATAGAGGCTTTAAGCTCCGCGCCTTGCTGGGTGGCGCTCATGCCGTTGAACCAGATATAGCCTTCGCGGCCTTCGGTGTTTTCCGGCGTTTCGGCACGGTCAAACTGGCTGATGAAGTCGTGAGCCATTAACAGTGGGTTGACCAGCACGCCTTTGGCGGACATTGGGTGGGCGGTCACGCCGGTGAAGCTGATGTCTACCGCCGCCGCGTTGAAGTTCTCATACACCACTTCGCCCAATTCGCAGCAGTCGATGGTGTAAGCGAAATCCACGTCGAAACGCGCCAGATCCAGCGCCTTCGCGCCGCGCAGGCCAATTTCTTCATCTGGCACGAAGGCCACGACGATATCGCCATACTGCTGGTCGTCACGCAGGTTTTCCAGCAGGGTCATTACCACGGTGACGGCGGCTTTATTGTCCGCGCCGAGCACGCTGGTGCCGTCGCTAAAAATAATCTCCTGACCTTTGTACGGCAAAATCTCCGGGCGCTCAGACGGGCGTAGCCAGATATCTTTTTCTTTATTCAGGCAGACGTCGTCGCCAGTGAAGGTCAGGGTTTGCGGGTGAATGTCCGGGCTGAGGCCGACGTCCACGGTATCAATATGGGTGATGAAGCCAATGCGCGGCCCGCCTTGCTTGGTGCCCGGCTTAACGGCGGTGACGGTGGCGTGTTCATCAATTTGAATATTTTGCAGGCCCAGCGTTTTGAGTTCGTCGGCGAGTAATTTCGCCAGTGTGTGCTGGCCCGGCGTGCTTGGAAGGGTAGTAGCGTGGGCATCACTTTGCGTGCTCACTGACAGGTAACGAAAGAAACGTTCGGTAAGCTGTTTTTCGATTGTTGTCGACATTATGACCCCTAAGTTTGCTTACATAGAAGATTTTCATATATAACAGAGAATTACTAGCTGTTGCCTGAATGTTAATCTGTTTTTAAAAGATGCACCACGAAGAATAAGCGTTATTAAACACAACGACAGGGAAAACCATGAAACACAACATCCTCAAAATAAGTGCCGGTTTACTGGCCTTGGCGGTGACGGGCGGCGTGTCCGCCAAGACCTTAGTCTATTGCTCAGAAGGCTCGCCAGAGCAGTTCAACCCACAGCTTTACACCTCGGGAACTTCGGTAGACGCCAGCGCGGTGCCTATCTATAACCGTCTGGTCGATTTCAAAGCCGGCACCACTGATTTAGTGCCGAGCCTTGCCGAAAGTTGGGACATCAGCCCGGACGGCAAAACCTACACTTTCCACCTGCGTAAAGGGGTGAAATTCCAGAGCAGCAAGATTTTCACGCCAACCCGTGACTTCAACGCTGACGATGTCATTTTCTCCTTCATGCGCCAGAAAGACGAAAATAACCCTTACCACAAGGTGTCGGGCGGGACTTATCTCAACTTCGACAGCCTGAAGATGGGTGACCTGATTGGCAGTATCGACAAGGTGGATGACTACACGGTTCGTTTCAATCTGACCCGCCCGGAAGCCCCGTTTGTGGCTGATTTGGCGTGGTATTTCGCCTCTATCCTCTCGGCGGAATATGCCGACCAGATGCTGAAAGCCGGTACGCCAGAAAAAGTCGACATGAACCCTATCGGCACCGGCCCGTTCGAACTGGTGCAGTACCAGAAAGACACTCGTCTGCTGTACAAAGCTTTCCCGGAATACTGGCAGGGCAAGTCGAAAATCGACCGTCTGGTTTACACCATCACGCCTGATGCCTCGATGCGTCTTGCCAAGCTGGAGAAGAATGAGTGTCAGGTGATGCCATTCCCCAATCCGGCTGATTTGGACCGGATGCGCGCCAACAAAGACATTAATCTGATGAGCAAGTCTGGGCTGAATACCGGCTTCCTGTCCTTCAATACCCAAAAGCCGCCGTTGGATAATGTGAAAGTGCGCCAGGCGCTGAGCATGGCGATCAACAAGCCGCAAATCATCGAAGCCGTGTTTCAGGGTACCGGGACAGTAGCTAAAACGCTGCTGCCGACCGGCGTCTGGGGCTATAACGATAAAGTGGCGGATTACGATTTCTCACCAGAGAAAGCCAAGGCGCTGTTAGCCGAAGCCGGTTTCCCGAATGGTTTTGATATCGACCTGTGGGCGATGCCGGTTCAGCGCCCATACAACCCAAATGCCCGCCGCATGGCCGAGATGATCCAGTCCGACTGGGCGAAGATTGGCGTGAAGGCGCACATCGTGAGCTACGAGTGGGGCGAGTATCAGACCCGCATCCGCAACGGCGAGCACATGGCCGCGCTGATGGGCTGGACCACCGCCAACGGCGACCCGGACAACTTCTTCGGCCCGCTGTACACCTGTAACGCTGCCAAAGGCGGTTCTAACTCGGCCAAGTGGTGCTATCCGCCATTCGATAAGTTAATCACCGAAGCCAAAGAGACCACCGATCACGACAAGCGCGTCGCGCTGTACGAAGAAGCCCAACAGATGATGCACGACCAAGCTCCAGCCGTGTTCATCGCCCACTCGACGATTTTCGAACCAGTTCGCAAAGAGGTGAGCGGGTACGAGGTCGACCCGTTTGGGAAACATATTTTCTATCAGACGGACATTAAGGAGTAGGAAAGAGGGCGGCTTTCGGGGCGCTAACTTTTGGGCTGCTGCCCTGACCTGCTTTTTAAATCTTTAAATTCAACTTCAAAACCGTGGGCGTCGGCCCACACCGACCAAGGGAGGCGTAAACGCGCCTCCCTTGGAACCCTGCGTTTTTTCTGCTGTGCGATCGAGGCTTCGCAGGGTTGGAACGGACGTGTTTCAGCGGCTTCAGCGCTCGTCGCGAAGTGCCGCCGCTTAGGCGGTTCCCTCGC
>NZ_JMPJ01000057.1 GCF_000735345.1 Ewingella americana ATCC 33852 | reverse complement strand
AAAATCACTGAAACGGTTCGGTTGAAATGCCTCAAAACCGCAGTCAAAAATGGCGCTGAGCGAATGGTTCGAGACTAAAGGCTCGAAGCCTGAAGCGAAGGAACCGCCTAAGCGGCGACATTTTGCGGTGGAGAACGGAAGTACCTGAAACACGTCCGCCCAACCAGCGGAGCGCGCAGTAAAGAGCCGGGGAGTCTTGAGGGGCGCGGCGATAGGCGCCCCTCAAGGCCGGTGTGGCGGCAGCGCACGACCTTGACCTTAAAAGGCTCGCTTGGGAAGCCCATCCCAATCACCCCTTCAGAATGCTCTCAAGCGCCTCCTTCAACTCCTGATGCCCAAACGTAAACCCTGCATCTTCCAACCTCCTTGGCACAGCTCGTTGGCCGCCCAGCACCAGAACGGCTGATTCACCCATCAACAGGCGTACAGCGCCCGCAGGCACTCGCATAAAGGCTGGGCGGTGCAGGACTTCACCCAGCAGGGCGCTGAACTGCTCGTTGCGGGCGGGATAGGGGGAAACCATATTGAATGGGCCATTCAGGGTTTCGTGCATCAACAGGAAAATGATGCCGTTTACCATGTCGTCGATGTGGATCCACGGCATATATTGCTGGCCGTCGCCAAACGGGCCGCCGAGACCGGCGCGGAAGGGCAGCACCATTTTTGCCAGCGCGCCACCTTTACTGGCTAACACCACGCCGGTGCGCAGCAGGCAGACTCGGGTGCGGTCGCTCTCTGCGGCTAAGGCTAAGGCTTCCCAACGGGCGCAGAGTTGCCAAGTGAACTGCTTATTTGGCGGCTCATCTTCGGGCACCAACGCCTGACCTTGGTCGCCGTAATAGCCCACGGCGGAGCCGGAAATGAAGACTGACGGCGGCTTCTGGCTGGCGTTAATCAGGGTGGCGAGGCGCTCGGTGACCTGCCAGCGGCTATCGCATAACTTCTGCTTCTGATCTTTGGTCCAGCGCTTATCGGCGATTGGCTCACCGGCGAGATTGATCACCGCGTCGAAGCCGTCTAAAGAGGTTTTATCTTCCAGCGACTCCCACAGCAGCACCTGCGGGCCAAGCACTTTGGCGGCGCGGGAGGGGGAGCGAGTCAGCGCTGTGATATGGTGCGACTGGCCGAGCAGACGTTCTGTGAGTCGGCGTCCGATAAGGCCGGTGGCTCCGGTTATCAAGATTTTCATAGGCTGGCTCCTTAACTTATTGAATGCCCGTTGGAAGGCTTCTTTTTAGCATAGGTTACTCCTCGCACTAAACACGCGATATGGAGCACATCCTGAGTGAAATATTTTTATCCCCAATGCGTCGATAACCCGCGCGGGTATCGGCAAAAATCACGGCATTGGGGATAACAACGAGGCGTTGTTCGCTACTTCTGATCGGCCACGGCGTAGGCTTTTTGCGTCGCAGGGCGGTTCTTGATGCGTTCAAACCAGTTGCGCACGGCAGGGTAGTCCGCCAGATCAATCCGTTGCCGCTCGTGTGACACTGCCCACGGGTAGGTCGCAATGTCGGCAATGCTGTAGTTTTCGCCCGCAATATAGGCGTTTTTCTCCAGCTGGGTATTGAGCACGTTGTACAGGCGTTGGGTTTCTTGCAGATAACGCTCGATGGCGTAAGGGACGGGCTGCGGGGCGAAGTGGGTGAAATGGTGATTTTGCCCCAGCATCGGGCCGAATCCGCCGACTTGCCAGTAGAGCCACTGGAGTGTCAGGGTGCGTTCGCGTAGCTCTTGGCTGAGCAGTTTGCCGGTTTTGTCGGCGAGATACTGCAAGATGGCGCCAGACTCAAACACGCTAATCGGCGCGCCGTTGTCCACGGGATGATTATCTACAATGGCAGGAATTTTATTATTGGGCGAGATGGCGAGAAACTCGGGCTTGAACTGATCGCCGGAACTGATGTTAATGCGTTGGATTCGATAGGGTATTTCGGCTTCTTCGAGAAAGAGGGTGATTTTGTGTCCGTTGGGTGTTGGCGCGTAATATAAATCAATCATAATGCCTCCTGCGTTATTAGATTTTGTGGCCGACATGCGGCAGAGCGGGATTCTGAAAATAGAAGAATAGCGTTGAATTGTTACTGTATCGGGTGCAACATCCGCAAACTATCAACTTTAGGTTAACATATCAGTTAAGCTTGGTTTCCACTGTGAGACTAGTCTGATGGTTTCCGGCCAAGACTGTCTTAGCTTTAAGCGTGGAACAATGCACCTCTGGCTATTGAAGCGCCCCCGCAGAGACAGATAGAATCAGCGGATACTCAATTTTACCCTTAGAAGGTTTCATAGGATGGCGGAACAAGAGCAGAACACCGGCACCGGCGAATGGGTTGATATCGTCAACGAAGAGAACGAAGTAATAGCTCAGGCTAGCCGTCAACAGATGCGAGCTCAGTGCCTGCGCCATCGTGCCAGCTACATCGTAGTTCACGACGGCATGGGTAAAATCCTGGTGCAAAGACGCACCGAGACCAAAGATTTCTTCCCAGGTTGGTTAGATGCCACTGCCGGCGGCGTGGTGCAGAGTGGGGAGAATGTGTTGGATTCCGCCCGTCGCGAAGCAGAAGAAGAGCTGGGTATTGCTGGCGTGCCTTTTGCCGAGCACGGTATGTTCTACTTCGAAGAGCCAAACAAGTGCCGGGTTTGGGGCGCGCTGTTCAGCTGCGTTTCCCACGGTCCTTTTGCTTTGCAGGAAGAAGAAGTCGACGAAGTGAGCTGGATGACGCCAGAAGAGATCACTGCCCGTTGTGACGAATTCACGCCAGACTCGTTGAAAGCGCTCTCACTGTGGATGACCCGCAACAATGAGAAAGAACACGGTAAGCCATTGGTTCGTGAAGAGAAAATCTTACCGGGCGATCCGCTGCCGGTTGAAACCTCTTCCTTCTCGCTGGGTGATGTTCAGGAAAGTAAAAGTGCCGACGGAGCTTAACGGCTTCTGAGTAAAATGCACCAAGGGGCGGCTTAGGCCGCCCTCTGCGTTTCTAAGGATTATTCAGGCTTAACAACTATCGCGGCGGCAGAGTGATGAGGCAATCGCGACTTCTTCCCACTCTTCATCATTAATGCGCGCCAGCAGGGCCTGCGCCGCGCGGATACCAATCTCTTTGTGCGGAATGGCGATGGTGGTCAACGGCGGCTGACACACCTTGCTCACGTCACTATTACCAAAACCCACCACGGCTAAATCATCTGGCACTTTCACTCTTCGGCGCTGGCATTCGTACAGTACGCCGCAGGCCAGTTCGTCGGAAACGCAGACCAGCGCGTCGAGTTCAGGCCATGCCAGCAAGAACTCAGGCAACTGGCGCGCGCCGGTGGTGAAGTTGGCTGGCTCGGCGGAGTTGATCACCCGATGCACCGACATATGTGCCTTGAGCATGGCTTTGTGCCAGCCTTGCAGGTGCTGCTGGAAGATCCACTGCTCCTGATTGGCGCACAGCATGCCAATGTTTTTATAGCCGCGGTCGATCACCGTTTTGGTCAGTTGGTACATGGCTTCGACGTTATCGATACCGATATTCATATCAATCGGCGATTCGGTAAGCGCGCCAATTTCCAGCACCGGAATTGAGGTGTTATCCAGCCAATTGCGCACGTTCGGCGAGTGCTCGACGCTGAGCAAAATGGCGGCGGCTAAGTTGTAGGAGAGCAGGGTTTCGAGCAGCTTCTCTTCGCGTTCGAGGCGATGCTGCGACTCGGCCAGCATGATTTGATACCCGGCGGGTTGCAGGATCTTTTGCAAACCGGCAAACATCTCGGCACAGCCCGGCTCTGACAGGCTTGGGACAATCATCGCAATGGTGTAGGAAGAGGCGGAAGCGAGCGAGCTGGCGGCCTGATTGGGCAAATAGCCGAGCTGGCTGACGGCCTCTTCAATTTTCTCACGCAGTTTATCCGAAACCTGTTCCGGCGTTCTTAGCGCGCGGGACACGGTCATACTCCCGACACCCGCGAGTTGCGCGACATCGGCCAGCGTCACTCTTCCGGTACTGCGTCGTTTTTTGTTAATCGACATTCACTATCCTGACTCTTAACTGCGCATCTTGCACAGGGCATAGCTAGCTAAAATGGGCCGCAAACCAGAGGGTTCCCGCAAGAACGGCAGGGGTAACAGCGGCAGATGTGATGAATTATCGGCAAATCGTGGACAAAGTATATCCTTATTTCTCATCCCCAATGTTGTCTGATACCTCGGGCTGATTATTTTTGATAGCGCTATCACAGAATCAAATGATAGAAGTTTGGTAGCGCTACCTTTGTGATTTTCGTCACAGATGTTAACGCTATCGCTGAGTAGAGTCTGGATCGTTAATGGGATCGGGGGAGGTTGTTAATATTTATATTCAGACGACCTTTAGGCCCAGTGACACCACAAACTAAGAATTTCAAAAATAAGAGTCAGGAGTTGCAATGCTTAATGATTGGCTGACACCAGATACGATCCACATCAGACACGACATCACTGACTGGCGCGAAGCCGTGAAAGCCAGTGCTGAACCTTTACTGGCGAACGGCACCATTACTGCCGACTACGTTGAGGCGATTTTTGCCCAGCATGAGAAGTTAGGTCCGTACTACGTTTTGGCGCCGGGCATTGCCATGCCACACGCCCGCCCTGAAGAGGGAGCCGAAGGCTTGGGATTATCTTTACTGACACTGCCTCACGGCGTGAAATTCAACTCAGAAGATAATGACCCGGTGTACAGCGTGGTGATGTTAGCCGCGCCGGATAAGCACAGCCATATCGAATTAATTTCTGAGCTGGCGGAGCTATTTTCCAGCGAAGATGAAATGCAGAAGATATTTGCAGCTAAAGATATAAAAACTATTCAGGAAATTATCTCTAAATTCTAATTCCTGAACCAAGGGAATAATGTCAGTTCATCATGGATGCGTAATACGGTACACGTCAGATTAATACTGGTGAGTTACCCTACAAACTTTAAAACACAGGTAAATAACATGAAAATTATGGCGATTTGTGGTTCAGGTTTAGGCAGCAGCTTTATGGTGGAAATGAACATCAAGAAAGTGCTGAAAAAGTTGAATATTCAGGCCGTGGTTGAGCATTCAGATCTCTCCTCTGCCATTCCGGGCGAAGCAGATCTCTTCGTGATGGCGAAAGACATCGCCGCCAGCGCCAGCATTCCAGAGAACCAGTTGGTGGTCATTACTAACATTGTGGATATTAATGAGCTGGAAACCAAGTTAGTCGCCCACTTCGAAAAATATCCTGTGTGATAAGACGATTATTCTAAAAATAAAGAGGTGTATATGTTTATCCAGGAAACGCTCAAGTTTGTGGTTGATATATTAAAAGTGCCTTCTATTTTGGTCGGTCTTATTGCGTTGATCGGTCTGGTCGCACAAAAGAAAAACTTTTCCGATGTGGTGAAAGGCACGGTAAAAACGATATTAGGCTTTCTGGTATTGGCGGGCGGTGCCACGGTATTAGTCGGGGCATTAAATCCTTTAGGCGGCATGTTTGAACATGCTTTCAGTATTCAGGGGATCATTCCAAATAACGAAGCGATTGTGTCTATCGCTTTGGAGAAATTCGGTGCGCCTACTGCCTTGATCATGGCGTTCGGCATGGTGGCTAACCTGATTGTGGCGCGTTTCACTCGCCTGAAATACGTGTTCCTGACCGGCCACCACACCTTCTACATGGCCTGTATGATCAGCGTTATCCTGACCGTCGCTGGCTTTGAAGGCGTGGGTCTGGTGTTCACTGGTTCCCTGACGCTGGGCCTTATCATGGCGTTCTTCCCGGCACTGGCGCAGCGCTATATGCGTCGCATCACTGGCAATGACGACGTGGCATTCGGCCATTTCGGCACCATCGGTTATGTGCTGTCAGGCTGGATTGGTAGCAAGGTCGGTAAAGGTTCTCGCTCTACCGAAGAGATGAACCTGCCGAAGAACCTCAGCTTCCTGCGCGATAGCTCGATTTCTATCTCGCTGACCATGATCATCATCTACCTGATCCTCGCGGTGTTCGCGGGCCAAGTATTCGTTGAGCAGACGTACAGCGCGGGCCAGAACTATTTGGTGTACTCCATCATCATGGCTATCACCTTCGCGGCGGGTGTGTTCATCATCCTGCAAGGCGTGCGCCTGATTCTGGCGGAAATCGTTCCGGCGTTCGTCGGATTCTCTGAGAAGCTGGTGCCTAATGCTCGCCCGGCGCTGGACTGCCCGGTGGTGTACCCTTACGCGCCAAATGCCGTGCTGATTGGTTTCCTGTTCAGCTTCCTCGGCGGTCTGGTTGGCCTGTTCCTGCTGGGGCAGTTCAATCTGGTATTGATTCTGCCGGGCGTGGTGCCGCACTTCTTCACCGGTGCTACCGCTGGCGTGTTCGGTAACGCCACTGGCGGTCGTCGTGGCGCAATGGTTGGCGCATTTGCCAACGGCGTGCTGATCACCTTCCTGCCAGTTCTGCTGCTGCCAGTACTGGGTGCGCTGGGCTTCGCCAACGCCACCTTCTCTGATGCTGACTTCGGCGTCATTGGTATCCTGCTCGGCAATCTGGCTCGCTTCATGTCGAAAGAAGCCATTATGGCGCTGATCGTGGCTATCTTCGCCGCGCTGGTGGCCTACAACTATCTGGCGAAAAAGCCAGCCGCAGAAAAAGCAGTAAGCGAAAAGTAATTCTTCCTAAGTACCACTAACCATCCGGGAAAGCACAAGGTAAGGCCTGTTAGTCATTAACAGGCCGAGCCAAGTGCTAACTAAAATAAGGACCAATAAACATGAAAGATGTCCAAGAGGTTCGTGAGTTTGCTCGTCAAATCCGTATTGAGACCCTAAAAATGCTCACCGGATTAGGCTTTGGTCACTACGGCGGCAGCATGTCGGTGGTCGAAACGCTGGCGGTGCTGTATAGCGACGTGATGCGTATCGACCCGGCCAAGCCCGACTGGCAAGAGCGTGATTATTTTGTTCTGTCGAAAGGCCATGCTGGTCCGGCGCTGTATGCCACGCTGGCGTTAAAAGGCTACTTCCCACAGGCCGATTTGAAAACGCTAAACCAGAATGGAACCAAGCTGCCGAGCCATCCAGATCGCCTGCGCACCATCGGCGTGGATGCAACCACCGGATCTCTGGGGCAGGGCGTGTCTATTGCCACCGGCATGGCGCTGTCGCACAAACTGGCGAAACGCGCTAACCGTGTGTTCTGCGTGGTGGGCGACGGTGAGTTGAACGAGGGCCAATGTTGGGAGGCTTTCCAGTTTATTGCTCACCACAATCTCAACAACCTGACGGTGTTTATCGACTACAACAAGCAACAGCTCGACGGCTTGCTGGATGAAGTGATCAAGCCGTTTGATTTGGCCGGCAAGTTCAGCGCCTTTGGCTTCGACGTGTTGACTATCAAGGGTGATGACATCGTGGCCTTGCAGAATGCGCTAACTCCAGTGCGTAAGGGCGAGCAGCGCCCGCTGGCTATCGTGCTCGACAGCGTGAAAGGACAGGGCGTGAAGTATCTGGAATCACTGGCTAACTCGCACCATCTGCGATTAACCCCGGAAGTGAAACTGGAAATCGAAAACGCCATTGCTGAACTGGAGGCCGCCCATGTTTGAAGTCACGCTGGAACTGAAACCCGACAACATTGAAATGCGTAAAGTCTACGGCAACGTGGTGCGGGAAAAAATCGTCGAGAACACGCCAATAATCGCTCTCGAAGCTGACCTGATGAGCGCCATGGCGATGGACGGCGTACACCGCGACCATCCGCAGCACGTGATTAACTGCGGCATCATGGAAGCCAACGTGATTGGCGTCGCCGCTGGCCTGTCACTGACCGGGCGGGTGCCGTTTGTCCACACTTTCACCGCCTTTGCCAGCCGTCGCTGCTTCGACCAGCTGTTTATGTCTTTGGATTATCAGAAGAATAACGTCAAGGTGATCGCCTCTGACGCCGGTGTCACTGCCTGCCACAATGGCGGCACGCACATGTCTTTCGAGGACATGGGCATTGTGCGCGGCTTGGCGAACTCGATTGTGTTGGAAGTCACCGACGCCGTGATGTTCCGCGATATCTTGCAGCAGCTGGTGGATCTGAAAGGCTTCTACTGGGTGCGCACCATCCGCAAACAGGCGACTCAGGTGTATAAAGAGGGTTCCACCTTCACCATCGGTAAAGCCAACCTGCTGCGCGACGGCGATGATATCACGCTGATTGCTAACGGCATTATGGTGGCAGAAGCGCTAAAAGCGGCGGAGATTCTGGCGCGTGACGGCATCAGCGCGGCGGTTATCGACATGTTCACCCTGAAACCTATCGATAAAGAGATCATTCAGCAATACGCCGCCAAAACCGGCAAAATCGTCACCTGTGAGAACCACAGCATCCATAACGGGCTGGGTTCAGCCGTGGCGGAAGTGCTGGTCGAACATACGCCGGTGCCGATGCGCCGCGTGGGCGTGAAGGAGCGCTACGGCCAAGTCGGCACGCAGGATTTCTTGCAGCAGGAGTACGGCCTGACCGCCGAGCACATTCTGGAGGCGGCGAAACAGCTGCTGTAACGAAATTATGTCCAAAAAAAAACGCCGACTCGATGTCGGCGTTTTGCATTCTGAGCAGGCGAGAAATTAAGCTTTAGCAGCCGCTTCAGCCTGTGCAGATTGAATTGCAGTCAGTGCCACGGTGTAGACGATATCGTCAACCAGCGCGCCGCGAGACAGGTCGTTAACTGGCTTACGCATGCCTTGCAGCATTGGCCCGATTGAGACCAAATCAGCCGAACGCTGAACCGCTTTATAGGTGGTGTTACCGGTGTTCAGGTCTGGGAAGATGAACACGGTCGCTTTACCTGCTACCGGCGAGTTTGGCGCTTTGGACTGTGCAACGTCAGCCATGATTGCGGCGTCATATTGCAGCGGACCGTCGATGATCAGGTCTGGGCGTTTTTCCTGTGCCAGACGGGTCGCTTCACGCACTTTCTCAACGTCGCTACCTGCACCAGAGTTACCGGTGGAGTAGGAGATCATGGCGACGCGTGGCTCGATACCGAAGGCTGCAGCGGAATCCGCAGACTGGATAGCGATTTCAGACAGCTGCTCAGCCGTTGGGTCCGGGTTGATCGCACAGTCGCCGTAAACCAGCACTTGGTCAGGCAGCAGCATGAAGAACACGGAAGAAACCAGCGAGCTGCCCGGTGCAGTTTTGATCAGCTGCAACGGTGGGCGGATGGTGTTCGCCGTGGTGTGAACCGCGCCGGATACCAGACCGTCAACTTCGCCTTTTTCCAGCATCAGAGTGCCGAGAACCACGTTGTCTTCCAACTGCTCGCGGGCAACCACTTCGGTCATGCCTTTGCTTTTACGCAGTTCAACCAGACGCGCCACGTACTCTTCACGCACTACCACTGGGTCCACAATCTGGATGCCTTTGCCCAGCTCGATACCCTGAGCGGAAGCTACGCGTTGGATCTCTTCTGGGTTACCCAGCAGCACGCATTCTGCGATACCACGTTCAGCACACAGAGAGGCGGCTTTTACGGTACGCGGCTCATCGCCTTCTGGCAGCACGATGCGTTTTTTCGCGTTACGCGCCAGTTCGGTCAGCTGATAGCGGAAGGCCGGTGGAGACAGGCGGCGTGAACGCTCGGAGTGGGCGCTCAGTGAGTTGATCCAGTCGCTGTTGATGTGGGAAGCCACGTACTGTTGCAGCTTCTCAACGCGCTGGTGGTCATCTGCTGGCACTTCTAGGTTGAAGCTTTGCAGGCTGAGGGAAGTCTGCCACGTGTTGGTATCCACCATGAAGACAGGCAGGCCAGTTTTGAACGCGCGCTCGCACAGGGTGTTGATGCGATCGTCGATGTCATAGCCGCCAGTCAGCAAGATAGCGCCGATTTCCACGCCGTTCATCGCCGCCAGACAGGCTGAAACCAGCACGTCAGGACGGTCAGCGGAGGTCACCAGCAGCGAGCCCGGACGGAAGTGCTCTAGCATGTGCGGGATGCTGCGCGCGCAGAAGGTCACGGATTTCACGCGGCGAGTCTGTATGTCACCTTCATTGATGATTCGCGCATTCAGGTGCTTCGCCATGTCGATGGCGCGAGTGGCGATCAGCTCGAAGCTCCAAGGAATGCAGCCCAGCACCGGCAGCGGGCTGTTAGCGAACAGCTGGCTTGGGTCAACGTTGGCCACGCTTGCTTTGGTTGAGTCATCGAAGATTTCAGACAGGTCAGGGCGCGTACGGCCTTGATCATCAACCGGGGCATTCAGTTTGTTAATGATAACGCCGGTAATGTTTTTGTTTTTGCTGCCGCCGAAGCTGCTACGTGCCAGCTCAATGCGCTCTTTCAGCTGTGCCGGGGAGTCATTGCCCAGCGCGATAACGAAGACGATTTCGGCATTCAGGGTTTTGGCAATTTCGTAGTTCAGGGCGTTAGCGAACTGATGTTTACGGGTTGGCACTAAGCCTTCAACCAGCACGACTTCTGCATCTTTGGTGTTTTCGTGGTAACGAGCGATGATCTCTTCCATCAGCACGTCCTGCTGGTTAGAGCTCAACAGGTTTTCCACGTGGTTCATTTTCAGCGGCTCGGCAGCAGGAACGCTGGAGTTGGCGCGGATAATAGTGGTGGTTTGGTCTGGCGAATCGCCACCGGTGCGCGGCTGGGCGATAGGCTTGAAGATGCTTAGGCTAACGCCTTTTTGTTCCATGGCACGGATCACGCCAAGGCTGACGCTGGTCAGACCGACGCTGGTGCCTGTAGGGATCAACATAATTGTACGGGACACGGCTAAACCTCTCTGGAATGCCAGACGGACGTAGAACTTGAGTAAGGAAGGTGCGATGACTGCTTAACGCGGCTGCTTCCAGACTGGCTACGCTCGCCTAATTAAAGAAAACTGCCAGCAGGCGCTGGCAGTGGGATGCATCTTATGCGGTCAGGCGAGCCGCATCTTGAGCGATAACCAGCTCTTCGTTGGTCGGGATGACCAGCGCGGTACGCGTGCCTTCTTTATTGATAGCGCCAGACTTGCCAAAGCGCGCTGCGAGGTTACGTTCGTGGTCGATTTCAAAGCCCAGCAGGCCCAGTTTGTCGAGTGCGAATTCACGAACCATCGCGGCGTTTTCACCGATACCGCCGGTGAAGACTACGGCGTCCAGACGGCCTTCCATCAGGGCTGCGTAAGAACCGATGTACTTAGCCAGACGGTGGCAGAAGACGTCCATTGCGCGTTTAGCGTCGGCTTTAGTCGCGTAGTTATCTTCAACATAGCGGCAGTCGCTGGTGACTTCAGTCAGGCCCAGCAGGCCGGATTCTTTGGTCAGCATTTTGTTGATCTGGTCAACACTCATGCCCAGAGCGTCGTGCAGGTGGAAGATGATTGCCGGGTCGATGTCACCACTGCGGGTACCCATCACCAGACCTTCCAGCGGGGTCAGACCCATGGAAGTATCCACGCATTTACCGTTACGGATTGCGCTAACAGAGCCGCCGTTGCCCAGATGGCAAGTGATCAGGTTCACTTCTTCCACTGGCTTGTTCAGCATTTTCGCGGCTTCTTGCGTCACGTAGAAGTGGCTGGTGCCGTGTGCGCCGTAGCGACGAACGTGGTGATCTTTGTACAGGCTGTACGGCAGCGCGTAGAGGTAAGACTCTTCCGGCATAGTTTGGTGGAACGCCGTGTCGAACACTGCCACGTTTTTGTCAGCCAGTTTCGGGAAGGATTTCAACGCTTCAGCGATACCGATCAGGTGTGCTGGGTTATGCAGCGGTGCAAACGGGATAGATTCTTTGATACCCTGAATGACTGCATCATTAATAAGCATTGATTTGGTCAGTTTTTCGCCGCCGTGAACGATGCGGTGACCGATTGCCACCAGTTCAGCAGAGAGTTCAGGTTTTTTGGACAGGATGTTATCAACAATGAACTTCAGAGCTTCACTGTGCGCAGCGCCAGCGCCAAGTGCGGCTTCTTCTTTACCACCGTCCATTTTCCATTTGATGCGGGCTTCTGGCAGATGGAAACATTCGGCTAAACCTGAGATGTACTCTTCGCCATTCGCAGCATCAATGATGGCGAACTTAAGGGAAGAGCTGCCACAGTTAAGAACCAGAACTAGCTTACTCGACATGGAAGTACCTATTTATTGTTGGTGCTGTTTAAGATAAAAACAAAACACGTGGTTAATAAATCGTCAATCAGACATCAAGCGTAGCGCATAATGGCGGTGACAATTATGATTAACATCATGCCAACGAAGAAAAGCGGCATGACAGTGATAAAGCTGGGGAATCTTTTGCCAACGGCCGAAACCGGGCGGTGATGAATCACCTTTTATGCTGACAAAACATCTCTTAATGAGTGCGTCAGACCCCTCAGAATGTTACTTATTAGGGCTTTAATCGGTAAAAACGCTAACAAATAAGACAATAATTAATTACAAAAGGCACCAAGCGGAGGCAAGATGAAGCAACGCCCCGAATTTGCGGGGACAGGATACCGACTGGTGCCTGCAAAAACAAAATATATTTAATCGTGCTAAAATCCCGTTTGTTATTTACAACTATTTTTTAATTATTATATGTGAAGTTGAGGTGCACCCATGACCAGTAAGCCATCAGGTTCTGTCAGTTGGTTTCAGGTATTCCAGCGCGGGCAACATTATATGAAGACTTGGCCAGCCGATAAGCGTCTGGCGCCAGTATTCCCCGAGAACCGTATTTCGACGGCGACGCGTTTTGCTGTGCGCTTTATGCCACCTTTGGCCGTTTTCACGTTAACTTGGCAGATTGCCCTCGGCGGCCAGCTCGGCCCGGCGGTTGCCACCTCTATCTTTGCCTGTAGCTTGCCGATGCAAGGTCTGTGGTGGTTAGGTCGCCGTTCGTTAACGCCGCTGCCGCCAACGCTGCTGACGTGGTTCCACGATGTACGCAATAAGCTGGCCGAAGCAGGGCAGGCGCTGGCACCGGTAGAAGGTACGCCGACCTACCAGTCGCTGGCCGATGTGCTTAAGCGCGCCTTCAAGCAGCTGGACAGAACCTTCCTCGATGATATTTAACGGATGCGCTGCATCCGTTTTTCTTTGCGCTATTGCTTGCATCAGTAGCGGCCATCACCAGTGAATCGTCTTCATTTCTACTCAGATTATGTGTCTAAATCAAAGAATGGTGAGCTTGAGATTTCACGCTAGTTTGCCCTGTGTCATGCTTTGTTCATTATGCATACTTGAGGAAATTCACGATGGAAATGACCAACGCCCAACGCCTGATTTTATCCAATCAATATAAAATGATGACCATGCTGGACCCGGAAAACGCCGATCGCTATCGCCGGTTGCAAACGGTGATTGAGCGCGGCTTTGGTCTGCAAATGCGCGAGCTGGATCGCGACTTTGGCGAGCTGTCGGAAGAGACCTGCCGTACCGTCATCAACATTATGGAAATGCACCACGCGATGCAGGTTTCATGGACCAATCTTAAAGATACTCAGGGGCTGGATCGCCGCCGTCTGGACTTCCTTGGCTTCGACGCCGCAACAGAATCCCGCTATCTGAGCTATGTTCGCTTTATGGTGAACACCGAAGGCCGCTATACTGACTTCGATTCAGGAACCCACGGGTTCAACTCACAGACCAAAATGTGGGAAAAATACCAGCGTATGCTCGCCGTCTGGCAGGCATGTCCACGCCAATATCATCTAAGCGCGGTCGAGATCGCGCAGATTATTAATGCCTAAATTGCAACCCGAGTGATGAAGCCGTAGCCACCAACGCTGCGGCTTCAAGCATAAAGGGGATAAGGAGTTGATTGTGGAGTGTAAAGGTTTCTTGTTCGACCTTGATGGAACGTTAGTCGATTCACTACCTGCGGTAGAGCGCGCCTGGATTAACTGGGCATTGAGTCGCAGTATCAGCCCGCAAGAGGTGCTGGCGTTTATTCATGGCAAGCAGGCAATCACTTCTTTGCGTCATTTTATGCCGGGCGAAAGTGAAGAGAACATCCAGCGCGAATTCCAAAAGCTCGAGCAGATTGAAGCCACCGACACTGAAGGCGTAACCGCGCTGCCGGGGGCACATTTGCTGCTTAGTGAGTTGAATCGCCACAATATTCCTTGGGCGATTGTCACGTCAGGCACCGTGGCCGTGGCCCATGCCCGCCACGCGGCGGCCAATTTGCCGAAGCCAGAAGTGTTTGTCACCGCGGAACAAGTTAAACACGGAAAGCCGCAGCCTGATGCTTACCTGCTGGGCGCGGAGCTTCTCGGTTTAGCGCCAGAAGAGTGCGTGGTGGTGGAAGACGCCGCCGCCGGTGTAATGGCGGGCTTGGCGGCAGGCTGCAAAGTGATCGCGGTTAACGCGCCTTCAGACACGCCGGGGATTGAAGAGGTCGACATGGACCTTAGCACCCTTGAAGTCATCGTGGTGGAAGCTGATGGCCAGAAAGTGATGGTTGGCCTGCGTTAATATCACATTGCTGATTAAAACGACGATTTCGTTGATATGAACCCCGCTTCGGCGGGGTTTTTTTATGGCATGCTTTCAGGCATGGTGTCTCAGCTTGCGGCCTTTTACTTTTCATCACAAACGGAGCCTTGTTTTGACCAGTGAACTGATATGGGTGTTGTTGCTATTAATTGTGGCGATGGTGCTGTTCGCCAGCAATAAATTGCGTATGGACGTGGTGGCTTTGCTGGTGATTGTCGCTTTCGTGATGAGCGGCACTCTGACGCTGCACGAGGCGATGGCTGGGTTCAGTGACCCGAACGTGATTCTTATCGCCGCGCTGTTCGTGATTGGGCACGGGCTGGTGCGAACCGGCGTGGCTTATCAGGTTGGCGAATGGCTGATGAAGGTCGCGGGCAACAGCGAAACGCGCATGCTGGTGCTGCTGATGCTTACCGTCGCCGGGCTGGGGGCCTTTATGAGCTCGACCGGCGTGGTGGCGATTTTCATCCCCGTGGTGTTAAGCGTCGCTGCCAAAATGAAAACCTCTCCCGCCCGCCTGATGATGCCGCTGAGTTTCGCCGGACTTATTAGCGGCATGATGACACTGGTCGCCACGCCGCCAAACATGGTGGTAAACAGTGAGTTGCTGCGTGAAGGCTTTGACGGCTTTGGCTTTTTTGGCGTGACGCCGATTGGTCTGGTGGTATTGATGATGGGCGTTGGCTATATGCTGATTGCCCGCCGCTGGCTCTCTGGCGAAAACAGCGGCGTTAAAAAAGAGGACTGGCAGCGCCGCACCTTCCGCGACCTGATCCGCGATTACCGATTGACCGGCCGGGCAAGGCGGATGGCCATCCGTCCGGATTCTCCGCTGGTGGGCAAAACGCTGGATGACCTGCATCTGCGCTCGCGCTACAGCGCCAACGTGGTGGGGATTGAGCGCTGGCGAAAATTCCGCCGCATCATGGTCAGCGCCACCGGCAGCACCGAACTGCGGGCCAGAGACGTGCTGCTGGTGGATATGGCCGACAGTGAAATCTCCGTCAGGCAATTTCTGACTGATGAAAAGCTCGAGCCGATGGTGCTGCGCGGCGACTACTTCTCCGAGCAGTCCCGCGATGTCGGCATGGCAGAAGTGTCGCTGATCCCCGATTCCGAGCTGCTGGGCAAGAGCTTGCAGCAGGTGAGTTTCCGCTCGCGCTACGGCCTTAACGTTGTTGGCATTCGCCGCAACGGCGAGGCTCTCGAAGGCAAGCTAATCGACGAAGAGCTGCAATTGGGCGATACCTTGCTGGTTATCGGCGACTGGAAGCTTATCCGCCAGCTTCAACAGCAAACTCACCATTTTATCGTATTGAATCTTCCTGCCGAAGTGGACGACGTCGCGCCTGCCGTCAGTCAGGCTCCGCACGCGTTATTTTGCCTGGCACTGATGGTGGCGCTGATGCTGACGGACGAAGTGCCGAACGTGATTGCCGCCATCGTCGCCTGCCTGCTGATGGGCAAATTCCGCTGTATCACCATGGAGGGAGCTTATAAGTCCATTCACTGGCCGAGTCTGCTGCTGATTGTGGGGATGATGCCTTTTGCGCTGGCTTTGCAGAAAACTGGCGGGGTGGCGCTGATCGTTAAAGGGCTGATGGATGTCAGCGGCGGCCACGGCCCGCACATCATGCTGCTCAGCCTGTTTGTGCTCTGCGCGACCATTGGGCTGTTTATTTCGAATACCGCCACGGCGGTGCTGATGGCGCCGATTGCCATTGCCACGGCCCAGCAGATGGGGCTGTCGCCTTATCCTTTTACCATGATTATTGCGATTGCGGCCTCGGCAGCCTTTATGACGCCGGTCTCTTCACCGGTGAACACGCTGGTGATGGTGCCGGGCAATTACAGCTTCAGTGACTTTATCCGCATTGGCGTGCCTTTTACGCTGATGGTGATGGCCATCAGCGTGTTTCTGGTGCCGCTGCTGTTTCCGTTTTGAAGCGATTAGAGCGGGGAGTCGAGGCTGATTTCATCCAGTGACAGGCTAAAGCTCGGAATGAAGACGTCCATAAAGTAGTCCATTTCCGGGCTTTTACGCAGCGCCAGCGTCTTCTCCAGACGCGCCTTCGCCAGCTTAAATTCGTTATTACCGGCCGACAGCTCTTCCAGACATTTCAAATAGGCGCACAGGGCATCAGCCTGTTTCACCGTCAGCTTCTCCTCTTCACTGTAATAGTGCTCGTCAATCAGTGAACGGAAATCATCTTGCAGTTCCAGCGGCAGCATCTCGATCAGCTTCTGCTGGGCAATTTTCTCGATCTTTTTGTATTCGTGAGCAATCTGCGGATTGTAATACTTGATAGGCGTCGGCATGTCGCCGGTCAGCACTTCGCTGGCGTCGTGGTACATCGCCAGAAGCGCGACGCGTTCGGCATTGAGGTTACCGTTGAACTTGCGGTTTTTGATCACCGCCAGCGCGTGGGCGACGAAAGCCACCTGCAGGCTGTGTTCAGAGACGTTTTCCGTACGCACGTTGCGCATCAGCGGCCAGCGGCCAATCAATTTCAAACGAGACAGGTGGGCAAAGAAGTGGCTTTGGCTCATAACACTCTCAAATATCTACGGCGAATGAGCACTATTGTGAGCATGGAACGGGGCCGGTGTCACCCTGAGAACAACAAAAATCATTGAGAAGGAGCAGGGCGTCGGCAGCGCGACGCCCTGAAAGACTCATTTACTGACGATAAGTCTCGAGGAAGCGACCGAGTTTGCCGACGGCCATTTCAAGCTCGTCAACGCGCGGCAGGGTGACGATACGCACGTGGTCAGGGTAGGGCCAGTTGAACGCCGAGCCTTGCACCAGCAGGACTTTCTGCTGCAACAGCAGATCCAGCACCATCTTCTGGTCGTCGTGAATATTGAAACGCTTGGCGTCAATTTTCGGGAACATGTACAGCGCGCCTTTGGGCTTCACGCAGGAGACGCCGGGGATCTGGTTGATCAGCTCCCAGGCTCTGTCACGCTGCTCGTACAGGCGGCCGCCCGGCTGAATAAACTCGCTGATACTCTGATAGCCACCGAGCGCGGTTTGGATCGCGTGCTGCATCGGCACGTTGGCGCACAGGCGCATCGACGCCAGCATTTCCAAGCCTTCGATATAGCCTTTGGCGTGTTTCTTCGGCCCGTTCAGCACCATCCAGCCTTGGCGGAAACCGGCCACGCGGTAGGTCTTCGACAGGCCGTTAAAGGTGACGGTCAGCAGGTCCGGCGCCAGCGAGGCAATGGAAATGTGCTCGGCTTCGTCGTACAGAATCTTGTCGTATATTTCATCGGAGAAGATGATCAGGTTGTGCTCGCGAGCGATCTTGACTATCTCCAGCAGCAGCTCTTTGCTATAGACCGCGCCCGTTGGGTTGTTCGGGTTAATGATCACAATGCCGCGAGTGCGCGGGGTGATTTTGGCGCGAATGTCGTCGAGGTCCGGGAACCAGTCGGCTCCTTCGTCGCAAAGATAATGCACCGCGTTACCGCCAGACAGCGAAACGGCGGCGGTCCACAGTGGGTAATCGGGGGCCGGAACCAGCATTTCGTCGCCGGTATTGAGCAGTGCCTGCATCGATTGCACAATCAGTTCAGACACGCCGTTGCCGATATAGATATCTTCAACGGTGATGTCACGCATATCGCGGGCCTGATAATGCTGCATGATGGCTTTACGGGCGGAAAAAAGGCCTTTCGAGTCACAGTAACCCTGAGCGGTCGGTAAGTTTCGGATAACGTCGACCAGAATCTCATCAGGCGCATCAAAACCAAACGGGGCAGGGTTGCCGATGTTCAGTTTGAGGACCTTATTACCTTCTTCTTCCAGACGTTTTGCTTCTTTGAGTACCGGGCCGCGAATGTCGTAGCAGACGTTGTCCAGTTTGCGGGATTTTTCAATCGGGGACATGTAATGATGAGCCTTTTATGTAAAGCCTGTTCTTCCTTGGCGCTAATGCCTTGGAACAAAGCGAAGCTGCCAATTTACTCCCACTGAGGGCGGTTTTGAAGGGCAATGCCCAGCTTTGGTGCAAAACATTACTCACCCTGTGGTTAGTGAAGTAAGTGGAGGCGTTGCATTTTTTAGTTAGATGAAAGCACTGCGATTTGTGTTTTTACTAGATAGATGTTCTGAGGTGGGTGAGTGTGCGATAGATCGGCGTAATGCAGAGCGTACAGAAAGAGGGAAAAACACCCAAAATCATGCTCGTAAGTTACCGGATAATAAGGGGATTTTAAAAAATTGAACTGAGTTGAGTTCTTAGGTGTCTCTTTAGTGTATAAAAGATATCCTAAAAGGCTGCAATGTATTCTTTGCAAAGACTGGACAAATTAACAGAGCTGATTCGCATTTTATGCCAATGCTTTTGTCAGCACTTTGTAAGTTCAGCTAGGAATATATTTCTTTTGGGATACAAACTTCATTCTAAAATTTGTGGGAAAATTCTTAAGGTTGGTTTAACTCATTAGACCTATTCAAAGTAAGTCTTCGAGGTGAATCAATGAATTTATTGGATTATATTTCTTTGGGTAAAATACATTAATTAATAATGCTTATATTTCTGTGTGAGTTTAATGCGGTTTAGTCCCCGCAGGGCTTGCTGTCTGCGGCTCTGTGTCGCAAAAGAAACTCTCAGATAAATATGACTAAAAAATCTCAATTTAGTAGTTCTAATCATTTTTATTAATTTAGGTTGAGCAGATAATTGGTCATTTAGAGCATAAAAAAGGGAATACTCCCTATAAAATTGATTCGTATTGCAGAAATATTTCTCATTTCCGCTTATCTAATGAGTGAGTATGCGTCATATCTGGTATTCTGCATTTTGCGGGAACTTTGCCGCATCAATCAGGGTAGCTTGTTATTAGATTTTAAAAGTGAAGAAAAACTATGACAAATGCAAATCGTCCAATCCTCAATCTTGACCTTGATCTGCTGAGGACTTTTGTTGCAGTTGCTGATTTAAATACGTTTGCTGCTGCCGCAGCGGCCGTGTGTCGTACGCAATCAGCCGTTAGTCAACAAATGCAGCGTCTCGAACAACTGGTAGGTAAAGAGCTGTTTGCCAGACACGGACGTAATAAGTTATTGACCGAACACGGTATTCAACTGCTTGGCTATGCTCGCAAAATTTTGCGCTTCAACGATGAAGCCTGTACCTCCCTCATGTACAGCAATGTGCAGGGTGGCATCACTATTGGTGCATCAGATGACACTGCTGACACCATCTTGCCGTTTTTGCTGAGCCGGGTAACGTCGATTTACCCTAAGTTATCTATTGACGTCAGAGTACAGCGTAGTCCGTTTATGCTGTCTATGCTCGAAAATGAAGAAATTGACTTAGCGATCACCACGGTGACCACGACCGATCACCCACACATCGTGTTGCGCACCTCGCCAACGCTTTGGTATTGCTCAGCTGACTTCTCTTACCCGTCGGGCGACAGCGTACCCTTAGTTGTACTCGATGAGCCTAGCCCTTACCGTACCATGGCAATCGATTACCTGAACCAAGCTGGCATCCCATGGCGCATTGCTTATGTGGCTTCCACGCTGTCTGCCATTCGCGCAGCGGTGAGAGCTGGTTTAGGGGTCACTGCACGACCTATTGAGATGATGAGTCCTGAACTTCGCGTTCTGGGCGAGCAGGAGGGCTTACCGCGCCTGCCTGACACTCAATATGTGCTGTATAAGAACGCGCAGAGTGAAAACGAGCTGGCAATGGCAATTTTCAATGCCGTGGAGCAGGGGAATGATCCTTACTCTTTGAGCGCCTATGCTCAAAGCTCAGTGGCCGACGATGACCACAGCGTGATTGCCGAGCCTAAACTCTAAGCAGATCTTCTGCTGCCACTTTACCCCCACCCCTGAGCTTTTCGGGGATGGGGGGTAAAGTGTTATGCTTCTAAAGAGGTAGTTAAACTAATCAAAATAAAGTCTTTGCTGAAATTTTTACCCCTGACGCCCATTTCCTTAAGTAAACCTCTTCCCGCACCTGCCAGAAAGCCACTGTTTTCTTCGATCCAGAAAGCCTAAAAACCGACTAAAACGCCCCTGTTTTCGATCTTTATCCTAGGCACGAAACTGCTTTGAAATTTAAGTTTTTCAAAAAAAGTTGTTAAATCGCTGTGCTTTTTGCCACCAAACTTGCCCAAACTGTGTCCTGGATCAAAAAAATAACCTTGTTTAGTGAGTGGAAGAATCGCTTATTCCTGCGACAATGCTATTGTTGCAATCGACGCATTAAATCCCGAGAACATGCCTTTGTTCTATCAAACTATTTTACTGACTCGATTTAGCACATCGGCGTCGCATGATATGTTAATAAAATGATAAGCATGTAAATTAATGTGGAGATACTTTTGTCTAAGTTGACAAAAGGTTATAGAAAGGAGTAAAAAGCCCACAGTAAATCACTGGCTTAAACCGTTTATAAGCCGTGAAACGGTGTGGTTATTAATCCTTCCCTTGAATCGATGTGGTGTGCAAGCTGCCGTTAAAGAGCAGATGCGATTGCGCCGCTTTTGATGAGTAAGCTAAGAGTATGTCAACAGCCACTGAAGTTATCGCTCAACACTGGGCGTTCGCGGTATTTCTGATCGTCGCAATAGGTCTTTGTTGCCTCATGTTACTGGGCGCAGCGTTCCTTGGCGGGAGAGCCAGAGCGCGATACAAAAACACGCCTTTCGAATCTGGTATCGCATCCGTGGGTACCGCCCGCATGCGTCTTTCCGCCAAATTCTATCTAGTCGCGATGTTTTTCGTCATTTTCGACGTGGAAGCCTTGTATCTCTATGCATGGTCAACCTCTATCCGTGAAAGCGGGTGGGTCGGGTTCGTCGAAGCCGCCATTTTCATTTTAGTCCTGTTAGCCGGTCTGTTTTATCTGGTGCGTATTGGCGCATTGGACTGGACACCAACACGTTCGAAAGGACCTGTTAAACCGAGCCCAGCGATTAACACCAACAGTCATCCGCAGTAAGTAATAGCGAGGCAATAAGATGGACTATACGCTCACCCGCATAGACCCGGACGGTGAGAACGACCGTTACCCCCTGCAAAAGCAAGAGATCGTCAGCGATCCTCTGCAAGAACAGGTAAAGCGCAGCGTCTTCATGGGGAACCTCGAAGAGGCGATGCATGGGATGGTGAACTGGGGTCGCAAAAACTCCCTTTGGCCGTATAACTTCGGCCTTTCGTGCTGCTACGTTGAAATGGTGACGTCGTTTACTGCGGTACACGACGTTGCTCGTTTTGGTGCTGAAGTTCTCCGTGCTTCTCCGCGCCAGGCCGATTTCATGGTAGTTGCAGGAACCTGTTTTACCAAGATGGCCCCGGTTATTCAGCGTTTGTATGACCAAATGCTTGAGCCGAAATGGGTTATCTCGATGGGCGCATGCGCGAACTCCGGCGGTATGTACGACATTTACTCCGTGGTTCAGGGTGTAGATAAGTTCTTACCGGTTGACGTGTATATCCCAGGTTGCCCGCCGCGTCCGGAAGCTTACATGCAGGCCCTGTTACTGCTGCAAGAATCTATCGGCAAAGAACGTCGCCCGCTGTCGTGGGTTGTTGGGGATCAGGGCGTTTACCGCGCGAATATGCAATCTGAGAAAGAGCGTAAACGCGCAGAGCGTATCGCCGTGACGAATCTGAAGTCTCCTGACGAGATTTAACACTGCGGTCTGAGAGTCAACCCTGAGGGGCGGTTGGTAGCAATACACCCCCTTACGGCATAAATGACCATTTAGTGTGGTGAAAATAAAATGACAGATTTGACGACGCAAGACACCGCTCAGCCAGCATGGCAAACCCGAGATCATCTTGATGATCCGGTCATCGGCGAATTGCGTAACCGTTTTGGGCCTGAGGCCTTTACTGTTCAACCGACCCGTACCGGCATACCCGTGGTGTGGATCAAGCGCGAACAGATACTGGAAGCGATCACCTTTTTACGAAAACAGCCAAAGCCTTATGTCATGCTGTTCGACCTGCATGGCGTAGATGAGCGTTTACGTACTCACCGCGACGGTTTACCGGCCGCGGATTTTTCCGTTTTCTATCACCTGATCTCCGTTGAGCGTAATCGCGACATTATGCTCAAAGTGGCGTTGTCAGAAAACGACCTGCACCTTCCGACCATCACCAAGGTGTTCCCGAACGCCAACTGGTATGAGCGCGAAACGTGGGAAATGTTCGGCATTACCTTCGACGGCCACCCGCACCTGACGCGCATCATGATGCCTCAGACGTGGGAAGGGCACCCGCTGCGTAAAGACTATCCGGCCCGTGCTACCGAATTCGATCCTTTCGAGCTGACTAAGCAGAAAGAAGATCTGGAGATGGAGTCACTGACTTTCAAGCCTGAAGATTGGGGCATGAAGCGCGGCACCGAAAACGAGGACTTCATGTTCCTCAACCTCGGTCCAAACCACCCGTCTGCGCACGGTGCGTTCCGCATCATCTTGCAGCTTGATGGCGAAGAGATTGTCGACTGCGTTCCGGACGTGGGTTACCACCACCGTGGTGCGGAAAAAATGGGCGAGCGCCAATCTTGGCACAGCTACATTCCGTACACCGACCGTATCGAATACCTCGGCGGCTGCGTTAACGAAATGCCTTACGTGCTGGCAGTTGAAAAACTGGCTGGGATTACCGTAGGCGACCGCGTTAACACCATCCGCGTGATGCTGTCTGAACTGTTCCGTATCAACAGCCACCTGTTATACATCAGTACGTTCATTCAGGACGTCGGTGCGATGACCCCAGTGTTCTTCGCGTTCACCGACCGTCAGAAAATCTACGATCTGATCGAAGCCATCACCGGCTTCCGTATGCACCCGGCCTGGTTCCGTATCGGCGGTGTTGCACACGACCTGCCGAAAGGCTGGGAACGCCTGCTGCGCGAATTCCTCGACTGGATGCCTGCTCGTCTGGACTCTTATGTTAAAGCTGCCCTGAAAAACACCATTCTGATTGGTCGTTCGAAAGGCGTTGCGGCTTACAACGCGGAAGACGCGTTGGCATGGGGTACCACGGGTGCAGGTCTGCGCGCGACCGGTATTGATTTCGACGTGCGTAAATGGCGTCCATATTCTGGTTACGAAAACTTCGAGTTTGAAGTGCCAGTGGGCGACGGCGTCAGCGACTGCTACTCACGCGTTATGCTGAAAGTAGAAGAGCTGCGTCAGAGTCTGCGCATTCTGGAGCAGTGCTACGCCAATATGCCAGCAGGCCCGTTCAAGGCCGATCACCCGCTGACCACGCCGCCACCGAAAGAACGCACGCTGCAGCATATCGAGACGCTGATCACGCACTTCCTGCAAGTGTCTTGGGGTCCTGTCATGCCTGCGCAAGAATCTTTCCAGATGATTGAAGCGACCAAAGGGATCAACAGCTACTACCTGACGAGCGACGGCAGCACCATGAGCTACCGTACCCGCGTTCGTACGCCTAGCTTCCCGCATTTGCAGCAGATCCCGTCAGTTATCCGTGGCAGCCTGGTATCCGATTTGATCGTCTACCTGGGCAGTATCGATTTTGTAATGTCAGATGTGGACCGCTAACGATGACAGATATCAATAAAGACTCAGAGGTTCAGTACATCAACGTCTCCGAGCCGAGCGCAAAACCTGCTGCGTTCGAGCTTAACGACGCTGAGCGTGAAGCGATTGAGCACGAAAAACATCACTACGAAGATGCCCGCGCGGTGTCGATCGAAGCGTTGAAAATCGTGCAAAAACACCGTGGCTGGGTGCCAGATGGTGCGATTTACGCCATCGCTGAAATCCTCGATATTCCTGCCAGTGACGTCGAAGGCGTGGCAACGTTTTATAGCCAAATCTTCCGCCAGCCGGTGGGTCGCCATGTGATTCGCTATTGTGACAGCGTGGTGTGCCACATCACCGGTTATCAAGGCATTCAGGCGGCAATCGAAGAACAGTTGCATATCAAGCCGGGCCAAACGACTGAAGATGGTCGCTTCACCCTGCTGCCGACCTGCTGTTTGGGTAACTGTGACAAAGGCCCGACGATGATGATCGACGAGGACACTCACAGCTACCTGAAGCCGGAAAACATTGGTGAATTATTGGAGCGTTACTCATGACATTCCAGGGATTTACGCCAAAACAGATTAACCGCACGCCAGAGATGCATCCGCTGACCTGGCGTATGCGCGATGATAAGCAGCCGGTTTTCCTCGACGAATACCGTAGCAAAAATGGCTACGTTGGTGCTGAGAAAGCGCTGAAAGGTATGGCTCAGGATGACGTGGTCACGCTGGTCAAAGACGCTGGCCTGAAAGGTCGCGGCGGCGCAGGCTTCTCCACTGGTCTGAAGTGGAGCCTGATGCCGAAAGACGAAAGCATGAATATCCGCTATCTGCTGTGTAACGCCGATGAGATGGAACCGGGCACTTATAAAGACCGTATGCTGATGGAGCAAATGCCACACCTGCTGGTGGAAGGCATGCTGATCGCCGCATTCGCGTTGAAAGCCTACCGTGGTTACATCTTCTTGCGCGGCGAGTACATCGAAGCAGCAGTGAACTTACGTAAAGCCATTGAAGAAGCCAAAGCCGCTGGGTTCCTGGGGAAAAACATCCTCGGTACCGGTTTTGACTTTGAACTGGTGGTGCACACCGGCGCAGGGCGTTACATCTGTGGTGAAGAAACCGCGCTGATTAACTCCCTTGAAGGCCGCCGTGCTAACCCGCGTTCCAAACCACCTTTCCCAGCATCGTCTGGCGTATGGGGCAAACCAACGTGTGTAAACAACGTTGAAACCCTGTGCAACGTGCCGGCTATCGTTGAGCACGGCGTGGATTGGTACAAAGGTATTTCCGCAGGCAAAAGTAATGATGCCGGTACCAAGATGATGGGCTTCTCCGGCCGGGTGAAAAATCCGGGCGTTTGGGAGCTGCCGTTTGGTATCACCGCACGTGAAATCCTCGAAGATTATGCCGGTGGCATGCGCGATGGTCTGAAATTCAAAGCTTGGCAACCGGGTGGGGCAGGGACGGACTTCCTGACCGGCGACCACCTCGACCTGCCAATGGATTTCGAAAGCATCGGTAAAGCGGGTAGCCGTATGGGTACTGCGCTGGCAATGGCCGTTGACCACGAAATTGGCATGGTTTCCCTGGTGCGTAACCTGGAAGAGTTCTTCGCTCGTGAATCTTGCGGTTGGTGTACGCCATGCCGTGACGGTTTGCCGTGGAGCGTTAAGATCCTCCGCGCGCTGGAACGTGGCGAAGGCCAACCGGGCGATATCGAAACGCTCGAGCAGCTTTGCCGCCAGCTTGGTCCGGGCAAAACCTTCTGCGCACACGCGCCGGGTGCCGTGGAGCCATTGCAGAGTGCGATTAAATATTTCCGGGACGAGTTTGAGGCGGGCATCGCCAAGCAGCATTACAGCAATGCGCGGGCGATTGGCGGTATTCAGCCAAACAACCTGCTGAAACAGCGCTGGTAGTGAAGGCATCAAGCGGCGGACGTGAGCCCGCCGCGCGCGAAATCCCAGAACAAGGGACGCGCTGTCGAACGATATACGCCAACCCGGCAAGAATTTTTGATTAACGCCCGCTGAAAGGTGGGCCACGTGGAAGCATGCTGACTATGGCTACGATTCATGTAGACGGCAAAGAATACGATGTAAATGGAGCGGACAACCTGTTGCAGGCTTGCCTCTCTCTTGGCCTCGATATTCCTTATTTTTGCTGGCATCCGGCGCTGGGAAGCGTCGGCGCTTGCCGCCAATGTGCGGTTAAGCAATACCAAAACGCGGAAGATACGCGCGGTCGTTTGGTGATGTCTTGTATGACACCGGCATCCGATGGCACGTTTATCTCCATCAATGACGGCGAAGCCAAAGAGTTCCGTGAGAGCGTGGTTGAGTGGTTGATGACTAACCACCCACACGACTGTCCGGTGTGTGAAGAGGGCGGCAACTGCCACTTGCAGGATATGACGGTCATGACCGGTCATAGCATGCGTCGCTATCGCTTCACCAAACGTACTCATAACAACCAAGATCTCGGCCCGTTCATCTCTCACGAAATGAACCGCTGTATCGCTTGCTACCGTTGTGTCCGTTACTACAAGGACTACGCGGATGGTAAAGACTTGGGCGTTTACGGCGCACACGACAACGTCTACTTCGGTCGCCCGGAAGATGGCCCGCTGGAAAGCGAGTTCTCCGGTAACCTGGTAGAAGTCTGTCCGACCGGCGTGTTCACCGATAAAACGCACTCAGAGCGTTATAACCGTAAATGGGACATGCAGTTTGCGCCAAGCATCTGCCAACAATGTTCTGTCGGCTGTAACACCAGCCCGGGTGAGCGCTATGGCGAACTGCGTCGTATCGAAAACCGTTACAACGGTACCGTAAACCACTACTTCCTCTGCGACCGTGGTCGTTTCGGTTATGGCTATGTCAACGCCAAAGACCGTCCGAAGAAACCACAGCAGCTGCGTGGCAACGACTGGATCGAACTGAACGCTGAACAAGCGATGCAGGGCGCGGCAGATATTCTGCGTCAGTCGAAAAAAGCCATCGGTATCGGTTCTCCACGTGCAAGCCTCGAAAGCAACTTCGCGCTGCGCGAGCTGGTCGGTGCTGAGAACTTCTACACCGGTATCAACGCTGCCGAACAAGGCCGCCTTGAGCTGATGCTCAACGTTCTGCGCAACAGCGGCGTTCACACGCCAGCCCTGCGTGAAATCGAAGAGTACGACGCCGTTCTGGTTCTGGGTGAAGATTTGACCCAAACCGGCGCGCGCATTGCCCTGTCTGTTCGTCAGGCAGTAAAAGGCAAAGCTCGCGCAATGGCTGCGGCCCAGCGCGTTGCCGACTGGCAAATCGCGGCGGTACAGAACATCGGTCAGCACTCTAAGCACCCGCTGTTCATCACCAACGTTGATAACACCAAGCTCGATGACATCGCGGCATACAACTACCGCGCGCCGGTAGATGAGCAAGCCCGTTTCGGCTTCGCTATCGCCCACGCGTTGGACGAGTCTGCTCCGGCTGTGACCGACTTGGCTGAAGGTTTAGACAAGAAGATCGACGTGATCGTGCAAGCATTAGCTGGCGCACGTAAACCGCTGATCATCACCGGCAGCAATGCGGGTAGCGACGCCATCATCGAAGCGGCAGCCAACGTGGCTAAAGCCTTGAAAGTGCGCGGCAGCGATGTCGGTATCACCTTCGTAGCGACCTCTTCCAACAGCATCGGCCTGTCAATGATTGGCGGCGGTACTCTGGACGCGGCACTTGAACTGCTGGCTAACGGTGGCGCAGACAGCGCAATCGTGATGGAAAATGACCTTTACCGTCATGCGCCAGAAGCCAAAGTTGATGCAGCATTAGCTAAAGTTGAAAACCTGCTGGTTGTTGACCATCAGCGCACCCGCATCATGGACAAAGCGACGCTTATCCTGCCTGCGGCCAGCTTCGCTGAAAGTGACGGTACCGTGGTTAACCAAGAAGGCCGCGCCCAGCGCTTCTTCCAGGTTTATGACCCGGCTTACTACGACACTACTGTTGCGATGCTGGAAAGCTGGCGTTGGATGCACTCGCTGCACTCAACCGTTAACAGCCGTCACGTTGACTGGACTCAGTTAGACCACGTGATCGAAGCCTGCGTTGCCGCTCTGCCACAGCTGAAAGGCATGGTTGAAGCTGCACCAAACGCCAGCTTCCGCATTCGCGGTCAGAAACTGGCGCGTTCTCCGCACCGTTCGAGTGGCCGTACTGCGATGCGCGCCAACATCAGCGTGCATGAACCACGTCAGCCGCAAGACAAAGACACCATGTTTGCCTTCTCTATGGAAGGGAACAACAACCCGTTAGCCGATCGTAATCAGGTGCCGTTTGCTTGGGCGCCGGGCTGGAACTCACCTCAAGCTTGGAACAAGTTCCAGAGCGAAGTCGGTGGTAGTCTGCGTCATGGTGATCCGGGCGTGCGTATGATTGAAGCAGGCGAGGGTAGCCTTGACTACTTCACCACCATTCCTGCGGCCTTCGCGGCGGACAGCAACCAATGGCGCGTTGCTCCTTACTACCACCTGTTTGGTAGCGAAGAGATGAGCCAGCGTTCGCATGTGATCCAGCAGCGTATGCCAGAGCCTTACGTGATGGTGAACCCAGCCGATGCGGCGCAGTTGGGCGTTAACGCCGGTGCTCAGGTGGAATTCACCTGCGGCGGCCAGACCCTGACTCTGCCAGTTCGACTGAGCGAAACCTTGCATCAGGGACAGGTTGGTCTGCCACTGGGCTTGCCGGGTATTTCTCCGGTTCTGGTGGGCGCAACGGTTGAAAATCTGCGGGAGGCAACACGATGAGCTGGTTTACACCTGAAGTGATTGAGGTGCTGATTGCGGTTCTGAAAGCCGTCGTGATCTTGCTGGTCGTGGTGGTGTGTGGCGCATTCATGAGCTTCGGCGAACGTCGTCTGCTCGGTCTGTTCCAGAACCGTTACGGACCGAACCGTGTTGGCTGGGGCGGCTCTTTGCAGCTCGTTGCTGACATGATCAAAATGTTCTTTAAAGAAGACTGGGTTCCGCGTTTCACCGACCGCGCGATCTTCACTTTGGCGCCAATGATTGCGTTCAGCTCAATGCTGATCTCTTTCGCTATCGTTCCAGTGAGCTCAACGTGGTTCGCCGCTGACCTGAACATCGGCATCCTGTTCTTCCTGATGATGGCGGGTTTGACCGTCTACGCCGTGCTGTTCGCTGGCTGGTCCAGTAACAACAAATACTCCCTGTTGGGGGCAATGCGTGCGTCGGCTCAGACCCTGAGCTACGAAGTGTTCCTCGGCCTGTCTCTGATGGGCGTGGTTGCACAGGCGGGTTCCTTCAATATGCAGGACATCGTTAACTCACAGGCCCACATGTGGAACATCATTCCGCAGTTCTTCGGCTTTGTGACCTTTGCGATTGCCGGCGTTGCGGTATGTCACCGTCACCCATTCGACCAACCGGAAGCTGAGCAAGAGCTGGCCGACGGTTACCACATTGAATATTCCGGTATGAAATTCGGTCTGTTCTTCGTGGGCGAATATATCGGTATCGTTACCGTGTCAGCGCTGATTGTGACGCTGTTCTTCGGTGGCTGGCAGGGTCCATTCCTGCCGCCGTTTATCTGGTTTGCGCTGAAAACCGCTTTCTTCATGGTGATGTTCATTTTGATCCGTGCTGCTTTGCCGCGTCCCCGCTACGACCAGGTGATGTCTTTCGGCTGGAAAGTTTGCCTGCCGTTGACCTTACTTAACCTGTTGGCGACCGCTGCGGTCATCTTGTACAACGCGCAATAAGGGGTGATTTAGCCATGACATTGAAAGAGATAGTTGTCGGGTTCGGCACCCAGGTTCGCAGCTTGTGGATGATAGGCATGCACGCCTTCGCCAAGCGCGAAACCCAGATGTACCCGGAAGAGAAAGTTAACGTACCGGCGCGCTATCGCGGACGTATCGTGCTGACGCGCGATCCGGACGGCGAAGAGCGTTGCGTTGCTTGTAACCTGTGTGCGGTAGCCTGTCCAGTAGGCTGTATTTCGCTGCAAAAAGCTGAACATAAAGACGGTCGTTGGTATCCGGAGTTCTTCCGCATCAACTTCTCGCGCTGCATTTTCTGCGGTTTGTGTGAAGAAGCTTGCCCGACTACGGCCATTCAGTTGACGCCAGACTTTGAGCTCGGTGAGTTCAAACGTCAGGATCTGGTGTATGAGAAAGAAGATCTGTTGATCTCGGGTCCGGGTAAATATCCGGAATATAACTTCTACCGGATGGCCGGTATGGCAGTTGACGGCAAGTCGAAAGGCGAAGCTGAAAACGAAGCCAAACCGATCAACGTCAAAGGTCTGTTGCCTTAAGGAGCCGCAAGCATGGAATTTGCATTTTACATTGCAGCCGTGGTGGCCGTGTTGGCAACGTTGCGTGTTATCACGCACACCAACCCGGTTCACGCATTGCTGTATCTGATCGTCTCGCTTCTGGCGATCGCCGCGGTGTTCTTCTCGCTGGGCGCGTACTTCGCCGGTGCGTTGGAAATCATCGTTTATGCCGGTGCCATTATGGTGCTGTTCGTGTTCGTGGTGATGATGCTGAACTTGGGCAATGTCGAAGAACAAGAACGCGCATGGCTGAAACCGGCGACCTGGATTGGGCCTTCCATCCTGTCGCTGGTCCTGCTGGGCGTGATGGTAACCTCGATCCTTGGTCTGCACACTCACGGCATCGAAGGCACCATGGTAGACGCGAAGGCAGTCGGTATCGCGCTGTTTGGTCCTTACGTTCTGGCGGTTGAATTGGCATCTATGTTGCTGCTCGCCGGTTTGGTTGTTGCCTTCCACATTGGCCGCGAAAGCAAGCCGGGCGAAGTGTTCGGTGATGCGCCAGCGACCAATGAGATGGCAAAAAGAAAAACGGAGGAGAGAGCATGATCCCTCTACAGCATGGCCTGATTTTGGCCGCAATTCTGTTTGTTTTGGGGCTGACCGGGCTGCTTGTCCGTCGCAACCTGCTGTTTATGCTGATCAGTCTGGAAGTGATGATCAACGCAGCGGCGTTGGCGTTCATCGTGGCTGGGAGCTATTGGGGGCAAGCTGATGGTCAGGTGATGTACATCCTGGCAATCAGTCTGGCAGCGGCTGAGGCCAGTATCGGTCTGGCGTTGCTGTTGCAACTCTATCGCCGTCGCCACACCCTGAATATCGACACTGTCAGTGAGATGCGCGGATGAACCTATTATATTTAACTATTTTGTTCCCGCTGATTGGCTTCGTTCTGCTGGCCTTCTCACGCGGTCGCTGGTCTGAGAATACTGCCGCCACCGTAGGTGTGGGCTCTATTGGTCTGGCTGCGCTGACGACCCTGTATGTCGGTATTGATTTCATGACGCAGCGCGCTGCGGGCCATGAAGTTTTCAACCAGAACCTGTGGAACTGGATGCAAGTGGGCGACTTCAACATCGCCGCTACCCTGACGCTGGATGGCTTGTCGATGACCATGTTGTCCGTGGTTACCGGCGTGGGCTTCTTCATCCACATGTTCGCATCTTGGTACATGCGCGGTGAAGAGGGCTACTCGCGCTTCTTCGCTTACACCAACCTGTTTATCGCCAGCATGGTGATTCTGGTACTGGCAGACAACCTGTTGCTGATGTACCTCGGTTGGGAAGGCGTGGGCCTGTGCAGCTACTTGCTGATCGGTTTCTACTACACTCACCCAGCCAACGGCGCTGCTGCGATGAAAGCCTTCATCGTGACCCGCGTTGGTGACGTGTTCTTGGCCTTCGCACTGTTCATCCTGTACCGCGAACTGGGTACGCTGAACTTCCGCGAACTGATGGTACTGGCTCCGCAGAAACTGGCCGTTGGCGACACCGCTATCACTTGGGCGACGCTGATGTTGCTCGGTGGGGCAGTGGGTAAATCTGCACAGCTTCCGCTGCAAACTTGGTTGGCTGACGCCATGGCCGGTCCAACGCCGGTATCTGCGTTGATCCACGCCGCGACCATGGTTACCGCCGGTGTTTACCTGATTGCACGTACTCACGGCCTGTTCCTGATGGCGCCTGAAGTGCTGCATTTGGTTGGCATCGTTGGCGCAGTGACGCTGGTTCTGGCAGGTTTTGCCGCACTGGTTCAGACCGACATCAAACGCGTTCTCGCTTACTCCACCATGAGCCAGATTGGCTACATGTTCTTGGCGCTGGGCGTGCAGGCGTGGGATGCCGCCATCTTCCACCTGATGACGCACGCGTTCTTCAAAGCGCTGCTGTTCCTTTCGTCTGGTTCGGTCATTTTGGCCTGCCACCACGAACAGAACATCTTCAAGATGGGTGGCCTGCGTAAATCGATTCCACTGGTATATGTCTGCTTCCTGGTCGGTGGCGCAGCCTTGTCTGCCTTGCCACTTATCACCGCGGGCTTCTTCAGTAAGGATGAAATTCTGGCGGGTGCATGGGCAAACGGCCATCTCAATCTGATGATTGCAGGTCTGGTCGGGGCGTTTATGACTTCCCTATATACCTTCCGCATGATCTTCATCGTGTTCCACGGCGAAGAGAAGATCAAAGCGCATGCGGGTAAAGGCATTACTCACCATCTGCCATTGCTGGTGCTGTTGGTATTGTCCACCTTCATCGGTGCGATGATCGTGCCACCGTTGAAAGGCGTACTGCCTGAGACGACTGAGCTGGCGCACGGCAGTGTACTGACCCTGGAAATCACCTCGGGCGTTGTGGCGATTGTTGGCATCTTGCTGGCAGCCGCGCTGTACCTTGGCAAACGCTCACTGGTAAACAGCATCGCGAAAAGCGCCATTGGCCGCTTCTTCACGGTCTGGTGGTTCCACGCGTGGGGCTTCGACTGGTTATACGACATGATTTTCGTCAAGCCGTATCTGGCCATCGCTAAGCTGCTGCAACGTGATCCACTGAATTCACTGATGAATCTGCCTGCTGTGTTCTCCCGTTTGGGGAACCGTGGCTTGACGCTAAGTGAAAACGGTCAGACACGCTGGTATGTCGCGTCCATGGGTTTGGGAGCAGTGGTTGTTTTGGCACTGTTGCTGATTCTTTAAGAACAGATAGTACGAACAAATAGGGACACAAAACGCCATGCTACTTCCTTGGCTAATTCTTATCCCCTTTATCGGCGGGCTGCTGTGTTGGCAGACTGAGCGTTTCGGCAGCAAAGTACCGCGCTGGATTGCGCTGATCTCGATGGGGTTGACCTTAGCACTGTCCCTGCAACTGTGGTTGCAGGGTGGTTATTCATTAACTAGCCCGACCGGCATTCCACAATGGCAGTCAGAGTTCTCTGTGCCGTGGATCCCGCGCTTTGGTATCAGCTTCCACTTGGCATTGGACGGCCTGTCCTTGCTGATGGTGGTGCTGACCGGGTTACTCGGCGTCTTGGCTATCCTCTGTTCATGGCGTGAAATCCAGAAGTATCAGGGTTTCTTCCACCTGAACTTGCTGTGGATCCTCGGCGGCGTGATCGGCGTGTTCTTGGCAATCGACATGTTCCTGTTCTTCTTCTTCTGGGAAATGATGTTGGTGCCGATGTACTTCCTGATTGCCTTGTGGGGACACAAAGCGTCAGACGGTAAAACACGTATCAGCGCAGCAACCAAGTTCTTTATCTATACCCAGTCCAGCGGTCTGGTGATGTTGATTGCGATCCTCGGTCTGGTCTTCGTGCACTACAACGCGACCGGCACTTGGACCTTCAACTACGCTGACTTGCTGAAGACTCCGATGTCGCACAACGTTGAATACCTGCTGATGCTGGGCTTCTTCATCGCCTTCGCGGTGAAAATGCCGGTCGTGCCATTGCACGGCTGGTTGCCAGATGCACACAGTCAGGCACCAACGGCGGGTTCTGTTGACTTGGCAGGTATCTTGCTGAAAACCGCAGCCTACGGCATGTTGCGCTTCATGTTGCCATTCTTCCCGAATGCGTCGCATGAGTTCGCGCCAATCGCTATGTGGCTGGGCGTTATCGGTATCTTCTACGGTGCGTGGATGGCGTTCTCTCAGACCGATATCAAGCGTCTGATTGCTTACACCTCCGTTTCGCACATGGGCTTTGTACTGATTGCTATCTTCACCGGCAGCCAACTGGCTTACCAGGGCGCTGTGATTCAGATGATTGCTCACGGCCTGTCTGCGGCAGGTATGTTCATCATCTGCGGCCAGTTGTACGAGCGTCTGCATACCCGCGACATGCGTCAGATGGGCGGACTGTGGGGGCGGATTAAGTACCTGCCTGCGCTGTCGCTGTTCTTCGCAGTGGCGACACTGGGTATGCCGGGCACCGGTAACTTCGTCGGTGAATTCATGATCCTGTTTGGCAGCTTCCCGATTGTTCCGGTGATCACTGTCATCTCGACCTTCGGTCTGGTCTTTGCTTCGGTTTACTCTTTGGTGATGATGCAGCGCGCTTACTACGGCAAAGCAAAATCAGAAGAGCCGTTGCAGGGCATGACCGCACGTGAACTGTCTATCATTCTGCTGTTGGTGGTACTGCTGGTGGCGCTGGGTGTTTATCCTCAGCCAATCCTCGATACCTCTAGCGCGGCGATGGCTAACGTGCAGCACTGGTTCGGATCATCAGTTTCAACAATTTCAACGACAAGGCCGTAACTCGCCATGACATTTACACTTCAAAATCTGATCGCACTGTTACCGCTGATGATCGTCGGATTGACAGTGGTGGTGGTGATGCTGTCCATTGCGTGGCGACGCGACCATTTCCTTAATGCCACACTGACAGTTATCGGTCTGAACGTGGCTCTGCTTTCCCTCTACTATGTAGGGCAGGTCGGGCCGCAGGACGTCACTCCACTGCTTCGTGTTGACGGTTACTCAATGTTCTACATTGGGTTGGTATTGCTGGCGAGCTTGGCTACCAGCACCTTTGCCTATCCTTGGCTGGCCGGTTACCCGGACAACCGGGAAGAGTTCTACCTGCTGGTGCTGATTGCGGCACTGGGTGGCATTCTGCTGGCATGCTCTAACCACTTGGCGTCAATGTTCCTCGGAATCGAACTGATTTCGTTGCCACTGTTCGGCCTAATTGGTTATGCCTACCGTCAAAAACGTTCGCTTGAAGCCAGCATCAAATACATGCTGCTCTCCGCTGCTGCGTCGTCATTCCTGCTGTTCGGCATGGCGCTTATCTACGCACAGTCTGGTGATCTGAGCTTCGTCGCGCTGGGTAAAAACCTGGCCGACGGCGTGATGCTGCACCAGCCGCTGCTGCTGGCAGGTCTGGGCATGATGATTGTGGGTCTGGGCTTCAAACTGTCACTGGTTCCTTTCCACCTGTGGACACCAGACGTGTATCAGGGCGCGCCGGCTCCGGTTTCAACCTTCCTGGCGACTGCCAGCAAGATTGCTATCTTCGCCGTAGTCATGCGTCTGTTCCTGTACGCGCCGGTGGCCGACAGCGAAGCGATTCGCGTCGTGCTGGGCATCATCGCCTTCTGCTCGATTCTGGTCGGTAACCTGATGGCTATCAGCCAGAGCAACATCAAGCGCCTGTTGGGTTACTCCTCAATCGCGCACTTGGGTTACCTGCTGGTGGCACTGATTGCAGTACAGACTCACCAACTGTCGATGGAAACCGTCGGCGTTTATCTGGCCGGTTACCTGTTCAGCAGCTTGGGTGCCTTCGGCGTGGTTAGCCTGATGTCTAGCCCGTACAAAGGCCCGGACGCAGAATCACTGTTCTCCTACCGTGGTCTGTTCTGGCACAAGCCAATCCTGTCTGCGGTAATGACCGTGATGATGCTGTCACTGGCCGGTATCCCAATGACCTTAGGCTTTATCGGTAAGTTCTACGTGATTGCGACCGGCGTGACCGCGCATCTGTGGTGGCTGACCGGTGCCGTGGTTGTCGGTTCTGCGATTGGTCTTTACTACTACCTGCGCGTCACCGTGAGCTTGTACCTGAGCGCACCTGACAAGCTGGTTCGCGATACGCCGAACAACTGGGCGTTGACTGCGGGTGGTGTTGTCGTGCTGATTTCCGCGATTCTGGTGCTGATCTTGGGTATCTATCCACAGCCGCTGATCACGCTGGTTCAGATGGCACAACCGCTGTTCTGATAGCCTGATACAGTAGTGAAATTGAAAACCGCTCATTTCGATGGGCGGTTTTTTTATGGGCGCTATTTGTACAATTTGTTGAAATAGTGTGATGTAAATCACGTTTGTATGTACGTTCAACAATAAATTACATCGATATTGTGATCTAACCCATTCCATTATTTTTGCCGATGCGTAAACTGCGCGCTTGTTCAGAATCGTACAGGGTTTACACATCATGAACGTATTGGTGATGATCGCCATTACTACCGGCATTCTCTCCGGCATCTGGGGCTGGGTGGCTATTAGTCTGGGGCTGATTAGCTGGGCTGGCTTCCTCGGCTGCACGGCGTATTTCGCCTGCCCGAAGGGCGGATTGCGTGGATTGGTTATCAGCACGCTGACCTGCCTGAGTGGCGTATTCTGGGCCGAAGTGATTATCGCTGGCAGCTCGCTACGCCCTGAGTGGACCCTTCTGGGCTACCTGCTGACCGGCATCGTGGCCTTCCTGATGTGTATCCAAGCGTGGCAGCAGTGGCTGGCCTTCGTGCCGGGCACCTTCATCGGCGCCTGTGCCACGTTCGCCGCCCAAGGCGACTGGCGTCAGGTGGTGCTCTCCCTGCTGGTCGGCCTACTGTTTGGCTACGCGATGAAAAATAGCGGCTTGTGGCTGGCCGAGCGCCGTGAAAAGCAGCGAGCGGCGGCCCAGCAATCGGCGATGGATAAACCGCCATTCCCGCCCGTTACGCGGTCAGAAGGTTCTTAAAAGACCGGCGACAGCGGCTCTCTCCGTTTTTGACCCTGCGTTTATGGCAAATCTGCGCTAGGGTTAATGGGTATCGTGATAATCACAAAATAAGGAGATAACCATGTCGAATCAATTTGAACCGCAGCAAGCGTCACTGGATGATGACTTAAGAATGCTTTCCGAAACGCTGGAAGAGGTACTGAAATCCTCCGGTGACAAAGCAGATGAAAAATATATCGAAATTAAAAGCCGCGCAGAGCAGGCGCTGGAAGAGGTGAAATCTCGCCTGAGTAATGGCGCGAACTCTTACTGCGCCAAGGCGCGTCAGGTGGCTGAGCAGACCGACAGCTACGTGCGTGAAAATCCATGGCACGGCGTAGGTGCCGGTGCCGCCGTGGGTTTGGTGATTGGTTTACTGCTGCGTCGCTAAGCTAAGCGCGGCAATATCGTCCCAGAGGCAGCTTCGGCTGCCTCTCTGTTTTCTGCCTTATAACCCCTCTGAATGATTCACTACCCCTTCATATCTACAGGCTCTGGCTCTGCCTTGATCTGCCGCATATTTTAAATCCCGGCAACGCCGCATAATTCACCCGTACTTGATCTAACCCGTTTTTTGATCCAGAAGGGCATTCTGCCCGACATCAAACCATTCGGATGCGGCTGAGGTGGCGGTGAAACAGATTTCAGCAATTCTTGACCAGTTGGACACGGCGCTGTTGGGCACTTTCCCTGACGCGGCGGGCCTACGGCAGTTCACTTATCGACTCCCTGAACAACCCCACGGCGGCATGCTGGAATGGCTCGACGCCCAGCCTTGTTACCCGAAATTCTATTGGCAGCAGCGCGATGACGCCGAAGAAGTGGTGCTGTGCGGCGACGCGGCAAACTTCAGCGACATGCCTACCGCCCAGCGCTTCTTGCAGCAATACTCTGACTTCCCGGAACTGCGCGTTTGGGGGCTGAACGCCTTCAATGACGGCATGGGCGGTGCACAGGCCAGCCACGTGCTGTTTCTGCCACGCATTGAAATCACCCGCCGCGACGGCCAGTGCAACTTGCGTTGCCAGCTCTACAGCCCGGTTTCTCTGCGTGAAGAAGCCGACAAAATGCGCGCTTTTCTGCGCACGTTGGTCAACTCGCGCCCCTTACCGGCGCTGAAATCTCAGGTGGTGCGCTACCAGCATCTGCCGACTCAGCCACAGTGGGCGCGGATGATAGACGCCGTGCTCAGCGGCATTAAACAGCACCAGTTCGACAAAGTGGTGCTGGCGCGTAAAACCACGCTGGCCCTCAGCCAGCCGCTGAATCCTGCCTCATTTCTGGCCGCCAGCCGCGCGGTGAATCACCACTGTTACCACTTCATGCTGGCGTTTGCGCCGCAGCAGGCATTCCTTGGCTCCAGCCCTGAGCGGCTATTCCTGCGCGAAAAACGCCAACTCTTTACCGAAGCGCTGGCCGGAACCGTGGCCGCCGCCGATGACCATCAGCAGGCCCGCGCCCTCGGCCAGTGGCTGCTCAACGACCCTAAAAACCAGCGTGAAAACATGCTGGTGGTCGACGACATCTGCCAGCGATTGCAGGGCGGGGCGCGCTCTTTGGACGTGATGCCCGCTGAGATCCTCCGCCTGCGCAAAGTGCAGCATCTGCGTCGCAGCATTCAGGCCGTGCTGGCGAAAGCTGACGATGCCGACTGCCTGCAACGCCTACAACCCACCGCCGCCGTGGCCGGTTTGCCACGTCAGGCCGCGCGCGAATTCATTGCGCGTCACGAACCCTTTGACCGCCAGTGGTACGCCGGTTCGGCGGGCTATCTCAGCCTAACGCGCAGCGAGTTCACCGTGGCGCTGCGCTCGGCGGCGGTAAAAGGCAGCCAGTTGGAGCTGTTCGCCGGGGCGGGAATTGTTGCCGGTTCAGACGCCGCGCAAGAGTGGCTGGAAATCGAAAATAAAGCCGCAGGGCTGCGCACCCTGCTAGACGAGGGGGCGAGCTCGGCCGAGTCCGCCGAGCCGCAATATCCTGAGCTACCTGCCGTGCGGGCGGGCTAAATCGGGTTCGCCGGAGTCAATCCATGCCATCAACGCAAGCTACCGCCATGTTTAATCGCCGCTGGGCCACGCTGATTTTAGAAGCCTTAACCCGCCATCAGGTGCAGCACGTCTGCATCGCGCCCGGCTCGCGCTCAACCCCATTGACGCTGGCGGCGGCGAGTAACTCTAAGCTGATTTGTCACACCCATTTTGATGAGCGCGGCTTGGGGCATCTCGCCCTCGGCTTAGCCAAAGCCAGCGGCCAGCCGGTGGCGGTGATTGTCACGTCCGGCACGGCGGTGGCCAACCTCTATCCGGCAATTATTGAAGCCGGGCTGACTGGCGAAAGGCTGATCATGCTGACCGCCGACCGCCCGCCGGAGCTTATCGACTGCGGCGCTAATCAGGCCATTCGTCAGCCAGAACTCTTCGCTAGCCACCCACAGCAAAGTCTCAATTTGCCGCGACCGACGCCGGACATCAGTGCGCGCTGGCTGGTGTCGGCTATCGACAATGGCCTCTGCGCACTGGAGCACGGGGCGATGCACATCAACTGTCCGTTTGCCGAGCCGCTGTACGGTGAGGAGGGCGATGACTATCTCGACTGGTCGCAGGCGCTGGGCGAGTGGTGGCAGGGCCGCCAGCCTTGGCTGCGCACATCGCCGACTCCGCGCCAGCCGGTGGAGGCCGATTGGGCACAGTGGCGGCAAAAGCGCGGGGTGATTATCGCCGGGCGCATCGCCGCCGAAGAGGGCCAACGGCTGGCGCAGTGGGCCAACACCCTCGGCTGGCCATTAATCAGCGACGTGCAGTCGCAAACCGGCAACCCGCTGCCCTGCGCCGACCTTTGGCTGGCGCATCCGCAGGCCCGACAGACGCTGGCGCAGGCGGAATTATTGATTCAGTTTGGCGGCAGCCTTACCGGCAAACGCCTGCTGCAGTGGCAGGCCGCCTGCCAGCCGCAGGAGTACTGGCTGATAGACTCCATGCCCGGCCGCCTCGACCCTGCCCAGCATCAGGGGAGGCGGATCCAAATTGCCGTCAGCGAATGGCTGAAGCTGCACCCCGCCGAGCCTCAGCAGCCTTGGGCGGCGGAGTTACATTCTCTTTCTCAACGCGCGATGGCGCTAACGGACAGCCGTCTGGCGAACCATTTTGGTGAAGCTTCTCTGGCGCGTCATTTACCGGACTTGCTGCCTGCCGACGGCCAGCTGTTTGTCGGCAACAGTCTGGTGGTCAGGCTGGTGGACTCGCTGGCCCAGCTTCCGGCAGGTTATCCGGTATTTGCCAATCGCGGAGCCAGTGGCATCGACGGGCTGATTTCCACCGCAGCCGGGGTACAGCGCGCCACGCAGAAACCGACGCTCATCCTGATTGGTGACCTCTCGGCGCTGTATGACCTAAACGCGCTGGCCCTGCTGCGCCACTGCTCCGCGCCGACGGTGATGGTGGTGGTGAACAACAACGGCGGGCAGATTTTCTCTCTGTTGCCGACGCCGGAAGAGCAGCGCCAGCGTTTCTACTGCATGCCGCAAGACGTGGAGTTCAGCCACGCGGCGGCGATGTTCGGCCTGCACTATGCCAGCCCGGCCAGCATGGATGAGCTAACCGACGCGGTGCAAAGTGGCTGGCAGCGCCAAGGCGCGACGCTGGTCGAGCTAAAAGTGGCCAGCGGCGACGGCGCGGCGATGCTGCGCGAGCTGGTGGCTCAGGCGGGGGCGCTCTGATGCTCAACTGCCAACAAGTTAATGCTCATCTCAGCGGACGTCCTTGGTTGGTGCTGCTTCACGGCCTGTTGGGCAGCGGTGAGGATTGGCAATCCCTGTTGCCGCATCTCGGCGAGTTTCGCTGTCTGCTGGTGGATTTGCCCGGCCACGGCCGCTCGGCCTCTATGACCGCCGCCGGTTTTGCCGACGTCAGCCAGCAACTCACCGCCACCTTGCAGCAGCTGGGAATCGACGATTACTGGCTGCTCGGTTATTCACTCGGCGGGCGGATCAGCCTCTACCACGCCTGCTATGGCGATACCCGAGGCCTGCACGGCGTGCTGGTTGAAGGGGCCAATCCGGGCTTGAAAACCCTGCGTGACCGCCAGCAGCGCCGTCATCACGACCAGCTGTGGATCACCCGTTTCCGCTTTCAGCCCATCGAGCAGGTGCTGCAACTCTGGTATCGCCAGCCGGTCTTTAGCGACCTGAGCGACGCCCAGCGCCAGCGCTTGGTGGATTTACGCGCTAGAAACCACGCTCCGGCGATTGCCACCATGCTGGGGGCCACCTCTCTGGCGGTGCAGCCCGACCTGCGCCAGCCCTTGTCGCGCCTCGCGCTGCCGGTGGTTTGGCTGTGCGGCGCACAGGACCAGAAATTTACGCTTCTCGCGCAGCAGGCCGGTTTCCCGCTGCGCACCATCGCCAATGCCGGGCATAACGCCCATCGCGCGAATCCGACTGAGTTTGCCCGTCAGGCGCTGGCATTCATTACTTCACCTGTCTTAAAGGAAGTTGAACATGATTTATCCTGATGAAAAAGAGCTCTACGCCCCGATTGAGTGGCTCGATTGCAGCGGCGAATTCGAAGATATTCGCTATCACAAGTCGGCGGACGGCATCGCCAAAATCACCATTAACCGCCCGCAGGTGCGCAACGCCTTCCGCCCGCTGACCGTCAAAGAGATGATCCGCGCGATGGAAGATGCGCGCTATGACGACAACATAGGCGTGATTGTGCTGACTGGCGAAGGCGACAAAGCCTTCTGCGCCGGTGGCGACCAGAAAGTGCGCGGTGACTACGGCGGCTATCAAGACGCCAGCGGCGTTCACCACCTGAACGTGCTCGACTTCCAGCGCCAAATCCGCACTTGTCCGAAGCCCGTCGTGGCGATGGTGGCCGGTTTCTCCATCGGCGGCGGCCACGTGCTGCACATGATGTGTGACCTGACCATTGCCGCCGACAACGCGGTGTTCGGTCAGACCGGGCCGAAGGTCGGCTCCTTTGACGGCGGCTGGGGCGCTTCTTATATGGCGCGCATTGTCGGCCAAAAGAAGGCGCGCGAAATCTGGTTCCTCTGCCGTCAGTATGACGCCGCCGCCGCGCTGGACATGGGCTTGGTTAACACCGTGGTGCCACTGGCCGATTTGGAAAAAGAGACCGTGCGCTGGTGTCGCGAAATCCTGCAAAACAGCCCAATGGCGCTGCGCTGCCTGAAAGCCGCCCTTAATGCCGACTGCGACGGGCAGGCCGGTTTGCAAGAGCTGGCGGGCAACGCCACCATGCTGTTCTACATGACCGATGAAGGTCAGGAAGGCCGCAACGCGTTTAACGAAAAACGCCAGCCGGACTTCAGCAAATTCAAGCGTAATCCTTAATGCGCCGCGCTAAGCTGTACCGTTATAGCCTGCCGATGGAGGCGGGCATTGTGTTGAGAAATCAACGCCTGAAAACCCGCGACGGGCTGTTGGTGCAGCTGTGGCAGGACGAAAAGTGTGGCTGGGGGGAAATTGCGCCACTGCCGGGCTTTAGTCTGGAAAGCGTCGAGCAGGCGCAGCAGGGCGTGCAGCACGCGCTGGCGCAGTGGCTGCAAGGGGCTTCGCTCAGCGCGCTGGCGTCGGCCTTCAATGCCATGCCGTCGGTGGCTTTTGGTCTGAGCATTGCCGACGCCGAGCTGCGCGACGCGCTGCCGCAGACGGGGAATTACGCCTGTGCGCCGCTGTGTCACGGCGACCCGGACGCGCTCTATCAGCGCCTTGCCAACCAGCCCGTTGCCAAGGTAAAAGTCGGATTGTACGAGGCGGTGGGCGATGGTTTGAATGTCAGCATGCTGCTGGAAGCCTTGCCGCACCTGCGTTTGCGACTGGACGCCAACCGCAGTTGGACACCAGCCAAGGCCGAGGCTTTTGCGCGCTACGTGGCTCCCGCGCTGCGTTCGCGCATCGCCTTTATTGAAGAGCCTTGCCAGACCCGCGAACAGTCGCGCGAGTTTGCCCGCGCCAGCGGAATAGCCATTGCTTGGGATGAAAGCGTGCGCGAGGCGGGTTTTGAAATCCGTGCCGAAGAGGGGCTGGCGGCGATTATTATCAAGCCGACCCTGACTGGCAGCCTGACGCGCTGCCGCGAACTGATTGCTAAAGCGCACCGTGCCGGGCTGGAGGCGGTGATCAGCTCTAGTATTGAATCCAGCCTCGGCTTAACCCAACTGGCGCGCATGGCAGCGTGGCTGACGCCCGACACCCAGCCGGGACTCGACACGCTGGATCTCATCCAGTCGCAGCTGGTCCGCCCTTGGCCTGAGGCTGCTCGCCCCTTGCTGGATGTCTCCGCGCTGGAGGTGGTATGGCAGCGTTAACAACGTGGCCATGGCAGGCGTGGGCCAGCGAAACGCCTTTTGCCATTGCCATCAAGTCAGCCGGAAAAGCCTGGTGCTGGAGAGACTTACAGCAGCGCGTTGACTCGCTGTGTGCCGGTTTCAGCCAGCAGGGCGTGGTCGAAGGCCATGGCGTGGCGCTGCGAGGTAAAAACAGCCTTAACGCGCTGTTGTGCTATCTGGCGCTGATTCAAGCTGGAGCAAGGCTTCTGCCGCTGAACCCGCAGTTGCCTGCCGCTTTGTGTGACTCATTGCTGCCCCAGTTGGATATCGACTTTATTCTCGACCTCAGCGATGAGCCGCTGGGCACCGCGATCCCCGCGCTGAGCCTGTCTTATGGCCACAGCATTAAGACGCCGGACTATCAGCCGCAGCGCATTGCCACCCTGACGTTAACCTCGGGGTCGAGCGGGCTACCCAAAGCCGCCGCGCACAGCGTCGCGGCGCATCTCGCCAGCGCGCGTGGGGTGCTGGGCCTCATTCCTTTCAACGCCAATAACGGCTGGCTGCTCTCCCTGCCGCTGTTTCACGTCTCGGGGCAGGGTATTGTCTGGCGCTGGCTGACCGCCGGCGCACAGTTGGTAGTGGCTGAAAACCAGTCTCTCGAACAGGCGTTACAGGGCTGTAGCCACGCCTCGCTGGTGCCGACTCAGCTTTGGCGACTGCTCAATCAGCAGCAGTTGCCCGCCTCGTTAACCGACGTTCTGCTCGGCGGGGCGGAAATTCCTCTTGAACTCACCCAGCGCGCCGAAAACGCCGGAGTCCGCTGCTGGTGTGGCTACGGCATGACGGAAACCGCCTCGACCGTGACGGCCAAACGCGCCGACGGCTCGGCGGGTGTCGGCGAGCCACTGGCCGGGCGCGAGGTAATGATCGTCGAGGATGAAATCCTGATCCGCAGCGAAAGTCTGGCGGCAGGTTACTGGCGGCAGGGCAAGCTGACCGAATTTACTGACGCCGACGGCTGGTTGCACACCCGCGACCGTGGCGCGTGGCGTGGCGGTGAGTTGCAGGTCGCCGGGCGGCTGGATAATCTATTTTTCAGCGGCGGGGAGGGGATCCAGCCCGAGGACATTGAGCGCGTGTTGGCGGCGCATCCGTGTGTCGAACGCGCTTTCGTGTTGCCGATGGATGATGCCGAATTTGGCCAGCGGCCGGTGGCGCTGATTGACCGTTCGGCAGAGATGCCGTTCGAGACGCTCTCGCAATGGCTGGAAGACAAGCTGGCGCGTTTCCAGCAGCCGGTGCGCTACTTCGATTTGCCTGCTGATATTGCGCAGGGCGGGATCAAGGTTTCGCGCCAGCGCCTCAAGCAGTGGCTTCAAGAGCAAACTGTCTAAACTCGCCACAAAGAATAAGGGCCGCCATGCATCACATGGCGGCCCTTTTTTATGCGCTTTTTACTTACGGCGACGTGGCAAAAATTACGCTTTCAGCGCTTTTTCCACACCCGCGCCATAGGCTGGATCAACCTTGTAGAACAGGTCGAGCTGGCGTTTTTGCGTGTCTGGCGAAGCGTGTTTCAGCTCACCGGCGATACGGCCAAACATACGCTCATGCTCATCTGCAGACAGCAGGTTGAACAACAGGCGTGGCTGAGTGAAGTAATCGTCATCTTCGCGGTGATTCCAGTGATCGGCCGCGCCTTCGACAGTCAATGGCGGTTCGCTGAAGTCCGGCTGCTCTTGGAACAGGCCCGCGCTGTTTGGCTCATAGGTCACGCCGTTGCCGCTGTTGCCGTCAACGCGCATCGCGCCATCGCGATGGTAGTTGTGGAACGGGCATTTTGGTGCGTTAACCGGGATTTGATGATGGTTAACGCCCAGACGGTAGCGGTGTGCGTCGCCATAAGAGAACAGGCGGCCTTGCAGCATGCGGTCAGGGGAGAAGCCGATACCCGGAACCACGTTCGCCGGGCTCATCGCCACTTGTTCAACTTCGGCAAAGTAGTTTTCTGGGTTGCGGTTCAGCTCAAACTCGCCGACTTCAATCAGCGGATAGTCGCCGTGCAACCAAACTTTGGTCAGGTCGAACGGGTTGTAAGGCAGCTCGGAAGCCTCTTTCTCCGGCATCACCTGCACGAAGAGTTTCCAACGAGGGAAGTCGCCGCGCTCGATGGCGTCAAACAGGTCGCGCTGCGAGCTTTCGCGGTCAGTTCCCACCAGTTTTTCGGCTTCGTCGTCCATCAGGTTTTCAATACCCTGCTGGCAGCGGAAGTGGAATTTCACCCAGAAACGCTCGTTTTGGTCATTGATAAAGCTGAAGGTGTGGCTACCAAAACCGTGAACGTGGCGATAAGAGGTCGGCAGGCCGCGGTCGCTGGCATCAATGGTTAACTGGTGAAGGGCTTCAGGCAGGTGGGAGAAGAAGTCCCATTTGTAAGCCGGGTTGCGCAGGTTAGTGCGCGGGTCACGTTTTACCACGTGATTCAAATCGGGGAATTTCAACGGGTCGCGCAGGTAGAAGACCGGGGTGTTGTTGCCCACTAAGTCCCAGTTGCCCTGCTCGGTGTAGAATTTCATTGAGAAGCCACGAATATCGCGTTCGGCGTCTGCCGCGCCGCGCTCGCCCGCTACAGTGGAGAAACGGATAAACATCGGAGTTTGCTTACCGATTTCGGCAAAGATATTAGCGCGGGTGTATTTGGTGATGTCGTGGGTGACAGTAAAGGTGCCGTATGCGCCTGAACCCTTGGCGTGCATGCGGCGTTCTGGGATAACTTCGCGGTCAAAATGTGCCAATTTTTCGAGGAACCATACGTCTTGCAGTAATAATGGTCCACGGCGGCCTGCGGTGATCACGTTGTTATTATCAACAACCGGGGCTCCGGCGGCGGTTGTTAATCCTCTTTTACTCATTGGTTAGATCCTTCCAGTCAATTAATCGTTGGGTGTTTGAAGCTAAAAAGGGCTGCGCCCATCCCTCAAAAAGGTATTGCGGTACGGCTTCCCTTCGCGAGTTTGCCTTTCCTTAGGTCAGTAAACTCTACCCCCATCTTTTAGCCCTGATGTTGATACTGGGCAAATAGGCAGGGGTTATTAATCCAATCAGGATAGTTGGTCACATAGATTCTGTGGATATTGCTTACATTTTTTTGCGTTAAAACTGAGGTTTAAAACAATCAATGTTGTTGCAGGGCGCTGAATTGCTTTAGACTTCGCGGGATGGTTTATCTGCCGTTTAATTAAAATTCAGGAATGAAAATGAAAAAACTTTTACTCGCTGGCGCCGCTGCCAGTCTGATGATGGTCGCGGCCTCTGCCAGCGCCATCAGTGTCAACGGTGAAATTGGCGAACATTACACCAATTTGGGTGTAGGCTTCGGCACCACCACTCCGGGCATCGCGTTGAGCGGCGACTGGACCCACAACGACGATGACGGCGACGTAGCCGGTCTGGGTCTGGGTTACAACATCCCACTGGGTCCGTTCATGGCGACCGTTGGCGGTAAAGGTTTGTACACCAATCCTAAAGCAGGCGACGAAGGTTACGCAGCAGCAGTCGGCGGTGGCTTGCAGCTCCCAGTAGGCGGCCTGTTCAGCCTGTACGGCAGCTACTACTACTCTCCAGATTCACTGTCTAGCGGCATTTCTAACTACAAAGAAGGCGACGCCGGTATTCGTTTGACCGCCATCCCTCTGGTCACAGTCAGCGTGGGTTACCGCTATCTGGCGCTGGATAATAAAGACGGCAAGCGTGATAACATCCTTGCGGATGGGGCATACCTCGGCGGTGCTGTTAACTTCTAATATCCCGTCACCTTCCGCGCTGTAACTGCGTTGGCCGCCTTCGCGCACCCCAGTCACTTACTAAAGTAAGCTCCTGGGGATTTGCTCAGTTGCCGCCTTGCTAATACTCGAAATCTACCGGATATATATGCTCAGAGCCTGCTTATGCAGGCTTTTTTTCGTCTGGAATATCACTTTGTGCCCCGGCAATTGTTTTTCGGCTTCAGGCTTTCTACAGTGGAAGGACAAATAAGAGGAGAAAAGAATGCTTAGGGTCGAGATGCTCAGTACGGGCGAAGAAGTGCTGCATGGGCAAATAGTGGATACCAACGCGGCGTGGCTGGCGAACTATCTGTTCGAGCAGGGTTTGCCGATGACCAGCCGTGAAACCGTGGGTGACAGCCTTGACGAGCTGGTGAGCGTGTTGAAAGAGCGCAGCCACATCGCCGACGTGCTGATCGTCAACGGCGGCCTCGGGCCGACCAGCGACGATTTAAGCGCGCAGGCGGCAGCCATTGCCTGCGGCGTCGAGCTGGTGGAAGACGCTGACTGGATTGCGACCATGGAAGCCTTCTTCGCGCAGCGCGGCCGCCCAATGGCGGTGTCCAACCGCAAACAGGCACAAATTCCCGCCAACGCCGAAGTATTGGATAACCCCGTGGGTACCGCCTGTGGGTTCAGCCTGACGCTCAACCGCTGCCAGATTTTCTTCACCCCCGGCGTGCCGTCAGAATTCAAAGTGATGGTCGAGCAGCAGATTGTTCCGCGTTTGCACAAGAAGCACCCCTCGCTGGAAGCTCCGCTGTGCCTGCGTTTGACCACTTTCGGCCGTGGCGAGAGCGACCTCGCCAATGAGCTAGACCAGATGGTACTTCCAGCAGGCGTCACCTTGGGTTATCGCTCTTCTTCACCAATCATCGAGTTGAAAGTCACCGGCCCGCGTTCGCAAGAAGTGGCGATGCACAAGGCTTTCGAGCGCGTGCGCGAAGTGGCGGGTGAAAGTACCATTTTCGAAGGTTTCGGCTGCCTGCCAGCGCGCCTTGCCGAGCATCTGCTTGAGCAGGGCCTGCGTCTTTCGGTCAGCGAGAGCTTCACCGGCGGCCTGCTCAACTGGCGTCTGCAAAGCGCCGACGTGCCACTGGCGGCAGGGGAGTTACTCCCTGACGACGCCGAACCATCCCCGGAGAAATCGCTGGAGAGCATTTTGGCCCGCGCCCAGCAGCTTGCCGAGAAGAATCAGGTCCAGCTCGCTCTCGCCGTCGGCGCGATGTCCGGCGAAGAGCTCAGTCTGGCCCTGCATACGCCAGCGGGCACCAGTGGCCTAACCATTCGCTATACCGCCAGCCGCCATGCTCTGGCGCTACGCCAAGAGACTATCGCGATGGTCGCGATGGATATGCTGCGGCGCTACCTGAATGGCTGGGATCCGGTGGCGGACTACCCGTGGTTGGAGCGCGTTGCTAAGGCGTAGTTTTTTGGGCGGGCTGCCCAATGCCCGCTTTTAAATCTTTAAATTCAAAACCGTGGGCACCGGCCCACACCGGCAAGGGGACGGCCAGTCGCCGCCGCCCCCTTGACCCCCGGGCTTTTTGCCGCTGGAAGATCGAGGCTGCGCAGGGTTGGAATGGACGTGTTTCAGCAGCCTTGGTGATCGCCGCGAAGTGCCGCCGCTTAGGCGGTCCCCTCAGTTCGGGTCTCGAGCCTTTGGTCTCGAACCACTCCCTCGGCGTCACTTCTGAATGCGGCCTACTGGCATTTACACCGAGCCGTTTCAGTGGAATGGTTTGCTTTGCTCCTCCCCC
>NZ_JMPJ01000056.1 GCF_000735345.1 Ewingella americana ATCC 33852 | reverse complement strand
TTTGAAGTTGAAGTTGAAGTTGAAGTTGAAGTTGAATTTAAAGCGGCAAAGTGGGGGCCGCAACCCCCACATCAAAACTCCAGTTCAACGTCCCCCACCGGCAGGCAACAACAGGGTAGGACGTCGCCCTCCAGCAGGAATGCCAGAGGTTTCTCACTGTAGGTCACTTCACCGCTGACCAGCCGCATGCGACATGAACCGCAGTAGCCTTCACGGCATTGGTACTCGACTTGAACGTCATGATGCTCGAACACTTCCAGCAGGTTTTTGTGGCCGGCCAGACAGGCCAGCCGCTTACCGTTGGCTGAAAGCGTTACGGTTGACTGACTCATCTTAGAACTCGAAATCGCTCAGGTCGTCAGCATTCATTTCTGAATCAATCTGACCGACCAGATAGGAGCTGACTTCAACTTCTTGTGGCGCAACCTGCACGTTGTCAGACACCAGCCATGCGTTGATCCATGGGATTGGGTTTGTGCGCGTTTTGAAAGGCGCAGTCAGGCCAACCGCTTGCATACGGATGTTGGTGATGTACTCGACGTACTGGCACAGGATGTCTTTGTTCAGGCCAATCATTGAGCCGTCGCGGAACAGATATTCTGCCCAATCCTTCTCTTGTTGCGCCGCCAGCACGAACAGGTCGTGGCACTCTTGCTCGCACTCTTTGGCGATTTCCGCCATTTCTGGGTCATCACTGCCAGAGCGCAGCAGGTTCAGCGCGTGCTGGGTGCCGGTCAGGTGCAAGGCTTCGTCACGGGCGATCATCTTGATGATTTTCGCGTTACCTTCCATCAGTTCGCGCTCGGCGAAGGCGAAGGAGCAGGCGAAGCTGACGTAGAAACGCACGGCTTCCAGCGCGTTCACGCTCATCAGGCAGACGTAGAGTTTCTTCTTCAGCTCACGCAGATTGACCACCACGGTTTTACCATTGACCTGATGGGTGCCTTCGCCCAGCAGGTGGTAGTAGCTGGTCATTTCAATCAGCGTGTCGTAGTAGCCAGAGATGTCTTTGGCGCGTTTCAAGATCTCTTCGTTGGTGACGATGTCGTCGAACACCAGCGCCGGGTCATTCACGATGTTACGGATGATGTGGGTGTAAGAGCGCGAGTGGATGGTTTCAGAGAACGCCCAGGTTTCAACCCAAGTTTCCAATTCTGGAATTGAGATCAGTGGCAGCAGGGCGACGTTCGGGCTGCGGCCTTGAATGGAGTCCAGCAGGGTCTGGTATTTCAGGTTGCTGAGGAAGATGTGCTTCTCATGCTCTGGCAGCGCCTGAAAGTCGATACGGTCGCGAGAAACGTCAATCTCTTCAGGACGCCAGAAGAAGGAGAGCTGCTTTTCGATCAGCTTTTCAAAAATCTCATGCTTCTGCTGGTCGAAACGCGCGACGTTAACAGACTGACCGAAGAACATCGGCTCAAGAAGTTGGTTATTTTTGTTCTGGGAGAAAGTGCTATAGGCCATAACGTCCTCTGAATTCTCAGTAAAAACCCCCTGACGGGGGTTTTAAATAAATTATTTAATTAAAAACAGACAATTAGATTTTGCAGGCGCCGCTTTCACAATCGTCCGCAGCTTCGGCTTTCATGTCTTCCTGCACGTCGTCAGCACCGTCACGGGTGTTCTGGTAGTACAGGGTTTTCACGCCGAACTTATAGGCGGTCAGCAGGTCTTTCAGCAACTGTTTCATCGGCACTTTGCTGTTCGGGAAGCGCGCCGGGTCGTAGTTGGTGTTAGACGAAATCGCCTGATCGATAAATTTCTGCATCAAACCTACCAACTGCAGGTAGCCGTCGTTGTTCGGCATATCCCACAGCAGTTCGTACTGGTCTTTCAGGGTTTCGTACTCAGGAACAACCTGACGCAGAATCCCGTCTTTCGACGCTTTGATGCTGATGTGGCCGCGTGGTGGCTCAATACCGTTGGTGGCGTTAGAGATCTGCGAAGAGGTCTCAGACGGCATCAGGGCAGACAGCGTGGAGTTACGCAGGCCGTGCTCTTTAATGTCATTACGCAGCGCGTCCCAGTCTAAGTGCAGTGGCTCATCACAAATGGCATCGAGATCCTTTTTATAGGTATCGATAGGCATGATGCCCTGTGCATAAGTGGTTTCGTTGAACCACGGGCAGGCACCTTGCTCTTTCGCCAAGTTGTTAGAGGCTTTCAGCAGGTAGTACTGAATCGCTTCGAAGGTTTTGTGCGTCAGGTTGTTCGCACTGCCGTCGGAGTAGCGCACGCCGTTCTTCGCCAGATAGTAAGCGAAGTTAATGACGCCAATACCCAGAGTACGGCGGCCCATCGCGCCACGGTTTGCGGCTTTGATTGGGTAATCTTGATAGTCGAGCAGGGCGTCGAGCGCACGAACCGCCAGCGTTGCCAGCTCTTCCAAATCGTCGAGGCTGTTAATAGCGCCGAGGTTGAAAGCAGACAGCGTACAGAGCGCGATTTCACCGTTTTCGTCGTTAACATCGTCCAGCGGTTTGGTTGGCAGGGCGATTTCCAGACACAGGTTAGACTGGCGAACTGGCGCGATAGCCGGGTCAAACGGGCTGTGGGTGTTGCAGTGGTCAACGTGCTGAATGTAGATACGGCCAGTGGAGGCGCGCTCTTGCATCATCAGGGAGAACAGCTCAACGGCTTTCACTTTCTGCTTACGGATGCTCTCGTCTTGCTCGTATTTCTCGTACAGGCGCTCGAATTCATCTTGGTCTGCGAAGAACGCATCGTACAGGCCCGGCACGTCAGACGGGCTGAACAGGGTGATGTCGCCGCCTTTCACCAAACGCTGATACATCAGTTTGTTGATCTGCACGCCGTAGTCCATGTGACGAACGCGGTTGCCTTCGACGCCACGGTTGTTTTTCAGCACCAACAGGCTTTCAACTTCCAAGTGCCACATTGGGTAGAACAGAGTGGCAGCACCACCGCGCACGCCGCCCTGAGAACAGGATTTCACCGCAGTCTGGAAGTGCTTGTAGAAAGGAATACAGCCAGTGTGGAAAGCTTCGCCGCCGCGAATTGGGCTACCCAGCGCACGGATGCGACCTGCGTTGATCCCGATACCTGCGCGCTGAGAAACGTATTTCACAATGGCGCTGGAGGTGGCGTTGATAGAGTCGAGGCTGTCGCCACATTCGATCAGTACGCAAGAGCTGAACTGGCGCGTAGGGGTACGCACGCCGGACATGATTGGCGTTGGCAGCGAGATCTTGAAGGTCGAAATAGCGTCGTAGAAACGCTTAACGTAGTCCAGGCGGGTTTCGCGCGGGTAGCCAGAGAACAGGCAAGCGGCGACCAGAATGTAGAGGAACTGAGCACTTTCATAAATTTCGCCAGTCACACGGTTTTGCGCCAGGTATTTACCTTCCAGCTGTTTAACCGCGGCATAGGAGAAATTCATATCACGCCAGTGATCAATAAAACTGTCCATCTGCTCGAACTCTTCAGCCGTGTAGTCTTCCAGCAGATGTTTGTCATATTTCCCCATATCGACCATACGATTGACCTGATCGATAAGTTTTGGCGGCTCAAATTGACCGTAAGCTTTTTTACGCAGGTGGAACACAGCCAGACGCGCAGCCAGATATTGGTAATCAGGCGCATCTTTAGAAATCAGGTCCGCAGCGGCTTTAATAATGGTTTCGTGAATGTCGCCGGTTTTAATCCCGTCATAAAACTGAATGTGAGAACGGAGTTCTACTTGCGAAACAGAGACGTTTTGAAGCCCTTCGGCAGCCCAGTCGATGACTCGGTGAATTTTATCAAGGTTGATGCGTTCTTTACGGCCATCGCGTTTAGTAACAAGAAGACTCTGATTCATTAGGGGCTGTACCTTAGAGGTTTATAAAGGGCCTGACGAAACGCAGATTCCCAGTGAAATCTGTCTAATCTGCGCGTTGTGTGCTGCTCAGGATATAAACACTATATATTGTGGGTTTGTTAATTTCTGATGACAAGATAGTGGCTGGGTGTGGCTTTTGCAAGTGAACAAAATGGCCATTTTTGTGGATAAGTTGGGGAGAAATTCTCAGGGCTGGGCTGGAGTGTACGTGGTTGCTGGGGCGGTGAAAGTGTCAATATCTACAATACGATTTTCTTATATTTTTTGAAAACTTGATCGACTGCCGATTTCTTAAACGTTAGAAAAAAACGCTATATTAGTGTTGCTAACTATTCTAAAAAAAGATGTAGCTAACAGACTTCTCGTCAAACTGCTAAAAACTAAGCTTTTACTGTTTGTTACAAGCGCAGAATCTGGTTTAAAAACCATTTTCTGCGCTTTAATACCAGCAGCAGGGCTTAATCTGTGCTTTATTTTTTCTCGTCGGCCAGAGATTGCGTGTGAACCATGTAGTTCACATCAACATTTTTGCCGAGTTTGAAGTGGTCGGTCAGCGGGTTGTAGTGCAGACCCATAATGCCGCGTTCGAACAGGTCGGTGCGGTCAACCATCGCCAGCAGTTCGGACGGTTTGATGAATTTCTTGATGTCGTGCGTGCCTTTTGGAACCATTTTCAGCACGTATTCGGCACCAAAAATAGCCATTAACCACGCTTTGTTATTGCGGTTAATGGTGGAGAAGAACACGTGGCCGCCCGGCTTAACCAGACGCGCACAGGCAGCAACCACGGATGCCGGGTCCGGGACGTGCTCGAGCATCTCCATGCAGGTCACCACATCATACTTTTGTGGGTTGGCTTCGGCGTGAGCTTCCACCGTTTCCTGTACATAGCTGACGTTGACGCCGCTCTCTAGGGCGTGCAAACGAGCCACTTGCAGAGGCTCACCGCCCATGTCCAGACCGGTAACCTTGGCGCCAGCGACCGCCATGCTTTCGCTCAGGATGCCGCCGCCGCAGCCGACGTCGAGGACGTTTTTCTCAAACAGGCCGTCGGCGCGTTCAAGGATATAGTTAAGGCGCAGTGGATTGATGCGATGCAGCGGCTTAAATTCGCCTTCCAAATCCCACCAACGCGAAGCCACGGCTTCAAATTTGGCGATTTCGTCATGGTCGATATTCTGCGTGTTATGGGTCGATGCTGTATTCATGAGCGTGATGAACTCCCTATAGCTTGATAGGGCAGATTATACATATTCCTCAACCGAGGTTCAGTTTTGTCTGTGTGGCGAATGTTTGCGCGAAATGCTGGCGTTTGCCGTGCAAAGAACAGGGGACGACGCCAAAGGTTTGAATCAGGCCGACAATTTGGATTTAAAATAGCGCGAAATAGGGAGGTTCTTTTCCACAGATCTCAGCTTTGTGGTATAGTTTTACACCTTTGCCTATACAGGCACCGGCAATGAATAATCAGTAGAGGGATAGCAGCTCCATGAGCGACCTTGCCAGAGAAATCACACCGATAAACATCGAAGAAGAGTTGAAAAACTCTTACCTGGATTACGCCATGTCCGTTATCGTCGGGCGTGCGTTGCCAGATGTGCGCGATGGTTTGAAACCGGTGCACCGCCGCGTACTTTTCGCAATGAACGTTCTGGGTAACGACTGGAATAAACCCTATAAGAAATCGGCCCGTGTGGTCGGTGACGTTATAGGTAAGTATCACCCACATGGTGATACCGCGGTCTATGACACCATCGTTCGTATGGCTCAGCCTTTTTCACTTCGCTATATGCTGGTGGACGGGCAGGGTAACTTTGGTTCGGTAGACGGCGACTCCGCTGCGGCCATGCGTTATACCGAAATACGCATGTCAAAAATTGCCCACGAACTGTTGGCAGACTTAGAAAAAGAAACCGTCGACTTCGTGCCTAACTACGATGGCACCGAGCAGATCCCTGCGGTCATGCCGACGCGTATCCCTAACCTGTTGGTTAACGGTGCGTCAGGTATCGCAGTAGGTATGGCGACCAACATCCCACCGCATAACCTCACCGAGGTTATCAACGGCTGTCTGGCGTATATCGACGATGAAAACATCAGCATTGAAGGGCTGATGGAACACATCCCGGGGCCTGACTTCCCTACCGCCGCCATCATCAATGGCCGCCGTGGTATCGAAGAAGCCTACCGTACCGGCCGTGGCAAGATCCTAATTCGTGCCCGCGCGGAAGTGGAAGCTGACGCTAAAACCGGTCGCGAAACCATCATCGTTCACGAGATCCCTTATCAGGTGAACAAGGCCCGTCTGATCGAGAAGATCGCCGAGCTGGTGAAGGAAAAACGTCTTGAAGGTATCAGTGCACTGCGCGACGAGTCTGACAAAGACGGGATGCGCATTGTTATTGAAATCAAACGCGATGCCGTGGGTGAAGTGGTTCTGAACAACCTCTACTCCCTGACGCAGTTGCAGACTTCTTTCGGTATCAACATGGTTGCTCTGCATCAGGGCCAGCCGAAGATTCTGGGCCTGAAAGAGATCCTGTCCGCGTTCGTGCGCCACCGCCGTGAAGTGGTGACCCGCCGTACTATTTTCGAACTGCGCAAAGCGCGTGACCGTGCTCATATCCTTGAAGCACTGGCTATCGCTCTGGCAAACATCGATCCAATCATTGAACTGATCCGCGCAGCGCCAACGCCTGCCGAAGCGAAAGCGGGCCTGATCGCACGTTCATGGGATCTGGGTAACGTTGCAGCGATGCTGGCAAGTGCCGGTGACGACGCAGCGCGTCCTGAATGGCTGGAGCCAGAATTTGGTATTCACGACGGGAAATACTTCCTGACCGAGCAGCAAGCACAAGCCATTCTGGATCTGCGTTTGCAGAAACTGACCGGCCTTGAGCACGAAAAACTGCTGGATGAATACAAAGACTTGCTGACGCAAATCGCGGAACTGATCTTGATTCTGGAAAACCCAGATCGCCTGATGGAAGTTATCCGTGAAGAGCTGGAAGCGATTCGTGACCAGTACAACGATCCGCGTCGTACTGAAATCACCGCCAATACCTCCGACATCAACATCGAAGACCTGATCAATCAGGAAGACGTTGTGGTGACGCTGTCGCATCAGGGCTATGTGAAGTACCAGCCTCTGACCGACTACGAAGCGCAACGTCGCGGTGGTAAAGGTAAGTCCGCAGCACGTATTAAAGAAGAAGATTTCATCGACCGCCTGCTGGTCGCCAATACGCACGACACGATCCTGATGTTCTCCAGCCGTGGCCGTCTGTACTGGATGAAAGTCTACCAACTGCCAGAAGCCAGCCGTGGTGCGCGTGGTCGTCCAATCGTCAACTTGTTGCCGCTTGAAGCGAACGAGCGTATTACCGCCATCCTTCCAGTACGCGAGTATGAAGAAGGGCGTCACGTGTTCATGGCAACCGCCAGCGGCACCGTGAAGAAAACTGCGCTGACTGATTTCAGCCGTCCACGCAGCGCGGGCATCATCGCCATCAACCTCAACGAGGGTGATGAGCTGATTGGTGTTGATCTGACTGACGGTAAAGACGAAGTCATGCTGTTCTCTGCGGCCGGTAAAGTGGTGCGCTTCTCTGAAGAAGCCGTGCGTAAGATGGGCCGTACGGCGACCGGTGTTCGCGGTATCCGTCTGGGCGAAGGCGACAGCGTCGTTTCCCTGATCATTCCACGCGGCGACGGTTGTATCCTGACCGTGACGCAGAATGGTTTCGGTAAGCGTACCGAGTCTGCTCAGTACCCAACTAAGTCCCGTGCAACGCAGGGCGTTATCTCAATCAAAGTGAGCGAGCGTAACGGTCCAGTGGTTGGCGCGATTCAGGTTGATGAAGCGGACCAGATCATGATGATCACCGATGCAGGTACGCTGGTGCGTACTCGCGTTTCTGAAGTGAGTACCGTAGGCCGTAACACCCAAGGTGTGACGCTTATCCGTACCGCAGAAGACGAGAACGTTGTTGGCCTGCAACGCGTTGCCGAGCCAGTTGAAGACGAAGAGTTGGATGGCGTAGCAACGGTTGAAGGTGAGCTGGAAGCTGCTCAGGAAGCTGAGTTGCCAGATGAAGCAGAATCAGACGACGACGCTGTCGAAGATGATGTTGACGCTGACGACGAAGACGCTGAAAAAGAGTAAGTTTCAGTCGCTTTGAAACGCTATAGAAGGGCACATCCTATTTGGGTTGTGCCCTTTTTAGTCTCTGCGACAATAGTGTATTCTAACTGTCGTTTTCCGCCCTGTGGTGACTCCGCAATGTCGATGGTAGTCCTTTGAAATATTTAACCTCCTTTAGAACAACGCTGCGCATCTCCCGTTACCTGTTCAGGGTACTGGCGTTTATGCTGTGGTCGCTGGGCGCATTGCTGACGACATTTTACGTCCTGAATATCTTCCACAATAAAGAGTCGGAAATCCGTGATGAGGACAACCTCAATTACGATCAGGCCCAGAGTTACATTAAGAATTCCGCCGACATTATGCGGGATATCAAATACATGGCTGAAAAACGCCTCAGCGATTCGATGAACGGCCTCGACATCATCAACGGCGTCATCAGCAGTAAAAATGTCCAGCCGACTTATCATCCGCTCTATTCAGAATCTGACTGCGGGCAGCTCAGCGATAGCTACCGTAATTCGCTCAATTCACTCGGCAACATGATTCACTATTGGAAAGACAATTTTTCCGATGCCTATGATTTGAATCGCGTATTTTTCATCGGTGGCGAAAGCCTGTGCATGGTCGACTTCGGCCTGAACAGCCAGCCAATCGAGCGCGATAACAGCAGCGTGCTGAAGTCGCTGCATGAGAAGATCCTCAAGTACCGCAATGGCAAGAATCAGGATAAAGAGAACAGTCTGTACTGGGTGTCGTCCGGCCCCAATAAAGACTTGGGCTATCTCTATGTTCTGACACCTATTTATGTCGGGAACAAGCTGGAAGCGCTGATGGGCATCCAGCAGACGCTGCGTCAGGAAGATATGGTCACGGCCTCATCGCTGCACACCGGCGTAACGATTTTGGATGCCGACAACGAACCTTTACTCAGCTTCTCCGAGGGCGGGCGGAGTCCTGCGACTGGTGCATTCCCAGCAGAATCGACCTATTTCGGCTACATGAACGGCTATAACGACTTGGTTTATAAGAAGTCTTTATCGCCGTCGAGCCTCAGCGTGGTCTACTCGTTGCCGTTCAACACGGTGATTGAGCGCTTTAAAATTCTTATCTTTAACGCCGTGCTGCTGAATATCTTCTCAGCCTTACTGCTGTTTATTCTGGCGTGGGTGTTCGAGCGCAAAATCTTCCTGCCCGCCGAGCAAAATGCCTTCCGTCTTGAAGAGCACGAGCAGTTTAACCACAAGATTGTCGCCTCGGCGCCGGTGGGGATTTCCATCCTACGCATCAGCGATGGGGTGAATATCCTCAGTAACGAGCTGGCACACAACTACATCAACATGCTGACGGCAGAAGACCGCCAGCGCATTACGCGCATCATCTGCGACCAGCAGGTCAACTTTGTTGATGTGATAACCAAAGACAACAACAATATTCAGCTGAGCTTTGTTCACTCGCGCTACCGCAATGAAGACGTGGCGATTTGCGTGCTGATCGACGTCAGTGCGCGCGTCAGAATGGAAGAGTCATTGCAGGAGATGGCCAACGCCGCCGAGCAGGCCAGCCAGTCGAAATCGATGTTCTTGGCCACCGTCAGCCACGAGTTGCGTACGCCGCTTTACGGCATCATCGGTAACCTCGATTTGCTGCAAACTCAGGGCCTGCCGCAGGGCGTGGATCGTCTTGTTACCGCGATGAATAACTCGTCGGCGCTGCTGCTGAAAATCATCAGTGATATCCTCGATTTCTCGAAGATTGAGTCCGAACAGCTGAAAATTGAGCCGCAGGAGTTCTCCTGCCGCGAAGTGATCACCCATATTGCCGGTAACTACCTGCCGCTGGTGGTGAAGAAGCACCTTGGGCTTTACTGCTTTATCGAGCATAACGTGCCGATGTCCTTCTTGGGTGACCCGGTTCGTTTGCAGCAGGTGTTGTCGAACATCCTCAATAACGCGATTAAATTCACCGATACCGGCTGTATCGTGCTGCATGCGCGCACCTGTGGTAATTATATGGAGTTCCAAGTTCGCGATACCGGCTGCGGTATTCCAGAGCGCGAAATCACCCGTCTGTTTGACCCGTTCTTCCAAGTGGGCAGCGGCGTGCAGCGCCACTTCCAAGGGACCGGGTTGGGGCTGGCTATCTGTGAGAAGCTGATTAACCTGATGGATGGCGATATCTCGGTGGATTCTGCGCCGGGGTTGGGCAGCCAGTTCACCGTGCGAATTCCGCTGTATAACGCCACTTTCCCATGCGAAAAGCCACTCGATGCGTGGCAGGGCAAAAATCTGTGGCTGGAAATCCGCAACGCGCACCTCGAAAGCTACCTGACCCAATTGCTGCGCCATCAAGGAGCTACTGTCCAGCGCTGGCAGCCTGATTGTATTCTTCAGCCTGAAGATGTGCTGATCACCGACACCCTGCTGATGTACAACGGGGAATTGGCCGCGCAGATTGAATTCAGCATCGACCATATTGGGCCGCCGATGGAAACCCGTCCGGGCTACTGGGTGCACAGCACCTCGACGCCGCTGGAAGTGACCGCGCTGCTCAATCGGATTTATCAGTTGGAAGATGAGTCGGAAGAGGGCGGGTTGAACCTGCCTGCTCTCGGCGCACTGGCTACGCAGGACAACAGCGATATCAACCTGCTGGTGGTCGATGACCATCCAATCAACCGCCGTTTGCTAGCCGATCAGCTCAGTTCTATGGGTTATCAGGTGGTGACCGCCAATGACGGTCTGGATGCGCTGGATGCGATGAACGTCCACCAAATCGACATCGTGCTCAGTGACGTTAACATGCCGAAGCTTGACGGTTACGGCCTGACGCAGAAACTGCGCGAGCTGGGTTACACCTTGCCGGTGATTGGCGTGACGGCCAACGCTTTGGCCGAGCAGCGCCAGCGCTGTCTGGAGGCTGGGATGGATAACTGCCTGTCGAAGCCGGTCACGCTGGAAACTCTGCGCGACACGCTGGCTTACTACAGTAAATCGGTGCGCCGACTGCGCGACGCTAAAGTCTAGCCGCCAGCGTGGGCAACCACGGCGGCGGTAAGATAGGCATTAAAAAGGCACCTCAAGGGTGCCTTTTTGTCGTTTGAAGCCTGTAACTACTGATTAAACTTACTCTTTATCAACCGGCTGAGAACTCACCGAGGAGAGATAGTTCAGTAGGGCGATATCATTCTCTACGCCCAGTTTCAGCATGGCTGATTTCTTCTGGCTACTGATGGTTTTGATACTGCGGTTAAGCTTCTTCGCAATCTCAGTGACCAAGAAACCTTCGGCGAACAGGCGGAGAACTTCGCTCTCTTTCGGCGAAAGACGCTTGTCACCGTAGCCGTTGGCGCTGATTTTTTCCAGCAACTTGGCGACGCTGTCCGGCGTGAATTTCTTCCCTTTCTGCAACGCAGCCAGTGCTTTTGGCAGGTCAGTCGGCGCGCCTTGCTTCAGTACGATACCTTCAATGTCCAAGTCCAACACCGAGCTAAGAATAGCCGGGTTGTTGTTCATGGTCAGAACGATAATCGACAATTGCGGGTAGTGACGCTTGATGTATTTGATAAGCGTAATGCCATCACCATACTTGTCGCCTGGCATAGACAGGTCGGTGATCAGAACATGAGCATCCAATTTGCTCAGGCTATTGATAAGCGCGGTAGAATCCTCGAACTCACCTACCACATTTACCCATTCAATTTGTTCAAGTGACTTACGAATACCAAACAGGACAATAGGATGGTCATCAGCGATAATTACGTTCATATTATTCATGTGATTAGCTACCTTGCTGCAGCAGTCTGGAGACAAAAGAATCAATGTGATTAATGTTATCAGTGATCATCAATACGTCGCCAGCGACGATATGTTGTTCTAACGTTTCACATAGGTGTTTGCCTGGGGTTAAGTTCAGCATGGCGAATACCCCTTTAAGGCGATGCGCGGTTTGGGAAAGCGATGTAAAATCACGACGTTCATTTTCATTGTACAGTTTATCTAGGTCTTCCGGTACTGTCTCGACAAACAGCTGATAGTAATCACTTGATTTTAGCTGTTTTTCATAAAATTCGAGAGAGTCTTCACCGGGTTCTTCGGATGAAATACTGTCATCAGATTCAGCAAATTGCTGCTCGATTAACAGTAGGGTTGCGTCGATCAGCGCACTGCTGATGTTGTAATTGACGCGGATATAATGCTTCTCCAACTGCTGGAAACCGGCTTCATCGCTGGTCAGCAGCAGGGTATATTTATCGCTATTTTGCGGGTTATCGGTCAGCAACACGTCATACTCGCGAGTCACTTGGCGCTCGTCCGCCACGATACACACCGCACCGTAAGCGTTCATTGCGCGGGTCACGATGCCGCGAACTTCCTCTGACGTGATATCCAGCAGCAGCGTCACATCATCAAGCAGCTTTTCGTCTGCCGTCTGATCTTCTTGCTCTTCCAGCGTCTGCTTGATGCGCACCGTGTAGCGGGTGCCGATATCAATTTTGCTGCGAATTTCCAACTGTCCGCCGAGCTTCTTACACAGCTGATTACACAGGAAGAAGGTCAGCCCTGAGCCGTGGTTAAAGCGATCCACCATGGTTTGGCTCAGGAAGGGATAGTTCAGGTTACTCAACTCTTCCTTCGAGATGCCGCTTCCGGTGTCAGTAATGTGAAAAATCAGCTGACCCGGATGCTCAGTGTCATGCTCGGTGGTTAAGGTAATCTTGCCCACCGACGTCGTGACGATGGCGTAATCAATCAGCAGCGACAGCACCTTCTTCAGCGCCTGACCGTCACCCAGCAAATTTAACTCAGGTTCAGGATGGTAATGATTGAGGATCATCAAACCTTTCTGATTAACCTTAGGCAGCGCTTGCAGCAAAAGTTCATCGACCAGCGCCGAAAGTCCGTAAGATTGATGCGATGGCTGCCAATCTTGCGTCTCAAGGCGTGTGAGCAGGGTGATGTTATCCACCAGCGTCAGTGCGTTACGCGACTCATTGAGCAGGCGACCATGCAGGGTTTGGCGCTCGCGCTCGTCCTGACTCTCACTCAGCGACGACACCAACTCATTCAACTCATTCAGCGGCTGGTTCAGCTCAATCCCCAAGTTGTGCAGCATCAGTTTGCGGGCCTGAAGGTTCTTATCGAACTCGCGGCGCGCCTGTTGCAGCGTCTTGTTCACCATCACTTCTTTATCTTGGTCATGCAGCAAGAACAGATAGGTTTCTGGCGAGATTTGGCTGCGCAGCATGCGAATTTCATAGACTTCGTTATTCACCGTGGCCTGAATCACGCCGTGGTGCTGCTCGGCCATATTGGCGATTTTGTTCAGGCTGAGATGCGGCAGCAGCTGGTCAGCAATCTTATTGCTCACCACCACGCTGTGGTTGCTGAAGTTATAGACCAGTAAGCCAATCGGCAGGCTGGAGATGATCTCCTGATTCAGCGCCTGCTGGGTGTGCAGCTGGGCCGCCATATTTTCGCTCGGGCGGATGTACTGATGGCGAATAAAGTAGATGCCGGTCATCGCCAGCGCCAGCAGCAGCAGGTTGATCAGCACCAGCCAGAAGTTGTTGCGGGTCAAATCCACGATAATGCTGACCAGCGGCACGTGGTAGGTGAGTATCAGCGGCGAATTGCTCAACGGCGCGGCGAAGTTAACCGACCAGCCTTGCAGCGTAATACTGCCGCTGGTGTCGGTGCTCTGCTCCGGATCTCCTTCATTAACGGCGTCGCTGCTGTTGGTTATCTGGAAGTTATCACGCGCCATTGACAGCGGGATCAGGTCGGTCATCGGCAGGTCAAAGGCAATCACCGTTGCCAGATGGCCGGGGTTGTTAAAGGTGGTGCGCAGCGAGAAGAAAGCTTCATTGGCAAGACGCGAGTGGCGCAGGTTGGAGTAGCTTTCGCGCTCGTCCAGCGTGTTGGCCTGCTGGAGCATCTCGGCACGGCGTGCCTGCAAGGTATTAGTGAAGTAGTTCTCTTTAAGCCGCGAATCCTGTTGTTGTAGCTGCTGAGTGGTCACCAGGATCATGCTGTTATCCTGACCATTCAAATAGTACATGGAGTAGGGCTGGCTCTTGGCTCCCCACTGGTCGTCAAGATAAGAAGAGATTTTGAGCGTCAGGTCCAGCGTCGAGCTGTCATGGGTACCAAAAATCAGCGCATCGGTTTTTTTATGCGGCTTATTGATGAAGTACATGTCCTGACGAAGGCGAACTTCCTGCCCGGCGGTGGCTTCGGGCGTCAGCGCCGTGCCGGTGAAATCGTCATAAATCTGGTAAGTCATATAACGGTAGTTATCGATGCGTTTTTGCATCAATTCTGCCGTAGTTTGCAGCGTTCTCTCTTTATCTCGCAAATAGGCGTTGGTGTAATTGTAGCCATACATACCCAGCCCCATGGCCAGTAGCAGGATGAACAACCAGAAAAAACGCGTAATGTTAGTCGACGTCAGCGACAAATATTTACTTGGCATAGTGGTGACGCTTTTCCTTGATTATCGAGTCACGGCGCGCGCGCTGGCAGTAACCAGCAGCAGCGAGACGGCTACGCAACTTAGTGCAACCGATAAGCTGCTGAGTTGAGCAATAAAACCAATTAAGGCTGGGCCTGCAAGAATACCGGCATAGCCAAGGGTTGTCACAGAAGCAATCGCCAAATTCGCTGGCATAGCCGTTTGATTGCCCGCTGCGCTGAACATTATAGGCACTAAATTCGAGGCGCCAAAGCCCGTCATAATGAAGCCTATTCCGGCGGCCCACAAGCTTTCAACGTTGACCAGCAGGATAACCCCAATGCTGGCGCACAGGCTGCCCAGCAACAGCACCTTGAAACGCCCCATGATGCTGATAATGCGATCCCCGGTCAGGCGTCCTATGGTCATGGCGATAGAGAACACCGCGTAGCCAATTCCTGCCTGATGATTGCTCACACCGCGCTCGGTGGCGAGGAACAGCGCGCTCCAGTCGAGCATCGCGCCTTCGGTCATAAACATTACGAAGCACAGCAGGCCGAGGAAAATCACCCAGCCGCGCGGCAGAACGAACATCGGTTCGTCGCTGCTATTGCGGGTGTGCTGCCAAAAATGCGGCGTGGTGGGGATCAGCGCCACAATCATCAGCGCGACCACAAGTAAAATTGATTGAAAAGGCGTTAATCCGAGGAATAACAGCAGGGTGACCGCCAGCGCGCCAAAAATGCTGCCGAGACTGAAAAAACCGTGAAAACCCGACATCATCGCGCGGCCGCTGGCTTTTTCGACCACCACGGCGTGGACGTTCATCGCCACGTCAACCATGCCAATCGCCGCACCAAATACCAGTAGCGTCAAGGCCATGGTGCCGACGCCATCCGCCAAGGTCAGGAAAGGGAGATCAAGGCAAAGCATTGTTGCAGCAAGCAAAATGACATTTTTACAGCCCAATCGGCCGGTGAGAAAACCGGTCAACGGCATGGAGAATGTTGAACCCGCGCCGATGCACAGCAGCAACAAACCCAGCGTCCCATCACTGATATCTAAGCGTAATTTGGCAAAAGGCACCAATGGAGCCCACGCCGCCATGGCAAAACCCGACAAAAAAAAGATGATCCGCGTGGCATGTTGCTGAGCAACACCGGGAAGAGGGGCGGTATGAGGGGGCGAAGTGGCTTGTTGGGTGTCGTGGTTAGGCATGATATCGAACGTCCGTGAGATAGAGAAAAACAAAAAATCGTTACAGGACTGTGCTTTATCACATACCCGGTACAAGGTGGCAAATGAACCTTCGAATTTAGGCGGCACATTTTAACAGCGTACTTTTTATCGTGTTATTACCATTAATCCTATTTGTCCGGTTTTGCTGTGTAAATAAAATGTGAAATTTTAGTTTCGATCACATAATCGTTAAGTTTTAGTTATGCTTTTTTAAGATGAGAAACGCTTATTAATTCGAAAAAGTGGCACTTGTTAAAAACCCTTATTTAAGTCAAATTGCTTGTAAATCAGGCGAATAAAGTCAAATTTTCCCGCGTAGCCGACCATTTAAACTTCGTCAAACTTATGTTTCAAAATATTTCGATTCATTTTTCTTATCGTAGTGATAACAATTTTTTAATGTATTTGGGTTAAATCATGCATATAACTTATTGGAGTTAAGGCAAATATAAGCCTGACGTTCTCTATAAAAAACCTGCGAAAAGCAGGCAATAATTTTGACTTTTTTGTCGACTTTACATGCAGCAACCCACACCAGTTGGAAAGTAAATCATTGTTTTCGTGATCATAAAATTCACCGCAGTTCGCTTTCTGACTCTGTCAAAAAGGAACTTTTGCGGTGCGTCTTTACTTACTCTGGGTTCAAGGGGCACACAGCATGGCTCAACAAGGCAATGTCATCGTCGACGTACTTTCCCGTACTAACGGCAGCGTAATTTCCCAGGTGTCCGGCGCCAGCCAGACTGTCAATCTTAACCAACTCAGCATTGTACGTGTCCATGCTACGCGCGCGGCGGTTTTGAGCTACGAGCGCGCGGGGAATGACCTGATCCTGCACATGCAGGATGGCAGCACGGTTCGCTATCACAGCTTCTTCAACACCGACAGCAAAGGCCACCACAGTGAGCTTATCTTCGATGACGGTGTGCACCCGATTGAACATGCCACCTTCGTCGATACCGGCGTTGCTCCGGGATCGGCCGTGGCGGTGGTGCCAGGGTATGAAACAGTGCCAGACGTCGGCGCACTGTTGCTCGACGGTTCCAACTTCGACCCGGCTATTCTCGGCGCATTGCTTGGTGTCGTGGCATTGGGCGCGGGTATTGCCATTGCCGCAAGCAACAGCGGTGGCGGCGGCGGTGGTAGCAGCAACAATGGCGGAGAGCCAGGCCAACCGGGGCAACCGGGCGGTTCCGATAAAACACCAACCCTGACGCTGGCGACCTTCGCCGGCGATAACGTTTTGAATAAAGCTGAAGTGGGCGACTCGCAGGTGTTTAGCGGAACGACGACTAACGTCACCGCCGGGCAGACCGTGACCTTGACCCTGAATGGCAAAACCTACACCACCACCACCGCGGCAGACGGTTCATGGAGCATCACGCTGCCTGCGGGCGACCTGCAAGGCCTGGCAGATGGCACCTATGTGGCTAATGTCAGCGTGACAGGCACCGACGGACAAACTATCACCAAGGGCGTCACCATTGGCGTCGACACTACTGCGCCGGGTGCGGCGACAGACGTGACGCTGGTCAATGACGCAAACCAACCTATCACTGGCCCGACCAATGACAACTCGCCGACGCTGAGTGGTAAAGCCGAGCCGGGCAGCACCGTCACTATCAGCGATGGCGGCACCGTGATTGGTACCGTGCCGGTAGATGGCAATGGCAACTGGACCTTTACGCCGAATCCGCCGCTGGGCGATGGCGATCACAGCCTCACCGCTGAAGTCACCGACCCGGCGGGCAACACCAGCCCACCAAGCACGCCGATTGCGGTGGTTGTCGATACTACGGCACCAGCTGGTGCAACGGATGTGACGCTGGTTAACGATGCAAACCAGCCGATCACTGGCGCGACAAACGATACCACGCCGACCATCACAGGTAAGGCGGAAGCGGGCAGTACGGTTACCGTCCGTGACGGTGACACGGTAATTGGCTCTACCGTTGCCGACGGCAATGGCAATTGGAGCGTTACCCCAACTCAGCCACTGGGCGAAGGCAATCACAGCATTACCACTGAAGTCACTGACCCTGCTGGCAACTCCAGCGGCGTGAGTGCACCTATCGCGGTTGAGATTGACACTACTGCGCCGGGTGCCGCGACAGACGTCACGCTGGTCAATGACGCCAACGAGCCAATCACTGGCAGCACCAACGACAATACGCCAACTCTGAGTGGCAAAGCCGAGCCGGGCAGCACCGTTACCGTCAGCGACGGTGGCACGGTGATTGGTACCGCGCCGGTGGATGGCAACGGCAACTGGACCTTCACGCCGAATCCACCGCTTGGCGATGGCGACCACAGCCTGACCGTGGTGGTTACCGACCCAGCGGGGAACAGCAGCCCGCCAACCACACCAATTGCTGTTGTCGTGGACGCCAGTTCTCCTTCTCCGGCCACCGACGTGCAGATAACCGACGGTGAAAACACGCCTATCGGCACTAACGGCAGCACCAATGACACCAAGCCAACTATCAGCGGCAAGGCCGAAGCCGACAGCGCCATCACTATCCGCGATGGCGACACCGTACTTGGCACCGTCAAAGCCGATGGCAGTGGCAACTGGAGTTTGACTCTGGATCAGCCGCTGTCCGAAGGCCCACACAGCATCACTACTGAAGTCACCGACGCCGCGGGCAACTCCAGCGGCGTTAGCACGCCTATCGTCGTGAACATCGACACCATTCCTCCGGCTGCGGCCACGGCGGTAGAAATCCTTAATGGAGACGGCCTGCCGGTAGACGGCATCACCAATGACACCACGCCAACCGTCAGCGGCAAAGCCGAAGCGGGCAGCAAAGTCATTGTGCGTGATGGCAACACCATCGTGGGTAGCGCCATTGCTGATGAAAATGGTAATTGGAGCGTTACGCTGCAAGATCCGCTGTCGGAAGGCCCACACGGTCTGACCACCGAAGTGCGCGATGCGGCCGGTAACTCAAGCGGCATCAGTGCGCCAATTGCTGTTGAAATTGATACCACCGCGCCGGGCGCTGCGACCGACGTTAAACTGGTGAATAACGATGACTTGCCAATCGACGGCGCAACCAACGACACCACGCCAACCCTCAGCGGCAAGGCTGAAGTGGGCAGCACGGTAACCATTCGCGATGGCGATAAAGTCTTGGCGACCGTGCCAGTTGATGGCGAGGGTAACTGGTCTTACACCCCAGCCGAGCCGCTGGCCGAAGGCCCACACAGCCTGACGACGGAAGTGAAAGACGCCGCCGGTAACTCCAGCGGTATCAGCACGCCAATTGCTGTCGATGTAGATACCATTGCGCCAAACGTCACTATCGATCCAGTGACCGGTGACAATAAAATTTCCTTCAATGAAGCCGCAGGCATTATCACCATTACCGGTACGGCATCGGCTTCTGAAGCGGGTCGCACGCTGGTTCTCAACGTAAACGGTGATCCGCATAACGTCATTGTAGGCAATGACGGTAAATGGAGCTTTGACCTGCCAGCCGGCACGCTGACTGGGACAAATGGCGATATTACTATTACCGCCACGCTGACTGACGCTGCGGGCAACACTGGGACAACCACTGACACCGTACACGTCGCCGCAGACCCGGCGCTTCAGCCTTCACTGACTGTTAACGTCTTTGCGGGTAATGACATCGTGGACGGCGCAGAGATTCAGGTCGATCAGAAACTGACCGGTAGCACCACTAATGTCGAAGCGGGGAACACCGTTACTGTCACCTTTGGTGACAAAACCTACACCGGTATCGTAGGGGCAGATGGTACGTGGAGCGTGACCATCCCGGCCACCGCGCTGCATGATGTCGGTAATGGTTCTGGAGACTTTGACGTCAAAGTCAGTGACAGTTCTGGCAACGAAGCGACCGCAACTCGTCCGTATGAGATTAATGATCAGTTAGGCGGTATCGCCATTGATCCTATTTCCGTGGATGGCAACATCAATGCCATTGAAGCCGCGGCAGGCGTGACCATCAGCGGGACCACTTTCAATGTCCCAGCGGGTCCTGGCGCGATCACCGTTAACATTGGTGGCGTGAATTATCTGGCGGATGTTGCTCCTAACGGCACTTGGAGCATTCAACTTTCTACGGCCGCTATTCAGGCACTGGCCGATGGCAAACAGAATATCGAAGTGAGCGCCACCGATGGCGGCGGTAACCCTATCTCCACCGCCGGCAGCGTCAATGTCTACGTGCACAACCTGCCAGCCCCTACGCTGGACACTCTGTTTGGCGATGGCACCCTGAATGGCAGCGAAGCCGCCGCTGGGCAGACCATCACTGGGAATACCGGAGTCACGGGCGCAGGCCAGAGTGTGACAGTCATTATCGGCGGTCAGCAATTTGCCGCCACGGTGGCTAATGACGGCACCTTCAGCGTCAGCATTCCATCCAGCGTCTTGAGCAGCTTGCCGAACGGCACTGCGCCAATTCAGGTGATTGCGACCGACGTCGCCGGTAACAGCCAGACTATCAATGATAATGTGCCGGTAGATACGTTGGCCCCAACGCTGACCATCAACCCGCTGGCGGGCGATGGGCAAATCAGTCTGGCGGAAGCTGCAACCGCGCTGACCCTTTCCGGTACTGCCTCCATTTCGGAAGCGGGCCGCGAAGTCACCATCACGCTGAACAATGAAACCTATACCGCGACGGTTGGGCCTAACGGGGTATGGAGCGTTGAGCTGCCTGCCGGCGCCTTAAACAACCTCAATGGTGATTTTGTTGTCAATGCAACGCTGAGCGATGCGGCGGGCAACAGCACGACCACCACTAATACCATCCACGTGGTTTCCGACCCGACTATCCAACCGACCATCACCATCAATCCATTTGGTGGCGACAACGCGGTAGACGGTGCGGAAGTCCAAACGGCGCAAGTGCTGAACGGCACCACGGCCAACGTGGAAGCGGGCCAAATCGTTAAAATCACCCTTAACGGCCACACCTACACGGCTGAAGTTCAGCAGAGCGGCAGCTGGAGCGTCATCATCCCGGTTACCGACATGCAGGTGCTGACCAACGGCACGCAGACCATCTCGGTTGAAGTGGCGGACAAGGCCGGTAACTCAGCTTCTGGCACCGACAACTTCACGGTAAATATTACTGAGAACGGTGTGGCAATCGACCCGGTAACGGGCGATAACGTCATCAACGCGGTGGAAACTGAGAACGGAATTCAGGTTACGGGTACGACTTACGGTGTGCCAGTGGGCACCGACGTGGTCGTGACCTTTGGCACTGTGTCGCATACCGTACAAGTGCTGGCCAATGGCCGCTGGTCGGTGAACTTCACCAGCCCAGAACTGGCGGGAATTGACCCAGGCACCACCACGGTAAGCGCGGTCACCAAAGATGCCAACGGCAATACGCTGACCAACAGCGTTTCCGTCGGCGTCGACAACGTAGCACCGGAACCAACTATCAATACACCATTCGGCGACGGCTTCCTGAACATCACCGAAGCAGGCACGGCGCAAACGCTGACTGGCTCCACCGGTAAGGCGGGCGACGGCCAAACCGTTACCGTCACCCTCGGCGGCCATGAGTACACCGCCACCGTCGGCGCCAATGGTAGCTGGACTATCAGTATTCCATCGGCTGACTTGAAAGGCCTGCCAGAAGGCAGCAACCCAATTGTAGTGGTTGCCTCTGACAGCGCGGGCAACAGCACGACGATCAACAGCAATGTGACCGTGGATCTGAGCGCGCCAACGCTGACCGTGAACCCTCTGACCGCCGACGGCATTGTCAGCAGTGCAGAAGCAGCTGGAGCGCTTGAGCTGACAGGTACGGCCTCCGTCAGCGAAGCAGGTAAAACCATCACCGTGACCCTCAACGGCGCGACTTATACCGGCCTTGTAGGCAGTGACGGCAATTGGACGGTGAATATTCCGGCTGGCGTACTGAACGGCGTGGCCAGCGGGCAATATCCGTTGACCGTATCGCTGACTGACGAAGCGGGTAACACCACCACCCAGACCTCCAATGTCACACTGGCGACTGGCGTCGACTCTCAACCAACCCTGACGCTGAACGCCTTTGCGGGTAACAACGTCATCGATGGAGCCGAGCGTCTGGCGGACCAAACGCTGAGCGGTACTACCACCCATGTTGAAGCCGGACAGCAAGTGAACATTACGCTGAATGGCAAAACCTACACTGCGACAGTGGGAGCCAGCGGCGCATGGAGCGTGCAAATTCCAGCGGCTGACCTGACTGCCTTGACCGACGGCTCAATCACCTTGACCGCCGAAGTGGCTGATAAAGCAGGTAACCCGGCGCAGGGCTCTCTGCCACTGACCATTAACACCGAGTTGAGCGGTCTGGCGATTGACCCAATCACCGGCGACAACAAACTGAGCGCGCAGGAAGCGGGCGCAGGCATCAACATCAGCGGGACATCGCACAACGTGGCTGAAGGCGCTAACGTCACTGTCACCTTGAACGGTAAAACCTACATCGCCGCCGTTGGCGCGGATGGCACTTGGACCGTGCCAGTAGGCGCAACCGATCTGGCGCTGCTCGGCGACGGGCCGCTGGCGGTGAAAGTGACCGCGACCGATGCCGCAGGCAATGCGGTTAGCAGCACCGTCACGCTGGATGTCTATACCCATCAACTGCCAACGCCAACTATCAATACACCATTTGGCGACGGCCTGCTGAGCACCGCGGAAGCCGCCACCAGCCAGACCCTGAGTGGTTCGACCGGCATCGTTGGCGATGGCCAAACCGTGACCGTGACCCTCGGTGGTAAGGAGTACACCGCCACCGTCGGCGGCAATGGTCAGTGGACCGTGACCATTCCATCGGCTGATTTGCAGGCGCTACCGCAGAGCGATAACGCTATCACCGTGACAGCCGCCGATGCCGCAGGCAACAGCACGCCTCTCACGTCTAACGTGACGGTCGACTTCACCGCGCCAACGCTGACCATCGACCCAATTTCGGGCAATGGCTACATTGACGCAGCTGAAGCCGCTGCCGCCGTAACGCTGAGTGGTTCCACAGATCCTGCTGAAGCAGGGCGCATCGTAACTCTGACCATTAACGGCCAAACCTATCAGGCCGAAGTGGGGGCAGACGGCAAGTGGACCACCGACATTCCGGCTAACTCGCTGCTCGGCTTAGCCAATGGCCAATACACCTTAACCGCAACCCTGTCTGACGCGGCGGGCAACAGCACCACGGCCACTGAGTCAGTGGGTGTCTTCACCCAGCTGCCAGTCCCTGTGCTGAATACGCCATTTGGCGACGGCGTGCTGAGCAAGCCTGAAGCGGGCGTCGACCAGATTCTGACCGGTAACACCGGTGCAGTCGGCCCAGATCAGAAAGTCACCGTGAACATTGGCGGGCAAGATTACACCGGCACGGTGGGTAATGACGGCACTTGGTCGGTCACTATTCCGGCCAACGCCCTCAATAACCTGACTGACGGCTCCTCGCCTCTGCTGGTTACCGTCACTGACCCAGCGGGTAACACGGGCACAACCACTACCAATGTGACCGTGGACTTGACGGCTCCAACCTTGAGCGTTGACCCACTGACTGGCGATGACAAGCTGAACACCGACGAAGTAGCGACCGGCTTCCTTGTCCAAGGCACCAGCGACACTGGCGATGCAGGTCGTCCAGTCACCGTGTCTATTGACGGCCACACCTACACCGGTGTGATCCAGCCGGACGGTAGTTGGTCTGTGCTGGTACCACCAAATGCGCTGAGCGACCTGACCGTTGGCGACCATCCATACAGCGTTTCTGTCACCGATGCGGCGGGTAACCAGACCGTGGTTGATGGCAGCGTCAATGTAACTGGCGTGCCTAGCCCGCTGTTCCCATCGATTGATGCACCATTCGGCGACACCATCCTTAACGGTATCGAGCTGGCTGAAGTGCAGACGCTGACCGGGACCACTGGCGCGACCGGCACGGGTCAAACCGTGAAGGTGAACATCGGCGGGCTAGACTTTGATGCCACCGTGGGCGCGGATGGTCACTGGACGCTGGACGTTCCGGCCAATGCCTTGGCGAGCCTGCCACAAGGGCCGTTGAGCATTGAAGTCACTGCGACCAGCGCGTCTGGCGCGACTGGCAGCAGCACCATTCAGGCGACCGTCGATACCGTCGCACCTACGCTGACCGTCGACTTGGTGGCGGGTGACGACATCATTAACGCCGCTGAACTGCTGCAACCTCTCACCCTGACCGGGACCGCCTCGGTTAACGATAGCGGCCAGAGCGTTAAAGTGAGTCTGGTGGTGGGCGGCGTGACCTATGAAGGCACCGTCGGCACGGATGGCAAATGGTCAGTTCCACTGCCTAACGACGCGTTGCAAGCTCTGGGCGATGGTCCTCACACCATTACCGCCACGCTGACGGATGCTGCGGGCAACACCACCACCATCAACCATGAATTCACCATTGAGGCTGGCGCGGCTTATACCCCAACGCTTGCCATCGATACGATTTCTGGTGATGACTACATCAACGCCACGGAGAAAGGCGAAGATCTGGTGCTCAGCGGTACCTCGACCAAGCTTGAAGAGGGCCGTGAAGTCACTCTGACCTTCAACGGTAAGACTTACACCGCCGTGGTGGATGGCGAAGGCAAATGGACCACCACGGTTCCGGCTGCCGATCTGGCCGGGCTGGGTGATGGTCAGGCGACTATTACCGCTAACGCCACCAGTCTGGCAGGCAACCCAGCATCGGCGACCCACGAGGTCAATGTACTGGCGAGCGAAGCTAACTTGCCAACCATTACCATTGATAAAGTTGCTGGTGACGACGTCATTAACAGCACCGAGCACAACCAACCTCTGGTGATCAGCGGTACGTCCAACCACTTGGTGGCGGGCGAAACCATTAACATCACCTTGAACGGTAAGCCTTACACCGCGATTGTTGGCGATGACGGCAAATGGAGCACCACCGTTCCTGTCGCCGACGTGCAGGCGCTGCAAAATCAGGAATACACCATTACCGCGACCGGTAATGATGTCGCTGAAAACGTGGCGACCGGCACTCATCAGGTGACGGTAGATACCACGCCTCCGCTGCTGACTATCGTGGTGGATGCGGGTGCTGATGGCATCGTGAACGCGGTGGAAGCGGCGCTCGGCCTGCCAATCAGCGGTACGGCTCCTGAAGGCACAACGGTCACCGTGACTGTCGATGGCAAGCCTTACCCGGTACTGGTGCCAGAAGGCGGCAACTGGACGCTGACTATTCCTGCGGCTGACCTGAAAGCCATCACCACCGATGGCCCACTGGTTATCACCGCCACAGTGACCGATGCACAAGGCAATGTCGCGGACGTGACGGTTAACCCGGCAATCGAGTTGGCAATCAACAACTTGCCAGTCCTGACGCTGGATCCTCTCGAGTTCGTCAATATCACCACGGCTGCCGATGGCTTCACTATCACCGGTACCAGCACTAATTTGCCAAACGGCACGGTGGTGCAGGTGAGTGTCGCGGGTGTACAAGTGACCGGCACGGTAACGGATAACGTATGGACCGCCACCGTGGCACCGGGCCTTATCACGCCACAAAATATCGCTGAAGGCGTAGGCACCGTCACCGTGAGCTACACCGATGCGGCGGGCAACCCGGCCTCGGCTTCGCACAGCGTGACGGTCGATCTGACACCTCCTGTGGCTGCCGTTGTCGACCCGCTGTTTGGCGATGGCGCGTTGAACAAGCTGGAGTCAGGCGTCGACCAAATTGTGACCGGTAAAGTTGCACCGGGCGACAGCGTGGTATTGACGCTGGATGGTAAACCGGTGACGGCGGTAGTGGGTCCGGATGGGACGTGGACGGCGACTATCCCAACAGCCACGCTGCTGGGCCTGACCGACGGCCAAAACACCCTGACTGTGGCAGTGACCGATGCAGCGGGCAACAGCACCTCGAGCGATGTGCCATTTGTTTCCTACATTAATACCTTGCCGACGGCGACTATCACTGACAGCTTTGGCGGCACGATTAACATTGATAAAGCGGCGCTGGGTGGCTCCATCAGCGGCACCACCGGGATCACTTCTGATGGTCAGAAAGTGACGGTGAACCTCAACGGTAAGGACTATACCGCCGACGTGAATTCAGCGACCGGCACTTGGGTTCTGCCGTTGGATGCCGCGACCCTGCAAGGCTTGCCGAATGGCACCTGGACGGCCACCGTAACGGTGACCGACGTTGCGGGCAACTCCAGCACCCAAGCCGAGAACATTTCGGTTCAACTGACACCACCTCCAGTTCCAACCATTGATCTGGTGTTTGGTGACGGCGTGCTCAATGCGGCAGAAGCGGCCGCAGGCCAGACTATTAGCGGCTCAACGGGCATCACTGGCGCAGGCCAAATCGTGACGGTTACCTTCGCAGGAATTGCTGCACCGCTGACCGCTACCGTGGGCGCAGACGGCAAATGGACGCTGGATCTGACAGTTACCCAACTGGCGGATATCGCCGGGTTGGCTACGCACTCCATCACCGTGACCAGCACCGACCAGTACGGAAACAGCAATGTCAGCTCGCCAGAAGTGTTTACGGTTGACCTGAACATTCCTAACCCAAGCATCACCAATCAGCCATTTGGTGCGGATAATGTGCTGAATATCGCCGAAGCGGCGGGGCCTATCACCATTGCGGGCACCACCGGCCTAACTGGCGCAGGCCAAGCGGTTAAAGTGGTGATTGATGTCAATGGCACCAGCTATAACGCCACTGTCTTGCCTGACGGTACTTGGACACTGAACCTGCCTGCGGGCGCGTTAAGTGGCCTGACTGGCGGCGATCACACCATCAACATCACCGCGACCGACGCCAGCGGCAACACCAAAACTGTCCCTGTGGACTTCACCACTGACTTCACACCGCCAGTGGTTGCAGTGACCAACGTCTCCACCGATGGCTACATTAACTTGGCCGAAGCGGCAGCGGGGACGCTTATAAACGGCACCACGGATGGCACCAGCGTCAATGTCAATATCGGTGGCAAAGACTTCATCGCCGCCGTGTCGGGCGGAACCTGGGTGCTGAACTTAACTGCGGCGCAGATAGCGACTCTGCCGCAGGGCAGCCAGACTATTACCGTCACTGCGACAGATGCGTCGGGTAACACCAGCACGGCGATTTCCCACGTGGGTATTGCGACAGACGCTGCTGCTGCGCCAACCGTGACCGTGGGTACTTTTGCAGGTGATAACATTCTGGACTTCGCTGAAAGCCGCACACCGCAAACTATTAGCGGTACCACGGCTCACGTCGAGGCTGGGCGAACTGTTAATGTTACTGTGGGTTCAATCACCGGATTAAGCGCTATTGTTCAGGCTGACGGTAGCTGGAGCCTAACGCTGTCTCCTGCTCAGTTGCAGACGCTAAGTAATGGTGCGACCAACATCACGGCGAACGTGTCTGACCTTGCGGGTAATGCTGCAACGCCAGATATTCATGACATTACAGTCAGCGTGACGCCTCCTGCGGCGTTCCTGACACTTAACCCAATCAGTGTCGATAACATCATCAACTCAACGGATGATGGCGGCTTGATCATGAGCTTTACCGGTCAGTATCTGAATAACCAAACTGTACTGACTCCGCAGTTAATTACCGTGTTCGTTAACGGTGTTCCAGTCGTGGGCACCTTCCCAGCACTGCCAAGCGCGAGTGGTACCTGGACTATTGTCGGGCTGTCGCAATTAGTCACCTTCCCAACGGATGGTAACTATACCGTCACAGTATCTATGACTGGCCTTAATGGCACGACGGCGACAGTGACACAAACCGTTGTAGTCGACCGTACTCCACCAACCTTGACCGTTAGCGCCTTTGCCGGTGATGACGTGCTTAATGGGACAGAAGCAGCTACTAACCAGACTATTAGCGGCACTGCCTCAACCTCGGAAATTGGCCGTACGGTGACGGTGACTCTGAATGGCAAAACCTACACCGCGCTGGTCGGTGCGGGTGGCGCATGGAGCACCACGGTTCCGGCAGCAGACCTGCAAGGGTTGCCACCGGGCACTAACACCATCAGCGCTAGCCTGAGTGACGCGGCGGGTAACACCACCACCACGCCACACACCTTCACCACCAACACCACAGCACCTCTGCTGAGCGTGGGCGTGCTGGCGGGCGACAACGTGCTGAATCTGGCGGAAGGGCTGGTCACTCAGTTGTTGACCGGTACCTCCAGCGCCGAAGCGGGGCAGACCGTCACCATCAAGATTGCTGGCGTCACCGTGGGTACCGCAGTGATTCAACCGGGAGGGGCGTGGAGTGCTGAAATCCTGCCAACGGGCCTGTCTGGCCTGCTGGATGGGCCAAACGTCCTCACCGCGTCGGTCACCGATAAGGCAGGAAACACCACCAGCGTCGATGTGGGTATCAACGTGCTGTTCAACAGCTTGCTGGATCTTGATATCACCAGCGGACTGGTTGGTGGCGTGCTCAACGCGGCTTCCCTGTTGCTGACTCAAACCATTGGCGGCGTCGCCACCAGTGCGGGCGTCGGTGCCAAGGTGTCGGTGGAAATCGGCGGGCAAACGATCACCGCCGATGTGGGTGTGAATGGTCAATTTAACCTGAGCATTCCTCCAACGCTGTTGGCTAACCTGCCAAACGGTCCACTGGCGTTGAACGTCGTGCTGACCGATGCCGCGGGTAATACCAAAGTGCAGGTTATCGACCTCAACGTGGCGAAAATCCTGCCAGTGCTGGGCGACCTGACCTCCGGTTTGGGCAATGTGGATCACATCCTCAACACCGTGGTTTCTGGCGCGGCGCAAACCGTGAGCGGTGCTTTGACCGCGGCCGACGGCACCATTGTTAAGATTGCGGTCGGGGCGCTGACCTTTACCGGAACCGTGGTGAACAACGCCTTCAGCATTGCTATCCCAGCGGGTGCTCTGGCAAGTCTGGCCGACGGTGTGGTGCCGGTAATTCTCACCGCCACCGACGCAGCGGGCAACGTGCTGACTCAGGCGCTGAATCCGCTGACCGTGGCACTGCACAATCTGCCACAAATCGTGCTGGATCCGCTGTTTGGCGATGGCTTGCTGAACGCGGCGGATATCCTGCTGAACCAGACCATTACCGGCGTGGTGAAAAACGTCGCGGCGGGCACCACTCTATCGGTGCAAGTCGGCGCGGGTGCGCCGCTGACCGCGCAGGTTGATGCCACCGGGCACTTCAGTGTCACTGTGCCAGCTAACCTGTTGAGCGGCCTGACCACCGGCAACCTTGGTGTCAACGTATCACTGACTGATTCCAACGGTAACACCACCAGCGTGGGCGCGCAGGCGGCGATTAACGTCACCTTGCCGACCATCAACCTGACGGACGTTCTGCACAATGGCGTGCTGGGTGCGGTGGATGCACTGACGTCGCAGGTCATTGGCGGCGTAGTTACCGGTGTAACGGCGGGTACCACGGTGAAAGTGACGCTGGGAGGCAAAACCTTCCTCGGCGTGACCGATGCGGGCGGCAAATTTGCCGTTACGCTGCAACCGGGCGACCTGAAAGCGCTGGCTGACGGCACCTTGGCTATCGGCGTGTCGGTCGTCAGCGACGCGGGTAACGTCGGTTCGACCAACGTTAATGCCAACGTCATTATCAATAGCCTGCCGAAAGTGGTGCTGGACCCACTGTTTGGTGGCAACGGGGTGCTCAACGCGGCCGAAGCGCTGCTGACCCAAACCATCAGCGGTACCGTGCTGAACGCTACGGCGGGCTCGTCGGTCAAAATCACCTTGGGGCCTTTGGTTCTCAACGGCACTGTCGATGGCACCGGGCACTTCAACGTACAGGTTACGCCGCTGCAACTGAGCCAGTTGCTGGATGGCAACCTCAGCGTTGGCGTAACCGTCACGGATGCCGTGGGTAACACCAGCGGCGTCAACGCGGGTCTGAACGTGGGTATTCACAACCTGCCATCGATTGTTCTTAACCCAATCTTTGGTGACGGCGTGCTGAGCGTGGTTGACCTGCTGACCGGCCAAACCATCAGTGGCGTGGCGACCAACGTCTCTGTCGGTTCTCAGGTACAGATTTCCCTCAACGGGAAAACCTATCTGGCGACCGTCGGCGTGGGCGGGGCATTCAGCGTGACGGTTCCACCGTTGGATCTGAAAGGCATTCTCACCGATGGCTTGCAGAACGTCACCGCGACCTTCACCGATGCGGTAGGCAACGTCGGCACCATCACCAACGCGGTGAACGTTATTGCCAACGCCTTGCCAACCATCACGCTGGATCCATTGTTTAACAATGGCCTGCTGAATGCGGTGCAGGCGCTAGTTACCCAGACTATCAGTGGCAAAACCACCAACGCCGAAGGTTCTACAGTGACGGTGACTATCGGCGGGGCCAGCCTGTCGGCGGTGGTGAAAGCAGACGGTACCTTCTCCGTCAACGTGCTGCCAAGCCTGCTTTCAACCCTGCTTGACGGTACGGTCGGGGTAGGTGTGTCTGTCACCAACGCCGCGAACCACACCGTTGGCGCCAATGCCAATGTCACCGTGGGTATTCATACTCTGCCAACGCTGAATCTGGGCACGCTGTTTGGTGGTGACGGCTTCCTGAACCTTGCTGAAGCCAGCAGCAACACCACGCTGACCGGCACAACTAACGTGCAGAACGGCTCGGTGTCGGTCAACGTCGGTGGGGTGGTCCATACCGGCACCATCACCAACAATACGTGGAATGTCACCTTTACCGCCGCTGAGCTGAAGGGGCTCGCCGATGGCGCAACCACGGTTAAAGTCACTATTACCGATGCGGTGGGTAACATCACCACCCAAACCAGTCCGCTGGTGGTGAAAACTCACGCCTTGCCGCTGGTTTCCCTCGACGGTCTTGGCTCTCTGGGTGGCTTGATTGGTGGCATCCTTGGTGCGGGCCTGACGCTGAAAGGCAGCAGCGCCAACATCGGGCAGGGCGGCATTATTAGCGTCACCTTGCTGGGTACCACCATCGGCGCGGTCGTGCAGGCGGACGGCTCATGGCAGGCGAAGTTCAGCAGTGAAGTGTTTGCGGCTTATAACCTCTTCACTCTGCTGGGCGCATTGACCGGTAACGTGGTTGGGCTTCAAGCGACAGATCTGGCGGGTAACGGCGTCAACCTCCACGTGGGGCTGGCGGCGGGTAGCCCACTTATCTCGCTGCAAGCGCAATCGCTGGATGTGCAGACCACGGACGACACCCACGCGGTAGCGGCGCTGCATACCACCAGCAGCGATAGCTCAACCACTGACACCGTGCATCACGCCACCAGCACCCTGACCGACCCACTGGTCACGGCAGATGCCGGTGCGCAGGCGGCGTCAACTGACACCAGCACCACGGCGCATGACGAAACGGCGTTCTCCATCGGCGGCGTGACGATTGACGTGGCTCATACCCAGCAGGATGTGGTGGGTACTGACGGCAACGACATCATCGTGCTGGATACGCTGGACTTCGGTCACATCGACGGCGGCGCTGGCGTGGATACCCTGCAACTTGGCGGCACCAACCAGCATCTGGATCTCACCCTGTTGGGCTTCAAAGTCGAGCATATCGACATCTTTGACCTCGGTAACTCTGGCACCAACAGCATCACGCTGAACCTGCATGAGTCGCTGACGGTTAAAGACGCACCGAATGATGAAGTGATCATCAAAGGCGGCGAGGGAAGTCTGGTGAATCTGGTCGCAGGAAGCGATGGTGCTTGGACTGAAACCGGACAGCGCACCGTGGATGGCCTGACGTTTGACGTCTACCACAACGCGTCGCTGGCGAGCACCAACACGTTGGGAGACGTCTTGGTTCAGCACGGTCTGCACGTACAACAGCAAAGCTAAGAGTAAAGCCCCCGAGCGCGTATGCGCCGGGGGCATTTTTTTACAATGAGCGTTAGGCAGTAAATGAATTGGTAAGGCCAGAAAAGGCTGAAAAATAATAATAATCCGGCGAGAAAAGTGGTGTCGCTCATGAAAAAGAAACAATCATCGCGGCAATTTGCCGTGGTACTGGGGACGATATGGATAGTTGTTGCTGGTGCAAACAGTGGGAAAGTATTCGCGGCTGAGAAACAGCCAGAGTTTGATTGGCAAGCAGCACCTACCGAGGAGATGAGATCTAGCCTGACTTTACGAGATGCCATACTGCGCGCCTTTGCTCGCAACCCACAGATAGCCGAAGCGGCTGCGCAAATTCGCGTGGGCGCGGGGAACCTTGATGTGGCGAAAAGTGCCTGGTATCCACAAATTTCTTTGCAGGGGACCGCAGGTAAGTCGCGCCAAACCGACTCCTCCGGCACGCTGGATAACAACGCGTCTGGCGGCATTCAGCTCAGCCAGCTGCTGTATGACTTTGGGCGCACCGGCGGCAGTATCGACGAGCAAGAACGCCTCTCCGACTCCTACCGTTACGCCCTTTACGGCACCATGACCGACGTGGCGCTGAGTACGCTGCAAGCCTATCTGCAAGTGAAGCGCTATCAGGCACTGAGCGTGGCGGCTCGCGACAATATTGAATCACTGCAACGCGTGGCGGACACCGCCAAGCTGCGCGCCGACGCGGGGTTAAGCTCGCAATCTGACGTGTTACAGGCCGAAACCCGCATCGCCGGGATGCGCGCCACCGTCGAACAATACCGTGCCCAGCAGCGTTCGGCACAGGCCCAGCTCACCGTACTGACCGGCGTGGTCTCCGACAATCTGCCGGACTTACCGCAAAGCTTACTCAACCAAAAAGTCACACTGAACAAAATCCCCTATGAAAACAGCGCGCTGGTTCGCGCTGCTCAGGCCAAGCAGCAGGCGGCGATTGAGCGGGTGAATCAGGCGGAATCGCAGCATTGGCCGACCATCAAAGTGCAGGCGGGGCGCACCCGTTACCAGAATGCCGCAGGCAGCGGCGGCTCTTACTGGGACGACCAGCTCCAACTGGCTGTGGATGCGCCGGTCTATCAGGGCGGCGCGGTCAGCGCTAAAACCCGTGCCGCAGAGGGGGAGCGTCAGGCGGCGCAGGCTGATGTGGAAAAAGCCAAGCTGGACATCAACCAGAAAGCCTCCACGGCCTATGCCGACATGATTGGCGGCCAACAGCGGCAAGTGGCGGGCGAGGACCAATACTCCAGCGCCACCCACACCCGCAGCGTCTATCAGGACGAGTACAAACTAAGCAAACGCAGCCTGAATGATTTACTCAGCGTCGAGCAGGACGTTTTTCAGGCTGACACCATGCGCATCGGCGCGCTGTACGACGGCTGGGATGCCACAGTGCGCTATGCCGCAGCCGTAGACAATCTGGTGGATATGTTGGGCATCGACCGACAAAAAGAGACCGGTGACACCATTCCCTCTCTCTGACCACTCCTTATAAAACGATTGTCCGCACAGAATGCGTAAAGAGGCGATATGAGTACCGAAACGAACAGTGAAGAAACCCGCTCAAACGCCACGGTCAAGGCTCCACCGCCGTCGATTGATGTCTGGATCAGCGCCATGGTGCGCGTGGCCGAAACCTTTGGTAAACCGTCTGACCCGCTCTATCTGCGCCAGCAAATGCGCTGGTTTGAAAATCAGTCGTTGGGCCGCCAGCTCGACCGCCTCAGCGGCCTGATTGGCCTACAGGTTGGCATGGTCAGCTGGACTAAAGTCCGTTGGCGGCCAGAAGTGCTGCCCGCCATTATCCAGCTGGAGCAGGGCGGCATCGCGGTGATTGAGCGGCTGCACGACGACGGGCAGGCCGACTATTGGCTGACTGACGGCGGCGACCTGCTGCGCTCCACCGAACTCTCCACCTTACTTCAGCAAGGCTCTGGCCCAGTATTCTTAGTCGGCGTCGCGGCGCGCGGTCGCGACCAGCGTATCGACGAGTTTGTGCAGCCCTATAAGAAGCACTGGTTCTGGGACAACTTCCGCGGCCAAGGGCGTAAAATCGCTGAGATCTCGCTGGCGTCAATCATCGGCAACGTCTTGGCGCTGGCCGGTATCCTGTTCTCAATGCAGATTTACGACCGGGTGATCCCCGCCCAGTCGCTGCCCACTCTGTGGGTGCTGTTCTTCGGCGTGGTGCTGGCCGCCGGGGTGGAATACATCATTCGCCTGATGCGCACGCTGGTATCAGACCTGATGGGCAAACGCATCGACCTCAAGGTCTCGTCGCTGTTCTTTGTTCGCGCCATGAACATCAAAAACGATGATCGGCCGAAGTCCACCGGCTCCTTTATTTCACAGCTGCGTGAAATCGATCAGGTGCGCGAACTGCTGACCTCCACCACCGTCAGCGCTGCCGCCGATATGCCTTTCGTGCTGCTGTTCCTTGGCATCATGTTCTTTATTGGCGGGCCGCTGGTGATCATCCCGCTGCTGGCTATTCCGCTGATTGTCATTCCCGGTATTCTGATCCAGTGGCCGATGGCCAAACTGGCAAAAGAGGGGATGCGTGAAGGGGCGCTGCGCAACGCGGTGCTGGTGGAAACCATTGAAGGCATTGAAGATATCAAAGCCTTGCAGGCCGAAGCCTACTTCCAACGCCAATGGGAGCAGACTCACGAAGTCAGCGCGTCGGTCGGCATGAAGCAGCGTCTGTGGGGCGCGCGGCTGACCGGCTGGGCTTCTACCGTCCAGCAATTGACCTACGCGGGCATGCTGGTGGCGGGGGTTTATCTGGTGCTCAGCGGCGATATCACCACGGGTACGCTGGTGGCGAGCAGTATGTTGTCGTCCCGCACCATCGCACCGCTGATGCAGCTGACCATGGTGTTTTCCCGCTGGCAGCACGCCAAAAGCGCCATGAAAGGGCTGGACGATTTGCTGAAAAAACCTATCGACCGCCCGGAAGACGCCGAGCTGTCGCACTGCCCGACCCTGAGCGGCCACTATCAGCTGCGCAATCTGCAATATACCTATGACAAAGAGAATTCGCCGAACGTGCTGGGCATTGGTCAGTTGGAGATCAAACCGGGCGAGCGAGTGGCGATTTTGGGCAAAGTCGGGGCCGGGAAATCGACCCTGCTGAAGCTGCTTTCTGGGCAGGCCGAGGCGTCGCAAGGTAAGGTGATCATCGACGGCGTGGACATGAAACGCATCGAGCCCGCCGACGTGCGCCGCCAGCTTGGCTATCTGTCTCAAGATTCGCGGCTGTTCTTCGGCACGTTGCGCCAAAACCTGATGCTGGGTTACCCGCACGCCACCGATCAGGAAATGCTGCAAGCCCTGAGGATCAGCGGCGCGCTCTCGATGGTGCAGGCCGATGCCTCGAGTCTGGATAAGATCATTAATGAAGGCGGGCGCGGCTTGTCCGGCGGCCAGCGCCAGATGGTGCTACTGAGCCGCATGATCCTGCGCGATCCCCAGGTGGTGCTGTTGGATGAACCTACGGCCTCAATGGATGAACAGCTGGAAGAGTATGTCATTCGCCAAATGCACACGTGGCTGACCGGCCGCACGCTGGTGGTGGTCACCCATCGCCCGGCATTGCTTAAGCTGGTGGATCGCATCGTGGTGATGGACAACGGCCGGGTTATCGCCGACGGTCCGCGCGATCAAATTCTGGGTAACGCGGTCGCTAATACCGCCACCACGCCGGCCGTCGCGGCTGCTTCCGGTAACCAACAGGGCGCAGCCTGAGCGCATAAGGACTGAATATGGCACATTTAACACTGCATGATGATCTGGACGCGCAACAGAAAAAGGTGTCGGGAATTGTCTGGGTTTCCTTGGTTGGGCTGGTGCTGTTTTTTGTCTGGGCCTACTTCGCCACCCTCGACGAGGTGACGGTCGGCACCGGCAAGGTCACGCCATCCAGCAAGGCGCAGCAGATTGACTCCCTCGACGGCGGGGTGATTTTGAAACTGCTGGTGCAGGAAGGCTCCATCGTCAATCGCGGCCAGTTGCTGGCCCAGCTCGACCCGACCCGTTCGCAGTCGAATTATGGCGAGGCGGCTTCCAGAGTGCGCACGCTGCGCGCGTCTTCAGAGCGTTTAAGCGCGGAGTTGACCGGCGCGCCGCTGAAATTCAGCCCGGAAACCATGAAATCGCCGGAGCTGGTCGCCCGCGAGCGCCAGCTCTACTTATCTCGCAAGCAGAACCGCGATGAAACCGTCAGCAACCTGCAACAGTCGCTAAAGCTGGTCAATCAGGAGATAAGCATGACCCAGCCGCTGGTGGCGAAAGGCGCGGCGGGGCAGGTGGAGGTGATTCGCCTTCAGCGCCAATCCAGCGAACTGCGCGGCAAAATTGATGATGCCATCAACCAGTACGCGGTGCGCGCGCGCGAAGAGCAGGTGAAGAACAACGCCGACCTCGACGCCGAGCTGCAAGTGATGGCGGGCAAGGAGGATCAGGTGACGCGCTCCGAGCTGTTCTCGCCGGTTCACGGCATCGTCAAAGATATTCAGGTCAGTACCGTCGGCGGCGTCCTGCAACCGGGCGGCAAGCTGATGGAGATCGTCCCGATAGAAGACCAACTGCTGATTGAAACCCGCATCAACCCGCGCGACATCGCCTATATCCGTCCGGGCCTTGAAGCCACGGTGAAAATCAGCGCCTACGACTCTTCTATTTATGGCGATTTGAAAGGGCAGGTTGAGAGCGTGTCGCCAGACACCTTGCAGGATGAGGTCAAGCGCGACCAGTTCTACTACCGCGTGTATGTCCGCACAGACAAAGCCGTGTTAACCAATAAAGCCGGTCGCCAGTTCCCCATCGTGCCGGGGATGGTGGCCAGCGTAGAGATCAAAACCGGGCAGAAAACCGTACTGGATTATCTGATTAAACCGCTGAATAAAGTGAAAGAGTCGTTGCGGGAAAGATGACTTTTGTTGATTTGAATGGGTTCTGCTCCTCCCCCTGATAAGGGGGAGGAGAAAGAAAGATTTACTCACTCTCCACCCGAACACGATACTTCGCTATCACATCAATTTCTTCCGATTTACGCTTGTCCTGCCACAGATTCATGCGACCGCGCAGCGAACCGTTTAACTCCTCCAAAACCTGACGCGCGGCGTCGGAGCTTGGATCTAGCTCCAACACAAACTCCATAAACTGGCCGGCGATGTGGCGGTTTTTCTTCACGCCGCTGCCCGTCAGCCACGCCATGCCGAGGGTGTAGGCCGCTTCGCTGCGCTCGGGGTGGGACGGATTCATCAAGATCTCTGGCAACCATTGCTCGGCCGCCAAACGCTTATCCTGCTCCGGGCCGAGGTCCAAGGCGCAGCTGGCGCGCCAGTAGGCGGACGAGGCGTGTCCGGCGTCCATTGCGCGCTGATACCACTGCATCGCTTGCTGGTAATCCACTTCGCCGCCAATGCCTTCGCGCAGGGCGTTGGCGCAGGCAAACATGGCCGGAACCAGCCCCGAGCGGGCGGCGCTGAGCACGCACTCCAGCGCATTGCTGTCGCTGTGGAAAACTTCAGGAACCTCCTGATGCCAGCCATTGCGATAGAAGAAATAGAGCTCGTAGGTGTGCAGCGCATTACCGCGCCGCGCCATTTCGGTCATCAGGAAGTGGGCGGCGTCGAAATCATCGTTGATCGCCATGTCGTGGGCGATGGTGATTAAATCTTTGGCCGCACTGTCAGTGCCAGAGAGCTGAATCAGGCGGACTGCGTGGTCAAGCAAGTCATCGCTCAGCTCGGGTTGCTGCGGCAAACCATACAGGCCGTACTGCACCGCGGTGGCGGCATAGGCCACCAGCACCGGATTTTCTGGCTGGTTAATGGCGCGGATCAGCAGGCTGGTCAGCGTCGGTAGCCCCTGCTGTTGCTCATTCGCCAGTACGGCTCTGGAGATAAACATGGCGGCGAAATGGCCCGGCATGGCCTGCGGAGAGACGGCAAACAGCTGGTCATAAATATCCAGCCCGGCCTGATCGTCATCCTGCCAATAGGCGGCGCAGGTGCCGTACAAATCTAATAAACGAATGCGGGTGGCGTCCGGCAACGGCTGAGCCAGCAGGTGGTGCAGCTGGGCTTGCAGGTGCTGGGCGCGCTCGGAGTCTTTATCGGCAATCTCGCCGGAGAGAGCGTCAATCAGGGCGTTGGCGCGGAAATGGTTACGCTCGTCTTCATCAAACTCGGCGCACAGCGGGCCGTCGATAATCGCCATTTGCTGGCTGTCGTCACCGCCCCAGGCGGCAGAGTGGAAAATCAGGTAAGACTCCATGCTGCCGACATCGCTGTGGCGCACCGACATCGCCATGCGCAGCCAATAATCCAGCGCTTCTTCATCGGCTTTGCGGGTCTGTTGCAGCGCGGCGGGCAGGCTTTGCGGCCAGTGAGTGGCAGGCTCGACGCCAATGGCGTGCAGATAACCCACGCCGGTTTGCCACACCTGACTACCCGCAATATTGAATTTTTCATGCAGCGGCAACGGGGATTTTCCAGCGAACAGGTCGCGCAGCCAGTAAGGTTCGCCAAAGCCGCCGCTCAGGTTCATCAGGTGGCGGAAGGCGTGAGTTGGGCGAGGGTGCAGCTCAATGGCGCGCAGGAAAGCCAGCACCGCGTAGTCGCAGCACAGCTGAGCGCCCAGCCACTGGCTGTCTTCGACATGTTCGCCGTTGGCATTACGGATAACCCATGCCTGCTCGTGCCAAAACATCCCTAGCAGCACGTGGGCGTGGTAGCTTTGCGGGCACTGCTGCGCCCAGTCACTGAGGATATCCAGCGGATCAACGGTATGGTTTTCAGCCCCGGCGATCAGCGTACCCGGATGCAGCACCAGACCGTAATCGCTGTGAGTATCAGTTTGGTTCTGCCAACCGCGCATCAGCGACAACAGCCACTCGTCGAGTTTAACAAAACGGCGGGTTGCCAGAAGCATTCTGGCTTTGGAGAGGTTGTCGTGCTGATTCTCTTGTGGCATGAGATTCCTTCAATCCGGGACGTATAAGGGTGGCGATGTCATCAATTTAACGCGCGACGTGCCTTAGATAGGCGACAGTGTATCGGTTGCAAATCATCACATCAGCGAGATTGCTCTTATAGTACCGGATCCGCCTGCCGCGTGACTAATACTGTACAGATAATGAGATTTTTGTGGAGAGCAAACCCGCAAGGTTAATTAACTGACTGTTTTATGGTCATTATTACTGATTATTTTTCTAGCGGATATTAAGAAAATGCTGTCGGAAATGTGAGGATATTAAGTAAATAACGATAAGAAATACGGAAGGAGTATGTAGGAAATAAGGAGTTAATATGTCAAAAGTAAATTATTTGCGAATTCTCATTATTATACTACCGCTGAGAAATAACATTTTCATGGGAATGTCACATTGGGAAACTACCGCATTTTTGGCAAAAAAAAACCGGTCATAAGACCGGTTGTTGTTTCCAGATAATCTGGTAATGAGGGTAATAATTAACAATAATGATGATAGCGAGATAAAGTATATAGATTCCCACTTTTTTTGCTTTATCACTTAGTGCTCTGTTATGTATTTTAGTTTGTTGTTTTGTAAGGTTTTTTCAGTATTTTAGCGATTAGTGCTTTATTTTAACATGTGTAAAGCTAGCGAAAAGTTCCCTTTTATTAATATTTTCTTACATCTAATAATTGTTCAGAAACATTATCATTAATTTGGTATCATTTTCTTTCTGGATTAATTCCCTTTATATCCAGAGAATGGATTTGCCATGTCGAGCATATAATTCGAAACGTTTTACCTTCACCTTGCATTTATCAATCAGTGGCAGGCTCGACACCCTACGAGGATAGCTCAAAATGAAACGTCGTATTCTTTCTCTTATGATCCCGGCTTTATTAGTCGCAGGATCAGCAAGTGCGGCAGAAGTTTATAATAAAGATGGCAATAAACTCGACCTGTATGGTTTGGTCGATGGTTTACACTATTTCTCGAGCGATAAAGGTTCTGACGGCGATCAGAGCTACATCCGTCTTGGTTTTAAAGGCGAAACTCAGATCACTGACCAACTGACCGGTTACGGCCAGTGGGAGTATCAGGTTCAAGCCAATCAGGCGGAAAGCGAAGATAACCGTTCATTTACCCGTTACGGTTTTGCAGGTCTGAAATTCGGCGATTACGGTTCATTCGACTACGGTCGTAACAACGGCGTGCTGTACGACGTCGCGGCGTGGACCGACTTACAGCCTGAGTTCGATGGCTCCACCTATGGCGCGGACCAGTTCCTGTTCCAGCGTACCAACGGTGTAGCCACTTACCGTAACAACAACTTCTTCGGCTTAGTCGATGGCCTGAACTTTGCTCTGCAATATCAAGGCAAAAACGACAGCGGTGGCGGTGAGCCGGGTACGCGTGACGTCTTAACGCAGAACGGCGACGGCTACGGTGCGTCTCTGAGCTATGACATTGGCGCGGGCGTCAGCGTGGCCGGTGCCTTCTTCAACTCTGATCGTACCGATGAGCAGAACTCTGCGCCGGGCATTATGGGGCAAGGTAAGAAGGCTGAAGGTTACAGCGGCGGCCTGAAATATGACGCCAACAATGTCTATCTGGCAGCGATGTTTACTCAGTCCTATAACGCGTCACGCTTCGGTTCTACGGATTCAGAAGCTTACGGTTATGCCAACAAAGCTCAGTCTGTAGAAGCCTACGCCAGCTACCAGTTCGACTTTGGTCTGCGTCCATTCGTGGCCTATAACCAGACTCGCGGCTCTGACTTAGGTACTGACCGTTTGGGTAACAACTACGACGATCAGGACTTGGTCAAATTCGTGGATCTGGGTGCGACGTATTACTTCAACAAAAATATGTCCACTTATGTCGACTACAAAATTAACCTGCTTGATGACAACCAGTTCACCCAAAATGCCGGTATCAATACTGATAACGTCACGGCGGTTGGCTTGGTGTACCAGTTCTAACCTGTTCGCGTGGACCATTGCCACAAGAGACAGGCATTCTCAGACACAGAATGATGCAGTAACAGAAGACGCGGCCTATGCCGCGTTTTTTGTGCCCGTCGCCTAGACTGCTCGCGGAGCAAGCCAGAGCTCCAGCGCCGAGCAGAGTAGGGCCGTCTCCTGCTTATTCTCTCCACCAATCTGCGCGTTGACAATCGCGCCATCCACCAGCAAAGCAATGGCCTGCGCCATAAAATCGGGTGCGGATCCGGGCAGGTAACGCGCAATCTCCTCAGCCATTTGCTGCTTATGCTGCGCCGCGTGGGTGGTGACTTCGGGCAGGGCTTCGGCGAATTCCAGCGCGCTGTTGATAAAAGCACAGCCGCGAAAATCCTCATCACTGAACCACTCTTCCAGCGTTTTTGGCAGCGCCACGGCGAGACGGGCGTTAGGCTGCGCCATATTCTTCTGCAAACTGTTGGCGAACCAGCTCATCCAGCGTTGATGGCGATACTCCAAAAAAGCCAAAACCAAGGCATTCTTGCTGGGAAAGTGGCGGTAAAAGGTCACTTTGGTGACGCCAGCCTGTTTGATGATCAGATCAATGCCCGTGGCGCGAATGCCGTCGCGGTAAAACAGCTGATGAGCCGTCAGCAGGATGCGGTCGCGGGCAGCCAGCGTACTGATATCAGTAGAAGGAGAGAGAGGCATTAGGATTTCCAGTCAGCGATTGATTTCATTTTTCGGCGATGGTCAGTGTAGACAACTCTGTCTACTTGAGCTAGTTTAATTACGTAGACAGAGTTGTCTACATAAATTTCTAACTCGAGGTGCTTATGCCAATTAAACCGCCATTGCCGCCCTTTACCCGTGAAAGCGCGATTGAAAAAGTTCGTTTAGCCGAAGATGCGTGGAACAGCCGCGATCCGCAGCGTGTGCGTCAGGTTTACTCCGAAGACACTCGCTGGAGAAACCGCAGTGAGTTCGCCGAAGGGCAGGACGCCGTGGTGGCATTTCTGGAGCGCAAATGGGCCAAAGAGCTGGAATATCGCCTGATCAAAGAGCTGTGGGCCTTCGACGGCGCGCGCATCGCGGTGCGTTTTGCCTATGAATGGCGAGATGATTCCGGCAACTGGTATCGCAGCTTCGGCAATGAAAACTGGGAGTTTAACGAGGAAGGTCAGATGTTTGCCCGCTACGCCTGCATCAACGATCTGCCGATCAAAGAGAGTGAACGCAAGTTCGACTGGCCGTTAGGTCGTCGCCCGGATGATTATCCTTCATTGAGCGACTTCGGATTCTAACGCCAGATTTAGGCCGTTTTTTGATGAATGATATGCAGCGGCGGGGCGACTTCGAGCTTGATATCGGGATTTTGGCGGAACTCATAAGGCGTGATGTTAAAACGCTTACGGAACATGTAAGTGAAATGCGACTGTGAGCCGAAGCCAAAATCCATTGCGATATCGAAAATCGGCGTGTCACTGCTGCTTAATTGATAGACCGCACTCGCCAAACGGCGCTCACGGATATACTTACCGAGTGAAATGCCGGTAGATTCTTTGAACAGTTTTTGCATGTGCCACAGCGAATAGCCTGAGTATTCAGCCAACTCTTCAAGGTGGATAACGCGCCCAAGATGGCCTTCGATCCATTTGCTGAGTGCGCAGACGATTGTGAGATGAATGTCCTGAGCCATAACCCGTCTTTCTTAATGTTCGATAAGCTATTATACACAACTTCGCCGTGTTGGCGCAGGAGCCTAAAGTAGCAGAGATGAGTTGTTGCCAAAGAAAACCCTTATAAATTCAGGGGTAAGGCAATAAATGACCCGATGACGGAGAGGTTTCACTCCGACCCAACGGGCCATTGATTAGTGCAGTAAAATCCAGTGGATAACCCGCGCGATGATATCGTCTAGCACCACGATGCCAATCAAAATCGCAATAATCAATATGATAAATCGCTTACCTGTTGGCAAAATCACCCCTCGCTGGAAAGTGGCTGGTACCTATCACCAAGGGCCGGTGCCGTGCATATTTAAGGCAATGACGGCGGCACACACTGCGATAAAAACCACTAAAACCATAAAAAGCCGTTTCATCGTTTTACTTCTCAGAGTTTTCACTCTTCCTCTTAGCTTACCCGTACCGGGCGAGACAAGCGGGAAGTTACCCATATTAATCACAGAAATCCAGTCTGCGCGGGTAAAAAAATCATTCTGAGCTAGCGTTACGACGCACTAAGTTGGTTTTTTGACCGCCGTTAATGATAGTTTCCGGCGGCGTTTCTGGCACCAGCGCGTCAGGCGCAATGTTCATATGATTCAGCACTTGTCCCATGATTTGGCCGAAAATCGGCCCCGCCACTGAACCACCAAAGTGTTTACCCGCTTGCGGGTTGTTAACCATCACTACCAGCGCAACCCGTGGGTTACTGGCCGGAGCCACGCCCGCGGTGTAGTTGACGTAGCCACCATCATACTTGCCGCTGGTGCCCAGCTTTTCCGCCGTACCGGTTTTGATGGCCAGACGATAACCCGGCACCGCCGCGCTCAGACCCGAACCGCCGGGCAGGGCGTCACTTTCCATCATATGGATCACGGTTTGCACCACGTCAGCGGCCATCACGCGCTTGCCGATCACCGGCGGCGTCACTTTGGTTATCGACAGCGGACGGTAAATGCCTAATGCGCCGATAGTGGCGTATTCGCGGGCGATTTGCAGCGGCGTCACGCGCAGGCCGTAGCCGAAGGAGAAGGTAGCACGCTCGATGTCAGCCCAACGGTCGCGGTGCAGCGGGAAGTAGCCGCTACTCTCGCCGCCGATACCCAAGTCAGTCGGTTTACCCAAGCCAAACGAGTGGTAGAGGTCAACCAGCACCTGCGCGGGCATCGCCAGCGCCATGTGTGATACCGCGATGTCACTGGATTTCTGTAACACGCCGGTGATGGTCAGCGCAGGCCAGTGGCCGACGTCTTTGATTAAGTGGCCGTTAACGGTGTACGGGTGGGTGTCGAGTACTGAGTCCGGGCGGATCATTTTGCGCGCCAGCGACACCATCACCACCAGAGGTTTCACCGTCGAACCCGGCTCGAAGCTGTCGCTTATCGCCACGTTACGCATGTCTTTTGGCTGAACGCCGGCGTAGTTGTTCGGATTATAAGAAGGGTAGGAGGCCATCCCGAGAATTTCCCCGGTATTCACATCCACCAGCACCGCAGCGCCCGAGTCTGCTTGGTTGAGCATCACCCCCGCGCGCAGGCGTGAATACATCACGTACTGCATAAAGCTGTCGATACTCAGATTGACCGTTGGCGGCTGCTGCGGCGGCACTTCTTTCAAAATACCAATCACGTTGCCGTGGCCGTCCTGACGGTATTCGCGCATGCCCGGCTTGCCTTCAAGCAGGGTATTGAAGCCTTTCTCGATGCCCGTCAGACCTTCGTTATCCGTGCCGACAATCCCCACCAGGTTGGCGGCGGCGTCGCTCATCGGGTAGTAACGGCTGTCATCGTGCTGGCTGGTGATACCACCCAGATGCAGCTGGGCAATGTCATTGGCGATGCCTTGCTCGATTTTACGCCCAAGGTAGACAAAGCGGCGGTTCGGATCGCTGGTAATGGTTTGCTGCAACTGGGACAGCGGCATGTTCAGCGCCTGCGCCAGATATTGCCATTTCGGGCTATTGAGATCGCTGTGCAGCTGAAGAACGCGGAAAGGATCGGCAATAATGTCTTTGGAAGCCACGCTCAGCGCCAGCGGATGGCCGCTGCGGTCAGCAATGGTGCCGCGATCGGCTGGGATCACCGTGGAGCGCAAAGAGCGCTGGTCGGCCTGACGCTCAAGCATCGGGCGGTTGAGCAGTTGCAAATAGCCTACGCGGGCCAGCAAAAATGCCATACAACCCAAGATGCCGACACAAATAAGGGCAAAGCGCTTCGAGTAAAAGTGGGGTTGTGCAGCCGGCTTAGTCGGTTTTTTTGGAGGCATGTTTACTTCGCAAAGTCATGGGCGTGATAGTGCCAAAAATGACAAGCCTGCCGTCGCGAAGGGGGTTATAGACCCAAAAATGGTTAAAAAACCCAGCGGAAAAAACAGTGCTCATCATTCTGATTGATATGATTTTTAGTATCATAGACATATTATAATAAGCCGCTGCTGGGTTATGTTTAATTCAATTGCCCTTTGTAAGTAAATACGAATTGGCGGGCGGATTTCACACCTTATTTGCCTTAACGGCAAACAATCCTCTAAATCATTCAACGGATAGCCATTCATCCGCTTCTTCAAACATCTCCTCGAGCATCTGGTTGAGCTGCGAACGGTCCTGTTTGCTGGCACCCGAGGTGTTCAAGCCGTTGGCTTGCATCGGTTTGACCTTCACCGCTGCATCCGGGAACAGGCGATGGACGCGCTTGGTTAATTCGGCATGGATTTTGTCATTGGCATCAGGAATGCCGGAAACATTACGTTTGTCATACACCAGCTCTACTAACATTTAGTCTCAATCCTTTATAGGTAATTAACTGGCTAAATATACAGTATCATTTAGCCGATTCCAATGCTTTAGGCGGCGGAATAAGTGTCATTTCAGCACCTTGAACGTAAAGTCCTGTAATGGCGGATACATAATCCTTGTGAATGTTTGGCCGGGGGCTAGAATACTGGCGTAATTTCATGAGGGATTGATGGATAAAAAACGGCGTTCAGCACTGATCTTCTTCTGCCTGGCTTGTCTGGTCATACTTACTTGTATGACGCAGCGCATCGCCGGGCTGAACGCGTTGTCTGCTTCCCTGCGTCAGGACGTCGCCTCTCAGGCGGTGTCTGCCAAGTCGACCTCTGACCTGACTGAAATTCCCGCGCCTTGCGAATTGAGCAGCAAATCGCTGCTTTCCGTGCCTCCTGTCATTCTTGATTTCGCACTCTTGGTCTTTAGCTTGCTGCTGGCATTCCTCTCGCCGGGCAACGTGGCCATTCTGCGTACTCGCCTGCCTGAAGTCGTTCCGGTGCCGATATTACGGGTGCATCTGCGGCTCTGCGTCTTCCGGGAATAAAAACACGTCCGCGAATTGATTCGGATGTTGTCTTTTATTTTTGGAGAAAATTTATGCGTTATGCCTTCAGGGCGGCGATTGCCAGCCTGTTGCTGCTGTGGCTACCTGCCATTTATGCGGCGGATTCCGGCTGGATAGAGAGCCCGCAAAACAACCATGCCAAAGTGCGTTTTCAGGCCGAGCCTACCGACGGCGCGGGGGATGAAACCCATCTATTGCTGTCTGTCAGCCTCGAAAAGGGCTGGAAAACTTACTGGCGTTCACCGGGTGAGGGCGGCGTTGCGCCGGTTATCGCTTGGCAAGACCCGTCAACCCAAGCCGACTGGTTTTGGCCGACTCCCGCGCGTTTCGACGTCGCCGGAATAACCACGCAGGGCTATCACGACAATGTGACGTTGCCGATTGTTATCAAAGGCAAAGTGCCTGAAAAATTGGCGGGAACCCTGACGCTGCCGACCTGTAGCAACGTCTGTATTCTCACCGATTACGACTTCAATCTGGATCTGCACGCAAGCGGCGACCAAGGCGATTTCGCCAGCCGTTTTGCCAGCGCTATGGGGCAAATCCCGATTGCGCAGGGGCTGACCGATAAGGTGTCGGCGGGCTACCGTCAGGGCACATTGGTGATTTCTGCCGAGCGCGCTCAGGGCTGGCAGCAGCCGGAGCTGTTTATTGACTCCCTTGAAGGCAGTTCGTTTGGCAAGCCGAGTGTCAAAGTTGACGGCCCGCTGGCGCAGATAACCGTGCCGGTGACCGATGAGTGGGGCGACAAGGCCGGTGACTTGACGGGCAAGCCGGTTAGCGCGGTGCTGGCGGATCGCGGCATCGCTCAGCAGCTCGACCTCAAGATGGAGCCTCTGGCACCCGCTACCCAGAGCAGCATTGCTCTGTGGCAAGTGGCGCTGATGGCGCTGGCGGGTGGTTTTATTCTCAACCTGATGCCGTGCGTGCTGCCGGTGCTGGGCATGAAGCTGGGTTCGATTTTGCAGGTGGAGCAGCGCGACCGTAAAAGCGTTCGCGTGCAGTTCTTGGCTTCTTCAGCGGGCATTATCAGCTCCTTCCTTGCGCTGGCGCTGCTGATGACCGTGCTGCGCTACAGCAACCAGACCCTTGGCTGGGGAATTCAGTTCCAGAACCCGTGGTTTATCGGCTTTATGGTGATTGTCACCGCGCTGTTCACCGCCAACCTGCTGGGCCTGTTCGAAATCAACCTGCCTTCTGCCATGACTACCCGTTTGGCGACGCAAAAGCGCGGCGGCTTAAAAGGTAATTTCGCGGAAGGCGCTTTCGCGACGCTGCTCGCCACGCCGTGCTCGGCACCTTTCTTGGGCACCGCCGTGGCCTTCGCGCTGGCGGCACCGCTGCCGGTGCTGTGGGGATTATTCCTGATGCTGGGCATCGGCATGAGCCTGCCGTGGCTGATGATTGCAACTTGGCCGGGACTGGCGCTGCGCCTGCCGCGTCCGGGGCGCTGGATGCTGCGTCTGCGCGTAGCGCTTGGCCTGCTGATGCTCGCCGCGTCGCTGTGGCTGCTCAGCCTGATGCTCAACCACATCAGTCTGCAAAGCGTATTGATTGTCGCGGCGGTATTCCTGCTGGCGCTGGTGGTTGGTTCGCTGCGCCGCTACGGCAAGCGTAATACCGCGATTGCGGTGTGCGTCAGCCTGCTGGTGGCGGGGCTGGTGATGCTGGCGGCCGCGCTTTCCTATACCAACGGCGCTAAGCCATTGCAGGACGCCGTGAAGTGGCAGCCGCTGACCGAGCAGGCGATTGCTCAGGCGGTGGCGGACAACAAAGTGGTGTTCGTGGACGTCACGGCAGACTGGTGTGTCACCTGCAAAGCTAACAAATTTAACGTCTTACTGCGCGAAGACGTGCAGAAAGCGCTGACCGCCGACAACGTGGTGGCCCTGCGCGGTGACTGGAGCCGTCCTTCCAAACCGATTAATGACTTCCTGCAAAAGCGCGGCAGCGTTGCCGTTCCTTTCAACCAAATTTATGGTCCGGGCCTGCCATCTGGTGAAATTTTATCGCCACTGCTGACTCGCGACGCCGTTTTACAAGGGCTGCAAGACGCCCGTGGAGATAAATAATGAAAACCTTAATGCTGATTTTAATGATGGCGCTTTCCCCTATGGCGCTGGCTCAGACGCAGACTGCGCCACAAAACCCGACGCCAGAGGATATGCTGTTCCGCGACCCGGCCACGCCGCGCTTTGGTGCCAAAGACGCCAAGCTGGTGCTGGTCTCCTTCACCGACTACAACTGCCCTTACTGCAAGCAGTTCGACCCGCTGCTGGAAAGAGTGGTGAAGGAGCACCCGGACGTCGCGGTGGTGCTCAAACTGCTGCCATTCCGTGGTGCCAGTTCCATCAGTTCTGCCCGTGCTGCCATGACCGTGTGGGAGCAGCAGCCGGACAAATTTATGGCACTGCACCAGCGCCTGATGTCGAAAAAAGGCCCGCATGACGAAGAGAGCATCGACGCGGCAATCGCCAAAGTTGGCCTGCCGCCGGTAAAAGTCACGCCAGAAAGCTACACCACCTTGAAAACTAACGTGGAAATTGCCGAAGTGCTGGGCATTCAGGGCACGCCAGCGACCATTATTGGCGACCAGATCATCCCCGGCGCTATCTCTTATCAGGACTTAGAAGAGCTGGTGAATGCCCAGCTGAAGAAGGTGAAAGATGGGAAAAGCTAAGCGTTGGGCTAAAGAGATTCTGGTTGGCGCGGTATTGCTGATGGCAGTGCTGTTTGGCATGGACTTCCTGCGCGCGCCGCAGGCTCCGGTCGATTTCGGCAATCAGACCTTGCAAACCCTCGACGGCCAGACCCTGACGCTCAATGAGAAAAGCCAGCAGCAGCCGCTGCTGGTTTACTTCTGGGCTAGCTGGTGCAGCGTCTGTAAATTCACCACGCCGGACGTCGGCAAGCTGTCGGCCAACGGCGGCAATGTGTTGAGCGTGGCGCTGCGTTCAGGGGATAAAGATAAAATCGAGCGCTATTTGCAGGGCAAGAATATCAGCATGCCGGTGGTGAATGACCCGCGCGGCGATATTTCCGCCTCGTGGGACATTGGCGTCACGCCGACGTTTGTGATTATCGATAAGGGCAGGGTGGTGAGCACCACGACGGGCTGGACGTCATATTGGGGAATGAAGCTGCGCCTATGGCTGGCGCAGCTTTAAAAAGGCTATCTTATTTGCCATTTTGAACCCAGGCAGTGCTCGTTTTTTTGGATATAAATTGGCTCACGTACCTTTGTACGCTGCGGTTTCTCCGTGCTGGCCGTGTCCAAACTGACTGCAACGATAACGCCTTTTAGTGTGAAGTCGTCTGAAACTAATCCGCAATAAACCGCTTCTCATTGGTCAGAACCTGTAACAGCAGGCCGAGTTCAGGTTTCTGATCTTTAATGCGTTTTCCGTGTTCATCATAAGCGGTGAAATCACCATTGCGCTCCAGCTGTAGCGTCTGGGTTGGCGTAGTGATCACCAGCGTGCCGTTGTCACTGGTGGAGATCCAATCATGACGGCGTTTGGCCGCAAACAGGTCTTCGCCTTGCGAATAATCCGCCGGGGCCGTGGTGACGTGCAGCAGGCGCTGCATCAAAGTAGTCATCACATCTTCATGATCTGTCAGCTTATTAATCGACTGCGCTGGGGTGCCCGGCCAGTGAACCACCAGAGGTACGCGCATCTGGTCGCGGTTCATGTTGTTGCCTGAACCCCAAGTGCCGTTCTCGTTAAATTCAATGCCGTGGGAGGCGGTGATCACCACCACGGTTTTGTCCAGCTCGCCGCGTTTTTGCAGGCCTTGCAGGATCTCACTGATGCGCTGATCAACCTCTTTCGCACCTTGCTGGTAGCGCTGCATAAACACATTGCCGGTCGGCACGGCGGCATCACTGCCCTGACGCAGCGCCGTCGAGACGCCATTCAGATTCACGTAAGAGAACCAAGGGCGGCTTCCGCGCGCGGCTAGCCATTGCTGCCACTGCTGGGTAGTCAGAGTATCGCCCTGCGCCGCCGGGGTCGGCAAGGTGAAGTCGGTCAGCAGAGCCTGACGGTACAGCGGGCTATTAAAGCCGTCGGAGGAGAACAGGCCGAATTCATAGTCCTGTTTCGCCAGCGAGGACATCAGCGCCGACGGCTTACGGGCGGCAATAATGCCTTCCATATAGGTTGGAGAAATGCCGTAGAACAGGCCGAACAGGCCGCTATCCACGCGATTACCCGAGCTGTAATGCTGGTTGAAGCTGACGTTTTGCCGCGCGAAATCGGTCAGCGCTGGCATATCTTTGACCGTGGTCGAGGCGTGAATACCGTCTACCACAATCATCAATAAATTATATTTCGGCCCAGTATCGCGGAAGCTGATGTCATTGAGTGGATACTCAACTGACAGCGCCTCTGGGTTACCTTGCTCAATCAGACGCTGCTGATAAGCCTGCGCATCCAGCAAGCCGTGCTTCTCAAGGAACTTACGCGCGGTCATTGGGTAGGAGAGCGGCAGGTTCGAGCGCTGCATGGTGATTGGGCGATAGAAGTTGGCGTCGGCCCAGATATACATCAGGTGTGATGTAAAGAAGCTGACGATAAACAGCGCCACAATTGGCTTGGCGAAATTGCGGCGGTTCAGGCTACGCAGCTTCTGCCATGCCCACGTGCCAAACAGCATTTCGATCAGGAACAGCACCGGCACGGCAATAAACATCAGCTGCCAGTCACGGGCTAATTCACCTTGACCGGGGTTGACAACCAGTTCCCACACCACCGGATTGATGTGCAGGTGGAAGCGGGTAAAGACTTCGGTATCGACCAGTAATAGCGTCAGACCGGCGGTGGCCAGAATAGCGGACAAGAAACGCATCAGCCGCTGCGACATCACCACAAAGGTCAGTGGGAAGATGATCAGCAGGTAGGCGGAAAAGCCAATAAAACTGAAATGCCCAAGCCAACTCACCAACGCATAAATGCGTCCTTCAAGAGAAGAGGGCCAGTCGGAGACAAAGAGGTAGCGGCTGCCGAGTCCAAGACCGAGCAGAATGTTAAATAGGGCGAACCAGTGCCCCCAGCTGATCATCTGGGATACTTTTTCGCGATAGCGCTGACGATTTGTCACCATAAGAGGTTTTGGGCAAATAGTAGATTAATGGGCTTTATCTTCTCTTATTGACGCTTGAAGCGCGCCAGCAAAAGAGCCTGCGATAGCTTTACGCTGGGTTGGCGCAACGCTGGTATTAATTAAGTTGGTCACCATATTACCCAACACCATCAACGAGAGGTCGGTGGGCGCGCGGTGTTTTTCCAGTACGGTGGCCAGTTCCGAAAGGATCTGTTCAACGTGTTCGTCACTGTAACGAGATGATTGTGGCATGGATTAATGTGCTCAAAGCCTGACAAAGTGCAATATCTTAACGTATCGTGGCATCAGTTTCTGCATTTTTATAATGCGTTGAACGTTGGGGTATTGATGAGATGTATTTATTTGTGTTTCCAACTTCAAGGCTTTGCGGTTGCAAGCCCTCTATATTAAGTGTTTGAATACCCGCCTCGGCGAAAAAATCATTCCACCAAGCCGCCCGCTTTTCAGATATTTCTACAGCATTTATATAAAGACACTCATTTTAGGAGAAGCCATGAGTCTGGATATCGAGCAGATTGCTCTACACCAGTTGAACAAGCGTGACGAGCAAACGCTGGACGTTGTGCTGCGCGATACGCTGTTAACCCCGAATGCCGCGGTTGAAGAGATGATGGCCGAACTGCATCGTGTGTACAGCGCGAAAAGCAAAGCTTATGGGTTGTTTAATCAAGATAGCGAGCTGGCAGAGTCTTTGCGTAGCTGCCGTAAAGGCGATGAGGATTTCCTCGGTTTCAGCCGCGCTGCCACCGGCCGTTTGCGCGATGAGTTGGCCAAGTATCCTTTTGCCGAAGGCGGCGTGGTGCTGTTCTGCCACTATCGCTTCTTGGCGGTTGAGTATTTACTGATTGCCGTGCTCAACAGCCGCAGCAGTATGCGTGTAAACGAGCAGCTGGACGTCAGCAGCATTCACTATCTCGACATCAATCACGCCGACATCGTGGCGCGCATCGATTTGACCGAGTGGGAAACCAATCCAGAATCCACCCGTTACCTGACCTTCCTGAAAGGCCGAGTGGGTCGTAAAGTTTCCGACTTCTTTATGGACTTCCTTGCAGCAGCAGAAGGTTTAGACACCAAAGCGCAGAACCGCGGCCTGCTGCAGGCGGTGGATGACTTCTGTGCAGAAGCCCAGTTGGATAAGAACGAGCGCCAAAACGTGCGCCAGCAGGTTTATAGCTACTGCAACGAGCAGCTTCAGGCCGGGGAGGAGATTTCCCTCGACGCGCTGTCCGACGAGCTACCACCTTGGGACGATAAGAAATTCAAAGAGTTTTCCCAAGAGCAGGGTTATCAGCTGGAAGAGACGTTCCCGGCCGATCGCGGCACGCTGCGCCAGTTAACCAAGTTTGCCGGTAGCGGCGGCGGGGTGAGCATCAATTTTGACGCCATGCTGATGGGCGAGCGCATCTTCTGGGACCCGGCCACCGACACGTTGACTATTAAAGGCACACCACCGAATCTGCGCGACCAGCTGCAGCGTCGATCTTCGAGTAAGTAATAAGTAATACGAACGCAGGTATAGCCGAAATAATTGGAGTTGCAGCAAGGCGGCAAGGGAGTCAATCCCGATGAGCTGACGTTGGTCAGTGATTCGGGTTGGCGAGAGCGGCCAACGCAGCGGCAGCTTCAAGTATGAAGGATATAAAAAACGCCGCATTAAGCGGCGTTCTTTATTTGTTCTCGCACGGCGTCCCGATGCGTTACAACTTAGTTAGCGATTAAACGCGAACGAAGTCGATGTGAGCCAGTTTTGGCTTGAACGGGTGACGCTGTACAGCCTGAACTTTAACTTTGGTTTCTTTACCGTCGATAACCAGAGTAATAGCTTCAGAGTAGAACTCCGCTTTAACTTCCATGTTCTTAACAGAATCATGGTCCAGTTTGATAGAAACTGGAGCAGCTGAGCCACCGTAAACGATAGCTGGGAATTTGTTTTCTGTACGCAGGCGGCGGCTCGCACCTTTGCCCTGCTCTGCTTCTGAACGTACTTCTACATTGATAGTGAACATGTATGTTTCTCTATATAAGAATGTTTGCCCCGCCACCTGCGACCGAGTGACGAGTTGAGTATTACAGCTTCCACGCGAGGCGAAAGCGGGCGGCATTATACCGGATTGTCATTAGGACTAAAAGTCCTATCTGGACATTATCCGCGCAGTTCATTGGCCCGCCGATAGCGACCCTGATAATCGAAAACTTTTTCGCGAACCTGCCAGAACTGGCCTTTCATCCGGGCGACCACAAAGTCGGGATGGCGCAGCAGCACCTGTTGTGCCACCACGTCGGCGGCGGTTTGCCACTCAAGAGCAACGCCCGGAGCGCGCTGATGTGGCCGCAGGAAGTTGTGCAAAAACGCCATGCGCTGGGCCGGGGTGTTTAAGCGAAAACGCTCGGAAACGTCGGCACCGTCTTCATCGTAATAGGTGATTTTCAGCCATTCGCCTTTCTCATCGCGGCCATTTTCCAGATTCATGCCGCCGCAGCGCAGCACCAACGCGTCTTTCAGGCGCAGCGCGGCTTTCAGCATGTCATCCGGGTCGACCAAGATCTCTTGGCACTGATGACAGCGGCGGGCCGCAATGTCATTTTCTGCGCCGCAGTGCGGGCAACTTTTGAAGCGAAAACGGTAATCGCACTGCTCGCGTTCGCCTTCGTCATCTTCTAATACGCCCTGACAACGGCGGCCAAAGTGCTCGATTACCGTGCCGTCTTCTGTGGTCTTCCCCCAGAAGATATTGGCGAAACCGCAGGCGGGGCAGAAGACCTGCACCGGTTTGTTGTCGCTGCCCGGCTTATGGCTGCCGACTTCTGGAGTGAAGATGTCGTGCGGGTTTCCGGCGTAATCCAAAATCAGGCAGTCGGTTTTGCCCGGCGAAAGCCGCAGCCCGCGGCCGACAATTTGCTGGTACAGGCTGACGGATTCGGTAGGGCGCAGAATGGCAATCAGGTCCACATGCGGCGCGTCGAAGCCGGTGGTCAGCACCGAAACGTTGACCAGAAAACGCAGTTGCTGCTGCTTGAATTGGTTTATCAGGCGATCGCGCTCCACGGCGGGCGTCTGGGCGCTGATCAACGCGGCTTGCCCGGCGGGCAGCAGGCCGTAGATCTCCCCGGCGTGCTCGACGGTGGAGGCAAAAATCATCGCGCCCTTGCGCTCGGCGGCGAATTCGACGATTTGGCTGATGATATGCGGCGTGATGCGTTTCTGCTGGCGCAGCTCGTCATTGAGATCCGCCTCACTAAACAGGCCGTTACTGTTGGCCTGCAAACGGCTGAAATCATAGCTGACCACCGGCATGTCTAGCCGTTCGGGCGGCACCAGAAAGCCATTCTTAATCATGTAACGCAGCGGCAATTCATAAATGCAGTCGCGGAACAGGCTGTCGGCGTCGCCGCGCACCATGCCTTGATGGTGATACTGGTAAATCCAGCCTTTGCCCAGCCGATAAGGCGTAGCGGTCAGGCCGAGCAGGCGCAAACGCGGATTATTGCTGCGCAGATGATTAATAATTTGCTGATACTGGCTGTTTTCGTCGTCGGAAATTCGGTGGCATTCGTCGATGATCAGCAGGGAAAACTCGCCGCCGAAGGCCGCCAGATTGGGCGCTACCGACTGAACGCTGCCAAACACCACTTTGCCGCTGCTCTGTTTGATATTCAGCCCGGCGGCGAAAATGTCGGCTTCCAGCCCGTAGGAGAGATATTTCGCGTGGTTCTGCGCCACCAGCTCTTTGACGTGCGCCAGCACCAACACGCGACCACGCGCAACCCTCGCCAGCTCGGCGATCACCAGACTTTTACCCGCGCCGGTGGGTAAGACAATCACCGCCGGTTCGTCGTGTTGGCGAAAGTGACGCAGCGTGGCGTCTACGGCATCTTGTTGGTAGGGGCGAAGTGTAAAAGCAGTCACGTTAATCCACACAGGTTAATACTGTAAATAAAGCCAGTTATGGAGTATGCCAACTTTTGCCATTGATGGCGATTATCTCTGCGTGCCGTCTTTTGGTTTCTCATTGATAAGATTCTATGATGATGCGACAAGCACGGCTATACTGACACTTCACACCGGCAGCCCGGCTGCCCCCGCGTAATTCTGGTCACGCTCTGCGATGACTAACGCTTTGCAAAGATACGTACCGAATAACTCTCAACCCTGTCAGCGGCCTTTTGGTAGCGGCGGGGTGTTGTATTTTATCAGTAGAGCGGCCCGCGAGGTCGCCAAGAAAGGTTAGGCAGATTCAATGCGTCTCGATAAATTTTTAGCCCAGCAACTGGGTGTTAGCCGCGCAATCGCACTGCGTGAACTTCGTAACAAACGCGTGACCGTGGACGGCGAAATCGTCAAAACCGGCGCGCTGAAGCTGGATCCTGAGCAGCGCGTCGAGTTCGACGGCAATGTGCTCGAGCAGATCACCGGTCCTCGCTACTTCATGCTCAACAAGCCGCAGGGCTATGTGTGCTCAACCGATGACCCCGATCACCCAACGGTGCTCTACTTCCTCGAAGAGCCGGTGGCCTACAAGCTGCATGCCGCAGGGCGTCTGGATATCGATACCACAGGTCTGGTCTTAATGACCGACGACGGCCAGTGGTCGCACCGCATCACTTCTCCGAAACATCATTGCGAGAAAACCTATCTGGTGACCCTCGAACAGCCGCTGGCCGACGACACCGCCGCGCAGTTCACCGCCGGTGTGCAATTGCACAACGAAGAGTCACTGACCAAGCCAGCCGTGCTGGAGCAGTTGGAAGATTGCGTGGTGCGTCTGACCATCAGCGAAGGCCGTTACCATCAGGTAAAACGCATGTTTGCCGCCGTGGGTAACCGCGTGGTGGAGCTGCACCGCGAACGCATTGGCGACATCGTGTTAGATGAAGATCTGGAGCCGGGCGAATACCGTCCATTAACAGAAGCAGAGATTGCCAGCGTAGACGTTCCTGGCCGATAAACCCGTCATCCTTCGCGCTGCAACGGCGTTGGCTGCCCTAGCTCACCCCGGTTGCCGCCTGGTTGCAACACGAATGATTTAGGGTTTGGCTCTAGTGATTAATGATTTTTATGTCGTGAAAAGGAGCAGGTGAACGTGGAAGAGAAACGGGTATCCCATGTGGGTTTGATCTTCATTTTGGGACTGCTGTCGATGTTGATGCCGTTGGCTATCGACATGTACTTGCCGAGTATGCCGGTGATTGCCAAAGAGTTTGGCGTGCCAGCGGGCAATGTGCAAATGACCCTCAGCGCTTACACGCTGGGCTTTGCCGTTGGGCAGCTCTTCTACGGTCCGATGGCAGACAGCCTTGGCCGTAAGCCGGTTATCTTCTGGGGCGTACTGGTCTTCGCTTTAGCGGCGGCGGCCTGTGCCATGGCGCAGTCGATTGAGCAGCTGGTCCACATGCGTTTCCTGCACGGCCTGTCTGCGGCGGCAGCCAGCGTGGTGATCAACGCCCTGATGCGCGACATGTTCACCAAAGACGAATTCTCCCGAATGATGTCTTTTGTGGTGCTGGTCATGACCGTCGCTCCGCTGCTGGCCCCAATGCTCGGCGGATTGCTGATGGTGGTGTTTAGCTGGCATGCGATTTTTTGGGCGATGGCGATTGCCGCGCTGATCGCCGCCACGCTGGTGGGGGTCTTTATTAAAGAGACGCTGCCGGTTGAGCGTCGGCAGAAATTCCGTCTACGCACCAGCCTTGGCAACTTCGCCACGCTGTTCCGCCATAAGCGCGTGCTGAGCTACATGCTGGCGAGCGGCTTCTCCTTCGCTGGGATGTTCTCCTTCCTCAGCGCCGGGCCTTTTGTCTATATCGAGCTGAACGGCGTTTCTCCGCAGAACTTTGGTTTCTACTTTGCTCTGAACGTGGTGGCGCTGGTTATCTTGACGGTGATTAACGGCCGCTATGTGCGCCGCAAAGGGGCTGAGTGGATGTTCCGTTTCGGGCTGATTGTGCAGTTCGTGATGGGGCTGTGGATGGTGATTGTGTGCATCTTCAACCTGCCATTCTGGATGCTGGTTATCGGCGTGGCAGGCTATGTCGGGGTGATTGCCATGGTGACGTCGAATGCGATGGCGGTCATTATGGATGATTTCCCACACATGGCGGGCACGGCGGCGTCTCTGGCGGGAACCCTGCGTTTCGGCACCGGGGCGTTGATCACCGCGCTGTTGGCGATGGTGCCTGCACACAGCGCTTGGCCGATGACCATCAGTATGGCGTTCTGCGTGGCTATCGCCATGATGCTGTACTTATATGCAAGTCGGCCGCTAAAAGCGGCCGTGGCGAAAGAGTCTTAAGTCACTTCTTCTGGCTCCCTCCCGTTCTAGGGCAGGGAGCCAACGTCCGTTTTTATCCTGCAATCTGCGCATTCACGCTCTGGCTTTTCCGCGAGGCTTTAGCTCGCGCGTAGTCATCCGCCATCGCCTTGGCACGAGCGCCGGGAACCAGCGCCATATCGCACTCTTTCGGCAAGGTCATGGTAACCAGTGCGGCAATCAGCAGGGAGGCAACCAGCGCGTAAATCGCCGTGCTTTGACCATACAGGCCGACCAGCACGCCCACCAGATAAGGGCCGCAGAAGCCGCCGAGGTTACCCAGACCGTTGATCACGCCGCGCGCGCTGCCTGCCACTTCAGGCGTAGTGACTTTGCTCGGGATGGTCCAGAAGGCGCTGGTGGCGGCCTGCAAGAAGAACCCGCTGCCGACCAAGAACCCGTAGGAAACCCAGATATTGCCGCTCGCCATCACCGACGCGGCGAGACAGGCGGCAAAACCACACAGCGGCAACACGATAAACAGGCGGCGTTTGCCGGTTTTATCGGAGAACACCGACATGGTCAAAATACCCAGCATGGTGCAGACGTAAGGGATGATGGCCAGCATGCCCACCGAACTCATGTCGCCGCCGGTCAGGTTTTTCAAGATGGTTGGCAGCCACAGGGTGTAGCCGTATATCCCGCTCTGGTAGAAGAAGTTAATGATGATCAGTTTGCGAATCGAACCGTTGAGGAACACCTCTTTCAGCGGCGCGCGCTGCACCGGAGCCAAGGCGCGCAGGGCTTCACGCTCGCGGTTCAGCTCTGTTACCAAGTAGTCGCGTTCGCGCTCGGACAGCCATTTTGCTTCTTCCGGACGGTCGCTGATGGTGAACCACCAGAACATCATCACTGCCAGCGACAGGCCGCCTTCGATGATAAACAACCAGCGCCAGTCGAGTGCGTCAATAATCAGGCCGGAGAGCGGGGCGGTGATCATGCCGCCGAGCGGGGCGAACATCAGCACATAAGCGTTAGCGCGGCCGCGCTCTTTATCCGGGAACCAGTTGCTGACCATGGTCAGTACCACCGGCAGCATCCCGCCTTCGGAGACACCCAGTGCGAAGCGCAGGAACAGCAGTTGATATTGGTTGGTGACCATGCCGGTCAGCACGGAAATTACCGCCCACGCCACCAGTGACCACGCAATAAATTTGCGGCCGCTGCCGTGAACGGCAATGCTGCCGCCGGGCACCTGTAAGAACAGATAACCAATGAAGAAAATACCTGCCGCAAGACCGGCCATCGAGGCGGTAATACCTAATTCAGCATCCATGCCGCCGGGCATCGCAAAACTAATATTCACCCGGTCCATAAAGGAGATAATACAGGCGATTAATATTGGTGTGATGACGCGTAACCAACGGGCTTTAGGGATTTTATTATCCATCGTTAACACCTCGGTTATACAGGGAATCTCTACCGGTGATTTGCATCACCGGCAAAGGGTCCATCAGTTCTTATATAAAGCGCTTTTAATAACGCCTTTTTTAAGGTCTTGGGGAGTGACGGAAGTACTTGGTTTAATTTTAATCCAAACGTTTATGTAAGTTGCTCAGGACTTTCTCACTCATTGCCTGACGCGTTTCGTGGGTTGCGCTGCCCAAGTGTGGCTGTAATACCACATTGGTCATGGCAATTAATTCCTGCGGTACATTAGGTTCTTCGGCAAATACGTCGAGGCCCGCACCGGCAATTTGCTTATCGGTTAATGCCTGAATTAAATCGCCTTGGTTAATCACGCTGCCGCGGGAAATATTGATCACCAGCGCGCTGTTTGGCAGGGCATTAAATACCGATTTGTCGATAATTCCGGCTGATTTTGGCCCACCAGAAACGGCGATAATTAACACATCGCTTTCGGCTGCCAGCTGCTTAACGTCAGGGTAGAAGGTGTAAGGTAGCTCGGGCTTCTTGTGGTTGCTGGCGTATGCCACGGTCATGTCGAAGCCCAGCGCGCGGCGGGCAATGGCTTGACCAATCTGACCCATGCCGAAAATGCCCACGCGTTTGCCACTGACTTTGCTGGATAATGGGAAACCGCCGTTTTGCCATTTACCCTCACGAACAAATTGGTCGGCCTGACAAATATTGCGCGAGGTGGCGAGTAATAGCGCCAAAGCCATATCGGCGACGTCGTCGGTTAATACCCCTTCGGTAATTTCGACGTGGATATTTTTATCGGCGGTATAGTCTAAATCAATGGCATCGGTGCCGACGCCAAATACCGAAATAACCTTTAAGTCCGGCAGTAATTCCAGCACGCTATTTTTCGCGCCGAAATCTCCACGGGTGACTAAGCCGACAATGCCTTTCCCTTTATTGGCCAGAAATGAGTGCGGATCATCCTGCTCAAAATATTTCTCAACTGAAAACTGTTGTTCCAGTTTTTCAGTCAGACTGTCCATTACCGGAGCCAGAATTAATACCCGCGCTTTATTCAGTGAAGTCATGTCAGTTACCTGCTGCTATTCGGATTATCTTTAAAGTGACACTGCACTTCTCAGTCGATGTCCTAATAAAAGCATTTTCAGGAAACTATTTTGTGACTGAAGTCACGTTGGATCATGTTAAAAAAGGATGTTACTGGTAACGTGATCTGGGTTCCTCCCCGGAGAGGGGAGGAGAAAGGCGTGTTAAATCGTGCCGCCGAGGGAGATGCGGTAATGCAGGTCGACGCGTTCAATGGTCGGCAGGTTTTTGATTTTTTTCAGTAATATCTCAGCAGCCACTTTACCCATTTCAAAACGTGGGGTGATCACACTGGCCAGCACCGGGGTGGTGGCGAGGCCAATATCCAAGCCGTGGAAGCCGGAAATCGCCATCTGCTCGGGGATTTTGATCCCTTGCTTCAGGCACTCTTGTAACACGCCCACCGCGATATCATCGTTGGTACATAACACCGCGTTAACCTCAGGGTAGAGCTGCTGCGCCAGCGCTAACATGCCCGCGCCAATCGACACCGACGACACGCGGTTCGGCGTGATGTGCATTGGCTCCAGCCCGTGTTCTTGCATCGCCAAGCTGTAACCCTGATAGCGCTTTTTATCACGCGCGTCGGACATCGAGCCGAAATAGACCACCTGTTGCTTGCCGCTGGCCAGCAGGGTGTTCGCCATGTCATACCCGGCCTTAAAGTTGTCGAAGCCCACCGCGATGCGGCCATGCGTGTCATCAAGGTCCATCACCTGTGCGATAGGAATGGCGGCGGCATTCAGGTATTTGTCGGCTTTCAGGGTGTGAACCGAGTCAGTCAGAATAAGACCCGCCAGTTGGTAGGTCAGCAGGTTGATAATATGCTCTTCTTCCCGCTCTTTGCTGTACTCGTAGTTGACCACCAGCGTCTGATAGCCCTGTTGCGAGGTGACAGATTCAATACCCGCCAGCAAATCTGAGAAGATCTGATTATTGAAGGAGGGGACCAGAATGCCGATGCGCGGCGTCTTTTGCGGCCGTTCGACATCTTCCAGCGGGTAGCCCACTTCTTCCATGACTTTAGCTATGCGATCGCGCGTCTCGGGCGACACCTTTTCAGGGGTACGCAAAAAACGGCTGACGGTCATTTTGGTCACATCGGCGAGTAACGCGATATCTTGCAAGGTGACGCGCTGGTTTCTCATCCGTGCAGGGTCCTGTAAGAAGAAAGAAGCATGATCATGCAGGAAACATGTTAGCAAAATGATAGCGATCACGCTTGTGGTAACAGAGTTTGTTAACACGGAGCACAGTGATCTGCGTCACAGTTTGCCCGCCGATAAACCGTTTAAGTGTGACATAACGAATTCATCACTTTTACAGCTTATTTTTAGACGGACGCCATCATGACAAACCTGTTCTCCCTCGATAATAAAAGAATTCTGGTCACCGGCTCAACGCGCGGTATTGGCTTCCTGCTGGCGAAAGGGCTGGCGCAGCACGGCGCAGAAATTATCGTCAACGGCACCTCGCAAGACACCACCGAAAAGGCGGCCGAGGCGCTGCGCGGCGAAGGTTTTATTGCTCACGCCGTCTCCTTTGACGTCACCGACAGCAAAGCGGTGAACGCCGCCATTGACCAAATTGAAAGTAAAATCGGTCCGATTGACGTCTTGGTCAACAACGCCGGTATCCAGCGCCGCCACAAATTCACCGAATTCCCAGAGAAAGATTGGGATGACATCGTGGCCGTTAACCAAAAATCCGTCTTCCTGGTGTCGCAGGCCGTGGCTCGCTACATGGTGAAACGCGAACGCGGCAAAATCATCAACATTGGCTCAATGCAGAGTGAGCTGGGTCGCGACACCATCACGCCTTACGCCGCGTCGAAAGGGGCGGTGAAGATGTTAACGCGCGGCATGTGCGTCGAGCTGGCGCGCTACAATATTCAGGTCAACGGCATCGCGCCGGGCTACTTCAAAACGGATATGACGCAGGCGCTGGTGGATAACAAAGAGTTCTCCGACTGGTTGTGCAAACGCACACCGGCCGCGCGCTGGGGCAACCCGGAAGAGCTGATTGGCGGCGCGGTATATCTGTCCTCCAAGGCCTCTGATTTCGTCAATGGTCATCTACTCTTTATTGACGGTGGCATGCTGGCCGCCGTGTAAACGGGCATTGAATTAAAAGGATTGATCATGACCAAAATAGCCTTAGTGACCGGCGGTGGCAGTGGTATTGGGTTGAACGCGGCGAAAGCGCTGACCGAGATTGGCTTTACGGTGATCATCACCGGGCGCAATCCGCAGAAGCTGGAGCAGGCGCTGGTGGAACTGCCTTCCGGGCGGGCGATTGCTCGCCAACTGGATGTCACCAGCCCTGAATCGGTGGAGGCGCTGTTCGCCGATATTCAAGCCACCTTTGGCCGACTGGACCTGCTGTTTAACAACGCGGGCACCAATGCCAAAGACCTGCCCATCGAGCAGTTGCCGGTGCAAGAGTGGCTATCCGTGATCAACACCAACCTGACCGGCGCGTTCTTATGCACCCGCGCCGCCGTGGGGTTGATGAAACAGCAAAACCCGATGGGGGGCAGAATCATCAACAATGGCTCGATTTCGGCCCAGTCGCCGCGACCAAACTCAGCCCCTTATACCGCCAGCAAGCACGCCATCACCGGCTTGACCAAATCGACGGCGCTGGATGGCCGCGCCTTCAACATCACCTGTGGGCAAATCGACATTGGCAATGCTTCGACGGACATGGGCAATTTGGCGCTGGCAGGCAGAATGCAGGCTAACGGTGAGATTGCCGAAGAGCCGGTGATCCCAGTAGACAGAGTGGGCGAGGCCGTAGCCTTTATGGCTGGACTGCCGCTGGATACCAATGTGTTATCCATGACCATTATGGCGTCAGCAATGCCATTGGTCGGGCGCGGTTAATCACTATTAAGATTGTTTGTTTTAATTCTTCATTTAAATAAAGCGCCCGAGAGATTATCGGGCGCTTTCAATTAGATAACAAAAAGCTTATTGCGCAGACTACGCATGACTTTTCTTCTCAAGCAAACAGCGATAAATCAGCCCACCGACAATACCACCCAGAATAGGCACCAGCCAGAATACCCACAGTTGCTGAATAGCCCAGGTTCCCTGGAATAAAGCAACGGCCGTGCTTCGCGCCGGGTTTACCGAAGTATTGGTCACCGGAATACTGATTAAATGAATTAAGGTCAATGCCAGACCAATTGCCAGAGGCGCAAAACCCGCCGCGGCAAATTTGTCTGTCGCGCCATGAATAACAATCAGGAATACGGCTGATAATACAAACTCAATCACAATCGCCGAGGTTAATGAAAAGCCGCCCGGAGAATGCTCGCCATAACCATTAGACGCAAAGCCGCTGGCCGTGGCGTCAAACCCGGCTTTGCCGCTAGCAATCAGATACAGCACTGCCGCGGCGGCAATACCACCCAGTACCTGAGCCACAATATAAGGAACCACTTCTTTCGCCGGGAAACGACCGCCAGCTAATAAGCCGATGGTAATAGCGGGATTAAAATGGCCGCCGGATATATGACCCACGGCATAAGCCATGGTTAAAACCGTTAAACCAAATGCCAGTGCCACACCTGCAAAACCAATACCTAACTCGGGAAAAGCCGCAGCCAAAACCGCACTACCACAGCCACCAAAAACTAAAACGAAGGTTCCTAGGAACTCCGCCGACAATTTATTTAACATAGGATTATCCGCCTTCAAGAATACTTTTTTCTACTTCACCTATAATTACCCGAAACAAAATAGTCACGCAGGGTAACTACTCAATAAGTATAGATTTAAAAAGTTAATATTTTGATCTTTGAAAGGCGGTGAAAATGAAAAAAGTAGGCTCTGAAGCCTACTTTCTGTATTTCCTACACTCTTATGGTCTGGCTCTTACTTGACTATTTTACGCCGTCTTCCCAGCCAGAAAATCAGCACTAATAAGATAACCACGCCAGCCACCATCGCCGGAGCCATATAAGGCTGCAACTTGGCAAGAAGGGTGATTGGCCCACCGGCGCGTAACACCGCGACGTCATGGGCATTCACCTGAATCGCCGCGTTGCCGTAGTGGGTCAGCACATAGTTGGAGATATCCGCGATTTGCTGGTCGTTAAGTTGGCCGACATAAGAGCCTTCGCCAAATTTCGGCATCAGCACGTGGTGATCGCCGACCTTGCGATCAACGCCGTACAGAATCGCCGAAATCAGGTTAGACGCATTGCCCAGCCCGGTCGCGGTATTGTTATACAGCGATGGATAAGCCTGATTTTTACTGCCCGAGCCGTCCGGCTGGTGGCAACTGGCGCAATAGCCGCTGAACAGCGCCGCGCCGCTATCAATGGTGCCGTTGGCGTTGGCCGGATGCGCGCCGCGCAAGCCTTCCTCGACGTTAAAGGCTTTGCCAAAGGTATCGGCAGACTGCTTATCCTCAGGGTCTCGCACTGGCGTGCTGTTCTTGAGGTAGAAGGCAATGGCGTTCAGATCAGAGTCCGGCAGGTATTGCAGGCTGTTTTCGACGGCTTCTGCCATCGGGCCAGCGGCCTGATTCTTACCATTCGCGCGGCCGGTTTTCATGTATTCGACCAACTCGGCCTGCGTCCAGTTACCAATCCCGCTGACCGGATCTGAGCTGATATTCGGCGCATACCAAGGCCCGACCATGCCGCCAGCCAATGGCTTATCCGTCACCGAACCCATCATCAGGTTACGCGGAGTGTGGCAGGTGTCGCAGTGCCCGGCACCGTTGACCAGATAAGCCCCGCGATTCCACTCGGCGCTTTTGCTGGCATCTGGCTTAAACGGCGCGCTGTCGAGGTACATCAGGTTCCAGCCCGCCATGGCAATCCGCATATTGAAGGGGAAGGGCAGCGCCGTTTCGGGCGTCGGGCTGTCTACCGCTTTAACCTGAGTCTGGAAGTAGACATACATGGCTTTGATGTCTTCATCGCTCATGTGGCTATAAGAGGTGTAAGGCATCGCCGGATAGAGGTTTTTGCCGTCCGGACGCACCCCGTGGCGCACCGCGCGAGCAAACTGCTCCTCGGTGTAATTGCCGATACCGAACTGCTTGGATGGCGTGATGTTGGTGGTAAAAATGGTGCCCATCGGCGAGTGGATTGAGTATCCCCCGGCGAAAGGCTGGCCGCCCGGATTGGTGTGACAAGCCTGACAGTCAGCCGCGCTGGCGACCATCTTACCCTGCTGCGCCCATTCGGCCTGAGACAGTTCGGCCTGCGCCGCGCCGTTCAAAGCGATGCCGAACAGCGCGAGGCTGATGCCCTTCAGAAGCGTTATTTTCATGCCGCACCTGCCAGTTTCTTCGCCATATCATCCGCCGCTTTCAGGCCCAGTGCCGCCATGGTCAGGGTACTGTTGACCACGCTGGAAGAGGGGATCGCGCCGCCGCCCGGTAACCACAGGTTGGCGTGGTCGTGGGTGCGGCAGTTGCCGTCAACCACGGAATCTTTCGGGTCGCTGCCCATAATGGTGCCGCCCATGATGTGGTTGTTGGCATTGAGGCTGGTGGTGATGTTGAACTCGTCAGCCATAAACAGCTGACCAATGTGCTCCAACTGCTTGTGCGCCGCTTCCGCGCCTTTACGCACATAATCGCCGACGTCGTAATGAATATCCGGGCACGGCAGGCCGTGGGGATCTTTACGGGTTTTGCTCAGCGTCAGGCGGTTATTCGGGTCTGGCAGTGGCTCAAGGCTGATAGACAGGTCCACGCCATAGATGGCGCGGCGGCGGATCTCTTCGTCCAGCTCTTTACCCACCAGACCCATTTGCAGGGCTTTGGAGGTCGCTGGGATCACCCGGTTGATGTTGTTGAGGATCATCTTGTTGGCGGAGTATTCCTTGCGGAACTCACCGTCGCGCGGACCAACCAGACAGCTGCTCTGCGCCGGGCCGCGACCAATCCACAGTGGCTCTTGGGCGATGAAGGTACAGTGGAAGCCCGAGTGGTCCATCATGTTACGACCCACGTGGTCGGAAGAGTTGGCGATACCGTTCGGGTTCTTCTCGTTAGCCGCCATCAGCAGCAGGCGCGGGGTTTCAATGCCGTTACAGGCCAGTGCGAACACTTTGCCAGTGGCCTTGTGCGACTGCTTTTTGTTGTCCAGCCAGTGAACGGCGGTGACATTGTTGTCTTCGTCGGTGTCGATTTTGTAAACCACCGCCTCGGCCAGCACCACGGCACCTTTATTTTCAGCGCGTTCGACGTGGGCGATGCCGTTATACATGGCACCAATTGGGCAGATTGGCTGGCAGTTGTTGTTGCCACAGCAGGTTGGGCGGCCGTTCCACGGGCGGGTGCTGCGTCCCTGTGGGATTGGCACTGAGCGATAGCCGTGCGGGTTTACCACTTCGGCGAAACGGGTGTCACCATAGCCGTAAGGCACTTGCTCCATCGGGTAAGGCTTACTGCGCTCGGAAGGGGATTGCAGCTCGGGGTCGTTTGGCCCGGCAACGCCAATCTCTTCTTCGGCGCGGCAGTAGTAAGGCTCCAGCTCGTCATAGGAGATTGGCCAGTCGCGGCCAACGCCGTACAGCGTTTTCATTTTGAAATCGTTCGGGACGTGTCTCCAGCAGGATGCCGCCCAGTGCCAGGTGGTGCCGCCGACGGTGCGCAGATAGCCCTGTTTAAAGCTGCTGGCGCTCGGCCCGGTCAGATGAACATAGTTGTTTTCCGGGAAGTAGAGCGGGGCCGGGGCGTTTTCCGACTGCGGGTAAAGCCCCTGATAGTCAGAGCCAGCGCGGTTTTCAAACGGCATGTTGCGCCAGTTTTCTACCGCCTGAGCGCGCTCAATGCGCAAACCAGCTTCCAGTACCAGCACCGAGTAACCCTGACTAACCAACTGATCGGCAATCATGCCGCCAACCACGCCAGAACCGACCACAATGACATCAGCGGACGCATCACCGTTCGCCATAAATTCAGGTTTTTTCATCAGGATTTACTCACTTGGTTTGCATCTGTAGCCGGGCCGAAACGGTCGGCACTCATCGCCTCAGGCATGGCGGCGGCTGGCGGCGCGGCGGTGAACCACAGCGGGCCGTTGCCGCAGTAGGTTGGCACAATCAGGCCATCACTCACCGGGCGGTACATCAGCGCGTCTTTATAAGAGATTAAAATGGAATCGGTACCATGCCCGACCGAACCTGTGTACCACGCGGTGACGATGTTAGTCACCAGATCGCCCAGCCCTTGCTGTTTGGCTAACGCTTGCAGCTCTTTTGCTGTCTGATTGCTGTTAACCAGAGCATGTAGCTTACTGACCTGCAAAGGGAAGTCGGGCTGTCCACGGAACAGCGCGTTGAAAATTTGGGCAGAAGCGCCTTCGCTGAGATTCTTATGCTCAGTGACGGCTTGAGAGACAAGGTAGAACTGACCAAAAATTACCGGGGAGGCTTCTGCCGTGGCTTTTTCCGCCTGAGTCAGGAACGGAAAACCGAGAAGGGTGGTTGCCACCATCGCAGAGGTCAGCCCTTTAATCAGGTCACGGCGACTGAAACCGGTACCATTTTCGGGTGCATTGCTATCAATCATTGACGGATCATTATCCATTTCAACTCTCGCTGGTATTGGAATATGAGCCAAGCCGGCTCAGGAAAGGGAAGTCATTCAAAACAAAAATCAGTAAAAACGGTGCGGATAATAAGCCTAAAACTAAAAAGGGTGAAAACAAATCGTGCGATATTCTTTAACAAAAGATGTTTTTAAATTGTAAAAAAATAGAGTCAAGAAAGTAACGCCGATGAATTAAATTGGTTGAGATATGGGGTGAAAAAGGTTACAAAGAGGTCAAAACGAGATCTGGCTCGCAGAACAACCACGAGCTGGACATAAAATCATCAATTAGCCAACATTTTGTGCTTGTGACGTTACAATAATGTTAATTCTTTTGTTGAATTGGCGAGCGCACTTTGAGTTCAAAGGCTATAACTTGCTATACACGCCGCGTTGGCGTGACTGATGTCTTGAGTGAATCATCTGGGGATCCTCGTGAATAATATCCAACTTTCGGTAGTACATCGTTTGCCGCAAAGTTACCGCTGGTTAACGGGTTTTGACGGCATCAAGGTTGAACCGATTCCGCTACCGGGTAGCGAAGAGGGTAGCAACCTGATTGGACTGAAACTACTGAGCCACGAAGGCGAGGTGGCGTGGCAGGTTATGCACCATCTGACAGAGTGCCTGCAAGAGATTCAAGTGGAAAGCTCGGTGGTTGAGTGCGACGGCCAGCCCTGCCTGTTTGTAAAACGCGACGATGAGAGCGCCACCCTGTGCCGCCTGAAAAACACCGGCGCGGCTATCGCTGAAACCGTCTCCGCGCTTTACCCTTTCTGAGTTTCCGCGTTTTAATCATCCAGATCCGACAGTGACAGCAACTCCTGCGTGTAGGGGTGTGCTGGCGCACGGAAAATCGCCTCGCAGTTCCCTTGCTCCACCACTTCTCCCTCGCGCAGCACGATCAGTTGATGGCACAGCGTGCGCACCACGCGTAGGTCATGGCTGATAAACAGATACGACAGGCCGAGGCGCAGTTGCAGCTCGCTGAGAATAGCCAGAATTTGCGCCTGCACTGATTTGTCCAGCGACGACGTCGGCTCATCAAGGATCAAGATTTCTGGCTCGAGCACCAGCGCGCGGGCAATTGCAATACGCTGGCGCTGCCCGCCGGAGAACTCTCCCGGATAGCGATGGCGCGATTCGGCGTCCAGCCCCACTTCTTCCATCACCTTAATCACCCGCTGTTCGCGCTGGCTGGCGTCGAGCTTGCCGTGGACCAACAGCCCTTCGGCGATAATCTGCTCCACGGTAAAGCGCGGGTTTAGCGCCGAGAAGGGGTCCTGAAACACCACTTGCATCCGGCTTCTAAAAGGCAACATCTGGCGGCGAGTGAACTGGTGCAGCGGCTCGCCGCCGAGCAGGATCTCACCTTGCGAGCTGATGAGGCGCAGCAGGGCCAGCCCGGTGGTGCTCTTGCCCGAGCCGGATTCCCCCACCACGCCAATACTTTCCCCACGGCGCAGGCTAAAACTCAGCTTATTCACCGCCTGCTTGCTGCTGACCGTGCGGCGCAGTAAGCCGCGTTTGCGGGAAAAGGTCACGCTCAGGTCTTTGACTTCCAACAGAACCGGCTGGGCGCTATCCAGCGGCTGCGGGCGGCCCTGCGGCTCGGCTTGCAGCAGGCGCTGGGTATAAGGGTGCTGCGGCTGACTGAAGAGCAGGGCGCGCGGCTGGGTTTCCACCACCTTGCCATGCTGCATCACTGCCACGTTATCCGCCATCTGGCGCACAATGTTCAGGTTATGGGTGATAAACAGCATCCCCATGTTCAGCTCTTGCTTCAGCTCGTTGAGCAGTTTGAGGATTTGCGCCTGCACCGAGACATCCAGCGCGGTGGTTGGCTCATCGGCGATCAGCAGCTTCGGCTGGGTCAGCACCGCCATGGCAATCATCACCCTCTGGCGCTCGCCGCCGGAAAGCTGGTGGGGGAAATCACCCAGACGAGATTTCGCCTGTCGAATTCCCACGCGGTCGAGACAGCTGATTATCTCACCGCGCGCGGCTTCCCGGCCCATTCCCCGGTGTAAAGAGAGCACTTCCGCCAGCTGCTTTTCAATATTGTGCAGCGGGTTGAGAGAAACCATCGGCTCCTGAAAAATCATCGCAATCTGGTTGCCGCGCACCTTGCGCAGAGTGCTCTCAGGAGCATTGAGCAGTGACTGGCCGGCAAACAGAATGTCTCCCTCGGGATAGGTCACGTTGGGCAGTAGACGCAGCACGGAGAGCGCGGTGACGCTCTTGCCCGAGCCGGACTCGCCGACCAGCGCCAGCGTTTCGCCTTGGTCAACTTTGAGCGAAACTTGGCTTATCACCTGACGCGAGGTGTCGCCCAGCTCAAAGGCCGCGCTGAGGTTTTGAATATCTAATAAAGCAGAGTGGCTCATATCAGCGGCCCTTGGTGGAGACTGGCTGCGGCTTTGACGATGGGTCAAAAGCATCGCGCACCGCTTCGCCGATGAAAATCAGCAGTGAAAGCAGCAGGGCCAGCGCGACAAAGGAGCTGATGCCGAGCCACGGGGCCTGCAAATTGTTCTTCCCGGCCAGCAGCAGGTTGCCCAGCGACGGCGAACCTGGCGGCAGGCCAAAGCCGAGGAAATCCAGCGAGGTGAGGGTGGTTATCGAGCCGCAGAGGATAAAGGGCATGTAAGTCAGCGTCGCCACCATGGCGTTCGGCAGCATGTGGCGCAGCATAATCATCCGGTCACTGACCCCCATCGCCTGCGCGGCGCGGATATAGTCGAAGTTGCGGGTGCGCAAAAACTCGGCGCGCACCACGCCGACCAGAATCATCCAGCCGGAAAGCACGCTAATCAGCAGCAGCCACCAGAAGTTCGGCTGCACCACGCTCGACAGCATGATGATTAAAAACAGGGTTGGCATGCCCGACCAGACTTCAATCAGCCGCTGGCCCAGCAGGTCAATGCGCCCGCCGTAGTAGCCCTGAGTCGCGCCCACTAACACGCCAATCAGCGAAGATAACACCGTCAGCGAGATGCCGAAAAACAGTGAAATGCGCAGGCCGTATAGCAGCTGCGCCAATACGTCGTGGCCGTCGCCGTCGGTGCCCAGCCAGTTGTCGGCCGAAGGTGGCGAAGGGAAAGACTGGTCGGTGGCGAAATTAATGGAGTTAAAGCTGTGGCGAATAGGCGCCCAGATTGCCCAGCCGTGTTTCTCGATTTGCCCAACCACAAAGGGGTCTTGGTAGTCGGTCGGGGTTTGCAGCTCGCCGCCAAAAGTGGTTTCGCTGTAATCAAACAGAAACGGCACTGTCAGCTGGCCCTGATAGCTCGCCAGCAGGGGTTTATCATTGGCAAGAATGTTAGAAAGCAGCGAAAGGATAAACAGGGTGAGGAAAATCCACAGCGACCAGTAGCCGCGTTTATTAGCGCGAAAACGCGCCCATCTCGCCTGATTCAGAGGGCTTAGCGTCATTATTGGCGGGCCTCAAAGTCGATGCGGGGGTCAACCAGCGTGTAAGTGATATCACTAATAATGTTCAGCAACAGACCGATGAGCGTGAAGATGTACAGCGTGCCGAACATCACCGGGAAGTCGCGCGAGACAATGGCGTCATAGCCCAGCAGGCCCAGCCCTTGCAACGAGAACATCACTTCAATTAGCAGTGAGCCGGTAAAGAACATGCTGATAAAGGTGGCCGGGAACCCGGCGATCACCAGCAGCATGGCGTTGCGGAACACGTGGCGGTAAAGGATCTTCTTCTCACTCAGGCCTTTGGCCCGCGCCGTCACCACGTACTGCTTGCGGATCTCATCCATAAAGGAGTTTTTGGTCAGCATGGTGAGGGTGGCAAAGCCGCCAATCACCGTCGCCAGCACCGGCAGGGTGATGTGCCACAAATAGTCGGTCACTTTGCCATACCACGGAAGCTGGTCGAAATTGGGCGAGGTGAGGCCGCGCAGCGGGAACCAGTCGAGGTAGCTGCCTCCGGTAAACAGCACGATCAGCAGAATGGCAAACAGGAATGAAGGCACGGCGTAGCCAATGATGATCAGCGAACTGCTCCAGTTATCAAAAGCCGTGCCGTTTTTTACTGCTTTGCGAATACCCAGCGGGATCGACACCAGATAGATGATCAGCGTGCTCCACAGGCCAAGGCTGACCGACACCGGCAGGCTGTCCCTGACCAACTGCATGACGCTGGAACCACGGAACAGACTGTCGCCGAAGTCAAAGCGCACGTAGCTCCACAGCATGTCGAAATAGCGTTCATGCAGCGGTTTGTCGAAGCCAAAACGGTGGGTGATTTCTGCAATGACTTCCGGGTCCAGACCGCGCGCGCCGCGATACTGGCTGTCACCCACTTGCCCCACGCCGGGAGAGGCTTTACCAAGGTCGCTGCCGCCACTGCTGCCGGGAATGCCGCTGCTTTTGCCCATTTGAATGGCGGCGATGGCTTGGTCAACCGGGCCGCCGGGGGCGATTTGCACAATAAAAAAGTTAATGGTGATGATTGCCCACAGGGTGGGAATGATCAGCAACAGGCGGCGCAGGATGTAGGACGTCACAGGGCCTCCTTAGCGCCGCTCGGCCGGTAAACGGTTTGCGCGGTTAATGTCATACCACCAGGTGTCCAGCTCCAGCCCATTCATCGGCTGAATGGATGGCATGGAGAATTTATCCCAGTAGGCGTAGCGCTGGTGGTTGTTGTACCACATCGGGATCATATACATGTTCCACGTCAGCACTCTGTCCAGCGCGTGGCCCAGCGCCAGCAGGGCGTCTGGCTTGCCTTGGTTGGCGGCTATCTCGTCTGTCAGCTTATCCACCGCCGGGTCTTTGACGCCGGGCCGGTTATAGCTGGAATCAATGTATTTGCTGTTCCAGATAATTTGCAGGTCAGGGCTAGGGTAGGGCATGGCGCTGTAGACGCTCGGCACCATGTCGAAGTCCCGCTGGCGGAAACGGCGAACGAACTGCGAGTTGTCCACTTCGCGCAGCGTCATCTTAATGCCCAATCGCGCCAAATTATGTTGGAAAGGCAGGGCGTACTGAGTGTTCGCGCCGCCCGGCAGCAGCAATTCAAAGGTAAAAGGCTTGCCAGTTTTGGCATTCACCAACTGCTGGTTTCTGACTTCCCAGCCCGCCTGTTTTAGCAGTTCGGTGGCTTTCAGCAGGTTGGCGCGGTCATTGCCGCTGCCGTCTGAAACCGGGGGTTGGTAAAGCTTGCTGAAGACTTCATCCGGAACCTGCCCCTTCAGCGGAGCCAGCCACGCCAGCTCGGCAGAGTTAGGGTAGTTACTGGCGCTGTACTCGGTATTTTGGAAATAGCTGTTGGCCCGCTGCCATGAGCCGAAATAAAGCGCCTTATTCATCCATTCGAAATCAAAGGCCAGCGTCAGCGCCTCGCGCACCCGACGATCGCTAAACAACGGGCGCTGGATATTAAACGCCAGCCATCGAGTGTCCTGCGCGGCCTGATTCTGGTCATCCTGCTTGACGATGTACTCTTTGCTGAAGTTGGTGCCTTTATACTGCGTCGCCCAGTTCTTCGGCGAGGCTTCCATGCGGAAGTCAAAAGCCCCGGATTTAAAGGCTTCCAGCGCAATGCTGTCGTCGAGATAGTAGTCGTAGCGGATAGTGTCGAAATTATAGCGGCCACGGTTAACCGGCAAATTGGCCGCCCAGTAGTCCGGCACGCGGGAGTAGGTGACGTACTGCCCGAGCTTGTAATCACTGATGCGATAAGGGCCGCTGCTCAGCGGCGGGGTGGAAAGCGGCTCGTTAAACTTATGCTTTTCCCAGAATTTTTGCGGCAGGATAGGCAAACCGAGCAGGCCGAGCATCATGTCTTTGTCCGGGCGCGGCAGGACAATGCGCACCGTCAGGCGTGAGATGGCTTTCACCTCCGCGCCTTTGTACACCACGCGGAACTGCGGCACGCCTTCGGTCATAAATTTGCTAAAGGTGAAAGCCACGTCGTTGGCGGTGATCGCGCTGCCGTCGTGGAAGCGGGCGCGCGGGTTGATATCGACTTCCACCCAGCGGAAGTTGCTGTCATAGCGCGCGGAGTCGGCAACCAGCGGATAGTAGCTGCCGATTTCATCGCTTGAGGTGGTAAACAGGCTGTCGTAGAGGGTGTCGCTGCGCACCGCCGGGTTGCCGCGTGAGGCGTAGCGGTTGAAGTTGTCATAGGTGCCAATCGCCGCCAGACGGATAGTGCCGCCTTTAGGGGCCGCCGGATTGACGTAATCGAAGTTGCTGAAGTTGGAGAAGTACTTAGGTTCACCCAGCACCGAGAAGGCGTAGCTGTCCTGAATGACTTCGGCCTGAGCGCACAGGCTCAGCGCGGAAAATAAAGCTGCTGTAATGAGTCGCGAAAACATCCTACACGTCGCTCCTACTAAAAGGGGGGCGCTCCCGGCACCTTGGGTGCGCGAGATGTCTGGCGCTAAATTTGCCGCTGGCAAACTGGTTGAAAATACTACCAATAGCGTCTTTTTGTCTTATTCCTGCTGTTTTACCACAGTATTAAACAGAGTCTAAGACAAAAAGCAGCATTGAGGGAAATCCTCAACCTTAAGAACCCTTTATTTCTCAGGCGTTAGCAAACCGCCGTTGACCTGACGCGTGTAATTGATGATTTCATCCACCGGCAGCGGTTTGCTGTAAAGAAAGCCCTGTAGCAGGCTGACGCCGTGTTTACGCAGATATTTGGCCTGTTGGACCGTTTCTACCCCTTCGGCGATGGTTTTCAGGTTTAACTCTTCGGTCAGCTTCAGCACGGTGTCCAGCACCGGGGCGATCAGCGTGTTTTGGTCGATAGACATCACAAAGCCGCGATCGATTTTCAGGTAATCCAGCGTGAACTTCTCGAGATAGATCAATGCGCTGTGGCCGGTGCCGAAGTCATCAATGGCGATTTCAATCCCTTGCTGACGCAACCAGTTAAATTCCCGCATGGCGCTTTCGTTATCCACCATGCCGCGCTCGGTGATTTCAAATACCACCTGAAAATAGTCTTTCGGCATGGCGAACAGGAAGTCCATCACGTCATCGCGGAAGCTGCTTTTCTTCATGTGGTGCGGCGAGATATTAATGCTGAACTTGGCCTTTGGCGGCAGGACCTGCATCAGGCGATGGGCATCTGCGGCCGCCAGCTGCATCACGCGGCGGGTCAACACTTCGATTAACCCCTGCGACTCGGCAAAGTTAATAAAGATGTCAGGCGGAATGCGCCCCTCGACCGGATGCTGCCAGCGCATCAGGGCTTCGATCCCCGCCACTTTCAAGCTTTGGGTTTCCATCACCGGCTGATATTCCACAAAGAACTGATTGTGCTTTAGGCCAAGCAGCACTTCGCGCTCCGGGCTATGGCGGTTGACCAATGTGAAGTAGATAAGCGCGCCGACCATCAGGCTCAGCAGCAGGCTAGCAAGCAGGGTAAAGCGAATGTTTTCACCCGTCAGCTGCGGCGCGTACAGGCGCAGGGTGAAAGGGTAGTCGTCTATTTTGATTTCCGAATAGTGGCTCTGAGGTAAATCCTTCACCGCCAGTAGCGAGCTGCCCATAGAGGTTAGCGCCCGGTCGCCGACAATCAGCGCAAAGCCGTGGTAGCCCTCGTCGGTTTGGGCAAACAGCATATAAGGAGAAAGCGTCAGTTCAATGGTGGCCAAAATGCCGCTGTCGCTCACTTCAGGATTGCGATACCAGACGGCAATCACTGGCCGATTTGGGATGAAACTGGTGCCTTGCTCAAGCTGAATATCCAGCGGCTTATGCCAGTCGAGGCCGGAGAAAAAATCTTGCACCGACAGAGACATTTCGCCCGTCGCCGACGAGCAATAGACCCGGCCCTCGCGCACCAAGAGGAAATCTCGGACGCCAAGGGTTAGGGCCGCGTCGCGACTCAGCTGATCGGTTGCCATCTCGCAGTTTTTCTCTGGCAACTGGCTGAGGCGTTTCATGGTTGCGGTGAGGTTTTGCAGATACGCTTTGCTGTACTCTACGGTGCGATCACTGACTTGCTGTTGTTGCTGTTTATTCTTTATCGCAATGGTGTAGAGCGTTGCGGCAGTGAAAATGAAAAAGAGCAGGGTGGCGGCAATCAGGCTTCGAATAAGATAGGTACGTCTGGGTAAAACACTATGGGTGAGAGCCGAATTCAACCCCATTTTTTCAACCTTCACTCAGTATGTTGCGGAATTTTAAGTATAACGTAGAGAAATGATTATCTGTCATTAAATAAATTTCAAATATTTTTATAACGAAGCCTAAGAAAATAAACAAAAAAAAACGCCATCCTGAGATGACGTTTTTTTTAGTTCGCTTGGCTTGGGACAACAAGAGTTTATTTATGCGTTAGCTATGTTCACCGCTAACTAAAACTCGTCTTGCTTCACGGAAACGTTTATTCCAGTAAGTTTCGTTCAAGTTTGAAATCATCACACCGTTGCTGGTGGAAGCGTGAACAAACTGATCGTTACCTAAATAAATGCCTACATGGCGACCCGTAGAGCCTGCACGGAACAGAACCAGATCACCGGCACGTAATTTCGTGCGCTGGATTTTCTTGCCCTTTTCCTCTTGTTCATATGTTGAACGAGGTAAGTCCATGCCGAATTGTTCGCGGAATGTTACCTGAACGAAGGCTGAGCAATCGATACCACGCTTGCTGTCACCACCTAACCGATAACGAACGCCTTTCCAGTCAGCGTACTGATCCATGATTTTGGATTTTACGTTGACGCTGCGAACCATTGCTTCGAATTCATCCTGAGAGGCTTGCAGTAGAAGACCGTCTTTGTCATTTACTGCACGCATATCAGTTTGCGCGTTTTCTGTATTCGAAGAATGTGTGCCACTACACGCGGAGAGAAGAATTGCCGCGCCAATTGCGGGTATCAGCCGCAGAACATATCTCATAAACGGTTGAGACTTGACCATTGTTGTTGTTATCCCTTGAAGTCCTTAACGATTTAATCGTTATAAATTGCCAAACGAAGCGAGACTACCTGCCGCAAACAGGAGCAGCAAACGCCTGACGAGGGAAATGTGCGTTACGACACACTTTTTCTTGGATCAAGCCATTTATGCCACATTTCTGTGCAAGCGTTTTGGAGAGTACCGTAATGAATAAGGGATTGCGAGAGGTTTTACGGGATTTTTTATATGAAATTGTGATGTAAAGTGATGTTAGCGTTAATGTAAAAAGAGATGAGCGTTATTTGTACGGCTTTGGCTCAAAACCACAGCACAAGCGGGCTGTGTAATAAAAATTCAATAAAGCTATGCAAGATAATGTCTAAACAGAAAGTTCGGCAGTCTGAAATACGACTGCCGAACCATAATATTTATCAATAGATGTTAAAAAATAGTGTTTGCCTTAAAAACGCTTATTTAGAACGTAACTTAGGCAACATTCTATCCAACCAACCGATCAATTTGTCACTCGCTGGCGTCATTAACCACCAGCTTGCTCCAACCAACACCACGGAGAGGGAACCCACGGCGATATCGGTGAACCAGTGCGCGCCAATCATCAGGCGCGGCAGGGAGAAGATCACCGTGATCAGCAGCGCCACGCCAAAGGCCGCTTTACCCAAGTAGCGCAGCATGAAGCAGGTGAACACCAGCAGCATCATGCCGTGGTCGCCGGGGAAGCTGTCGCCCGAGGAGTCTTTGGTTGGAATGCCGGTCAATTCGCTCACGCGGTTCACGCCAGGGAAACTCAGCGACGGGCTTTTATGGCTGACAGGCAGCAGATGGCCCAGTTGGTTGAGCACCACGGCGGTCAGCAGCATCACGAAGCCAATCAAAATCATCTGGCGGCGCCCGGCGGTATCCCTCTTTATATAGTAAGAAAGGTACAACAGGCCCATGGCCAGCAGCGAAATACCGTCGAAAGCCCGGTTGTTGGTGACTGCCACCACGTGCAGGAAGGTCTGGTTAGTCGCCAAGTGCTGGTTGAAATAGAAGAAGATCGACGAGTCGATAGGGAACCAGAAGCCGTGGTTCGCGGGCAGGTAATAAGATAAAAACAAAGCAATACCCAATACATTCAGTATCAGGATTGAGGGGATATTGCGACGCCACATAAGTAGGGACCCGTTAATTAGCGAATGTTAAGTAATATTGTGGGCGATACGGTAAGCCGCCTAACTTAAACGAACCTTCAACAAAGAAGATTGTAGTTCATTCCACTGCGTTTCATCGCGAGTAATTAGCTCAATCCTGCTGTCTAAAGGCGCCATCGGCCGCGTCTCAATGCGCAAGTCTTCACCTTGGCGATTAACCACTAAAGTTCCCTCCTTTATACGCATCACTCCTTTCACTCTGTCGACCGGCGCGAGGCGCACCCAGTCGAGCAAACCTGCTGTGTCGAAAACCGTCTCTTGGTCGAAAATCCAGCCGCAGCTTGAATAGCCGTCAGCCTGATTTAACGCCCGCCGCCAGCGCTGGTGACCCGGCAGGCTGAGCGCTGCCAACCCTTTTTGCGCAGGGTGGGAGTGGTGGTGCGCGCCGTCTGGCAACTGAGCTTCATTTAAGCGCGGCTTATCCAGCAGGCTGACATCAATCTCTCCCTGCGCGGCAATCACCACTTCACGCCCGGCGGCCCACTGGCTTTGCCATGCGCTGAGAAGCTGACTATCTTGCTCGCTATAAACGTCGGATTTGTTAGCGACGATGATGTCCGCCGCCGCCAGCTGATCGCGGAAGTTCTCGTTTTCCACCGTGCGTTGATCGCTGAGGTTGCGGGCATCAAGCAGGCAGATTGACGCATTAAGAGTCAGCCAGCTTTTGTACACGTCAGAACCCAGCAACGACAAAATCTGTTTTGGATGGCCCAGCCCGGTAGGTTCGATCAGCAATCTGTCCGGTTTGGCCTGTTGAAGCAACATGTTCAGACCTACTTGCATCGGCAGTCCGTTGACGCAGCACATGCAGCCGCCGGGGATCTCTTTCAGCACCGCGCCGCTGTCCGCTAGCAGGCCACCATCAATGCCTATTTCACCAAATTCGTTAACCAATACCGCCCACTTTTCACCCTCAGGTTTCTGAGCCAGCAAATGGCGAATAGTAGTGGTCTTTCCGCTACCCAAAAAGCCTGTGATCAGATTGGTTTTGGTCATCAACAATCCCTTCTAAAAGGTGACGGATTAACTCCATGAAAGTTAAAGACTTTATGGCTAATTGGTTTCATGGGGCATGATTTGGAGTAATAAGATGCCGCCAGCTATCAAGAAAATCCAGTATTGCGCCGATGAAACATAGGTTTAGAGCACGTTGTGCATAAGAAAATCTTGTAGGCAAAACCCTACTCATTCATCGGATAAGTCTGTATTTTTATATTGGTTAAATTAATGTTTCACACAAGTAAACTAACTGTAATTGAGGCACCCATGAACAAAATCATTGCGATCTTGTTTTTTGGATGTTGTACCTCAGGGATGACGCAGGCGGCAGTAACCTCTTCAGGTGGCACCATTCATTTTTATGGCGCAATTGTTGAAGATGGATGCATTTTCAATACCTCTTCAAATAAGTTGACCAGTCAATGCTATAGGAGTGGTAAAACCCTCCAACAGACCCGCACTATTGATACTAAAAACCTTCCAAATTTTTCACTGCCGCAGTCAATTGGGCAGGTTTCTACACGCAATGTGAATAATAATCCCCATCTGGCAATTATGACCGTTAGCTACAATTAAGGGTCATGACGGAGGCAAGCGACCTGCTTGCCTCTTTTCCGGCCTGACCTATCCCCCTATTGGTCAGCCCAATTTTGACCTCGGCAGCACTTCCCACCCTTGATCCTCGTGGCACCAATAACCCGGTGATATACTTTTTCCCAATCTATGACGCGAAACGAATGATGCTGGTTTAATCTGCCAGACCAATTTCCCTTGGAGTAAATCAATGCGGCTTTATCAAGACATCGGCGGCAAACTGCGCAGCGCGATTGCGGCAGGGGAGTTTATGGCGGGCGACAGGCTGCCTCCGGAAAGAGAAATTGCCGAAAGTTTTGCAGTCAGCAGGAGCGTGGTGCGCGAAGCGTTGATCATGCTTGAGCTGGAAGGCGTGGTCGAAGTGCGTAAAGGTTCGGGCGTCTATGTGCTGACCCAGCAGCCGGAGCCGTCAGGCAAGTGGAGTGCTTTTCAGGGTGATAGCGGATTTGGGCCTTTTGAGCTGCTTCAGGCGCGGCAATTGGTAGAAAGTGAAGTTGCCGCCTTTGCCGCCACACAGGCCACCAAGGCTGACATCTTGAAAATGCGTGATGCTATTGAGATGGAACGGCAATTCATTGAGCAGGGCGTGGTGGATGAAAGCGCCGACGAGCTATTTCACAACCTGCTGGCACAATCTTCGCAAAACAGCGTGTTAGCCAATATGGTGGCGGAGCTGTGGCAGGTGCGCCATCGCAGCCCTATGTGGCAGGGCATTCAGCAGCACGTTGGGAAAAACGACCATCACCAGTGGCTACAAGATCACCAGACCATTCTTCAGGCGGTGCTGCGGCGTGATGCTAAAGCGGCAAAACAAGCCATGTGGCAGCATCTGGAAAATGTCAAAACGCTGCTGTTGGCGGTGTCGGACGCTGAAGACCCGGCTTTTGATGGTTATCTGTTTGAATCCACGCCTTCTTTACTCAATGATTAACGGCTGCCCTAGAGCAGCCGTGTCAGCATTAACAATCCATCTTAACCCACGTAATTGGCGACACTCTGCTTAGCGCCGTGCTGTTGCAAGCTGGCATAAGCTTGCTGAATTGCCTCAACCGCCTGAGCGTTTTTCGCCAGCGCATCGCCAAATACGCTATGCAGCGCCAGCAGGGCGTTGACCCGCGCTTCGCCGTCTTCACTGTTACTGACGATTTGCGCCAGCTTCTCCGCCATTGGGTCTTTGATTTCAATTACCGCACCGGCGTCATCAACCCCGCCGACATAACGCATCCAACCCGCAACGCCCAAGGCCAGCAGGCTGAAGTCGCCGCCGTTTTGCAGATGCCAACGCACTGAGTCGAGCATGCGCTGCGGCAGCTTCATGGTGCCATCCATCGCAATCTGCCATGTCCGGTGCTTCAGTGAAGGGTTGATGTAACGGGCAATCAGGCTGTCAGCGTAATCTTGCAGATTAATGCCTTTCACGCTGAGGGTCGGCGCTTGCTCTTTCAGCATCAAATTGTGTGCCGCGCGCTTATAGTTTGGGTCTTCCATGCATTCATTGATGTATTGATAACCCGCCAGATAGCCAAGGTAGGCGAGGAATGAGTGGCTGCCGTTCAGCATGCGTAGTTTCATCTGCTCGAAGGGCAACACGTCGCTGACCAGCTGTGCGCCAACCTCTTCCCACGCGGGGCGACCGGCGACAAAGTTATCTTCAACTACCCACTGGATGAATGGCTCACAGGCGATACCGCAAGGGTCAGCCACGCCGCCTAGCGCCTCGGTGATTTCGTCGAGGGCGTTTTCCGTGGCGGCAGGGACAATGCGGTCCACCATGGTGCTTGGGAAGGTGACGTGGCTTTCAATCCACGCGGCTAGCTCGGCGGAGCGCGCCTGAGCCAGACCCAGCACGGCATTTTTTACCACGTGACCATTTTCCGGGATGTTGTCACAAGAGAGCACGCTAAAGCCCGGCAAACCGCGCTGGTGGCGCAGGCGCAGGGCTTCGACCAAAATACCCGGCGCGGTTGATGGCGTCTGCTCGCCCGTCAGGTCTTGCTGGATCTGCGGGTTGTCGAGGTCCAGCTTGCCGCTGCCCGGCTCAATGCAATAGCCCTTTTCAGTGATAGTCAGTGAGACAATCGCCACCTGAGGCTCGGCCAGTTTTTCCACCACCGCATTGATGCCTTCGATCCGGCCATGCAGGGTTTCGCACACGGCACCAATCACAATGGCCTGATCGCCTTCTGCGCCTTTTTCCAGCACGGTAAAGAGGTTGTCCTGCTGGCGCAGCGCTTTAATCAGATTGTCGCGACCAAACAGGCTAACTTCGCAAATCCCCCAGTCGCCACCTTGCTTATTCAGCACGCGGTCAGTCATTAGCGCCTGATGGGCGCGATGGAAAGCGCCAAAGCCAATATGCACAATGCGGCTTTTAAGCTGGCCGCGGTCATAGTTAGGTAGCTGGACTTGGGCGGGAAGTTGTTCCGTGGCGATCGTTTTCATGCATCACTCCAATGATAAGAATTAGATTAATTGGTCAGGCCAAAATAGGTCTTTTTCTTTAATGGCCTGCCAGGAGCGGTGATGCAGATGACAATTGGGCCATAAATCAGGACTTCGAGTGTAAAGTCATACGACAGAAATGAAAATTGGTTAGTCCAGATTCAGATGGGATCTGTGAAGTAGATCGAAAGAGCAGTGAGCGTGGAATGTAACTCAAGCTTTTCAGGCATAAAAAAAGAGCGCCGGAGCGCTCTTGATGTGCAGTCATTATTCGCCGCTGATTAATCAGCGCGGCCCATGTAACGACGTTCAGCGATATGAATGCGGATTTTGTCGCCTTGGCTCAGGTACTCAGGCACCTGAATGCTTAAACCGGTGCTCATGACCGCCGGTTTGTTGCGTGCGCTGGCCGACGCGCCTTTGATGCCCGGCGCAGTTTCGATGATTTCCAGATCCACGGTTTGTGGCAATTCCAGCGCCAGCAGTTGGCTGTCCAGCGTCAGAACCTGCATACCCTGCAAACCTTCTTCAGGAATAAACAGCAGTTCGTCTTCAATCTGCGCTTTGTTGAAGGTGTAAGGCGTGAAATCTTCATCATCCATAAAGATATATTCGTCGCCATCGACGTAAGAGAAGTTCACTTTACGGCGGGTCAGGGTGACGGTATCCAGAATGTCGTCGCCTTTAAAACGCTCTTCAACCTTGCCGCCGGTGCGCACGTCGGAGAAGCGCATTTTGTACAGGGTGCTGGCACCGCGCGCGCTTGGGCTTTGAACATCGATGTCTTTTACCAGCAGCAATTTACCGTCGTAGTTAACAACGAAGCCGCGTTTAATTTCATTAGCACGTGCCATATAAATAACCTGTCATGAGGGGAGTAGAAAATATTTGGCGACACGTTACTCGCGCCGCCGATTTCAGGCAAGCAGATTACTCGTTATCCCGCACTTTGCCGCCGTTTCAGCCGTATTTCCCGCATCATTAAGCGTAGCCAGAAAGTGGTCGGGGGAGAAAGATTTCGCTGGAGACTGATAGTAGCGACTGTTATTGTCGCGCCTCACTTAACGAGCCAAACGGAGGCGCTAATGGATTGCCGTACCAATTGTGGCGCTTGCTGTATTGCGCCCTCGATTTCCAGCCCTATTCCGGGGATGCCGAATGGCAAACCGGCCAACACGCGCTGCATCCATCTGGCGGACAATTTCCTGTGCGGCATTTTCACTTCGCCGCTGCGCCCCAAAGTCTGTGCCAGTCTGCAAGCCAGCCGCGAAATGTGTCATACCCATCGCGACGACGCCTTGATCTACCTCACGCGTTTGGAAGCAGAAACCGCGCCGTGATTGACGGCAATTAATCCAAGGTGATTATCGCTTCGGCCGGTTCTTCGTCGACATTCTTCACTCGCCAGATACAGAACACCGAGCCGACCACCATCGCGAAAGCGGCATAAAACACGGCGTGATAGCTCCAGAACTGGGCAATAACGCCAGCCAGTGACCCGGCCAAAATCCAGCCCGCACGGGTTGAATTGGTGAACAGCGTGGTGGCCGCGCCCGCCTGACCCGGCATCAAATCCTGGAAGTAGAGCATGCCAATCCCGGCCAAAATCCCGATGAAAATGGCGTTCAGCAGCTGTGAAACAATCAGCGCAATAGGGCTTGTGCTGAACAGCACGCTGGCGTAAAACACCACGCCAGCAATCACCGCGCAGCGCATCAGGAACTGTTTACCCAACTGGCGCGCCAGATATCCGGCGATCAACATGGTTGGAATTTCCAAACAGGCCGCGGTTCCCATCAAAATCCCCGCCAATTTTTCTGGCAGATGCAGTTCATTCACCACGTACAGCGGCATGTTAATCAGGTAAATACTGTTGGCAGCCCACATCAAAGTACAGGCGATAAACAACAGCAGGGTGTCGCGACGGTTGCGGCGCGGTGCTTCAATGGTGGCGGTAGTTTTGACCCGTGCTTTCGGCATGGACGGCAAGAACATCCAGACCATCAGGCCGCAAATAAGGAAGGCTAGCATCGCCGCGCTGTACATAAAGGTGAAGCCGAAGCCCATGGCGAGCGCGAATGCCAGCGGCGGGCCGACCACCCACGCCAGTGAAACCTGTGCGCGCAAAATCGAGCTAAACATCATGGCTTCGCGGCCGGTCTTCTCGGCGTGTTCGCGCGCCAGCGCAAATAATTGCGGGTTGGCGGTGGAGCCAAAGCTCGACAACAGCACGCCGACCAGCAGCAACATAAAGTAGCTGCGGTTGAAGGCAAAGAGCACGCAACCCAGCGCGCCCAAAATGCAGCAATAGAGGATCAGTGTTTTGCGATCCCCGCGTTTATCTGACCAACTGGCCAAAAGCTGACTGACGAAAATGCCAATCACCGCGCTGCCGGTAAAGAAGATCCCCACCATGAAGGGGCTGACATGCACTTCTGAGGTCAGAAACAGGCTGAGCGTCGGGGTTTGCAGTGCGCCCGCAATCCCGGTTAAGAAAGCCACGATCAGAAAGGCGGTTGACGTGATGTCAGGCAGGCGGCGAGCAGTGGCAGTTGATGTCGACATTTTTAGGCTTAAACCAGCTTAGGAGAGGAATAAATTCGCGCGAATGTTACGCCTGTTTAAAAAAAACAAAAACCGGTTTTAATCAGTAAAAAGGTAAACAGCAGTGTATTTGCCATACTGAATAATAAAACCGCACTTTGTGGTAAAAAACGCCGCGCCTTGGGACCGGTTTTCGCCTTTCTCTTTGGCCGTTACCTTGGCCGTTAAGTTCTGCTTACAGCCACTTCGGGATCACTTCAGCACAGCTTCAGCTTTTAGCTTTTCGTGGGACGAAAATGGGCCTCTGACGGGCAAAATGTGCGTGGCATCAAAAAAATGTTACGCCAATTCAGGGAATGCTTGCTTTAAAAATCGCCCAGAATGAGACTGCCTGAAACGTTTCAGCGTTGTCCGATTACCTGTTTCATCTGGCAGCGCTCCTTTTTTCTCAATGAAGCTGAAACGATTCAAATTCAGCAGGAGAGGAGAATTATGTTCCAGTTGTCACAGCAAGATATTCATCTCGGCGCGGCGGCCAGCGATAAGCAAGAGGCGATCCGCCAAGTTGCCGCTGCGCTGACCCAAGCCGGGCGCGTCAGCGAAGGCTACGTCGATGGCATGTTGCAGCGCGAGCTGCAGACCTCTACCTATCTGGGTAACGGCATTGCTATCCCGCATGGCACCACCGACACCCGCGATTTGGTGCTCAACACCGGCGTTCAGGTTTACCAGTTCCCGCAGGGGATTGCTTGGGGAGAAGGGCAGACCGCCTACGTGGTGATCGGCATCGCGGCCCGCTCTGACGAGCACCTCAGCCTGTTGCGCCAGCTGACTCACGTATTGAGTGATGACAGCGTGGCTGAACGCATGGCGAAAACTGACTCAGCTGAAGAGCTGCGTAGCCTGCTGATGGGCGAGAAAAACGCGGCTGAATTCCTCTTCGACACCCAACTTATCGCGCTCGACGTCGCCGCCGACAACCTGATGACCCTTCAGGCATTGAATGCCGGGCGTTTGCAGCAGATTGGCGCGGCGGACACCGCGTTCGTCAGCGACGTTATCAGCCGTAAGCCGCTCAACCTCGGCCAAGGCATCTGGCTGAGTGACAGCACCGAGGGCAACCTGAAAAGCGCCGCCACCTTTAGTCGCGCCGCCAAGGCTTTCGAGCACGACGGCGAAACCGTTGCCGCGCTGCTGACCATCGCCGTGGCCGACGACCAGCCGTTAAACGTGCTCAACTACCTCAGCGACCTGTTGATCAGCCAAAAAGCTGAACGCTTGCTGACGGCGGATGCCGTAGGCGTGCTGGCCTTGCTGACCAGCGAAGTGGAAGAGCAAACCAGCCTGCTGACGGCAGAGTTTGTGATCCGCAACGAACACGGCTTACATGCTCGTCCGGGTACCGCGCTGGTTAACGTTATCAAACAGTTCAACAGTGAAATCACTGTGACCAATCTCGATGGCAGCGGTAAACCTGCCAACGGCCGTAGCCTGATGAAAGTCGTGGCGCTGGGCGTGAAAAAAGGACATCACCTGCGCTTCACCGCCAATGGCGAAGACGCAGAACTGGCACTGAAAACCATCGGCGACGCTATCGCCGCGGGTCTTGGGGAGGGAGCATGAGTCGCAGAGTTGCCACAATTACCTTAAATCCGGCTTACGATTTAGTCGGCTACTGCCCTGAAATTGAACGGGGCGAAGTGAATCTGGTGCAAACCGCCGGGCTGCACGCCGCCGGTAAAGGCATCAATGTTGCCAAGGTTCTGAAAGACTTAGGCATTGATGTCACCGTCGGCGGTTTCCTCGGCAAAGACAATCAGGACGGCTTTCAGCACCTGTTCAGCGACCTTGGCATTGCCAACCGTTTTCAGGTGGTTTCCGGCCGTACCCGTATCAACGTCAAACTGACCGAGAAAGATGGCGAAGTCAGCGACTTCAACTTCTCCGGTTTTAACGTCACGCCGCAGGACTGGGAGCGTTTCGTCACTGATTCTCTCTCTTGGCTCGGCCAGTTCGACATGGTCGCCGTGTGTGGCAGCCTGCCGACCGGCGTTGACCCAGAAGCCTTTACCGACTGGATGACGCGCCTGCGCAGCCAGTGCCCGTGCATCATCTTTGATAGCAGCCGTGAAGCGCTGGTTGCCGGTTTGAAAGCTGCACCTTGGCTGGTGAAACCAAACCGCCGCGAATTAGAAATTTGGGCCGGACGCAAGTTGCCTGAATTGAGCGACGTCGTAGAAGCCGCACACGCCTTGCGCGACCAAGGGATCGCCCACGTGGTTATCTCGCTGGGGGCCGAAGGGGCGCTGTGGGTTAACGCGTCTGGCGCATGGATTGCCAAACCGCCAGCTTGTGAAGTGGTCAGCACCGTGGGTGCCGGCGACTCCATGGTGGGCGGCCTGATTTACGGCCTGCTGATGCGTGAATCAAGCGAACATACCTTACGACTGGCCACCGCCGTGGCTGCTTTGGCCGTCAGCCAGAGTAACGTCGGCGTCACCGATCGCCCGCAGTTGGCCGCAATGATGGCCCGCGTCGACCTGAAACCTTTTAATTGACCGCAGGAGGCAGAATGAAAACGCTGCTGATGATAGACAGTTCGCTGGGACAGGCTCGCAGCCAACTGGCGAAAAAAATGCTCGCTGCTGCTGCGGCGAAAACCGGCCACGCTCTGGTAGAAAGCGTTGCTGACGCCGAACTGGTGGTGGTGGCGGGTGATAACGCACCATCCGATGCCCAGCTTGCTGGCAAAAATGTGTTTGTTGGCGATGTCGCGCTGGCTATTCGCGAGCCGGAAATCTTCCTGCAACGCGCCTCGGCGGAAGCTAAAGCTTATGTTGCACCGGCCGTAGCTCCGGCTCAAGCGGCGGCAGGCAACGGCCCGAAACGCATTGTGGCCATTACGGCTTGCCCAACCGGCGTAGCTCACACCTTTATGGCGGCTGAAGCCATTGAAACCGAAGCCAAAAAACGCGGCTGGTGGGTGAAAGTCGAAACCCGCGGTTCCGTTGGCGCGGGTAATGCCATCACGCCAGAAGAAGTGGCTGAAGCCGATTTGGTTATCGTGGCGGCGGACATTGAAGTGGATCTGGAGAAGTTTGCCGGTAAGCCGATGTATCGCACTTCCACCGGCTTGGCCTTGAAAAAGACTAAGCAGGAGCTGGATAAAGCTTTGGTGGAAGCGGAAGTCTTCGAGCCGAAAAAGCAGGGTTCTCAGGCAGCTGCCGGTAAGAAGAAAGAGACGGGCAACGGCCCATATCGCCACCTGTTGACTGGCGTGTCTTACATGCTGCCAATGGTGGTGGCGGGCGGCCTGTGTATCGCGCTCTCCTTCGCCTTCGGGATTAAAGCTTTTGAAGTGAAAGGCACGCTGGCTGCGGCCTTGATGCAAATTGGCGGCGCATCTGCCTTTGCGCTGATGGTGCCGGTACTGGCTGGCTTTATTGCTTTCTCCATCGCTGACCGTCCGGGCCTGACGCCGGGTCTGATTGGCGGCATGTTGGCGGTGAGCACCGGCGCTGGCTTCCTCGGCGGTATTATCGCCGGTTTCCTTGCGGGTTATGTCGCCAGATTTATTGGTAGCAAACTGCGTCTGCCGCAAAGTATGGAAGCGCTGAAACCTATCCTGATCATCCCTTTGTTGGCGAGCTTGGTTACTGGCTTAGTGATGATTTACGTGGTGGGTACGCCGGTTTCTAAAATTCTGGTTGGCCTGACTAACTGGCTGCAATCCATGGGGACGGCGAACGCGGTTCTTCTCGGTGCAATCCTTGGTGCGATGATGTGTACCGACATGGGTGGCCCGGTGAACAAAGCGTCTTATGCCTTCGGCGTGACGCTGCTCAGTTCCTCGGTTTATGCTCCGATGGCGGCGATTATGGCGGCAGGCATGGTGCCACCGCTGGCAATGGGTCTGGCGACCATTCTGGCGCGTAAGAAATTTGAGCAGGGTGAGCGCGAAGGCGGCAAAGCGGCGATGGTGCTGGGGCTGTGCTTCATCACTGAAGGTGCGATCCCGTTTGCAGCGCGTGACCCAATGCGCGTCCTGCCTTGCTGTATCGCGGGTGGTGCTTTAACTGGTGCGCTTTCAATGGCATTCGGCGCTAAATTGATGGCACCGCACGGTGGTCTGTTCGTGCTGCTTATCCCAGGCGCAATCACGCCAATCCTCGGCTATCTGGTGGCGATTATCGCCGGTACGCTGCTGGCGGGTGTCTCTTACGCCTTGCTGCGCCGCTCCGATGCTGCGCAGGCCGCGAAAGTGGTTGCTCAGTAAGAAAGAATGACGAGTAAAAGAAAAGGGCGCCTCGGCGCCCTTTTTTAATGCAGATTTTGCAGATTAGCTCTGAGCTTTTTGCTCCGACTTCAGCCACGCAATTTCATCTTTCCAGATATCTGGATTGACGGTTTCCAGAATCATCGGGATGCCGTCGAAGCGCGGGTCGCGCATCATCCAGCTAAACACGGTTTTACCGATATTTCCTTCGCCAAGGCTGTGGTGGCGGTCAACGCGGCTGTTGAATTCGCTCTTGGCGTCATTCAGATGCATGCCGCGCAGATATTTAAAGCCAACCACGTCTTCGAAGTGTTTGAAGGTTGTGATGCACTCTTCTTCGGTACGCAAATCGTAGCCTGCGGCAAAAGCGTGGCAGGTATCGATACAGACGCCGACGCGGCTTTTGTCTTCCACGCCATCAATGATTTTCGCCAAATGCTCAAAGCGGAAACCTAAGTTGCTGCCCTGACCAGCGGTGTTTTCGATCACCGCAGTTACGCCCTCGGTTTTGCTCAGCGCAATGTTCAGCGACTCAGAAATCTTCTCCAGACACTTATCTTCGTCGATTTGCATCAGGTGGCTGCCCGGATGGAAATTCAGCAGCGACAGGCCGAGCTGCTCGCAGCGCTGCATCTCATCAAGGAAGGCTTCACGGGATTTTTCTAGGGCTTCGTCCACCGGGTGGCCGAGGTTAATCAGGTAGCTGTCGTGGGGCAGGATTTGATTGCTGCTGTAGCCATATTTTTCGCAAGCGACCTTAAACTTCTCAATCACATCCTCTGGCAGAGGTGCGGCTTTCCACTGGCGCTGATTCTTGGTAAACAGCGCGAACGCCGTGGCTTCCAGCTCGTGTGCGCGGATGACCGCCTGATCGACGCCACCCGCGGCACTGACATGTGCACCAATAAACTTCATGTTCACTCCTCTGCGATTCATGCTTGTTATGCTCGGATCATAGCGCCTTGGCGGTTTGCATGCAGCAGAGAAGTGTTAAAACTCTTCGAGATTGGGTTATCAGCCGAAGAAATGCTGCACCAAACCGTTGATCCCCGCGCCGCCAACAATCAGCCAGACGAACAGCAGGGCGGCCAGCAGAATCGGTTTCAGGCCTGCCTGACGCAGGGCGCTGACGTGAGTGGTCAGTCCCAGCGCCGCCATCGCCATGGCCAACAGCACGGTGTCGAGGGTGATCAGCGGCGCAATCCAGCTGTGCGGCAGAATATCCAGCGAGTTAAAGGCGGCGACCACAATAAAGAGCAGGGCAAACCATGGAATAGTGATGTTGCTCATGCGGCCAGTGTTAGGCGCGGTCTTCACGTTGCCACGGCTTTTCCAGCCTGAAAGCAGCAGCAGGAAGGGGGCGAGCATCATCACGCGGATCATTTTGGCGATCACCGCCGCGTTTTCGGCATCCGGGCTGACACCCTGACCTGCCGCCACGACTTGCGCCACTTCATGCACGCTCGAGCCGGTATAAATCCCAAACTGCGCCGCGCTGAAATCAACCCAGTGGTGTTGCAGATTGAGCTGCCACAGCCACGGATAGATAAAGATGGCGGCGGTGCCGAAGATAACCACCGTGGCGACGGCTACCGTGACTTTTTCACTTTTGGCGTTGAGCACCGGCTCGGTGGCCATCACCGCCGCCGCCCCGCAGATACTGCTACCTGCACCAATCAGCATTGAGGTTTCGCTATCCAGCCCGAAGACCTTTTTGCCCAGCCAGCAGGCGAGGGCGAAGGTGGAGCAGAGCATCAGGGCGTCAATCAGAATGCCGGTCGCGCCGACGTCTGCGATTTGCGCGAAGGTCAGGCGCAGGCCGTAAAGAATGATGCCAAGGCGCAGCAGGCGCTGCTTGGCGAGGTTCACGCCGTCGTGGCAAATCGGGCGAATGGACGGATAGAGCGTGTTGCCGATAACCATACCAATCAAAATCGCCAGCGTCAGGGCGCTCAGCCCCAAATGGTTCAGCTGCGGGAAGTTGCTCAACCACACGGAAACCAGAGTCACTGCGCCGGTGAGAACTAAACCGGGTAAAACGCGTCCAAACCACAAGGGCTGCGGAAAGAGGCGATGAGTCTGTTTTTCGTTGAATGGGTGGGTTGCATGATTCATGGTGTTGGCCTTCTCAGTGATTCCTGAGATAAGACTAACTGCGGCTTATATAAAAAAGAAATTGATTATAACTTTATAACCTATCGCTAAAAGCGGTATAGAATGCGGCAACTGTTGCTCAGCATGATTGACAGGTGCATTGCGGCTATACTTAAACGAAACCAAAGGAATGAGGCCGGATTTTAATGGTTCATTCTGCGATTCGCACTTTTGAAACTAAGAAAACCTCTGATGAGCAACACAAAACGCGGGCGAAGTGGCTCGCGTGACGGATAACCATTTATGCACATTACATTGCGACAACTTGAAGTATTTGCCGAAGTGTTGAAAAGCGGATCGACGACGCAGGCATCAATTGTTCTGTCGCTATCGCAATCTGCGGTTAGTGCAGCACTGGCGGATATCGAAGGGCAGCTCGGCGTCCAGTTGTTTGACCGTGTGGGGAAACGACTGGTGATTAACGAGCATGGGCGTCTGCTTTATCCTAAAGCCTTGGCTTTGCTGGAGCAGGCGGCAGAAATAGAGCGATTGTTCAGTAAAGACAATGGTTCGCTGCGCATCGGTGCCAGTAGCACCATCGGCAACTATATGCTGCCGGGGATGATTGCCAACTACCGGCTGGATTTTCCCGCGACGCCGCTGGAATTGAATGTCGGCAATACCAATGACGTGATTAACGCGGTGGCGGAATTTCGCGTTGACCTCGGCCTGATTGAAGGGCCATGCACCATGCCAGAGCTGCTGACCCAGCCTTGGCTGGATGACCAACTGGTGGTGTTCTGCGCCCCTGCCAATCCGCTGGCGGGGAAAAACGTCACCATGGAGATGCTGGCTCAGGAGCCTTGGATCCTGCGCGAGCGCGGCTCCGGCACGCGGGAGGTGCTCGACCACCTGCTGCTGCCGCAAATGCCAGACTTCAATCTGGTGATGGAGCTGGGTAACTCCGAGGCAATCAAACACGCGGTTCGCCATGGAATCGGTATCAGTTGTTTATCTCGCCGGGTGGTCGCGGAGCAATTGACCAGTGGTACTTTGGTGGAAATTCACCTGCCAATTCCGCCCTTGGTGCGCAAGCTGTACCTGATTCATCACCGCCAGAAACATATCTCCAACGCCTTATCGCGTTTCCTCGATTACTGTAAAGACCCTTTATAAAGAGTGAGATACTTCGAGTTGCAGGGGGAATAACCCTGCAACTTGACGTATTACCCCCAAGGTTTTGCTAATGATCCATAAGCTATTATGAAGGTGTCTTATAACAGGTCGTTCCTGCTATTCAGACAGTCACGTTTTGCTACAATCCGCGCGTAAAATTTCAAATAACAGCTTAAACAGGGCAAAAATGGCTCAACCATCGACTAAAAATTCGCAGCCAGCACCGTCTGGACTGCGTCGCGAGCTAAAAGCCCGCCACTTAACTATGATCGCCATTGGCGGTTCAATCGGTACTGGTTTATTTGTTGCTTCTGGGGCGACGGTTTCACAGGCAGGGCCGGGCGGAGCGCTGCTCTCCTACGCGTTAATCGGCATCATGGTCTACTTCCTGATGACCAGCCTTGGCGAACTGGCGGCCTTTATGCCGGTTTCCGGCTCCTTCTCAACCTACGGTTCGAAATATGTCGAAGAGGGCTTTGGTTTCGCCCTTGGCTGGAACTACTGGTACAACTGGGCGGTGACCATCGCCGTTGACCTCGTGGCTTCTCAACTGGTGATGAACTACTGGTTCCCCGACACGCCGGGCTGGATTTGGAGCGCCTTGTTCCTCGGCCTGATCTTCTTGCTGAACTACATCTCCGTGCGCGGTTTTGGTGAAGCAGAATACTGGTTCTCGCTGATCAAAGTGGTCACGGTGATCATCTTCATCATCGTCGGCGTGCTGATGATCACCGGCATTATGCGCGGTGGCGAAAGCGCGGGTTGGCACAACTGGGCGATTGGCGACGCGCCGTTTGCCGGGGGCTTTGCTTCGATGATTGGCGTGGCGATGATAGTCGGCTTCTCCTTCCAAGGGACCGAGCTGATTGGCGTTGCTGCCGGAGAGTCTGAAAATCCGGGCAAAAACATCCCACGCGCCGTGCGTCAGGTGTTCTGGCGTATCCTGCTGTTCTATATTCTGGCGATTCTGGTGATCAGCCTGATCATCCCTTACACCGACCCGAACCTGCTGCGCAATGAAGTCGGCGATATTAGCGTCAGCCCGTTCACGCTGGTGTTCCGCAATGCTGGCCTGCTGTCAGCGGCTGCGGTAATGAATGCCGTGATCCTGACTGCCGTACTGTCGGCGGGTAACTCGGGCATGTACGCCTCAACGCGCATGCTGTTTACCTTGGCCTCGGAAGGCAAAGCGCCGCGTATTTTTGCCAAGCTGTCCAAAGGCGGCGTACCGCGCAACGCGCTCTATGCCACTACGGTGGTGGCGGCTCTGTGCTTCTTAAGCTCCATGTTTGGTAACCAAACGGTTTACCTGTGGCTGCTGAACACCTCGGGCATGACCGGCTTCATCGCGTGGTTGGGGATTGCTATCAGTCACTATCGCTTCCGTCGCGGCTATGTGTCGCAGGGGCGTGACCTGAAGGACTTGCCTTATCTGTCCGGCTTCTTCCCGTTCGGCCCGATTTTCGCCTTCGTGCTGTGCCTGATTATTACTTTGGGCCAGAACTATCAGGCGTTCCTGAAAGACACCATTGACTGGTACGGCGTGGCGGCGACTTATATCGGCCTGCCGCTGTTCCTGATCATCTGGTTCGGTTACAAGTGGACTCGCGGAACCAAAGTCGTCAAGTACAGCGAAATGGAATTCCCTGAGCACCAAGATAAATAATCGATAAAACAGCAATATATGAACAAGGCAGGGCTTAGGCTCTGCCTTTTTTTATCGAGAAGCCTTTAGTAGTACAGGTTAACGCTTTGTTACCTGCGATTGATTTTTTCCGGCCAGAACATCCTGTAGTCTTAATAGCTTCTGCATATCGCATTGATAATTATTATCGTTTCCATTATTGTTATGCCCTCTTCAGGGAAACGTAAAGGAATTGCAAGAAGATGATTATGCAGGATAAATGTCGTTTTACAGGAGTGAAGGGCGCTGTGGTAAGCCTGATTTTAGGGCTTTGCAGCACACAGGCATTAGCGGTTACCGTAACAGATATTGCGGGTCGAACCGTGACCGTGCCGGATAACGTACAGCGCATTGTTTTGGGCGAAGGCCGTCTGTTTTACGCGGTCTCTTTGTTGGAAGGGCAGAAGCCCTTTGACCGCATCGTCGGCTGGCAGGGGGATTTCCGTAAACTGGATCCTCAAACCTATGCGGTGTATCGCGAGAAGTTTCCGCAAATTGATAAAATACCGCTGATTGGCACCACGACGGCTGACAGTATCAGCCCGGAGAAGGTGCTGACGCTGCGTCCTGATATCGCCATCTTTGGCCTTGCTGGACACGGCCCCGGCCGCAGCAGCGAGTTAGTTGGCCAGCTTGAGAAAGCGGGCGTGCCGGTGGTGTTTATTGATTTCCGCACCTCGCCGCTGAAAAATACTCTGCCAAGTATGGAATTACTGGGTAAAGTGCTCAACCGAGAGAAGCAGGCGCAGGATTACATCCAGTTTTATCGCAACAATATCAAGCGTGTAACGGATGTCACCAGCAAGGTGAGTGAAGAAAATAAGCCGAAAGTGTTTATTGAACTGCGAGCCTCGACCACCGATGAATGCTGCCGCTCCGCCGGAAATGGCAATATGGGCGACTTTATCGATTTAGCCGGTGGCGTTAACATTTCCAAACCGTTGCTGCCCGGCCCGCTGGGGCAGGTCAATCTGGAAAAAGTGATCGCTTCCCAGCCTGACATCTATATTGCCAGCGGTGGCCGTGCGCCGGCGAAAGACGGAGACACCTCGGTGCCAACCAGTCTAGTTCTGGGCGCGCAGGTGACGCCACAGCAGGCGCAGGCGAGCTTCACGCCGCTGCTGCAACGCAAGGGGATTTCCACCTTGAAGGCGGTTGAAGAGGGCCATAGCTTCGGGATTTGGCACAATTATTACAACTCACCGTACAACATGTTGGCGGTGCAGGCGTTTGCTAAGTGGTTCTATCCGCAGAAGTTTGCTGATTTAGACCCTGAGCAGACCATGAAACAGATGTACCAACAGTTTTTGGCGGTAGAGCCTTCTGGCACCTACTGGACTGAAGCCAAAAAACAGGAAAGCGGGCAGTAAGCTGCTGCACGTTTGAGATTTATAAATCACTGAGATGTCTAGAAACATGAGCGCAACTACCGATCCCTTGCTGAATACCAGCCCGCAGGCTGATGGCAGCGTGATGGGACGCTATCAAAATATTGTCCGTCGCCGTCTATTAATCATGTTGGTGCTGGTGCTGGCGATTGTCGCCTCGCTGCTTATCGACTTCGTTATGGGGCCATCGGGGTTGTCGCTCGGTACACTTTGGCAGACGCTGTTTGATTCGGCGTCTGCTGATGCCGGTACTCGCGTTATTGTTTGGGATATCCGCCTGCCTTATGCCTTGATGGCTATCGCGGTGGGCATGTCGCTCGGCCTCGCCGGGGCAGAGATGCAGACTATCCTTAATAACCCGCTGGCGTCGCCATTTACCCTCGGCGTCTCCTCGGCGGCGGCCTTCGGTGCCGCGCTGGCGATTGTGCTGGGTATTGGTATTCCGGGAGTGCCGGATCAGTGGTTTATCTCGGCTAACGCCTTCATCTTCGCCTTACTCGCCGCATTAATGCTCGACGGCATCACGCGCTGGACGCGAGTTGCCAGCTCCGGCGTGGTGCTGTTCGGTATCGCACTGGTCTTTACTTTCAACGCCTTAGTCTCATTGATGCAGTTCATTGCCACCGAAGATACGCTGCAAGGTCTGGTGTTCTGGACCATGGGCAGTCTGGCGCGCGCCTCGTGGGTCAAGCTCGGAGTGATGCTGCTGGCCTTCTTTGTACTGCTGCCTTGGTCGATGATGAGCGCGTGGAAGCTGACCGCGCTGCGTCTCGGCGAAGACCGCGCTATCAGCTTTGGTATCGACGTGCGCCGTCTGCGCCTCGGTACGCTGCTCCGTATTAGTATTCTTTCCGCGCTGGCGGTGGCTTTCGTCGGCCCAATCGGCTTTATCGGTCTGGTTGCGCCACACATCGCCCGCCTGATGTTCGGTGAGGATCATCGCTTCTACCTGCCAGCCAGTGCGCTGATTGGTGCTCTGGTGCTGTCGATGGCTTCCGTTGCCTCGAAAAATCTGGTACCGGGCGTCATTATTCCGGTAGGTATTGTGACTTCTCTGGTTGGCGTGCCGTTCTTCCTGAGTATTATTCTGCGTCATCGGGGGAACGTCTGATGTCTGACACCACTTTAGAATTTGCTGCAAAAACTGACTTGAATTCAGCCACCCAAGGGCTGCAAATCCGTGGTTTTAAAGCGGGCTACCCGAAACGTCTGGTGATCAGTGACCTGAACGTGCCCATGCTGCCACGGGGAAAAATCACCGTGCTGCTGGGGCCAAACGGCAGTGGCAAATCCACGCTATTGCGCTCGCTGGCTGGGTTGAATCGCGCCGAAGGGCAGTTGATCCTCGACGGACACGACCTGATGCCAATGCCTTTCGCCCGTCGCGCCGAGCAGGTGGTCTATCTGCCTCAGTCGCTGCCTGCGGGTGTGCATCTGCACGTGCTGGAGTCGATCATTGTGGCTCAACGCGCCTCGGGCAGTAATAGCAAACAGGCGGAAACCACCGAGCAGGTAATGACACTGTTGCAGCAACTGGGCATTGAACATCTGGCCCTGAGCTACCTCGACCAGCTCTCAGGTGGCCAGAAACAGCTGGTGGGTCTGGCGCAGTCGCTGATTCGCCAACCGTCGCTGCTGCTGCTCGATGAGCCTTTGTCAGCACTGGACTTGAACTACCAATTCCACGTGATGGACTTAGTGCGCAAAGAGACGCAAAAACGCAACATCGTCACCGTCGTGGTGGTGCATGACATTAACATCGCGCTGCGCCACGGCGATCGCGTATTGATGCTGAAAGACGGCAATCTGATTGCCGATGGCGAGCCTGAAGAGGTGATCACGCCAGACAGTCTGGCGCGCGTCTATGGCGTGCGCGGGCGCATCGAGCGCTGCTCGCAGGGAACGCCGCAAATCTTGATTGATGGGTTAGTCAGCGCTCCCTCCATCTAAATATGCTCGTCTTGTTTCGAGCTGCAGGTGTGTTGGCTGCATTCATTCGCCCGAATCACTTACTTGAGTAAGCTCATCGGGACTCTTTCGCTTGCCGCCTTCCCGCAACTCGAAACATTTAGGGCATATGTGCAGTTTTTTTATAAATAATCAGGCCGCCAAAGTAGTGGCCTGATGTTTCAACCTTCAATTTGTGAGCCTAACCAAATAACAATCCTCTATCCCGGGCGGCACACCCGCGCCTGTCATCCGGCGATATTGGCTTTTTAACAAGTTCGCTTGTTATTTTATCTCATGGAGAGAATGCAACATGGTCAAGGTTACATGGACACCGGCAATGAAGGCCGGATTATTCGCACAGCTGTTCACCGCCGCGTTTCCGGTGTTTGCCGAAGACGCCAAAGAGGCAAAGGATAACGAGGATCAGATAGTCGTTACCGCCTCTTCGGTGCAACAAAACCTCAAAGATGCTCCCGCCAGTATCAGCGTCATCACCCACGATGAGTTGAATAAAAAGCCGGTACAAAACCTGAAAGATGTCTTGAAAGACGTGCCGGGCGTGCAGCTCACCAGCGAAGGCGACAACCGTCAGGGCGTCAGTATTCGCGGCTTGAGCAGCAGCTACACGCTGATTTTGGTCGACGGCAAACGCGTTAACTCACGCAACGCCGTATTCCGCCATAACGATTTTGATCTCAGCTGGATCCCCGCCGAGTCTATCGAACGCATCGAAGTGGTGCGCGGACCGATGTCTTCACTTTACGGCTCCGACGCGCTGGGCGGAGTAGTCAACATCATCACCCGTAAAGTCGGCAAAGCCTGGCACGGCACCTTAAGCGCAGACACCACCGTGCAGGAGCACCGCGATCGCGGCGATAGCTACAACGGCAACTTCTTCACCAGCGGCCCGATAATCGACGACCTGCTTGGAGTGAAAGTCTACGGCGCGTTGGGAAAACGTGAGAAAGACCAGAAGGATTCCGCCAGTGGTTCAGGTGATTTGCCGCGTATTGAGGGTTACACCATGCGCAATGCCAATGCTGAATTCACGCTGACGCCGAAAGACAATCAGGACCTGACCTTTGGTTACGGTTTCAACCGTCAGGATCGCGATTCCGACACGCTGGATAAAAACCGTATGGAGCGCGAGAACTACTCGCTGGGACATAATGGCCGCTGGGGCTGGGCTAATACCGAATTGCGTTTCTACGGCGAAAATATCGAGAATAAAAACAGCGACACCATTACTTCGAAAAACAACTCGCTGGACGGCAAAGTTGTCGTGCCACTGGGCGAAATCAATCAGCTATTCACCCTCGGCGGCGAGTACCGCAACGACAAGCTGGAAGATAACGTTAATCTCTCCGGCAGCGGCAGTACTCAGGCCAACCAGTACGCAATATTTATTGAAGATGAATGGCGGATGTTTGAGAATCTGGCCTTCACCGGCGGCGTGCGCATGGACGACCACGAAAACTACGGCGTGAACTGGTCACCGCGTGCTTATCTGGTCTATAACGCCACCGACACCGTCACAGTGAAAGGCGGCTGGGCCACGGCGTTCAAAGCTCCGTCACTGCTGCAACTCAGCTCCGACTGGACCAGCGCTTCTTGTCGCGGCGCCTGTGAAATCATCGGTAACCCGGACCTCAAGCCTGAAACCAGCGAAAGCGTCGAGCTTGGCCTGTACTACGCGGGCGAAGAGGGCATCTTGGAAGATGTCACCGCCAGCGCCACGGTGTTCCAAAACGACGTTGACGACATGATTGGCATCAACCGCACACGCGACCGCGCGCAGGCCCCAAGCTACAGTAACTTTGTCGGTTTTGATAAATCAGGCAACCCGATTTTCAAATATTACAACGTTAACAAAGCACGTATCCGCGGCCTGGAAACGGAGTTGAAGCTGCCGCTAAGCGAAGCCTTTGGCCTGAAGCTTAACTACACCTACAACGACGGGCGCGACTTGAGCAATGGCGGCAACAAGCCACTCAACACGCTGCCGTTCCATACCGCCAACGCCACCCTCGACTGGGATCCGCAGGAGGACTGGAACCTCTATCTGACTGCCAACATGAAAGGCCAGACCCGCACCGTGAGCGACAACGGCGCGACGCCGGGCGGTTATACCATGTGGGATACCGGTGGCTCATACAAAGTGAACAAAGCCGTGAAGATCCGCGCCGGGGTGCTGAACCTGCTGGATAAAGACTTGAATCGCGATGCTTACAGTTATAACGAGGATGGACGTCGCTACTTTGTGGCGGTTGATTATAAGTTTTGATGGGCGGCTGCCCAGACCTGCAGTGAAGTTTTAACTTCAACATCAAAACCGTGGGCGTCGGCCCACACCGACCAGGGGGCGGCTTATCGCCACCGCCCCCTGGACCCCCGGACTCTTTCACTGCGCGCTCCGCTGGTTGGGCGGACGTGTTTCAGAAACTTCGGTGTTCACCGCAAAATGCCGCCGCTTAGGCGGTGCCCTCAGTTCGGGTTCGGACCCACTCGCATACCCCCGCTCGTCGTTTCTCACCTCTCCCTCGGCGTCATTTTTGACTGCGGTCTATTGGCTTTTCCGTCGTGCCGTTTCAGTCAGCCCGTGCTTAGGTTGATTTTCTTCTCTTCTATATTTCAAAGTAGAAAGCTGGCAATGGGTTGCTTATAATGCCGCCCCTTTTTGCTTGGTGGTTGCTCATTGAGGTACTCATGAAACTGTCTGATCTTGGTCATCGAATATGTATTTTGGGTCCTTCTAATAGTGGTAAATCAACGCTTGCTGACGCCATCGGCAAGAAGTTGGATTTGAAGATTGTTCATCTCGACCGGTTGTATCATCTTCCCAACACTCATTGGCAACCTCGGCCAACGGAGGAATTCGTTGCGCTTCACGATGAAGAGATCCTTGGCGAAAGATGGGTTATCGACGGTAATTACTCGAAGTTGCAGCCACAGCGCCTCGCCAGAGCAACAGGTATTATTGTGCTAGATGTCTCCACGGCATTAAGCGTCGTGCGCTACCTCAAACGGACATTGTTCGAAAAGCATCGCTACGGCGCGCTGGAAGGGGGCAAAGACAGCCTGAACTGGGACATGTTCCATCACATCATTTTCGTCACACCGAAAAATCGTAAACGTTATACGAAGCAGTTTGCACAATGGACGCTGCCGAAAATCAGGCTTGCCTCGGCAAGAGAAATCGCAAAACAGATGCGCGAGTGGGAGTTACTGTAATTTTTTCATCAGTTTGAAGGTCAGAACAGCACTTCCCTGAAACGGCACGGTCGAAATGCCTCAAAACCGCAGTCAAAAATGACGCTGAGCGAATGGTTCGAGACCTATGGCTCGAAGCCTGAAGCGAAGGAACCGCCTAAGCGGCGACATTTTGCGGTGGAGAACGGAAGCCCCTGAAACACGGCCATTCAGCCAGCGAC
>NZ_JMPJ01000055.1 GCF_000735345.1 Ewingella americana ATCC 33852 | reverse complement strand
GTTGACTTTCAGACCGGTGTGGCGGCAGCGCACGATTTTGACGTTGAATTTAAAAGCGCCCCCAGACTCGCCTAGTCCCTAAAACTCAACGCCACCCCAAGTGCATCTTCAGCCCGCACCACCACGCCCTCTGGCGTATCCGAAAACGCAATTTCGCCGACTTTCAAACTTTGCCGCACCAAGTCCAGCGACGCGGTCGCAAACTCCAGCGCGACCATGCGGGCGGTGCCGTTTTCTCCTTCGGGGATTTTGCCGAACAGGGCGGTGGCGCGTTCTGGGGTGATGAAACGTACCGTGGCGCGCCCGGCTTTGATCTCCACTTCACCATGCGGGCCGTGGCTCAGCGCTGACTCGCCGAACAACTCGGCATAGACGCTGGCGGTCTCCTGCGGCGCGTTGGTCGCAATAACAAATCCGGTGATATTGCTCACCCCGTTCGGGTGGCGCTGCCACTCGGTGCGCCACACCAGTTCCGGCGTGAGGTGCTGGCAGAAGAAGCTGCGGCCATTGGCCACGCGCTCGGCGGAGAGCGGCACGGTGCGAAAACGCGCGTTTGGCTCGGAGCCGTCGTTAAGCTGCACCGGGCGGAAAAAATCGGCGGGCGCTGAACCCGCGATATTTTGCTGCTGCAAATGTTGGAACACCGCCGAGGCGTCCTGCGTTTTCCACACCAATCCGGTCAGGCCGAGCGGCGCGAGCCACAGGTCTTTGCGGGTGTGCTCGTTGGCGGCCTCATAGCCTAAAAGCTCAAGATAGTTCTCGCCGAAAATCGCCAGATGATTGCTCGATCCCAGCGAGTGATGCCCGCGAGGCGTGAGCTGGAAGCCTAAACGGCGAAATTGCTGCTGGGCGTGATCCAGCAGACCAGCGACGTTAATCACCGCGTGGTCGAGGCGCGGCGTGATGGCTGTTTTTGTTGCTGCTGCCTGCTCAGGGGTTGAAATCTCAGTCATCAAAAGGTTCTCCCAGCGTTAACATCAGGCGGTTGGCCCAAGCGAAGAAGGCGGTGGATTGCGCTAAATCGACGATTTCCAGCGTGCTCAGCCCTTCTTCACGCAGGCGGGCGATATGTGCGCTGCTGGCGGTCGGGGGCGTGGCGGAGAGCGCGGCGGCGAAGTCGATTTGTGCCTGCCAGCGCGGGGATTGCCCCTCGCTGAGAATGCCGCCCGGCGCGGTGTCGATCAGGTGCTGCACGTCTTCGGTCTGCTTGGACAGTTGGCTGGCTTTGCGCGAATGCACCGAAGCACAGTAGATACAGCCGTTGATTTTGCTGGCAACGGTGGCGGCGATTTCACGCTCTTTGCGCGGCAGGCCGCCGCTGGTGTAGAAAATACCTTTGTCGGTCAGGGTGCGCTGCTCAAGTACCGGCAGGTTGCGGCCCAACAGGCGGAAATAGTCGGAATCGGTATGGCCGAAGCGCGCCAGAATCGCCTGCTGTTCGGCATCAAACTCTTCCAGCTTCTTCGACGGGATCCACGGCTCCCAGCCCAATTCGGCCTGAGTAAACACCTTCGGTGCAGAACGCCCGCTGTGGGTTTTGCCATCGTGACGCCAGTAGCCTGCGGCGATTTTCCGGTCGCTGGCGTTCTCCACCGAATGGCCGCCAATCAGGCGATAGCTGCGCAGTTGGCGCGTCTGGAAACTGACAAAAGCAATTAGCTGCGACAGGGTGACGATGGCGTCCAATGACCAGCCAGCCTGCTGCAAAGCCTGTAAATGGGCGGCGGTGGCGCTGGCCGGTTTAAAGCTCAGGCGTTCGCCGTGGTCGAGAGCAGACTCCAAACGCGCGGTGTTGCCTTGGTCGGGCAGGGCGTTCAGGCGCTCGGCATAGTGGGAAGCTAGCTGGCTATCGCCATGCCAGCGGGCGACGTTTTCAGCCAACAACAGGCGTTCGGCTAAGGTGAAATCCACGCCGTCGTCGGCGCTGAAAATGGTTTCGTAGCTTCCTTGAGCGTGACGGGTGGCGGCATCGCGGGTTTCGCGCGCCTGCGCCAGTTCTGAACCAGCGTCAATCACAGCCAGTTGGTCGAGCAAATCTTGAGCTTGAGCGGTAGTCATGGCGTTTCCTTAAACAAGTTCGTGCAGAGGTGAAGTCACGGATTTTGGTGTACGGCGCGTCCAGCCCAGCTCTGGCGCGACGTGGCGGGCCAGCAGCTCGATGGAGCGCAGAATGTACGGGTGTGGCGGGTCAATCGAGTGAACCTGGAATGACAGGTCGGTCACCCGCGCCAGCGCGCTGTCCTGTTTCAGGGACGCAATCACCTGATCCGGCGAGCCAATGTGCGCGTCAAAGGCGCGAATATGGTCATCCAAGGTGTCGCCGTGAACCGTCTGGCCATTGGCGCGATGGTTCTCAGCCTGACGGCGCAGGCCTTTTTCAGCCAGTCGGCGCGCTTCGGCGCCGTCTTCGGTCACAAAGGCAGTGCGCGAGCCCATAATGCGTGGCTCAACGCCCGCGGGCAGGGCGGCAAGATAGGCATCAATAATCGGGTTTTGAATCTCGGCCAGCGTCAGGTTCGGCGCATCCGCCGGGCGAGGCTGGGTGCGTGACAGCATCAGGCCGTCACCTGCCAAGCCCGCGCGCGTGCCGCCTTCGACCGAGAACGTCGCTTGCCAGACGCGGTTCACTAGCTGAGGTGCCACCGGGTACAAACGGTTGTCGGTTCCAGCCAGTGGCTCACCGCGCCACGCCTGCAATAGGGTGGCGAGGTTCTGACTAAACACCGCGCCGCGCTGGCTGCTTTCTAAGCCAAATGGCGGGAATGAGGTCGGCGTGCCGCCCGACCCTAAGCCAATTTCTAGACGCCCGCCGGAGAGCAAATCCAGCACTGAGGTGTCTTCGGCCACGCGCAGCGCATTTTCCATCGCCAGCGTGATAACGCCGGTCCCCAGACGAATGTAGCGGGTATGCGCCGCCACCTGTGCCAGAAACACCAGCGGCGCGGGCAGGCCGCCCTCGGCTTCGTGGAAGTGGTGCTGCGCCACCCATGCAGCATCAAAGCCCTGCTGCTCGGCGAAGACGATTTGCTCAGTGGCTAAGCGATAACGCTCCTGCGGGCTGGCGTCATCCAATAAACGGGTAAAAAAGCCAAGACGTTTTGTACTCATTTCAATTCCTTAACGCTGTTCAGTTATGCAGCGCGATGACGGCCATTGCCCGGGATCGCATTAATCAGTTCTTTGGTGTAATCACTGCCCGGATGAGCAAACACCGATTCGACGTCGCCGGAGTCCACCTGCTGGCCGCGATTGAGCACCGAAACGCTGTGCGAAATCTGCCGGACGGTGGCGAGGTCGTGAGAGATAAAGAGGTAGGTCAGGCCGAGGGAGTCCTGCAACTCCTGCAAGAGGCTGAGGATCTGCGCCTGCACGGTGACGTCCAGCGCCGAGGTGGCTTCATCCAGCACCAAAATCTTGGGTTCGAGGATCAGCGCACGGGCGAGGGCCACGCGTTGACGCTGCCCGCCGGAAAGCTCGCGCGGTTTGCGGTCGAGCAGTTCCAGCGGCAGCGCCACGCGCTGGGCAATGCTGTGCACCCGGCGGCGGCGCTCGTCGGCGGCAATAGGTTCATAATTCAGCAGCGGCTCTTCGATAACCTTAAACAGGGTTTGCGAAGGGTCGAGTGAGGCAAATGGGTTCTGATATACCAGTTGAATCTGTTTACGCAGCTGGCGCAGTGCTTCGCCTTTCAACTGAGTGATGTCCTGCCCGTCAATCAGCACGCTGCCTGAATCCGGGCGCTGGAAACCGAGCAGAATACGTGCCAGCGTGGTCTTGCCAGAGCCTGACTCCCCAACCAGCGAGTGGGTGGTGCCGCGCGCGATAGTAAAGGAGACATGGTCCACAGCGCGGAAAGCCGGTTTGCCTTTGCCGCCCAGTGAGAAGTCCTTCACTAGATTCTCAACCCGCAGAATCGCTTCGCCGCCAGTAGCGCGCAGCGACGCGCGATGTTTGCCGGAGAGGGCGGGGACGTCGGCAAACAGCTGGCGGGTGTATTCGCTTTTCGGCGCGCTAAGCACCTCGGCGGTAATGCCCTGTTCCTGCACTTTGCCGTGACGGAACACCAGCAGGCGGTCGGCGCGCTCGGCGGCCACCGCGAGGTCGTGGGTGACGAACAGCACGGCAGTGCCGAACTCCTGACGCAGCTCGTCAATCAGGTCCAGAATGCGTTTTTGCACCGTGACGTCCAGCGCGCTGGTCGGCTCGTCGGCAATAATCAGCGCCGGTTGCAGCGCAATGGCGATGGCAATCAGCACGCGCTGCTTCATGCCGCCGGAAAGCTCGTGCGGATACTGCTTGGCGCGCAGCTCGGGGTGGGAAAGGCCAACGCGAGCCAGCAGCTCCACCACGCGCTCGTCACGCTGCTTGCGCGGCAGGCGGCGGTGAATGTTCAAGATCTCCGCTACCTGCGCGCCGATGGTCTTCACCGGATTGAGCGAGCTGGTCGGGTCCTGAGGAATCAGGCTAATGCGCGCGCCGCGCAGGGCGTCCAGACGGCGCTGCGACCACTGGCTGATGTCGGTGCCATTGAGGCGGATCGCTCCTTCCTGCAAATGACCGTTTTCCGCCAACAGGCCGATAATCGCCTGCGCGGTGGTGGTTTTGCCCGAGCCGGACTCGCCGACCAGCGCCACCACTTCACCCGGATAAATCGAGAAGGAGACGTTATGCACCACGCGCTGGCTCTGCGTGCCGCTGCTGTAAGCAATGGAGACATCTTCCAGCGCCAGCACCGGCGTGCGCTGCTCGGCGGCGGTGCGGTTAAAGCTGACATTCAGGCTCATCGGCGGCTCCTGCGGAAAGATTGGCTAATACGGTTGGCGGAAAGCACCACCAACACCACCACGATGCCGGGGAAGGTGGTGAGCCACCATGCCGTGGAGATGTAGTTACGCCCTTCGGCAATCAGCAGACCCCACTCCGGGGTTGGCGGCGGGGTGCCGTAACCCAAGAAGCTGAGGGTGGAAATCGCCAAGATTGCGCTACCAAATTGCAGGGCGGAAAAGGCCAGCACGGCGGTCAGCGAGTTGGGCAAAATATGCCGCCACAGTACCGCGAAGAAGGTGCCGCCGCTGCCATAGGCCGCTTCGACATAGTCGCTGTGGCGCACCAACACTACTTCTGAACGAGCAAGGCGGGCGAAGTTGGCAATCGAGGTGACCCCGACGGCAATCGCCGCGTGAACCGTGCCGAAGCCGAGCAGAATAATCACTGACAGCGACAGCAGCAGGCCCGGGATCGACAGCAGCACGTCAACAATGCGCATCACCAGGGTGTCGGCAAAACCGCCAACTGCGCCGGCAAACAGCCCAAGCGCGGTGCCAAGCACCAGCCCCAGCGCCACGGCGACCAGCGCACCGGACAGCGAGTGCGACGCGCCGTAGACAATGCGCGCGTAGACATCGCGGCCCAGCTGGTCGGTGCCTAGCCAGTGTCCGGCCTGCGGGGCCAGACGCTGCGCTCCGGCAATGCCTTCCGTGCCGCTATAAGAGGTAAACAGGCTCGGTGCGATGGCCCACAAAATCACCACGATCATCACCGCCCAGGCCAGAATCAGCCCCGGCTTGACGCGAGTGAACAGGGCGCTGCGGGTTTTTGGGCGAGGCGCGAGGCGCGTTTTCTCCTGACCTAACTGCTCAATGGGTAAGCTACTCATGCGTGAGCTCCGGCAGTGGATTTAAGACGCGGATCCAGTAACGGATAAACCAAGTCGACCAGTAAGTTAATGCCAACGAAGGCGGCGGCGGAGATAACCACAATGGCCTGTAACACCGCCACATCCTGATTGTTGACTGCCTGCTGGGTCAGCTGGCCAAGCCCGTTAAGGCCAAAGACGGTTTCGGTGATCAGTGCTCCGGCAATCAGCTCGCCAAACAACAAACCGGCAATGGTCAGGGCGGGGAGCAGGGCATTGCGCGCCACGTGACGCCACAACACGCCGCTGCGCGACGCGCCTTTGGCACGAGCGACGGCCACGAAGGGCTGGGTTTGCACCTGATCGATACTGCGGATCAAAATCTGCGCCAGCGGGGCTGAAATCGGCACCGCCAGTGTGACGATCGGCAGAATCAGCCCGACCCATTCCCCCGGATTAATCACCGGGATCCAGCGTAAGTGGAAAGAGAAGAACTGGATCAGCGCAATGCCGAGCCAGAAGGTTGGGATCGAAATAAACAGCGACGGCAGTGACTGGAACGCCGACTTCAGCCAGCCGAAATGCAGCAGGCTGGAGAGGAAGGCGATGGCAACCGCCACCACCGCCGCCAAGATAAAGCCGAGTACCGCCAGTCGCAGCGTCGGCGGGAAGTTGCTGCTCAGCAGCTCCGTCACCGGCACGCCAGCCTGAATCGAATAACCCAAATCGCCGCGCAGGAAATTGCCCAGCGTGTGCAGATATTGCTGCCAAACCGGCACATCTGCTCCGTACACCGCGCGCATATCCGCGATCTGCGCCGGGCTGAGTCCCATATCGGGATTCTGGAATTTGATAAGGATGGCGTCACCCGGCAGCACTTGCAGCAGGATGAAGGAGACGGTAAACGCCGCCCACAGCACCAACACTGCCTGCCCGATGCGACCACTAAAGTATCGGCTCATTGTCTACTCCTGCCTGTTAGTGCTTTTCCAACCATGCGCCGTAGAAGCTTGGGCGGCCCACGGCTTCAAAGTTCACGCCTTTGAGGTATGGAGCACCGGCAAACACCTGCGGTTCTTCGAAAATTGGAATGACATAAGCCTGATCCAACAAGTAGTTCTGCACGTCGCCGGTCAGCGCTAAGCGTTTTTTCGGATCGACTTCGGCCGAGACCGCCGTCAGCAGGTCGTTGAGTTTGTCGTCACGGAAGCTCTTCACCTTGCTGCTCGATCCACCTTTTTGCAGCAGCACGTCGCGGTTGGTTGGGTAGAAGGCGCTTTTAATCACGTCCGGATCGGCACGACCGACTTCCACCACGTAAGCCGCAGTTTTCTCTGGGTCTAGGTTATCCGCCACGCGGCTACCGGCGTCACCCGCCAAGATATTCAGCTTCACGCCGACCTGACCCCACTGCTGGGAAACCAGTTGCAGCACTTCTTTGTTCTGCGGCTGTGGCAGGGATTCATACACGGTCAGAGAGAGGGTTTTGCCATCTTTCTGGCGAACGCCGTTCGGCCCCGCTTTCCAGCCAGCTTCGTCTAACAGCTTTTTGGCCTGCGCCGGGTCATAGGTCAGTTTGTTGCTCAAATCCACATAGCCCGCGGCGGTTTTGGCCACCACCGAAGTGGCTTGCGGATAGTTAGGGGAGAACAGGGTGTCGACCACTTGTTTAGAGTTGGTGGCGTGCAGCAGCGCCTGACGCACGCGAAGGTCAGAAACCAGCGCGTTATCAGGACGGAAGGCGATACCGTCGTTGACGCCTTTGGTTGGTGCGGCGTAAATCGGGAAGTTTTGGTCTTTGGCCTGTTTTTCGTCATAAGCCTGAACCTGACGAATAAAATCAGCCTGACCGGCCAGCAGCGCGCCAATGCGCACGCTGTCTTCGTTGGTGACGATTACCTTGATGCCATCAAGGTTAGCGCGGCCCTGCTGCTTAAGGTTTTTCGGCCCCCAGTTGTAGTCTTTACGCGCGGTTAAATCGACTTCGCGCCCCAGCGTTTCTTTGCTGACCACAAACGGGCCAGAGCCGATGATGTGGGTGGCATCGCCCAGCGAGTCAAAATCGCGGTTTAACGTGCTCAGTGATACTAAGCCGGAGCCAATGGTGGCGGTGCCTTGCAGGAAGCCCGGCGAGGATTTCTTGAAGAAGAATTTCACCGTCAGCGGGTCAACTACTTCGCTGTGGTCATAGTTGTTAATCACTTCGGACACCGGCAAGTGATGCTCTTTATTGCCTAAGCCGTATGTGTCGAAGTTCTTCGCCACGGCGTTGGCATCCAGCGGCGTGCCGTCAGAGAAGGTGACCCCCGGACGAATTTTAAAGGTGTACTCGGTTTTATCCGCATTGAAAGACCATGACTCGGCTATCCACGGCTCAATCGCCAGTGTCTCCGGGTTCTGGTAAGTCAGCTTGTCGGTAATTTGGTTAAGGATACCGCCGTTCGGATAGAAGCCGCCCGCCGGTGGATATAAGTTGGTGTGAGCCTGCTGTTCAAGATAAACCAAGGTGCCGCCCTGAACTGGCGTTCCGTCAGCAGCCATAGCCGCGCTGGTGGTGGTTAATAAAAGTCCTAAAGCCAGAGCGCGGGAAACCGCGTTCAATCGGCGAATGTTTTGCATGGATATACCCTTCTTATTATTGGCAAGTGAGCACCACCGAAGTCCGCCGTGACGGCTTTAGAACTAAAGTAGTGGTTCTATAACAAACCTTTTTAAAATGGATATAAACGAAGGAATTTAGCTATCAATAGCGAGAAAGTTTCTATAGGAATGTATTGAACATTGAGCCATGTTTGGGGGCTTTGGGGCTGGCTGCCCAAACCCGCTTTAAAACTTTAAATCTTCAAATTTAAATTCAAATTCAAGACCGTGCGCTGCCGCCACACCGG
>NZ_JMPJ01000054.1 GCF_000735345.1 Ewingella americana ATCC 33852 | reverse complement strand
ACACAACAATAAAAACGCAGGGTTCCAAGGGAGGCGCGTTTACGCCTCCCTTGGTCGGTGTGGGCCGACGCCCACGGTTTTGAATTGGAAGTTGACTTAAAGCTGGGGGCTAACGGGAGTAGCTCTATCCTCGATGATACTTCCGACATGCAGCGACGAAGGATTCGAACAGTTGCCGCGACACGGCGTCGGTCAAGCTGTGCCACTCTGGGTGCCACTGTACGCCGAGGGCGAAGGGGTGGCCGCGGACGCTGACGGCTTCTACAAGATTATCGGGGGCGCGAGCTTCGACGCTAAGTTCTGCGCCCAGACGCTTCGCGCCTTGGCCGTGCAGTGAGTTCACCTGAAACGACTGATAATCAGGTAGAAGTTCAGCCAGCAGGCCGCCGGGCTCAATGCTCACGGGGTGAACCAGCGCGAATTGCTCGTCGTGAGACAGAGAGGTGTCCTCGCGGTGATCCATATAACCCGGCTCTTCCTGCACTTTGCGATACAGGCTGCCGCCGGTGGCGACGACCAGCTCCTGCATACCACGGCAGGCGGCGAGCAGGGGGATGCCTTGGGCCAGCGTTGCGTGGATCAAGGCAATACTTAACTTATCGCGACCCGGATCTGCTAACTCCTCGATACCGTCTTCGTTATACCAGTGCGGCTCGACATTACTTGGGCTGCCAGTGAGGAAAATGCCGTCGAGGCGGGCGAGTACTTCTTGGATAGCGCCTTCCCGCGAGGCCAGCTCGTGCGGCAGGCAGACGGGGATGGCGTTGGCGTTGAAAATTGCGTCGAGATACTTCTCGTGTACGGTCAGTGCCGGGTTCTCATCAATGCTATTTGCACACATGACGACCCCAATGATCGGTCTGTAGCTCTCTTCTTTTCTGGCTGGTGCCTTGGAAAATATGGTGCTCATTTTACCGCCTCGTTGAGTGGTCGAAAGGGAAAGAAATCCGCGCCTTATCGCGTTTTGTTGCCTATTTTTTGGCTGTTATTCCATTAAAATTAGCAGCGGGGAGTTGCTTTTTCAAACCTATATGTAAAGGAATTGTTGCTATTGCAAAACAATTCTGATGGGTCTAGGGTTAATCTTGAGACAAATATGTCTTCGGAGAATGAGGTGTGCCGTTTATATGATCTGAGAGTGCCATTGCATTAAGAAGTTCGCAGTTATGCAGTAAAGGGCAGTAAAGGCGGGGCATCATGGTGGTGTCGTGGTCGCCTCAATATCCGCCTCAAATCTGAGGCAAACGGTGGAAATTTTATGCAAACCTTAATTCTTGAATCGAATAGTTCCGAAGTTGAAGACTTCGCAGCACACGGCGAAGAGAAGCGAAGCAGCGCGTTCCAGGATGAAGTTAACCAATACCTGGAGCGTCACCCACTTACCCAGCATGTCGATGTCCTTCTTACCGATTTAAATGGTACCTTCCGCGGAAAACGCATTCCCGTCACCACCCTGCTTAAAGTTGAAAAAGGCTGCTATTTCCCTGCCTCCGTGTTTGCTATGGATATCCTTGGCAACGTGGTGGAAGAGGCAGGCCTTGGTCAGGAGTTGGGCGAGCCGGATCGCATTTGTCTTCCCGTCCCCGGAACTTTAACCCCCTCCGCTTCGGACCCAGAGCATATCGCTCAGCTGTTGCTGACCATGCTTGACGAAGATGGCACTCCCTTTGACGTTGAACCCCGCAATGTGCTGAATCACCTTTGGCAAACATTGCGCCAGCGAGGATTATTCCCGGTGGTAGCGGTAGAGTTGGAGTTCTATCTGCTCGATAAGCAGCGAGATGCGGAAGGGTATATTCAGCCGCCTTGTAACCCAGGGACCACTGAGCGCAGCATTCATACTCAGGTCTATTCGGTTGATAACCTCGACCATTTCGCCGACGTTCTGAGCGAAATCGACCGACTTGCTCTGATGCAAGGTTTGCCTGCTGACGGCGCGGTGGCCGAGTCATCTCCCGGCCAGTTCGAAATCAACCTGCATCACAGTGACAACATCCTGCGGGCCTGTGACCACGCGCTGGCGCTCAAACGTTTAGTGCGTCTGGTGGCAGAAAATCATGGGATGGAAGCCACTTTTATGGCCAAACCTTACGATGATTACGCCGGTAGCGGCATGCACATTCATATCAGCGTGCTGGATGATAATGGCAAGAACCTGTTCGCTGGCACCGAGTCGGAAGACTCTGCACTGATGAAGCGCGCGCTGGCGGGGTTGATTGAGCTGATGCCTGCTTCAATGGCGATTTTAGCGCCGAACGTCAATGCTTTCCGCCGATTCCAGCCCGGCATGTATGTGCCAACGCAGGCGTCGTGGGGGCATAACAACCGTACCGTGGCGCTGCGCGTGCCGTGCAGCGGTGCCGTTGACCACCGCGTGGAGTATCGCGTTGCCGGTGCCGATGCCAACCCGTATCTGGTAGTGGCAACTGTACTTGCCGGGATGTTACATGGATTTGACAATGAACTGCCTCTGCCGGAACCCGTCACAGGTAATGGTCTGGAGCAGGAAGGTATTCCGTTACCCATTCGTCAGAGTGATGCTTTGGCAGCCTTTGACGAGCAGGGCGCGTTGAAGAAATATTTGGGGGAGCGCTTCTCACAGGTGTATCACGCGTGTAAATCCGATGAATTGTTACAGTTCGAGCGTCGAGTGACTGAAACAGAAATTGATTGGATGCTGCGCAATGCCTAAAGTGCTGATGAGGCTGGAACAAATATCGATTATTTATTGACCAGACTCAACGCATAGAAAGAAATTGCATTTGAGGGCTTCAAAATCTTGTCATCGGCCCTCGATTTAGTGCAAAATACGCCACATGCAGAATAACCGACGCTTAAAGGCGCCGGTTATTTTTTTTGCATTGTGAGTTACACAAACTAAATTCAACAGAGGCCGGACCCAGATCCGGATAGATAACCAGGTTCGTGTGCGACCCCAAATCAATAAACGGTCGCCACTATGAGGAAATGCATGATGGGGCAATACTTTAAACCAGTACCGGTACCCGCCGGTCTCTTTGTCAGCTGCGGCCAACAACGCTCAGCCTTCACTTGCGTGCACAACGATGTGAAGCTCAATCCTCCGTTCTCTGGTTATTCAACACGAAGTTTTCCCTGTACTTTGCGCACGGAGACGTTTACACGTCCTATGCATGCAAATCAGGGAGGGCTGAGCCATGTCTGCTAATGTCTCTTCTGCCGCTCCGGCAACCAATCGCGTACAGCTGCGTAAAACCCTGACTTTGGTTCAGGTTGTAATGATGGGTCTGGCCTATCTGCAACCGATGACCATTTTCGATACCTTTGGCATTGTGTCCGGTCTGACTGACGGCCACGTGGCAACGGCGTATATCTTCGCGCTGATCGCGGTACTCTTTACTGCGGTAAGTTACGGCAAGCTGGTTCGCCGCTTCCCGTCTGCGGGTTCTGCTTATACTTACGCACAGAAAGCCATCAGCCCGCACGTCGGCTTTATGGTTGGCTGGTCATCCCTGCTGGACTACCTGTTCATGCCGATGATCAACATCCTGCTGGCGAAAATTTACCTGGAAGCTATCTTCCCGGGCGTACCGTCGTGGATTTTCGTGACCGCGCTGGTGGCGATGATGACGGCCTTTAACCTGCGTGGCATCAAGGTTGTTGCCAACCTCAACAGCATTATCGTTGTGGTTCAGGTCGCCATTATGGTGGTGTTCATGGGCCTGCTTATCCGTGGCGTGTACATGGGTGAGGGCGCAGGGACGCTGGCAAGCACGAAACCGTTCTTCAGTGAAAACGCGCACGTGGTGCCGATGATCACCGGGGCAACGATTCTGTGCTTCTCATTCTTGGGCTTCGACGGCATCAGTTCACTGTCTGAAGAGACGCCGAACGCCGGTAAAGTTATTCCGAAAGCGATTTTCCTGACTGCGCTGATTGGCGGCATCATCTTTGTCGTGGTGTCTTACTTCTTGCAGCTGTACTTCCCGGATATCTCGCGTTTCCACGATCCGGACGCATCACAGCCAGAAATCATGCTGTATGTGGCAGGCAAGTTCTTCCAGTCAGTGATCCTGTGCTTTAGCTGCGTGACGGTATTGGCGTCAGGCATGGCGGCACATGCTGGTGTTTCACGTCTGCTGTACGTGATGGGCCGCGATGGCGTATTCCCGGAGAAACTGTTCGGCTACGTGCATCCAAAATGGCGTACCCCGACCTTCAACGTCATGTTGGTCGGCGTAGTGGCAATGTCCGCTGTAACCTTTGACCTGGTGACTGCAACGGCGTTGATCAACTTCGGTGCGCTGGTGGCCTTCACCTTTGTGAACTTGTCGGTTATTTCGCAGTTCTACATTCGTGAGCAGAAGAACAAGACTTTCAAGGATCACCTGCATTATCTGGTTCTGCCAGTGATTGGTGCCCTGACCGTCGGCGCGCTGTGGTTGAACCTCGAAGCCAGCTCAATGACGCTGGGTCTGGTTTGGGGAGCAATTGGCTTAGGTTACTTAGCCTTTATCACCAATTTCTTCCGTGAGAAACCACCGCAGATGAGTGGCGAAATCGCTCCAGAAGCATAAATTTGAAAGGGACCCGCAAGGGTCCTTTTTTTTGCCCTTTGGAAAGGGCAGGAAACTTTCTTTTAAGGTCAAGGTCAAGGTCGTGCGCTGCCGCCACACCGGCCTTGAGGGGCGCCTATCGCCGCGCCCCTCAAGACTCCCCGGCTCTTTACTGCGCGCTTCGCTCGTGAAGCGGACGTGTTTCAGGGACTTCCGTTATCCACCGCAAAATGTCGCCGCTTAGGCGGTTCCTTCGCCACGGGATTCGAGCCATAGGTCTCGAACCTCTCGCTCAGCGCCATTTTTGACTGCGGTTTTGAGGCATTTCAATCGTGCCTTTTCAGTAATTTTCAGATTTTTTGTGAATGAAACGGCTCGGAGTAAGTGCCAGTAGGTCGCGTTCAGAAGTGACGCCGAGGGAGTGGTTCGAGACCAAAGGCTCGAAGCCCGAACTGAGGGGACCGCCTAAGCGGCGGCACTTCGCGACGATCGCCGCGGCCGCTGAAACACGTCCATTCCAACCCTGCGCAGCCTCGATCTTTCAGCAGCAAAAAAAACGCAGGATTCCAAAGGGTTTCGTTTAAAACCCTTTGGGCCAGTGTGGGCGGCGAGCCCACGGTTTTGAAGTTGAAGTTGAAGTTGAAGTTGAAGTTGAAGTTGAAAGCGTAACCCTACCGTTACGCCACCAACCCCTTCCCATAAGCAAACAACGCCTTCAGCAGGGCCGTCTTCTCGGCATCATCCTCATACAAGTTGTACAGCGACTCCAGCTGCAACACGTAATCTTGCACGCGTTCGGCGTTGAGCTTCTCTTGGCGATGTTCGTGCCAGCGGCGCTGCTCGGCGTCGGTGAGGGTGGCGGGGAAGTTGCGGGCGCGATAGCGGAACAGCAGTGTTTCAATGCGTGAGTCGCTAAAGGTTAAATCTAGGGCAGGCAGGTTTTCTGGCTTGGTTTCCAGAATAATGCGCATCGCGGCGCGGTCGGCGTCGCTGAAGAAACCGTCGTACAGGCGGGCGTCGACGTCATCTGAGCCTTTAAACGGCTCGGCTTCGGCGAACAGCGCCACCACTTTTTCGCGGACTTGGGTGTTCTGGCGCAACAGTTGCAGATTTTGCAGACAGCGCTCGCGGTCAATGCCCAGACGCTCAGCATTCTCAGGCAACAGCGTTTTGGCCGGAGCCACTACCGGGCACTTATTAATGTGCAATAGCTTGATGGGCAGCGGTGACTGGCCCGGCTCGAGGGCTTCGCGGCGGGTGTACAGCCGTTCGCGCATTTCATCGGCGTCCAGCTCGAGAAGTGGGGTCATATCGCCACCCAAATCACAGACGATCACCGCATTTTTATTCTCAGGATGCCACGCCAGCGGCGCAATCCACGCCGTATTACCACGTGCCGCGCCGAACATGCCGGAAACGTGAACCAGCGGCGTCATGGCTGGAATATCGATTAACGCGTTGATTTTATGCTTATTACGATGCTCAAGCAGGAAGGAGAACAGGCGCGGCTGGGCCTGTTTCACCAACTTGGCCATGGCAATGGTGGCGTAAACGTCGGCCATGGCGTCGTGGGCATTTTCATGTTCGATGCCGTTGGCTTTGGTCAGATGCTCGAGGCGGAAACTCGGGAAACCGTCGTCGTTTTCCGGCCAGTTAATGCCGTCCGGGCGCAGGGCGTAGCAGGCGCGCATGACGTCGAGCAGATCCCAGCGAGAATTGCCATATTGCCAGCTGTAGGAATAAGGATCGTAGAAGTTACGGTAGAAAATATTGCGGCTGACTTCATCATCAAAACGGATGTTGTTATAGCCCACAATGCAGGTGCCCGGCACGCTAAAGGCTTGGTGGATCTGCGCGCTGAACTCCGCCTCGCTTAGCCCCTTTTCCAGCGCCAACTGTGGCGTAATGCCGGTTATCATCACGGCTTCAGGCTCAGGCAAATAGTCATCAGACGGGCGGCAGTAAATCACGAGCGGCTCTTCAATGATGTTGAAATTCTCATCGGTGCGCACACCGGCGAACTGCGCAGGGCGGTCCAGCGCCGGATTCTTACCGAAGGTTTCATAGTCATGGAAGTAGAAGGTTTTTTGCGGCTTGTCTGACATTGCGGAATTGACCCTTAATCGCGGCGAAAAGTGATGTTGCGGCATAGCAAACAGCCGTTAAGGATACCATTCGACGGCCAGATGTCATGGGGAAATCTGTCAAGCTTCGGCATGTCTTGGATATTCGACTAAAGTTTGATTCAACCCCAGTAAAACCGCAGTGATCCCCCACTGTAACTCGGCTAAACTACCCGCCATCGATTCTTCCGCTTTTTGAATGGGCACCGCATGCGTCTGGACAAGAAAATCTCGCCGCTGGATAACGTGATTTATAGCAATTACCGCATCACGCACGCACTGCGGATCGCGCTGGCGTTCATTCTGACCTTCCTGATTGTGCGCCTGACCGAGATCCCCGAAGGCACCTGGCCGCTGATCACTTTAGTGGTGGTGATGGGGCCGATCTCCTTCTGGGGCAACGTGTTACAGCGCGTGGCGGAGCGTATCGCGGGCACGGTTTTTGGCTCGGCGTCCGGGCTGATTGCGCTTTGGCTCGAGCTTTATTCTCTGCCTTTGATGCTGATGTGGTGCGGCGTGGTGATGTTCGTCAGTGGCTATCTGACCCTCGGCAAGCGGCCTTATATGGCGTTGCTGATTGGCGTGACGCTGGCGGTGGTGTGCGGCGCGGGGCCGGGGGACATGCATACCGCGCTGTGGCGCTCGGGGGACGTGGTATTTGGCTCCCTGCTGGCGCTGTTCTTCGCCAGTATCTACCCGCAGCGCGCCTTTATTCACTGGCGCATGCAGATGGCGGATTACCTGACCTCGCTGAATAAGCTTTATAGCGCCTGGCTGTCGCCGAACATGCTGGAAAGGCCGCATCTGGAAGGTAAGCTGAAAAAATCCATGAACCAGATGGTGAAGATGCGTGCGCTGTTTGCGCCAGCCAGCAAAGAGTCGCATATCCCGCGTGAAGTCTTCGACGCCATCCAGACCTTAAGTCGTAACCTATTGTGTACACTAGAATTACTGGCTGATGCTTACTGGAGTTCCCGCGAAAGTCACTACCTGATGCTCAACGCCCGCAGCTTGCGCAGCGCGCAGTTGCTGATGCTCGACTCGCTGGAAAAGCTCAGTGATATGCTGCTCAATGGCACGAAAGGTGATGAAGGCGCGCTTAATCATCAGTTGAATGAGTCAGTGGAAGAGCTGAAACAGCTGATGCAAGAGATGAACGCCAGCCAGCACTTGGAAGCGCCAATCTACGGCTATGTGTGGCTGAGCATGCAGGTTGCCGAGCAATTGCAGGCGCTGGGAGACCTGATAACCATGACTATGCGCAAGGAAGAGGTGCAAATTCCCGCCAATCCGCTGGAGAAAGCGTGATGGCATTTTTGTCTGCCCATGAAAACGGGTAAGATAAACCTATTGGACTTTCGTTCTGAACGCGCAGGCTTTTCCTGCTACGCTGTAACCTACGTTCCGGGCAGTTAGTCACTGAATCTGTGTAACTTAATCGAAGGTGTTAAAATGGACAATATCAACAAGCCGAGTTTCCATGACGTACTGGAGTTCGTACGAATTTTCCGCCGCAAGAACAAACTGCAACGCGAAATTGCTGATAACGAAAAGAAAATCCGTGATAACCAGAAACGTGTGTTGCTGCTCGACAACCTGAGCGATTACATCAAACAGGGTATGAGCATCGACGAAATTCAGGCGATTATTGCCAGCATGCGCGGCGACTATGAAGATCGCGTTGATGACTACATCATCCGTAATGCTGACCTGTCAAAAGAACGCCGCGAGATGTCTAAAAAGCTGAAAGCGATGGGCGAAATCAAAGCCAACGAAAGCAAATAAGCCGCTGTAAAAGCACCAAATAAATAAGGCCCTTTCAGCAACGACAGGGCCTTTTGCTTTGTATGGTGGGCAGAATCAGACCGAGGCAGGCTGGGCCGCCGGGCTTTCTTCCGGCTTCTCATTTTCAAGCTTTTGTCTTTTGCGCAGGCTTGGGAACCAGGTCATCCACAGGCCGACCACGATGAGGGTGCCGACACCACCGAGCGCGGCAGCAGGCACTGCGCCCAGCCACGCGGCCAACAGCCCAGATTCAAACTCGCCGAGCTGATTCGAGGTGTTGATAAATATCGAGTTCACAGCGCTGACGCGCCCGCGCATCTCGTCCGGCGTGTCGAGCTGCACCAGTGCGCCGCGAATAACCATGCTCACCATGTCGAAGCCGCCGAGGAAGAACAGGGCAATAATTGACAGCCACAGGGTGCTCGACAGGGCAAATACCACGGTGGCGACACCAAAACCGGCCACTGACATAAACATGATCATGCCAACGTTGCGGGTCATCGACCGGCGGCTAAGCCAGAAGCCGACCAGCAGCCCGCCCACCGCCGGAGCGCCGCGCAGCAGGCCAAGGCCCCAAGGGCCGGTGTGCAGAATATCTTTGGCGAAGATCGGCAATAGCGCGGTCGCGCCGCCGAGCAGTACGGCGAACAGGTCGAGGGAAATCACGCCCAGCACGTCTTTGCGATTGCGAATAAAGCGAATGCCGGCAAACAGCGTGGCGAAGGTGGCCGGAACGCGCTTCGGCTGGGCCTGCTCGTACTGCAAGCGGCTGACCATCACAATCGACAGCAGGTACAGCGCGGCGCACACCGCGTAGGCGGTACCTGAACCAGCGATATACAAGAAGCCGCCAATCGCCGGGCCAACCATGGCCGCCGCTTGCCCAGCCACCGCGTTGGCAGCCATGGCGCGGGCCAGCATTGACGGCGGCACCAGCGCGGGCAACATGGACTGCATCGAAGGGGCTTCCATAGCGCGCGCGGTCGAAATAAGAAAAATCAGCCCAAGAATACTGATTTCATTGATGTTCTGGGTGATGGCCAGCCCGGCTAGCGTGGCAATCGCCAGCCATTCGACAATCTGTCCCAGCAGCACAATGCGCCGACGGTCAAACTGATCCGCGACGTGACCCGCCACCAGTGCCAGCGTCACCGACGGCAAGAACTGCGCGAGGCCGATGAGGCCAAGATCCAAGGCGCGGCCGGTGATCGAATAGATCTGCCAACTGACCACGATTGATAAGATTTGGAATGCGAAGCTGGAACCCGCGCGGGCTATCCAGAAGGCGACAAATGAGCGGTGTTGCAGTAACGACGCCGAGTTTTCGGGGTGTGGGGGCATGGTCAGTTCCTGAAAATCACTATTTTGCTGACGGCGGCAATGGGGAAACCCTGCCGAGGGTCAGGCAATAATTATTGGTATTAATAGCGAGGTAACTATTCGAATGAATATTTTTATCACGAATAGTTAAATATCACGAACGGTTAAAAACGCTTAATACTCATTTTTACTGAGTGACGGATAAAAGGTTCTGAGACTCACGCGCGCAAGTAGCGCTGCGGCGTGTCTCCCAGCGACTTCTTAAACATCGAGATAAAGGCGCTGGGGCTGTGATAACCCAGCTGATTGGCGATAGCCATCACCGTCTGGCCCTGAGCCAACTGGCCTACGGCTTCCGCTAGTCTTAGCTGCTGTCGCCACTGGGCGAAAGTCAGGCCGGTCTGCTCGCGGAACAGCCGGGCGAGGGTGCGCGAACTGGCTCCCACCTTGTTACCCCACAGCTCCAGCGTGTCATTATTTTCCGGCGTCGCCAGCATCAGCTCGCAGATATTGCGCAGGCGGCGATCGGTCGGCAGCGGCAAATTACACACCGTGCTGTTCTGCGCCTGACGCAACTCGTCGAGTAACAGTGGGGTGATAAGAGCAGTGCGGGCGGCATTCGGCGGCGTAGCAGATTGCCCGACCAGCAGCGCCTGTATCAGCTCGTTGAGCAGAGGGCTGACTTGCAAAGTGCGGCATTTTAACCACAATGAGCTTGCGGTATGCGGGTCGAGATACAGGCTGAAAGTGGTGATGTCGCCAAGGGCGTGCAGCTCGTGCTGGCAGTCAGACGGCAGCCAGATAGCGCGCATCGGGCCGAGGGTCCACGAGGCCTGCGGGGTCAGGACGCGTATCACGCCTTGGGTGCAAAACAGCAGCTGCGCGGCGGAGTGAGAATGCCAGTTCTCGCGAGACTGATTGCTGTAAAAATGACTGCGGGCCACTAACTGCGGGGCCGCCGGTGGTATCTCCACCCCGTAACCTTTGCGCCAGATTTTGTCCATTTCCAACAATCGCTCATCAATTGCGTCAAATTCGCCGAATTCTGTCTGTTTCGCGCTATTTCCCGAACAAACATCGCAAGCATTCTATCCCGTCCTCTGTTCAATTAAAACTTAATGATTATCATTTGTATCCTCATTATTGAGTCATTGTTTTATTTTCGGGGACACACATGCAGGGTAAATTCGGGTTTAAGCTTAAACCGCTCAGCGCGGCGCTGTTGATGACATTGATTGCAGGACAAACGCAGGCAGCAGAACAAAATCAGACCAGCGCTGCCGCGACCACGGTGCTGCCTTCAGTGACGGTTTCCTCGACGGCGGACAGTGACGACAGCACCAATTTTGTCGCCAAGAAAGCCAGCGGCGCGACCAAAAGTGACCGCCCACTGATTGAAACGTCGCAGAGCGTCTCGGTGGTAACGCAGGCGCAGATTGCCGCGCAGGGTGCGCAGAACGTGTCGCAGGCATTGCGCTATCTGGGTGGCGTGCAGTCGGAAGCGGGTGGGGCGGATACCCGCTTCGACACCATCATCATTCGCGGTTTCAATGCCGATGAATACCTCGACGGGCTGCGTTTACCGACCGTGACCTACTGGTCGCGCCCGAACTACGACGCCTACCTGCTGGATAAGATTGAAGTGATCAAAGGGCCGAACTCGGTGCTTTACGGCCAAGCCAGTCCGGGCGGGGTGGTGAATTTGGTCAGCAAAAGGCCGACGGCGGACCCGCTGCATGAAATCTATGTCACCACCGGCAACAACAATCTGACCGAAGGGGGGCTGGACCTGTCCGGCGCGCTGGACAACGATCAGCACTGGCTCGGGCGTTTGACCGGCACCGCGTCAAAGTCCGACACGCAGGTGGATCACACCAAGTATAAACATTACGACATCGCTCCGGCCCTGACGTGGCAGCCCGATGACAACACCAGCCTGACCTTCCTCAGCCAGTTCCGCAAAGACCCGGACGCCGGTTTCTTCAACCAATTGCCGGTCGAAGGCACGCTGGTGAATAACCCGAATGGCAAAATCTCTGACAACTTCTACGGCGGCCAGCCGGGCTTTGACAGCTACAGCCGTTCGCAGGAGAGCGTGGGTTATGAGTTCATGCACCATTTCGATGATGTCTGGACCCTGCACCAGAACCTGCGCTACATGCAGACCCGCAGCGACTACACCATGGTTTATCCGTTTGGCGTGGTTGCCAACGCGCCGGAGGTGAATCGCTACAGCATGCACATTAATGAGAAGCTAAAAGACTTCGACGTCGATACCCATTTGCAGGCCAAGTTCGACACCGGCCCGGTGGATCACGACATGCTGTTCGGCGTGGATTACGTGCATGACGACCTGACGCAAAACAGCGGCTACGGCGATGCTTCTGACCTTAACTACCTCAACCCGGATTACAGCACGCCGGTGCAGACTCCGGCGCTGACTGACCATTCGCGGCTGTATATGTCGCAAACCGGCTTTTACACCCAAGACCAGATGAAGTGGAATCGGTGGCTGCTGAACCTCGGCGGGCGCTATGACAAAGCTGAAAGCCACAGCAACGATCTGGATAACGACACGCGTAAAGAGCAAACCGACTACGCCACCACCGGCCGCGCCGGGCTGATGTACCTGTTCGACAGCGGCATCGCGCCTTATGTCAGCTACGCCACCTCATTCCAGCCGCAGGCCGGAACCACCTTCAGCGGCGATGTTTTCCGCCCAACTAAGGGCAAACAGTCGGAAGTGGGGATCAAATATCAGCCGAAAAGCTTCGACGCCTTATTCACCGCGGCGCTGTATGACCTGACCCAGCAAAACGTGCTGACGGCGGACTTGGATCACCCGAACTTCTCGGTGCAGACTGGCGAAATTCGTTCGCGCGGCCTTGAGCTGGAAGCCAAAGCCAATATCACCTCGCGCTGGCTGGTGAGCAGCTCCTATGCCTATACCGACCCGGAAGTCACGGCGTCGAATACTGGCAATCAGGGCAAGGATCCGGTGGGAATTCCGCGCCAGACGGCGACAGTGTGGACCGAATACGCGCTGCCGGGCCTACTTGATGGTGTCACCCTCGGCGGCGGCGCGCGCTATGTTGGCACCAGTTATGCCACCAGCCAAAACAGCCTAAAAGTCCCAGCCGTCACGGTGTTCGACGCCGTTGCGCGCTACCGCTGGCAGGCGTGGCAACTGGCGCTTAACGTGCAAAACCTGACCGACAAGCAGTACCTGAACTACTGTCAGGACAATGGTTGTCACTTCGGCCTGCGCCGCCAATATCTGGCGACCCTGAGCTATCAGTGGTAAGCATGAATCGTCGTCAGTTTCTGCAACTCGCACTGGCCCTGAGCGCAAGCTCGGGGCTTTCCCCTCTCTGTAGCTTGGCCGCCGGAGCACCCGCGCCGCGCTGGGTAGTTCTCGACTGGGGGCTGACCGAAATGGCGCTGGCGCTCGGCGTGGTGCCGGTCGGCGTGGCCGCGCCACAGTGGTATCGCCGCCTGTATAGCGCACCCGCGTTGCCTGCCGACGTCGCCGACGTGGGCCTGCTATTCCAACCTAATTTTGAAACCCTGCGCGAGCTGCGCCCGACGCTGCTGCTGGTGACGCCCGGCCATCTGATGGCGAAAGCCCAACTGGAGCAGATTGCGCCGCTGTTGGTGCTCAACACTTACAGCAGTTCTCCGCTCGAGCAGGCGCAGGCTAATTTGCGCCAAATGGCAGGTGCATTGGGGCAGCCTGAGCGAGCCGAGCAGATCATCGCCACAGTGAATGCGCGGATGGAAAAGGCGCGGCTGGCGGTTCAGCCTTACACCGACACGCCACTCTATCTGGCCCATCCGCTGGAGATTTTGCACCTGTACCTGTTTGGCAAGGGCAGCCTGTTTGATGACGTGCTAACGCGCCTCGGCCTGAAAAATGCCAGCCAGTTGGCGACCAGCGCGCAGGGTCTCGCCATGACCTCGGTGGATCAACTCGCCGCCGGAGGCCGTGGCCGCGTGGTGCTGCTGCCTTCCTATCCGCAGCCTGATATTAGCGACATTACCGGCTCGGCGCTGTGGCGCAGCCTGCCGCTTTTGCAGCCGGAAAACTGCATCACCTTGCCCGACGGCCTGCCGCAAAACGGCGCGCTGATCACCGCCGTGCGCTTTGCGGAATCTCTGGCGCTGGGCCTGCAACGGCGAGGTCGCGCATGAGCCAAATCCCGCTGACAAGCCCGGCGCACACCGCCACCTCTTTACTGAAAAACTCGCCGCTGTGGCTGTGTATCTTGCTCTATCTCGCTGCGCTGCTGCTCAGCGTGCAGCAGCTTTCACAGCTGTTGCCGTTGTCCGAGTGGAGCCAGCTCTGGCACGCCGATAGCCTGCTGGCGTGTGCCAAGCCGATTATTGCCCATGACATGTGGCTGCCGCGCCAGTGGATGGCGATCCTTTGCGGCATGGCCTTGGCCTTTACCGGCGTGGTGATGCAGCAGGCGCTGCGCAACCCGCTGGCGGAACCCATGACCCTCGGCGTGGCATCCGGCGCCACGCTGGCCCTGACCATGGTCAGTCTCGCGGCTCCGGCGTGGCTGGCGTGGGGCCGCGAATGGTTCGCCATGGGCGGCTCGCTGGTGGCCATGTTACTGGTGTTTGTGCTGGCGTCGCGGCAGGCGTTTTCGCCACTGGCGCTGATCCTCGCCGGGATGCTGGTCAATCTCTATTGCGGCTCAGTCTCTCTGCTTTTATCGATTATTTACGACCAGTCGCTGGCGGCGATTTTCATCTGGGGCGGCGGTTCGCTGCTGCAGGAGAACAGCCAGACGCTGCTCTGGCTGCTGCCGCGTCTGGCGATTTGCGTGGTGCCGGTGCTGCTGATGCTGCGGCCGCTGAGCCTGATGGCGCTGAATGAGCAGGTCGCGCGCTCCCTCGGCATGTCGCCGGTGGCGGTGCGCAGCGTGGTTATCCTCAGCGCGCTGGCGATCAGCAGCTTGGTTATCAGCGCCGTTGGGGTGATTGGCTTTATCGGGCTGGCGGCTCCGCATCTGGCGGCGCTAGCAGGAGCGCACAAGCTGCGCCAACGGCTGCTTTGGTCGCCGCTGATTGGCGGAGGCTTGCTGTGGCTGACCGATCAGGGCGTCAGCCGCTTGACGGGGATTAACGGCATGCTGCTGCCGACCGGCATGATGACCGCGCTGGCCGGAGGCCCGCTGCTGCTGTGGTATCTGCCGCGCATCCGCAGTATTTCGCTGCAAGCTATTAAGGAGACGGTGGCGCAAAGTCAGGCGCGCATTCTCAAGCCACGCTTTGGCCTGGTGCTGTTGCTGCTGGTGGCGAGCATTGTGCTGTCGCTGGCGGTGGGGCGCACGCTGCACGGCTGGCACTGGGACGCGTGGCACGACGTGCTGGCGCTGCTGCCATTCCGCCTGCCACGGATGATTGCCGCGATGTCGGCCGGGGTGCTGCTGGCGGCCGCCGGGGTGATTATTCAGCGAGTGACCGCCAACCCGATGGCCAGCCCTGAGCTGTTGGGGATTGGCGCGGGGGCGTCGCTGGGTATTACGCTGATGCTGCTGATTATCCCAACAGCCGGAATTACGGGCATGATGCTGAGCAGCGCGCTCGGCGCGTTTATCACGCTTTTACTGACTCTGTGGACGGCACGACAGGGCCGATTCACCCCGCAGCGCGTGCTACTCAGTGGTTTGGCGATCACCGCGATTTTCCAGTCGGTGGCAGGAGTGGTGATGACCAACAACGGCATGGCGGCCAACATGCTGCGCCAACTGATGACCGGCTCGACTTACTACGTCACCACGCCGATGGCCGCCGCCGCGCTGGCTCTGGCGCTGCTTCTATTGCTGCTGACTCCACTGGTGCGCCGCTACCTGCTGTTGTTGCCGCTGGAGTCGGTGCCGCACTCGCTGGGTTTACGCACTCAGCGCGCCCGCCTGACGGTCATGGCGCTGGCGGCGCTGATGACCGGCGTCGCGACGCTGATTGTCGGGCCGCTGTCGTTTATCGGCCTGCTCGGCCCGCACATCGCCCGCCAGCTTGGGGCGCGACGCCCACTGGCCCAGTTGCTGCTGGCGGTGATGATTGCCGCGCTGCTGATGATTTTTGCCGACTGGCTGAGCCGCAATCTGCTCTATCCACGCCAGTTACCCGCAGGGTTGATGGCAACGCTTCTCGGCGGCCCGTGGCTGGCCGTCCTGCTTTATCGGCGGCAGCATGTTAGCTGAATCCGCCTTTTCCGGAGAATTTCCCATGCCGAAACGCGGCCTGAAAACGCTGATTATTGCAGCAGCGGTCCTGCTGTTGCATCTCGGGCTGCTGCTGTTTCTGCGGATGAACCCGCCACAGGTTGCTGAGATTACCGCGCCGCTGATGGAGGTAGAAATGGTGCAACTGGCCCCAGAGCCTCAGCATGAGCCAATCCCCACGCCGCCAGAGCCGGTCAAGCCGGTGGAGAAAACGCCGCCGCCGGTGGTGGAGAAGGCGGCAATAAGCCTGCCGAAGGTGGAAAAGCCCAAGCCGCGCCCAGTGCATGACGAGAAGCCAAAACAGCAGCCAAAACCCCAGCCACAGCACGAGACACAACCCGTCACTGCGCCCAAGGCTCCGGCCGTCAGCAAAACCCCGGCGGTCGGCAAAGTAGTGACGCCGCCGCAGTTCAGCGCGGCTTACTTAAATAACCCCGCGCCGGACTACCCGCGTTTATCGAAAAAGCTGCGCGAGCAGGGCACGGTGAGATTGCGGGTGGAAGTCAGCGCCAGCGGGCTGGCGGCGTCGGTGGTGGTCAGCCAGTCGAGTGGCTATCCGCGCCTCGACGAGGCGGCCGTGGCGGCGGTGAAGCGTTGGAAGTTTATTGCGGCGAAGCAGGGCGACCAGCCGGTGGCCGCCCAAGTGATTGTGCCGTTAGTCTTCGCGCTGGAGGGCTAACGGCGGCTTTCTTACACTAAAACGAACATGCCGTAAGGGTGGATTTGCAGGTAGAACTGGTCCCCGGCGCTCGGCTGTAGCTGGGTGGCGTTGACCTGCAACAGCAGCGATTGGCCGTTCCAGTCTACCGTCACTTCATACTGCGGCCCCATGTAGGCGACGTGGGTGATGGTGCAGCGCTGGCTGTCGTCACCCTGTAAGCCGAGCGTGATGGCCTCCGGGCGAACCCCCACCGTGCACTGTTGCAGCCCGTCGGCAAAGCCCGCCGGTTTCGGGATGTGGTAGCCAAAGATCTCCACCGTTTCGCGATGCAGGTCGGCCGGGAAGACGTTGGCGTCGCCCATAAAACTGGCCATAAAGCGCGATGCGGGCTGGCGATACAGCTCCTGCGGCGCGCCAATCTGCATAATCTTGCCTTTGTTCATCACCAGCACGGTATCGGATACCGCAAACGCCTCGCTCTGGTCGTGGGTGACGTACAGCGAGGTGATGTTGAACTGCTGCTGCAACTCGCGGATTTTCTCGCGCATGCTGCGGCGCAGGTTGGCGTCGAGGTTACTCAGCGGCTCATCGAACAGCAGCACTTTCGGTTTGAGGATCAGCGCACGGGCCAGCGCCACGCGCTGCTGCTGGCCGCCGGAAATCTGGTCCACGTAGCGGTCTTCAAAACCTTCTAAATCCACCAGAGAGAGGGCTTCGCGCACTCGTTCGCGAATTTCCGCCTTTGGCCGCCCCAGCATTTTCAGGCCGTAGCCAATGTTCTCACCCAGCGACATGTGCGGGAACAGAGCATAAGACTGGAACACCATGCAGATATCACGCTGCTGAATGGAACGGTCAGTAACGTCTTCGCCATCAATGAAAATCCGGCCTTCGGTCGGCTTCTCCAGCCCGGCAACCATGCGCAGCACGGTGGTCTTGCCGCAGCCGGACGGGCCGAGCAGGGTGACCATTTTGCCTTTGGGGATCGCCAGATCCAGACCTTCCAGCACGGTATTGTGACCAAAGCGCTTGGCGACGCCTTTCAGTTCAACAAAGCTTTTGGTGGTTTCAACCGGCGCGCTGCGCTCGGCTTGCAGAATCGTTGTCATAACAGCTCACTCCAGAATTATTGGCCGGTTTTGGCTTTGGAGCGGGAAATGCGCGCTTCGCCAACCAGATAGTCAAAGATGAAAATGATCGCCAGCATCACCACGATAAGAATCGAACCGTAGGCGATAGCCACGCCGTACTCGCCGTCTTCCACGCGGTTAAGGATGTAGGCCGTGGCGACGCGGGTGTCCGGCGTCACCAGGAAAACAATCGCGCTGACGGTGGTGATGGCGCGCACGAAGCTGTAAATCAGCGCCGACAGAATCGCCGGGCGCAGCAGCGGCAGCAGGATGTACATCACGGTGCGCATCGAGCCAGCGCGCAGGCTGAGTGAGGCTTCGTCGAGGGATTTGTCCAACTGGCCCAACCCGGCGATACCGGCGCGGATGCCTACCGGCACGTTACGCATCACCATCGAAATGATCACGATGGCGGCGGTTCCGGTGAGGTAAACCGGCGCGCTGTTAAAGGCCAGAATATAGGAGATACCCGCCACGGTGCCCGGCACCGCAAAGCACAGCATGGTGCTGAACTCGATGGTCTTTTTGCCACGGAACTGCTGGCGCACCACGATGTAGGCGATGAGCAGGCCGAACAGCGCGGTGATTGGCGCGGCGATACCGGCATAGAGCAGGGTGTCGAGCAGCGAAGGCCATGCTCCGTCGCTAAAACCTTGACCAAATAGCTTGGTGAAGTTGGCGAAGGTCAGGGTGTAGTCCACGCCCCAGTTGACGGTGAAACTGCCGTAGAAAATGCTGCCATAGAGCAGGGCGTTGAAGGCGACCCAGATAGCCAGCAGCAGCGTCACGCCCCATACCAGCGTCACCGGCAGCGGCTGCACGTCGCCACGGGAGGTTTTGCCAGAAATGGTGACGTAGGAGCGTTTGCCAATCCACATGTACTGCACGCAGAACACCAGCAGCGAAAACACCAGCAAAATCACCCCGAGGGTGCTGGCGGCCTGATAATCGAGCTGCGCGCCGGTGATGTAGAAGTAGATTTGCGTCGCCAGCACGTCGAAGTTGCCGCCCAGCACCAGTGGGTTACTGAAGTCCGCCAGCGACTGCACGATAACAATCAGGAAGGCGTTAGCCAGCGCCGGTTTTAGCAGCGGCAGGAACACGCGGTGGAAGGTCTGCCAGCGGCTGGCGCGCAGGGTATAAGAGGCTTCTTCCAGCGAGGGGTGAATGGTTTTGATCGCGCCGTCGAGGATCATAAAGGCCATGGGCGTGAAGGCTAAGACCTGCGCCAGCCAAATCCCGGTAAAGCCGTACAGCCAGTTGGTGTTGGTCAGCCCAAACCAGTTAGCCATAAATTCAGTGACATAGCCCGAGCGGCCCATCATCAGCGTGACGCCCAGCCCGACGATAAACGGCGGGGTGACAATCGGCAGAATCGAGAATACCCGGCCAATAATGGCCGAACGCTTGGCAATGCGCGTGGTGTAAATCGCCAGCACCAATCCGAAGAAGGTACAGCCAATGCCTACCGCCACCGAGAGCAGGAAGGAGTTCCAAATCACCTGCAAGATGTGCGACTGGCCGATCACCGCCATAAAGGCCAGCGGCGCAAATTCTCCGGCGTCGTTGGTGAACATCGGGATGAAAATCGCAATGCTCGGGAAGATGATAAACACGCCAATCATGGCGATGATGCAAATCAGCGAGCCGAGCACAAAACGGTCGCCGCCCAGCCATTCAAGGCGTGACAGCGCCAGCGTGCAGACCGCGCCGAGAGCAATGAAAATGCCGATGCTGCCATAGCCAAGACCGCGTCCGACTAAGGTGGCGCTGACAATCATAAACAGCGCGCAGAACACTGACCATGCGGCGTCGAACTGGTGGCGACGGCGCGCTTCCAGCCGCTGCGCTTGGCGCGGGCGGAACAGCAAAACCATAGGTAACAGCAGCCACAGCAGGCTGACGTTCAGTCCCGACCAGCCGTAAGCCGCCAGAATTTCGTCCGAAGTCGATTCCAGCAAGCCATAGTCGAGGCTCCATGCTGGCAGCAGTGCAAAAGCCAGCAGGATAAGCCCCAACCACGCGAAAATCGGGTCGCGGCGCTGGATATCAGGCAGGCTGAGTGTATGAGACATGTTGTCCCCTCACGTTTTAGGTGTTGAAAGAAAAAAGAGCTGTTATGGCATTCGCTTTTAATCCCTCCCCTTTCAGAAGGGGAGGTTAGGTGGGGTTTGGGGTGGGCCGCGTGGACGCACGGCACCTTAAAACCACTCCTCATCCCAGCCTTCTCCTCTGAGAGGAGAAGGAGTTTTAGGCAGCGCGGACCTTACTGGGTCTCTTTGCCCATCTTCACTTCATTAACCCACTTAGTGATCAACGCCTTACGCATATCGGACGCGCCGTACTTGTCCATGTCGTAGTTGATCAACTTCAGGTCACTCATTTTCAGCGAGTTTGGCGAGGTTTCAGCCGTGGTGTTGGTGAGGATTTGATAGGACTGGCCTTTCTTCCACGCCAGTTCCTGCGCCTCTTTGGACAGCGCCCAGTCGACGAACAGCTTGGCATTGTCGAGGTTGCGCGCGCCTTTCAAGATACTGACGCCGCCGATTTCATAGCCGGAACCTTCACACGGGGAGATAAGCTTCAGCGGTGCGCCGCTCTCTTTCTCCTGCGCGTAGTCGTGCAAGAAGCCGATGCCAATCGCGGTTTCACCACGGGCGGCGTTGCGGGCCGGGGCGATACCCGACTTGGTGTATTGGGAGATGTTGCCGTTGAGCTGTTTCAGGTAGTCGAAAGCCTGATCCTCGCCCCACAGCTGGGAGAAGGTCGCCAGCGCGGTGTAGGCCGTGCCGGAGCTTTGCGGGTCAGCAATTTGGATTTCGTTTTTATAAATCGGGTTGGTCAGGTCCTTCCAGCACTTTGGCTCTGGCAGGTTTTTCTCTTTCAGGCGATTGGTGTTCACCCCTATGCCCAGAATGCCGATGTACACCGCAGAAGAGTAGTTGCCTTTGCGTTTTGCCGGGTCGCGGAAGTTCGGCATGATCTGCTCGAGGTTCGGCGACTTGTAGGCTTGCAGCAGGTCCATTTCACCGGCCTGAGATTGCGGGTCCAGCGTGCCGCCGTACCAGACGTCAGCCTGCGGGTTCTTTTTCTCTGCTTCGACTTTTGCCAGCGTGCTGCCGGAGCCGTTGCGGATAAACGAGGTTTTCACGTCGTACTTCTCGCCGAAAGCTTTGGTTTCTTCTTCACACATGGCGTTAGTCGCGCTGCAATACACCACCAGACGGCCCTTAGCTTGAGCCGCGCCGGTGAAGGCGGTGAGGGCCACGGCGGCGGCCAAAAGCGAGTATTTGTAGAGGGTAGGAGAGAGATGTTTTTTCATGGTGTTTTACCTTTTCTTCTTATGTTGTGGGACAGAACCTTGTTATATGTCCGGCGGCGCGGCGCTCAGTTCGCGCTTACTGATCCCCGCCATCATCATCGGCATCAGCAGTAACCCAACGCAGGCCGAAGCCAGCGTCAGCACGGCGAAGAAGCCGGACCAACCGTAATGCTGCATCACCACCGCCAGCGGCCAGCCCGCCAGCGCCGCGCCGAGATAGGCAAACAGCCCGAGAAAGCCAGTCACCGTGCCCGCCGCGTCTTTGTGTGAATACTCTGTTGCTGCCAGCCCGATCAGCATCTGCGGGCCGAAAACAAAAAATCCGATACTGAAAAAGCTCAGGGCCAACAGGCCGAAATGGTGGACCGGCGCCAGCCACAGGGCGGTGACCGTGACGAACAGTCCGAGCGAAAACAGCAAAATCATCGGTGCGCGCTGGCCGCGAAACAGCAGGTCGGAACCCCATCCGGCGAACAGTGCGCCGAGCAGTCCACCTAGCTCGAACAGCGACAGCGTGGCGTTGGCGCTGAGCAAATTGACGCCATGATTCTCCGCCAGCCAGATGTTGCCCCAGTCATTCAGCGCGATGCGGATCAGGTAGACCAGCACGTAAGAGACGCCGAGCAGCCAGATGGTGCGGTTCTGCAAAATGGTCTGGCGCAAAATTTGCGTCATGCTCATCGGCGGGCTTTGCTGCTCCTGCCGCAGCTCCAGCGGGTCGCGCCGCCACGCGCCCACAGTCGGCAAACCTTGCTGCTGCGGCGTGCCGCACAGCTGGCGGCACAGCCATAGGCCAATCACTATTGCCACCACGCCCGGCACCAGCAGCGCCGCCTGCCAGCCCCACATCGAGGCCAGAAGGCCGGACAGTAGGGGCACCGCCGCGCCACCGATATTGATCGAAGTGTTCCAGCATCCCCACCAGAAGCCGCGCTCATTGCGCGAATACCAGTGGGTCAGCAGTCGGGCGCACGGCGGCCATCCCCAGCCTTGGAAGAACCCGTTTAGCGTCCAGACCACCAGCAGCGCGGTCAGCGAATGGCAGAAGGCGAACAGGATATTCAGCACCCCGGTCATCAGCAGGCCGACACCCATAAACCAGCGCGCCCCGGTCTTGTCGCTATAAATGCCCGAAACAAACTTCGAGCTGCCGTAAGCCAGATAAAACAGCGTGCCGAGCAGTCCGATGTCGCCTTTGGTCAGGCCAAGCTCCAGTTGCATCACCGGCATCGCGAAATTGACGCTTTTGCGCGTCAGATAGAACGCGGCGTAGCCAATCACCATCGACAGCAGCAGGTGAACTCGCCAGTAGCGATAGTTTTTGTCGACAAGTGAGGCTGACATCTGGGACATCGTTTACTCCAACCTTATGCGCCGAGTGTAGGCAGGTGATTTTTGCAGCGGATGAGACAAGGTTTTAGATGACTAGGAATTATTCCTAGTCAGGGGCGAGTTCTTTGCAAATCTGTGGGCAACTTAACAATTATGTGGGTGCCGTTACGCTGCTCGAGCAGCCATTCGCCGCCCAGCGCGCGCACTCGCTCTTCAATGCCGCGCAGCCCAAATCCCTCTTTTAGCGGATGAGCAAAGCCCACACCGTTGTCACTCACTTCCAGCACCAGCATGGACTCTTGCTTGGTCAGGCTGATGTGGACCCGCGTGGCGGCGGCATGCTTGCTGATGTTATTGAGCAACTCCTGCACCAGCCGATAGAGCGTGAAGGTCAGGGTTTCGTCGCGCGGTAGCTCCGACAGCCGGTAGTCGAGTTGGAAATCAATGCCCTGCTGCGGGAAGGCGAACTCGTCGGCCAGATGGTGCAGGGCTTTATCCAGCGACATCTCGTCCAGCACCGGCGGGCGCAGCTGGCGCAGAAGCTGACGGGTAGTTTGATGAATGCGCTGCGACAGCTCGCCAATCTGCTTCGCCGCGCTGTGAGTGGCCGGGCCGTGCGGGCTTCTGTCCACCAGCATCGCCTGAATCTGAATGGCAGTAATGTTCTGGCCGATTTCATCGTGCAGCTCGCGGGCAATCTCTTTGCGCACGGCTTCCTCGGTATGCACCAGCCGCTCGGTGAGCTGGCGGCGGGTGTCCAGCTCCTGTTCTAGCTGCAAACGGTAGCGATTAAGATGTGACGCCAGCTGCTGTTGGCGGCTGATGGCGATCCCTAGACCAATGCCAAGCAGCGCCTGAGTGGAGAGGAATAGCTCCAGTTCGAGCAAATCGTGGAACGCGCCGCTCATCTGACGGGTGACGGTGATCATCAGGCTGCCGAGCACCGCCGCCAGCACGCCGCCTTGCCAGCCGAAGGCGTAAGCCATCACCACGTTGGGCAGAAACACCAGAATGATCAGCAGGCGCTCGACTTCCGGGGCCAGACTCATCTGGAGACAGACGGCGAGGGCGAAGAACAGCGAACACCAAATCAGCAGCGAGGTGCGCAGAGGCGGGTCGGGGATCTCCTGCGCCAGCAGGTTTTGCAGATGCTGCTGTTTAAGATATTCGTAAATCAGATAGATAAAAGGCGTCAGCAAAATCCCGCCGGTGAAGGAGGCCAGCAGGGTTTGACTCAGCGGCGCGCTCAGCCACAGGCCCGGCACCGCCATCTGCAACAGGCTGTTTCCCGCCACTGCCCCGAGCAGAAGCAACAGCCGTTGCCAATACAGGGTAAAACGCCGCCACAGATGCTGCACCAGCGCAGCGGGGAGCAAACTGAGCAAGGGCGACAGCAGCATGATCCAGTGAGTTTGCAGCTGTTCGCTGTGCAGCCAAACGCCAATGGCCGCCTCTGACAGCAGCATGGCGGGCCAGTAGCGCCGCGACAGCAGGGTCATCAGCGCCAGCCGCAATCCCTGTGGCAGCAGCAACATCGCCTGCTGGCCGTTTTGGGTCAGGTAGAAGCTGATAGACCAGAGCGCCAGCCAGCACAGGCTGTAGAAAATCGCCAGAAAAAGGGTGAGACCGAGCTTTCTCATTAGGCAAGCAGGCTGTGCTGAATGGCGAAATGCACCAGTTCGATGGTGGTGTCGCACTGGAGTTTGCCGAGGATATTGGCGCGGTGGACGTGCACGGTTTTGTGGCTCAGCTCCAGCTGTTCGGCAATCGCCTTGACGCTCAGGCCGTTAACCAGCAGGTCGAAAATCTCACGCTCGCGGGGCGTTAGGCTTTGCAGCGCCTTGGGCGTTTGCTGGCTTTGGCGCAGCGCCAGCAGGGCGTCGGAGCAGAGATAGCGGCCACCGGCGTGGACCGTGCGCACCGCCTGCACCAGCTCTTCTGGCCCGCAGCGCTTGGTCAGGTAGCCACTGGCTCCGGCGTCGAGCGCGCTTTGCACGAAGGCGGTGGTGTCGTAAATGCTCAAAATAATGGCGCGGAAATTGGGCCGCTGCTGGCGCAGGCGACTCAGCAGGCTCAGCCCGCTTTCATCCGGCATGGCGATGTCCATCACCGCCACGTCAATGTTCATCTTCAGCAGCGACGACCAAGCATTAGCCGCCGAGGCGTACTGGCCGACAATTTGGATATCGGATTCCAGCCCCAGCAGCTGTGCAAAGCCGGAGCGAACTACCACGTGGTCATCAATCAGAGCAACGTTAATCATCTGGGAGTAACTGAATGTAAATGGAATTTACATAATGGTCATGAATGCTTGCCGCTGGCAACTGACAGATGTGGAAATGCAGGGTGGATAACGGAATTTCACTTAAGAATAAGCCTGCCCGCGCGTTGCGGGCAGTTCACAGGCAGCCATCAGGCGGGTGGGTGAGGGATAAAATCCTTCGAGGCAACGAAGCGTTTTACGTCGGCAAACAGCTGCTGCGCAGAATAGTGCTTCAGGCAGCCATACTGTTCGGCGTTCGGACACCAGTCGGCAAATGAAGCGCCGGTTGGCCGCACGTAAGGCTGCTTCAAAACGTCCTGATAAAAGGCTGGTTCGAGCATTAAATCGGCGCACGGGCTGTACTGGCAGCCGAGATTGATCGCCAGCGCGTTCCAGCCCGCGACGCCGTGGCGATAGGGCAAACGGCGCTCGCCCGGCAGAATCGAATAGATGCCGCAAATGGCGATATCCGTGGCGGAGGCCAGCGCGATAGGCCCGGAATCCGTGGCGATCAGCAGGTTACAGCGCTTCATCAGCTCCAGCGTTTCAAACACCGAAAAACGGTCCACGGCGCTGACCAGCTGCGGGTTATCCAGCGCCAGCATCTGCTTGTAGGCGTATTTATTGTGACTGCTGCCTATGACCACCACCTGCCAGCCATCTTCCAACATCATGTGGGCGATATCGCGCCACTGACTGGCGGGCCAAGTGCGATTTGGCGCGCCGATATTGGGGTGCAACAGCACCACGCGCTGGCCATCGAGCTGGTGCTCTGCCATGAAGTCATCCACCGTTTGGCTGTCGCGCTGGCTGGTTTCCAGCTCCACGGTTTTATCCTCGGCGCTGACTCGCTGCGCGGCTTTGCCAAGAAAGGCATCGGTCATATGCAGCCCAGAGATGAAATGCTCCCATTTGCCCCAGATCTGGTAGCGCTGCTGCTCTTGGGCAAAGCGTAATTGGAAGTACTGCTCGGTGGTCACCGAGTCCACGTCCCACACCTCATCAACATAAGGGTTTGCCAGCGCCAGCGGATGATACGCCTTGCTGGTGATCAAGACTCTGGGCTGGGTTTGCTGCTGCCACAGAGCCTTGATAGCACCCAGCCCGAAGACCAAGTCACCCATCGACGCATGCAATTTGATGAATTGCGCGTTGCTTGGCGTGTAAGGCAGCAATGACGGCGAATTGACGAAAGCTTGTGGCGCCGCCAGTTGCTGTAAAGTCTGCTGCTGCTCTGCCGTGAGTGGCGTGGCGCGCGGCGTGAGCTTTAGCAGGCGGTTGAAAAAGGGGATGTCGTAAAAACGCAGCAGGTTTTCATCCGTCAGGTGGTAGCTGGCTGGGCATAGCCGATGCCAAAGGTAGTTCAGCAGCGGGTTCCAGTTCTGTGCGCTAACAATCGGATTTTCCGCCGTCAGGCTCTGTTCGAGAGCCTGAGTGTAGACGTTTTCGGCCTGACGCAGCTTGTCTTTAGGCAGATGGGCGATGGCGATGCGCTCATCAATGCCCGGCACGCTGTCATCATACAGGCAGAGCTGCAAACGCTGGCGACCAAAGCGCGACCACAGCTGTTTGAGCAGCAGTAGCAGGTCATCTTTCGACGCCAACAGGTCAATATGAATTTCCAGCCTGAGCGGATTGGCGGCGTTAATCACCATGCACAGCTGGGTAATTATCTCCTCCATGCTGCCGCCCAGTGGGTTGAACCACAGCGTATTGCGGGTGGCGAGCTGCTTGACGTGCAGAGTGTTCTCGGGGAGCGCCATCAGGGTAACGCTATCTTCCCTGACAGGCTGGCGCAGGTAATGCACCAGCTTGGTAAGGGCATTGTTGCCTTGCCGACCATAATACAGCGTGAGTTTTTTCATCAGTAGCCCTCCGTAGTCACCACCACCGCGTGGTTTGTAGCCTTAGCCAGTTTCAGCGCCAGCTTGCTGGCTCCGTGGAAATTCAGATGGAAACCATCGCGAAAGTCGTCGTGTTCAAAGTCAGGATGATCGTATAAATCGATAAACTGATGGCGGGTGGAAAGCACGCTGTTTGCCAATATCTGGCGAGTGGAGTGGTACATTTCAGCGCAAAAAACCTGACGATACTCCCGCGGCATTGGGCAGATAACCAGTCGCACCGTTTTGCGATGTTTCTCCGCCAGTGACAGCATGTCGGTCAGCACCTGACGGTTGGCTTGCAGCGAAGCGGTATATTTCGCGAAGTGTGAGTGTTCGATGGCGCGCTGTTGAGCGATTGCTGCTGAGGTTTGCCGTGGCTCAGCTTCTGTGCTTATTAACTTCTGATGCTGATCTTCTAACACCTGTTTAATCAGCGCGGGATGGTGCTTTTGGTTGCTATTGGCTGGCCGAGGTGGGCTGAAAAAGCGTGTCATCATGCGATAGATATCGCAGGCGAGTGGATTGGTTTCTAGGCTGATGTCGCGGTAGAGATCGTGTACACCGACGGTGATGATGTATTGGCGAATGGACGGCATCTCGACTGTTTGCTGCACCACGCTAAAGGAATGGTTGAGGTCGAGGCAGGGCAAAGACAGGTTCAAACTCTGCGGTAACAGAAAGTCGGGTATTCCCCAAAAGGCATAGGATGAACCGGCAATCAGCGTGCTCACTGTGCCATCGTGGAATAATTGCTGATATTTTTCTTCAAGCCATACACGCCGAGAGAGACTGTCGCTCACCGTGTGTCTTAGACACAGGCCTAGGCTAGGGCTGTAGCCAGCCAACGCAATCAGCAGCGGTTGCAGATTTTCGCCGGTAAGTCCCTGTTCAAATGCGTGGCATAGTTCATCGATAACCAGCACGGTCTGTGGGCGGTTTTCCAGCAGTGCCGCGTGGTGACATACAAGTTGGCGCAGTGCTTCTACGGAGCGGATATCCCGATAGGTATTCATTTCCTGCGCCAACGTCTCCAACTGGTGCAGGAAGGAACTCACTTGCTGATTCATATTATACGCCGTGGTCGAGAGTAACCTTATGACAAAGCGGCTCACTGGGAGCCAGACTTAAACCACGGCGATAATTTTTTTACGCTGACAGCACTCTGATCGGTTTACCGGCCAAAAATGCCTCGATGTTCTCCACTGCTTCGCTGAAATAGATGCGGTAATTGCCGTCGGAGACATAACCAATATGCGGCGTTGCCAGCACGTTAGGCAGCGAGCGGAAAGGGTGGTCGGCGGGCAGTGGCTCGACGTCAAACACGTCCAGACCCGCCCCGGCAATTTTGCCCTGTTGCAGCGCGGCGATCAGCGCTGCTTGGTCAACAATGGCGGCGCGCGAGGTGTTGATCAGCAGGGCGGAAGGTTTCATCAGGGCGAGATCTGCGGCGTCGAGCAACCCACGGCTGCGATCGCTGAGTACCAGATGAATTGACACCACGTCGCTGGTAGCCAGCAGGGCTTCTTTGCTGGCGGCCAGTTCTACGCCGTGTTGCTCGGCGCGTTCGGCGGTCAGGTTTTGGCTCCACGCCACCACTTTCATGCCAAACGCCTGTCCGATGTCGGCCATCTGCTGACCAATTTTACCCAGACCAATCAGACCCAAACGCTTGCCACTGAGGCCTAGTCCGACGGTGCTCTGCCACGGTCCATTGCCGCGCAGGGCGTTATTTTCAGTCACCAGATGGCGCGCCAAACCAAGGATCAGCCCCCAGGTCAGTTCCGTCGGCGCACTGCCGCCGCTGCCGGTTCCGCATACCGTGACGCCGTGCTTTTTCGCCGCATCAAGGTCAATGGAGGCGTTGCGCATCCCTGAGGTGATCAGCAGTTTAAGCTTGGGCAGGCGGGCAAACAGGGCGGCGGTAAAAGGCGTGCGTTCGCGCATGATAACCACGATTTCGGCGTCAGCTAGGCTCTTGACCAGCGTATCTTCATCAGCAATATGCTGGCTAATCACCTGCGTTTCGATTTTATCTTCCAGCGATGACCAGTCCGCGTAGGAGAGGGCAACCTGTTGGTAATCATCAAGAATGGCACAGCGGATTTTGGCGGACATCGGCGGTTCCTTAGCGGAAAAAATTCATTAGCGAGTAAAGGATTTATAACATCCCACCCCAATAATTCCAGCCAACATCTAAGGATGGGCACAAAAATGTCGGTTATGACAGGCAACGCTTCCCTCGGAGAGCAAGTTGCGGTAAAGAATGAAGCGAAAACAGAGTTAACACTTATATCAATAAATAATAGTAATAATTAATGGGGAGAGGAGTCAGGAATGACAGTCTGGCAATGTTATTTACAGGGTTGGAAGCGCTACGTTGATTTTAGTGGTCGCTCGACCAGAAAAGAGTTTTGGGTCTTCTTGCTCGGCAGCATGCTGATTTCAGTGCTGCTGGGCTTCTCGGTGGCCATTATCACTACGCTGATGGGCGTGACTAACGCCATCTTCTACGGCAGTTTGGCGCAGTGGATATTTTTGCTGGCGGTGATTGTGCCAATTATGGCCGTGGGCATCCGCCGCATGCACGACATCAATCGTTCCGGCTGGTGGTTCGGCATGCTCTATCTGATCCAGCTGGCGCTGCGGCTGATCAACACTATCTTGCTGCACTTCGCCGCGCCGCAGGTTTATGTCTACGCCAAGCTGACGTTGGGAATTCTGGCGTGGATCCCACTGCTTTACGTGCTGTATCTGTGCTGTCTGAAGACCAAAGCGCCGGTAGCGGAAGGCGCGCTTGTCACGCCATAAATTGCGTTTTCATAAAAGCGAAGGGGCCAGATTTGGCCCCTTTTTTATACGCGAATTGCCTGAGATTAGCTTGGCGTCGGAATACCAAACTGCTTGAGGGTTGGGTCAACGTTGTGGTCGAAGGTTTTCTGGTCTTTGTGCTTTTTCACCGCGTCGATAATGGCTTTGATACCAAATCCTAAGCCCATGGCGGCGTCGACCACCCAGCCAACTGGCCCGGCAGCGGCACCCAATGCCTCGGCAGCAGCGGCTCCTGCTGCTTCACCGGCCACCGTGCCGACCACGCGACCGGCCACGCTGCCTGCGATACGCCCCAGCCCCACGGAAGCATCTTTGCCCAAAGCTTCGGCGGCGGTGTTAAAGCCGAGTTTGCCCAGCTCCGAGCTGCCTTTGATGCCGTCATAAATGGTTTTCGCCGCGCCGGCTTTGTCGCCCGATTTCAACTGCTCAGACACCGTCGCCAGCCCCGCCACGCTCATGATGCCGTTGCCGCTGAGTGAAGCTCTTTTCGCCATACTCAGCCCCATCTCGCTGGTTTGCTTCTCGACCCCTTCACGCAGCTGCGAGTACATCTCTTTGCCACTCATCTTGGTCAAATCGCTGTCTTTTGGCAGGGTTCCGGCGTCTTTTAGCGTATTAAGGAAGCTCATGCCTTTGCTGGTGGTGCTCAGCGCTTTCATGGTGGCTTCGGCATAGCCGTCTTCCGAGGCCGCCGTGACGCTGTCCGGGATAGCATCTTCATAGGCAGCTTTTTTCTGGTCGACGTCGGCCAGCACGTCTTTGGCATCGGCCTTGCTGTTATTCTTCAGGCCACTTTCTACTGCCTGTCCTTGAGTGAAATTCTGGTCGTAGGAAGCCTGAATCTGCTGTTTGAGGTCCGGGCGGTTGTTGATCACCTGCGCGGTGGTGGGCAGATTCGCTCCTTTGCCCTGAAGGTCGCCTTGCAATTGCAGTTCTGAGTTGAGGCTGTTGATGGCGTCGCTGTAATCCACCGGCTGCTGGTCTTCCGGCTTCTTGCCCGCATTGGCTTTGGCCGCAGAGTCACGCGCGGCCTGCATATCTTGGTCCATGGTTTTGCCGGAAATCAGATCCTGATAGCTTTGATTCACTGCCTTGCTCAGGCCGGGGTCATTGCCAATCATCATCTTTTCCTGCCCCGGCACGGCCTGCGCCATGAACTTCTGCACATCCGGATCGCTCTGCAATTGGGCGATATCATCTTGCAGCGCCTGCGAGGTTTTGTCGGTTTTACGCAGCGAACTGCCGCCATCTACTTGGCCCTGCGTCTGTTGCAGCTTGACCAACACCGCCGCTTTCTGCGCGCCGCTGTAGTTTTGCGGGTTCTGGAATACGTCGGCCCCGAGGTTGCTGATATCGACGTTGGCCACGGCGTTGCGGGTCGCCGCGTCGTTCATCATGCTGGCGAACTCGCCGCTGTTGGTCGGCGCCTGCTTGGCAATCCAGTTGTCGATATTGCTGCCGCTGATTTTCTGATCCGGGTTGTGCAGCGCCAAATCTTTACCTTCTAACCCGCCCTGATCCAGCATGTATAAGAAGCCGGGTTGGGAGAAGGTTTTGGCCGATTGCTGCAAAGCCGGGGATAAGCCGGGGTTGTTTTGCTGAATGGCTTTCAGCGAGTCGGCGGTAATGTAGGAATCAACCTTGCCGTCGGAGTCTAGCGAAGCGCATTTCACCAGAGGTTCGCTGGCACGCAGCGTGGCCGCCGAGGTCACCATCTGCAATGACTGCGGATCGGCATTCGGGTGGGCTTTCTGGTAATCCGTGACGTCTTTGACCGCCGCGTCACGTGCTTTGTCCATATTATTGGCGAAGGCGGCATAGTCACCGTTGGTGGTTTTGCCATCAGGCTTGCCGCCGTGCTTGCCAACGTCAGTGGCGGTTTTCAGCGCCGGATTGGCGTCAATAAAGGCTTTGGCATGGGCCGCGTCAGGGCCACCGGCCGCCGCCATTTTGGCCGCTGCCGCCGGGCGATTCATCTCTTTCTCAGCTTGCAACTGCTGGTCTGGCGGCAGGTTCGCCACCAGCGGGGCGTACTTTTTCAACTCTTCTGGAGAAGAGTATTTTGAGTTATCGATAAAATCAGCGTCGGCCGAAGAGGCGCTAGAGCTGGCTGAAGAAGTTGCCGAACTGGTGGAGGTGGCCGACGTTGCCGACGTGGCTGAAGTTGCAGACGTGGCCGAAGTCGGGCTGGTACTTTGCGGCGTGCTCACGCCAGAGCTGGCGGGCGTCGCGGTGCCAGTCGGGGCAGGCGGCGTGCCTGATGCCGCGCCGCTTTGCGCGTCACTCATTTTTCGCAATAAACCGGCAATCATCGATGCCAGCTCATTGATAATGTCGCCCGGATCATTGGCGACGGCGTTGTTGGCCTGATTATTGGTCTGGCCATACTGAATCGACAGATTTGAACCCGAATTAGCCCGGTTCAAGGTGCTGGCAGGCGGCTGGGTTCCAAAAGAGGTTTCATCAGCCGACGAAGAAATTGAGCCATTGAAGGCCGGACCAGATTGGGAAGGCAGTACGCGCATTTTAACTCACCTCAAATAGGTTCCTAAGCTAAGTGAGTGGTGAAAATGGCGCAGGAGTTCCGTCACCTAGCACTGCCTCAAAAATTATCGCTATAATCGCAGAAATTATTTAACGAGTTTAGAAACGAAAATGACAAAACTGACCTTACAAGAGCAAATGCTAAAAGCCGGATTAGTGACCAGCAAAAAGGTGGCTAAAGTTCAGAGAACGGCTAAAAAGTCACGGGTTCAGGCGCGTGAGGCAAGAGAAGCGGTAGAAGAAAATAAAAAAACGCAGCTTGAGCGTGATAAACAGTTAAATGAACAACACAAGCAGGCTGTGTTATCTAAAGAACATAAAGCTCAGGTTAAACAACTGATTGAAATGAATAGAATTGATATTGCAAAAGGCGATATTGGTTTTAACTTCACCGATAATAATCTTATCAAAAAAATAATGGTGGATAAGGTCACTCAGGCCCAGTTGATTAGCGGGCGTCTCGCCATTGCTCGTTGGGTTATCGATAACGCGAGTGAGAGTCAGTACGCCATTATTCCTGCAAGCGTCGCTGATAAAATTGCCCAGCGAGACGCGGGCAGCATTGCTTTAAACAGCGCGCTCAGTCAGGAAGAGCAGGATGAAGAAGATCCGTATGCTGACTTTAAAGTGCCCGACGATTTGATGTGGTGATCAAGGGTTGCGTATGGAGGTTATGGCTTAGAAAGGACTAGCATGACGGGCTTCGATTTTCTCCCCGCTGATGGGATGCACAAAATGCAGCTCGCTGGCGTGCAGCATCAGGCGAGATGTCTGTTCAGTGCCCGGTAGCAGCAGGCCGCCATATAAATCACAGCCCAAAATGGGGTGGCCCAATTGCTGGCAGTGAATGCGCAACTGGTGCGTGCGCCCGGTTTCTGGCGTCAGCTCCACCCGCGTCAAGGGCAGCAATGCGCCGTTTTCTAACTCGCGGTAGAAGCGTTCTATAACCCGATAGCCGGAGCGCGCGGGCTTGCCGTGAATGGCGCAAATCGACATCAGCGGGAACAGTGCCGGGTCTTTGGCAATAGGCGCATCAATCATCCCTTCATCCTCATCCAGATGCCCGCAGAGCAGGGCGCTGTAGATTTTCGTCACGCTGCGCTGGCTGAACTGCTGGCAAAGTGCGGCATTGATAGCCTTATTGCGGGCAATCACCATCAGCCCAGAAGTACCGAAATCGAGACGATGAACCAGAGTACAGCCGGGGTAAGTCTGTACTAGACGGTGGTGCACGGAATCCAGGTTAAGCGGATTTTTGCCCGACAAGCTCAGCAATCCGGCAGGTTTATTGATCAGCAGCAGGTGCTCATCCTGATAGAGCGTCTCGATCTGGTCGTGGCACGGCGGGGCGATAAAGGTATCGATAATCGTAGACATCAGGCATTCCGCAGGAAGAGGGGGGCGGATGATAACCAATTTTTAGCCTACTGACGAATCAGTCGGCGAAAACCCCAAAGCAAAACGCCCGCTTAAGTTTCCTTAAGCGGGCGTCTCTAATATGGCTCCTCTGACTGGACTCGAACCAGTGACATACGGATTAACAGTCCGCCGTTCTACCGACTGAACTACAGAGGAATCGTTGGAACGGGGCGAATAATAGCGACTGCCCGCAGGCATGTCAAAGGGTTAACGAAAAATAGATGTTGTTTGGTGAGTCTTTGGTCAGGTTGTTGATTTTTATAGCGTGGTAATTTGGAATACGCCTCGCATGGCGTGAAAACAAACCCTTCCTCATCCCCTCCTTTGGCTTATTTTAGTGCTTTATGAATCTCTGAATATAGATTATAGTCTATAAAAGGTGGCGCCATGTGGACGGTACTAACCACGGATTTGTTTGATCAATGGTTTGATCAACAAAATGATGGAACTCAGGAGAAGGTTCTTGCGGGTTTATTAGCTCTTCGTCGAGGAGGGCCGCAGCTCGGCAGGCCGTTGGTCGATACTCTTTGTGGCTCGGGTTACCCGCACTTGAAGGAGTTGCGGATACAGCACAAAGGCGAGCCACTTCGTGCTTTCTTTGCTTTTGATCCTTTCCGCCAGGCCATTGTTCTGTGCGCGGGGAGCAAAAAGGGCAAGGAAAAGCAGTTCTACAAGCGGATGCTTCACATTGCCGATCAGGCGTATCTGAGGCATCTACAGGAAGAGTAAGGAGCAATAAAATGGCGAAAAATTTACAAGACTTACTGGCTGCGCGCAGCAGTGAAAGCCAAAAGCGCATCTCCGAGGCGGCTGATGAAATGCTGCTTGAGGTGAAGCTCTACGCCCTGCGTGAGCAGTTAGCGATGTCGCAGGCGGCGGTAGCCAAGGCGATGGGGATCAGCCAGCCTTCGGTGGTGGCGATTGAGCAGCGCGGCAATGATATCAAGCTGTCGACCATGAAACGTTATGTCGAAGCGATGGGTGGGAAACTGCGCATTGATGTAGAACTGCCTGACGGCAAACATACAAGCTTTGTGGTGTGAGCAGAAAGAAAAAACCGGCTGCTAAATCGGACGGGTGGACCGAATAACAGCCGGTGATCATCAAAATTGATGAGCTAAGGAGAAACTGAGGTCGTCAGTTACCTTTTAATGCAGCTTCTGTGCCAGTTTTGGTGAGTCGACGATTTTTAAGTAATGCATTGAGCAAGATAGCGCCGAAGGTCGCCGTGCCGATGCCGCCCAGCGTGAAGCCGCCGAGAGTCAGCGAGAAGTTCCCCGCGCCCAGCACCAGCGTCACCGCGACCATAATCAGGTTGCCGTTCTCATTGAGATCAACCTTGTTCTGCAACCAGATGCGCGCCCCTGAAACCGCAATTAAACCAAAGACCACGATGGACGCACCGCCAAGCACCGGGCCGGGAATAGTGTGGATCACTGCACCAAATTTGGGAGAGAAGCCCAAAACTATGGCAACGGCGGCGGCGGCTACAAAAATCAGCGTGGAATAGATTTTGGTGACCGCCATAACGCCAATGTTTTCTGCATAGGTGGTCACGCCGCTGCTGCCTACCGCGCCGGAGAGCATGGTTGCCAGCCCGTCGCCAACAAAGGCGCGGCCCATGTAAGGGTCGAGATTTTTGCCGGTCATCCCCGCCACGGCTTTGATGTGCCCGAGGTTCTCGGCCACCAGAATCACCGCGACTGGCGCAATCAGCAGCATGGCGTGAGTGTTAAAGGTCGGGGTCGTGAGGGTCGGCAGGCCGAACCACGCGGCTTGCGAGATGATGCTGAAATCGACTGGTTTGCCTAATCCGAGGCCGTTAGTGACTACCACGTAAATTGCGTAGGCGGCGACTAAGCCCAGCAACAGCAACAGTTTTTGCACTAAACCGCGTGTAAATACCGCCACCGCACCAATGCACAGCACGGTGACCACGGCCATCCAACTGTCGAACGAAGAGGCCGACACGCTGTGAATGGCGATAGGTGCCAGATTCAGGCCAATCGCCATGACCACCGCGCCGGTGACCACGGGCGGCATCAGCTTTTCAATCCAGCGCGTGCCGATGGCCATCACCACAAAGCCAATCAGCATATAGACCGCGCCACAGGCGATAATGCCGCCGAGAGCTAAGGCGATATTTGGGTTAGCTCCCTGACCGCTGTAGCCGGTGACGGCAATCACCAGCCCGACAAAAGAGGCGCTGGAGCCGAGGTAGCTTGGCACTCGTCCGCCGACCACCAGAAAGAACAGCAGGGTGCCAATACCTGACATCAGAATGGCGATGTTGGCGTCAAAGCCCATCAGCAAAGGCATCAGCACCGTCGCGCCAAACATCGCTACCGTGTGCTGCAAGCCCATCACCATCGTCTGCCCTAAAGGCAAACGCTCATCCGGCGCGACAATAGCGCCATCCAGATTGCCCTGCCGTAAACGCCATTTTGGAAACCAGGAATTCGCCATATTGTGCTCCGCAGTGAGAAAACATCACGAGTAAAGGTGGAAACAGCCTGCTTGCACAGGCGCGTTAGGGACCAGAAATCGAACCTTAAGAACCTGAATTTGCCGCGCGCATTAAAGAGTGGTAGCGGCGGTCGAAATAGGCCAGTCCGTGGCTTTCATCATTGCGCACCAGCGCCACGGCTTCGCAGATCAGAATGTCGTGGGTGCCGACGCTGGTGATTTGGGTGATTTTGCAGTCGAAAGAGACCAGCGCGCCGCTCAAAATAGGCGAGCCGGTTGCCAGCGTTGACCACTCGGCGGCTTCGAATCGCTGCTCCATCGGCGTTTTGCCGCCAAACAGATTTGATAACGACTCGTGGCTATGGGCCAGCGTGTTGACGCACAGCACGTGGTTCTGCTTGAACATCGGATAGACCGAGGCCGAGCGATTCAGGCACACCAGCAGGGTCGGCGGCGTATCGGTCACGCTGCACACCGCCGAGGCGGTAAACCCGGCGCGCCCCGCCGGGCCATCGGTTGTGATGATGTTCACCGCCGTGCCAAGTCGCGCCATGGCATCGCGAAATTCCTGCTTTTCCACCGGCAGGGTTGGATGATGTGGGGTTGCCGTTTGCATCATGTTCCTCCCTTTTCAGACCAGTCGACAGGCGCGGTCAAAATCAAGGCGCGGCAGGCGGGCGTAGACTTTGCTGCTGTCGCCATAGCCAATGTTTATCAGGAAGTTAGACTTCCAGCCATGCTCGGCCAGAAAAGCCTCATCTACCTTGGCGGGGTCAAAGCCGGACATCGGCCCGGTGTCCAAACCCAGTGAACGGCAGGCCATGATCAGGTAAGCCGCCTGCAAGCTGCTGTTGCGAAATGCTGTCTCATGGGCCAACTCCGGACTGGAAGTGAACCACGAGCGGGCGTCGCCGTGAGGGAATAGGTCGGGAAGTGCCTCGTAGAATTCAGGATCCCAGCCGACAATGGCGGTCACCGGCGCGGACAGGGTTTTAGCCAAATTACCGCTGGAAAGCGCCGGAGCCAGCTTCTCTTTCGCCTCTTGGCTGCGCACAAACACAATTCGCGCGGGGCTACAGTTGGCCGAGGTTGGCCCCATGCGCGCCAGCTCGTAAACCTGCTGGAGCAGCTCGTCGCTGACCGGCTTTTCCAGCCAGCCGTTATGGGTTCGTGCCTCGGTGAATAGGGTTGCCAGCGCGCTGGCGGTTAATGCTTCGGCCATGGGATCTCCGTCGGGTTGAGGCTTGAAAAGGGGGGCTGTGGCTGCCTGCTATGGGCCTGCAACCATACCAATAAAATGGTGTTAAAGGTCTCGCTGTCGGTCACGCTCATGGCATGGCCGCCGTAATTCATCTGCTGATGCTCGCCGTGCGGCAGGGCCTGCGCCAGAGAAACCGATTGGTGCCACGGGACCAGCAGGTCATCTTTGCTGCTCAGGGCCAGCACTGGCGCGATAACTTGACTGAGCGAATCGGTCAGGTCAGAGGTCATCAACGCTTCTAAGCGCCGCAGCAGGTTTTCCATGCCCTGAAAATGAGCGACCTGATGCTGTCTCTCTTGCTCCAGCAAGTCGTGATGAGCAGAGAGCCAGTCGGCCGGGTAGAGGAACAGCGGCTGGGCCTGCACATAGGCGTCGACCCCGCTGTTTAATAACAGGTTCTGGCGCACTTCAAAGCAGCGACGGGTTTGCGAATCGAGCTTGGCCCAGCCGTTAACCACCACCAGACTTTGCAGCAGGGCTGGATAGCGCAGGGCCAGATGCAGGCCGATAATGCCACCCAGCGCATGGCCGACGATATGGCAGCGCTCGATCTGTAACTCATTGAGCAGCCCCGCCAGCTCGTCGGCCATATCTTCCATTCGGTAACCCGCAGGCACCACGCCCTGACTGACGCCGGTACCCTGCTGGTCATATAGCACCACGCGAAAATGCTCGGCTAACATCGCCAACTGCGGCTGCCAAAAGCCGTGTACGCCACCCAGCCCGGATGACAGCACGACGGTATCCACCGACGGAGAGTCTTTACCTAACACCTTGTAATACATGGTTAACCTCCTTGGTGAACTGCGGGTGGTTACTTGCCGATATGGGCAATCGTGGCAATTTCAATCAGGGCGTCTGGCTTAACCAAGCCGCACTGGATGCAAAAACGCGCCGGTTTTTCGCCGGGAAAGTATTCGGCATACACCTGATTCACGGCAGCGTAGTTGGCCCAGTCGGTGATGAAAATGGAGTTCATGGTGACGTCGTCCATGCTGCCGCTCGCCGTTTCAATCACCTTTTTGATGATTTCCAGCACGTGGCGGGTTTGCGCGGCGGCATCGCCGATATGTACCACATTATTGTGCTTATCAAAGGGCAGGGTTCCCGAGACGTAAACCACGCCGTCGGCCAAGATGCCCGGTACAAAAGGGGCCAGCGGAGTGCCGCTGCCCACCGGAATAATCGCGCTTTTAGGCATTGTTTTTCCTCATTTTGTTTTTAGGCTGACTTGCTCAACGGCTGCTCGCTGTAACCCACGGCATCGCAGAAGCTACTGACGTTGGACACCCAGCCGAAAAAGGTTTCGATGTTGTAAATCGCTGCTTTTTGCGCGAAGTCCGGCCCGGCCTGATGCGTGGCGTCTTCCAGCACCACGCCGAAATATTCGAGGAAGAAGCCGTCGCGCAGAGTGGATTCCACGCAGACGTTGGTGGCAATGCCGGTAAACACCAGATGATGAATGCCGTAGCTGCGCAGCAGGCTGTCGAGCTGAGTATTGAAGAAGCCGCTGTAGCGCGGTTTCGGCAGCACGATGTCACCCGGCTGCGGCTGAAGTTGGTCTACTAAGTCGTAATCCCAGTCGCCTTTCGCCAGCAGTTTTCCCATCAATTCCGGGCGTTTGCGCATGGTCTTGAGCGCGTTGGATTTGTGATAATTCGGCGAGCCGCTGCCACCCGCTTCGACATACTGATTGTCCCAGCCGTTCTGGAAGAAAATGACTTTGATGCCCGCCGAGCGCGCGGCGGCAATCGCCCGCTGGATATTTTTAATCACCGGGCCGGTGGCCGACACGTCAAAGCCCGCCAAGTCCAGATAGCCGCCCTGCGAGGCGTAGGCATTTTGCATATCTACCACGATCAGCGCGGTCTGCTGCGGGGTAAACGCCAGCGTTTCCGGGCGCGCTTTCAATAGCGTTTCTTGGCCGCTGCTTTGGGTATCGCGGCGAACGACGTTTTCAGCTTTCGATTGATCAAACACAGTCATCAGGCCACCTCTTTCTGTTCAATGTTGTGAGTCAGCACGTCCTGACGGGTTTTCATCAGCGGTTGGATGTACTGGCCGAAGTTTTCAATGCCGTTCACGAAGTCGTCGAAGGTCAGCAAGATGCCCTCCGTGCCGGGAACGGTGGCGATTTCATCCAGCATTTTGGCGACGTTGGCGTAGGAGCCGACCAGCGTGCCCATGTTGATATTTACTGCCGAGGTCGGGTCGGCCATCTGGCGCACATTGGTGTCGCTGCCGGACTTAGTGTCTTTGCTGCTCTGGTCGGTGAGCCACGCCAGCGCGTCGGCGTCGGCACCGGATTTATACAGCTCCCACTTGGCTCGGGCGGCGGCGTCGGTTTCGTCTGCAATGATCATAAACAAGACGTAAGAGGCGACGTCGCGCTGTTCGGCGTCCGCTGCGGTTTTCATCCGGGCGGCGGTTGGGGCGAAGGCTGTTGGCGTGTTGACCCCTTTGCCGAAGCAGAAGTTGAAATCGGCATGTTTGGCGGAGAAGGCCATGCCGGCGTCACTCTGCCCAGCGCAGATGACTTTCATGTCGGCCTGCGGACGCGGGCTGACGCGGCAATCATCCATCTTGAAGAACTCGCCGTCTAAGTCGCAGTGGCCGGTGCCCCACAGGTCGCGCAGCACGGTGACGTATTCGGTCAGGTAGTCATAACGGCGGCTGAAGTAGTCATCCCCCGGCCACATGCCCATTTGCTCATATTCGGGTTTCTGCCAGCCTGTGACCACGTTGACGCCAAAACGGCCGTTGGAGATGGAGTCGATGGTGGCGGCCATGCGGGCCACGATGGCCGGAGGCATCACCAGCGTGGCGGCGGTGGCGTACAGCTTAATGCGGGAAGTCACCGCGGCGAGGCCCGCCATCAGGGTGAAAGACTCCATATTGTGTTCCCAAAACTCGGTTTTTCCGCCGAAGCCGCGCAGCTTGATCATCGATAGCGCAAAGTCGAAGTTGTAGTGTTCGGCCTTCTGCACAATGGTTTTATTCAGCTCAAAAGTAGGCTTGTACTGCGGCGCAGTGGAGGAAATTAACCACCCGTTGTTGCCGATAGGAATAAAGACACCGATTTTCATAGCTCACCTCAATTTCGTTAATCTTAACAATGGCTTGACTGTGCCTCTTGGGCTTCAGCTGGCGCTGTGTGAAAACGTATTGACGAGGAAGGTATTGCAAAGGGAGTGCCAGTTTTTAAATGGGCTTATTTTTCAGTTGGTTAAAATAATCTCAGCGAATTTAATGGAGTAATTGGTCTAATTCGGACCATTTGGTAAAAACTAACTGCACACAAAACAGGCAGGAATGAGCAAAAATGGTGCGGTTTTGTTAAAGAATTACTCATTTGTGGTTAATTGCAGAAATGCTCAGAGGGTAGCCGATTGGCGATAGTCGGGTTGAAAGCCATTTGTTATGCTCGGGATATTATGGAAAGCGGGGCGGGGAGTGGTCGTGAGTCAGCAGATTGAGCAGCAGAAGAAAGCGCCAACCCGGCGTTCAAGAGCCGTCGCGGCGAAGCGCAGCACGATAATGGCCGCCGCGCTGGAGTTTTTCTCTTTATACGGCATCCACGGCACCAGTCTGGATCAGGTCGCCGAGCGCGCCGACGTTTCCAAAACCAACCTGCTGTATTACTTCCCGTCGAAAGAAGATCTTTATGTCGCGGTGCTGCGCGGACTGCTGGACGTGTGGGTCGCGCCACTGATTGCCCTGCGGGCCGAGCAGCATCCGCTATCCGCCATTAGTGAGTATATCCGCCTCAAGCTTTGTGTCTCCCGCGACCACCCGCAAGCCTCGCGCCTGTTCTGTCTGGAGATGGTGCAGGGCGCGCCATTGTTGAAAAAGGAGTTGGGCGGCAGCCTGAAGACGCTGGTGGAGGATAAGTCTGACGTGATCCGTGGCTGGATAAAGCAGGAGCTCATCGCCCCCATCGAGCCACTGCATTTGATTTTCATGCTCTGGGCAACCACCCAGCACTACGCGGATTTCAGCGTGCAAGTGGAAGCCATCAGCGGCAAAACCCTCGCCGATGAGGAATTTTTTGAACAGACAGTTCAGGGGATTCAGAGAATTATCATCGGGGGGATACGGGTTTGAAAACCCTATGAAACTTTGTTTTTAAATTCAAAACCGTGGGCTCGCCGCCCACACTGGCCCAAAGGGTTTTAAACGAAACCCTTTGGAATCCGGCGTTTTTTTGCCGCTGGAAGATCGAGGCTTCGCAGGGTTGGAATGGACATGTTTCAGGCACCGTAGTGACAGCCGCGAAGTGCCGCCGCTTAGGCGGTTCCCTCGCGGCGGGATTCCAACCCGCGTAAAAAGACACGCGGTTTTCCACCTCTTGCTCGGCGTCACTTCTGAATGCGGCCTACTGGCTTCTCAACCGTGCCGTTTCAGTTTTGTGGATTTTACTTTGCTCCTCCCCTGAAAAGGGGGAGGTTGGGATGGGGTATTGCAGCAAACTCAGTGGCTTAGACTGGGCTAGGGCTGGGTTTACTCCTTCTCCTCTCAGAGGAGAAGGCAGGGATGAGGAGTGGTTTGACTCCGTGCACAATTAGGC